>NZ_QXJC01000001.1 GCF_003570885.1 Simplicispira hankyongi
ACGAGCTTGGCGCCGGTGGCGGGGTCATGGACGGCGAAGCGGCTGGCGCCGGCGATCCACTCTCCGTTGATGAGGGCGTCGGTCTTGAGGAGGCTGGGGTCTTTGAGGGTGGCGAGGGGCGAGGTCATGGGGGTTTCACTCCGGGGAAAAATGCAAACGGTAAAGACAAAGAGCGCAGGCGGGTGTCACGCAGGCGGTCTTTGCCAAGAGGGTAGAAGTTCTGAATGAATTTTGGTTCTAGCGCTTGACTGGAAAGCGCTGATAGCTATCAAAAATATAGCTTTCTGTGGCGTGAAAACGCGGTGTACGGTCATTGATCAATGATGCGCCGGGCAAAGTGTTCCAAGTAGTCCATCAACTGGTTGGCCCCGTCCATGGCGTGGGCTTCGTTCCCGGTGGCAATGCCTTGTGCCAGGTGCATGTGGGCACGCGCGCCTTCGGCCACATCGCCCTCGTGCTGGTAGGCGTACCAGAAGCGGCGGCATTGCACGATGAGCGGGGCCACGCACTTCACGGCGGAATGGTTCTGGCTGGCCTGGTGTACGACGATGTCGAGCTGGTGGTCGGCCAGCATGTAGTCGTCCAGGTCGCCGCGCTCGGCAGCCTGCACCATGGCCTCGCCGCAGCGCAGGATGGCAGCGCGCTGGGGTGCGGTGGCGCGGCGGGCTGCGCAGGAGGCGATCAGGCGTTCGAGCGCGCGGCGTGTCTGGATCACATCCAGATGGTCGGCCAAGTCGATGTTGGATACCTGTAGCCCTCGGCGTGGCAACTGCACGATCAGCCCGATAGACACCATGCGCAAGAGCGCCTCGCGCACTGGTGTGCGGCCCAGGCCGGTGTGTTCGGTGATGTCGGCTTCCACCACCGGGCTGCCGGGTTGAAGCGCGAGCGTGGAGATCATTGCTTCGATGGTGTCGTAGGCCACGTCGGCGGCACGCCGTTTGGGCAGCAGGGCGCTTGGGATCGATGTGGGCATGTCGGCGATGTTCATCGTGGTGTTCCCTGGTCGGATGGTAGGTCTGCCAAGGCCATGATGTCATGCCACAGCTCAACCGGGACTGCTATGCCCTGGCGTGCACTGGCCTCCCGGGCGGCAAAGCGCCGCTGCGAAGGCAGGCGCGCGCCCTGCGCGGTGATGGAATCCAGCAGCTGTTCCGCGCGCGCCGTTTGCGTCGCCTGATCCCCGTCGGCAAAGGCGGCGGGATCGAAGGCCAGCACCAGTTCCCCGTGGCACGGCGCCACGCCGGCGCCGTCGTCAAACGTGAGCGACTCGCGGCTGGTCCAGTCGCCAATCAGGGCGCCCGCCATCAGCTCCACCATGGTGGACAGCGCCGATCCCTTGTGCCCGCCAAAGGCGAGCATCGCCCCGCGCGCCACGGCGACAGGGTCGGTGCTGGGCTCGCCGTCGGCATCCACGCCGCAGCCTTCGGGCAGCGGCTGGCCAGCCCGGCGATGCAGTTCCAGGTCGCCGCGTGCGATGGCGCTGGTGGCAAAGTCGAATACGTAGGGATTGGGGCCGGGGCGGGGCCAACCGAAGGCGATGGGGTTGGTGCCAAAAAGCGGTTGGCTACCGCCCGCGGGCGCCACCCAGGCATGGCTGGGCGTGAGGGCCAGGGCCGCGAGGCCGTGCGCGGTAATGGCTTCGATCTCGGGCCACAGGGCCGAGAAGTGAAAGCAATGGCGAATGACGAGGGCGCCCAGGCCGTGGCGGCGCGTGGCCTCGACCAACGCCGGCAGGCCGCGCTCGAAGGCGAGCGGTGAAAAGCCGAACTGCGCATCCACCTGGACGATGGGGCTGCCGGTAGCGCGCACGGTGGGCTCTGCATCGAGCCGTACCTTGCCCGCGCGCACAGCATCGGCACAGGTGATCAGGCGGTACACCCCGTGCGACTGGCAGGCGTCGCGCTGGCCGGCCACGATGACCTTGGCGATGGCTTGGACATGGGCATCACTCAGGCCCATGCGGGCCAGGGCGCGCTGGACGATGCTTGTCAGTTCCGCTTCGGGAACCTGCACCATGGCGGGGAAATCGGCGGACGCAGAGGTCATATCCGAGGAACACTTTCGTGAGTGGGTTCGCTGCCGGCGTCGGCCAGCGTGGCGATGCGTGCGGGGGAAAGCAGGTGCCGCGCGGGCTGCGGCGCCCAGCCGTACAGCACCTGCGCGGCCGCGCCGCAAATGCGGCCTTGGCAGGCGCCCATGCCGCAGCGCGTGTGCAGCTTGGCGTCGATCCAACTGCTGCGTGCTTGCAGCGCGCCGTGTGCCACGTCTTCGCAGCGGCAGACGAACGTGTCGGGCCGGGGCAGGGCAGCGAGGGCCTCGGCGCGTAGCGGAAAGTGGCGGTGCAGGGCATCGGCAAACGCATTCCAGTGCGCGAGCGGGCGTTGCAGGGCTTGCGCAGCCTCGGAGTCGCCCGCAGCGGCGTGGCCCGCCATGGCGCCTTGCACCAGCGCACGTTCGCTGCCGCCAAAGCCCGTGCACTCGCCAGCGGCGTAGATGCCGGGCACGGTGGTCTGCATCAGTGCATCGACCTGCAGGCCGCTACGTTCTCCCAGGGCACAGCCCAGCATTTGCCCCAGATGCGTGTTGGGCACCAGGCCAAAGCCGCAGGCAATGCGCTCGCACGCCAACTGCTCCACGGTGTTGCCGCGCTGCAGGCGCACGGCTTCCACCTGGGTGCTTCCCAGTGCTTCCAGTACATGGGCGTTGGCGCGCAGGCCGGGGTGCAGCAGCGTGGGTGCCTGCCAGGCCTTGGCAGGCCAGCGAACCAGTTGCGCAGCGAAGACGCAGAGGGCAGCCCAGGACGTCATTTCGGCCACGCGCAGCACCTGCGCGCCGGCCTTGCGCGCCGTGCTCGCTGCCGCCAGCAGCAGCGGGCCGGTGCCTGCAACGACGATGCGCTGGCCGCGCACATTCAGCCCTGCCTTGATGAGCGCTTGCAGGCCGCCCGCGCCGGTGACGCCGGGCAGCGTCCAGCCGGGGAAGGGCAGCAGCAGTTCGCGCGCGCCGGTGCACAGGATCAGGCGGCTGGCGTGATGGGTCCAGCCGCGCGTGGCGCTCTCCAGAATCAAGGACGCTGCGTCGCCCGCGCTTGCGCGGTCGCCCAGGCCCACCACGCGGGTGCCGCTCAGGATCTCGATGTTGGTGTGGCGCGCCAAAGCCTGGCGGTGCTGGCGTGCCAGCGGCGGCAGTTGCACGTCCGGGCCATCGCGCCAGATCTGCCCGCCGGGTGCGGGGTTGTCGTCCACGACGGCGATGCGCATGCCGCTCGGCGCCGCCGCCAGCGCCGCCGCCATGCCGGCCGGGCCAGCGCCAACGATGAGCAGGTCGCAGCGTGTGGGTGTTGTCATGGTCATGCGGCACCTGCGGGTTGTGAGGAGCTGGTGGTGATGTGCATGCCGTCCTCGCAGACCGTCTGGCACGCCAGGCGCTCGCGGCCGTTGATGAGCACGCGGCATTCGTGGCACACGCCCATGCCACACAGCGGCGCACGCCATTGACCGCTGACGGACAGGCGCGTGCAGCCCGGTGGTTGCTGCGCGAGGGCGGCGGCCACGCTGCTGCCTGCGGGCACGCGCACAAGCACACGCGCCGCACCCACCTGCACTTCGACCATCGCTGCGGTGTTTTTCATGCGGCGCACTCCTGCACAAACCGGGTGGCTGCGTAGGGCGCCGGGTCTATGGGCGCCGCCATGCCCAGCATGCTCGATGCCATCAAACTGGCCGTGGCGGGGGCCGTGGTCACGCCCAGGCCTTCGTGTCCTACCGCCAGCCACAGGTGCTCGCGCTCTGGGTGCCGGCCGATGATGGGCAAGCCGTCCGGCGTGGCGGCGCGAAAACCCGTCCAGGTGCGGATCGCGTTGCGCTCGGCCAGCGACGGCACATACTCGATAGCGCGCCGCAGCATGCGTGCCAGCACGGCGTTGTCGACGGCCGGCTCCAGCGTGTCGAACTGGCGCGATGATCCCAGCAGCCACTGGCCCGTGGGGCGGGGCTGCAGGTTGAAGGCGACGGAGGTGCCCTCGGTCTGGTGGGCGTTCTTGACGTAACCCAGCTCGACGAGCTGGTGGCGCACGGTGGCGCTGCCCCGGTCGGTAATCGCCAGGTGCCCTTTCTTGGGGCGTATGGGCAGCTCGGGGCAAAACTGCGTGGCGTGGATGCCGGCTGCCAGCAGCACGGCACCGCCTTCCCTGATGCTGCCGCCCGCGCAGTGCACGCGACGGCCTTCAATGCGGCTGGCGCGCAGATTTTCGACCTGGATAGGGATCGAGGCATGGCCCAGCAGCCATTCGGCAGCGTTGGGCGCGTAGACCATGCTGTCGCCGCCCACGCGCAGCGCGCCGTGCAGGCCGGGGCGCAGCACGGGCTCCAGCGCGGCCAATTCGCGGGCACTGAGCAGTTCGCAGGCAATGCTATGGGCCTGCAGGCGTGCGCGCTTGTGTTCGGCCTCTTGCATTTCCTCTGCATCGGCCGCGACCCACAGGGTGCCGCATTGTGTGAAAGCAGTGCTTGGCGCCTCGGCCGCCATGCGCGGCGCCCAGGTGTGCCACTGGGCGAGCGAGGCCTGGCTGAGCGCCAGTTCGGCCGGGTTGTCGTCCATCACCACCAGGTGGCCCATGCCGGCGTTGGTGGCGCCGCCCAGGCGCGCGTCGAGCACCAGCACGCGCTGGCCCGCATTGGCCAGGGCATGGGCGCAGGCCGCGCCGACCATGCCGGCGCCGATGACGATCACGTCGTAAGTGGTCATGCGGGCTTTAGAGCTGAATGCCCCAGCCAAACGGGTCGTCCCGCTCGATCAGCAGCGTGGCCTCGGCGCTCATGAAGGCGCGGCCGCGCAGCGTGGGGATGAGCTGGTCGCCCTCCATGGCATAGCTGGCTTCGAACTGGCTGCCGATGATGCTGGCCTGGCGCCACACCTGGCCGGGCTGCAGCTTGCCGTCAGCGGCCAGGCAGGCAAGCTTGGCGCTGGTGCCGGTGCCACAGGGTGAGCGGTCGTAGGCGCCGCCGGGGCAGAGCACGAAGTTGCGGCTGTCGGCCTCTGCGTCGTCGGCGAACAGCTCGATGTGGTCAATCAGGCCACCGTCGCTGCCGCGCACACCTTGCACCTCCAGCGCCTTTTGTACGGCGAGGGCAAAGGTGGTAAGCGCGGCGAGGTTGTTGCTCTCCACGCGCTGCTGGTGCGCCGTGACCAGGAAGAACCAGTTGCCGCCCCAGGCCACGTCGCCGGTCACCGGGCCATAGCCCGGCACTTGCAATGTCATATGGTGGTGCAGGCGGCGGGCCGGCACGTTGCGCACGCTGACCGAGCCGTCGTCGTGCAGCGTGGTCTGCACCGTGCCCACGGGTGTCTCGATGCCGTGCACACCCGGCTGGATGCGGCCCAGATAAGCCAGCGACGCCACGAGGCCAATGGTGCCGTGCCCGCACATGCCCAAGTAGCCGCTGTTGTTGAAGAACACCACGCCGGCGGCATTGCGCGCATCCACGGGCGGGCACAGCAGGGCGCCCACGATCACGTCATTGCCACGAGGCTCCAACACGGTGGCGGTGCGCCACTGGTCGTGCTGCGCCGCCAGCAGAGCGCGGCGCTCGGCCATGCTGCCATTCCCCAGGTCGGGGAAGCCGTCCACCACCAGCCGCGTGGGTTCGCCGCCGGTATGGGAGTCGATGATCTTGATGCGTTGCATGGAAACAATCCAAAAAAATGGCCTGCAGATCGTGCAGGCCATGAAACCCCGTGGAGCACGGGGGTTGGAGACGACCGTTTACCTGCAGTATTTTTAACCTGCAGTATTCAATAGCTGGCGAGCGGCACGGGCACTGCGTTGCGGAAGGTGCTGACGGTGATGGGGGCCTGCTTCAGATTGCCCTTGGCATCGTACGCGTAGGTTCCCGCAACGCCCTTGTAGCTGTTGGCATACATGTATGCACCGACCTTTTGGGGATCAATCGAATCGGCCTTTTCCATGGCGTTGCCGATCAGCATGGTCTGGTCGTAGTACGAGGCGGCGTAGGCATCAGGATCGCGCTTGAAGTGCGCCTTGTACTTGGCCTTGAAGGCTGCGCCAGCGTCGATTTTGTCCAGCATGGTGCCGCCCTGGGCGCAGAACACGGTGTCGTTCACGGCATCGCCGCCGAGCTTGCCCACTTCGGGGCTGCACAGCGTGTCGCCGCCGAGCAGCTTGGCTTTCATGCCCAACTGCTTCATCTGGCGTGCCATGGGGGCTGCCTGCGGAGCGTAGCCACCGAAGAAGATGGCTTCGGGCTGCTTGGCCTTCAGGTTGGTCAGGATGGCGAGGAAGTCGGTCGACTTGTCGGTGGTGAATTCCTGGCCGACGATGTTGAGGCCCAGCTTCTTGGCTTCCTTGGAGAATTCGTCGGCAACGCCCTGGCCAAAGGCCGTGCGGTCGTCGATGACGGCGACGTTCTTCACCTTCATCACGTTGGCGGCGTAGGTGGCCATGTTCGAGCCGATCTGCGTGTCGCTGGCGATGATGCGGAACAGGTTCTTGTAGCCGTTGTCGGTCACCTTGGGGTTGGTGCCCACGGTGGACACCATGGTGCCGCCCTGGCTGTAGACACGCGATGCCGGAATGGCCACGCCGGAGCAGTAGGGGCCCATGACGAATTTCACGCCATCGTCGACGAACTTCTGTGCCACGCTGACGCCCGAGCGTGCGTCGCACTGGTCGTCTTCGGAGTCGAGTTTGAACTCAAGGGTCTTGCCGCCGACCTTGATCTTCTTGGCGTTGAGTTCTTCCACCGCCATGCGCACGCCGTTCTCGTTGTCCTTGCCAGCAAAGGCGTTGGCGCCAGAGAGCGGACCGCTGTGGCCGATGGTGACGACCTGGGTCTGCGCTTGGGCCGGACCGGCGAAGGCGAGGGCGACGAGGACCGCGGTACTGGAAATGGCAAATTTCATCGGAAATCCTTTCGTTGAGAATCTTTCAGGATACAGACAGTATTCGGTCAACATTCATTTTTAGAGCTTTCATTAGAAATGCTTTTACTGGTGAAGCGCTGATCACCCCGCCGAGCTTCAGGCGATGGACTGGTACTTGGCCGGGCGCGTCTCCAGCGCTCTTTTCACGATGCGTTCGATGGATGCACGCTCCTCGCCCACCAGGGGCATGCGGGGAAGGCGCATGTGCTCAGTGCCCGTGCCCGCCAGAAGGTCAATCAGCTTGAGGTTTTGCACCAGCTTGGCGGATACGTCCAGGTGCAACAGCGGTGTCATCCACTGGTAGAGCTTGAGGGCTTCGCCGTACTGGCCGGCCTTCATCAGGTCGTACAAGGCCACGGTTTCACGGGGGAAAGTGCAGCCCACGCCTGCCAGCAAGCCGTCACAGCCCAGCGCCAGACCTTCAAACGCCAGGTCGTCCACGCCCAGGAACAGCTGGAAGCGGTCGCCCAGCGCCAGACGCAGGTCGGTGATGCGGCGAATGTCGCCACAGCTTTCCTTGATGGCAACGACCCATTCGCAATCGGCCAGCTCGGCGAAGTGCTCGGGTTTGAGGTCGACGCGGTAAGCGATGGGGTTGTTGTAGACCATGACGGGCTTCTTCGCCGCCTCGGCGATGGCGCGGACGTTGGCGATGGCTTCGCGCGCATCGGCCACGTAGATGACCGAGGGCATGACCATGTAACCGTCTACACCCAGAGCATTGGCGCCCTGGACAAAACGCAGAGCTTCGCGGGTGGAGGTTTCCGACACATTGGCCAGCACGGGGATACGGCCCTTGGAAGTTTCTATGGCAATGCGCGTGACTTCGAGCTTTTCTTCCAGCGTCAGCGTGCTGAACTCGCCCAGCGAGCCGCAGGTGACGAGGCCATGGATGCCGTTGCGGATCTGGAAATCGATGTGGCGGGCCGTGCCTTGCGCATCAATGCTCTCGTCGGCGTGGAACTTGGTGGTGACGGCGGGGAAGATGCCTTGCCAGCGGGGATTGCTCATGAGGACTCCGGGACTGAAGAATTTGGGGGAGGAAAAACGGCGCTTGCGTGCGCAGGAGGAAATCACGTATGCATCTAATATATTAGAAAGATATCAAAATGCATACAAGGGTTCTCCCTGGATGGTGGCCGTGTGTGCCGTTGCCCACCGTGACAGACCGAAAAGTCGGCATCGCCTGGCATCGCTTTAAAATTACGGGTTGTCTCGCCTGCGCGCAGCGCGCGTCGCCCCCTTGATCCTTCCGCCGAGAACCACCCCATGACACGCCCCGCTTCCGTTGCCGACATTCGCAAGAGCTTTTTGGATTTTTTTGTGTCCAAGGGCCACACCATCGTGCCTTCCAGCTCGCTGGTGCCCGGCAACGACCCGACGCTGATGTTCACCAATTCGGGCATGGTGCAGTTCAAGGATGTGTTCCTGGGCACCGACAGCCGGCCCTACAAACGGGCGGTATCGGTCCAGGCCTGCCTGCGCGCTGGCGGCAAGCACAACGACCTGGAGAACGTGGGCTACACCGCGCGCCACCACACTTTCTTCGAGATGCTCGGCAACTGGAGCTTTGGCGACTACTTCAAGCGGGAATCGCTGAAATGGGCCTGGGAGCTGCTGACCGAGGTCTACAAGCTGCCGCCCGAGCGCCTGCTGGCCACGGTGTACCAGGAGGACGACGAGGCCTACGACATCTGGACCAAGGAGATCGGCCTGCCGCCCGAGCGCGTCATCCGCATTGGCGACAACAAGGGCGGGCGCTACAAGTCCGACAACTTCTGGATGATGGCCGACACCGGCCCCTGCGGCCCGTGCAGCGAAATCTTCTACGACCACGGCGACCACATCCCCGGTGGCCCTCCGGGCAGCCCGGACGAAGACGGCGACCGATTCATCGAAATCTGGAACAACGTGTTCATGCAGTTCGACATGGCCGAAGACGGCTCGGTCACGCCGCTGCCCGCGCCTTGTGTGGACACCGGCATGGGCCTGGAGCGCCTGGCCGCCATCTTGCAGCATGTGCACAGCAACTACGAAATCGACCTGTTCGACGCCCTCATCAAGGCTGCCGCGCGCGAGACGGGTTGCGGCGACCTCGCCAACCCCTCGCTCAAGGTGATAGCCGACCACATCCGCGCCACGGCCTTCCTGGTGGCCGACGGCGTCATTCCCGGCAGCGAAGGGCGCGGCTACGTGCAGCGGCGCATCGTCCGCCGCGCCATCCGCCACGGATACAAGCTGGGCAAGAAGACGCCGTTCTTCCACAAGCTGGTGGCCGACCTGGTAATTCTGATGGGCGATGCCTACCCCAAGCTGCGCGAGCAGGAGGCTCGCATCACCGAGGTGCTCAAGGCCGAGGAAGAGCGCTTCTTTGAAACGCTGGCCACGGGCATGGACATCCTGGATGCGGCCTTGCAAGGCGGGGTGCGGCAATTGCCGGGCGACGTGGCCTTCAAGCTGCACGACACCTATGGCTTTCCGCTCGACCTCTCGGCCGACGTGTGCCGCGAGCGCGGCCTCACGGTGGACGAGGCCGGCTTTCACGCCGCCATGGACCGCCAAAAAGCCCAGGCCCGCGCCGCCGGCAAGTTCAAGATGGACAAGGCGCTCGACTATGCCGGTGAGCTGAACCAGTTCACCGGCTATGAGCAGCTTTCGGAAACTGCAAAAATCGTAGCTATCTACGTAGATGGGACAAGCGCTGCAGCCCTGAAAACAGGTCAAAACGGCGTGGTGGTGCTCAGCAGCACGCCCTTCTATGCCGAGAGCGGCGGCCAGGTGGGCGACCAGGGCGTGCTCACCAGCGGCTCGGCCCGCTTTGCGGTGGACGATACGCAGAAGATCCGCGCCGACGTTTTTGGCCACCACGGCACGCTCGCCGAAGGCAGCCTGAACGTCGGCGACAGCGTCGATGCGCAGGTGAACGCGCAAGTGCGCGCCGCCACCATGCGCAACCACTCGGTCACCCACCTCATGCACAAGGCGCTGCGCGAAGTGCTGGGCGGCCATGTGCAGCAAAAGGGCAGCCTGGTCAACGCCGAGCGCACGCGCTTCGACTTTGCGCACAACGCGCCTGTGACGCCCGCGCAGATCCGCGACATCGAGCAGCGCGTGAACCAGGAAATTCTGGCCAACCAGGCGACGCAGGCGCGGGTGATGGACATTGAATCGGCGCAGAAGACCGGCGCCACCATGCTGTTTGGCGAAAAATACGGCGAAACGGTGCGTGTGCTCGACATCGGCAGCAGCCGCGAACTGTGCGGCGGCACCCACGTGCAGCGCACCGGCGACATCGGCCTGTTCAAGGTGGTGGGCGAGAGCGGTGTCGCCGCTGGCGTGCGCCGCATCGAGGCGGTGACGGGCAGCAACGCGCTGGCCTACCTGCAAAGCCTGGAAGACACCGTGAACCAGGCCGCCGGCGTGCTGAAGTCGCCCGTGGCCGAACTCACCGGCCGCATTGGCCAAGCGCTGGAGCATGCGCGCGCGCTGGAAAAGGAAGTCGCCGCGCTCAAGGGCAAGCTCGCTTCCAGCCAGGGCGACGAATTGCTCGGCCAGGCGGTGGAGGTCAAGGGCCTCAAGGTGCTGGCGGCCGTGCTGCCCGGCGCCGACGCCAAGACGCTGCGCGACACCATGGACAAGCTCAAGGACAAGCTGAAGACGGCCGCCATCGTGCTCGCAGCCGTCGAGGGCGGCAAGGTGCAGATCGCCGCTGGCGTGACGCCGGACGCGATGGGCCGCGTCAAAGCCGGCGAGCTGGTGAACTTTGTCGCCAGCCAAGTCGGCGGCAAAGGCGGCGGCAAGCCCGACATGGCCATGGCGGGCGGTACAGATGCGGCGGGCGTGCCTGCTGCGCTGGCATCGGTGGCGGGCTGGGTCGAGGCGCGCCTGTAAAACGGCGTGGCGCCGGCTTGGCCGCCGGCTTGGCCGCCGGCTTGGCCGCCGGCTTGGCCGCCGGCTGCGGGCGGTGTTGGAAGGCGCTATTTAAAATATAGCGCTTGACGCAGCATGGATAAGCGCTGAGGGCCAAAAACCCTAAAAATCAGCTTAGAAAAGCTCGACGTCTTCGTTGCTCACCTTGGCCGTCAGTTGGCCGCCGCTGATCAGGTCGTCGTAGTAGCACACGCGGTTGCGGCCATTTTCCTTGGCGTAGTACAGCGCCTGGTCGGCCTTGCCCAATATTTCCACGGGGGCACCGGTGTCGGTGGAAACGAAGCCCAGGCTCACCGTGATCCGGCCTACCTGGGGGAACGGGTACGACTCCACCGAGGTGCGAAAGCGATTGAAGACGCGGTGCGCTGTCTCCAGCGTGGTCGAGCGCAGCAGCACCACGAACTCTTCGCCACCGAAGCGGAAGATGCGGTCGTGGCTGCGAAAAGAGTTGCGCAGAATGTTGGCCACCAGGATCAGCACCTCGTCGCCGTACAAGTGGCCAAAGCGGTCGTTGACCAATTTGAAGTGATCGATGTCCACCACCGCCAGCCAATGCTGGGTGCCTGCCGTTGGACTCGCGCGGGGGTCCATGGTGCCATCGGGGCGCAGATGGGGCCGCGTCTCGGACGGCGCACTACCGGCTTGCCGGGCAAACTGCTCATCAAAAGTCTTGCGGTTGAGCAAGCCGGTCAGCGCGTCGCGCTCGCTGTAGTCGAGCAGGCTCTGGTAATTTTGGTAGACCTGAAGAATCCCGGTAATGACATGGAGCTTTTGTGCCGAGAACGGGCGCGACTGGGTAATTTCGAGGCAACCTGTAACCTTGTCTTGCATCCAGATCGGTAGCCACAGCCGGTGGCGCCCCTTGCCCAGGGTCGATTGCGCGCTGCCCTCATGCCGGGCAATGCACTCTTGCAGCTCGGGCAGTTCACTGAGTGGCACCCGGTGCGGGTCGTGTGCAGCGTCCATGGTGGCCGACAACCAGCGCCCGTTCTCCAGCCAGGTGCGCGGGCGCACGTGCAGTGCGTCATTGCAGGAAAACACCTCCAGCGCGCGCACGTCCAGAATTCCAGCCAACTCTTGCAGCGTGGACAGCACCGAAACTTCGAGCCGCAAGTGGTCGCGGTGCCCGGTCATTTCCACCAGGTTTTGCAGGATCGGGGACATGGTCAAGGCAAGAGCTCCTTTGCGTCAGGCGTGGCGCAAAAATACCAAATCCCACACCCCATGCCCCAATTTCAGGCCGCGGTTCTCGAACTTGGTGAGCGGCCGATAGGCCGGTTGCGGCGCGTAGCCTGGTGCGGTGTTGGTCAGCAGCGGCTCGGCAGAGAGCACTTGCAGCATTTGCTCGGCATAAGGCTGCCAGTCGGTGGCGCAGTGCAAATAGCCGCCAGGCGCCAGACGCGAGGCCAGCCGCGCCACCAAAGCGGTCTGGATGAGGCGGCGTTTGTGGTGCTTTTTCTTGTGCCAGGGGTCGGGAAAGAAAATGTGCACGCCGGCCAGGCTGCCGGGCGCGACCATGTGCTCCAGCACCTCGACGGCGTCGTGCTGGACGATGCGGATATTGGTCTGCCCCTGCTCGGCAATGCGCTTGAGCAGGGCCCCCACACCGGCCTCGTGCACTTCGCAGCAGAGGAAATTGTCTTGCGGCCGCACGCTGGCAATGTGGGCCGTGGCTTCGCCCATGCCAAAGCCGATCTCCAAGATGAGCGGGGCACTGCGCCCAAACACGGCGGCCGGCTCCAGCGTTGATTCCTGGTAGGGCACCAGCAGTTGCGGGCCCAGGCTCTCAAAGGCCCGCGCCTGCGCCGCTGTGGTGCGGCCAGCACGGCGCACAAAGCTCTTGATGGTTTTGGGATAGGCAACGCCAGGCGGAGCGCCGACGATTGCAGTATCTGGAACGTGTGGTGTCACGGGGTGGGATTGTAGAGAGCGCGCCAAGCCATCACCCAGTGTGCCAGTGCATCCGCGACGCGGGTTTGCGTTGGAACAGGGGGCAAGTCCAAGGTTTCCGCTGCGCGTTGCAGCGCATTCAGCGGTGCAGAGGTGTCCAGCGGTGGCGCGCCATGTTGCTTGGAGAGTTTCTCGCCGTCGGCACCGCGCACCAGCGGCGTGTGCAGATAGCGCGGGGTGGGGAGGCCGAGCGCCGCCTGCAGCAGCATCTGGCGCGGCGTGTTGTCGGCCAGGTCTTCGCCGCGCACCACATGGGTGATGCCCTGGGCGGCGTCGTCCACCACCACGGCCAGCTGGTAGGCCCACAGGCCGTCGGCGCGCTGGAGGACGAAGTCGCCCACCTCGGTGGGTACGTTCTGCGTTTGCATGCCCAGGCGGCGGTCGATCCAGGTCAGCAGGTTGTTTGCTATTGAAAAACTAGCTATTCGCGCTTTTCCACATTGCGTTAACTGCCATTTTGACCAATATTTTTCACAGGCAAAGCGCCAGGCGCGCGGTGCACGGCCCTGCAGGCCGATGCGGCATGTACCGGGGTAGGGCAGGGGGTGGTGGCGCGTCGGGATGCGACCCGCCGCCGCGTGCGCCGCAGCAATGTCGGCGCGCGAACAAGCGCAAGGGTAGGCCAGGCCCGAGCGCACCAGTGCGTCGAGCGCTTGTTGGTAGGCGGCGGTGTGCTGCGACTGCCACAGCGGCGCCTCGTCGGCCTGCAGGCCGAGGTCGGCGAGCTGGCGCAACAGGGTCTCACCCGCTTGTGGGCTACAGCGGGGGGTGTCCACGTCTTCGATGCGCACCAGCCAGCGGCCGCCAGCCGCGCGCGCATCAAGCCAGCTGGCCAGCGCCGCCACCAGGGAACCTGCGTGCAGCACGCCGGTGGGGGATGGGGCAAAGCGGCCCACGTAGGCGACCATGCTCAGAGATGGCAATGGTTTTCGTGATCGATGCGTGCGTGCAGACTTCGTCGGCGCTCTTTTACGCCACGGCAAGCGCCAGCTCCAGCCCGGAGATAAACGCGTCTTCCACGCGGTGGCCTAGGCACCAGTCGCCGCACATGCCCAGCGCTTCGGCGGCGTTCCAGACATGGCTGCAACCGAGCGGCTCCAGTGTTTGCGCCTGTTCCCAGCACACGGCGTGGGCGTAGTCGGGTTCGGCGTGGATGCCGGTGATTTCGGCAAACGCCTTGAGCAGCTTGCCTTTGACGCGCTGCTCATCGTCGTGCAGGTGCTCGCGCGACCATTCGGGGCTGGCCTGCACCGTCCAGCGTTCGACTTCGCTGCGGCGTGGCTTGGACGATTCGCGCGCCAGCCAGGCCACGCGGTGGTGGGTGCTGCGCGCGGCGCTCCATTGCGGCCCCAGCGTGGTGAGCCCCGGGCGCACGGCCTGGGGGTAGGCGAGCATCAAAGTCCAGCAAGGGGCGGTGCGCACGTCGGCCACCGCGGCGGCCAGGCCGGCATCGAGGTTGCTGGCGCGCAGCAAGGCGGCGGCGTGCTCGGCTGGCTGGGCCAGCAGCACGGCGTCAAAACCAGCGAACACCTGCGCTCCACCGTCGCTCGTGCTGGTGCGCACTTGCCAGCCGCGCGCCTGTACGCGGTCGTGCTCGATGCTGTTGACGCGTTGCTCGGTGTGCAGACGTCCGGCCTGCACCAGTGGCTGCGCCCAGGCGGTCACCAGGTCTTCCATACCGGGGCAGGCTACCCAGTGCGGCTCTGACACCGGCAGACTGGCTGCCGCCACGCGGCCTGCGGCGTCGAGCACCCGGATGGCGTTGGCGCCCCAGGGGCGGCATACCTGGGGTACGGTGGCCAACACCTCTTCGAACCGCGCATCACGCACGGTAAAGTATTGCGCGCCGGCATCAAAACTGCCAAACGGTGTTTGCAAGCTGGCCATGCGTCCGCCGGGACGGGCCGCTTTTTCAAACAGCGACACCTCGTGGCCAGCTTGCACCAGCGTGCGAGCGCAGACCACGCCTGCCATCCCGGCACCCACGATTGCAAAATGGCGCGGAGCTGTTGCCGGTGCTGTTGGGTGGGCGCTGCGTTTGGGGCGAGATGCGGAAGTAGATTGGGTGCGCATGCGGTTCCTTGGTGCGGTATGGGGTAAAGCCACTCTAACGCAGCGCAGAGGCGCTGAATGCAATGCTTGCGTAGAGCCTGTGCGTGGTGTAGGTTCGGCGCACAGAAGCGCACTATGGCGCGCGGTGCAGCAGCGCTTCTTCGACCTTGCCTGCCAGTTGCGAGATGGCCAGCGCCGCGGGGCAGCCCGGCATTTGCAGCAACAGCAACTGGCGCCGCATGACGGCCTCGCGCACACTGGGGTCCACCGGAATGTCGCTCAGGTGCATCAGCCGCATGGGCTTGCCCGATTCGGTGGTGACGAAGCGGTCCAGCACCTGCTGCAACTGGCTGGCAATGGCACGGCCATCGCCGGGGCGGGCCGCCTGGTTGACGATGAGGCGCACATGCTGGCGCTTTTGCTGCATCGCCAGCACCTTGATGGCAGCGTAGGCGTCGGTGAGGGAGGTCGGCTCAGGCGTGGCCACGATCAGCACTTCGGATGCCAGCGACACGGAAAACAGCACCACGTCGGAAATGCCGGCGCCGGTGTCGAGCAGGATCACGTCGTAGCGCGGCGCGAGCGTCTGGATGACGCTCAGAAACTGGTTGCGCACCTCGGGGGTGAGGCGCGAATACTCGACCATGCCGGAGCCCGCCAGCAGCACCGAGAAGCCGCCGGGGGCGGTGATGACGGCGTCGTCCAGGTTGGCTTTGCCGGTGAACACGTCGTGCAGCGTGATCTTGGGGTACAGGTTGAGCACCACGTCAAGGTTCGCCAGGCCCAGGTCGGCATCGAGTACCAGCACGCGCTGGCCGCGGCGGGTGAGCGCCGCCGCCAGATTGGCGGAGACAAAGGTCTTGCCAACGCCGCCCTTGCCGCTGGTGATCGCAATGATGCGCGCACCCGGCGTGCTGTTGGCGCCGGGCGCCGGGCCTGCGGCAGACGAAGGGGAGGATGGCGCTTCGCTCATCGTGAGCTTTCAGTGATCGATTGTGGCGTGCGCTTGCAGGAGCATGGCAATCTGCTGCAACCTGGCCCAGGGCCGCCGCGCACGGGCCGCCCTGCTGCACCGGCGGCGCCACCCTTCCCGCCGCGCGCAGCGATGCGGGAGAAGGTTGAAGTGGCGAGGCCGCTCAGGGGGGTGTCTGTCATTTCAGTAGGCGCTGTCGCTGGAGTTCATCGGGGGCAACTCGCCCCATCCCGAAGGAGTGTAGAGCGGCGCGAACAGCAGGTTTTTTTCTTCTGCGCTGACGGTACTGCTGGGTTGTTCTTCAATGCAGACGCGGTTGCGGCCTTCGGATTTGGCGCGGTAGAGCTGAGAATCTGCCCGATTCGTCCACAGGCCGGTGGTGGAGCGTATCCATTGCAGCGCAAAGGCGCCGCCAATGCTCAGCGTGACATGCAAAGTCGTGTTGGGGCCCAGTTTGATGGGTGTGGCCGCCACGACCCGGCGAATGCGTTCGGCGACGGCACGGCCAAATTCCGCCTGGCAGGCGGGCAGCACAATGGCAAATTCCTCGCCGCCGTAGCGCGCCAAGGTGTCCATCGGGCGGACGCAACTGGCCAATGTGCGCGCGACCACTTGCAATACCCGGTCGCCCGCCACATGGCCATAGGTGTCGTTGACGCGCTTGAAATGGTCGATGTCGAGCATCATCAGCAAGGCCGCTTCCCCGGAGCGGGCCACGCGGTCCACCTCGCGCTCGAGTGCGGCGTGGAAGTGGCGGCGGTTGGCCAGGCCGGAGAGAGGGTCGCGCAAGGAGAGCTCGCACAAGGAGTCGACCACCGTCTGAAGGTAAGCGGTCGGGCTCGCGGCAGCATGCGGCAGAGGCGCTGGCTGGTCAGTACCTTGCCCGATCAACGCCAAGGCCGTATCCAAACGCAATGCGCGCAGGTCAACGAGGGAGGGGGGCGCAGTATCGGACACGGAAGATAGGGAAGGGGCTGGTCCGAAGTGTAACGTGGGCGATCTGCTGCAAGGGCCGCTTCTTTGCGCCAGCCGGCGGTGCAGCGAAAGCGCGCCACTGGAAGGCCTTGCTGCGGCCTGGTCCTACAGCGCATTGGGCCGTCGCTGACGCGGCCGTGTCGCCAGCGTGCCTACAGTACGCAGCATCTGTAGGCATTGAGGACATCCCCATGACGAAAAATACTCCCTCTTCCAGCGCGCTGGCACGTCTTTCCGCCATCATTGCTGTCACCGCATTCTCTTTCGGGCTGGCGGCATGCGACAAGGCGCAAGAGTCCCCTACCGTGGGGCAGAAGCTCGACTCAGCCGTGCAAAAGGCCGATCAA
The DNA here is from genome assembly GCF_003570885.1 of Simplicispira hankyongi. Taxonomy (GTDB): domain Bacteria; phylum Pseudomonadota; class Gammaproteobacteria; order Burkholderiales; family Burkholderiaceae_C; genus Simplicispira; species Simplicispira hankyongi. Next base: position 17,173 of record NZ_QXJC01000001.1, read on the forward strand.
GCCTCCGAGGACGCCAAGGCCAAGGCAGACCAGGCGCTCAAAGCCACCGAAAACAAGCTGGAGCAAGGCGCCAGCAAGGTTGAAAGTGCTGCCAACCAGGCCGGTGACGCGATGAAAGATGCCGCTCACTCGGCAGGCGCCTTGGCCGAGGACGCCTCTATTACGGCGAAAGTTTCCGCCGAACTGGCCAAGGATTCGGAACTGAGCGCCATCAAGATCGACGTGGACACCAAGGGCGGCGCGGTTCGCTTGAGCGGTCCGGCGCCCAGCCAGGCCGCCAAGGATCGGGCGAGCACCTTGGCCCAGAGTGTCGAAGGCGTCAAATCGGTTGACAACGAATTGGTGGTTGGCAAAAGCTGAGCGGCGCTGCCATGCAGTGCGCGCTAGGATGCGCGCATGAACCCTACCGCCTCCCCCGACACACCAGAATCGGCGCTCGACACCCGGCTCATTCACCACGCCTACCAGCCGCCCGGCGGCTTTGTGGCGCCGCAGCCGGCGGTGCACAAAGCCTCCACCGTCATTTTTCCGAACGTCGCCGCCATGCGCGCGCGCGAATGGAAGGACAAGAGCGGCTACACCTACGGGCTGCATGGCACGCCCACCACCTTTCTTCTCGAAGAGCGCTTGTGCGCCTTGGAGGGTGGTGCGCAGTGCCTGCTCGTTCCGAGCGGATTGGCGGCGATCAGCACGGTGTCGCTCGCGCTGCTGCGCACAGGGGACGAGGTCCTGTTGCCCGACAACGCCTACGGCCCCAATCGCGCGCTGACCGAGTCCTTGCTGGCCCAGTTTGGCGTGCGCCACGCGGTGTACGACCCCATGGATTTGGCCGACTTGGCGCAGCGCATCGGGCCGACCACACGGCTGGTCTGGCTGGAAGCGCCGGGCTCGGTCACGCTGGAGTTTCCTGATCTCGTGGGCCTGGTGCGCCTGTGCCGGGAGCGTGGCGTGCTGACGGCGCTCGACAACACCTGGGGTGCGGGCCTGGCGTTTTCGCCTTTCGATTTGCTGCGGGATGCCAGCGGCACTCTGGCGGTGGATGTCAGCGCGCACGCATTGACCAAATACCCCAGCGGCGGTGGCGACGTGCTCATGGGCAGCATCGTGACGCGCGAGCCGGCTGTGCATCTCAGGCTCAAATTGGCGCACATGCACCTGGGCCTGGGGGTGGGCGCCAACGACGTGGAAACCATTTTGCGAGCACTCCCCAGCATGGGCCTGCGTTACCGGGCGCACGACAAGGCGGCGCGCACGTTGGCGCGGTGGCTGGCAGAACAGCCGGCGATCGTGCAGGTGCTCCACCCCGCATTGGCAGGTTCGCCCGGCCATGCCCATTGGCAATCGCTGTGCGGTGCTGCCCATGCTGGCGAGGGCGCTGCGGCGGGTATTTTCAGTGTGGTGCTGGATGCGCGCTACAGCCAGGCGCAGGTGGATATGTTTTGCGATGCCTTGCGCTTGTTCAAGCTGGGGTACAGCTGGGGCGGCCCGATCAGCCTGGTGGTGCCCTACGACATCGCGAGCATGCGCAAGCGTGCGCCAGCGCACCTTGCTGCGGGAACGGTGGTGCGCTTTTCCGTGGGGCTGGAAGATGTGGCCGACTTGCGCGCCGACCTCGCGCAGGCGCTGCAGACGCTGGACCGCTAGCCAGACTGGCTCTTGCGGGGGGTGGTAGCAGGAGGGAGTGGGCAGAGGGGAGTGGCAAGGGGCAGTGTTTTCCACGATGCCTTGGCGCCGGTTTTGCAGGAGGATGCAAATTCCCTACTTAATTTGTGGTTTTGAATCCGCAGGCGCTTGGCCTCGTGGGTTTCGACCCCCCCGCCTGATGCCTCCTGCTCCTTTGCCTGCCGCGCCGTCCGAAGTCGCGGCGCCTGTTGTCGTCCTCCAGCCCTTGCATTTTTCCGATCCGTTGCGCTGGCTGCGTGCCGCTGGCCGCGACCTGTGGGCGGCGCCTGGCATTGCAGCGTTCTACGGCATCTGCTTCTGGCTCATGGCGCTGCTGCTGGGCTGGGTGTTTCGCACGCGGCCGGAGTACGCCATGTCGCTTGCCAGCGGCTGCCTGTTGGTGGGGCCGTTCATGGCGATGGGCCTGTACGACACCAGCCGCCGGCGCGAGGCGGGTCTTGCGGTCGGCCTGTCGCATTCGCTGACCTGCTGGGACCGGCATCTGGGCAGCATGGGCATGCTGGTGTTGGTGCTGATCGTGCTGGAACTGCTGTGGGGGCGCGCTTCGCTGGTGGTGTTTGCTGTATTTTTCAATACCGGCATGCCCTCGACCACGGGTGTCGTGCAGGCCGTTTTCAATCCACAGAACTGGACGTTTGTCGCTGTGTACACCGCGGTGGGTGGGGCATTCGCTGCTCTGGTGTTTGCTACCAGCGTGGTGTCTATCCCCATGGTTCTGGATCGGGACATTGACGCGCTCAACGCTGCCATCACCAGTATCCGTGTGGTCGTGGAAAACCCCGGCATCATGCTGTGGTGGGGCTTTTTGATCACCGCGCTGGTGGTGCTCTCCCTGATGGCTTGGGGCGCAGGCCTTGTTCTGGTGGGGCCGCTGCTCGGCCACGCCAGCTGGCACGCCTACCGCGCAGCCGTTGCGCGGCTGCCTACCCCGGCGTGAAAGTAAGGTCATGCAGGCCGCCTGTTACAGTGGCCGTTCATTTAAGAGGCACACACATTGGCAACACCCAACTACGGATACGAGAAGCGCCAGCGCGAGCTTGCAAAAAAGAAGAAAAAGGAAGACAAATTGCGTGCTAAGGCCACGGGAGCGCGGCAGGGTGGCGCAGATGCGCCGTACTCCCATGGAGATGCGCCAGCGCCAGCCGACAACCAGAACCCCACAGCTTCCTAACGCAGCAGTGGCTCCAGCGTTGGCCAGACGTTCTCCAGCATGCGGGGGTGCGCCTCTGCGCGCGGGTGGATGCGGTCGGCCTGGAACTGGCTGCTGGCATCGGGCCCGTCGGCAATGCCCTTGAGCAGGAACGGCACCAGCGCCGTCTGCTGCTCGCGCGAAACGTCCACGAACACGTCAGCGAACTTGCGCGCATAGCTTTGCCCATAGTTCGGCGGTACCTGCATGCCCAGCAACAGCACGCGGGCTCCGCTCGCCTTGGCGGCTTGCACCATGGCGCGCAGGTTGTCCGCGGTGCTCTGTAGCGGCAGGCCGCGCAAAGCGTCGTTCCCTCCGAGTTCAATCACTACGACTGTCGGTTGGTGCTGGCGCAGCAGTGCGGCCATGCGCGAGCGCCCGCCTGCCGTGGTGTCGCCGCTGATGCTGGCGTTCACCACTTTCCAGGGGGTTTTCCCCTTCGCCAGGCGCGCTTCCAGCAGTGCGACCCAGCCGCTGCCTCGGGCAATGCCGTATTCGGCGCTGAGCGAATCGCCCACCACCAGCACAGTGCGTGCCTGAACGCCGGCTGCGGCGTGTGCGGGCAGCCAAAGCCCCGCAGCGGCGCTTGCGAGCGCAGCCGAGATAAAGTCGCGTCGATGCATGCTGCAATTCAAAACCCGGGGCCTTTCATGTCTGAACCCTCCGCACTCTCCACACCCATTATTGCCGTGGAGAAGCTGTGCAAGTCGGTGACCGACTCCACCGGCACGCTGCAGATCCTGCGCGACATCGATTTCACCGTGGCACCGCGTGCCACCGTGGCCATCGTCGGGGCCTCGGGCTCGGGCAAGAGCACACTGCTGTCCCTCATCGCCGGGCTCGATACGCCCACCAGCGGAACGGTGCGCCTGGCCGGGCAGGATCTGTTTGCCCTGGACGAAGACGAGCGCGCCGCGCTGCGCGCCCGGCAGGTGGGCTTCGTGTTCCAGAGCTTCCAGCTCATGGCCAACCTCACAGCGCTGGAGAATGTCATGCTGCCGCTGGAACTGGCCAACCGGCCGGGTGCCCGCCGTGCGGCGCAGGAGATGCTGGCGCACGTGGGCCTGGCGCAGCGGTTGAACCACTATCCCAAGGTGCTCTCGGGCGGCGAACAGCAGCGGGTGGCGCTGGCGCGCGCCTTTGTCGTGCAGCCCTCGGTGCTGCTGGCCGATGAGCCCACCGGCAGCCTCGACTTCGCCACCGGCGAGACCATCATGGAACTGATGTTCCGCCTCAACCGCGAGCAGGGGACGACGCTGGTGCTGGTCACCCACGACCGCGGCATTGCCGAGCGCTGTGACACCAGCATCACCATTGAAGCCGGAGCAGTGGTAAAAACTTAAAGTCTTTTTGGCCTCTAGCGCTTATGGGGTAAGCGCTTGCAGCTATGAAAAATGTAGTTTATCCGCCGCCCGGATAATCTCCCCATGTCCAGCCCCAAAGTTCTCTTCGGCTTTCACGCCGTCGGTGTGCGCCTCAAGACGGCGCCGCAATCCATCGTCGAAATTTATTACGAGGCCACGCGGCGCGATGCCCGCATGCGCCAGTTTCTCGACCGGGCGCGCGAGGCGGGGGCCCGCCTGATCGAAGCCGACAGCCTGCGTATCGCCAAGCTGGCCGGCAGCCACGGCCACCAGGGCGTGGCCGCGCGCGTGCAGCCTCTGGCGCAGATCACATCGCTCGACGAACTGCTCGAAGACCTGGAGGCCAAGGGCACGGTCAACCCCTTGCTGCTGGTGCTCGACGGCGTGACCGACCCGCACAACCTGGGAGCCTGCCTGCGCGTGGCCGATGGCGCCGGCGCCCACGCGGTGATCGCCCCCAAGGACCACGCCGCCGGCATCAACGCCACGGTGGCCAAGGTGGCCAGCGGCGCCGCCGAGACCATGCCGTACTTCATGGTCACCAACCTGGCGCGCACGCTGGGCGAGCTCAAGGAGCGCAACATCTGGATCATTGGCACCAGCGACGATGCGCCGCGCACGCTCTACCAGGCGGACCTCAAAGGCCCGGTGGCGCTGGTGCTCGGCGCCGAGGGCGAAGGCATGCGCCAGCTCACGCGCAAGACGTGCGACGAGCTGGTGAGCATTCCCATGCGCGGCGTGGTAGAGAGTTTGAACGTTTCGGTGGCAAGCGGTGTCTGTCTGTACGAGGCGTTGCGCCAGCGGTCCTGATCGCCATTGCCTGGGGGCGCTGCGGCTGCCCCAGTCCCGATGGCTTCCCTGTCCTGCCGCTGCCCGTCCAGGGTACCGGCCATCCACTGAAATCCCACGATGAAATCTGTTGTCCGTTATTTTTTTAGAACCTTGCGCGTCTTGCTGGGCCCCGTCATGCTGCTCAAGGAAGCGCTCACGCGGCCGCAAGGCGTCGTGCGCACAAGCGCCGAGCAGGCGTCGGTGGATGCCGCGTGCCGTAGGCTGGCGCTCTACCAGTACAAGACCTGTCCTTTCTGTATCAAGACCCGCCAGGAGATGCGGCGCTTGTCGCTTGACATCACCAAGGTGGATGCGCAGCACGCCGGCCCGGCCCGAACCGAGCTGCTCCAGGGCGGCGGCCAGACCAAGGTGCCTTGCCTCAAGATCACCGACGCTGCGGGTTCCAGCCGCTGGCTCTACGATTCCGAAAAAATCATGGCCTACCTGCGCAGCCGCTTTGCTCCCGCTTGAGCTTCGTGGAGGCCGCTTGGGCAGGGCGATGGCACCTCGGGGACAGCCGCTGACAAGCGCCTTCACCGACACTTTCCGAATGACAGGCCAGCCTTCAGCGCCAGAGCAGATGACCGAAGACTTTCGCCGGCTCTCTGGCGAGCCGATGCGCGGGGCCATTGCGCAGGCGCCGGCCGATTTTCAGAAAGACATCGAGAGGGAGGCCTGGTGAGCGCTGAAGTACAGATTCCGGTGGGGTTCAGCCCCATCGAGGCGGGCGGCCCGTTCATGGACAGCAACGGGCCGCTCTATTTGCTGCACCAGGGCGACGTGGTGAAGTTCGGCTTTCGGGTGGAGCGCCGCCACGTCAACCCCATGAACAACCTGCACGGCGGCATGATGGCGAGCTTTTGCGACATGCTGCTGCCGCTCTCGGTGCACCGCAAGGACAGCACGGTGGGCATGCGCTTTTTGCCCACCATCAGCCTGCAGATCGACTACCTGGCCCCGGCGCCGCTTGGCTGTTGGGTGGAGGGCGAAGCCGAGCTGCTGCGCGCCACCCGTTCATTGGTGTTTGCACAGGGCCTGGTGCGCGCCGATGGCGTGCCCTGCGCGCGGGTCAGCGGGGTGTTCAAGATCGGGCCGGAGTTCACCCTGGAGACGGCGAAACCCTGAAGGCTGTTGATCCGTTTCACAAGGTGACGGCACGCCCGTGCCGGGCAGGCATTCGCCATTTGCTGCCGGCGCAACTGTGCTGACCGCGCGCAGCAAATTGGCGTCTCTTGCGCTGGCTCAAACAGACTCCGTATCCAGTGCGCCGCAAGCGCGCACCGCGTTGACGCCACCCATGGTGGCTGTCGATACTGGCTGTTGACCGCTGGCGGGGTTTGGGCCGTTTGGGCGCCTTTCCTGCTGCATGCAACAGGAGAGGCCATGGAGCAAGAACCAGGGGCAGGGGCGCAGTCTGCACTGCGACAGGACATCGAAGCGCTGGAGCGGGAGAACCGGGCCCTGACGGCGGCGCTGCAGAGCAGCGAAAACGCGCTCCAAGAGGCGCGCGCTACCTTGGTGCGCAGCGCGGCGTACAACAAGCGCGTTTATCAGGATTCTCCGGTGCCCATCGTCATCATCGACCCGGCCATCGGCATCGTCGATTGCAACCTGGCAGCGGTGCGCATCTACGGTTTTTCCTCGCGCGACGAGGTGCTGGGCAAGATGCCGCTGGATTTCTCGGCGCCCATCCAGTACGACGGCACCGACACGCAGTCTGCGGGAGAGGAGATCACACGTACCATCTTCGAGCACGGCATTGCCAATTTCCTCTGGCGTGCGCGCCGGGCCAATGGCGAGATCTTCGACGCTGAGGTCAACCTCATGGCCTTTGACTGTGGCGGGCGCATTTTGCTGCGTTTCACGGTGGACGATGTTTCGGAAAAGCGCCGCGCCCGGCAGGAGATTGACCGCCAGCAGGCCGAGATCGCCAAGCTGCTGCAGGAGCAGCAGGTGATCTTCGAGAACACCCCCAACGGGATTTGCTATTCGGCCGATGGCATCGTGCTGCGGGTGAACAAGCGTCTGTGCGAAAACTTAGGCATTGCGCGCGGCGATGTGCTGGGTCAGCCGGTGGCGCGCACGCTTTTCTCCAGTGAAGAAAACTACCAGGCTTTTGCCGCCATGGCGGCGCCGCTGCTCAGTGCCGGGAAAGAGGTCCGTACCGAGTGGGAGTTTCGCCGCAGCGATGGCACTTCTTTCTTGGCCATGGTCTCGGGCCAGGGCATCAACATTCCCGGCCACGAGCGCTCCGCCGTGTGGATCTACGAAGACATCACCGAGCGCAAGAAGCTTGAACTTGAGCGCCAGGACAACGAGGGCCGCCTGCTGCGCATTCTGGAGAACAGCCCCGTGGGCGTGGTGATTGGCACGCAGGAAGGGCGGCTGGTGTTTGCCAACCGCCAGCATGCCGCCATGATGGGGGTGCCTGCTGAGGATGTGCCGTCGTACAACACCTACCGTTCCTGGCGCAACCCGGCGGACCGCGACACCTTCATGGAGCAGCTGCGCCGGGACGGCAGCGTGAAGGCCTACCAAGCCGAACTGGTGCGCACCGATGGCACACCCATCACCGTGCTGCTGTCGTCCATGCTGCTGGATTTTTCGGATGGGCGCTACCTTATCTCGTGGCTCTACGACATCACCGAGCGCCAGATCGTGGAGCAGCGCATCGCGCGCAGCGAGGAGCGCCTGAACCTCGCCTTGCGCGGTGCCCACCTGGGCCTATACGACTGCAGCATCGATGCCCAGGGGCGTATCAGCGACGTGACGGTGAACGACATCTGGGCCGAAATGCTGGGCTACGAGAAAGAGAGCCTGCTGGCCCGCTACCCCGACCACCTGTCGTGCTGGCAAGACCTGATCCACCCCGATGATTTGCCGGAAGTACAGCAACGCTTGCAGCTTTTTCTGGACAACAAGGTGCAGGAGCACCAGGCCACCTTTCGCATGTGCACCCACTCCGGGCAGTGGCGCTGGATTCAGGACACCGGCGACGCCGCCCTGCGTGGCCCAGACGGCCGGCCGCGCCGCCTGGTCGGTATCAACCAGGACATCACCGACCAGAAAATGGCCGAGGCCAGCCTGCGCGACAGCGAGGCCAACAACCGCAAGCTGCTCGATGAGCAGCAAACGATCTTCGACAATGCCCCGAACGGCATCATTTACACCGCCGATGGGGTGATCCTGCGGGTCAACCAGCGCATGGGGGAATACCTCGGCTACGAGGCAAAGGATCTGATCGGTCAGCCGGGCAGCATCATTCACCACTCTGCCGAAAAATATGCCGAATTCGGCGCTCTGGTGGGGCCTTTGCTTGGTGCGGGCCGGGACGTGAATGAGGAATGGGAGTTTGCGCGCAAAGATGGGGGCACGTTCGTGGCCCAGGTGTCGGGGCGGGCCATCCACTCTTCTGACCACCGCAAAGTGACCATCTGGGTGTTCGAGGACATCGCCGAGCGCAAGGCGGCCGAACGTGCCATGGCCGAGGCGCGCCGCGTGGCCGAAGAAGCTACCCGAGCGAAAAGCGATTTTCTGGCCAACATGAGCCATGAAATCCGCACCCCCATGAACGCCATCATCGGGATGTCGCATCTGGCGCTGCAAACGCCGCTGGACGACCGCCAGCGCAACTATGTGGAGAAGGCGCACCGCTCGGCGGTGGGCTTGCTGGGCCTGATCAACGATGTGCTCGATTTTTCCAAGATCGAGGCGGGCAAGATGGTGATTGAGCAGACCGGGTTTCAGCTTGATGAGGTGATGGACCATCTCGCCAACCTGATTGGCCTCAAGACCGAAGACAAGGGGCTGGAGCTGCTCTTCCACGTGGCCCCGGACATTCCGGCGGGCCTGGTGGGCGACCCGCTGCGCCTGGGGCAGATTCTGGTCAACCTGGGCAACAACGCCGTCAAGTTCACCGAACACGGCGAGGTGGTGATCTCCATTGAAAAAACGGCTGAGGACGCGCAGGGGGTCGAGCTGTATTTCCGGGTGCGTGACACCGGCATTGGCATGACGCCGGAACAATGCGCCAAGCTGTTCCAGCCCTTCAGCCAGGCCGACAGCTCCACCACGCGCCGCTACGGCGGTACAGGTCTGGGCCTGGCCATCTCCCGCAATCTGGCCGAGCAGATGGGCGGGCGCATCTGGGTGGTCAGCACGTCGGGGCAGGGCTCTGAATTCCATTTCACCGCGCGGTTTGGTCTCCAGGACATCGCCACGACGGCACCCCGCCTGGGCCGCGAAGCACTTCAGGCCATGCGGGTTCTTGTGGTGGACGACAACGCCTGCGCCCGCGAGATCACGGCCAGCATTGCCCTCAGCCTGGGCCTGCAGGTGGATACGGCGATGGATGGCGCGGCTGCCCTGGCCGCCGTGGCCAGCGCCGAGCAGCAGCACCAGCCCTACAACCTGGTGCTGATCGACTGGAAGATGCCGCAGATGGATGGCATCGAAACCCTGCGGCGGCTGCACGAGCATGCGCTCCTGCAGGTGCCTGCCACCATCATGGTCACCGCCTATGGCCGTGAAGAGGCGCTGGGCGAAGCCGAGCGCTGCGGTGTCGCACTGCGCTCGGTGCTGACCAAACCGGTCATGGCCAACCAGTTGCTGGACGCGATTGGCCGCACGCTGGACCATATCGGGCTGGTCGAGCACCAATCGGGCCTGATGGGCCAGGATGCCCAGGCTGCCATGCACCAGTTGGCCGGCGCCCGCTTGCTGCTGGTGGAAGACAACGAGCTGAACCAGGAGCTGGCGCTGGAGCTGCTGCGCCATGCCGGTATGCAGGCCGTGCTGGCCACCAACGGCCAGGAGGCGCTGGATCTGCTCGCGCGCGATGCGCAATTCGACTGCGTACTGATGGACTGCCAAATGCCGGTGATGGACGGCTATGAGGCCACGCGGCGAATTCGTGCCCATCCGGCGCTGCGCCATCTCCCCGTGATTGCCATGACGGCCAACGCGATGGCCGGCGACCGCCAACGCGCTCTGGCCACGGGCATGAACGACTACATCGCCAAGCCGCTGGATGTGGGCAGCATGTTCCGCACCATCGCCCGCTGGGTAGGGGCGCGCTGCGCTGTGTCGGGCGCTACTGCACCAGCGGTGCCGGTGCAGGGACCGTTGCCGCCACCTGCCGCATCGGGCCTGCCGCAACTGCCGGGCATCGACACCCGGTCCGGACTGGCAACCACGATGCACAACGAGGGGCTGTACCGCTCGCTGCTGGGCAAATTCCACGCGGGCCAGGGCGCATTTGTGTCGTCCTTTCGGACTGCGCAAGGGTCTGGCGATGCGGGTGCCCCGGAGCGGCTGGCCCATACCCTTAAATCGGTGGCGGGCAGCATTGGCGCGCGGGGCGTGCAGGCGGCAGCCGCAGCGCTGGAAGGTGCCTGCAGACAGGGCGATGCGGCCTCGTGCATCGACACCTTGCTGGATACGCTGGCTGCTGAATTGGCCCCGGTTCTTGAAGGCCTGGACGCCCTGGGGGTGCGAGCCGTGGTGCCCGCCGCTCCTGCAGCCGCCCCCGCAGACCCGCAGCAGGTGCGTGCATTCCTGCACGGGTTGCAGGAGCTTTTGGCAGCGGGAGATTCCAGTTCGCTCGATTGGGTGGCCGCGCAGGCCGGGCTGCTGCAGGCGGCTTGCCCGCAGGCGCACCAGGCGATCGCCGCGGCGATCGAGGGCTTTGATTTCGAGTCCGCGCTGGCCCTGCTGCAGGAGAGCGCACCGGTGCAGTGAGTTAGGGCCATGCTGAACAAGTCCCTCACGCGCCGCGCATCCGTCCCTCGGGCGGTCTGCGGCGTTGCAAATCCTCGTCATTGCTGCGGCTATGGCTGCGGCTTGCGCTTTGCATCCCATCCCAAGGCACGGCGCGCGTCATCGCGGTGACTTATTCAGCATCGCCTTAGCGAATGCGTGCCACGAAGCGGTTGCGTCCCGCGCTTTTGGCCTCGTACAGGGCGGCGTCTGCCATGTCCACCAGGGCCTGCGCGGGCTCGTCCGTCTGGGGTATGGCCGTGGTCACGCCCAGGCTGATGGTGACATGGCCGTGCGTGGGCGACTGGGCGTGCTCCAGGCACAGCGCCTCAACGGCCGCGCGCATCTGCTCGGTCAGGCGGCTGGCGCCGCAGCTGTCGGTGGAGGGCAGCAGGCAGGCAAACTCTTCGCCGCCGCAACGCGCCACCAGGTCGGTGGGCCGCGTCACGCAGGCCGCCAGCGCTTGGGCGACCTGGATCAGGCACTGGTCGCCTCCGGGGTGGCCGTAGTGGTCGTTGTAGGCCTTGAAATGGTCGATGTCGATGGCAATGAGCGACATCGGTGTCTGCGCGCGCGCTGCGCGCTGCCACTCCAGATGCAAACGGTCGTCAAAGCGGCGCCGGTTGCTGATGCCGGTGAGGTGGTCTTGCGTGGTCAGGCGCTCCAGCAGGTCGCGGCTGCGCTTGAGTTCGATGTGGTTGCGCACCCGGGCCTGCACGATGGAAGGGCGTATGGGCTTGACGATGTAGTCGATCGCGCCCAGCGACAGGCCGCGGGCTTCATCTTCCTCGTCGTCGCGGGACGATACGAACAGCACGGGAATCCCCGCCGTGGCAGGGTTCTGCTTGAGCCGGGCGCAGACCTCGTAGCCATCCATGTCGGGCATCATCACGTCCAGCAAAATCAAGTCGGGCGGTTCCGCCGCAGAGGCCAGTGCCAGGGCGCGTTCGCCATTGATGGCCACCTTGACCTTGTAATCCTGCTTGAGCACGGCAGAGATCACCTGCAGGTTCTCGGGGGAGTCGTCCACCACCAGAATGGTTGCCTGTGCTTGCATCAGCGGACCCATGTTGCGTTGACGGACGGAAAAAACGGTTACAGAACGTATTTGCCGCCGAAAAGCATAGGGTGTTTCAGAGGAACTGGTGCCAGAAATCGGTCTCTGGCTGCGCTGGATCAAGGCAGGGAGTGCCCGTGGGCGATTTTGACCATAAGCCACCAGGCAGTCAGCCCCCAGTTGCCGGCGCGAAACGCCAGGCGCTACACCCAGCCCATCGCCCCCAGCACGGCGCCCGCGGCCAGCAGCCACAACAGGTGCAGCTGGGTGCGCCAGACCAGCAGGCCGCAGACCCCGCTCAGCAGCCACAGCGGCCAGTCGGTGGCAGCCACGCCGTTCGCGCGCCCCAGCACCCAGGTGGTGGCGCAGACCAGCCCGACCACAATGGGCGCCATGCCCAGCCGAAAGGCCCGCACGCTGCGGCGCTCGCGATTGCGTTGGGCCCAGCGCGTGGCCAGCAAGGTCAAGGTGGTGCTCGGCAGCATGATGCCCGCCATGCAGACCACTGCGCCCATCAGCGCCCAGGCCCAGGTCGCTGCCGGGCCGCTGCCCGCCTGCGCTGCAGCGTTGAGTCCCACATTCCAGCCCAGCAGGGCGATGAACAGCACGTTGGGACCTGGGGCGGCCTGCGCAAGCGCAATGCTGGCGCCAAACTGCGGGTCGCTGATCCAGCCGTGCTCAGCCACCAGGATGCGGTGCATGTCAGGCGCCGTGCTGATGGCACCGCCCACCGCCATCAGCGACAGTGCGAGGTAGTAGCCAAACAGATGCAGCCAGCTTGGCCAGTCCAGCGCCATTGCCGTCATGGCCGGCCCAACCTGTGCCAGCTGAGCACGCAGGCTGCGCCGCCCACGACCAGCAGCACCCAGGGAAGGGGAATGTGCAAGCCAGCGATGGCCAGGGCCGTGATCAAGGCCAGCGCGCAGGCCGTGCGCCAGCCCAGTGGGTGCTGGCGCAGCGCGGCGCCCAGCTTGATGGCCATGCCACCAATCAGCCCCGCCGCCACGGCGCCCATGCCGCGCAGGGCTCCCGCCATGGCGGGGTGGCCAGAAAACCGTGCATACACGGTGGCAACGACGAGCAGCAGTACCGTAGGCAACGCCAGCATTCCGGCAAGTGCCGCCAGTGCGCCGCGCAGCCCGAAGTAGCGGTCGCCCATCATCACGGCGAGGTTCACCACGTTGGGCCCTGGCATGACCTGGGCGACGGCCCAGTCCTCAATGAATTCCTCGTTCGTCAGCCAGTGCCGGCGCTCGACCAGTTCGCGCTGCACCACGGCCAGCACGCCGCCAAAGCCCTGCAGTGCCAGGGTGGTAAAGGCGAGAAACAAGGCACGGGGATTGTCCGGGCGGGAAGCCGGGGGCTGAGATGTTGTGGGCATCAGAAATCAAGTAAAAATGGCCTCTAGCGCTTATCTGTCTTGCGTGAGCAGCTATACATTTTGGGGTATTCAAGCGCGAGGGCGGATGTCAGGGGCGAACGTAGCCTCGCACCTACAAACCGTCTCCTGGCGCAAACAGGTCCCAGCAGGCCATGAAGAGCGCGGCAATCACGGGCCCGATGACGAAGCCGTTGAGGCCCAGCAGGGTCATGCCGCCCAGGGTTGAAATGAGAATCACATAGTCGGGCATTTTGGTATCGCGCCCGACCAGAATCGGGCGCAGCACGTTGTCCACCATGCCGATGACGGCGATGCCAAATACAGCCAACACCACCGCCTGCCATACAGCACCGGTGGCAAAAAAGTAGATGGCTACCGGCCCCCAGATGAGTCCTGCGCCGATGGCCGGCAGCAGGGACAAAAATGCCATCAGCACGCCCCACAAAATCGGTCCCTGCAACCCCAACACCCAGAAAATCAGGCCGCCCAGCAGGCCCTGCGTGGCCGCTACCATGAGGTTGCCTTTAAGCGTGGCGCGAATCACGGTGGTGAATTTGCTGCTGAGCCGCGTCTTGTGCCCCTCGTCGAGCGGAACCGCGCTTCTGATGCGTGCGGCCAGGGTGCGGCCATCGCGCAGCAGAAAAAACAGCAGGTACAGCATGACACCGAGGCTGACGACGAACTGCAAGGTGTTCTGGCCGATGTTGAACGCACGCGTTGCGATCAGCTGGCTGGCTTGCACGGATACTGAAGACAGCTTGTTCTGCAAAGACGGAATGTTGGTCAACTCCATGCGGTCCAGCCAGCCAACGGCCCAACTGGGCAGTGCTGCCATGACCTGCTGGAAGTAGGTGCCGAAGTTCAGTTGCCCCGAGCGCGTGCGCTCATACAGGTACGTGGCTTCTTGCACCAGCGAAATCGTCAGCAGGGTCATTGGCAAAATGACCAATACCAGGCACAGGATCAGCGTGGAGAGGGCCGCCAGATTGTGCCTGCCAGGCATGCGCGCGAGCAGCTTGCGGTGCAGCGGTGCAAACAAAATTGCCAGCGCGACGCCCCAGAACACGGCTTCGTAATAGGGCCACAAGATCGCCAGAAAGGCGATGGAGACGAGGATCAGGAGCAGCAAAAAAGTGCGGTCCTGCAGCTTGGAATGCGTCATGAGGCTCATGGTGGGACTGTAACGGTGCAGTCGGGATGGGTGGCATGGGCGGGCCAGGCCAAGAATGTACGCGAGAGCGTCCGCAAGCGCGCTGAAAGCCTATCGGTGGCACAATACCGCCCGTACCAAGGCCCTTCCCCAGCCACAGTCGCATCCGCCAATCGGTTCAGCCGTGTCGCGGAAGGTTTCTTAAACCACCTAATGCTTTCTGGAGAAAGCGAAAGGCCCGCGGAATATGAACGAGACGCCGTCCGTTTACCAAGCCTACCAAGGCAACACCTACCTCTTTGGCGGGAACGCGCCGTATGTCGAGGAGATGTACGAAAACTACCTCGCCAACCCAGGCAGCGTCCCCGACAACTGGCGCGATTACTTCGACGCCCTCCAGCATGTGCCCGCTGCGGACGGCAGCGATGCCCGCGATGTGCCGCACTTGCCCGTGGTCAACGCGTTTGCCGAGCGTGCCAAGCAGGGCGGCACCAAGGTGGTGGTCGCCAGCACGGATGCAGACATGGGCCGCAAGCGCACGGCAGTGCAGCAGCTCATTGCCGCGTACCGCAACGTGGGGCAGCGCTGGGCCGACCTCGACCCGCTCAAGCGCACCGAGCGCCCTGAAATTCCTGAACTCGAGCCAGCGTTCTACGAGTTCAAGGATGCCGACCAGGAAACGGTTTTCGACGCCAGCAACACGTTTTTCGGCAAGGAAAGCATGCCGCTGCGCGAGCTTATCAATGCGCTGCGCGAAACCTACTGCGGCACCATCGGTGCCGAGTACATGTATGCCACTGACCAGAACCAGAAGCGCTGGTGGCAGCAAAAGCTCGAAAGCATCCGCAGCAAGCCGGCGTTCAACGCCGAGCAGAAAAAGCACATTCTTGAGCGTCTCACGGCTGCCGAAGGCCTGGAGCGCTTCCTGCACACCAAGTATGTGGGGCAGAAGCGTTTCTCGCTCGAAGGCGGTGAGAGCTTCATCGTCGCCATGGACGAATTGATCCAGGTTGCCGGTGAGACGGGCGTGCAGGAAATCGTCATCGGCATGGCGCACCGTGGTCGTCTGAACGTGCTGGTCAACACCCTGGGCAAGATGCCCAAGGACCTGTTCGCCGAGTTCGATCACACGGCTCCGGAAGATCTGCCGTCGGGCGACGTCAAGTACCACCAGGGCTTTAGCTCCGACGTGAGCACGCGCGGCGGCCCGGTGCACCTCTCGCTGGCGTTCAACCCCTCGCACCTGGAAATCGTCAACCCGGTGGTCGAAGGTTCGGTGCGCGCCCGCATGGACCGGCGCGATGACCCGCACGGCAAGCAGGTCCTGCCCGTGCTGGTGCATGGCGATGCCGCCTTTGCCGGCCAGGGCGTGATCCAGGAAACGCTGGCACTGGCGCAAACGCGCGGTTACACCACCGGCGGTACGGTGCACATCGTCATCAACAACCAGATCGGCTTTACCACCAGCGACCCGCGCGACAGCCGCTCCACGCTGTACTGCACCGACGTGGTCAAGATGATCGAGTCGCCCGTGCTGCACGTGAACGGCGACGATCCGGAAGCCGTGGCGCTCGCCATGCAACTGGCCCTGCAGTTCCGCATGGAGTTCCGCAAGGATGTGGTGGTCGACATCATCTGCTTCCGCAAGCTCGGCCACAACGAGCAGGACACGCCCAGCCTGACCCAGCCGCTGATGTACAAGAAAATCGGCCAGCACCCCGGCACGCGCAAGCTCTATGCAGACCGCCTTGCCGCGCAGGGGCTTGGTGAAGGCCTGGGCGACGAAATGGCGCGCGACTACCGCGCCGCCATGGACGCCGGCCGCCACACGGCCGAGCGTGTGCTGACCAACTTCAAGAGCAAGTACGCCGTCGATTGGAGCCCCTTCCTGGGGAACAAGTGGACCGACGCGGGCGACACGGCCATCCCGCTCACGGAGTGGAAGCGCCTGGCCGAGCGCATCACCACCATTCCAGAGTCCGTCACGCCGCACCAATTGGTGAAGAAGGTGTACGACGACCGCGCCGCCATGGGCCGCGGCGAGCACCCGGTGGATTGGGGCATGGGCGAGCACATGGCCTTTGCCTCGCTGGTCGCCAGTGGTTACCCGGTTCGCCTGTCGGGCGAAGATTGCGGCCGCGGCACGTTTACCCACCGCCACGCCGTGGTTCACGACCAGAAGCGCGAAAAGTGGGACGTGGGCAGCTATACCCCGCTGCAGAACGTGGCCGAGAACCAGGCGCCGTTCACCGTCATCGACTCCATCCTGTCGGAAGAGGCCGTGCTGGCCTTTGAATACGGCTATGCGTCGAACGACCCGAATACCCTGGTCATCTGGGAAGCGCAGTTTGGCGATTTCGCCAACGGCGCGCAGGTGGTCATCGACCAGTTCATCGCCTCGGGCGAAGTGAAATGGGGCCGCGTCAACGGCATCACGCTGATGCTGCCGCACGGCTACGAAGGCCAGGGGCCGGAGCACAGCTCGGCGCGCCTGGAGCGCTTCATGCAGCTGTCGGCTGACACCAACATGCAGGTGGTGCAGCCGACGACGGCCAGCCAGATCTTCCACGTGCTGCGCCGCCAGATGGTGCGCAACCTCCGCAAGCCCCTGATCATCATGACGCCCAAGTCGCTCCTGCGGAACAAGGACGCGGCCTCGCCGCTGTCCGAGTTCACCAAGGGCGCCTTCCAGACGGTGATACCGGAACAGAACCAGGACGTGGTGAAGAACGCTGCCAAGGTCAAGCGCGTCATCGCCTGCTCGGGCAAGGTGTACTACGACCTGGTCAAGCGCCGCACCGAAATGGAAAGCCTGGACGTTGCCATCGTGCGTGTTGAGCAGCTCTACCCGTTCCCGCACAAGGCCTTTGCCGCGGAACTCAAGCGCTTCCCCAAAGCGACAGAGATCGTGTGGTGCCAGGACGAGCCGCAAAACCAGGGTGCCTGGTTCTTTGTGCAGCACTACATCCACGAAAACATGGTCGACGGCCAGAAGCTCGGCTACTCGGGCCGCGCCGCCTCGGCTTCGCCAGCGGTGGGCTATTCGCACCTGCACCAGGAGCAGCAAAAGTCCCTGGTGGACGGTGCATTCGGCAAGCTCAAGGGGTTTGTGCTGACCAAGTAAGTCAGCGATCCGACTCCCCCACAAACCCCCAAAATTTCCCGAAAGATTGATATGGCTATCGTAGAAGTCAAAGTCCCGCAGCTGTCCGAGTCCGTGGCGGAAGCCACGCTGCTCGCCTGGAAGAAGAAGGTCGGCGAGGCCGTCGCCATCGATGAAATCCTGATCGAAGTCGAAACCGACAAAGTGGTCTTGGAAGTGCCCGCTCCCGCAGCAGGCGTGCTCACCGAGATCGTGCAAGGCGACGGCGCCACCGTGGCGGCCGAGCAGCTGATTGCCCGCATCGACACGGCAGCGGTCGCAGGGGCGTCAGCGCCAGCGGCGTCAGCACCGGCTGCCGCGGCAGCACCCGTCGCTGCGGCGTCGGCCCCCGCCACTGCCGGCTCCGGCAAGGGCGACGTTGCCATGCCTGCGGCGGCCAAGCTGCTGGCCGACAACAACCTGTCGACGGCCAGCGTCGCCGGCACCGGCCGCGACGGCCGCGTCACCAAGGGCGACGTGCTGGGCGCCCTGGCCTCCGGCACAGCGAAGGCCGCGCCCGCCGCTGCGCCGAGCAGCATTCCAACGGGGGCGCCAACCAAGTCCCTGCCGCAGGTGGCGGCGCCCGCCAGCAAGACGAACCTGGGTGAGCGCCCGGAGCAGCGCGTGCCCATGAGCCGTCTGCGCGCGCGCATTGCCGAGCGCCTGCTGCAGTCGCAAGCGACGAATGCCATCCTGACCACGTTCAACGAAGTGAACATGGCTCCCGTGATGGAGATGCGCAAGAAGTTCCAGGACGCGTTCACCAAGGAGCACGGCGTCAAGATTGGCTTCATGAGCTTCTTCGTCAAAGCGGCGGTGCACGCGCTCAAGAAGTACCCGGTCATCAACGCCAGCATCGATGGCAACGATGTGGTGTACCACGGCTATTTCGACATCGGTATTGCCGTGGGCAGCCCGCGCGGCCTGGTGGTGCCGATTTTGCGCAACGCCGACCAGATGAGCTTTGCCGACATCGAGAAGAAGATCGCCGAGTTTGGCCAGAAGGCCAAGGATGGCAAGCTGGGTATCGAAGAGATGACTGGCGGCACCTTCTCGATCAGCAATGGCGGCACCTTTGGCTCCATGCTTTCGACGCCCATCATCAACCCGCCGCAATCGGCCATCCTGGGCGTGCACGCCACCAAGGACCGCGCGGTGGTGGAGAACGGGCAGATCGTCATCCGTCCGATGAACTACCTGGCCCTGTCTTACGACCACCGCATCATCGACGGCCGCGAAGCCGTGCTCGGTCTGGTGGCGATGAAGGACGCGCTGGAAGACCCGTCACGCCTTCTCTTTGACATCTAGCCGCTGTGCGTGGCCAGCCCACCCGCGCCGTGCCTTGGAGGCGCTGCGCCCGGTGGGTTTTTTACCCTATTGAACGAGGTTTCTTATGAGCAAACAATTCGACGTCATCGTCATCGGCGGTGGCCCCGGCGGCTACATTGGCGCCATTCGCGCGGCGCAACTCGGCTTCAACGTGGCCTGCATCGACGAGTGGAAGAACGGCGTGGGCGGCCCTGCACCCGGTGGCACTTGCACCAACGTGGGCTGCATTCCCTCCAAGGCGCTGCTGCAGTCGTCCGAGCATTTCGAACACGCCAACAAGCACTTTGCCGAGCACGGCATCACGGCCACCGGCGTGAAGATGGACGTGGCGAAAATGGTCGGCCGCAAGGATGCGGTGGTCAAGCAGAACAACGATGGCATCCTGTACCTGTTCAAGAAGAACAAGGTCAGCTTTTTCCATGGTCGCGGCTCATTCGTCAAGGCGGTCGATGGCGGCTACGAGATCAAAGTGGCCGGCAGCACCGAAGAGACGCTGATGGCCAAGCAGGTCATCGTCGCCACGGGGTCCAACGCCCGTGCCTTGCCCGGCGTGGAGTTTGACGAAGAGCGCATCCTGTCGAACGACGGCGCGCTGCGCATCGGTGCCGTTCCCAAGAAGCTTGGCGTGATTGGTTCGGGCGTCATTGGCCTGGAAATGGGTTCGGTCTGGCGCCGCCTGGGCGCCGACGTGACCATCCTCGAAGGCCTGCCGACCTTTCTGGGCGCGGTGGATGAGCAAATTGCCAAAGAGGCCAAAAAAGCCTTCGACAAGCAAGGTCTCAAGGTCGAGCTGGGCGTGAAGATCGGCGAGGTGAAATCTGGCAAGAAGGGCGTCAGCATCGCCTACACCAGCGCCAAGGGCGAGGCCCAGACGCTGGACGTGGACAAGCTCATCGTCTCCATCGGCCGCGTGCCCAACACCATCGGCCTGAACGCCGAGGCTGTGGGCCTGCAACTGGGCGACCGTGGCGAGATCGTGGTCGATGCCGATTGCAAGACCAACCTGCCCGGTGTCTGGGCCGTGGGCGACGTGGTCCGCGGTCCCATGCTGGCACACAAGGCCGAGGAAGAGGGCGTGGCCGTGGCCGAACGCATGGCGGGCCAGCATGGCCACGTCAACTTCAACACCATTCCCTGGGTCATCTACACCAGCCCCGAGATCGCCTGGGTGGGCCGCACCGAGCAGCAGCTCAAAGCGGATGGCGTCAAGTACAAGGCCGGCACCTTCCCGTTCCTGGCCAACGGCCGCGCGCGCGCCCTGGGCGACACGACCGGCATGGTCAAGTTCCTGGCCGATGCGGCGACCGATGAAATTCTGGGCGTGCACATCGTCGGCCCGATGGCCAGCGAACTGATTGCCGAAGCCGTGGTCGCCATGGAGTTCAAGGCCAGCAGCGAAGACATCGCCCGCATCTGCCATGCGCACCCCTCGCTCTCCGAATCCGTGAAGGAAGCGGCCCTGGCAGTGGACAAGCGCACGCTGAATTTCTAACTTGAAATTTGTAGTGAAATAGGGCGCTAGCGCTTACTGGATAAGCGCTGGCAGCTATAAGTTTAGTAACAAAGGCGTTGTCTGTCTGATTCTGTAGTCACGGCCTACCGCGCCGAATTGGCGAGCAAGGGCTACCAGAGCGATCCGGCACAGGAGCGCGCGGTCGCGGCCCTGCAGCGTTGCGCGGACGATTGGGCCCAATACAAAACCAAGCGCTCCAGTGCGCTGAAAAAGCTCGTCAACCACCCGGACATCCCGCGTGGCGTGTACATGTACGGCGGGGTGGGGCGCGGCAAAAGCTTCCTGATGGACTGCTTCTTCAACGCCGTGCCGCTCAAGCGCAAGGTGCGCCTGCATTTTCATGAATTCATGCGTGAGGTGCACCGCGAGCTCGCCAGCCTGCAGGGCACGGCCGACCCGCTCGATGTGCTGGGTGCGCGCATTGCCAAGCGCTACAAGCTCATCTGTTTTGATGAATTCCATGTGGCGGACATCACCGACGCGATGATCCTGCACCGCTTGCTGGCGGCGATGTTTGCCAATGGCGTGGGTTTTGTCACCACGTCGAATTTCAAGCCCGATGAGCTCTACCCCAACGGCCTGCACCGCGACCGCATCCTGCCGGCGATCGCCTTGCTGAACGACCGGCTCGAAGTCATCAATGTGGACAACGGCACCGACTACCGGGGCCGCACCATGGAGCAAGTGCAGCTCTACCACACGCCGCTCGGCCCCCAGGCCGATGCCGCCATGTCGGCCGCGTTTGACCGGCTCGCCGAGGTGCGCGACGAAGACCCGGTGCTGCACATCGAATCGCGCGAAATCGTGGCGCGGCGCAAGGCGGGCGGAGTGGTCTGGTTCGACTTCAGGACGCTGTGCGGCGGCCCGCGCTCGCAGAACGACTACCTGGAGATCGCCACGCAGTTCCACACGGTCCTGCTCTCCGACGTGCCGCACATGCCCGTCAGCATGGCGTCGCCCGCTCGGCGCTTCACCTGGCTGATCGACGTGCTGTACGACCGGCGCGTCAAGCTCATCCTGTCGGCCGCCGTGCCGCCCGAGGCGCTGTATACGGAAGGGCCGCTGGTGCATGAATTTCCCCGTACCGTCTCGCGCCTCAACGAGATGCAGTCCAAGGAGTTCCTTGCGCTGGAGCGGCGCGATGTGGACACAGGTTTGACCTAATGCGCCACAACAAGCTTTTCCTCGTGCTGTGCAGTCTGCTGGTGGTGGCGGGCGCTGTTTCGGCCAAAGAGACCGACGAGGCGCAGCTGAAACAGGAACGCAGCGCCATTGACAAGCGCCTGGCGGCAGCGGAGGCAGCGTGCTACCAGAAGTTCGCTGTCAATGGCTGCCTGCGCAGCGCCCGTCAGCAGGCGCGCAGCGAGCGGGCAGCAGTGCAACAGCGGGAAAACGACCTGAAGGATGCAGCCCGGCGCGAGCGCACCGATGCGCACCGCCAGGAATTGCAGGACAAACAGGCCGCCGCAGCAGAAAAAGCGGCTCTTGGTGGCGCGCACCCAGCACCCACTGGCCCCCGGACGCACCGCCCCAATCCGCCGGCGCCCAGCGCACACCGCAGCCCGGCGAACCAGAGTGCATCTGTTGGCAACGCCGAGCAAGCGCGTGCGCGGCGCGCCCAGGATGCGGCGCAGGCCCGCCAGCGCCTGCTCGACAAGCAAAGCGCCGCAGCCGAGCGTGCACAGGCCCTGCGGCGCCACCAGGCACAGCGCGAGGCAAGCGGCCACCCGCAGGCTGCGCCGCTGCCAGATCCGCCCTGAAGCTGTCTTGCGAGGAAGGCCTGGCAGGCCTTCACCAGCGAACGCTCAGGTTTGGATGGGAAACGCCTTGAGCGGTGGCGGTGGTTGGTCGGCCAGCGCTTCCACCTTGACGATGGCGAGCGAGAGGTTGTCGCCGCCGCCGCGTGCACGCATGCGCGCCTTGTCGATCAAAAACTCCGTTGCTTCGCGTGGCGAGAGCGATTCCACCACCGAGGCCAGCTCGGACGGGGAAAAATAGTGCCAGACCCCGTCGCTGCAGGCGAGCAACACGTCGCCCGGTTGCAACTGCGGGATGAAATGCGTGGTCAGCGGTGGATCGCTTTCGGTGCCCAGGCAGCCCACCAGAATGTTGGAGTGCGGGTGCACGTTTGCTTCGGCTTCCGTGATCTCGCCACGATCGACCAGCGCCTGCACGTAGGAGTGATCGCTGGTGCGCTTGACGAGCAGTCCGCCACGGAAATGGTAGATACGGGAGTCCCCCGCGTGGACCCAATGGCAGTCGCCCCGCGGGTTGATCAGGAAGGCGGCAATCGTGCTGTGCGGTTCCTGCTCCGCCGTAATGGCGGTCAGCCGGATGACGATGTGCGCTTCCTGCACCATGTTGGCCAGCATGGCGGCCGCATCGTCTGAATCCGGTGCGTAGCGGTCGAACAGCTGCTGCGCCGACATCATGACCTGGTCGGAGGCTTTGCGTCCGCCGCTGCGGCCTCCCATGCCATCGGCCAGCACGGCCAGCACGCAGCCGTTGAAGCGCGGATGCGCCAGCAGCAGCACCTGGTCTTGCTGGTAGTCGCGGTCACCCTTGTGGATGCCAGTCGAGGCAATGAGGCGAAACGCTTTGGCCATGCGGGGGATTGTCGCGCAGTGTGGGTGCGCTGCACCGCTTGTGGTGCAGCCGCGCCTGTATTATCTGGCGCCGTGTGGGATTTTCGCCATGCCTGCGGCGCCTGCATGTCCACTCAAGCTTCGTCCTTGCCACCCAATCCCCCCTCGCTGACGGCGTCAGCGGCCACATCTGCGCTGTCCGAATGGGAGCAGGAGGTGGCCGATGCGTTTTCCGAAGTGGGTGTTTTGGCGCAAGCCCACACGGGCTTTCTCTTGCGCGCCGGCCAGACCGAGATGGCGCTCGCCGTCGCCAGCGCCATCTCGCAGGGCCGTGCACTGGTGGTCGAGGCCGGCACCGGGGTGGGCAAGACCTATGCCTACCTGGTGCCCGCCTTGCTCAGCGGTGAGCGTGTGCTGCTCTCCACCGCCACCAAAGCCTTGCAGGATCAGCTCTATGGCCGCGATCTGCCGCGTGTGCTGCAGGCGCTTGGCCTGCCCAAGCGCACGGCGCTGCTCAAGGGCCGTTCGAGCTACCTGTGCTGGCACCGACTGGTCAGTGCCCGCCAGCAGGCAATGGACAACGCCTTGGCATGCAGCCTGGGCGAAGTGGAGCAATGGGCGCAGGCCACGCAAACCGGTGACTTGGTGGAGCTGCCGCATCTCGACGAGCGCAGCAGTATCGCTACCTTGGTTACGTCCACGCGCGACAACTGCCTCGGCGCGGCCTGTGCCTACGCGCGGGACTGCCATGTCAACCTGGCGCGCCGCAATGCCCTTGCAGCCGATGTGGTGGTGGTCAATCACCACCTGCTATTTGCCGACATGGCGGTACGCGAGTCGGATATTGCGCCGTTGCTGCCGAGCGTGCGTGTGGTGGTGGTGGACGAAGCGCACCAGCTCAACGACATCGGCGTGCAGTTCCTGGGTGCGCAGCTGGGCAGTGCGCGCCTGCAGGATTTCGCGCGCGAATTGTTGGCCACGGGCCGCCAATCGGCGCTCGGCCTGGCCGATTGGCATGCGCTTGCCGCTGCACTCGATACTGCGGCGCGCAGCTTGCGCACGCTGCCCGGCGGCGATGGCGCTGCTGGGCGCCGGGCGTGGGAGGGCGGCGCACCGCAAGGGTACGAGGCCAGGGCCTGGACGGAAATGTTTGACAGCCTTCTGCTGCAGCTCGAAGGTATTTCGGCTGCGCTGACACACGCATCGGCTTACGCGCCTGAGCTTGACCGTTTGCTGGAGCGTGCCGAGGACTTGCTGGCTCTGGCACGGCGCTTTGCGGCGCCGGCTGCGGGTGAGCACGTGCGCTGGCTGGAGGTCTCGGCGAGTGAACTGCGTCTGATGGAATCGCCGCACGACGTGGCGCAGGCCCTGCGCTCGCGCCTGATGGGGCTGCCCGACCCAGAAGCGGAAGCCGTGCCCGCGCCCGCCCCCGCCGTGCAGGAAGGCCTTTCGGTGCCGCGCACCTGGATTTTCACCTCCGCCACCCTGGGTGACGATGAGCGCCTGTCGTGGTTCACCGAGCCTTGTGGCCTGCAAAACGCCCGTGTGCTGCGCGTCGCAAGCCCGTTTGACTACGCGGCGCAGGCTGCGCTCTATGTGCCGCAGCATTTGCCGGCACCGGGCGACGAAGCGCACAGCAGCGCTTTGGCCGTATGGCTGGCCCCCGCCGTGCAGCGCCTGGGCGGGCGCACTCTGGTACTGACCACCAGCCTGCGCGCCTTGCGTGCGATTGGCGCCGGGCTGCGTGAGGGCTTGCCTGCCCAAGCGGGTGTGGAGGTTCTGGTGCAGGGTGAATCGCCCAAGCGCTGGTTGATGGAGCGTTTTCGCTCCGGCAGCTCACGGGGGCAGGGCGGCTGCGTGCTGGTGGCCTCTGCCAGCTTCTGGGAGGGTTTCGATGTTCCCGGCGACACTTTGCAGCTGGTGGTGATCGACAAGCTGCCCTTTCCCCCGCCAGGCGATCCGCTGGCGCGGGCCCGCGGACAGCGCATGGAGGCGCTCGGCCGCAGCGCGTTTGCCCACTATGCGGTGCCTGAGGCCGCTGTTGCGCTCAAGCAAGGCGCAGGGCGTTTGATTCGCAGCGAAACCGATCGCGGCATCCTGGTCGTGTGCGACCGGCGCCTCACCGATAGGGGCTACGGCAAGCGATTGCTGCGTGCCCTGCCGCCCATGCGCCGCCTGCTGGACGCTCAGGCGTTTGACGAGGCTCTGGCCGAGCTCACCACAACACCCACCACGGTTTCGACGCCCCCTTGAAACCGTTGGCGATGAAGGTGCTGTTGGGATAGTTCTTGTCCAGCACGCGTCGCGCGTCGTCGCGCAACTGGGTCAAACCCAGGGCATCGTACGACTTGACCAGGATGTAGAGCGCCTCTTCGGTTGCCGGCACCGCATCGTAGTCGGCCACTGCGCGCTGTGCGCGTGCGATGGCGGCCACATAGGCGCCTCGGTCGTAGTAGTAGCGCGCCACATGCACTTCGTATTGGGCGAGCGAGTTGACGATGTACGTCATGCGCTGGCGCGCGTCCTGCGCGTAGCGCGAGTTGGGAAAGCGCGTGGTCAGCTCGCGGAAGGTTTCGAACGAATCCTTGGCCGCCTTTTGGTCGCGCTCTGAGAGGTCTTGCCGCGACAGCCAGGAGAACATTCCCAGGTCGTCGTTAAAGTTGATCAGACCTTTGAGGTAGAGCGCGTAATCGAGCGCTGGGCTGGCAGGGTGCAACTTGATGAAGCGCTCCAGTGTCGCCAGGGCCTGCGCTTTTTCCTGGCCTTTGTACTGGGCGTAGGCCTTGTCGAGCTGGGCCTGCTGGGCTTGGGGCGTGCCAGCGGCACGGCCTTCGAGCTTTTCCAGCAGGGGCACGGCCTTGTCGTAGCTGCCACCGTTCATCTCGTCGCGTGCCTCGGCGGCAATCTTTTCGGTCGACCAGTTGGCCGTCTTGTCTTCGACACTGCTCGCACAGCCCGCCACGAGCGCGGCGGCAGCCAGCAGGGCAGGAAGGAGGGCACGGGGCGCACGCAGCATGGCGAATGGCTTTCTGAGGAGCAGAGGTTGGGGCAGGGCAGTGGCAGTGGCCAGCGCCCTGTCGGCAAAAAAAGCATTCTAGCGGCCCGATACGAGCGGGCCGGCACTGGGCTGCAAGCGGCTTTCTACAATGACGGGATGTTTGTTCATTTGCGCCTGCACACCGAGTTTTCCGTCGTCGATGGAACCAACCGAATCGACGAGGCTGTGGCCAGCGCAGCGGCCGATCAACAGCCGGCACTTGCCATTACCGACCTGAGCAACCTCTTTGGCGCCGTCAAGTTTTACAAGGCAGCACGTGCCAAGGGGGTCAAGCCTTTGCTGGGCGCCGAGCTGCCATTGGAGGGTCTCGACGGCGCCGCGCCGTCGCGTCTGGTGCTGCTGGTGCAGGGCACGCAGGGGTACCTGAACCTGTCGGAAATCCTGGCGCGCGCCTGGACGCGCAGCGCCTCCAAAACCCAGGCGCTGGCGCGTTGGGAGTGGCTGGAGGAACTGGGCGAAGGGCTGATTGCGCTCTCGGGCGCGCAGGCTGGCCCAGTGGGTGCGGCGCTGGTGCGGGGTGATGAGACAGCCGCCGCCGATTGCGCGCTGCGCCTGGCACGCGTATTTCCCCACCGTTTTTACCTGGAAGTCCAGCGCGCCGGCCGGGCCGACGACGAAGTGCACGTGGTTGCCGCAGCACGCCTTGCCGCACGGCTCGAACTGCCGCTGGTGGCCACGCACCCGGTGCAGTTCGCCAGCCCCGACGATTACGAGGCGCATGAGGCGCGTGTCTGCATTGCCGAGGGTGAAATCCTCGGCAATGCCCGGCGCGTGCGGCGCTTCACGCGCGAGCAGTATTTCAAGACGGCTGCTGAAATGCAGGCGCTGTTTGCCGACCTGCCCAGCGCGCTGGCCAATACGGTGGAAATCGCCAAGCGCTGCAACCTCTCGCTGGTGCTGGGCAAGCCCCAACTGCCCGATTTCCCCACCCCAGGCGGCATCCCGATTGATGAATTCTTTCGAATTTCGTCCTTCGAGGGCCTGGAGCAGCGCCTGGCGCACTTGTACCCGGATGCGCAAGAGCGCGAGCGCCAGCGGCCTCGCTATGTCGAGCGCCTTGAGTTTGAGCTTAAAACCATCCTCAAGATGGGGTTTCCGGGCTACTTCCTGATCGTTGGTGACTTCATCAACTGGGCCAAGAAAAACGGCTGCCCTGTGGGCCCGGGGCGCGGCTCGGGCGCCGGCTCGCTGGTGGCGTACGCGCTCAAGATCACCGACCTGGACCCGCTGGAATACAAGCTGCTGTTCGAGCGCTTTCTGAACCCCGAGCGGGTGTCGATGCCAGACTTCGACATCGACTTCTGCCAGGCCAACCGCGACCGCGTCATTGACTATGTCAAGGAAAAATACGGTAAGGACGCGGTCAGCCAGATCGCCACCTTCGGCACCATGGCCGCCCGCGCCGCCATCCGCGATGTGGGCCGCGTGCTCGACATGAGCTACACCTTTTGCGACGGCATCAGCAAGCTCATTCCCAACAAGCCAGGCCAGCACATCACCATTGCCGGGGCCATCGAGGCCGAGCCTATTCTGGCCGAGCGCCTGGCCCGCGAAGACGAGGTGAAAACCTTGCTGGCGCTGGCGCAAAAGTTGGAGGGTATGACGCGCAACGTCGGCATGCACGCGGGCGGCGTGCTGATTGCGCCGGGCAAGCTGACCGATTTTTGCCCGCTCTATCAGCAGCCGGGCAGCGAGTCCGCCGTGAGCCAGTACGACAAGGACGACGTCGAGGCCGTCGGTCTCGTCAAGTTCGACTTTCTGGGCCTGGCCACGCTCACCATCCTGGAAATCGCGCGCGAATTCATCATGCGCCGGCACAAGGGCCAGCAGGACTTTGCCTTTGAGAACATTCCCTTGGACGATGCGCCCACGTACCGCTTGTTCCAGCAGGGCAAGACCGAAGCGGTGTTCCAGTTTGAAAGCCGTGGCATGCAGGGCATGCTCAAGGAGGCCAAGCCGACGCGGCTCGAAGACC
The DNA here is from genome assembly GCF_003570885.1 of Simplicispira hankyongi. Lineage (GTDB taxonomy): Bacteria > Pseudomonadota > Gammaproteobacteria > Burkholderiales > Burkholderiaceae_C > Simplicispira > Simplicispira hankyongi. The sequence continues at coordinate 45,187 of NZ_QXJC01000001.1, forward strand.
TGATTGCCCTTAACGCCTTGTACCGGCCGGGGCCCATGGACCTGATCCCCAGCTTCGTCGCGCGCAAGCACGGGCGCGAGCCGGTCGAATACCCGCACCCGCTGGTAGAAGAAATGCTGTCGGAGACCTACGGCATCATGGTCTACCAGGAGCAGGTGATGCAGACCGCGCAGATTCTGGGCGGCTACAGCCTGGGCGGCGCCGATCTGCTGCGCCGCGCCATGGGCAAGAAAAAGGCCGAGGAGATGGCGCAGCACCGCGGCATCTTCCGTGAGGGCGCGGCCAAGAATGGCCTCTCCATCGAAAAGGCCGACGAAGTTTTCGACCTGATGGAGAAGTTTGCCGGCTACGGCTTCAACAAGTCGCACGCCGCCGCCTACTCGCTGCTGGCCTACCACACCGGCTGGCTCAAGGTGCACTACACCGCCGAGTTCTTCTGCGCCAATATGACCGTGGAAATGGACGACACCGACAAGCTCAAGGTGCTGTTCGAGGACGCGCGCAAGAACTTTGGCCTCTCCTTCGAACCGCCAGACGTGAACCGCGGCCGTTACCGCTTCGAACCTGTATCCGACACCGTCGTTCGCTATGGCCTGGGTGCGGTGAAAGGCACTGGGCAGCAGGCTATCGAGGCCATTGTCGCGGCGCGTGAGGGGCGCGGAGAGGGCGCCCACGGCAGCCGTTCAGGGCCATTTACCAGCCTGTTCGACTTTTGCCTGCGCGTCGACCGCACGCGCCTCAACAAGCGCACGGTGGACGCGCTCATCAAGGCCGGTGCCTTCGATGCGCTGGAGCGCAACCGCGCGGCGCTCAGTGCGTCTATCGACCGGGCGTTCGATTTCGCCGCAGCGGCGCAGGCCAACGAGCACCAGGGTGGCTTGTTCGACATGGACGACGGCGACGCCCATGGCTCTAGCACCCAAGAGCCAGATTTGGTCGCGGTAACGCCCTGGGGCGTGCGCGAGCAACTCACGTATGAGAAAACGGCGCTGGGTTTCTACCTCTCCGGCCATTTGTTTGACGAGGTGGCACGGGAAGTGCGCCGCTTTGTGCGCAGCGGCATTGACGAGCTCAAGGACAGCCGCGAGCCGCAGACCGTGGCTGGTATCGTCAGCGACTTTCGCGTCATCAACGGCCAGCGCGGCCGCCAGGCCATCTTCGTGCTGGAAGACGGCGTTGGCCGGGTCGAGGCCACCGCGAGCGACGCGCTGGTGCAGCAGCACCGCGAGCTGTTCAAGGACGATGAACTCTTGATTGCCACCGGCCGCTTGCAGCCGGGGCGCAACGGATTCGAGGCGCGCTTCGTCGTCCAGCAGGCGGGTGACCTGGCCCAGGCACGCTGCCGTTTTGGCAAATACCTGCGCGTGGACGTGGGCGACAAGCCCCCGCAAGTGGCGCGGCTGTTGCAGGAGTACGCAGCGCGCAAGGAACCTACCGAGCATGGCGACCTGGTGCACGGCCTGCGTGTGCGCCTGGGCCTGCGCTGCTGCAGTGCAGAAGGCGCCGCCAGTGCAGAGTTGCAATTGGGCGACGCCCACCGCATGTACCCCAGTGATGCGGCGCTCGCGGCCTGGTCAACCGAGGCTGAACTTGGACGCGCCGTAGTGGTCTACGAATGAGGACCTTCGGGCTTGAAAAGCCCCTGGGCGCACTCAGTTACTTTCCCTGGCGTGCGAAGGCATGCCTTTTCCACCAGCAGGCTGTTTGCACCCTCGCTAGAATGAATTTCATGGCAACCCAACCTCCAGCACCCCCGCGCACGCCCCGCGTCACCCGGCCCAGGCCGGACGACGGCGACTCGGTCGTGCTCGAACGGCGCCCGCAAAAGACCCAGCCGCCGCAGATGTACCGGGTGCTGATGCTCAACGACGATTTCACCCCCATGGAATTTGTCATTGTGGTGCTGCAGGAGTTCTTTAGCAAAGACCGCGAAACGGCCACGCAGATCATGCTCAAGATCCACCTCGACGGCAAAGGCGTCTGCGGCGTGTATTCGCGCGACGTGGCAGCCACCAAGGTCGATCAGGTGCTCGATGCGGCGCACAGCGCGGGCCATCCGCTTCAATGCATTAGTGAACCGGTTGAATAACCATTCGGTCACCCCAAATACCGCTTATTCTTTTTCTGCAAGCACAAAGGAGTTCACATGATTGCCCAAGAACTGGAAGTCAGCTTGCACATGGCCTTTGTCGAGGCCCGGCAGCAACGCCATGAATTCATCACCGTCGAGCATTTGTTGCTCGCGCTGCTCGATAACCCCAGCGCCGCCGAGGTGCTGCGCGCATGCTCGGCCAATATTGACGATCTGCGCGCATCGCTGGCTAATTTCATCAAAGACAACACCCCGCAGGTCGCGGGAACCGATGAAGTCGACACCCAGCCCACGCTCGGTTTCCAGCGCGTGATTCAACGCGCCATCATGCACGTGCAGTCCACGGGCAATGGCAAGAAGGAAGTCAATGGCGCCAACGTGCTCGTCGCCATTTTTGGCGAGAAAGACTCGCACGCCGTGTACTACCTGCACCAGCAGGGTGTGACGCGGCTCGACGTCGTCAACTTCATTGCCCACGGCATCAAGAAGGGTGAGCCGCCCGAGGTGCCCAAGAGCGGGGAAGGCGCTGCCGAAGCCGAAGAGGGCAGCAGCGAGAAGAGCGAAAAGGCCTCGCCGCTGGAGCAATTCACGGTGAACCTGAACCAGCTCGCCAAGGAGGGCAAGATCGACCCACTGATCGGCCGCCACTACGAAGTCGAGCGCACCATCCAGATCCTGTGCCGCCGCCGCAAGAACAACCCACTGCTCGTCGGCGAAGCGGGCGTGGGCAAGACGGCGATTGCCGAGGGCCTGGCCTGGCGCATCACCCAGGGCGACGTGCCCGAGATTCTGAGCGAAGGCATTGTCTATTCGCTCGACATGGGCGCGCTGCTGGCGGGCACCAAGTACCGTGGCGACTTCGAGCAGCGCTTGAAGGGCGTGCTCAAGTCGCTCAAGGACAAGCCCAACGCCATCCTGTTCATCGACGAGATCCACACGCTGATCGGCGCGGGCGCGGCCTCGGGCGGCACGCTGGATGCGTCCAACCTGCTCAAGCCAGCGCTCTCGAACGGCGCGCTCAAGTGCATTGGCGCCACCACCTTCGCCGAATACCGCGGCATCTTCGAAAAAGACGCCGCCCTGTCGCGGCGCTTCCAGAAGGTCGATGTGGTGGAACCGACGGTGCAGGAAACCGTCGACATTCTCAAGGGCCTCAAGAGCCGCTTTGAAGAGCACCACAGCGTCAAGTACGCCGCCGCCGCATTGCAGGCTGCTGCCGAACTGAGCGCCAAGTACATCAACGACCGCCACCTGCCCGACAAGGCCATCGACGTGATCGACGAGGCCGGTGCCGCGCAGCGCATCCTGGTGCCCTCCAAGCGCAAGAAGACCATCGGCAAGACCGAGATCGAAGAGATCGTGGCCAAAATCGCCCGCATTCCCCCGGCCAACGTCTCCAACGACGACCGTGGCAAGCTGCAGGTGCTCGAACGCGACCTCAAAAGCGTGGTCTTCGGGCAAGACAAGGCGCTTGATGTGCTGGCGTCCGCCGTCAAGATGGCGCGCTCCGGCCTGGGCAAGGGCGACAAGCCCATTGGCGCCTTCCTGTTCAGCGGCCCCACGGGCGTCGGCAAGACCGAAGCGGCCAAGCAACTGGCCTACATCATGGGCATCGAGCTGATCCGCTTCGACATGTCGGAGTACATGGAGCGCCACGCCGTCAGCCGCCTCATCGGCGCGCCTCCGGGCTACGTGGGCTTTGACCAGGGCGGGCTGTTGACCGAGGCCATCACCAAGAAGCCGCACTGCGTGCTGCTGCTCGACGAAATCGAAAAGGCGCACCCCGACATCTTCAACGTGCTGCTGCAGGTGATGGACCACGGGAGCCTGACAGACAACAACGGGCGCAAGGCCGACTTCCGCAACGTCATCATCATCATGACGACGAACGCGGGCGCCGAGACCATGAACAAGGCCACCATCGGCTTCAACAACGCCCGGCAGGCGGGCGACGAGATGGTCGACATCAAGCGCTTGTTCACGCCCGAGTTCCGCAACCGCCTGGACGCCATCGTCAGCTTCAAGGCGCTTGATGAAAACGTCATCCTGCGCGTGGTCGACAAGTTCTTGCTGCAGCTCGAAACCCAGCTCGCCGAGAAAAAGGTCGAGGTCACCTTCACCGACAACCTGCGCAAGCACCTGGCCAAGAAGGGGTTCGACCCGCTGATGGGCGCGCGGCCGATGCAGCGCCTCATCCAGGACACCATTCGCCGCGCCCTGGCCGACGAACTCCTGTTCGGCCGCCTGCAGGACGGTGGTCGCCTGACGGTGGACGTCGAGACCAAAACCGACGAGCAGGGCGTGGAAACGTCCGAGGTCAAGCTGGACATCCAGCCGCTGCCCAAGAAGGAGCGCGCCACCAAGTCCGAGCCAGCGGAGCCGGAAGAGGCCACGGCAGACTGAGCGAGCGCAGCGCTCCCTAACAAAGGCCAGCAGGGCGACTTGCTGGCCTTTGTTGTTGGCAGGCGCAGCGAAATCGCGATCCAACCCCAATCCCCGACAGGGCCGTGCGCGCTGGCCGCGACCTGAGTTTCAGAATCCGGAAAAAATAACTCAAAAACAGGAGCTGCTAGCGCATGAGCAACGAGCGCTAGAGGCCGATTTTGATACTGAAAAACCGCTATCAAAAACAGAGTCTTCTAAATCACGGCAACACCCCTGGCCAGCCACCCTCCCCGAGCAGGTCCGCGCCGTAGCCGAAGCCCTGGCCCGCAGCCCCGCACCGCTCACACCGCCCGCGCTGGAAGCACACTTCAAAGGCCGTGGCCCCTGGAAGAAGGGCTTGCCCACGCTGCCGCAAACGCTGGAAGCCCTGGGCCGCGCGCAGGCGGTAGCGGTGGAAGGCGCGGCCGCGTGGTGGGGGTGAGCATTTTCGGGCTCCAGCAAGGCCGATCTGAACGTGACCGCCAAGCGTTACCGCAATCTGTTGAAGGATCCGTCTGAGAAGTGCGATTCGACCCAGGCATGTCACCCATCGGGCGTCTGGGCCCGCCTTTTGATCGCGTCGCCTCACCCCACCGGCGCCCCGAACAGCGCCCCCACGCCCGCGGTGATGGCCATGGCCAGCGCACCCCAGAACGTCACGCGCCAGGCGCCTACCAATAGGCCGGCGCCGCCGGTGCGCGCGGCCAGGGCGCCGAGCAGGGCCAGAAAAACCAGCGCGGTCCCCGGCACCCAGGCCAGCAAGCTGCCTGCGGGCGCAACGACCGCCACCAGCAGGGGCAAAGCGGCGCCGACGGCAAAGCTGGCGGCGGAGGTGAGTGCGGCCTGCACCGGGCGGGCGGCCAGGGTCTGCGAGACTTCGAGTTCGTCGCGCGCGTGCGCGCCCAGCGCATCGTGCGCCATGAGCTGCTGGGCCACCTGCTGCGCCAGCCCGGGGGCGAGGCCCCGGCCTTCGTAGATGGTGGCCAGCTCGCGCTCTTCGGCCTGCGGGTCGGCCGCCAGCTCGCGCCGTTCGCGGTCGAGGTCGGCTTTTTCGGTGTCGGCCTGCGAGTGCACCGACACGTATTCGCCCGCCGCCATCGACATGGCACCGGCCACCAGGCCCGCCACCGCCGTCATGACGATGGCCGACGGGCTGGCCTGCGCGGCCGCCACGCCCACCACCAGGCTGGCGGTGGAGACGATGCCGTCGTTGGCGCCCAGCACGGCGGCGCGCAGCCAGCCAATGCGCTCGCCCCGGTGGCGTTCAAGGTGCAGGCGGCGGGTGGCAGAGGTCATGGTGTGCTTTGGGGTGGCGGAGCCTGGCAGGGTAAACTCTTTTTGCTCTGTGTGGCATCTACTCCCGGGAGCTAATGACCGGTTCCGTTCTGGACGTTTTGGTAGGGGAACACAGGGCACCTGTTCTTCATGGCCGTTCGCGCCGCATGGCATCCCAATACCCTGGTTCCGCACACCTTTGGCAACAGCCTCTTGCGCAAGCGAGAAGGGTAGCTATCATTGATAGCTATCCATTGCAAAAGGAGCCCGACATGGACACTGCACGTATCTTTCAGTCTGGCCGCAGCCAAGCGGTTCGACTCCCCAAGGAGTTCCGCTTTGCGGGCTCTGAAGTCAGCGTGCAGCACTTCGGCGCAGGCGTTCTGCTGCTGCCGATAGACAACCCCTGGGCCATGTTAGACGCCGCGCTCGCAAGCTTCGAGCCCGGCTTCACGCTGGAGCGCGCGCAGCCCGATGTGCAGGAGCGCGAGGACATCGCGCCGTGATCCTGCTCGACACCAACATCTGCATCTACGTCATCAACATGCGCCCGCCGCAGGTGCTGGCCCGTTTTCGGGAGTACCGGCTGGGCGAGATCGGCATTTGCAGTGTGGTGGCGGCGGAACTGGCCTACGGCGTGGCCAAGAGTCGATCCGCCCGTAACCGCAGCGCGCTGGAGATGTTTCTCGCACCGCTGGAGGTGTTGCCATTCGACCAAGCCGCGGTCTGGGCCTATGGGGACCTGCGCGCGAGTTTGGAGCGCGAGGGGCAACCGATCGGTGCGTTGGACACCATGATTGCCGCGCACGCGCTGAGCGTGGATGCGCCCCTGGTTACCCACAACACACGCGAATTTGCGCTTGTGCCGGGATTGCGATTGGAGAATTGGGTCACCGTCTGAAGGGCCGCTACCATCCCAGCGTTCCGGCTTCAGACGACGCACCGCCCGCCATGCTCCCCCACACCTTCCTCTGGCACGACTACGAAACCTTTGGCTCCGACCCGCGCCGCGACCGGCCGGCGCAGTTTGCCGCCATCCGCACCGACGCCGACCTGAACGAGATCGGCGAGCCGCTGATGCTGTACTGCCAGCCGCCCAACGACTATCTGCCCGAGCCCGAGGCCTGTTTGATCACCGGCATCACGCCGCAGATCGCATTCGAGCGCGGCGTGAGCGAGCGCGAATTTGCCGCGCGCATCCACGAGGCCATGGCCCAGCCGGGCACCATTGGCGTGGGCTACAACACGATTCGCTTTGACGACGAGGTCACGCGCCACATGTTCTGGCGCAACCTCATCGACCCCTATGGCCGCGAGTGGCAGAACCAGTGCGGCCGCTGGGATCTGCTCGACGTGGTGCGCCTGGCCTATGCGCTGCGGCCCGATGGGCTGATCGTGTGGCCCAAGAAGGAAGACGGCTCGCCCAGCTTCAAATTGGGCGACTTGGCCAAGGCCAACGGCCTGCTGCACGAGGCAGCGCACGACGCGCTCTCGGACGTGCGCGCCACCATTGCCCTGGCGCGGCTCTTGCGCCAGCACAACGCCAAGCTGTTTGACTTTGCCCTCGGCCTGCACAAAAAAGAGCGCGTGGCGGCCGAGCTGCGCCTGCCGACCGATGTGCAGAACGCGCGGCCCTTCCTGCATGTCTCGGGCATGTTCCCCGCCGAACGTGGGTGTCTGGCGGTGATGTTCCCGCTCGCCACGCACCCGACCAACAAGAACGAACTCCTGGCCTGGGACTTGGCGCACGACCCGTCCGAGCTGGCAACGCAAAGCGTGGAAGAGCTGCGCCTGCGGCTGTTCACGCGCAGTGCCGACCTGCCTGAAGGCGTCAAGCGCCTGCCGGTCAAGGGCGTGCACCTGAACAAGTCGCCCATGGTGGTGGGCAACGTCAACACGCTCACGCCCGAACTGGCGGCGCGCTGGGGCATCGATTTGGGGCAGATTGCGGCGCACGCGGCGCGCGCGCGTTTGCTGCCCGACATGAGCGCCATTTGGGCGGCGGTGTACCAGCGGCCCAAGGCCGAGGGCCCGGCGCCGGACGTGGAGCAGGATTTGTACGGCGGTTTTGTCGGCAATGGCGACCGGCGCCGGCTCGACGAACTGCGCGCCATGACCGGCGCACAACTGGCCAGCGCGCGCACCGGCTTTGACGACGCCCGCCTCACCGAACTGCTGTTTCGCTACCGCGCGCGCAATTTCGCGGCCACCCTCACGCCTGAGGAGCAGGCCCGCTGGCTGCAGCACCGCACCGATTGCCTGCTGCATGGGCAGGGCGGGGCGCTGACCGCGCAGGCGCTGTTCGAGCGCATCGACGCGCTTTCCGAGACGGCCGATGAGCGCGCCGAAGAGATTCTGGGCGCGCTGTACGACTGGGCCGAAACCGTGGTGCCGGAGCAATAGCCATGGCCAATGCCGTCCCCGCCACCATCGGCAAATACCGCATCGAGCGCGAGCTGGGCCGGGGTGCCAGTGGCGTGGTGTACCTGGGGCTCGACGGCCTGCGCGGTCGCAAGGTGGCGGTGAAACAAATGCACGCGCACCTGCTGGCCGAACCGGCGCAGGCCGCGCGCCACCGGCGCCAACTGCGCCAGGAAGCCGCGCTGGCCGCGCAACTGCGCCACCCCAACATCGTGCGCCTGCTCGACGCCGACGAAGAGGCCGAGCCGCCGTACCTGGTGTTTGAATACGTCGATGGGCAGCCGCTCTCGCACCACGCCCGCCCGGATGCGCTGCTGCCGCTCTCGCAGGTGCTGGATATCGCCTTCAAATGCGGCCACGCGCTCGCATACGCCGAGCGCCAAGGCCTGGTGCACCGCGACATCAAGCCGGCCAACATCCTGCTAGCGAGCGATGGCGATGTGAAGCTGGTGGATTTCGGCGCCGCGCTCTCCACCCGCAGCGACGCCACGCAGCTCGCCGGCCTGGTCGGTTCGCCGTCGTACATGTCGCCCGAACAGGTGCGGGAGGAATCGCTCACCCACCACAGCGACATGTTCTCGCTCGGCGTCGTGCTGTACGAGCTGCTCACTGGCCGGCGGCCTTTTGACGGCGAAACCGATTTCGCCACGATGTACCGCATCGGCCACGACGAGCCGACCGCCCCCGGCCTGCTGCGCGCGTCCTTGCCGCCCGAGGTGGATGCCTTCGTGCTGCAGGCGCTCGCCAAGGCACCGCAGGATCGCTTCCCGCGCTGGGCCGATTGGTCAGACGCCTTGGGCGCGCTCTCGCGCGCTTTGCCCCGCCAGAAGTCGCAGGACACCGAAACCGAGCGTTTCACCTGTCTGCGTACGCTGCCGTTCTTTGCCGGCTTTCACGACGTTGCGCTCTGGGAGCTGATGCGCCTGGGCAGCTGGCGCCGCGCGCCACGCGGAACGGCCCTCATGACCGAGGGCGCGCCCGGCGATTCGTTTTGCATCCTCATCGAAGGCCAGGTCGGCATTCGCCGCCAGGGCTGGCAGCTCTGCACGCTGGATGCCGGCGTCACCTTCGGCGAAATGACCTACCTGCGCCCCGAATCCCCCCTGCGCACCGCCACCGCCGTGGCCGAGAGCGAGGTGCTGGTGCTCAAAGTGCGCAACCCCGCGCTGCGCGGCGCGTCCGAGACGCTGCAATCGTGTTTCGACAAGGCGTTTATCAAGCTGCTGGTGGGGCGGCTGGTGGCCACCAACGAGCAGGTGGCGGAATGGGATTTGGTGGCGGCGCCGCCGGATGATTCCTGAATTGATAGCTGCTATCGCTTATGAGGTAAGCGCTAGAGGCTATTTTTGTGTAAATTTTGAAATCGCTGCACCCGCTGTGTGTGCTGCCGCCGCCCAGTCGTGCTGGGCCTGCGCTGGGCGGTAAGCGGCGTCGTTCCACAGCCGGTCGATGAGCGACTCCAGAGCCTTGTGCATCGGCTCTGGCAGCGCCATGCGGTGGGCCACCGATGGCACCAGCGTGTTGGCCAGGCGCGCCGCCAGAAAGTAGGCGCTCGACTCTTTGGCGCAGGCATCAAAGGGCGCCATGTCCACCCCGGGGGTGACGGGAATGGAGCCCTTGGCCAGGTTGAAGTTGCGCTGGAAATCCAGGCTGGTCACCGCATGGGCCAGGGCATTTTGCTCGGCGGTGGCCTCGGGGTTGGTCCCTTGGCGAAAGACGGCCAGGCTGTCGACCACATAGTCGTAGACGGTGGCGCCGCCTGGCGTGGAGGCGCACAAAAAATCGCGATCGGGCACCTGTTTCGCGGCCAGGAATTCACCCTTGGCCCAATCGCCCATGACCTGCATGGCCGCCTTGCCTGCAATGACCTGCGCCGTAGCGGCGTTCCAATCCTGGCTGGAGGCGGCGTCAGAGGCCTTGGCAGGCACAGTCAGGGGTTTGAGTGCGACAAAGGTTTGCATGGCGCGCTCCATCGTGGCGCCTCCAATGGCGGCGGGGTCGCCCTGCACCAGGGCGTGCCGGTAAAAATCTGCGCCGCCCGTGCCCAGCACCACGGTCTCGAACAGCGTCAGGTTCTGCCAGGGTTGGTTGCCGTGGGCCAGCGGGGTGATGCCGGCTTGCTGCAGGCGCTCGGCCAGCTGAAAGAACTGTGGCCAGCTCTGCGGCGCGCGCCCCTGCACTTGTGCCAGCAGGTGGCGGTTGATGTACAGCCAGTTCACCCGGTGCACGTTGACCGGCACGGCGACATAGGTGTCCTTGTACTTCACCTGTTCGGCAATCTGGCGCGGAATTTGGTAATCCCAGTGGTCCGATTTCGCCAATGCATTCAGCGATGCCAGCGCCCCCTGGTCGCCCCATTGGGCCAGGTCAGCGGCTTTCATCTGCACCGCATCGGGCGCACGGTGCGCGGCGATGCGCTCGCTCAGGATCTTGGCCAGGGCGTCGGCGTCGCCGGCCACCGTGGGAGTCTTGAGCGTGAGGCCTTGTGTGGCCAGGGTCGCGCGCAGCGATTCCACGGCCCGGGCCTCGCCCCCGGAGGTCCACCAGTGCAGCAACTCCACCTCGGCGGCTGCCGCTGGCGTGAGGGCGGTGGTGAACAGCAGCGCCGCCGCCAGCAGGCTTTTGACGCGGAATGGCCCCGACAGCATCAGGGGGCGCGGGGCAGGCTGGCGAGAGGTGGGGGACATGGTGCGCGCCTCCTGGCGGTTCGTCAGCGGGGTTGAAAACGGATGCCGGGCAGGGCGTGTGAAGGGGCTGCGCGGTGTGGTGCTGGCGATGGCGGCGCGATTTGCACCGCCGCATCGCCTGGCAGGCGGAAGGAGTCCACTGCGTGCGCCAGCGCATCGGCTTGCTGGTCCAGGCTGTGCGCCGCCTGCGCGCTTTGCTCCACGAGATGCATGTTTTGCTGCGTCATCTCGTTCAGCTGGGTCAGCGTGGCACGCGCGTGGTCTGCGTCCAGGGCCTGTTGGTCCATGGCCAGACGAATGTCTGCCGCCAGGGCGGCCGCGGCATTGACTTGCTCCAGCACATCGCCCATGGTGGTCCCTGCGCCGTGCACATGGGCGACACCCCGGTTGACGCAGACCATCGAATCGTCGATCAGGTGCTTGATCTCCTTGGCCGCGCTGGCGCTTCGCTGGGCCAGCGTGCGCACCTCACTGGCGACGACGGCAAAGCCGCGGCCGTGCTCGCCCGCGCGGGCGGCTTCCACGGCTGCGTTGAGCGCCAGGATGTTGGTCTGGAAGGCAATGCCGTCAATGACGGTGGTGATCTCGCCAATCTTGCGGCTTGAGGCCTGGATCGCGTCCATGGCCCCGCGTGCCTGGTCCACCTTGCTGCCGCCTTCGGTGGCCACGGTGGCGGCACTTTGGGCCACGCTGGCGACGCGGGCCACGGCACTTGCCGTCTCGCTCAGGCTTTGTGCCATGTGGTGGATGGCATCGGACGTGTGCTGCAGGTGCTCGCCCTGTTGTTCGGTGCGCCCGGACAGGTGGCCGTTGCCCGTCGCAATTGCATGGCTGGCTGCCTGCACGGTGTGTGCCGACTGGCGGATCGCCCCGACGGTGCTGCTCAGTTGCTGGCGCATGCGCTCTACCATGGCCTGGACCTGTGCAATCTCGCGCGGTGCAAAACGCTGCAGCGTTGCCGTGGAGGCCGAAAGATCGTTCGCGGCCACGGTCTCGATCTCGCCCGCCATGCTGCGCAGCGGTTGCACCAGCCAGCGCCGCGCGCCACCCCACACGGCCAGGCAGGCAGCGGCAAACAGGGCGGTCAGCACCCACAGCCGGGTCAGGCTGCGCGTGAAGTTGGCCTGAATACTGGCCTGCAGGTGACTGGCCTGCTCGTTGCGGTACGCCAGCACCGCATCCACCGCCTTTTCAAACTCGGCATCCAGCGCGGGGGTCTTGTTGCGCAGTGTGTTGATGTAGTTTTGCGGGTTGCCTTTCTGCAGGGCCACCACCAGCGGCTCCAGCCCCTCGGCCAGAAAGACGGTGTACCGGGCCTCGGCTACCTTGGCCATCGGCGCTTCGGCAGCGCTTTTGGGGGCCTTCTGGTAGCGCTCAAACGCCTTGCGTGAGTCGGCCAACTTGGCCTGTGCCGTGTGCAAGGCCTGCTCGGCTTCCTTGAACATGCCGTACGAGCTGTACACCGAGGCCTGCACCATCCACACCCGCGAATTGCGTGTGTTGTCGACCGATTCAGAGAGGTCTTGCAGCACCGAAATTTCACGGGCAACCAGGTCAAACGAGGCGTTGCTCTTGACCAGCGCGGTCAAGGAGCTGGCCGCCGAGGCCGCAAACACCAGCGCCAGGGCCATGAGCGCTGCCGTGAGCATGGCGCCAATCGAGCGCCGGGAGGCCTGGGTATGCGGGTCTGCTGATGTGTAGGGAAGGGTGGACATGGGGCAGGTCGGGGCAAGGGACGCGCCGACGGTGTTGGGTGCAGCAAGCAAGGTTTTTGCATGCCGAGTAATTACATTAATTAATGTAATTTGGCCCGTCCCTGCAGCCGTATGGGATTTACCCTGAGCCGCGTGGGCGGCCATGGGGCATGGGTCTGCTGGTCAAGGCGTGGCAAGGTCACCGTCCGTACGGGGCCGATGGGTCCGATGCCTTGACTGCCATCTCGTGCGCTTTGCTGCGCTAGAAGTTGCCGGGCGAGCACTCGAACAACAAGGCTAGCAGCACGTGTTTCTATAAAAATTAATAGCATTCAGCGCTTATGGGATAAGCGCTAGAGCCCAATTTAACCTAAAGTTTCACCCAAAAAACCAATAACAAACCCCAATCGCCGCCAACACCCCCGCCAGCTCCGCCAGCAGCGCGCAAGGCACCGCATGCCGCACCCGCTGAATGCCCACCGCGCCAAAGTACACCGCCAGCACATAAAACGTGGTTTCCGTGCTGCCCTGCGCCGTGGCCGCCACCAGCGCAGGGAAGCTGTCCACGCCCTTGGTCTGCATGGTCTCGATCAGCATGGCGCGCGCGGCGCTGCCCGAGAACGGTTTGACCAGCGCGGTCGGCAAGGCATCGACAAAGCGGGTGTCCCAGCCCGCGCCTTCGACCAGCCAGCGGATGCCGTCGAGCGCGTAGCCCAGCGCGCCGGACGCGCGCAGCACGCCCACGGCGCAGAGCATGGCCACCAAATAGGGCAGCAGGTTGCGCGCCACGTCGAATCCCTCGCGCGCGCCCTCGACAAACGCCTCGTACACCGGCACGCGCCGCCAGGCGCCGAGGAGCACGAAGAGCAGGACCAGGCCGAACAGCGTGAGGTTGCCCGCGAGCGACGAGAGGTGTGCCAGCGCGGTGGCGCCCAGCGTGGAAAGGAAGGCCACCAGCGCGGCGATAGCCAGCGCCAGCGGCAGCAGGTAGGCGAGCACCACGGGGCTCCAGATGGGCAGGCGCTGCACCACGGCCACGCTCAGCAGCCCGACCAGGGTAGAGGCCGAGGTGGCGAGCAGGATGGGCACGAACACCAGCGTCGGGTCGGGTGCGCCTTGCTGCAGGCGGTACATGAAGATGGTGACGGGCAGCAGCGTGAGCGACGAGGCGTTGAGCACCAGGAACAGGATTTGTGCGTTGGTGGCGGTCTCGGGCTCGGGGTTCAGGCTTTGCAGCGAATGCATGGCCTTGAGGCCAATGGGTGTGGCGGCGTTGTCCAGCCCGAGCGCGTTGGCGGCGAAGTTGAGCGTCATCAGGCCCAGCGCCGGATGGCCGCGTGGCACGCCGGGCATGAGGTGGGCGAACAGTGGCGAGAGCCAGCGCGCCAGGGTTTCGACCAGGCCGGCGCGCTCGGCAATGCGCAAAAAGCCCAGCCAGAGCGTGAGGGTGCCAAACAGCAGCAGCATGACCTCGACCGAGAGCTTGGCCATGGCAAACAGGGCCTCGACCATGGCAGCAAACACCTGGGCGTTGCCGCCGGCCAGCCACTGCACCAGCGCGGCGAGGGCAGAGGTGACGAAAAAACCCAGCCAGAGGGTGTTGAGCATGTTCGGAGCCTGTCGCACTTGGAATCACCGGCTACAAAACGGCCGCAGCGGTCCATTTTCCACCGGTTTCTTGCCCCATAGGCCTGCTATGGGGCTGCAAACCCGGCGCAAACTGTCCTCGCTGGGGCCGTTTTTCGCTTTCGGTGCTCCAAGTCCGACAGGCTCCCACCGCCGGGCAGGGAGAGGAAAGAAGCCGCCATTGTGCGTGCGGCGGCGGTGGTAACCTTGCCCTCTTTCGCCCGGACTTTCCCTCAGCCGTTGGGGGGGGGGGTGCAGTGTTTCACGCTATATGGCACATAAAAAGGCGTCTTTTCGGCCCTGGCCGCGTTGCAAATCCTCGCGATACCTACGGGTATCGCTGCGGTTTGCGCCTCGCCAGGACCAAAAATCCATCCTTTTTATTTGTGCCATCCAGCATGAAGCACTGCACCAGCGGGCACCATCAAGGAACTCGCATGGGTGCGCAATGGAAAGCAAAGGGCAAGGCGCAGGCCGCTGACGCCCGCGGAAAACTGTTTGGCAAGCTCGCCAAGGAAATCATGGTCGCCGCGCGCGGCGGCGCCGACCCGGCTGGCAACTCCAAGCTGCGGCTGGTGCTGGAGCAGGCCCGCAAGGTCTCCATGCCCAAGGACACGCTGGAGCGCGCCATCAAGAAGGGCGCTGGCATCGGCAGCGACGCCGCCAGCTTCGAGCATGTGGTGTACGAAGGCTTCGCGCCGCATCAGGTGGCGGTGATGGTTGAATGCCTGACCGACAACGTCAAACGCACCGCGCCCGAAATGCGCGTGCTGTTTCGCAAGGGGCAGTTGGGCACGTCGGGCTCGGTCGCCTGGGATTTCGACCATGTCGGCATGATCGAGGCCGAGCCCGCAAGCGCGGGCGCCGATGCCGAAATGGCCGCCATCGAAGCCGGCGCGCAGGACCTGGAGCCCGGCGAGGAAGAGGGCCAAACCCTGTTCTGGACCGAGCCCACCGACCTCGATGCCGTGAGCCGCGCGCTGCCTGAGCATGGGTTTACGGTGCTCTCCGCCAAGCTGGGCTACCGCCCCAAGAACCCGGTGGACCCGGCCAGCCTGAGCGCCGAGGCGCTGGAGGAAGTCGAAGCCTTCCTGGCCGCCATCGACGCCAACGACGACGTGCAGAACGTGTACGCCGCGCTGGGCTGAGCTAGCTGCCACATGGAATGAGCGAAGACCACTACAGCACCCTGGGCCTGCCGGCCACGGCCACTCTGGCCGACATCAAGCGGGCGTTTCGGCAGAAGGCGTCTTACTATCACCCTGACCGCAATGCGGCGAGCGACGCCGCTGCGCGTTTTCGTGCAGTGCAACAAGCCTACGATGTTCTGTCCGACGCCGAGCGGCGCCAGCAGTACGACGACAACCGCCGCCGCAACCTGCTCGACGATCCGCTGGCAACTGCCAGCGAAATCTGGCAGGCCTACGTGAAACGAATGGAGTTGCCATGAAGCTATCGCGCTACTTTTCCGACCTGCGCTCGGCCTACGAGGCCGAGCTGGACGATCTGACCTCGGATTCCGAGGGCAAGGATGTGCTCAAGAAACGCCTGGCCGCCAAACGCAGCGAAATCGGCTTTCTGGTGCAAATGCTGAGCTACAGCCCCGAGATGGTGGCCGTGGTCTTCCACCGCGGCTTTCGCTTTGCCAAGCCGGCCGCCATGCAGCGCCTGCTGACGCTGCAGCCCGAGGCGCTGCCGGCGTGGCCGGAACTGGCCGGCTCCGTCGCGCTCGAACCCTGGGCCGAACCGGTGGCGCTCAAGGTGCTGGCCGAACCCGGTGGCCCGGCCTTCATGACCGTGGCTGCGTGCCTGGAATTTCTGCATGCGCACGGTTTTGCCTCGGCCGATGCACCACCGAAGGATGCCGATGAGGACGAAGACCGCCGCGACCACGACGATGACGATGACGCCGCTGGCCTGAGCACCGACGACGCGCACGGTCCTCGGGACGAGCGCTCGCTCGACGAGGCCGGCGCCGACTGGCTGGCCGAGCAGGGCTTCGAGCGCAAGGAATAGCCACACCCATGAACCATCTTGCACTGATAGAAAAAACCACCAGCCTGATCGCTGCAGGCGACATCGTTGGCGCGGAAGGCGCGCTGGCCGAGCTGGCCGACGAAGAAGGCGACCGTGCCTTGATGGTCGTGCTCGACCAACTGGCGCCCAAGGATGTGCTGGCCGTCATGCGCGAGTACGACAGCTCCAAGGCCTCGGTGGTGAACCTGCTGGTCACGCCCGAGCAGTTCGCCCGTGCCATGGTGCTGGAGAAGCAGTACAAAGACCTCACGCACCAGCATCTGCGCAACATGGTCAACGCCGTGGTGTTCCGCGACGGCGCCGACCCGCTGGAGTTTTTGAACGCCATTGGCGACTTGGAGGGCGGCGCCGAGGCACTCGCCAACTACTTCACCGAGAAGTGGAGCCGCGTCGAATCCTTTGCCCGCACCGGCAGCTTTGACGCCACAGAAGACTACGGCCTGATGCTGAGCGACGATGAGCTGCTGGCTTCGGGCTATGTGCGCCCACGCGTCGAGCTTGACGAAGTGGCCGACCAGGACTGGATGCAAATGGCCTGGCTGCTGCGCTACGAATGCCGCGACCTGTTCATTGAAATGCTCCTGGTGCTGCGCGCCAAGGCCCGCGCCCACGACCTGGGTGAGGGCGACGAGGCAGAGGATGTTGAGGACGACGGCAAGTTCGAGACCAGCGCCACCGACCGCGGCAAGGCGACACCGGCAGCGCGCGCCTCCGACGAAGAATCGGCCATCTGATGTCCGGCAGCAGCAAGGCCGGTGCGCCGGCGCAGGTACAGGCGCAGGCCATGGCGCTGCACGATGCGCGGCCGCTCTTCGAAAAAGCGCTGGTCTATGGCGTGCAGCACGGCATCGTGGGCGCCGAGCGCCTGGCTGCCATGCACACCGAGGCGCCCAGGGGTATGGTGCAGATCGCGCGCTACTTCGGCAGCGAGTTCCTGCGCCCCGAACTGGAGCGCGCACGCGAGCGCATGGTCAACTTCATCAGCCTGCACCTGCAGGACGCCACTGGCGGCGACTTGGCCCAGGCCGCGCGCCTGCTGGCGGACCATTCGCTGCTGTCGCGCTCCAAGGCCGGCACGGATTTGCTGCGCCAGTTGATCGCCCTGCCCGAAAGCAGCCACTTTGGCATGCAGGGCCAGGACGAAGCGCAGGTCTCTCTGCTGGCGCTGTGGTCGCTGCGCAGCTATGCGCAGTACCGCGAAGAGCTGGAGCGGCGCAGCCGCATTGGCGAGGCCGTGCAGGCAGCGCTGTGGCTGGCCGAGCGCTATGCGCTGGACGACGACGTTCTGGAAGAGGGCGACGCCGAAGGCGTGATTCGCACGGCGTTGGTCCTGCAGGCCCTGGGCTACCGCGGCGCCGAATGGCCCAGCGTCGCAGGGTTCCGAAAATTGCTGACCACCCGCCGTGCCGCCGGGAAGGCGCTTGGCGGTGCGGCGGCCCTGCCATCGCCCAAAGGTTTGCCATCGGCCTTGCATGCGGTGGTGGACGCACAAAAACCTGTGGTGCTGGCCGATCTGGGCAAGCTGCTCGACCCGGCCCGCCCCTTGGGCACGCTGCTGCGCCCCATGAGCGCGCTGCGGAGCCGCTACTTTCTGCTCGAAGACCCGCTGGGCGAGGTGGACGAGTACCTGCGCGCGGCCGAACCACTGGGCGAGGACGAGGCGCCGCCCGCTGCTGCCAGCAAGACCTGGCAACGCGCCACGCAGGGCGAGAACGATGAGGCTGCGCTGCTCACGCTGTTCCTGTGTCTGGCCGTTGGCGTGCCGAAGAAGACCCTGCTGCCCGAAAAAGCCGCCAAGGCCTTAGTGCGAAAGCTCCGCACCAAGGGCTGGGAGCCAGCGCTGGCCGAAACCTTCATCGCCGAGCATGCTCCAGAAGTGCACCGCGCCGACTATCTGGCGCTGTGGCGCAGCTTTGTCGGTGAGTCGCGCGGCACGCTGCAGGATGACCACGATTACGGCCTCGGAGACGCGCTGGCGCTGCTGCGGCGCGAGTGCCACGTGGGGGGGTGATTCGATCTGGCTCAGAGGCGACTCAAGACCCACTGGCACCAGGCTTGTGCAGCGTGGTCCTCGGGTGGACTGGCGGCATGGGCGGCTGGCCAACGCCGCTGGCAGGCATTGACAATGCTTTGCAGTTGCCAAAGGGCTTCCTTTCCCACAAACGCGACTTCCGCCATCCCAGCGGCATCGCCGTCGAGTTGTGCGATCAACGCGATTTGTTGTGTGGGGTGGGTCCCCGACTCCAGCAGCACTTTGTGCAGGGCCCCAAGCCGCATTTCAATAAAGGCCAACGGCTGAGTCAGCGCCTGCTTTGCGCTGGTCAGTTGCTCGCTGCGCACCAAGGACGCTTTCAGGCGGTCCCATTCTGAAAATGCGTCTGCCAGAATTTCAAGTTGGCGAGCCGCATTCGCACCAAGCGGCATGAGGGCTGAGTCGCGTGCGCGTTCTTCATCGAGCAAGGGAAGCAAATACGCGCTGAGCCCGGCAGGAAACTTCCGGTGGTTCAAGCGCAGCACCAGCGCCAGTTGCAGCGCCGGCATTTCTTCGTATTTTTCATAAATGGCGGCAGCCACCTCAGCCAGCAGCAATATGCGCCCCAAGGCCGAGATCTGCGCACCGGGAATGCCGCGCGGGTAGCCCGAACCGTCCATTCTTTCGTGGTGTTCGAGGATGGCCACCTCGACCGAACGGGGGTACACCTGGGCCTGGCGCACCATCAGCATGGACGTGATGGGGTGCACGACCAAGTGTTTGCGGTCGGCACCGACCGGCTTGTGTTGCGGATCTTCCCACGCAGGATCCAGATGCAGCATGCCGGCGTCGTGCATCAGTGCTGCCGCGCAGAGTGCGACGCAATCGCGCGCGCTTGTGTCCGAGCGAAGCGCCAGATACATGGCGATCAGCATCATTTCCACGCTGTGCTTCCACAAGGCAGGGCGCTGCTCCCGCATCAAAGTCAGCTTGAAAGCAACAGAGGAAGGCAGTGGCATGGATGCCAGAGGGGCAAGAAGGCTTTCCGGCGAGCGCAGGGTTTGTGCCAGCTTGTAGGGCAGGACGGAGCTTGCAAGCATCTCGCGTGCCGCAGCGCTCAGCGATGCGGTGGTCAGTGCCCCCTCCACCCACAGATGGGTGTCCACGGGCTCGCGCAAAGTGTGCTGTACCAATCGCTCGTACAGCCGACGGTCGATGCGCATGCCCTCGGCCACCAGTTTGACGCCGCTTTCGCTGTAGATGGCTGCCTGCGCCACTACGGGCCGGGTTTCGGCCAGTTCCGTGACCGCATGCAAATAGTGCGCGCTGTCGTGCAGCGGGGCGCTGGCATCGAGTGTCTCGTCGGTCATGGATGGGGTTCGCGATGGGTCAATGAACAGTGCTGTGGAACCGAATGTACGTAGCGGTCTGCGTGTCCTGAATGCTTTGTGTCAAATTTTGCTGCATGCGACAACCGCAGGGAGGCAAAGTGTATTTCGAAGACCTATAAAAACTTAATTTTTGATAGCTGCCAGTGCATATCCAATAAGCGCTAGAAGCTATTTTTATTAGATATTTTCGGCTTAAAAATCAACCACCAGCGACACAAACCCGCTGCGGCCCGGTTGGGTGTAGGCGTCGTTGGTGGTCGCGTTGGCCGCCAGCCCTTGCACATCGGACCACAGCCAGTATTTGCGGTCCGTCAGGTTGCGCACGGCAAGGTTCAGGCGCATGTCCTTGCGCAAACGCCACTGCAGGGCGACGTCGAGCGTGGTGGCGGCGGGAATGGTGAACTGCGTCGCTGGCGCCTTGACGGCGGCGGAACTGTCGATGTCCGAAGCGTTCTTGGCGGCGTGGTGGCGCAGATCGAAGCGCAGGGTCCAGGGCACGGTGTCAAGCTGCAGGCCCAGAGCGAGTTGTGCCGGCTCGACCGAGTTGAGCGGCGCGCCAGTGTCGGTATTGCGGCCGCGTGCCTGGCCGTAGCTGAACGGAGTAGAGAGGCGCGTGCCGCCCAGCAGGCCGACCCGGCCCCAATCCATCGCGCCCTTGAGCTCGAAGCCATGGATGCGCGCCTGATCAATGTTGATGGTCTGGAAAATGCGCGGGTCGGTCGCGGTGCCGCTGCCGCCCATTTGCACGCGGTCCACGATGAGGTTGCGGTAATTGCTGGAGAACGCAGCAAAGTCGACGTGCAGGGCGTCAAAGCGCGCCCGCGCGCCCAGTTCCACGCCACGGCTGTGCTCGGGCTTGAGGTCGGCGTTGGGAATGAGCACCACCTGCTCTGCCATGTTCTCGAAATAACCGTTGACCTGGCCGGCGTCGGGAGCGCGAAAGCCTGCGGCGTACTGGCCGTACACCGTCCAGACGGGCGTGGCGCGGTACAGCAGGCCGAACTTGGGGGAGAGTGCCGTGCCGCTGAGCGATTTACCGGGCTCGGACGCTGGTGGGTAAAACCCCGTTTGGCTGGTCACGTCGAGCGTAAAGTGGTCCAGGCGCAGGCCGGGCGTCAGGCTCCAGTCGCCCCGTACCGATTCGTCCTGCAGGTACAGCGCATGCGTGGTTTCGCGCGTGTCGGGGAAGCGTTTGAGGGGAAACTTCTCGGGCGGCGCCGGGTTCAGGCCGGTGTACAGGTTGTTGATGTCGCTTTGCACATAGTCGTAGCCGTAGGTGAGGCGGTGCCCCCAGTTGCCGCTTTTCAGCAGCTTGTCGGCTTGCAGGCCCGCTTGCCAGGTGCGCTCGCCGTAGCGGGTGTCGCGGATGCGCAGCGGCAGCGCATTGCGCACGCTGGTGCCCACCTGGCGCGAGTCTGCGCGCTGTGCGGCCATCACGGTCTGGACATGGTCGGCCCAGGGCGCGTTCAGATCAAAGCGTGCGTCCCAAGTGAAGCGGTCGCGCTGCATGTCGCGGTTTGCGGATTCATCCACGATCGCGCCGGCAATCTGGCTTGGCGTGCCCGTGAGTGGCAGTGGCGTGCGGCTGGAGAGCAAGGTGATGTCCGCGCTTTTTTCCACATGCTCCAGCGTGAAGGTGTGCTTTTGGCCCACCGTCGGGCGCAGCACGATTTTGCCGAGCAGCGAGTTGCCACTGTCCTGCTGCGGGTTGGCAGCGGTGCGGTTCACGTTGGGTTCAAAATTGGTGCCGTGGGTGTCGAGCGCATGCGCCCCGTGTGTGCTGGCGGTGAGCAGCCAGTCCAGGCTGTCGCTGGCGCGACCCGCGACGGTGCCGGCCACGGTGTGGCCGTTGTCGTCGCCGCTCCAGCCGGCGGAGACGCGCCCGCCAATCTGCTTGGCCGTGCCATCGGCGTTCTTCAGAAAATCCTCAGGTCCGTAGGTGATGAAGTTGGCCATGCCGGCCATGCCGTCCGAGCCGTACAGGGCAGACGCCGGGCCGCGCACGACTTCCACGCGCTTGAGCAGTTCCAGCGACAGGTATTCGCGGTCGAAGGTGGTGGTGCGAAAGGCGTAGCTGCGTGGAATGCGAATGCCATCGACCAGCATCAGCACCCGGTTGCCGCCCAGACCGCGGATGTTGAGCCCCGTGTTGCCATCGCGCAGTGCGCTGGCGGTGGAGCCGGTCACCGAGAGGCGGGTGGGCGCGGTCTGTACCGACACGTTGGGCAGATCGCGCACGGCATCGCGCAAATCGGTGCTTTGGCGGTTGCTGATCTCCTGCGCGCCGATCACGTCGATGGATACCGGCAGGTCGTCGCTGGCCTGCTCCTGGCGCGAGCCGCTGACCACCACTTCCGGCAGGGCGCGCGCGCTGGTGTCGGCGGCTGCGCTTTGTGCCCAGGCGCTGCCAAGGGATGCACAGGTCACGCAGGTCAGTACCACCGGCAGGCGAAGCGAAAATTTTGAATCGGTGCGAACCGAAGGAGAAAGAGCAGGGCGGGCTGAAACGAGAGTTTTCACTGTGGGGTCTTGCCGTTGGGTGGTTGCAATGAGTATGAGAGGGCAGCTTTACCGAACCCTTGACTTGAGTCATGTTCGTCCTTTTGCCAGCCGGCGAGCGACGGCCTTGCGTGGGCGAAACCATCGCCGTGGCACCGGGCCCACAATACGTGGCATGCCCCGATTCGCCGCCAACCTCAGCCTGCTTTTTACGGAGCTGCCGTTCCTCGACCGTTTTGAGGCGGCTGCCAGGGCCGGCTTTCGTGGGGTCGAATTTTTGTTTCCCTACGATTGGCCGGCGGCTGAAATCAGGGCACGCCTGGATGCGCATGGGCTGGAACTGGTGCTGCACAACCTGCCGCCCGGCGACTGGGGGGCGGGAGAGCGGGGCATTGCCTGCCACCCGGACCGCGTGGCGGAGTTTCGCGCTGGGGTTGGCCTTGCCATCGACTATGCGTTAGCGCTTGGCGCACGCCAACTGCACTGCATGGCGGGCATTGCGCCCGAAGCGGTGGCAGCGCCATTGGTGCATCGCACCTTGGTGGAAAACCTTGGCTGGGCGGCGCGGGAATTGCACAGGGCGGGCCTTCGCCTGCTGGTGGAGCCCATCAACACCTTCGATTTCCCCGGCTACTGGCTGTGCCGGACCGCGCAAGCGCTGGCGCTGATGGACGAAGTGGGCGCCGACAACCTGATGCTGCAGTACGACATCTACCACGCGCAGCGCATGGAGGGCGAGCTCACGGCGACGCTCACCGAGCACCTGGGGCGCATCGGCCACATCCAGATTGCCGACACCCCAGGGCGCCACGAGCCGGGTACGGGCGAGATCAACTACGCCTTCGTGCTGGCGCAAATTGACCGCCTGGGCTACCAGGGCTGGGTGGGGTGTGAATACCGGCCGCAGCGCAGCACGACCCAAGGTTTGGAGTGGCGCGAACGGCTCGCGTCCGATTGCCTGGCGTAGAGAGAGACAGACGATGAAAACCCAAGCTGCTTCGCCTGCGGGCCTTTCCCCGATGGCACCGCGCGAACTGCTGCGGCGCATGTTCGATGCTGCGGTGGCGTCCGCCCAGCCCTCGCTGTGTGTGCCGCCCCATCTGCCTGCGGCCTCTGAAGTGGCGGGTCGCCTGGTGGTGATCGGCGCGGGAAAAGCGTCTGCCGCCATGGCGCAGGCGGTCGAGCAGCACTGGGCGGGGCCGCTCTCGGGCCTGGTGGTTACGCGCTATGGCTACGCCGTGCCTTGCGAGCGCATTGAAATTGTCGAGGCGGCGCACCCGGTGCCCGATGCCGCGGGTGAGCAGGCCGCGCGGCGCATGCTGGCGCTGTGCGAGGGCCTGCGCGAGGACGATTTCGTGCTGTGCCTGATTTCGGGCGGTGGCTCGTCGCTGCTGCCACTGCCGCTGCCCGGTGTGACGCTGGCCGACAAGCAGGCGCTGTCGCGCGCGCTGCTGCAATCGGGCGCCACCATCCGCGAGATGAACTGTGTGCGCCGCCACCTCTCGGCCATCAAAGGGGGGCGCCTGGCGGCTGCCTGCCACCCCGCGCGGGTGCGTACGCTGCTCATCTCCGACGTGCCAGGCGACGACCCCATGGACATTGCTTCCGGCCCCACCGTGGCCGACCCGACGCGCTGCGCCGACGCGCTGGACATTCTTCAGCGCTACGGCATTGGTCTGCCCGCTGGTGCGCGTGCGCTGCTGGAAACCGGTGCCGGTGAATCGGTCAAACCGGGTGACCCACGGCTTGCACGCGCTACGTGCCGCCTCGTCGCCGCGCCGCAGCAGGCCCTGGAAGCGGCGGCCCAGGTGGCGCGGGACGCCGGTTACCCCGCCTACATCCTCGGCGATGCCCTGGAAGGCGAGGCGCGCGACATGGGCACGCTGCTCGCCGGCATTGCGCGCCAGGTGGCCGATCGCGGTCAGCCGGTGGCCGGGCCCTGCGTGCTGCTGTCGGGCGGCGAGAGCACGGTGACCGTACGCGGCAATGGGCGTGGTGGCCGCAATGTGGAATGCCTGCTGGCATGCGCCCTGGCGCTGGCAGGCCACCCGCGCATTCATGGGCTGGCGGCTGACACCGACGGGGTTGATGGGCAGGAGGAAATCGCCGGCGCCTGGCTCGCACCCGATACGCTTGCACGCGCCTGGGCGCTTGGAATCAACCCGCGCGCGAGCCTGGCCAACAACGATGGCCATGGCTTTTTTGGCGCGCTGGGCGATGCCCTCGTGACCGGGCCAACGCGCACCAACGTCAACGACTTTCGGGCGCTGATCATCGAGGGCTGATCGCCGCCCCTGCAACCGCAGGTCTGCCCGCTGCGCGGATGGGTCGCACCTACCCGACCTCAGTGAAAGTTCCTAGGTATTTACCCGTTGTTAAATAGTCATTTCATTTCGCTATTTGAGATGAATCAATCATTGCCCCTACTGTCTGTAGGAATATGAATTCATCCCGCTGCAATCCATCTGTCGCAGCCTTCAGCGGGTGTCCCATAGAGAGGGAGTCGGCATGGGCTGTGGCAAACAAGGAGCCTCTACATGACAACCCGCAAGCTGGCGCGCCTCGTGGCCCTGGCACTTTCGACGCTGGCAGTGGCCGCCACGGCCCAAGATCACAAGCAGGGCGTTACTGCGCCTGAGGTGAATTACCAAGCCGGTTCATCGCCATTGGTCGACGAGCCGATGTACCAAAGCACGAACCCCAAAGCGCCCAAGATGACGCAGGCCGAGTTCGACCGCGCCCGTCAGATCTACTTTGAGCGTTGCGCTGGCTGCCACGGCGTGCTGCGCAAGGGTGCGACCGGCAAGCCGCTGACACCCGACATCACCATCGGCAAGGGGACGGACTACCTCAAGGTGTTCATCACCTATGGCTCACCTGCCGGCATGCCCAACTGGGGCACCTCTGGCGACCTGACCCCGGCGGAAGTGGACATGATGGCCCGCTACGTTCAGCAGGACCCTCCGATTCCTCCGGAATTCGGTATGGCGGCCATGAAGGCAACCTGGAAGGTCATCGTTCCTCCGGACCAGCGTCCGAAGAAGAAGATGAACAACTACAACATCACCAACATCTTCTCGACCACGCTGCGCGATGCGGGTCAGATTGCGTTGATCGATGGCGACTCCAAGCAAATCATCAGCGTCATCAAGACCGGCTATGCGGTGCATATCTCGCGCATGTCGGCTTCGGGCCGCTACCTGTTCGTGACCGGGCGTGATGCCAAGGTCAACATGATCGACTTGTGGATGGAGCACCCCGACACGGTGGCAGAGGTTCGCACCGGCCTCGAAGCGCGTTCGGTCGAGAGCAGCAAGTTCAAGGGCTATGAGGACAAGTACGTCATTTCGGGCACCTACTGGCCACCGCAATTCGTCATCATGAACGGCGATACGCTTGAGCCCCTCAAGATCGTCTCCACCCGGGGCATGGTCGTCGGCACGCAGGAATACCACCCCGAGCCGCGCGTGGCCTCCATCGTGGCCAGCCACTTCAAGCCCGAGTTCATCGTGAACGTCAAGGAAACCGGCAAGACGCTGATGGTGGATTACTCCGACCTGAACGCGCTCAAGACGATTGAAATCGGTTCCGCACCGTTCCTGCACGACGGCGGCCTCGACTCGACCAAGCGCTACTTCATGGTGGCGGCCAACAACAGCAACAAGATTTCGGTGATTGACCTGAAAGATGACAAGCTGGCAGCCATCGTTGATGTGGGCAAGACGCCTCACCCTGGTCGTGGTGCCAACTTCATCCACCCGAAGTTTGGTCCTGTGTGGTCTACCGGCGACCTGGGCGATGAATTCATCTCCCTCATTGGTACCGACCCGATCAAGCACAAGCAATACGCCTTCAAGGTCGTGGAGACCCTCAAGGGCCAGGGCGGCGGTGCGCTCTTCATCAAGAGCCATCCCAAGTCCAAGCACCTGTACTCCGACACGCCTCTGAACCCCGATCCCAAGCTGTCGCAGTCGGTCGCGGTGTACGACATTGACAACCTTGAGAAGGGCTACACCGTGCTGCCGATCGCCGAGTGGGCCGACATCAAGGACGATGGTGCCAAGCGCGTCGTGCAGCCTGAGTTCAACAAGGCAGGCGACGAGGTCTGGTTCTCGGTTTGGAGCGCCAAGAACAAGGAAAGCGCCATCGTGGTCGTTGACGACAAGACGCTCAAGCTCAAGGCCGTCATCAAGGACCCACGCCTGATCACGCCGACCGGCCACTTCAACGTGAACAACACGCAGCACGACGTGTACTGATCGCCCTGTTGGTCATGCGGGCCTGAAGCCCGCACATAAAAAGAGAAAGGCCGCCGATCCTGCAAGGGATCGGCGGCCTTTTGCCTGTGTGCTGCTGGTTCGGTTCTATGGTGCTGCCAGACGGGTCAGAACGGCCAGCATCTCGCGCGTCCATGCAATGGACCCTTGCTCGTACAGGATGCCTTTCTTCAAAATCATGTGCTGAATCGTGGCATGGCGCGACAAGGTGCGGCCTGGTGCAAAGTCTCGCGCTTCGATCGCCTGGTAGTGCGCCAGCTTCTCGCGGTGCAGTGCCAGGTGTCGGGCTAGCTCGGGGCGCAAGTCCACTTCAGACAGCACCGCATCGGCCCGCAGCTTGACCATGAATTCCTCGCGCAGATCCATGGGCGCAGAAGGCTGTTCTGCCCAGCGCGCCAGCTCGCCGCGGCCTGCGGGAAGCACCCGGTATTCCTTTTTGCGCGTTTTGCCGGCGTCTGCCGGAATGCTGCTGGCGATCCAGCCTGCCGCTTCCATGCGCGCCAGTTCGCGGTAGATCTGCTGGTGCGTGGCGTGCCAGAAGTAGCCGATGGACTTGTCGAAGCGCCGCGCGAGGTCGTAGCCGGAGGAATTTTTCTCCAGCAGCGAGGTGAGAACAGCATGGGCCAGCGACATGGGGCGAGTGTAGCCACCGCATCAAAACTATGCACCTGGTTGCATAAATAATCGAACGACCGTACACTTTTGTGCAACTGGTTGCATAGTCGGCCGGTTTTCGGAACAACCCCACGGAAAGACCCCGCGATGACTGCCTACCCCCACATGCTCGCCCCGCTTGACCTGGGCTTTACCACTCTCAAAAACCGTGTGCTCATGGGCTCCATGCACGTAGGCCTGGAAGAAGCCAAGGACGGTTTTGCCCGCATGGCCGCCTTTTATGCCGAGCGTGCGCGCGGCGGTGTCGGCCTGATCGTGACCGGCGGCATTGCCCCCAACGACCGCGCCCGCCCCATGCCGGGTGGCGCCGCCATGACCACGCAGGCCGAGGCGGACAAGCACAAGGTGGTGACGCAGGCGGTGCACGAGGCTGGGGGCAAGATCTGCATGCAGATCCTGCACTTCGGCCGCTATGCCTACCACCCCGAACTCGTGGCGCCCAGCGCGCTCAAGGCACCGATCAGCCCCTTTCGCCCGCACGCGCTGACCAGCGAAGAAGTGGAGCAGACCATCGAAGACTACGTCCAATGTGCGGCGCTGGCGCAAAGCGCTGGCTACGACGGCGTCGAAATCATGGGCTCTGAGGGCTACCTCATCAACGAATTCATCGCCGCACAGACCAACCAGCGGGACGACGCCTGGGGCGGCTCCTACGCCAACCGCATCCGCTTTCCGCTGGAGATCGTGCGGCGCACGCGCGCTCGGGTGGGGGCGAATTTCATCCTCATCTTCCGCCTGTCCATGCTCGATCTGGTGGAAGGCGGCTCGACCAAGGAAGAAGTCATTGAACTGGCGCAGGCGCTGGAGGCGGCAGGCGTCACCATCCTCAACACCGGCATTGGCTGGCACGAGGCGCGCATTCCCACCATTGCCACCAAGGTGCCGCGCGGCGCCTTTGCCTGGGTCACGCAGCAGCTCAAGGGCAAGGTGGGCATTCCGCTGGTCGCCACCAACCGCATCAACACGCCCGAGGTGGCCGAGCAGATTCTGGCCGACGGCATGGCCGACATGGTGAGCATGGCGCGGCCGTTCCTGGCCGACCCGGAGTTCGTCAACAAGGCCGCTGCGGGCCTGTCGGACCAGATCAATACCTGCATTGGCTGCAACCAGGCCTGTTTGGACCACACCTTTGCCGGAAAGATCACCTCGTGCCTTGTGAACCCGCGCGCCTGCCACGAAACCATTCTGGTGATGGAGCCGCTAGTCCGCAATGAGCGCGTTGCGGTCGTCGGTGCCGGCCCGGCCGGACTGGCGTTTGCCACCGAAGCCGCGCGCCGGGGGCTGGATGTGACGCTGTTCGATGCGGCAGCAGAAATCGGCGGCCAGTTCAACATCGCCAAGCAGGTGCCGGGCAAGGAAGAGTTCTACGAGACCCTGCGCTACTTCGGCAAGCAGATCGAATTGACGGGCGTCAAGCTGCAATTGGGCCGTAAGGTGGCGGCGCAGGATTTGGTGGCGGGCGGGTTCAAGCAGGTCGTGCTGGCCACCGGTATCGTGCCACGCATGCCCGAGATCGAAGGCATTAAGCACCCCAAGGTGCTCGGCTACCTCGACGTGCTGCGGGACAAGAAACCTGTGGGCAAGACGGTGGCGGTGATCGGCGCCGGTGGCATTGGCTTTGACGTGTCCGAATACCTGCTGCACGAGGGCGTCAGCCCCAGCCTGAGCAAGCCGAAGTTCTTCGCCGAATGGGGCGTGGACACCACGGGAGCCAACCGGGGCGGCTTGCAGGAAGCCCACCTGGGCGAGATCCCCCGCAAGATTTACCTGCTGCAGCGCAAGACCAGCAAAGTGGGCGAAGGCTTGGGTAAGACCACCGGCTGGATTCACCGCACCTCGCTCAAGAACCGCCATGTGGAAATGATTCCCGGCGTGCAGTACCGCAAGGTGGACGATGCCGGCCTGCACATCACCGTGGACGGCAAAGACAGCGTGCTGGCGGTGGACAACGTCATCCTCTGCGCCGGCCAAGACCCGCAGCGCGAACTGCAGGCCGCACTCGAAGCTGCAGGCTGTACCGTGCACCTGATCGGCGGCGCCGACAAGGCCGTCGAACTCGACGCCAAGCGCGCCATTAAACAGGGCACCGAACTGGCGCTGCGCCTGGACACCTCTGCAACCCAAGCGGACGCCCCGCAGGCCAAGGGTTTTGCGCAGATGCTGCAGCCCAGCGTCGCCGAGAGCCTGGCGAAATGGCATGCCATGGTGACCGAGGCCAACCTGGCCGAACTGCCCTCCATCCTGCACCCCAAGGCGGTTTTTCGCTCGCCCATGGCCCACACGCCGTACCCGAGCGCGCAGGCGGTGCAGCTCATCCTGGGCACCGTGGTCAAGGTGTTTGAAGACTTCAGCTACCACCGCGAGCTGGCCAGTGCCGACGGCAAGAGCGTGGTGCTGGAGTTCAGCGCCAAGGTCAATGGCAAGGAGCTCAAGGGCATCGACATGATCGCGTTCGACGACGACGGCAAGATCGTTGACTTTGAAGTCATGGTGCGCCCCATGAGCGGCCTGCAAGCCCTGGGCGACGAGATGGCCAAGCGCCTGGCCCCCTACCTGGCGGCCATGAAGGGTGCCAAGGCTTGAAGGCTTTGGGAGCAGGCGGCACCAACAAGCTGGATGGAGTCTTGCAGCCGGCTGGTGCATGCTTGCGCCACGGGTGCTTGTGGTACTGGATGCGCCTGTGCAAGCCTTGTTTTTACTATGCCCATCGTTTTGATAGCTGTCAGCGCTTGTCTGGAAAGTGTTTGGAGCCGATTTGACTATTGAAAACCAGACCGATGCCGCTTTGCTGAAAAATCTGGTGCCGATGCTGCAGCAGCGCGATGGCGCGCCCGTGGAGCATGTGCAAACCCATATCTCGCACATCCTGCTCACGCCTGGGCATGCCTACAAGCTCAAGCGGCCGGTGCGGCTGCCCTTTGTCGATTTCAGCAGCGTGGCCGCGCGCCGCCATTTTTGTGAAGAAGAGCTGCGCCTGAACCGGCGGCTGGCGCCATCGCTGTACCTGGAGGTGCTGCCCGTGCTGGGCAGCGTGCAGGCGCCGCGCCTGGGCGCGCCGAACGAAGCGGCAGACAGCGCTATCGACTGGGTGGTGCACATGCACCGCTTCGCCAGCGGCAGCGAGGCCGACGCCCTGGTGCGCAGTGGCGCGTTGCACGCGGCCGAGGTGGAGCGTTTTGCAAAGCAGCTTGCGCACTTTCATGCGGCCTGCCCGGTGGCGGCTGCCGGCAGCGCGTGGGGCAGCGCCGCCCAGGTGCAGCAGGCCATTGGCGATGTGTTCAACACCCTGGCAACGCTGCTGGACGGTGCCGATGCGCCCCGGCTGCAGGCGCTGCACCCGGTGTTTGCCGGGCTGGAAGGGTGGTGGGCACAGCGCCAGGCGGGCGGCCATGTGCGCGAGGGCCATGGCGACCTGCATCTGGGCAACCTGGTGCGGCTGGAGGGTGTGCTCACCGCCTTCGACTGCATCGAGTTCAGTCCGGCCCTGCGCTGGATCGACACCCTGGCGGATGCCGCGTTCCTCACCATGGACCTGCATGCCCATGGCCGCTCCGATCTGGCCTGGCGCTTTCTCGATGCCTACCTGAGCGAAACTGGCGACTACGCTGCACTGGCCGTGCTGCGTCCCTACGAAATCTACCGTGCCCTGGTGCGCGCCCTGGCGGCGCGGCTGCGCACCGAGCAGGGTGGGGCACAGGCGTGCGGGCCTGACTACCTGGCCTGCGCCGAGGCGCTGGCCCAGCCCATGCAGCCGCGCTTGCTCATCACCCATGGTCTGTCGGGTTCGGGCAAATCCACCGTCGCCGCTGCCCTGTTGGCCCAGGCCGGCGCCGTGCGCCTGCGCTCGGACGTGGAGCGCAAGCGCCTGCATGGCCTGGCGCCACTGGCCGACTCGGCTGCGCACGGCGCCGACATCTACACGCCCGAGGCCTCGCAGCGCACCTTCGAGCATTTGGCCGAGCAGGCCAGCGCGTTGTTGCAGGCCGGCTACCCGGTGATCGTCGATGCCGCCTTCCTGCGCCAGAGCGATCGCGCCCACATGCACGCCGTGGCGCAGGCACTGGGCGTGCCCTTCACCGTGTTGCACTGCCGTGCCGGCGAGCAACAACTGCAAGCGCGTGTGCAAAGTCGCCTTGCGGCAGGAGGCGACCCGTCCGAGGCCGGCCTGGCCGTACTGGCAGCGCAGCAGCGCACAGCCGAACCGCTGACGGAGCAAGAGCAGGCGCTGACACTGACCGTGAACACCGATGCCCCGTGGAGCGCAGCAGACCTCGAACGCCAAT
Source organism: Simplicispira hankyongi (assembly GCF_003570885.1). Lineage (GTDB taxonomy): Bacteria > Pseudomonadota > Gammaproteobacteria > Burkholderiales > Burkholderiaceae_C > Simplicispira > Simplicispira hankyongi. The sequence continues at coordinate 76,540 of NZ_QXJC01000001.1, forward strand.
GGCGAGCCGCCGTGACGGACATGAAAGCCTGATCGAATTACTACTTAATTAATAGCTACTAACGCTTGCCAGATAAGCGCTAGAGGCCAAAAACACCTAAAAAATGGAGCCACCTATGCAATTTGAAACCCTCGCCGTCTCGCTCGAAAACCATATCGCCACCGTGCGCCTGAACCGCCCCGACAAGGCCAACGCCATGAATGCCACCATGTGGCAGGAGATTCGCCGGGCCTTCGAGTGGGTGGACGCCACCCCCGAGGCCCGCGTGGCCGTGCTGCAAGGTGAAGGCAAGCTCTTCACCGCCGGCATCGACCTGCAGATGATGATGGGCCTCGCCCCGCAGATCCAGAACGACTGCGACGGCCGCACGCGGGAAGCCCTGCGCCGCGTCATCCTCGACCTGCAGGACACGCTCACCAGCCTGGAGCGCTGCCGCAAGCCCGTGCTCGCGGCCATCCACGGCGGCTGCATCGGCGGTGGCATCGACCTCGTCACCTGCGCCGACATGCGCTATGCCAGCAGCGACGCCTACTTCACCATCAAGGAAATCGACATCGGCATGACCGCCGACGTCGGCACGCTGCAGCGCCTGCCCAAGCTGGTGGGCGAGGGCATCACCCGCGAACTGGCCTACACCGGGCGCAAGTTCGACGCGGCCGAGGCCAAGGACATCGGCCTGGTGAACCGGGTGTTCGAGAGCCGCGAGGCGCTGTACGCCGGCGTGCACGAGCTTGCCGCCACCATTGCCGCCAAGTCGCCCCTGTCGATTCGCGGCACCAAGGAAATGATCACCTACGCCCGCGACCACTCGGTGGCCGACAGCCTGAACTACATCGCCACCTGGAACGCCGCCATGCTGATGAGCAGCGATTTGAGCGAGGCCATGCAGGCCAACATGGCGAAGAAGGCGCCGAGTTTCAAGAATTGAAGGCTTTGGCGACGGCATGGGCGGTCCGATAGCTCCACGGTCCAAGAAAAATGACCCAGCCCGTGCGTATGGTGCTGGACACCAACGTGGTCTTGTCCGCGCTGGTATTCGGCGGCGGTTTGGCAGGGCAGGCCCGGCGGGCGTGGCAAGATGGCCTGCTGGTGCCATTGGCCAGTAGGGCCACGGTGCAAAAGTTGGTACGCGTGGTGGCCTACCCGAGGTTTCGCCTCTCCGGGGCGGAGCAGGGCGAATTGCTGGTCGACTTTCTGTCGTGCGCCGCGACGGTGCGCATTCCCCAGCCGCCCCCCCAGGTGCCCCGGTGCCGCGATGCGTTCGACGAACCCTTCATGCACCTGGCCGTGGCAGGCTTTTTTCAGGCTTGCGCGCGTCACTGCGCTGCTTCAAGACCGATAGCTGCCTGCGCCTTAGTTGAGCGGGGCACCGGCCGATGCCGCTGGTGGGGATGACAGAATCGGACCTGGCCCGGTGCCGGGCTTTCTTTTTCTGGACGGATACCTCTGCTGTGACTTCCCTGGCCCTCCTGCTGATCGGCTATTCGGTGTTCAGCGCACTGCTGCTCGCATTCACGCACTTCCGCGCGGGCCGCTACCCGGAGCAGCCCGTGTCTCGCGCCATGGGCCTGGTGTTGCTCGCGGCCTTGGCAGGCCTTCAGCTGCTGCACTTCGCCTGGTTGCAATGGCATGCCGACGTGGTGCACAGCCCGCTCTACAGTGTGCTGCTGTTCCTGGTGGCGCCTGCCTTCTTTCTGTTCAGTCAGCCCTTGCTGACGCAGAAAGAGGGCGCCGGCCGGCCAAGGGCGCTGTGGTGGCATGCGGTGCCGGTGGCGGCAGCCGCCGCGCTGCCGTGGGGCGTGGCGTTGCCGCTGGCCTTCGTGCTCGGCACGGGCTACCTTGTGTGGCTCGCACGCAGCTTGTACCGGCTGCGCGCCGAGCGCGCCGGCTACCGGCGGGAGTTGGTGCTGCTCAGCGTGGTGTTCGCCATCGCCGTCGCGGTGGCCCTGATGGGGCAGTTCCACGCGCTGCTGCCTGGCAAGCTGTTCTTCGCCGTCTACGCCGTGTGCATCGGCCTGGCGTTTCTGCTGGTCCAGCTCACGCTGGCGCTGCGGCCGGCACTGCCCGAGGAAGTGCGGCAGACGGTACAGACGGCCTACGCCAACACGACACTGAACAACGTGGACTGCGAAGCCACCCTGACCCGGTTGCAGGCGCTGATGCAGAACGGGCACGCTTACACCGATCCCGACCTCAGCCTGCCGCGCCTGTCGGAAAAACTGGGGCTGACCACACACCAACTGTCTGAACTCATCAACACCCGGCTGGGCAAGGGTTTCTCACGCTACCTGCGCGAGCAGCGCGTCGACGCGGCCAAGGCCATGCTGTGCGCCGAGCCTTCGGCCTCGGTGCTGTCGGTAGGGCTGGCCGTCGGGTTCACCTCGCAGTCCAACTTTTATGAGGCCTTTCGCGAAATCGAGGGCATGACGCCGGGGCAGCACCGAAAATTGCACGTTGGCCAGGGCACATAAAGTTGGTTGCTCATCCAGAATGATCATTCTGGATAGGGAATTTGTTCCTGACTGATCAGATTGCAAACATTTTTAGCTGCAATCCAGAACACTGAAGGCTCCTTCACCTCACAAGGGGCTTTTCATGAACATTCTGCTCGCAGGGGCCGATGGCTTTCTCGGTCGCCACGTGGCCCGGGCACTCGCCGGGGCCGGGCACCATATGGTGCCGGTATCGCGCCGCCACGGGGTGGACTTTGCCCGCATGCAAACACCGGGCGACTGGCGCGGTTGGCTCGCCGAGATAGACGCCGTCGTCAACTGCGTTGGCATCATCGGCGAGACCCGTGGTCAGAAGTTTGCCGCCTTGCACACGCGGGCTCCCTGCGCTTTGTTCCGGGCCTGCGCAGAGGCCAAAGTGCGACGGGTGGTGCAGGTGTCTGCTCTGGGTGCCGATGCCCATGCGTTCTCGGCCTACCACCTGAGCAAGCGCGCGGCCGACGACTGCCTGCGCGCGCTCGATCTGGACTGGTTCGTGCTGCGGCCCTCGCTGGTCTACGGCCTGGGCGGGCAAAGCGCGGCGCTGTTCATGCGGCTGGCGGCGGCGCCGATGATCCCGGTCATCGGCGACGGACAGCAGGTGGTGCAGCCTGTGCATGTGAGCGACGTGGTGGCCACCGTGGTGCGCTGCCTCGGGAGCAGCGCGCCGCGCCAGACGCTGGACGTGGTGGGTCCGCAGACATTCACCTTCGTGGAATGGCTGCAGACCATGCGCAAGGCCCAGGGCAAGCCGCGCGGCGCAGTGTTGCACGTACCGCTGGGCCTGGTGCGCAGCGCTGCCCAGTGGCTGCAGCATGTGTGGCCCATAGCCCAGCCAGACAACCTGCGCATGCTGGCCCAGGGCTACCGGGCCGACCCGGCACAGCTGGCGCGCTTTCTGGGGCGGCCGCCGCACGCGGTGCAGCCGGCGCTGTTCTTTTCGGCCACCGCGTTGCTTTCCGTGCCGGAGGGCCAGCCGTCATGACCTATACCGCGCTCAAGACCTTGCACATCCTCAGCATGGTGCTGTTGTTCGGCACTGGCCTGGGCAGCGCCTTCTACAAATGGATGGCCGACCGCAGCGGCCACGTCGCGCACATCGCGGTGACGAACCGCCATGTGGTGCTGGCCGACTGGTTGTTCACCACGCCCACGGTCCTTTTTCAGCTGCTGAGCGGTGTATGGATGCTGCACCTGGCCGGGGTGCCACTCGATACCCTCTGGGTGATATTGAGCCTCGGCCTGTACGCCGTGGCGGGCGGCTGTTGGTTGCCGGTGGTGTGGCTGCAGATCCGCATGCAGCGCATCGCCGAAGAGGCAGCGGCGCGCCATGCGCCGCTGCCGGGACTCTACTGGCGCATGGCGCGCGCCTGGTTCTGGCTGGGCGTACCGGCTTTCGTGGCCATGGTGCTGGTCGTTGTGCTGATGGTGTTCAAACACATTCCGGGGGTGGCAACATGAAAAGCCTGATGCAGCAGGTATTGGGTGAGAGCTGGAAGCAGCTTCCGCCTGGGTTGAAGGCGCATTACTGCTCCGGCGCGAGCACCGACGTTGGCCAGATGGACGTGGAGTTCCCCGCCTTCATGCAGCCGGGACTTTGGGTGCTGGGCTGGCTGGGGGCGCTGGTTCGACGTCGCGGGCGCGCCATCGCCACCACGGTCGAGAAAACCGAGGTGGGCCCGCACCAGTACTGGCGCCGCACCCTGTGCTACCCGGACGGAACCGTGGCACGCTTCAACAGCCATTGGGAGCTGGCGGGCGGCAACCAGCTCATCGAGTACGTCAACCCCTGGCTGGGCCTGCAGATGGCGGTGCAGGTGCAGGGCGGCCAGTTGCATTACCACGGCGTACGCTATGTGGTGCGCTTGGGTCGGCTGCGTCTGCCCATACCGGAGTGGCTGGCGCTGGGCCATACCACCATTGTCGAAACGGCCACAGGGCCGCGGAGCTTTGCGATGGACTTCCGGCTTGCGCACCCGCTGCTGGGGCAGGTGTTCCGATACAGCGGCACGTTCGTGGCGAAGGAGGGCGGCCGATAGTCAGTGACTCGTTCTTGCCGAGTGCGTGATTGGGCCGCCGGAAGGATGCAGGTCGGAAACCCGCAGGCGTTGGCGATGGTGCGCCCGCAGCCTACTTCGTCCCAAAAATCCGGTCCCCCGCATCGCCCAGCCCCGGCAGGATGTAGCCGTGGTCGTTCAGCTCGCGGTCGATGGCTGCGGTGTAGATGGGCACGTCGGGGTGGGCCTTCTGCAGCGTGGCGATGCCCTCGGGCGCGGCCAGCAGGCAGACGAACTTGATGGAGCGGGGGTTGAGCTTCTTCAGCCGGTCAATGGCGGCCGAAGCCGAGTTGCCGGTGGCCAGCATGGGGTCCACCACGATGATGTCGCGCTCGTCCATCTCGGACGGCATCTTGAAGTAGTACTCCACCGGCTGCAGCGTGGCCGGGTCGCGGTACAGGCCGATGTGGCCCACGCGCGCACCGGGCACCACGTTGAGCATGCCGTCGAGAAAGCCGTTGCCGGCGCGCAGGATGGACACCAGCACCAGCTTCTTGCCGTCGATGACCTTGCCGGTCATGGTCTCCAGCGGGGTTTCGATTTCAATGTCCTGCAGCGGCATGTCGCGCGTGACTTCGTAGGCCATCAGCGTGCTGAGTTCGCCCAAGAGGCGGCGAAAGCTGTTGGTACTGGCGTCTTTGCGGCGCATCAGGGTCAGCTTGTGTTGCACCAGGGGGTGGTCGATGAGGTGGACGTTGCTCATGAAGGGGAATTGGTAAATGGATGAATTCAGTCGGCAAGAAAGCGGGCGTAGCGCGGCAGGTCGACATTGCCGCCGCTGATGATGATGCCCACGCGTGCCCCGTGCAGGTCGCAGCCGCCGTGCAGCGCGCCGGCCAGCGCCAGTGCGCCAGTGGGCTCGACGACGAGCTTCATGCGCTCGGCAAAAAAACGCAGGGACTGCATCAGTTGCAGGTCGCTGGCGGTGACGATGCCCTCGGCGCCCTGCTGGATGATGTCAAAGGCCAGCGGGGCGAGCGACGTGGCGCGCGCGCCGTCGGCAATGGTGCTGCGCGGGAGCGCGATTTCCACGATCTGGCCGGCGGCGAGCGATTGTTGGCCGTCGTTGGCCACCTCGGGCTCCACACCGTACACACGGCACAGGGGCAGGGCTGCCTTGGTGGCGAGCAGGCTGCCGGCCAGCAGGCCGCCACCGCCCACGCCGACAAACAGGGCGTCGAGCCGCGGCACCTCTTCGACCAGTTCCAGCGCAGCCGTGCCCTGGCCGGCAACCACGTCGAAGTGGTCTGATGGCGGCACCAGCGTCATGCCGCGCTCTTGCGAGAGCTTGTGGCTGATCGCCTCGCGGTCTTCGGTCAGCGGGTCGTAGGTGACGACCTGGGCGCCGTAGGCGCGGGTGGCCGCTATCTTGGAGCTCAGGGCGTCGTTGGGCATGACCACGAGCGCGGGCATGTCCAGCATGCGGGCCGCCAGCGCAATGGCCTGCGCGTGGTTGCCCGCCGAGAACGTGAGCACGCCGCGCTCGCGCTGCTCCGGTGTGAACTGTGCCAGGGCGTTGTAGGCGCCGCGAAACTTGAAAGCGCCGGTGCGCTGCAGGTTTTCGCATTTGAAGAACACTTGGGCGCCGAGCATCTTGTCGGCCGCACTTGAGCGCAGTACCGGCGTGTGGTGGGCGACGCCGCGCAGGCGCCCGGCGGCGGCGTGCACGTCTTGCGCCGTGGGCAATGTCAGCTTGGGCCAGCTCATGCTGCGCTCCGGGTCGTGGTATGGCGGGGCGATGAAATATGCATAAAAAATGCCTCCAGCGCTTGTTCAGTATACGGTTGAAGCTACACTAATCATAGTGATTTGCGATGCGCGCACTCAACCTTTTCGCCCGCCAAACACGCTGCCCAGCACACCGCGCAGAATCTCGCGCCCCAGGCTGGTGCCCATGGTGCGCACGGCCGATTTGGCCATGGTTTGCGCCAGGCCGTCGTGCTTGCCGCCGCGTGGGCCGGTAGTGCCAAACAGCACGTCGTTGAGTCCACCGAGCAAGCCGCCGCCACCCTGGGCAGGCGCAGCGCCGGGGCTCGCGCCGGGCGCCTGCTGCGCCACATCGGCTGTGCGTGCCTTGAGTTTTTCGTAGGCCGATTCGCGGTCCACCATTTTTTCGTACACGCCTGCCACCAGCGACTGGCCAATGAGTGCCTGGCGCTGCTGCGCCGTGATGGGCCCCAATTGGCTGCCGGGCAGCAGCACAAAGACGCGTTCGGTCACGCTCGGGCGGCCCTTGGCGTCGAGCAGGCTCACCAGCGCCTCGCCCACGGCCAGCTCGGTGATGGCCGCTTCAATGTCCAGTCCGGGTTTCTGGCGCATGGTGGTGGCCGTGGCCTTCACGGCCTTCTGGTCGCGCGGCGTGAAAGCGCGCAGCGCATGCTGCACGCGGTTGCCGAGCTGCGCCAGCACGCTGTCGGGAATGTCGAGCGGGTTCTGCGTGGCGAAATACACGCCCACGCCCTTGCTGCGCACCAGACGCACGACGAGTTCGATGCGCTCGATCAGCACCTTGGGCGCTTCGTCGAACAGCAAATGCGCTTCGTCGAAGAAGAACACCAGCTTGGGCTTCTCGGGGTCGCCTATTTCGGGCAGTTGCTCGAACAGTTCGGACAGCATCCACAGCAGAAAGGTCGCGTACAGGCGCGGGGCATTCATCAGCTTGTCGGCGGCCAGAATGTTGATGACGCCCCGGCTTCCCACGGTCTGCAGCAGGTCGTTGATGTTCAGCATGGGCTCGCCAAAGAACTTGTCGCCGCCCTGGCTTTCGATCTGCAGCAGCCCGCGCTGGATGGCGCCAATGCTGGCCGCGCTCACGTTGCCGTACTCGGTGGTGAACTGCTTGGCGTTGTCGCCCACGTAGCTGAGCATGGCGCGCAGGTCTTTCAGGTCCAGCAGCAGCAGGCCGTTGTCGTCGGCCACCTTGAACACCAGGTTCAACACGCCGAGCTGGGTCTCGTTCAAATCGAGCATGCGCCCGAGCAGCAGCGGCCCCATGTCGGTGATGGTGGCGCGCACTGGGTGGCCTTGTTCGCCAAACACGTCCCACAGCGTGGTGGGGCAGGCGACGGGTTCGGGCAGCGCCAAACCGCGGTCCTTGAGCACCGCGGCGATCTTGTCGGGTACGCTGCCTTGCTGGCTGATGCCGGTCAGGTCGCCTTTGACGTCGGCCATGAACACCGGCACGCCAATGGCCGAGAACTGTTCGGCCAGTTTTTGCAGCGTCACGGTCTTGCCGGTGCCGGTGGCGCCGGTGATCAAGCCGTGCCGGTTGGCCAGGCCTGGCAAGAGAAAGCACTCGGTAGCGCCGTTTTTCGCAATCAGCAGGGGGTCAGCCATGGCTTGGGGTGAAAAGTAGAATCAGGGGATAGCTTAATTCAGTATCGACATCAAGGAACATCCGTGGCCGGACACAGCAAGTGGGCGAACATTCAGCACCGCAAGGGGCGCCAGGACGAAAAACGCGGCAAGATCTGGACGCGCATCATCCGTGAAATCACGGTGGCGGCGCGCGCCGGTGGCGGTGATCTGTCGAGCAACCCGCGCCTGCGCCTGGCGGTGGACAAGGCCAAGGCGGCCAACATGCCGGCCGACCGTATCAAGTACAACATCGAGAAGGCCTCGGGCACGCTCGAAGGCATGAACTACGAGGAAATCCGCTACGAAGGCTACGGCATTGGCGGTGCGGCCATCATCGTGGACACCATGACCGACAACCATGTGCGCACCGTGGCCGAGGTGCGCCACGCCTTCAGCAAGTACGGCGGCAACATGGGGACGGCAGGTTCGGTGGCTTTTCAGTTCAAGAACGTCGGGCAACTGGTGTTCGCGCCGGGCACCGACGAAGACAAGGTGATGGAGGTGGCGCTGGAAGCCGGTGCCGACGACGTGATCACCGACGAAGACGGCGCCATTGAGGTGCTGACCGCACCGACCGAGTTCGAGGCCGTGAAGAACGCCTTGCAGGCCGCCGGGCTCGAGCCTGCCGAAGCGGGCGTCACCATGCGCCCGGACGTGACCATCGAGCTGGCCGGCGACGACGCCGAACGCATGCAAAAACTCCTGGACGTGCTCGAAGACCTCGACGACGTGCAGGAGGTCTTTCACAACGCGGCCCTGTGAACCCGAGCCTTTCGACATGAACGTACTTGTGATTGGCGGCGGTGGCCGCGAACACGCCATCGCCTGGAAGCTGGCCCGGTCGCCCAAGGCCACGCGCGTCTATGTGGCGCCGGGCAACGGCGGCACGGCGCTCTCGCCCGATCTGCACAACCTTGCCATTACCGACGTGCGTGCGCTGCGCGAGTGGGCGCAGGCCAACAAGATCGGCCTGACCGTGGTGGGCCCGGAGGCGCCGCTGGCGGCCGGTGTGGTGGATGAATTCCGCGCCCACGGCCTGCGCATCTTCGGGCCAACGAAGGCCGCTGCGCAACTCGAGAGTTCCAAGGCCTTCTCCAAGGCCTTCATGCGCCGCCACGGCATTCCCACCGCCGACTACGACACCTTCACCGAGCCGGCCAAGGCCCACGCCTTTGTCGAGCGTCTGGGCGCGCCCATCGTCATCAAGGCCGATGGCCTGGCGGCGGGCAAGGGCGTGGTGGTGGCCATGACGCTCCAGGAAGCGCACGACGCCGTGGATTTCATGCTGGTGGACAACAAATACGGCGCGGTGCACAACGAAGGTGGCGCACGCGTCGTCATCGAGGAATTCCTCGCTGGCGAGGAAGCCAGCTTCATCGTGCTGTGCGACGGCAAGAACGTCGCGGCACTGGCCACCAGCCAGGACCACAAGCGCCTGCAGGATGGGGACGCCGGCCCCAACACCGGCGGCATGGGGGCCTATTCGCCTGCTCCGATAGTCACGGCCGATGTGCACGCCCGCGCCATGCGCGAAATCATCCTGCCCACCATTCGGGGCATGGAAAAGGACGGCATTCCCTACACTGGCTTCCTGTATGCCGGCCTGATGATCGATGCCCAGGGCCATCCCAAAACGCTGGAATTCAACTGCCGCATGGGCGACCCCGAGACACAGCCGATTCTGATGCGGCTCAAGAGCGACTTGCTCGACGTACTCGCCGCCGCCATCGACGGCAAGCTCGACCAGATCGAACTGCAATGGGACCGCCGCACCGCGCTCGGCGTGGTGATGGCCGCCCACGGCTATCCCGAGGCGCCGCGCAAGGGCGACGCCATCAACGGCCTGCCGCAGGAGCAGGACGATGCCATGGTGTTCCATGCCGGCACCGTGCTGGAGGACGGCGTGGTGCACACCAGCGGCGGGCGCGTGCTGTGTGTGACGGCCCTGGGCGACAACGTGCGCCAGGCCCAGCAGCGGGCCTACGACGTGGCGCGCGGCATCCACTTTGACGGCGCCCAGTACCGGCGCGACATCGGCCACCGCGCCATCAAGAATCCATGAGCAATATCTTTGAGCGCAGCGCTGGCGCGACCGGCATGCGCGACTACCTTCTGGGTCTGCAGACCCGCATCATGGGCGCGCTGCAAGCCATGGAGGATGAAGGCGAGGGCGGCGCCAAAGCCGTGGTGGACCCCTGGAAAAAAGGCGAGGGCGAGCTGCTGCAGGGCGAAGGCATCACCAAGATCATCGAAGGCGGGCGCATCTTCGAGCGCGCCGGCTGTGGCTTCTCGCATGTGCGCGGGCCGCGCCTGCCGCCGTCCGCCACCCAGCACCGGCCCGAACTGGCGGGTGCGCCATTCGAAGCCATGGGTGTGTCGCTGGTGTTCCACCCGCGCAACCCCTACGTACCGACGGTGCACATGAACGTGCGCATGATCGCGGCGGGCCACCCCGGAACGAAGCCGGTGTGCTGGTTTGGCGGCGGCATGGATCTGACGCCTTACTACGGGTTTGACGAAGACGCGGTGCATTTCCACCGCACCTGCCAACAGGCGCTGGCCCCGTTTGGGGGCGACAAATACCCGCGCTTCAAGCGCTGGTGCGACGACTACTTCTGCCTCAAGCACCGCGGCGAGCAGCGCGGCGTCGGCGGCGTGTTCTTTGACGATTTTTCCGAACTCGGCCAGGAGCAGAGCATGGCCATGACGCAGGCCGTGGGCGATGCCTTTTTGCCGGCCTACCTGCCCATCGTGCAGCGCCGCTTTGCCACGCCCTACGGCGAGCGCGAGCGCGATTTCCAGCTCTATCGGCGTGGCCGCTATGTCGAGTTCAACCTGGTGTGGGACCGTGGCACGCACTTTGGTTTGCAGTCGGGCGGGCGCACCGAATCCATCCTGCTGTCCATGCCGCCGCTGGCCAGTTGGGCCTACCAGCGCACGCCCGAAGCGGGCTCACCCGAGGCGAATTTGACCGGGTATTTCCTCGTGCCGCGCGATTGGGTCTGAGTGGACGGGCTTCACTGCAACACAGCATAGCTATAATTTGAATAGCTTATAACGCTTGCCATACAAGCGGTAGAGCCAATTTTTATTTGATTTTTTGTGCGGTGGCGCGCGGACGATGCCGGAGATGCTGGCCGCCCGCGAATGCCCGCGCTATATTGCCTTCACCCTGCTCACCTTTCACACCACCTGATGACCACTTCCAAAACCTCCGAATCCGCCGCCAAGAAAGACGTTGCGAAACTCCAGCGCGCCATTGTGGATGGCCTCGAAGACGTGAAGGCTCAGGACATTCAGGTGTTCAACACCGAGCACCTCTCGCCGCTGTTCGAGCGCGTCATCGTGGCGTCCGGCACGTCGAATCGCCAAACCAAGGCACTGGCCGCCAGCGTGCGCGATGCGGTGAAGGAAGCCGGTTTTCCCAAGCCGCGCACCGAAGGTGAAGAAAACGGCGAATGGATCATCGTGGACTGCGGCGCCGCCGTGGCGCACATCATGCAGCCCGGCATTCGCCAGTACTACCGGTTGGAAGAGCTGTGGGGCGAGATGCCCGTGCGCCTCAAGCTGGGCGCCGCCAAGCCCGTGGCGCCAGAAGCCAAGGTGCCCGTGAAGACGGCCGCGCGCCGCGCCGCCAAGGCAGCGGCGGCGACAGAAGCTGCCGCACCCGCCAAGAAGGCGGCGCCGCGCAAGGGCGCCAGCGCTCCCACCGCAGCGCCCGCCGCCAAGGCACCGGCCCGCAAAGCCGCTTCGCGGTCCGCTGCGCCGGCCAGGGCGGCTGCCAAGGCGCCGGCGAAGGCGGCTCCGCAAGTGGCTCTGAAGGCCGCCCCAAAAGCAGCGCCCAAGGCCGCCGCCAAAACAGCCGGCAAGGCGCCAGCCGCCAAGACAGCGAGCATTCAGAAACTGGTGGTCAAGCCCCGCAGCGCCGGCGCTCCCGCCAAAAAGGCAGCGCCTGCCAAGAGCGCCGCACCGGTGAAAAAGGCAGCCCCCGCCAAGCGCGCCAGCCCTGCCGCCAAGGCCGCACCGGCCCCAGCGCCAGCCGCCCGGAAGTCGCCCGCTGCCAAAGCCCCCGCACGCAAGAGCCCCAGCCGCAAGGCGTAACGCGCAAGGCCTGAAGCATGCGCCTGCTGATCGTGGCCGTCGGCCAGCGCGTGCCCGATTGGGCCAGCAGCGCCTACGACGACTACGCCAAGCGCTTTCCACCCGAGCTCAAGGTCGAGCTCAAGGCGGTCAAGACCGAGCCGCGCGGCTCCAAGACGCTGGAGACGCTCGTTGCCGCCGAGCGCGAGCGCATCGCAGCGGCCATCCCCAAAGGCACGCGCGTGGTGGTGCTCGATGAACGCGGTACCAGCCTCACCACCAAGGCCCTGGCCGAGCGGCTGACTGGCTGGCAACTGAGCGGCGACGACGTGGCGCTGGTCATCGGCGGGCCCGACGGACTGGAGCCGGCGTTTCGCCAGGCGGCGCACGAGCGCATTCGTCTGTCGGACCTGACGCTGCCGCACGCCATGGTGCGGGTGCTGCTGATTGAGCAGCTGTACCGCGCCTGGTCGGTCAACGCCGGCCACCCCTACCACCGGGAATAGGGCAAGTGGCGCTGCCCAGCAGTGCGGGGCGGTGCAAAATACTATTTAATCAATAGCTGCTAGCGCAAGTGGGGTAAGCGCTGGAGGCCAATTTGACCAAAAATCTTTATGCCAGACTTCCTCTACCTCGCCTCGCAGAGCCCGCGCCGCAGCCAGTTGCTGGAACAGTTGGGCGTGCACCACACCCTTTTGCTGCCCAATGCCGAGGGCGATGCCTTTGAGGACGCCGAAGCCATCGAGCTGCAGCTGCCTGGTGAGGCGCCCAAGGCCTATGTCGAGCGCGTCACCGGCCTCAAGCTCGACGCGGCCGTGCAGCGCCACGCCCGCCGGGGCCTGCCCGCGGCGCCTATTCTGTGCTCGGACACCACGGTGGCGCTCGGCCGGCGCATGTATGGCAAGCCCGAAGACGCGGCTGACGCGGCGCGCATGCTGGGCGAACTGGCTGGCCACAGCCACCGCGTGCTGACGGCGGTGGCCTTGCAGGTGGGCGCCAAGCGGCTGGCGGCGTTGTCGGTGTCTACCGTGCAGTTTGCAGCGCTGACGCCTGAGCAGATCGCTGCCTACGTCGCCACTGGTGAACCGCTGGGCAAGGCCGGCGCCTATGCGGTGCAAGGGCGGGCCGGCGCGTTCATTCCCGTGCTGCGCGGCAGCTATTCGGGCATCATGGGGCTGCCTTTGTTTGAAACTGCGCAACTGCTGCGCGCCGCCGGTTTTGCCGTCTGAATGGGCCCCGCTACCATGCAACAAGACATCCTGATCAACTGGTCGCCCCAGGAGACCCGCGTGGCCGTGGTCGAGCACGGCGCGGTGCAAGAGCTGCACGTCGAGCGCACGCTCGAGCGCGGCCTGGTCGGCAACGTCTACCTGGGCAAGGTCTCGCGCGTGCTGCCGGGCATGCAGTCGGCGTTCATCGACATTGGCCTGGAGCGCGCGGCGTTTCTGCACGTGGCCGACGTTTGGCAGCGCCACCCGGATGGCGACGCCGGTGCGCTGGCGCGCAAGAGCGAGCCGCAGGTGCCGATTGAAAAGCAGGTGTTCGAGGGCCAGGCGCTGATGGTGCAGGTCATCAAGGACCCGATCGGCAGCAAGGGCGCGCGCCTCTCCACCCAGATCAGCGTGGCCGGGCGGCTGCTGGTGTTTCTGCCACAGGACGAGCATGTCGGCGTGTCGCAGAAAATACCCGTGGGCGAACGCGAATCGCTGCGCGCGCGCCTGCAGGCCCTGGTGGGCGACAAAGCCTCGGGCGGCGGGGGCGGCTTCATTCTGCGCACCAATGGCGAGGACGCCACCGACGCCGAGCTGGCCGAAGACATCGCCTACCTGCGCAAGACCTGGGCGCGCATCAAGGACGCTGCGCTGCGCCAGCCGCCGCTCTCGCTTTTGCACCAGGACCTCGATTTGCTGCAGCGTGTGCTGCGCGACCTGGTCGGCGAGCACACGCAAAGCATTCGCATCGATTCGCTGGAGCAGTTCCAGCGCCTGCGCGCCTTTGGCCTGGAGTTCATGCCGGCCGCAGCCGCCAAGCTGCAGCACTACAAAGGTGAGCGCCCGGTTTTCGACCTGTATTCGATTGACGAGGAAATCGCCCGTGCGCTGGGGCGGCGTGTGGACCTCAAATCGGGCGGCTACCTCATCATCGACCAGACCGAGGCGCTGACCACGGTGGACGTGAACACCGGCGGCTACGTGGGCGCGCGCAATTTCGACGACACCATTTTCAAGACCAACCTGGAAGCCGCGGGGGCCATCGCCCGGCAACTGCGCCTGCGCAACCTGGGCGGCATCGTCGTTGCCGACTTCATCGACATGCTGCGCGAAGAGCACCAGAGCGCGGTGCTGGCCGAGTTTCGCAAGCACCTGGCGCGCGACCGCGTGAAAACCATGGCCGGGGGCTTTTCGCAGCTTGGCCTGGTCGAGATGACGCGCAAGCGCACGCGCGAATCACTCGCCCACATGCTGTGCGAGCCTTGTGCCGCCTGCCAGGGCAAAGGCAGCGTCAAAACCGCGCGCAGCGTGTGCTACGACATCCTGCGCGAAATCCTGCGCGAAGCCCGCCAGTTCAACCCGCGCGAGTTCCGCGTGATTGCGTCGGCTGCGGTGGTCGAGCTGTTCCTTGACGAGGAAAGCGCCCACCTGGCTGGCCTGTCGGACTTCATCGGCAAACCCATTTCGCTGCAAACCGAGGCCGCCATGGGCCAGGAGCAGTACGACATCGTGCTGCTCTGAGCGCGGGCGCCAGGCGGCCGTATCCGCTGCGATCGACCCATGGCGGGTGTCACCAGCGTTTGTCTCGATTCATCGGGTTCGTGTTTCAATAGGCGCAATGGCACCCGCTTCATCGTCGCCGACGGCGGGGCATGGGTGCCAAATGCAGGAGTCCGACCCCATGAACCCAATCAAAGCGGTAGGCATTGCCCTGGTCATTGCCGGAATTCTCGGCTTGGCCTATGGGGGCTTCAGCTATACCAAGGACACCACGGTGGTCAAGATTGGCACGCTTGAGATCTCCGCCAAGGAGAAGCAGACGGTCAATGTGCCCATGTGGGCTGGCATAGGGGCCATCGTGGTCGGTGGGCTCTTGCTGGTCATGGGCGGCAAGAAAGGCTGAGCGCCAAGACCCCATGGCCGCGTCCTCAAAAGCCAAGGTTTCCCCCCCAGCGAAGAGCGTCGTCCGACCGTCGACACGCCGCGCAGCGCCAGCCAAGCCGTTTCTGCGCTTCTTCCATTCCGTGGAGCTGCGCCATAAAACGCTTGCGGTCTTGGCGTTGATCGAGAGTGCGCCCGACCCCACCGCCCACCGTGGTGCTCTTGCGGATATCGTGCTTGACTTGATGAAGAGTGGCTTCGACGGCTATTTTCTGGTGCCGCTGAAAAAGGCCAAGGCGGGATTCCTGATTGAGCAGTCGGCCAGCGTCGGGCTCATGGGTGCGCAGCAGGTCATCGGGTCTGTCGCGCGCAACATCATCGGCCGAATGGATGCGCCGCAGTTGCTCTCGGTATGCGGCTCGCTTCGCGGATTGATGGTGTGACGGAAGCGGTTTCGCGTTGTGGCGCCCGCCATGGCCGTGTTTGTCGAAAGGTTATAGCTATTAAATAAATAGCTATTAACGCTTATGGGATAAGCGCCAGAGGCCTATTTAGTGCATATCTCTCGCGCTGCTCGCAGCCATCTATCTGTCACGAGTAGCACCAGGTTTGTGAAGCTGAACAGCAGGCCGCTCCTTGGAAATTGGACATTCATCACGCGCTCGCCACCCAACCGCGGAACCCAAAGGCGGCATAGAACAGCTCGACATCCGTGAATCCGGAGTCCCGTAGCAGTGATTCATCTTCTTCTGGAGAAAGAATGGGGAGCTGTGAACCAATGCCGGCACGGGCGCGCTCGGCATTGTCGGGCGCGATGCCCGACGCGATGGCGAATGCCTTGTTGCGCGAGAGCCATCGCTCGCGTTTCGAGGCCTCTTGCGGGAAGCTGAAGTGTGCTGCTACGAAGGGTGCGCCCGCGCGCATGCGGTGCCGGACCTCCATAAGCGTACGCAGACGTTCCTCGCGGGCAATGAAATGCAGCGTCAACAAACTGCAGGCTGTATCAAAAGGGCCGGAGGGCGCATCGTAGATATAGCCATGGTGCAGGCGTACGCGGGAGATGTGCGCTTGCACCCGGTTTCGGGCCAGGCGCAGCATTTCTGCAGAGGGGTCGACACCGTCGAACTGCCAACGCGCGTGCGTGCGCGCAAACAGATCGAGCTCCAGACCGCCCCCAGCGCCCAGCACCAGGACGCGAGCGTCCTGCGGCGCCCTTTCGGCCATGAGCAGCATGCACATGCGCTGCAGGTCCGCGAATCCGGGGACCAGTTTGGGTGGCTGCTCTGCATAAGTGGCAACGGCCTGCGGGTCGTCAAAAGGGTTCATGGCCATGGTGCTTACCTCATGCAGTGCCGTTGCCTGCCAGTTGGTTGAGAAAGTCGATCAGCAAGGCGTTCACCTCCTGTGGGCGCTCTTGTGCAAGCCAGTGACCGGCGCGTTCGATGATCGCGCTGCGCGTGAGGTGCGGCACCAGGGCTGGCATGGCAGCGATGATGTCCCGCATGCCCGGCATGGACAGCCCGGCATCGCGTTCGCCCACCATGAAAAGGGCAGGCACCTGCACCTTCAGGCCGCTGAACATTGCCATCAGCTCCCGGTTGCGGTCCAGATTGCGGTAGTAATTCAGCCCACCCTGGAACCCGCTTGTGGAGAAAGCGCGCACGAAGGCTGCAAGGTCTTCTTCTTCAAGCCATGCCGGCAGTCGTGCCGGAGTGTTCAACGGCGCGAGCAGGCCTTGCGCACGTGAGACCATGCCAAACGGGTTGGGCGTGTGGTCGCCCGGCAGACGCGGGCCGGCGTCACCGGACGCGGCGAACAGCAGCTTGCGCAGGGTGGTCGCCACGTCGCGTTCCAACTCTTGTTCCGCCACGCCGGGCTGCTGGAAGTAGAGGGTATAGAACAGCGCCTCGGCATTCTGTGGAAACAGCTGGCTGGGCGGGCGTGGTGGGCGCCCCATCATGGGCACACCCAGCGCCGCCACGGCGCAAAACCGGTCTGGGCGCAACAAGGCTGCGTGCCATGCGATGGTGGCGCCCCAGTCGCTTCCGACGATGACTGCACGGTCGAGCGCCAACGCGTCCAGCAGGGCGACAAGGTCGCCGACCAGGTGCAGGATCGAATACTGCCCCTGGTCTGTGGGTGCGCTGCTGCTGCCGTAACCCCGCAGGTCTGGCGCAATGGCCCGGTAGCCCGCCACTGCCAGAGCCGGCAGTTGGTGGCGCCAGGCATGGCTGGTTTCAGGGAAACCGTGGCACAGCAATACGGCAGGGCCCTGGCCCTGTTCGGTCACGTGCAGCGTGAGCCCGTCGCCAATCGCGACGGTTTGGTGTCGGGTGGGTGTCATGAGGGCGCTTTCGTGTGTGCGTGTTTGCGCGCCACGTCGGCGGCGATGGTTTGTAGGTCGATGCCCTCCAGCCGCGCATCCAGAAAAGCGGCCGCTTGGGCCAAGGCGCCGTCCAGTGCTGCTTCCACTGCTTGCTCGACGAGGCAACCGGGGCTCTCGGTGCGTGTGGGCGCCGGGAATATCCGCGCACCGATAGCGTCCTGGACCTGCTTGAGATTCAGGTCCGCCAAGGGTCTGGCCAGTTGCCAGCCGCCGCCGTGGCCCTTGCGCGTTTGCAGAATGCCAGCCTCACGCAAGCCGGCCAGCGTGCGGCGAATGACGGCGGGGTCGGAGCCGATGCAGGCCGACATTTCGGCAGAGGTCATCGAGGCCTCCGGCTTGAGTGCCAAGTGCAGCAAGGCGTGCAGAGCGACAGAAAGTCGGTCGTTTCTTTTCATGTGATTTCAATTATCACATGACTTTGAGGGCGGCACCAACCCCACGCTGGGCGGATCGTCGTTTGGCGCTGCGGTGGTACAGGTCTGCTGGTGCAGTTGGGTTGCGCGTGCCGGGTTGCAGTGGATGCAAATCTGCAAAGTCAGCTTATCAATACTATCAAATAGATAGCTTCTAGCGCTTATGGGATAAGCGTTGTAGGCCTATTTAACCAAATATTGACGCACCTACGCCGACCGCTGTGATGGCCGGCCGTTCCCCACGATGCAGGCAGCGCACCAAGCCTGCGCCGCTCGCGGCTACAGCAGCGCTATCCCCGGAAAGTTCTTGAAGCAGGTCTCGCGCGTGGTCTGCACGAAGTCGGCCATCCACGGGCGGGCGCTGGTGGTGGCGGTGCTGGCCATGTAGAGGCGCCCGGTCAAGCCTGCCGGGCCCACGGGGCGCGCGGCAATGTAGTGGCGGTCGAGGTAGCCCTGCACGGCCCAGCGGGGCAGGGTGGCGATGCCGCGGCCGCTGGCCACCAGTTGCAGCATGGCGACCGTGAGCTCCGTGGTGCGGCGGTGCACGGGTGCCACGCCGGCGGGGGTGAGCACCTGGCGCAGGATGTCGAGCATGTCGTCGGGCACCGGGTAGGTGATGAGTGTCTGGTCGGCAAAGTCTTCGGCGGCCAGGCGCGCCTTGTCGGCCAGTGGGTGGTGGTTGGCCAGCAGCGCCAGAATTTCAAAGCTGAACAGCGGGTGGAAATCCACCGCCTCGTCTGGGTCGGGCTCCGAGACGATGGCGACCTCGGCACGGTCTTGCAGCAGCAAGGCAATCGGGTCGGGGTGAAAGCCCGAGACGATGTCCAGCTCGATCTCGGGCCAGCCGGTGCGAAACGCGTCCATCGCCGGCATCAGCCAGTCAAAGCAGGTGTGGCACTCGACCACGATGCGCAGTTGCCCGGCCCCTGCCTGGCCCAGGCGGGCGACATCGCGCTCGGCCTCTTGCACTTGCGGCAGCAGGGTGTCGGCAAGTGTGAGCAGGCGCAGGCCAATGGCACTGAACTGCGGCGGCACCGATTTGCGCTCGAACAGCGCGCCGCCGAAATGCGCCTCCAGCTGCTTGATCTGGTGCGACAGGGCCGATTGCGTCAGGTGCAGCAATTGCGCAGCGCGCACCAGGCTGCCGGTATCGCGCAGGGCGGCGAGGGTGCGCAGGTGGCGGATTTCAAGAATCGATTGCGTCATGAAATTGATTCAAGTTGATCTTGGATATTTTTCGTTTGAATAATAAACGCAGAAGTTCGACCATCGTGGTTATGAAAACACTTCGCACACATACCCTTGGATTCCCCCGCATGGGCGCCCACCGCGAACTCAAATTCGCCCTTGAAAAACACTGGCGTGGCGAGATCGGCGAAGCCGCGCTGGAGCAGGTCGGCGCCGACTTGCGCCAGGCGCACTGGCAGGCCCAGGCTGACGCTGGCCTTGGCTTCGTGACCGTGGGCGATTTCGCCTACTACGACCACGTGGCCAACCATATTCAACTGCTGGGCTGCGAGCCCACGCGTTTTGGCTTTGCCGGGACCGAGTCGGAGCTGTCGCGCTATTTTTCAATGGCGCGCGGCGTGACGGGTAAGGCGCAGCACAGTGGCTGCTGCGCGAGCCACGCGCACGGTTTTGCGCTGGAAATGACCAAGTGGTTCGACACCAACTACCACTACCTGGTGCCCGAATTTTCAAGTACCACGGAATTCAAGCTGGCGTCTACCCGCTTGTTTGACGAAGTGGCCGAGGCCCAGGCGCTGGGCCACCCTGTCAAGGCGGTGCTGCTCGGGCCGCTGAGTTTCTTGTACCTCGGCAAAGAGAAGGAGGCCGGGCTGGACCGCCTCTCACTGCTCGACGCCTTGCTGCCCGTGTACGAATACATCCTCACCCGGCTCAAGCAGCAGGGCGTCACCTGGGTGCAGGTGGACGAGCCCATCCTGGGCCTCGACTTGCCCGCCGATTGGCGCAACGCCTTTGAGCGCAGCTATTGGCAACTGGCCCGCTCGGCGCCGCAGATTTTGCTGGCCACCTACTTCTCGCCGCTGGAAGACAACCTGCGTCTGGCCTGCCAACTGCCCGTGGCCGGCCTGCATGTGGATGCCGTGCGCGCCCCGCACGAACTGGTCGGCGTGGCCGACTGGCTGCCTGCGCACAAGGTGCTGTCGGTGGGCATCGTCGATGGCCGCAACATCTGGCGCACCGATGTCGATGCCGCGCTCAAGCGCCTGCGCCCCGTGGCCGACAAGCACCGGGGCGAGCTCTGGCTGGCGCCATCGTGCAGCCTGCTGCATGTGCCGTTCAGCCTGCAGGCAGAAACCTTGCTGGACGCAGAAATCCAATCGTGGATGGCCTTTGCCATTGAAAAGCTGGACGAACTGCTCGTGCTGAGCGCCGCCCTGGGCGGCGACACCGCATCGGTCACCGCCGAACTGCAAGCTGCTCGCCACGCCATTGCCGCCCGCCGCGCCAGCCCGCGGGTGCACCGCGCGGACGTGGCCCTGCGCATCGCCCGGGCGGTGGATAGCGACGACAAGCGCCAGTCGGCGTTCCCCCAGCGCCAGCGCCTGCAGCGCGCACGCTTCGCCTTGCCGCCGCTGCCGACCACCACCATTGGTTCGTTCCCGCAGACGCCGGCCATTCGCGCCGCCCGCGCCGCCTTCAAGCGCGGCGCGCTGGGCGAGGCGGACTACCGCCAGAAGATGGAAGCGGAAATCACCCTGGCGGTGCGCGAGCAGGAAGCCCTCGGCATTGATGTGCTGGTGCACGGTGAAGCCGAGCGCAACGACATGGTCGAGTACTTTGGCGAGCAGCTCGATGGCTTTGCGTTCACCGAAAACGGCTGGGTGCAGTCCTACGGCTCGCGCTGCGTCAAGCCCCCGGTGATCTACGGCGATGTGGCCCGCCCCCGCGCCATGACGGTGGCCTGGACGGCCTTTGCCCAAAGCCTCACCACCAAGCCCGTCAAAGGCATGCTGACCGGCCCCATCACCCTCCTGCAATGGTCTTTTGTGCGCGACGACCAGCCGCGCAGCGCCACCACCGAGCAAATCGCCTGGGCGATTCGCGACGAAGTGGTCGACCTGGAGAGCGCCGGCATCGGCATCGTGCAAATCGACGAGCCCGCCATTCGCGAAGGCCTGCCCCTGCGCCGCGCCGGCTGGAAGCCCTACCTGGCGCAGGCCACGCGGGCGTTTCGCATCAGCGCCTCGGGCGTGGCGGACGACACGCAGATCCACACCCACATGTGCTACTCGGAGTTCAACGACATCCTGTCCGAGATCGCCGCCATGGATGCCGACGTGATCACCATCGAAACCAGCCGCTCCGACATGGAACTGCTGCGCGGTTTTGGCGATTTCCAGTACCCGAACGAGATTGGCCCAGGCGTGTACGACATCCATTCACCTCGCGTGCCCACGCAGGACGAAATCCTTCGCCTGATGCGCAAAGCCGTGGCGGTGGTGCCGCGCGAGAACCTGTGGATCAACCCCGACTGCGGCCTCAAAACGCGCGGCTGGCCCGAGACGCGCGCGGCGCTGGCGAGCATGGTGGGTGCGGCCAAGGTGCTGCGGGAAGAACTCGCGGCAGGGTAAGAGCTAAGAGCTAAGAGCTTGTTCAAAGGGCCAAGCGGCCGGGTCAGCGCCGTATGCGGTGCACGCCTGTGGGCGCAGGGGGCGGGGCCATGGGGGCAGGCGGCGGTGCCTGCTCTACCGAATACGGGGAAAACCAGCTCTCGTTCTCGTTCACCCGCAGGGGCTGGCCGACGAACGGAAAGGCCCGCTGCGGGCAGGCGGTGCGCTCGCAGACCTTGCAGCCCATGCCGATAGGCGTGGCCGCGTTGGGGTCCTTCAGGTCCAGGCCTTTGGAGTACACGAGGCGCGGCGCGTACTGGATGTCGCAGCCCAGGGCAAGCGAAAACGTCTTGCGCGGCGAGCCATAGCCGCGCGCGCCATGCGAGACGCTGCGGGCGATCCAGAGGTAGGCCCGGCCGTCGGGCATGCTGGCCAGTTGCGGCAGCACGCGCCCCGGTTGCGAGAACGCCTCGTACACGTTCCACAGCGGGCAGGTGCCGCCGGTCTTGGAAAAGTGAAAGTGTGTCGCCGACTGGCGCTTGGAGATATTGCCCGACCGGTCCAATCGCATGAAGAAAAACGGCACCCCTGGTGCGCCCGGCCGCTGCAGCGTGCTCAGGCGGTGGCACACCGTCTCGAACCCTACGCCGAACTGCTGTGCCAGTTGGTCGATGTCGTAGCGCAAACTTTCTGCGGCCTGGAGAAACTTCGTATAGGGCAGCAGCAGGGCGCCCGCCACGTAGTTCGCCAGGCCGATGCGCGCCAGCATCTGGGCGGCAGGGTTGTCGAAGGCCGCTTCGTCGACCAGCGCCTGTATGGCGGCGTCCATGTCGAGCAGGGCGAGCTGTGTTGCCAGCTGAAACGCTTGCTGTCCGGCTTTGAGCGTGGGCGAGAGGTACAGCACGCCGCTGTGCGGGTCAAAGCGGCGCTGCTGCCCTGTCTGCTCACCATCCGACGGCACCACGCGCACGCCGTGCCGGGTCAGCAGGCGCTGCGTGAGCCAGTTGCCAAGCGTCTGGCCAGAGGCCTGTGCTTCCTGCGCCAGCGCTTCGGCTGCGGTATCGAGCCCGTGGAAGTAATTGCGGTAGACAAAGAAAAAGTCCTGCACCGCCTCGAACGAGGTGGACCGCACGCTGGTCATGGCATCGCGGCCATCGCCTAGTTCCAGCGACAGGGTTTCCATGCGTTGAATGGCTTCCATCTGTCGCCGGTGCAGCGCCAGGATGGCGCGGCCTACCTTGGGCAGTTTGCTGGCCAGCTCCTGGAGGTCGGGCAGGTCGATGGTCTCTTGCGCCGGGTTGTCGGCCAGCGCATCGCGCAGCTGCGCGACCAGCCGCGCCACCTCGTCTTCCGAGAACTGCTGGATGTCCACGCCCAGGGTGCGGTGGATCTTGAGCAGCACCGCCACGGTGAGCGGCCGCTGGTCCTGCTCGATCTGGTTGAGGTAGCTGGGCGACAGGCCCAGTGCATGTGCGAACGCCACCTGCGACATGCCGCGCTCGGCGCGCAGGCTGCGCAATCGCACCCCCATGAACGTCTTTGCCATTGCCGCCTTTCGGTATTCGCAAAATTTGCAAAATTTCAGAATTCATTCGCAAAACATCGCCAATTCAGTGATTTCATGGGCGATTAGTCTTGCGTACATTGCGAATTATGACCAATCCTGCAAACGCTTTGCAAGCGACAAAAGTTGTCTCCCGCGGACATGCCCACGCCAGGGGCACCCCGTTGGTTGGGCCGGTCATTTCGATTCCCGCCGCTTATCTTTCCAAGGAAACCGCATGACCGATCTCAGCCAACCCGCGGGCTTCAAGCCCAAGAAGTCCGTCGCCCTCTCGGGCGTAACGGCCGGCAACACCGCCTTGTGCACCGTGGGCCGCACCGGCAACGACCTGCACTACCGGGGCTACGACATCCTCGACATGGCCGAGGCCTGCGATTTTGAAGAAATCGCCCACTTGCTGGTGCACGGCAAGCTGCCCACCGCTGCGGAGCTTCGGGCGTACAAGGCCAAGCTCGCATCCATGCGCGGCTTGCCCGCCAGCGTGAAACACGCGCTGGAGCACCTGCCTGCAAGCGCGCACCCGATGGACGTGATGCGCACGGGCGTGTCCACGCTGGGCTGCGTGCTGCCCGAGAAGGACGACCACAACCTGCCCGGCGCGCGCGACATTGCCGACCGGCTGATGGCCTCGCTTGGCTCCATGCTGCTCTACTGGTACCACTGGAGCACGCAGGGCAAGCGCATTGCCGTGGAGACGGACGACGACTCGATTGGTGGGCACTTCTTGCACCTGCTGCACGGCCGCACGCCGCCCGATGCCTGGGTGCGTGCCATGCACACCTCGCTGAACCTGTACGCCGAGCACGAATTCAACGCCAGCACCTTCACCGCCCGGGTCATTGCCGGCACCGGCAGCGACATGTACTCGTCCATCGCCGGCGCCATTGGCGCCCTGCGCGGCCCCAAGCATGGCGGCGCCAACGAGGTGGCGTTCGAAACCCAGAAGCGGTACGACCATGCCGACGAAGCCGAGGCCGACATCCGCCGCCGTGTCGAGGCCAAGGAAGTGGTCATCGGCTTTGGCCACCCGGTCTATACCGTCAGCGACCCGCGCAACGTCGTCATCAAGGGCGTCGCCAAATCGCTCTCGGAAGCAGCGGGCTCGACCAAGATGTTTGATATTGCCGAGCGGCTGGAGAGCGTGATGTGGGAGGTGAAAGCCATGTTCCCCAACCTCGACTGGTTCAGCGCCGTGAGCTACCACATGATGGGCGTGCCCACCGCCATGTTCACGCCGCTGTTCGTCATTGCGCGCACCAGCGGCTGGGCGGCGCACGTGATCGAGCAGCGCGTGGACAACAAGATCATCCGCCCCAGTGCCCACTACACCGGCCCCGAAGACCAGTGCTTCGTGCCGATTGCCGAACGCGTGTGAGCCACCCACAGAACGAGCCTGCCCCATGACAAGACCCCATCAACAACCGCTGCCCGGCACGGCCTTGCAGTACTTCGACGCACGCGCGGCCGTGGACGCCCTCCAGAGCGGCGCCTGGGCGCAGTTGCCCTACACCTCGCGCGTGCACGCCGAAAACATCGTGCGCAAGGCCGACCCTGCCACCGTCACCGACAGCCTCAAGCAACTGATAGAGCGCAAGCGTGAGCGCGACTTCCCCTGGTACCCCACGCGCGTGGTCTGCCACGACATCCTGGGCCAAACGGCGCTGGTGGATTTGGCGGGCCTGCGCGACGCCATTGCGAAGGAGGGCGGCGACCCGGCGCAGGTGAACCCGGTGGTGCCGGTGCAGCTCATCGTGGACCACTCGCTGGCCGTGGAGTGCGGCGGGTTCGACCCCGATGCGTTTGAGAAGAACCGCAACATCGAAGACCGCCGGAACGTGGACCGCTTTCACTTCATCGAGTGGACGAGAAAAGCCTTTGCCAACATGCAGGTCATCCCCGCGGGGAACGGGATCATGCACCAGATCAACCTGGAAAAAATGTCGCCCGTGGTGCATGCCGTCGATGGCCTGGCTTACCCAGATACCTGCGTAGGCACCGACTCGCATACCCCGCACGTCGATGCGCTGGGCGTGATTGCCGTAGGTGTGGGGGGCTTGGAAGCCGAGAACGTGATGCTCGGCCGCCCTTCCATGATGCGGCTGCCCGAGATCATCGGCGTCGAGCTGACCGGCACGCGGCAACCTGGCATCACGGCCACCGATGTGGTGCTGGCGCTGACCGAGTTTTTGCGCCAATCCAAAGTGGTGGGCGCCTACCTGGAGTTCTACGGCGAAGGCGTGCCGGGCCTGACCATTGGCGACCGCGCCACCATCTCCAACATGGCGCCCGAATACGGCGCCACGGCCGCGCTGTTTGCCATCGACGCGCAAACGCTGGCCTACCTCACGCTCACCGGCCGCAGCGCCGAGCAGGTGCAGTTGGTGGAGACCTACGCCAAGGCCGCCGGTCTGTGGGCCGACAGCTTGGATGGCGCCGTGTACGAGCGCGTGCTGCGCTTTGATGTGTCGGCCGTGGTGCGCAACCTGGCCGGCCCGTCCAACCCGCATGCCCGCGTGGCCACGGCCGACCTGGCGGCCAAGGGCATTGCCGGCGCGTGGGCCATGCCCGAAGCAGGCGAGGGCACCCTGCCCGATGGCGCGGTGATCATCGCGGCCATTACCTCGTGCACCAACACCTCGAACCCGCGCAATGTGATCGCCGCCGGCCTGCTGGCACGCAACGCCAACCGCCTGGGCCTGGTGCGCCAGCCCTGGGTGAAATCATCGCTGGCGCCGGGCTCCAAGACCGTGGAACTGTATTTGCAGGAAGCGGGCTTGCTCACCGAGCTGGAGCAGCTCGGCTTTGGCATCGTCGGCTTTGCCTGCACCACCTGCAACGGCATGAGCGGCGCGCTGGACCCCCAGATTCAGCAGGAGATCGTGGACCGCAAGCTGTTTACCGCCGCCGTGCTCTCAGGCAACCGCAATTTCGACGGCCGCATTCACCCGTATGCCAAGCAAGCCTTCCTGGCGTCGCCGCCCTTGGTGGTGGCGTATGCGCTGGCGGGCACGGTGCGCTTTGACATCGAGAAAGACGTGCTCGGCGTGGTGAATGGGCAAGAGATTCGTCTGTGCGACATCTGGCCCAGCGATGAAGAGATCGACGCTATCGTGCGCAGTGCGGTCAAGCCCGACATGTTCCGTGCCGTGTACGGGCCCATGTTTGCCATCCGCAAGGACAACGGCGAAACCGTAAGCCCGCAATACGCCTGGCGCCCGCAGTCCACCTATATTCGCTGTCCGCCGTACTGGGACACCGAGGGCATTGGCGCACTGGCCGCGAACCCGCGCACGCTGGCCAACATGCGGCCGCTGGCCCTCCTGCCCGACAACATCACCACCGACCACCTGTCGCCCTCGAACGCCATTTTGCGCAGCAGCGCTGCGGGCGAATACCTGCACGCCATGGGCTTGCCCGAGGAAGACTTCAATTCCTACGCCACGCACCGCGGCGACCACCTCACCGCCATGCGCGCCACCTTCGCCAACCCCACGCTGAAAAACGAAATGGTGCGCGACGAGGAGGGCCACGTGCAGGCCGGTTCGCTGGCCCGCGTCGAGCCCGAAGGCCAGGTCATGCGCATGTGGGAGGCCATCGAAACCTACCTGGCGCGCCGCCAGCCGCTCATCATCGTGGCCGGCGCCGACTACGGCCAAGGCTCGTCCCGCGACTGGGCCGCCAAGGGCGTTCGGCTGGCGGGCGTCGAAGCCATTGCGGCCGAGAGCTTCGAGCGCATCCACCGCACCAACCTGATCGGCATGGGCGTGCTGCCGCTCGAATTTCTGCCCGGCACCACGCGCCTCACGCTGGCGCTCGACGGCACCGAAACCTACGCCGTGCAGGGCGAGTTGCAGCCCGGCGCGCAGGTCACGCTGGTCGTCACGCGCAAGAATGGCGACATGCTGCACGTGCCCATGACCTGCCGCCTGGACACGGCCGATGAAGTGGCGGTGTACGAAGCGGGCGGCGTGCTGCAGCGCTTTGCACAAGACTTTCTGGCGCGGAAACCATGAGCCAAACGGTGCTGCCTGGCCCGCTGCTGCCCTGTGCCCAGGGATTGGCAGCACATGCGGCGCAGGCATTGGGGTCAGACCACGATTTCGCGCAGCGAAACTCGTGTTCTGACCCCGATCCCGGACCATGGCACGCAGCCTCATTGACCGCGACATCCCGGCCCAGCCTCTGCCCGCAAAGTGCCCAGACATGAAATTGAGTCAAATCGGCCTCTAGCGCTTATCCCATAAGCGCAAGCAGCTATCAAATCAATACAACACCTCTTCGCCTGCCCAAAGCTCTCGCCCATGACCACCTTCGCCCCCCAAATCAAAATCCCAGCCACCTATCTGCGCGGCGGCACCAGCAAGGGCGTGTTCTTTCGCCTGCAAGACCTGCCGGAGCCCGCCCAGCAACCCGGCCCGGCGCGCGATGCCCTGCTGCTGCGCGTGCTCGGCAGCCCCGACCCGTATGGCAAGCAGATCGACGGCCTCGGCAACGCCTCGTCCAGCACCAGCAAGGCCGTCATCCTCAGCAAGAGCACCCGTGCCGACTACGATGTGGATTACCTGTTTGGCCAGGTCGCCATTGACAAGCCCTTTGTGGACTGGAGCGGCAACTGCGGCAACCTCTCCGCCGCCGTCGGCCCCTGCGCCATCCACATGGGGCTGATTGATGCCGCGCGCATTGCGAAAAACGGCGTGACCACCGTTCGCATCTGGCAAGCCAACATCGGCAAAACCATCGTCGCCCACGTGCCGATGACCGAGGGCCAGGTGCAGGAGACGGGCGACTTCGCGCTCGATGGCGTCACTTTCCCGGCCGCCGAAGTGGCGCTGGAATTCATGGACCCAGCGGACGAGGGCGGCGGCGAGGGCTGCGGCGCGATGTTCCCGACGGGCGCATTGGTGGACGTGCTCGATGTGCCCGGCGTGGGCCGCTTCCCCGCCACGCTCATCAACGCCGGCATCCCCACCATTTTCCTGAACGCCCACGACCTGGGCTACACCGGCACCGAGCTGCAAGCCGCCATCAACGGCGACCCGCAGGCGCTCGCCCGGTTCGAGGCCATTCGCGCGCAGGGCGCCTTGCGCATGGGGCTGATCGAAAACCTGGGCGAAGCCGCCACGCGCCAGCACACGCCCAAGGTTGCTTTTGTCGCCCCGCCGGCCGACTACACGGCGTCCAGCGGCAACCCCGTCAAGGCCGGCGACATCGATCTGCTGGTGCGTGCCCTCTCCATGGGCCAACTGCACCACGCCATGATGGGCACCGCCGCCGTTGCCATTGGTGTCGCTGCCGCCATCCCCGGCACGCTGGTCAACCTGGCGGCTGGCGGTGAGGGCGGTAAGGATGGCGTACCACGCCAGTCCGTGCGTTTCGGCCACCCCTCGGGCACGCTGCGCGTGGGCGCCGAAGCCGCACAGGCGGGCGGCCAGTGGCAAGTCACCAAGGCGCTGATGAGCCGCAGCGCGCGGATTTTGATGGAGGG
Source organism: Simplicispira hankyongi (assembly GCF_003570885.1). Classification (GTDB taxonomy): domain Bacteria; phylum Pseudomonadota; class Gammaproteobacteria; order Burkholderiales; family Burkholderiaceae_C; genus Simplicispira; species Simplicispira hankyongi. The sequence continues at coordinate 105,041 of NZ_QXJC01000001.1, forward strand.
TTGGGTGCGGGTACCAGGGAATGTGGTGGAGGTTTAACGAAAAACCCAACAGCCCCCACAGGGCAAGTGGCGTTTCGCTCGCCTGCACAGCACGGGCAAATCGCTCGAATCAGCGGGCGGTATGCGGCGCAGATCCCGCCGCGCGCCTGTGGCGACCAGCAGTCCACCCACTTGCTCAAACATTCATATTTGATAGCTATCAGCGCATATCCAGTAAGCGCTAGGGAGCCTCTGCACGAATCGTCGCGCCGTGTGCATCTGCGGCCTCGGGCGATCTGCAGCGTTGCAAATCCTCGCGATAGCTACGGCTATCGCTGCGGTTTGCGCCTTGCAGCTCATCCCGGGCCGCAGCGCCCGCTTGCCACGCGATTCGTGCAGAGGCTCCCTAGAGCCCATTTTTCTTAAGGTAATGACATGAACACCAAACAACAACTCAAGGCCCTTGTCAACGCACGCCGGGGCATGCTGGTGCCCGGCGCATTCAACGCGCTCTCGGCCAAGGTCATTGAAGACCTTGGGTTCGAGGCGATCTATGTGACCGGCGCCGGCGTCACCAACATGTGGTTCGGCCTGCCGGACCAGGGCTTCATGGGCCTGCATGAAATTGCCGAGCACACGGCGCGCATTCGCGATGCCGTCAGTCTGCCGCTGATCGTCGACGCCGATACCGGCTTTGGCAACGCGCTGAACGTGCGCCACACCGTGCGCGTGCTCGAGCGCGCCGGGGCCGACTGCATCCAGTTCGAAGACCAGGTGGCGCCCAAGCGCTGCGGGCACTTTGCCGGCAAGGAGGTGATTTCGACCGAAGAGGCCGTGGCCAAAATCAAGGCGGCGGTGGATGCGCGCCAAGACAGCAACCTGCTGATTCTGGCGCGCACCGATGCCTGCGCGGTGCAGGGGTTCGAAGCCGCCGTCGAGCGCGCGCAGAAATTCAGCGAGGCGGGGGCGGACATTCTGTTTGTCGAGGCCGTTACCACGGCCGAGCACATTCGCACGCTGCCGCAGCGCCTTGAAAAGCCGCAACTCATGAACATGGTGATTGGCGGCAAGACACCCATCGTCGGTGCCGAGGAACTTGCGCAGATGGGCTACGGCATCGTGCTCTACGCCAACGCCGCGCTGCAGGGCGCCGTGATGGGCATGCAAAAGGCACTCACCGTGCTGCGCGATGAGCGCTCGGTGCGCGAAGACTCGGGCTTGGTGGCGCCGTTTGCCGAGCGCCAGCGGCTGGTGGGAAAGCCGGCGCTGGATGCGCTGGAGAAGCGCTACGCGGTTTGAGGCTAGGGCGCTTTAGCGCCTCGCCCGCTCATACCGCACAAAGCTCAGCGGCGTGCCGTCTTGCGCCTGTAGGCGCTCGCGGTGCTGCTCGACCCATTCCGGGCCGAGTTCGGGCGCGTAGGCGTCGCCGGCGTATTCGCGCTCGATCTCGGTGACTTCAACGGCATGGGCCAGCGGCAGGGCCAGCGCGTAGATCTGCGCGCCGCCAATCACCCACACGGTGTCAGAGGACTCGCATAGTTGCAGCGCCTCACCCAAGCTGGATGTGCGCTGGGCGCCATTTTCATGCCAATTTTCCTGGCGCGTGACGACGATGTTGCGCCGGCCCGGCAGCGGGCGAAAGCGCGTGGGCAGCGAATCCCAGGTCTTGCGGCCCATGACCACCGGGCAGCCGCTGGTCAGGCGCTTGAAGTGCGCCAGGTCTTCCGGCAGGTGCCAGGGCATTTGCCCGTCTTTGCCGATCACGCCGTTGGCGGCGCGGGCGTAAATGAGGTTGACTTGCATGCTATGCGGCCATCTAGACCGCCACCGGCGCCTTGATGGCGGGGTGGTGTTCGTAGTTCAGCATTTCGAAATCTTCGAACGCGTAATCAAACAGTGTGGCGGGCCGGCGTTTGATATGCAGTTGCGGCAGCGCATACGGCGTGCGCGCGAGCTGGGTGCGCACTTGCTCTTCGTGGTTGCTGTAGATGTGGCAGTCGCCGCCGGTCCAGATGAAGTCGCCCACATCCAGGTCGCATTGCTGGGCCACCATGTGCGTGAGCAGGGCGTAGCTGGCGATGTTGAAGGGCACGCCCAAAAAGATGTCGGCGCTGCGCTGGTAGAGCTGGCACGAGAGCTGGCCGCGGCCGCCCGGTTCGGTCGCGGGCGCCACGTAGAACTGGAAGAAGGCGTGGCAGGGCATGAGAGCCATCTTGTGCAGCTCCGCCACGTTCCAGCTGCTGACGATGATGCGGCGCGAATCGGGGTTGGTCTTGAGCGTCTGGATGACCTCGCTGATCTGGTCGATATGGCCGCCGTCCGGCGTGGGCCAACTGCGCCATTGCACGCCATAGACCGGGCCCAGCTCACCGTCTTCGCCCGCCCATTCGTTCCAGATGGTCACGCCGCGCTCGGTCAGCCAGTGGTTGTTGCTGGAGCCGGTGAGGAACCACAGCAGTTCCAGGATCACGGATTTGAGGTGCACCTTTTTGGTGGTCACCAGCGGGAAGCCTTCGCGCAGATCGAAGCGCATCTGGTAGCCGAACACGCTTTTCGTGCCGGTGCCGGTCCGGTCGGATTTGTGCACGCCGTGCGTGAACACATGGCGCATGAGGTCTTCGTACTGGGATGGCATGGCTGACTTTAGGGCTGGCGCAAAGGGCGGGTGAAGAGGAAAGCGCCTTCGTTTGGGCGCGGCCGCAATTGTGGCAGCGGGTTGACAGGGCAAATTCTAGGGGCGATGGGCGATGGGCGATGGGTGCTTCGCTCACAGCGCCAGGGCATTCCTCCTGGAGGACCGCAATCAGACAGGCCGTCCATGAAAGATTTGCGGGGGCTGGCCGAGCAATGTCTGTTCCTGCGATAGGGTGTCTGGGCCCACAATCCTTCCCGCCGTCGGTCGTAGCCAGCCAACGTTTTGACTCTTTCGCCGCTCGTTCACCATGCCCGTTCCACTCTCTATTCAGATCGCCGTTGCTGGTGAAGCCCTGATCGATCTCATCCAGACCCCTGGCGGCAGCTACCTGCCGTGTCCCGGTGGCGCGCCGTACAACCTGTGCCGCGCGTTGGCGCGCCAAGGCGTGGGCACGCTGTACCTCAACCCGCTCTCGCGCGACCACTGGGGGCGCGAGCTTGCCGCCACGATGGAGGGCGATGGCGTGCAGTTGGCGCGTCCGGATCCCGTGCAGGAAGTGACTTCGCTGGCGGTGGTCAACCTCACGCCGCAGGGGCAACCGGATTACGCGTTTTACCGGGAAGGCGTGGCCGACCGGATGGTGGATGCTGCCGGCCTCACGCAGGCCTGTGCGCAGCACGCTGGCTTGCGCTTGGTGTGTACCGGTGCGCTGGCGCTGGACGCACGCGACGCCGGCGTCTACCTGCCCTGGCTGCGCGGCCAGCGCGCCGCGGGGCGCTGCGTGGTGGTGGATGCCAATCTGCGCCCGTCCGTGATGCCGGATCTGCCCGCCTACCAGGCGCATGTGCGCGCCGTGCTGGCGCAGGCCGATGTCATCAAGGTCAGCGATGAAGACCTGGAGCATCTGGCCATGCCCGGCGCGAGTCCCCTGGAGCGGGCGCGCCACCTGATGGACAGGGCGCTGCACACCCATTGGCTGGTATTGACACTGGGCGGCGCCGGCGCCTGGCTGCTGCACCGTGAGGGTGGGGCGTACTTTGCCAGGGAAGCCCAGCCGCTGGCGGTGGTCGACACCGTGGGCGCGGGCGATAGTTTTCTGGCGGGGTTGCTGGCGCATCTGCTGCACCAGGCGCAGGCGGCGTCTGGTGCCAGCTTGGGCGCGTTCCTTGCCGGCTTGGCGGGCGAGCCTTGCCGGCAGGCCTTGCGCCACGCCCTGGCCAGTGCCAGCCTGTGTGTGCAGCAGCAGGGCTGTGTGCCGCCCGGCTGGCAGGCAGCGCAGGACTGGGCGAATGCGCACCCAGCCCAGATGTCCACAAGCGCCGGCTGACGCATTAGAGTTTCAAGACACGCCCCGGATTCATCAGGTTCTGCGGGTCCAGCGCCTGCTTGACCTGCCGCATCATGGCCAGCGCCACGGGCGACTGGTATTGGCTGAGGGTATCGACCTTGAGCGCGCCCACGCCGTGCTCGGCGGAGAACGAGCCACCAAACTGCGCCACGGCGGCATAGACCAGGTCGTTGACGTCGCCCTCGCGCTCGCGCAGAAAGGCGGCGGCGTCGCACCCCTCGGGCGCCTGCACGTTGTAGTGCAGGTTGCCATCGCCCAGGTGGCCGAAGTTGACCAGGCGCACGCCGGGAATCTCGCGCGCCAGGCGTGCGTCGGTGTCGTTGACAAAAGCGGGGATACGCGAGATCGGCACCGAGATGTCGTGCTTGATGTTCAGGCCTTCTTGCGCCTGCGCCAGGGGAATGCTCTCGCGGATGTGCCACAGCTGTTGCGCTTGGGCGATGCTTTCTGCCACCACGGCGTCGAGCACGCAGTCGGCTTCGAACGCGGATTCCAGCAAGGCCTCGAAGCGTGCGCGGGCGTGTTCCTCGGATTCGCTGTCGGAATTTTCCAGCAGCACGCCGTACTGCGCCGCTTCCTGCTCCAGAAATGGCACGCGCAACTGCGGCATGTGCTTGTCCACCAGCGAGAGGGCAAAGCGGCCCATCACCTCAAAGCCCGTCAGGTCGGCGCCCAGGCTGCGCTGCGCCAGCGAGAGCAGGGCCACGGCCTGCTCCATCGAGGGCACCGCCGCCCAGGCCGTCAGGCGTGCGGCGGGGCGGGGGAAGAGCTTGAGCGTGGCGGCGGTGATGACGCCCAGCGTGCCTTCGCTGCCGATCATCAGGTTGCGCAGGTCGTAGCCGGTGTTGTCCTTGCGCAGACCCTTGAGGCCGTTCCAGACCTCGCCCTGCGGCGTGACCACTTCAAGCCCCAGGCACAGCTCGCGCGTGTTGCCGTAGCGCAGCACCTGCGTGCCGCCGGCGTTGGTGCCCAGGTTGCCGCCAATGGTGCAACTGCCCTCGGCGGCGAGCGAGAGCGGGAACAGCAGCCCGGCCGCTTCGGCGGCGGCCTGGACGTTTTGCAGCACGCAGCCGGCTTCCACCGTCATGGTGAGGTTGGCCTGGTCGGTGTCCCGCACGGCGTTCATGCGCGTGAGACTGAGCACCACTTCGCGGCCCGAGGTGTCGGGCGTGGAGCCGACCGACAGGCTGGTGTTGCCGCCCTGCGGCACCATGGGCACGCCAAAGGCCGCGCAGGCGCGCACCACGCCCGCGACCTCGTCGGTGTTGGCAGGGCGCACCACGGCCAGGGCCTTGCCGTGCAGGCGGCCGCGCCAATCGCGCTCGTAGGCGCTCAGGTCGCCTTCGGTCAAGACATGCGCCGGCCCGACCAGGCTGCGCAGGGTGGCTAGAAAATCGGACATGGAAATAGGGAAATGGAGGCCCGGAGGCTCGGGGGTTACAAGGTGGCAGGCGCGGCGGCGGCCAGCGGCGCGGGTTTGCGCAGGCGCAGGCGGATGTGCGCGGTACAGGCGGTGAACAGCACGGTGCACAGCGCCACTTCGGCCCATGCCAGCCAGTTGCTCGGCGGCTGGTCGCTCCAGCCGCGCACGATGCCTTCGGTGAAATACAGCCAGACCATCAGGCTGACCCAGCGGTAGGTGTACATGCGGTTCTTCAAAAAACCGGCCAGCGGTACGCACAGCGGCAGCGCCTTGAGCGCCAGCCACGAGCCGCCGGGCCGCAGGGGGGCGAGCCACAGCTCCCAGGCCAGGCTCAGCACAATCAACGCCAGCAGGCTGGCGACCGCCACGCTGCGGGCACGCCGCACGGCGGCGGGGGCAGCATTGGGCTGGTAGGGTGGGGGGACGGGCGAGAGGTTGGATCGGTCGGGCACGGGCATCGCGATGGCATCATACCGGCCATGGAATTCCCTCATGGCCGGCCCGAGCACACAGCGCAGGCGCTGCTGCACGATCTCTCGCACTTTCCTTGGAAGGTCACGGCACAGACGCTGCGCGAGCGCTTCCGGGAAGACCGGCTGGGGCTTACCGCCAGCAGCCTGACTTTCACCACCATCCTGGCGCTGGTGCCTTTCTTTACCGTGGCGCTGGCGGTGTTCAGCGCCTTTCCGATGTTCAGCCGCGTGCAGGAGGTGCTGCAGCGCTGGCTGCTGCAGAGCCTGGTGCCCAACTCGATCTCGCGCCCGGTGCTGGACTACCTGAACCAGTTTGCCGCCAAGGCCAGCCAGCTCGGTCTGGTGGGTTTCAGTGCCCTGATCGTCACGGCGCTGGCGCTGATGCTCACCGTGGACCGCACCTTCAACAACATCTGGCGCGTGCGCCGCCTGCGGCCACTGGGCCAGCGGGTACTGATCTATTGGGCGGCCCTCACCTTTGTGCCGCTGCTGCTGGGCACCAGCCTGGCGCTCACGTCGTATGCCATCTCGGCCTCGCGCGGCTTGGTGGAGACGCTGCCCAACGGCGTGTCGCTGCTCATCCATTCACTGCAGTTCATCGTGCTGGCAGGCGGCATGGCGAGTCTCTACCACTCGATACCCAACACACCGGTGCGCTGGCGCCATGCCTGGGCCGGCGGCATTTTCGTCTCGGTGGGCATCGAGCTGGCCAAGAAAGGCCTGGCGCTGTACCTGGCGCGCATGCCCACCTACTCAGCGGTGTACGGCACCTTTGCCACGTTGCCGATTTTGCTGATCTGGATTTACATCGCCTGGGTCATCGTGCTGCTGGGCGCGGTGGTGGCGGCCTACCTGCCCAGCCTGATGGCCGGGGTGGCGCGCCGCTCAGGGCACCAGGGCTGGAGCTTCGAGCTGGCCATTGAGCTGCTGCAGCACCTGCACCGCGCGCGCATCGGCCACGGGCGCGGTTTGCGGGCCACGGCGCTGGCGCGGCAGATGCGGGTGGACGCCTTGCAACTGGCGCCGGCGCTCGAAGCCCTGCTGGCGCTGGATTGGGTTGCGCGCATTGAAGAAAACGCGGACCGCCGACGCGATGAACCGCGCCTGGTGCTGCTCGCAGACCCGGCCACCACGCCGCTGGCGCCTCTGGTGCAGCGTCTGCTGCTGGAGCGCGGCCCGCATGTGGAACCTCTGTGGCAGGGCGCGCGGTTGGATCGCCTGCGCCTGGCCGATGTGCTGGACGCGTCGGGCGCTGCACCAGAGGCAGGCGCAGACGCAGCCATGGAAATATGAATGAAATATGGCTCCAACGCTTATATGGAAAGCGTTTGCAGCTAGTTATTCGATAGCGCCCTGTAGATGTGCTGCAGCCGCCTGCCCGCTGCGCACCGCGCCTTCGAGCGTGGCCGGATACGGCCCGTCAACGTAGTCGCCGCAGGCCCACAGGCCGGGCGCGATGTACGCGGCCGGGCGTGCCAGGCCAGGCGTACAGGCAAAGGTGGCGCGGCGCTCCACCACGGTTTGCACGCACTGGAGGCCCGGCAGGTTTAGCTCGCGCTCGGCCTGCGCCAGCACCTGTGCCTCGGTTTGCGCGCGTTCGGTGCGGCTCGCGCTGACCACGAAGGCCAGCAGGCCGGCCGGGCCGCCCAGTTGCCCACGGTCGAACACGAACTGCGCGGGTGCTGAGCGCAGCGCCAGCATGGGCCGCGCCAGCACGCTGCCGCTGGCGGGCGCTGCGGCCTGGGCGTACACCGTGGCAATGGATTCAAAGCGTAGCGCTTGCGCGCTCGCCGCCCAATCGCACAGCGCCACGGCATCGGCCAGCGGTGCATCCTGGGCGCATTGGGCCACCAGGCGCGCGGCCTCGGTGCTGGGCGCGGCCAGCAGCACCGCGTCGAAAGGCGAGCCGTCCACGCTCCAGCCGCGCGCCGTTGCCGTGAGCGCCTGTACCCGCGCGCCGGTGCGCACGATGGCGCCGCGCGAGCGCAGCCAGCGCTCGGCCGCGTCGGGCAGCAGCGCGCTCAGATCTTTGCGCGGCAGCAGCAGGTTGGAACCGCCGGGGCCGCCCAACAGGCTGTCGCGCAGGATGCGCAGGAACACCTGGCCGCTGGCTTCTTCTGCCGGCGTGTTCAGTGCTGCGACGCACAGCGGTTCGATGAATTCGCCCAACAGTCGGGGCGGCAGGCCCTCGCACAGCGCGGCCACAGACACTTCGGGCGCGCAGGCAAAGCGCCGCCGCTGCCAGGTCTGGGCGCGCCCCAGCATCGCCAGGCGCTCGCGCCAGCTCCAGCCGCGGGCCCGCGCAATGCCCAGCAGGGCGTCCCAGGGGGGCGCGATGTCGGGCCACTGCAGGCCGCTGCCGTCTGCAAAACGCAGCGCCAGCGGCAGGCGCACGAAGGCATCGCGCGGGTCAATGCCCACGGTGTCCATCAGGCGCAGGCAATCGGTGTAGGCGCCAATCAGAATGTGCTGGCCGTTGTCGAGGAGCAGCGGGGCGCCATCGGCGCCTGGCAGTGCGACCCTGCGCGCCCGCCCACCCAGGCTGCGCGCGGCCTCCAGCAGCGTCACGTCGTGCCCGGCTTCGGCGGCGGCCACGGCGGCGGCCAACCCCGCCCAGCCGCCCCCGACCACGGCGATCCGCATGCGCATACCGGCCACGCGGCTACATCCGCCCGAGCGCCTGCATCTTCCAGGCGAGCCAGAACTTGCGCAGCGGCGTGAGCGCCACGCGCTGGTTCAGCACCTGGAAGTTGTCGCGTTCGATTTCAGTCAGCAGCGTGCGGTAGATGCTGGCCATCATCAGGCCGGGTTTTTGCGCGCGCCGGTCTTCGGCAGGCAGCAGGACAAGGGCTTCGTCGTAGAGGCGGTGAGCGCGTTCGGATTGGAAGCGCATCAGGGCGACAAAACGCTCGGAGGTCTTGCGCTCCAGAATTTCACTGGCTTTCACATCGAACTGCTGCAGCTCGTTGACCGGCAGGTAGATGCGCCCGCGCATTGCGTCCTCGCCCACGTCGCGCAGGATGTTGGTCAGTTGCAGGGCCTGGCCCAGCTTGTGCGCGTAGTCGGTGGTGGCCGCTTGCGTCTGCCCGAAGATGCGCGCAGCCACCTCGCCGACCACGCCGGCCACCAGGTGGCAGTAGCGCTGCAGGCCGGGGTAGTCGAGGTAACGGTTCTGGTTCAGGTCCATCTCGCAGCCCTCGATCACGGCCAGCAGCGGCGCTGCCTCGATGCCGAACGTTTGCAGGTGCGGCATGAGCGCCTGGGTGACCGGGTGTGTGGCCTTGCCGGCGAAGGTTTGCGTCAGCTCGCTGCGCCACCAGGCGAGCTTGGTGTAAGCAACGTTGGTGTCGGTGACTTCGTCGACAACATCGTCTATTTCGCGGCAAAACGCATAAAAAGCGGTAATGGCCTGGCGCCGCTGCTCGGGCATGAACAGGAAGGCGTAATAGAAACTGCTGCCCGAAGCCGCGGCTTTTTCTTGTACGTACTGCTGCGGATTCATATGCCTGCGATTCTCCCATGCTGTAGGGTGCCTGCCCGGCAGAAGCATCGTGGGCTGCGGGCGATTCCCGCTTGCAACGCCTTCTGCCGCGCAGGGTCCCTGCGCCTACACTCGGGCAGAACTGCTATGCATCTGAACTCCCTTCTTGTCCTTGGTATCGAGTCGTCCTGCGACGAAACCGGTGTCGCGCTGGTGCGCACGCAGGGTGGCGCGCGCGTGCCCCGCTTGCTGGCGCACGCCCTGCACAGCCAGATCGAGATGCACCAGGCCTACGGCGGCGTGGTGCCCGAACTGGCCAGCCGCGACCATATCCGCCGCGTATTGCCGCTGACCGAAGCGGTGCTGTACGAGAGTGGCTGCACCCTGCCCGAGGTGGACGTGGTGGCTTTCACCCGCGGCCCGGGCCTGGCGGGCGCCTTGCTGGTGGGTGCCGGCGTGGCCTGCGCGCTGGGTTCGGCGCTGGAGGTGCCGGTGCTGGGTGTGCACCATCTGGAAGGGCATTTGCTCTCGCCCTTTCTCAGCGCGGACCCGCCCGAGTTTCCGTTTGTCGCCTTGCTGGTGTCTGGCGGTCATACGCAACTGATGCGCGTCGATGGCGTGGGGCAGTACGCGTTGCTGGGTGAAACCATTGACGATGCGGCTGGCGAAGCCTTTGACAAATCGGCCAAGCTCATGGGCCTGGGCTACCCTGGCGGACCGGCGCTTTCGCGCCTGGCAGAGCAGGGCAGTGCGGTGGCTTTCAAGTTGCCGCGCCCGCTGCTGCACAGCGGCAACCTGGATTTTTCGTTTGCCGGCCTCAAGACGGCCGTGATGACGCAGGCCAAAAAACTGGGCGACGACCTGCCCGCGCGCAAGGCCGATCTGGCCGCCAGCACCGAGGCGGCCATTGTCGAGGTGTTGGTGAAGAAATCGTTGGCGGCGCTGGCGCAAACGGGTTTGCAGCGCCTGGTGGTCGCTGGCGGCGTGGGCGCCAACCGCCACCTGCGCGAGCAGCTCAATGCCGCCTGCGCCGCGCGCCGTGTGCGCGTGCACTACCCGGAACTGCATCTGTGCACCGACAACGGCGCCATGATCGCGCTGGCGGCTGCCATGCGTTTGCAGGCGGGTTGCGAAGCGCCGAACCGCGAGTACGCGTTTGATGTGAAGCCCCGGTGGCCACTCGATTCGTTGGTTCGCGCGCAGCCTGGCACCTGAGCAGCCATCTTTACAAAGACTTTGTCTGGACTTTGCCGCTGTGACAAGGCATGCCCAGACAATGGCGGAGTACCAAAGCGGTGCGCACCTTCCTCCAAAAATCCATGCTTTATTCCTGTTCGACTCACGGTAGGCGCCGCATGGCTCTGGCAGTGGCCGCCAGCGCCGCGCTGTTGTCCGGGTGCGCCGCCCCGACAGGAAGTACCGCCGACACCCCCGCGTGGGCGACGCCTGCAAAGTGGGCGGGTGCGCCAGTGGGCAACGCTGCCACGTCGCTTGGGCAGTGGTGGGGGCGCTTTGACGACCCTGTGCTCAGCAGCTTGGTGGGGCAGGCGCTGGCCAGCAACGCCACCCTGCGCCAGACCGAGGCAGCGCTGCGCCAGGCGCGGGCCGTGAGCGATGTGCAGGCTGCCGGCCTGCTGCCGTCGGTGGGTGCGTCTGGCTCGGCGCAGCGCAGTCGCACCGCAGGCGCCACCGCCAACCGTTTTGCCGCAGGGTTCGATGCGAGCTGGGAGCCTGACCTGTTTGGCGCGCAGAGCAGTGCCGTGGCGGCAAGCGAGGCCGACGTGGCCGTTGCAAAGGCCAACCTTGGCGATGCCCAGGTGTCGCTGGCTGCGGAGGTGGCAGCCAACTACATTGCGCTGCGTGGCCTGCAGGAGCGCCTGGCCATTGCACGCAGCAACCTCGCCAGCCAGCAGGAGACCCTGCAGATCAGCAACTGGCGCCTGCAGGCCGGGCTGATCACCTCGCTCGATACCGAACAGGCCCGTGCGGCCGCCGAACAGACGGCCGCGCAAGTGCCGGCGCTTGAGAGCAGCCTGGCGCAGACGCGCCATGCGCTTGCCGTGCTGACGGGCCAGCCGCCCGCAGCGCTGGATGCGGCGTTGGCGGACGCTGCCCCCGTCCCGCAGGCGCCAGCCGACCTGGCCTTGGCCATTCCTGCACAAACCCTGCGCCAGCGCGCCGACGTGCGGGCAGCCGAGGCGCGCATCAGTGCGGCTTTGGCCCGCGTGTCGCAGGCCGATGCGGCCCGCTACCCCAGCCTGCGCATCAGCGGCAATCTGGGCCTGAGTGCGGCGACGCTGGGGGCGCTGACGGGCGGCGCCAGTGTGGCCAATGCGCTGCTGGCCAGCATTTCTGTGCCGCTGTTTGACGGCGGCGCCGCGCGCGCCCAGGTTCGGGTGCAGGAAGCTGCACTGGAGCAGGCGCGCATTGGCTATGAAGCGACCGTGCTGACGGCGCTGCAGGACGTGGAGGACGCCCTGGTCGCCCTGCAAGGCGACCGCGAGCGCCTGGCGCACCTGCAGGCCGCTGCCAGTGCCGCCGCCAATGCCGACCTTCTGGCACACCAGCGCTACCAGAGCGGGCTGATCGATTTCCCCACCGTGCTCGATACCCAGCGCACCCTGCTTTCCGCCCAGGACGGCGTCGCCAGTACACAGGTCAGCCTCGCGAACGACCATGTGCGTCTCTACAAGGCGCTGGGCGGCGGCTGGGCACCCGAAGGCGATGGCAATGCCACCGCCATGATTCCCACCAAGAACACGCGCCCATGATGACAACCCGTCCACCAGCGACACCGTCCGCCAACACCCCGCCCACCGATCTGCAGTCCTTGCTGGGCGACGACCACCCGCCGCGCTGGTGGCAGCGCTCTTCCTTGTGGATAGGGCTCGCTGCCCTGCTGCTGGCCGCTGGCGGTGTGTATTACTGGCAGGTACAAAACCAGGAAAAATCCGCCCCCGCCTATGTGACGACACCGATCACCAGGGGCAATATCACCCTCACGGTGTCGGCCAACGGCACGCTGCAGCCGACCCGCTCGGTGAACATCGGCAGTGAACTCTCCGGCACCATCAAACGGGTGCTGGTGGATGTGAACGACAGGGTCAAGGCAGGGCAGGTGCTGGTGGAACTCGATGCCTCCAAGTTCAGCGACCAGGTGACGCGCTCGCGTGCCGCACTGGCCGCTTCGCAGGCCGCGCAGGCGCAAAGTGTGGCCACGACCCAGGAGGCGCGGGCCGCCCTGGCGCGTTTTGAGGAAGTCGCGAAACTCTCGGGCGGCAAGGTGCCGTCGGCCACTGAACTCGATAGCGCGCGCGCTGCCCTGGACCGTGCCGTGGCCGCAGAAGACAGCGCCCGGGCCAATGTGGTGGTGGCGCGTGCCACGCTGTCGACCGATGAAACCAATCTGTCCAAGGCGTCGATCCGCTCGCCCATCGACGGTGTGGTGCTCAGCCGATCGGTCGAGCCGGGCAATGCCGTGGCGGCTTCCTTGCAGGCTGTGACCTTGTTCTCGGTCGCCGAGAACCTGGCGCAACTTGAGCTCGATGCCAATGTGGATGAGGCCGATGTCGGCGCGGTGGCGGTCGGCCAAAAGGCCAGTTTCACCGTCAGCGCCTACCCGACGCGGCGCTTTCCAGCCACCATCGAACGCGTTGCCTTTGGCTCGACCACCACCAACAATGTGGTGACCTACGTGACGACGCTGAAGGTGGACAACTCCGACCTCGCCCTGCGCCCCGGCATGACGGCGGTCGCCACCATCGTGGCCACCGAGCGCAAGGATGTGCTGCTGGTGCCCAACACCGCGCTGCGCTTTTCGCCCGTGGGCAGTGCGCCCGCCAAGGGCGGCAGTGCGCAGAGCGGCGGCATTCTCTCCAAGATGATGCCGCGCCCCCCCAGGAGCGGGGTCAAGACGGCGCGGCCCGACGGCAACACCCCGGGCACACGCCAGATCTGGCTGCTCAAGGATGGCCAGCCGGAGGCCTTGTCGGTCACCACGGGCATCAGCGACGGTCGCGTGACAGAGGTCAGCGGCGAGGGGCTGGAGCCCGGTCTGCCCGTCATTACCGATCAGCGCAGCAGCGGGGCCGGGGCGTGATGCCAGCCGATGCCCCGCTGATCCGCCTGCGCGGCATTACCAAGGTGTACGGCACGGGTGACACCGCGTTCCAGGCGCTCAAGGGGGTGGATCTGGATATTGCGCGCGGCGACTTCGTGGCCATCATGGGCCCGAGCGGTTCGGGCAAGTCCACCGCCATGAACACCCTGGGGTGCCTGGATACCCCTACCACGGGCACCTACGAGTTTCAGGGCGTGCAGGTGCAATCGCTCAGCCGCGACGAGCGCGCCCGGCTGCGCCGGCGCTATCTGGGCTTTGTCTTCCAGGGCTTCAATTTGCTGGCACGTACCTCGGCGCTGGAAAACGTCGAGCTCCCCCTGATCTACCGCGGCGAGCCCGCAGCCAAGCGCCATGCGATGGCGACGCGTGCGCTCGAAGCCGTGGGGCTCAAGGGCTGGGAGCACCACTCGCCGGGCGAACTCTCGGGTGGGCAGCAGCAGCGCGTGGCGATTGCCCGCGCCATCGTCACCGAGCCGGCCGTGCTGCTGGCCGACGAGCCCACCGGCAACTTGGACACCGCGCGCAGCAAAGAGATCATGGGGCTGCTCTGGCACCTCAATGCCGACCTGGGCATCACCGTGATCATGGTGACGCACGAGAGCGACATGGCCGCCTATGCGCGGCGCATCGTGCGCTTTGTCGATGGGGTGGTGGAGAGCGACGAGCGCAATCCGGCGCCGGTCGGGCTGCAGGCGGCTGCACCCGCACCCACGGAGATCGCCCATGTGGCTTAACACCCTGCTGCTGGCGCTGCGTTCGATTCGGCGCAACCTGATGCGCTCTTTCCTGACGGTGCTCGGCATCGTGATCGGTGTCAGCGCCGTCATCACCATGGTCACCGTGGGCAATGGCGCCACGTTGGCGGTGCAGAACCAGATTTCGGGTTTGGGCACCAACCTGCTCCAGGTGCGGCCCGGCCAGCGCATGGGCCCTGGCAGCGGCGGTGCGAGCGCACCGGCCTTCAAGGACACCGACGCCGAGGCCATTGCCAGCCAGATCGGCGGTGTGGCCGCTGCGGCGCCCGAATCGCGCGCCAGCGGCACGCTGGTAGCCAACGGCCGCAACTGGACCAGCTCGATTACCGGCAGCACCAACGACTGGCTCACCATCGGCAACTGGACGCTGGCCAGCGGCCGTTTGTTTACCGAAGCAGAACTGCGCGCCGGTGCCGCCGTGTGCCTGATCGGCGAAACCGTGCGGCGCGAGCTCTTTGGCAACGGTGCGGCAGTCGGTGCGCCATTGCGCGTGAAGCAGATCAGCTGCGAAGTGGTGGGCGTGCTCGCGTCCAAAGGCCAGGGCGCCTTCGGCAACGACCAGGACGACATGGTCTTCATGCCGCTCAAAACGCTGCAACGGCGCATCACCGGCAACACCCAGGTCAACACGCTGCTGGTGTCCATGCAGGACGGCAGCGACGCGTCGCGGGTGAAAGCAAGCCTGACGCAGTTGCTGCGCGAGCGCCGCAAGCTTGCTGATACCGACGAAGACAATTTCAACGTGCTCGATACCAAGCAACTGGCCGACACGCTCTCGGGCACCACCAAAATCATGACCACGCTGCTGGGCGCAGTGGCCGCCGTGAGCCTGTTGGTGGGCGGCATCGGCATCATGAACATCATGCTGGTGAGCGTCACCGAGCGCACCCGTGAGATCGGCCTGCGCCTGGCCATTGGCGCGCTGGAGCGTGAGGTGCTGCTGCAGTTCCTGATCGAGGCCGTGGTGCTCGCAGCGCTGGGAGGGTTGGTCGGCATCGTGCTGGCGGCGCTGGCCTCGGTGGTGCTCTCCGGGGCCATGGAAATTCCTTTCCTGTTCAACCCGGTGGTGAACATCGCCTCGTTCGTTTTTTCGGCCGCCATCGGCGTGCTGTTTGGTTATTTTCCAGCGCGGCGCGCGGCGCGCATGGACCCGATTGATGCCCTGCGGCATGAGTGAGCGCTAGCGCGAGCAGCGCAGGGACAGCGGGGATTGGGAGCGAGGCCACCTTTCGGGCCATCGCCGCGCTCGGCCACGGCGTTGGCAGCCAGAGCGGCGCAGGCATTGGGGTCGGATCACGATTTCGCGCAGCGAAACTCGTGCTCAGACCCCAATCCCGGAACAAAGGGTGCGGCCTCATTCACCGCAGCACCCTGGCCGGGCCTCGCTCCGCAAAGAACCCGTAGCAGGGAAAAATATAGAGAAAATGGACTCTAGCGCTTGATGGGTATGCGCTGATAGCTATCAAGTTTGATTTGAATGGGGTTGAATAGGGCGCTGCGGGAATGTTTGCGCCTTGGGGTCCATCTGCAGTTTCCACCGCAACGTCGTTGGGCTGTTCACGACCAGGAGCTGCCAGGCTATGCAACGGTTGAATTCAGCAGTTGCCGAAGCCGGTCCGCTGGATTGGCGGCGTGCCTTCGCCAAGGGCGGGTGCCGGGATGTGCGCCCGGCGGCGCAGTATCTTTCTCTTGCGTCGCCAAGAGAAAGACACCAAAGAGAAGGCGACCCCGCTGTCCGTGACCCCTTCGGGGCAACCTGCGGTGCGCGCTTCAGGCGGGGTCCGCGCAAACTCGCTTCACTGCGTTGCGCTCAAACAGCGCGCGGCCCTGATCCGCCTGAAGCTGTGCTCCTCGGCACGGCCAGAGGGGAAGGGGAGCCGGGCAGCCCTTCGGGCCATCGCTGCGCTCGGCCCTGGGCGTCGGGATGAGCGGGGCGCAGGCAGTGGCGCCGGATTTAGCGCAGCGCAGGCATTGGGGTCGGATCACGATTTCGCGCAGCGAAACTCGTGCTCAGACCCCAATCCCGGAATGCTGGGCGCAGCGCGGGTTTTTTGCCAATTCATGCTTGCGGCAGTGCATTACCGTTGAGATGACGAGCGGCTGTTGTCGATCAATACCGGTCGTTGAGCCCCTGTTCTGAATGGTCCCTTCACCCTCTGAACCGGCAACTTGACTGCGCAACTCACCGCGCCCCGCCGACTCGAACGGGAACTTTGGGTAATGCGCCCGCAGTGACACCTCTTTCACTAAAGCGCAAACCATATAGGCACCTTACCAACAAACTCACCATCCCAGCCTGCTGCGCTAAGATGTTGTAACAAAATTTTTGAGGGAGTTGGTGAGATGGCGGAGACGAAAACGACATCTGATCACGCTACGTTTTGGTTGTATGGGATGTCTGCAGGGCTGGCGGCTTACTGCTACTACGCGATGACAGAGACGAAGGTGTACGTGCTGCCAGCACTCATCCTCATCGCCGCCCTAGCGATGCTCCTGCCGCCTTCCCGCAAGCGGTTAAAAATCAACCTCAGCCTGAAGCCAAGCATCGCCCTTGCAGTTGCCTTGTTCCTTGGCATTGCGCTCTCCGCGGGCGTCCAAAAAGCGAAAAGGGAAGAAGCCGCACAGCTGAAAATGCAACAGGATTCAGCGGCAAGGATCGCGAAGCAGAGGTCCGACCGAGCAGCCGATTACGCTGCAAACAAAACCAAAATCATCGCGGAGGTCGAGCAGCAGCTTGCGAACAACCAGTCCCGCGAAGCATTTGCGACCATCAGCAAGTTCATGACTGTGACCAAAGACCCCGACCTCGGCAGGTTGCAGCACCGGGCATCGGTACAGGTGATGCGTCTGGATTTAGAGCAAAACGAAGCTGGTTTGCCACCAGAACGGCTCAAGGCGATCTACAGCACGCTAATTCAGGAGGAGCCGGGCGGCAGGGAACGCTACCAAGCCAAACTGAAAGCTGTTGAAGATGAGCTGGAAGTTCAGCGCAAAATTCAAGAAGCTAGTGCTCAGAGGGCGGCAATGGAAGCCAAGCTTAAGGGCCAATTCTCAGGATACGACGGATCGCACCGGAATGTTGAGGCTGCTATCAAGGCTCGACTGAAAGACCCCAGTAGCTATGAGCATGTGGAAACACGCTACGTCGTGAACACAAACTCAATAACTGTGTATACGACGTATCGTGCGCGCAATAGCTTCAATGCGCTCGTTCCGGGAAGCGCGATTGCAACTGTCGATGCCGATGGAAATGTATTGAGCATCAACTAAGTAAGCCTGCCCCCACCGGATTGCCAACCCCAGTTTCCGCGCCAATGCCCTCGGCACCGAAGGACGGCTACCGCTGCACAACCGACATTGGGTTGCACAACCCGTGCGTTACTTCAGGGGCGAGATCACTCACTCAAGATCATCGCTCGCCTGTCGCGAGAAGCCCTCTCAAAGGGCAAAAATTCTTGGTTGTCAGGATTTTCTCTTCCGAACAAAGGCAAGCGTGCCAATGAGCACGAACAGCGCCGCGCCCAAAATTCCGGGATTGGGGTCTGAGCACGAGTTTCGCTGCGCTGCATCGTGATCCGACCCCAATGCCTGCGCCGAAGCACATCCAGGTCTTGCGCTTGGCGCAAGCATGCCGCCAAAAATGCAACCACGACCCCCGTACACACCTCATGCGTCAGAGGTAGAAGAAATCAAGTAAAAATGGCCTACAGCGCAATCAGGACATGCGCTAGTAGCTATCAAAGTTGAATAAAAATGGGTGGCCTCGGCCACCCATTTTTGATTGAGCTTGAAACGGCTTAGCCGATGGTGAGCTGGGTGGCCCGGCTCTCGGGCTGCAGCTTGGCAAGCACCAGGGTCAGCACGCCGTTTTCCAGTTTGGCGGTGCTGGCGGGGGCATCGATTTCGGTGGGCAGCTCCCAGCTGCGCTGCACCTGGCGCGGGGCGCCTTCCACGCTGCGCAGGTGCACCTGGGCGCCGTCAATGGTGATGCTGAGCTGCTCGCGTGAGAGGCCCGGCACGTCGAGTTGTACGGTCACGGCCTTGTCGTCCTGCTGGACCTGAACGGGCGTTTCGGCAGGGCTGCCCTGGGCGGCGGCAAGCAAGAAACGTTGCAGTGCAGCATCGCTGGCGCGTGGGGCGTGGATGAAGCTGGCGCGGCGCAAGCTGGGGGCGAAAATCATAGGGTTTACTCCATTTACACTGCGCGGCTCCCGGTGTGTTCGCCGCATACCGAAGGAGATACGCACAGTCACGGCGAATTCAAGAAGGATTCCTGGATGAATAAATTTCGCAGCGCGCGCTTGAAATTGGGCGCTTTGGCCCTTGGTCTGGCTTCTCTGTTGGGCCTCGGCGGTGGCATGGCCCACGCCCAGGATGCCCCGGTGAGTGCCGTCAGTACGGCTACGGTGCCCATCAAACTGGCGCTGATCGAAAGTCTCTCCGGGCCGTTTGCCAACACGGGCGAGGCGGTGTTTCGCAACCTGCTGTGGGCGACCGAGCGTGTCAACGCCCACGGTGGCGTGGTGCTGCCAGCCGCTGCAGGCGGTGCGCGGCCGCTGCAGATTACCCGCTACGACAGCAAGGGCCAGAACGAAGAGGCGCTGTCGGCCCTGCGCGCCGCCATTGACGATGGGGCGCGCGTGGTGATGCAGGGCAATTCGTCTGCTACAGCGGCGGCGTTGATTGACGCCATCAACAAGCACAACGAGCGCGAGCCGGGCAAGCGCGTGCTGTTTCTGAACTACGCGGCGGTGGACCCCATCCTGACCAACGAGAAGTGCAGCTTCTGGCATTTCCGCTTCGACGCCCATGCCGACATGCGCATGGCGGCGCTGATGGAGGTGCTGCGGGGCGACAAGGCGCTCAAGAGCGTCTACCTGATCGGCCAGGATTACAGCTTTGGCCAGGCCGTGCTGCGCGAAGCGCGTCGCCAGCTTGCGCTGCAGCGGCCGGACGTGGCGATCGTGGGCGACGAGTTGCACCCCGTGGGCCGCGTGAAGGACTTTGCCCCTTATGCGGTCAAGATCAAGAACAGCGGCGCGCAGGCCGTCATCACCGGCAACTGGGGCAATGACCTGACCCTGCTGGTCAAGGCGGCACGCGAAGTGGGCTACGCCGGCAGCTTCTACACCTTCTACGGCAACGCACTGGGCGCCCCAGCCGCCATTGGCGATGCGGGTATCGGCAAAGTGGTGGCCGTGGCCGACTGGATGCCCAATGTCCCCGATGCGCAGAGCGCGGCGTTCTACAAATCTTTCCGTGAGCGCTTTCCCAAGCCCCAGGACGACTATGTGCACATGCGCATGCAACTGATGATCGAGGCGCTGACCAAGGCCATGGAGGGCGCGGGCAGCGTGGATGCCGTCGCCGTGGCCAGGCAGTTGGAGGGCGTGAAGGTCAGCCTGGCAGGGCGCGGCGGCAGCATGCGCGCAGCCGACCACCAGTTCCAGCAGCCGCTGGTGGTGGGCGTGATGGACAAGCAGGGCACACCCGGCGTGCCGTTCGATGTGGAAGGCTCGGGCTATGGGTTCCGGGTGGTGCGCGATATTCCTGCGGCGCAGGCCGAGCAGCCCACGAGTTGCAAGATGCAGCGGTTTTAAGAGTATATTTTTACCCGGGTATATTGCGATTTAAATATTGTCCGGGTAAAATTAAGGTGTGACGCCCTCGCTGCCTACCCATCCCCCCGTGCCAACGGCCCCGCGCGACAACGCGGGCCATGCCGCTTCGACAGCGCGCCGTGCGCTGGTGCGCCAGTACAAGGAGTCGCGCCTGCCCGCGGGCGTCTTCACCCTCACCAACCAGTCCAATGGACGGGTCTATGTGGGTGGCAGCCTCAACCTCGATGGCGCGATGAACCGCATGCGCTTCGAGCTGAACCTGCGCTCCCACCGCAACAAGCCTTTGCAGCACGATTGGATCGCGTACGGGGCGGACTGCTTCGGCTTTGCCGTGGTGGACCGCATCAAGGAGCGGGATGATCCGCTGTTCGACTACCGGGCCGAACTCGACGGCATGCTGGAACTGTGGCGGGAAGAAATTCCCTGCCATGGTGATAGCGGCTACAACGGAGCAGCGCCATGAGCGGGCCGGCGCCAGATGCACTAGGGTTTTGTCTGTTGCTCAGCCGTGCCTGTGCGCGCCTTGAGCTGTCGATGGCGGACAGGCTGGGTGACTTCCATGGATTGGATTTCGCTGATTTCACCCTCCTGCATAGGCTGGCGAGCGCGCCAGATGGTCGCGTCGCCATGGTGGATCTTGCGCAGGCGCTTGGCATGAGGCTGTCGTCGCTGACGCGGAAACTGGTGCAGTTGGAGAAAGTGGGCCTGGCGCAGCGAGACAGCGCTTTGAGCGGAGACGGCCTTCGCTGCGCAAGTCTGCGGCCCGTCGGAAAACGTCTGGTGCAGGAGGCAGAAGTCACGGTCCGTGCCATGTGCGCGCAAGCGCTGGGGCCGGCCACGCTCGCCCATCTGCCTGAGATGGCGCTTGCGCTGGCGGCCCTGTGCCAGGACAAAGCCCGGGAATGCGCCGACTGTTGATACGCAGGCGACACGCATAGCGCAAGCCCATTCGTACGTTACCGAGAATCGTGCTCCATGACCCCATCTTCCCATCCTGCTGCTTCGGGAACCCTGACCGCTTTTGCCGGCTTTGAACGCCTCGCCAGAGGCGGCCGACAAGAGGTGTTCGCCCAGTTGCGGCAATACACAGGCGGTGCACCCCTTCTGATTTTTGACGACACCAGCGGCGCTTTGGTAGACCTTGATTTGCGCGAGCCGGCTCCGGAACCGACGGCTGCCGAGGCGCCGCGCAGCGTCGGCCGCCCCAAGCTGGGCGTGGTGGCGCGCGAGGTCACGCTTTTGCCGCGCCACTGGGACTGGCTCGGCCGCCAGCCCGGCGGCGCTTCGGTCGCGCTGCGCCGCCTGGTGGAAGAGGCGCGCCGCATTCACCACGGGCGCGACAGCGTGCGCGGAGCGCGCGAGGCGGCCTACCGTTTCATGACCGCCATGGCGGGCTCACTGGAAGGTTTCGAAGAGGCCGCGCGTGCGCTGTTTGCAGGCGATCGGCCGCGCTTTGCGGCGCTGGTGGCGGCCTGGCCCCAGGATGTCGCGGAGTATCTGCAAGGCCTGGCCGCTGTTTCCTGGAGCAATGAGCATGACCCCACCTGACCGGGCCGCTTTGGCCATGCCGGCTGCGCAAGCGGCGCCGCACACTGCACCGCGCCCGCTGTGGCGCGTGTTTGCCGTGTTCCTGGCGCCCATGCTGGCCAGCAATATCTTGCAGTCGCTCTCAGGCACGCTCAACAACATCTACCTGGGGCAGATGCTGGGTGTCAAGGCGCTGGCAGCAGTTTCGGGTTTTTTTCCGGTGATGTTTTTCTTCATCGCCTTCATGATCGGCCTGGGCGCGGGCGCCTCGGTGCTGATCGGCCAGGCCTGGGGTGCGGGCAAGGTCGAGCGGGTGCGTGCCGTGGCCGGCACGACGCTGACGGTGGGCGTGGCGTTTGGCCTGGTGGTGGCGGTGCTGGGTGGGAGCTTCACGGGCGCCATGTTGCGCGCGCTGGGCACCCCGGCGGACATCCTGCACGACGCCACGCAGTACGCCCGCATCATCCTGATTGCCATGCCCGGCCTGTTCGTCTTCCTGCTCGCCACCGCCATGCTGCGCGGTGTGGGCGACACGGTAACGCCGCTCTACACGCTGCTGATTTCGGCCGGCATCGGCTTGGTGCTGACGCCTGCGCTGATTCGCGGCTGGGCAGGTTTGCCCCAACTGGGCGTCGCCAGCGGCGCTGCGGCCACGGTGGTGTCGTTTGTTGTGGCTACCACCTGGCTGGGCTGGCGGCTGGTGCGCCTGCACAGCCCACTCGCGCCGGGCCATGCGCTGGCCGCGCATCTGCGCATCGACTGGGGCTTGCTGCGCGGCGTGTTGCGGGTGGGTGTGCCCACCGGGGTGCAGATGATCGTGGTGTCGCTGGCTGAAATTGCCCTGCTGGGTCTGGTCAACCGCTATGGCTCGCAGGCCACGGCTGCCTATGGGGCGGTGAACCAGGTGGTGGCCTACGTGCAGTTTCCGGCCATCTCGATTGCCATCACCACGTCCATCCTGGGCGCGCAGGCGATTGGCGCCGGGCGCCTGCACACGCTGGGCGCCATCGTGCGCACGGCGCTGTGGATGAATGTGGTGCTGACGGGCGCGCTGGTGCTGCTGGGCTACCTGTTCTCGCGCGCGCTGATGGGCTTTTTCATCACCGACCCGGCCGTGATCGAGGTGGCGCAGGAGCTGCTGCACATCATGCTGTGGGGCACGGTGATTTTCGGCATGGCCTCGGCGCTGTCGGGAATGATGCGCGCCAGCGGCTCCGTGCTGGTGCCCACCGGCATTGCCATTGCGTGCATTGCGCTGGTCGAGCTGCCGACCGCTTGGTTGCTGAGCCAGCATTTTGGCCTGCGCGGTGTGTGGATGGGCTACCCGGTGGCCTTTATCACCATGTTGCTGTTGCAGTCCACGTACTACCGCAAGATCTGGCGCCACCAGCCGATTCGCAAATTGGTGTGAGCAAGCAGGCTGCGTATCAAGCCACTTGGGGACTCGGCATGCCGCCGCGCCACAGGCGTGTCACCAGTGCCGCGAATGCCATGGCCGTTGCCAGTGCTGCGACGCCGTTCCAGCCGAAGGCGGCGAGTAGCTGACTGCCGAGCGCGGCGCCAGTCGCCATGCCCAGGAACATGCCTACGAACAGCACCGCGTTGAGCCGGCTGCGCGCGGCAGGGTCGATGCCGTAGACGATGGTCTGGTGGGCGATCAGCGTGGTCTGAATGCCAAGGTCGAAGCCGATGGCACAGACCGCCAGCAATGCCAGTTGTGCGTGTGGCGACATCCAGGGCATCAGCGCCATGGCGGCAAAGGACAGCGTGGCGATTCCCGCCCCCATGCGGCTGACCCATTCGGGGCCGTACCGATCGGCCAGGCGACCGGCGACCGGCGCTGCCAGTGCACCTGCTGCGCCGGCCAAGCCGAACGTGCCGGCGACCGCACTGCCCAGATGAAACGGGGCGCCGTGCAGCATTACGGCCAAGGTGGACCAGAACGCGCTGAACCCGACAGAAAGCAGGCCTTGCGCCAGTGCGGCGCGGCGCAGCGCACTGTGGCGACGCCAGAGTTCAAGAAGCGTGCGGAGCAGGGCGTTATAGGGCAGTTGGGTGGTGGGAACAAAGCGCGGCAGACCACGCCAGCTGGCAACGCAGATCACTGCAATGCTGAGTGCGGCAACGCCAAACATCGCCCGCCAGCCGAAATGGGCGGCAACGTAACCGCTGACCACGCGGGAAAGCAGGATACCCAGTAGCAGGCCCGTCATGACGGTGCCGACCACCTTGCCGCGGTGCGCTTCGGGTGCCAGTGTGGCGGCTGCCGGCACGATGTCCTGCGCCATGGTGGCGAGCACGCCAATCGCCAGGCTGGCCACCAGCAGTACCCCCATGGATGGTGCCGCTGCCGCTGCGAGCAGTGCCAGCACCAGGGCGCCGGCCTTGAAGACAATGATGCTGCGCCTGTCATAGCGATCACCCAGTGGAGCCAGCACCAGGATGCCAAGCGCGTAACCCAGTTGCGTCAGGGTCGGCACCATGCCCACGCTGCGCGGGGTGGCACCGATGTCAGTGCCCAGTTCTCCGAGCATGGGCTGGGCGTAATAGAGCGTGGCGGCCGCCAGACCGGCACCACTGGCCAACATGAACACCAGCGAAGTGGGCAAGGACGACGCCTGTGTGGATGACGTCGCAGCGGAATGGATATTCTCTGAATGCATAAAATTACCGTGTTTACCCTGGCCAGTAGAGCGATTTATCGGGGGTAAGCAGAGTATCTTTGGACAAGATATTCCTGGGTAGTGCCTTGGAGCGTACTTTTGTTATACGCTTTGTGCATGATAAAAAGCGCATCCCCATCGCCCGCCGTCTCTGCTGAACGCGTGGCCGACTCTGGTGACCGGCTGCAGTTGATGGCCACTTTTGTCCGCATCGTGGAATCGGGCAGCCTGTCTGCGGCAGCGGCGCAGATGCAGATCACCCAACCGACCATCAGCCGGCGCCTCCAGACCTTGGAACGTTCGCTTGGCGTGAGACTTCTGCAGCGCTCAACCCACGGCATGGGGTTGACACTTGAAGGCGAACGCTGTTTCGAGCGTGCCAAGGAGCTGCTGGCGAATTGGGCAGCGTTCGAAGCCGATTTGCGCGGCGCACAGGAAACGCCTGAGGGCTTGCTGCGGGTGGCGGTACCGCATGCTTTCGGACAAGAGCACTACGTCGGGCCGCTGGCCGAGTTTTTACGCGCCTGTCCACGTGTCTCGGTCGAGTGGGTGTTGCGCGATGAGGTGCATGACTTCATCGTCGAGGGGGTCGATTGCGCCATTCAGGTCGGCGAGCCCACCGACCCGTCAGTGGTCGCCATCAAGCTCGCTGAAGTGCGGCGCATCGTGGTCGCCGCGCCGTCGGTGTTGGAAGGGCAAGCGATACCGCAGGACGCCAACGGCCTGCAAGCTTTGCCGTGGCTGTCGCTCAAGACCTATTACCGACGCGAGATCACCTTGACCCACAGGCGCAGCGGTGAATCGCAGCGTATTGCACTGCGTCCGGTTATGAGCACCGACAGCCTCTATGCGTTGCGGAGTGCCGCGCTACATGGATTGGGGGTTGCCGTTGGCTCGCGCTGGATGCTGACGAAGGACCTTGCGCAAGGGCGTCTTCTGCATTTGGCCCCCGCGTGGTGCGCACAGCCGCTCCCTGTGTACCTCACGTACCCCTACGCAAGCTTCTATCCGTCTCGACTGCTGCGTTTCGTGGCGCTGATGCGAGATGCTATTCCGCAAACCATGGAAGACTGAGGTGACCGGGTGCTTCAAACACTGTGCACTCAACGCCGGATGCGGTGCCCCGTCTTGAACACCCACCACACGACCGCTAGACAAGCGGCCATGAACATGAGCGTCATGCCCACGCTGGCACCAATGTTCACGTCCGCCTGGCCGTAAAACGCCCAGCGCAGGCCGCTGATGAGGTAGACCACCGGGTTGAACAATGACACTTTCTGCCACAGCGGCGGCAGCATGTTGATGCTGTAGAACGCGCCACCCAGAAAGGTCAGCGGCGTAATCACCAGCAGCGGAATGATCTGCAGCTTCTGAAAGCTGTCGGCCCATAGACCGATGATGAAGCCGAAAAGGCAGAAGGTGATGGCCGTGAGAATCAGGAAACCGACCATCCACACCGGGTGTGCCACTTCGTAGGGAACGAAAAACCGCGCCGTGGACAGAATGAGTACCCCCACGATCAGCGACTTGGTGGCTGCCGCGCCCACGTAGCCCAGTAGCACTTCCACCCAGTTGACCGGTGCGCTCAGCAGCTCGTAGATGGTGCCGGACCATTTGGGCATGTAGATGCCAAAGGCCGAGTTGGAAATGCTCTCGGACAGCAGCGAGAGCATCAAGAGGCCAGGAATGATGTAGGCGCCGTAGCTGACGCCGCCAATGTCGCCCATGCGTGAGCCGATGGCCGAACCAAAGACGATGAAATAGAGCGAGGTCGAGAGCACCGGCGCAATCAGGCTCTGCATCCAGGTGCGAAACGCACGGTTCATTTCAAACTTGTAAATGGCGCGCACGCCATGGATGTTCAGGCCGGTCATGCGGTGGCTGCTTTCGTGTCGTGGACCAGGCTGACGAAGATATCTTCGAGCGAGCTCTCGCTGGAGTGCAGGTCCTTGAAGTCAATGCCCTGCGCGGCCAGCGCACGCAGCAGTTCGGCAATGCCGGTGTCCTCCTGCTGCGAGTCAAAGGTGTAGGTGAGTGCCTGGCCGCCTTTGCCAAGCTCCAATGGCCAGCGGGCCAGTGCATCTGGCACGCGCTCCATGGGCTGTTGCAGGGTGAGGGTGAGCTGCTTTTTGCCCAGCTTGCGCATCAGCACGTCCTTGTCTTCCACCACGATCAGCTCGCCCTGGCGGATCACGCCAATGCGGTCGGCCATGTCTTCGGCCTCTTCAATGTAGTGCGTGGTCAGGATGATGGTGGTGCCGGCGTCCCGCAGCTGCCGGACCAGGCGCCACATGTCGTGGCGCAACTCCACGTCCACACCGGCGCTGGGCTCGTCGAGGAACAGGATTCTGGGCTCGTGCGACAGCGCCTTGGCGATCAGCACGCGGCGCTTCATGCCGCCCGAGAGGGCGAGGATTTTGGTGTCCTTCTTGTCCCAGAGCGAGAGGTCTTTGAGGATTCTTTCGATCAGCGCCGGGTTGGGGGGCTTGCCAAACAGGCCACGGCTGAAGTTCACCGTGGCCCAGACGGTTTCAAACGCATCCGTCTGCAGCTCCTGGGGCACCAGGCCGATGGTGGCGCGCGCGGCGCGGTAGTCGTGCACGGTGTCGTGGCCGTCGGCCGTGACCGTACCGGCGGTGGCGTTGCTCATGCCGCAGATCACGCTGATCAGGGTGGTCTTGCCGGCCCCGTTGGGGCCGAGGAGGGCAAAGATTTCACCGCGCCGGATGTCCAGATCAATATTTTTGAGCGCCTGAAACCCTCCGGCATAGATTTTGGAGAGGCCGCGCACACGGACGATGCTGTCGGAGGCGTTCGGAGAGGTGGAAGCAGTCGAAGGCATGGATCGGGGGGCAGATACCGCGCAGCGTTGTAGCGCCGCAAGGAAGGCAATGGGGCCGGACATTGTGACGTGAACAGCGGCTTGCTGCCTGGGTTGGTATGGTGTGCAGAAGATACTGATTTTATATACAGTATCGCCATGTCTGACGTCCTGATTCCTCTGCATGCGCTCAAAGGCCGTGGCGTAGCGTACCGGCAGCCGCACCGTTTCGAGCGCGATACGCGCGATGCCTTCGATGACGGCTGGGGCACGGTGGAGGCTCAGAATGGGTCGCAGGTGCTACCGCCCGTGACGCAGGTGCGTTTTGAGGACGCGCGCAGCGCCATCACACGCAACGATTCGCCCGACATCGGCTTCAGCCAGGGGCTCAATCCGTACCGCGGCTGCGAGCACGGCTGCATTTATTGCTATGCCCGGCCCAGCCACAGCTACCTGGGCCTCTCGCCGGGGCTGGATTTCGAAACGCGTTTGATCGCCAAGCGCAATCTCGCCGAAGTGTTGCGCGCAGAGCTCGCACACCCGCGCTACCAGCCCGAGATGATTGCCGTGGGCACCGTGACCGACGCCTACCAGCCCGTGGAGCGCGAACTGCGCCTGACCCGTGCGGCGCTGGAGGTGCTGTGCAGCGCCCGACACCCGTTTTCCATCGTCACCAAGGGCAGCGGCGTGGAGCGCGACCTCGACTTGATCGCTCCCATGGGGGCGATCAATCTCGCGGCGGTGTATGTGACCATCACCACGCTGGACGCGAAACTTGCGCGCATCCTTGAGCCGCGCGCCGCGGCGCCGTACAGGCGGCTGCGCACCCTGCGCACGTTGGCCGAGGCGGGCGTGCCGGTGGGTGTGAGCGTGTCGCCGCAGATTCCTTTCATCAACGACGACATGGAGCAGGTGCTGGCCGCCGCCTACGAGGTGGGCGCACGCCGCGCCTTCTACCAGGTGCTGCGCTTGCCCTGGGAACTGGCGCCCATGTTTCGCCAGTGGCTCGACCTGCATTACCCCGACCGCGCCGCGCGCGTGATGGCGCGCGTACAGGACCTGCATGGCGGCAAGGACTACGAGGCGGACTTTGCGACGCGGATGAAGGGGCAGGGCATCTGGGCCGATTTGCTGCGCCAGCGTTTCAACAAAGCCTGCGAGCGCCTGGGCTACGAGCGGGAACGCCGTGCGCTGGACGTCTCGCTTTTTCGGCCTTCGGCGCTGCGGGCGCAGCAGGAGTTGTTTTAGGGATGTTTCATCAGGCGCTCATGCCTGCGCGGGCGGCAGTCTGCGCAATACCCTCTGCCAAGCGCTCCAGCAGTGCGCCCGGCAGGTCGTGGCCCATGCCGGGAATGACGTCGGTTTGCGCGCCGGCGATATGCTGCGCCAACTGGCGGGCGCAGGCCGGGGGCAGCAGCGGATCGTCGGCGCCGTGCACGATGTGCGTGGGCGCGGTGATGTGGGCCAGCAGCGGCGTGCGGTCGCCGTCGGCCACGATAGCCAGCAGTTGGCGCGCCGAGCCGGCGGGGTGCCAGGCGCGCTGCACCGACTCAAGCGCCAGCGCCCGCAGCGCGACGGGGTCTGCTGGGTAGCCAGGGCTGCCGATGGCGTGCAGCACATGGACGACCCAGTCCACCGCGGCATCGCGTCCCGGGCCCCGTGGGCGCGACAGGAGCTTGCGCTGCACGGCCCAAGACGGCTTGGGCAGCGAGCGTGCACCGCTGCTGGTCATCATCAGCGTCAGGCTGGCGACGCGCTCTGGGGTGCTGGCGGCAAGGTGCTGCGCAATCATCCCGCCCATCGACGCGCCGCATACATGGGCACGCCCAATGCCCAGAGCATCGAGCACGCCCAAGGCATCGCGCGCCATATCCGCAAGGCTGTACGGAGACCGCACCGGCAAGTGCAGCCAGTGGCGCAGGCCCGCTGCCGCGATATTGGGCACGCCCGCAGCATCGAAACCCTGGCTCAACCCGATGTCGCGGTTGTCGAAACGCACGACGCGAAAGCCGCGCCTGGTCAAGGCCTGCACCAAGGCCTGTGGCCAGGCGATGAGCTGCATGCCCAGCCCCATGATGAGCAGTACGACAGGCCCGTCCTTTGGCCCTTGGTCGTCGACCTCAATGCGCAGGCCGTTGGCTTGAATTTGCATGGCAAACAGTGACTCTGCCTATTGGTTTTCGGCGGTGCTGCGTCTCATCCCTGTCGCATGCAACCGGCGCGCCCTATACCAGCGGCCCCCGCGCAAGGGCCGCCCCGCCGCGCTGGGGGCGTCCCCCCTCCCAAATCGCGCAGCGATTTGAGAGAGGGGGGAGGGAGCGCAGCGACGCAGGGGGGAGCCCCTAATACCACTGCGCCACGACTTCGGGCTGGTGCGCGACCTTGAAGAACCAGCGGCGCGCGCCCTGCACGTCGAAGCGCTTCCAATGCGCCGGGTCCTGGCGCAGGCGGTCGGCGATGGCGTACATGGCCAACGGGTTCATGCCCATGCCAATGTGGCTGGCGTGCACCTCGATGTTCTCGGTGTGCGCATGGCGCGCCGGGTTGATGCTGCAGGGCCAGGCGACGATGCCGTCGGTCTTGCTGTAGATCGACGTGGTAGGCACCGGTGGCGGCTTGCGTACTTCGGCCAGCAGCTCTTCGTCGGGCGCTTGCTGGCGGCTGACTAGCCGATAGAAGCGCCAGGCATTCGTCGCCTTGGGGTGGCCGGTAAAGGGGGTGCCCAGGGTAATGACGCAGCGCACCTGCTCGGGCATTTCCTTGGCCAGTTCGCGGGCGTAGATGCCGCCCAGGCTCCAGCCCACGATGCTGACCGGGGCGCCGTGCTCTGCGCAGAGCGCCTGCAGGCGCTCACGGCAGCCGTCGAGCACGCCTTCGCGCGGACCGAGGTTCAAGCCCTGGTTCCAGGGATGGGCGCTGTAGCCTTGGCGCTTGAGAAAGCGGCGCAGCGCCAGCGTGCTGATGTCCGAGGCGCCCAGGCCGGGCAGCACCAGCACCGGGTGGCCGTCGCCCGAGGGCATTTTCGAGAGCCAGGGTGAGACGGCAGCCAGGCCCATGGCTTCCCACGGCGCCCGCGCTTCCAGCATCAACAGCCACAGGCTGGGGGCCGTCAAGGCCAGTGCACTGGCGGGGTCGTCGCCGGCTTCCGGGCGAATCGGGCGAGGGCGGCAGGGCCGGATGCGGGCATAGAGCGTAGACACCATGAAAACATCCTAGCGATTGAAGGCGCCGTTGGCATCGGCGGTGACCCGAGCGGTGCGTCGCGTGCGCGACACTTTTCGCGCTGGTGTTGCATTGGGGTTGAACGTGGGTTTTTTGGGCGTGCGCTGAATTTTTACCGCGGCAACAGCTTTTGCGGGCACTGGCAATGCCCGCAACTCTTCCATCGCCGCATCGAGCGCCAGCGCCAGGGCTTTGACGTCGGGCAGGGCGGCCGCGTCGGCCATCAGGCCGAAATCCATGTGCGCGTCGAAGCTCTGCACCGTGATGTTCAGGGCCAGCCCATGCACGACGATGCTGGTGGGGCAGTTGGCCAGCACGCGTGCCCCGGCCAGGTAGATCGGCACCTGCGGCCCGGGCACGTTGGAGATCACCACGTTGGCCACCTGTGGCAAGCGCTCGGCCACCCGGGCCTTGCCGTAGAGCGAGGCGGCCGCTTGCATCAGCCAGGGGATGCCGATGGAGGGGAAATCGGTGGGCAGGATGCTTTTCATCTGGCCCATGGTCGTCTTCATCGCCTGGCTCGCCGTGCGGATGTGCGCCAGACGCTTGCCTGGGTCGGCCAGGTGCGTTCCCAGGCTGATCAGGCCCATCGAGGCCTGGTTGTCGGAGCGGGTATCGCCCGCCGGGCGCAGCGAGATTGGTACCGCCGCCACCAAGCTCTTGCGCGGTAGCTGCTGGTGTTGCAACAGGTAGCTGCGCAGCGCGCCAGCGCACAGCATGAGCACCAGATCATTGAGCGTGGCGCCGTGGGCTTGGCCCAGGGCCTTGAGTTCCGAGAGCGGCACGCTGGCCGAGGCAAAGGCCCGCGCCGGGGTCACCGAGACGTTCATCGGCGTGGCAGGCGCCAGCGTGACATTGCCGGAGCCTTTGCCCAGCAGTTTTCTGGGGCTGAGCGCGCCCTTGGCCGTTCCAGCCACTGTGCCAAGGGTGGCCGGCAGTGCGCGCACCAGGCGCATGACCTGGCTGGCTTCGTTGCCAAGGGCGCCGCGCAGCATTTCGACCATGCCGATGCGGAAGGTTTTGCCGCGTCTGGACGGGCGTATGTCGATCTCGCGCGGTTCTGGCGTGGTGTCGAACAGCACATTGCCCAGCGCCACGGCCGCCTGGCCATCGACTGCCGCGTGGTGAACCTGGGAGAGCACGCCCACTTGTTTGCAGCCGCGCGCACTGCGTGGCAGGCCTTCGATGACGTGCATGCGCCACAGGGGCTTGCTGCGGTCCAGCAATTGCGGGTGCAACTGGGAGACGGCTTCTTCCAGCAGCGTGCGGGCGTCTGGGGGCGGGCCGCCTTTTGGGGGGCTGGGCAGTCGGTGTTCGACGATGTGGTAGCGCAGATCAGGCTCTGCATCGACCCAGGCCGGGTTGGCCAGGTTGAGGGGCATCCACCACAGCCGCCGGCGCAGCGCAGGTGTGGCCGGCATGCGCGCCGCGTAGAGGCGGCGCAGCGCGTTCACATAGCGGCCACGAAAGCCCTTGGGGAGTTCGAGCAGATGCATGGCGCCCACGTGCATGGGCATTTCGGGTGTCTCCAGGAACAGAAAGCTCGCGTCCAGCCCGGAAAGCTGCTTGATCGGCATGGAAGTTCTCCTGGTGGCTGGGCGGTTTTCTCTGTGCGGGATTATTGGCCGCGAAGGCTCTCGCCACCACGCGCCGCGGCCACCGCCTGTCCGAGCTCGATGACGGCCATGGCGTAGTAGCTCGACCAGTTGTAGCGCGTGACCGCATAGAAGTTGTCGGTGCCGGCCACAAAGGTGGGCGCATCGCCGCCGTTTTCCAGTTCGATCAGCGCCAGCTTGCCGCCATAGGCCGCGCCCGCGCCGTCCACCATGGCACCCTTGGCGGCCATGGCAGCCACGCTGAAGGTGGGCAGGATGTCGGGGGCGAGCAGGGCGTCGAGGTCCAGCCGCGCAGCGTCCAGGTGCACCGGGAAATGGGTGGGCAGCCCTGCAGTCCAGCCATGGGCAACAAAATAATTGGCCACGGAGCCAATGGCATCGGCGGCGCTGCCAAACAGGTCGATGTGGCCGTCGCGGTCAAAGTCCACCGCCCAGCGCGCCCAGCTCGATGGCATGAACTGCCCCAGGCCCATGGCGCCGGCATAGCTGCCGCGCGCGTCGAAAGGGTCGGCGCCGCTGCGGTAGATAAGGCTCAGGTACTGCTCGAGTTCGCTGCGAAAATACTGCTGGCGTTCGGTGGCGCGCGGGTGGGCGCTGGGGAAATCAAAGGATAGCGTGGCAAGCGCGTCGATCACGCGGAGCTTGCCCATGTGCTGGCCGTAGAGCGTTTCCACCCCCAGGATGCCGACGATGATCTCCGCTGGCACGCCGTATTCCTGCTCGGCTTGGGCCAGTGCGTCGGCGTTCTCGTTCCAGAACCGCACCCCGGCCCGGATGCGCACCGGCTCGACAAAGCGCGCACGGTAGGCGCTCCAGTTCTTGGCCGTACCGCGCGGCGCCGGCAGCATCAGGCGCGGCACCTGGGGCAGAAAGCGCGCACGGCCGATCACCGCGCGTACCCAGGCCGGATCGAGGTCGCGCCGCTCGGCCAGGTCGTCGGCAAACTGCATGGCATCGGGGCGGCTGGCGTACAGCAAGCTCTCCGCTGGGGCTTGGGCTTCGGCGGCCACTGGAGCGCGTTTTTTTGGGTGTTTTTTGGCTGTAGCGCTTACTGGTATTGCGCAACAAGCTACAAAAATAAGAGCAAATTTCGGAAAATGGAGCATGCAGATCAGGCAGAAGGCGTGGGCAGCGCCAGGGTAGCAAAGCGGCGGCGCAACGGTTTCAGGCTTGGCGCGGGGGTGTCGCCGTGCACTGCGTAGCGCTGGGTTTCAAGGTCCAGCAGCCATTGGGCCAGCGGCTCGCCGGCGGCGCCAAAATGGGCGCGCACAGCCTCGGCCATGGAGCGCGGGGGCAGGTGCGTGGGGAGGTCGAGCCCCGCCCGTGCCAGGCGCTGGCGGGCCTGGGCGAGCAGGCGCAGCCAGGGGTCGTGCTGCAGCCGCTCCCAAGCCGACCACAGGGCGCCGCCCACGGCGGCGGCCACCACCAGGCCGGCGAGCAGGTTGACCAGATCCTGCCAGTCGGGTGCGTCGAAGCCCATGGCCTTGAGCATGTCGAGCTGGCGGGTTCGCGTGTAATTCAGCACCCACTGGTTCCAGCGGTTGTTGGCCGCCTCCCAGACGGCGCGCAGCTGCTGCGCCATTCCCGGGCTGATGACGCTGTCCACCGCACTGCCAAACGCCCCACGCGGTGCGCGCAGGCGGGTCAATTGGCCAATCCGGCCGGGCGAGACGGCGCCTGTGGGGTCCACGCGCACCCAGCCGCGGCCTTCGATCCACACCTCGGCCCAGGCGTGGGCATCGCTCTGGCGCACCGTCCAGTAGCCGTCGATGGGGTTGCGCTCGCCACCCTGGTAGCCGGTGACGATGCGCGCCGGCACGCCGGCCGCCCGCATCAGGATGACAAAGGACGAAGCGATGTGCTCGCAAAAACCCGCCTTGCGGTCGAACCAGAATTCGTCAGCCGTGTTCTCGCCGTAGACACCGGGCTCCAGCGTGTACGCGTAGCCGCCGGTGCGCAGCCGCGTGAGCACGGCGTCCACCAGTGCCTGCGTACCGCCTGCGGCCACCGCTGGGTCGGCGCGCAACTGCTCGGCCAATGCCTTGGTGCGCGGGTTGAAGCCGGCGGGCAGCTGGGTCAGCAAGCGCAATTCGTGGCTGGCCGCGAGCGGGCCGTGGCGGAACTGCGGGTAGCTGGTGGCGCGGTAGCGCAGCACCTCGGTGATCGGGCGCGCGGCCATCCACTCAAGATCGCGCGCCCTATAGGCCCGAAGGCCCTCTGCCTGCGGACCCTCGGGCGAGGCGTCCAGCAACAGCAGCCAGGGACGCTGGCTGGGCTCCAGCGTGGCTTCGTAGTGCACCGCCGTGCCTTGGACCTGCAGGTGTGAGGGGGTCGCTTGGCTGTCGCGGATCGGCAGTGCCTGCCATTCGTGGCCGTCGAAGTCCGAGAGCACCGGGCCGCGAAAGTACATCGCCGATTGCGGTGGTAGCGCGCTGGCTGGCCCGTCAAAGCGCACGCGCAGGGCCACGCTGTCGTCCAGCGCGATCTCCGCCATGCTGCCCACCCGCATGCTGCCCGAGAGGCCGCTACGCCCCGAGAGCTGGTCGCCAGGAAGGCCCCAGAGCGGCGCCATGCGGGGGAAGAGCATGAACAGCGCCACCATCACCGGCGTACCCAGGAGCGCCATGCGCGCGGCCGAGCGCAGCGCCAGCGTCAGCGGTGGGCGTCCCACTGGCATGTGCGCATTGACCAGCGCCGTCAGCAGGCCGATGAGGGCCACCAGCATGGCCGCTGCGGTGGGCAGCGACTGGGAGAAGAAGAAGTTGCTGAGCATCGTGAAGAAGCCCAGGAAGAAGATCACCATGGCGTCGCGCCGCGCACGCGCTTCCAAGGTCTTGAGCGCCAGCAGCATGGCAATCAGCGTGACGCCCGCCTCGCGCCCGAGGATGGTGTGAAAGCTCGCCAAAGTGGCGCCCACGGCCAGTACCAGCAGCACGAACAGTAGCCACCGGGTGGGCAGCTTGCGCGCCCCCAGCGCCAGGCCCGCGCGCCAGAGCAGCAGCAGGCTGGCAAACATCCCGGCCCAGATGGGCAAATGCGGGAACAGCGGCAGCAGCACGCAGCCGATCACGGCCAGCAGGAACAGCGTGTCGCGTGCTTCGCGCGGTAGGTTCACAAGCTTGGTGCGCAGGTTCATGCGGGCGCCACTTCTCTATCAAATAGAGAGCTGTTGGCGCTTATGGACAAAGCGCTAGGGAGCCTCTGCACGAATCGCGTGGCAAGTGGGCGCTGCGGATCGGGATGAGCTGCAAGGCGCAAACCGCAGCGATAGCCGTAGCTATCGCGAGGATTTGCAACGCTGCAGATCGCCCGAGGCCGCAGATGCACACGGCGCGACGATTCGTGCAGAGGCTCCCTAGAGGCCAATTTGACCCATATTTTTACGCTGGATATCAGCACAGCGCCAGTGCCTCCAGGCAGCGCAGGCGCTGCGCCGCGCCGCTGCTCTGCGCGATGGTGGTGCCCGCAAGGCGCAGGCCATAGCGCAGGCCCAGCCGGTCGGCCTGCAGCACCCAGGCAGTGAGCCGGGCAATGCGTGCTTCCGGGTCAGTCAGGCCGGTGCGGCCGGGCTCCAGCCAGAGCTCGCTGCGCTGGCTTTGCTGGGTGTCGCGGCTGACCAGCGCGTCACTGCCGCTGGCCATGGCCTGGGCGGCTTTCTTCCAGACGACGAGCTTTTGCGGGTCACCGCGGCGGTAGGCGCGCACGCCATCGAATTCGCCGCTGCCTGCCATCTGCGCACTCGGCGCATCGCCTCCCACGCGCTCCCCTGCGGGCAGTGCCGGAGCGTGGGGTTCTGGAGCGGGGTAGACCAGCACCTGCGCCGCTGGCCGCCACACGGTCCAGACCCGAAAGGTGCCGAGCGGAAAACGTGTCTCGGCCGTCAGCACCGGCACATCGTGCAGGCCGCGCCGGGTCGGTGCGAACGCCACCTGCACCACCGCCGTGCCCTGGGCCGGCACATCCGTCCAGGCCCATTGGCCGCTGCCTTGCACCGCCAGTGCGATGGCCATGCGCGGTGTGCGTCGGTCGCTGCTGAGCTGCACCTCCAGCGCCGCGCTGTCGCCGGCAAAGTGCGGTGTGGGCGTTTTGAGGTGCAAGGACAAGCCGCGCAGCGTGGCGTGGCAGACATGCATGCCGGCCACGGCGCTTCCGGCCAGCAGAAAGGTGAGCAAATAGCCGAGGTTGAGCTGGAAGTTGATGGACGCCACCAGCAGCACCAGCAGCGTCAGCGCCAGCATCCAGCCCGCCCCCGTGGGCAGGATGTAGACGTTGCGCTGCGTCAGCAGGGTGGTGTCGGTGCGCGGCAGGCGCGCCATCCACCAGGCGCGAAAGCGCCGCCGCACCATGGCCGCCGGGTTCAGGCGCGCGGCCAGGTGGAGGGGGGTGCGAGCGGCAGCCAGATCTGGCACGGACAAGCGCCTTTTCAGGGGAGGGGAATTGCTTCCACCATGGCGCGCACCTGCTCGATGGCGCCCCGGCCCGCATCACCCACGGGCATCAGGCGGTGCGCAATGGTCTGCGGCAGGATGGCTTGCACGTCGTCGGGCGCCACGTAGTCGCGCCCGCTGATCAAGGCCTGCGCCTTGGCGGCGCGCACCAGGGCAATACCGGCGCGCGGCGAGAGGCCCTGCAGGAACCAGCGGCCCGAGCGCGTGGCGGCAATCAAATCCTGCACATAGGCCAGCAGCGGCTCGGACACATGCACCGCCTGCACCTGGCGCTGCAGCGCGGCCAGGTCTTCGCCCGACAGCAGCGGCAGCATGCTGCTCGCCATCTCGCGCCGGTCCTCGCCCGCCAGCAGCAGGCGCTCGGCCGCGCGGTCGGGGTAGCCGAGCGAGATGCGCATCAAAAAGCGGTCAAGCTGCGACTCCGGCAGCAGGTAAGTGCCGATCTGGTCGTGCGGGTTCTGCGTCGCGATGACGAAGAAGGGCTGGGGCAGGGCGCGGGTTTCGCCTTCGACGCTGACCTGCTTTTCCTCCATGGCTTCGAGCAGCGCACTCTGCGTGCGGGGGCTGGCGCGGTTGATCTCGTCGGCCAGCAGCACCTGGGTGAACACCGGGCCAGGGTGAAAAACAAAGCCCTCGCGCTCGCGCTCGTAGACCGAGACGCCGAGCAGGTCGCTGGGCATCAGGTCGGCGGTGAACTGCACGCGTGAAAACTGCAGGCCGAAGGTGTGGGCCAGCGCGTGCACCAGCGTGGTTTTGCCGACGCCGGGCACGTCTTCGATGAGCAGGTGGCCGCCAGCGAGCAGGCAGGCCACGCAGTCTTGTACGCGGGCCGTTTTGCCCACAATCACCGTGTTAAGCTGATCAAGAATCGACTGAATTTTGGGCTGCGCTTGCATCCCGTGACGTTATCCGAAAAACCGCAGCAGACTCGAGCGGGGAGACAAAAGTATGGGCAAGACGGGTTATTTCACCCACCGTGATTGCAAAAAGCACGAGATGGGCCCTGGCCATCCCGAATGCCCCGAGCGGCTCGATGCCATCGAAGACCGGCTCTTGATCACCGGGGTGTCCGATGCGCTGGAGCATTTCGAAGCGCCGGAAGCCGCCCTGGCCGACATCGAGCTGGCCCACACGCGCCTGCATATCGCCTCGCTGCGCGGCCTGACCGACTGGCTGCGCGAGGAAATGGATGCGGGCGGCCCCTCGCACACCCAGATGGACCCCGACACTTCCATCAACGTGCACACCTGGAAGGCCGCGCTGCGCTCCGCCGGCGCGGCCATGGCCGCTACCGATGCGGTGATAGCGGGAGAGCTGGAAAACGCCTTTTGCGCCATACGCCCGCCGGGCCACCACGCCTGCCGCGACAAGGCCATGGGCTTCTGCTTTTTCAACAACGTGGCGATAGCGGCCAAGTATGCGCTGGAGCGCCACCAGCTCAAGCGCGTGGCCGTGGTCGATTTCGACGTGCACCACGGCAACGGGACCGAGAACATCCTCGCGGGGGACGAGCGCGCGCTGATGGTGAGTTTCTTCCAGCACCCGTTCTACCCCTACACCGGAGACCAGTCGCCAGCGGCCAACATGGTCAATGTGCCCGTGCCGGCCTATACCAAGGGCATGGAAGTACGCGAGCTCATCGAGATCATGTGGATTCCGCGGCTGGAAGCCTTCAAGCCCGAGATGATTTTCATCAGCGCCGGCTTCGACGCCCACCGCGACGACGACATGGGCCAGATGGGCCTGACCGAGCAGGACTACGCCTGGATTACCCAGCGCATCAAAGATGTCGCACGCCGTTTTTGCAATGGCCGTATCGTCTCGTGCCTGGAAGGCGGCTACGTGATGCGCGCGCTGGCCTTGAGTGTCGAGGCCCATCTGCGCGTGCTTGCGGATTTGTGAACAACCCCCTGAGCGGCTGCGCCGCTTCCCCCTTCTCTTGCATTGCTGCGCAACGCGGAAGGGGGGACACCGCCAGCGCGGCGGGGCGGCCCTTGCGCGGCGGTCGCTGGTGGGCGCTGTGCTATTTTTGAACGCTGCGGCTTGCGCGGCGCGGTAGGAGTATGTCAATGTCGGAATCTGTCAATTTGCTGCAAGTTACCAAGGACGCGCGTGGCGTCGTCACGCTGACCCTCAACGATCCGGCACGCTTCAATGCGCTGGGCTCTGAGATGCTCGCCGCTCTGCAAGAGGCGCTCAATGGCCTGGCAGGCGATGACACGGTGCGGGTGGTGGTGCTGGCAGGTGCCGGCAAGGCCTTTTGCGCCGGCCACAACCTCAAGGACATGGCGGCGCACCCCGATCTGGCCTGGTACCAGCAGCTCTTTACCCAGTGCAGCCGCATGATGCTGTCCCTCCATCAGCTCCCGGTGCCAGTGATTGCGCGGGTGCACGGCATGGCCACGGCAGCGGGCTGCCAACTGGTCGCCCAGTGCGATCTGGCCGTGGCGGCCGAGGGTGCCACGTTTGCCACCAGCGGCATCCACTACGGCCTGTTCTGCGCCACGCCCAGCGTGCCGCTGGTGCGCAACGTGCCGGTCAAGCGCGCCATGGAAATGCTGCTCACGGGCGACTTTATTGACGCGCAGACGGCGCTGCGCGAGGGCCTGGTCAACCGCGTGGTGCCCCTTGACGCGCTGGACGCCGAGGTCGAGCGCCTGGTGCAGTCCATCGTCGAGAAGCCCCGTGCTGCCGTCACCATGGGCAAGGCCTTGGTGTACCGCCAGCGTGAGTTGGGCCTCGAAGCCGCCTACCAGATCGCCGGCCAGACCATGGCCGTGAACATGATGGACGAGGCGGCCCAGGAAGGCGCACGCGCCTTTGCTGAAAAACGCAAACCGGGCTGGAAGACCTGATGACCGAAAAAGGCCCGCTGCTCGATGAACTGGGCCGCAAGCTGGTTGCACTGACCCAGCCCACGGTGCTGGTCGAATTGGGCGCTGCGCTGGCGTCGCTGGTGCTGGCCTGGCTGTTTGTGGCGCTGCTGCGCCGTTTGAGCGGGCAACGCAACCCCGATTCCATCCTGTTTGGACGGAAGCTGCTTGACGGGGCGCTGTTTCCCCTGGTGCTGCTGGTCTTTGGCTACGTGGCCCGCAATCTGCTGGACGACCACATTCCCCTGGCGGTGTTTCGCCTGGTGATACCGGCGCTGATGTCACTGGCGGTGATTCGCACGGGCGCCAAGGTGCTGCACGCGGCGTTTCCGCAAGCCCATTGGCTGGGCGATATCGAACGCACCATTTCCTGGCTGGCCTGGGGCGCCATGGTGCTCTGGGTGACGGGGGTGCTGCCGCGGGTCCTCGACGCACTGGACCGCATTCGCTGGAAGATGGGCAGCTCGGAGATGTCGGTGCGGACGGTGCTTGAAGGCGCCATCACGGCTGGCATCGTGTTACTGGCAGCGCTGTGGGTGTCTTCCGTGCTCGAAGCCTGGCTGCTGCGCTCGGCCACTGGCAGCGGGCTTTCGCTGCGCAAGGCGCTGAGCAATGCCATTCGGGCGCTGCTGCTCTTCGTCGGGCTGATGTTTGCGCTCTCGGCGGCCGGCATTGACCTGACGGCGCTTTCGGTTCTGGGTGGCGCCGTGGGCGTGGGCATTGGCCTGGGCCTGCAAAAGCTCGCCGCCAACTATGTCAGCGGCTTCGTCATCCTGGCCGAGCGCAGCGTGCGCATTGGCGACAACGTGCGGGTTGATGGTTTCGAAGGGCGCATTACCGACATCACCGGGCGCTACACCGTGATCCGGTCACCAGGCGGGCGCGAATCCATCGTGCCCAACGAGATGTTGATTTCGCAGCGCGTCGAGAACCTCTCGCTGGCGGATCCGCGCGTCTGGCAGTCCACGGTGGTGAGTGTGGGCTACGACAGCGACGTCGATCTGGTCATGCGCTTGCTGTGCGAAGCGGCTTTTGCCAGCCCGCGTGTGCTCAAGGATCCTGGCCCTTCGGCTGCGCTCTCGGCTTTTGGCGCCGATGGGCTGGAGTTCACGCTGGGCTTCTGGATCGTGGACCCCGAAAACGGCACGCTGTCGCTGCGCTCGGACATCAACCTCGCCATTTTGCGGGCGCTGCGCGCGCATGGCATCGACATTCCCTTCCCGCAGCGGGTGGTGCACATCCAGGGTTTGGGCGCTGACGCACAGGCGGCCGGCGAGGCGACAGTGCCGAATGTTCCACCCGACTCGGCACAGGCCTCTGCAAGTGCCCTATAATTTAAAAAGCACGATCGTTCTTTTTTTCTGGTGCCGCCTTTTTTCCAGTTGTGCATGGCGCCCGTCATAGAATGCTCCAGTTTACGTAACGTCAATTCAACCAACTCTAGGAGCCGCAGCAATGAAGGTCTTGGTCCCTGTCAAGCGCGTGGTGGACTACAACGTGAAAGTCCGTGTGAAGTCGGATAACAGCGGTGTGGACATTGCCAACGTCAAGATGAGCATGAACCCCTTTGACGAAATCGCCGTCGAGGAGGCTGTGCGTCTGAAGGAAAAGGGCCTCGTCACCGAAGTGATTGCGGTTTCTTGTGGCGTGGCCCAGTGCCAGGAAACCTTGCGTACCGCCATGGCCATCGGCGCCGACCGTGCGATCCTGGTCGAAACGAACGAAGAGCTGCAGCCCTTGGCAGTCGCCAAGCTGCTCAAGGCTTTGGTCGACAAAGAGCAGCCCCAGCTCATCATTCTGGGCAAGCAGGCCATTGATGACGATGCCAACCAGACCGGCCAGATGCTCGCTGCCCTGTGCGACCTGCCCCAGGCCACGTTCGCCAGCAAGGTGGAACTTTCCGCCGACAAGGTCAGCGTGACGCGCGAAATCGACGGCGGCGCCGAAACGCTGTCGCTCACGTTGCCGGCGGTGGTCACCACCGACCTGCGCCTGAACGAGCCGCGCTACGTCACGCTGCCCAACATCATGAAGGCCAAGAAGAAGCCGCTGGAGAACCTCAAGCCCGAGGACCTTGGCGTCGACGTGAAGCCGCGCCTCAAGACGCTCAAGGTCAGCGAGCCGCCCAAGCGCGGCGCCGGCATCAAGGTGCCTGACGTGGCCACCTTGGTCGACAAGCTCAAGAACGAAGCCAAAGTAATCTGAAACTTTGCGGGACAGACGAAAGCGGCGTAGCCGCACGCGCTGTCCCCAACCGATCAAGGGGAATTCATGACCGCACTCGTTATTGCAGAACACGACAACACGAGCCTCAAGGGCGCAACGCTCAACACCGTTACCGCCGCTGCGCAATGCGGCGGTGAGGTTCACGTCCTGGTGGCCGGCCACAATGCCGGCGCCGCCGCCGAAGCCGCCGCCAAGATCGCCGGCGTCAGCAAGGTATTGCACGCCGACGCCGCTGGTTTGGAGCACGGCCTGGCCGAAAACGTCGCCGCGCAAGTGCTTGCCGTCGCCGGTAACTACAGCCACATCCTGTTTGCCGCTACCGCCAGTGGCAAGAACGTCGCGCCGCGCGTGGCTGCCAAGCTCGACGTTGCGCAAATCAGTGAAATCAGCAAGGTGGACAGCCCAGACACCTTCGAGCGCCCCATCTATGCCGGCAATGCCATTGCCACGGTGCAAAGTGCCGACGCAACCAAAGTCATCACGGTGCGCACGACAGGCTTTGATGCCGCAGCCGCTACCGGTGGCAGCGCCAGCGTCGAAAAAATCGACGCTGCGGCAGATGCCGGCAAGAGCAGCTTTGTGGGCAGCGAAATCTCCAAGAACGACCGCCCCGACCTGACGGCCGCCAAGATCATCGTCTCGGGTGGCCGGGCGCTGGGCAGCAAGGAAAAGTTCGACGAAGTGATGACGCCCCTGGCCGACAAGCTGGGCGCCGCCATTGGTGCCAGCCGCGCTGCAGTGGATGCGGGCTACGCACCCAACGATTTGCAGGTGGGCCAGACCGGCAAGATCGTCGCGCCGCAGCTCTACATTGCCGCAGGCATCTCGGGGGCCATCCAGCACCTGGCCGGCATGAAGGATTCCAAGGTGATCGTTGCGATCAACAAGGACGCCGAAGCGCCGATTTTCAGCGTGGCCGACTATGGCCTGGAAGCCGATCTGTTCACCGCCATTCCCGAGCTGGTCAAGGCGCTGTAAACGCGCTTTGCCAACCCAAAAGGCATCGCTGGCGGTGCCTTTTTTTTCACAATTTTGACGCCTCCCGGAGACCGCATGAGTTACACCGCCCCGATCAAGGACATGCTTTTCGACATCGAGCACCTGGCTCACATTGAACAGGTGGCGCAGCTGCCCGGTTTTGAGGATGCAGGCCTGGACACCGCCCAGGCGGTGCTCGAAGAGTGCGCCAAACTGGCCGAAGGCGTGCTGGCGCCGCTCAACTGGGAGGGCGACCAGAACCCTTCAGCGTTCAAAGACGGCGCGGTACAGACCACACCGGGCTTCAAGGCGGCGTTCCGCCAGTACGCCGAAGGCGGCTGGCAGGGCCTGCAGCACCCGCAAGGCTTTGGCGGCCAGGGCCTGCCCAAGACGATTGGCGCGGCCTGCATCGAAATGATCAACAGCGCCAACATGAGCTTTGCGCTGTGCCCGCTGCTGACCGACGGCGCCATTGAGGCCTTGCTGACTGCGGGCAGCGATGCGCTCAAGACGACCTACCTCGAAAAGCTGGTGACCGGCGAATGGACCGGCACCATGAACCTCACCGAGCCACAGGCGGGGTCTGACCTGGCATTGGTGCGCACGCGTGCCGAGCCGCAGGGCGACGGCACCTACAAGGTTTTCGGCACCAAGATTTTCATCACCTATGGTGACCACGATATGGCCGAGAACATCGTCCATCTGGTGCTGGCCCGCGTGCAGGGCGCGCCCGAAGGCGTCAAGGGCATCAGCCTGTTCGTGGTGCCCAAGTTTTTGGTCAACGCCGATGGCACGCTGGGCGCGCGCAACGACGCGCACTGCGTCAGCATCGAGCACAAGCTGGGCATCAAGGCCAGCCCCACCGCCGTGCTGCAGTTTGGCGACCATGGAGGCGCCATCGGGTATCTGGTGGGCGAGGAAAACCGTGGCCTGGAATACATGTTCATCATGATGAATGCCGCGCGCTACGCCGTCGGCATGCAGGGCATTGCCATTGCCGAGCGCGCCTACCAGAAGGCCGTGGCTTATGCGCGCGACCGCGTACAGAGCCGGCCGGTGGATGGCAGCATGAAGGAGAGCGCCACCATCATTCACCACCCAGACGTGCGCCGCATGCTGATGACCATGCGCGCCCACACCGAGGGCTGCCGCGCCATGGCCACCGTGGCGGCGGCTGCCTACGACGCCGCGCACCACCATGCCGATGCGCAGGTGCGCAAGGACAACGCTGCTTTCTACGAATTCATGGTGCCGCTGGTCAAGGGCTACAGCACCGAGATGGGTATCGAGGTGGCCAGCCTGGGCGTGCAGGTGCATGGCGGCATGGGTTTCATCGAGGAAACCGGCGCGGCGCAGTACTACCGCGACGCGCGCATTCTCACCATCTACGAAGGCACGACCGCCATCCAGGCCAACGACCTGGTGGGCCGCAAGACGGCGCGCGATGGTGGGGCCGTGGCCCACGCCATCGCCGCGCAGATCGCCAAGACCGAACAGGAACTGCACGCCAGCAGCAGTGCCGCCGCGCAAACCGTGGCGGTGCGCCTTGAGGCCGCGCGCCTGGCCTACCTCGACGTGGTCGATTTCGTCGTCAAAAATACCAAGTCGTCCCCCAACGCGGCCTTCGCTGGCAGCGTTCCGTATCTGCTGCTGGCGGGCCGGTTGGTAGCGGGTTGGCAACTGGCACGCTCGCTGCTCGTGGCCGATGCGCTGTTGCACAAGGGACAGGACAGCGCCTTCATGCAGGCCAAGATAGTGACTGCGCAGTTCTACGCCGACCATGTGCTGAGCGCGGTGCCTGGCATGCGGGACGCCATCGTGGCCGGCGCGGGCAGCGTGAACGCGCTTGCCCTGGACGCATTCTGAGCCAGATTTGCTATTGAATAGATAGCTTCTAGCGCTTTGTACATAAGCGGTAGAAGCTATTTTTACCTAAATTTTGAGTGCCATGCCCAAGCTTCCCCCTGTTTTGCAGCATCTCTCGCTTCCCGTGATTGGCTCGCCGCTGTTCATCATCAGCAACCCCAAGCTGGTCATCGCGCAGTGCAAGGCGGGCATCGTGGGTTCCATGCCGGCGCTCAATGCCCGCCCCGCCGAGCAGTTGGACGAGTGGCTGGCCG
Source organism: Simplicispira hankyongi (assembly GCF_003570885.1). Taxonomy (GTDB): domain Bacteria; phylum Pseudomonadota; class Gammaproteobacteria; order Burkholderiales; family Burkholderiaceae_C; genus Simplicispira; species Simplicispira hankyongi. Next base: position 149,370 of record NZ_QXJC01000001.1, read on the forward strand.
AAATCACCGAAACCCTGGCTGCCTGGGACAAGGCGCACCCGGAGCAGCCTGCGGCGCCGTTCGCCATCAACCAGATCGTGCACAAGAGCAACGACCGGCTGGAGCACGACATGCAGGTGTGCGCCAAATACAAGGTGCCCATCGTCATCACCAGCCTGGGTGCGCGCGAGGACGTGAACCAGGCCGTGTACAGCTGGGGCGGCATCGTGCTGCACGACATCATCAACAACAAGTTCGCGCACAAGGCGATCGAGAAGGGTGCCGATGGCCTGATTGCGGTCGCTGCCGGTGCGGGGGGCCATGCGGGCGTCAAGAGCCCGTTCGCGCTGATCCAGGAAATCCGCCAATGGTTTGATGGCCCCATTGCCCTCAGTGGCGCGATCGCCACCGGCGACGCCATACTGGCCGCCCAGGCCCTGGGGGCCGATTTCGCCTACATCGGCTCGGCCTTCATTGCTACCGAGGAGGCGCGCGCCAGCGACGCCTACAAGCAGGCCATCGTGGACGGCAACTCCGACGATATCGTCTACAGCAACCTCTTCACCGGCGTGCATGGCAACTACCTGGCGCCTTCCATCCGCGCTGCCGGCATGGACCCAGACCACCTGCCCGAGTCCGATCCGAGCAAGATGAATTTTGGCGGTGATGCCAAGAAGGCCTGGAAAGACATCTGGGGCTGTGGCCAAGGCATAGGTGCAGTGACCGAGATCACCAGCACGGCTATTTTGGTGGATCGCTTGCGGGCACAATACCGCTCAGCTCGCGCACGACTCGCCCTGTAGAGGCAAGCGCGCGGGCCAACAGGGCCCGTCAGTGCGTTGTAAGTGCCAGCGCCGACATTGGCGGGAGCCATCCCCATGACTTTCAGGAGACTTCCCCCCATGAGCGCGCCTTCGTCTGCCATTGAATCCACCCTCGTCGAGAACCGTGTTTTTCCCCCCAGCGAAGCGACGGTAAAGGCCGCGCGCATCTCCGGCATGCCCGCCTATGAGGCCTTGTGCGCCGAAGCAGCCGCGGACTACGAAGGTTTCTGGGCGCGGCTCGGCCGCGAACACCTGCAGTGGACCAAGCCGTTCACGCAGACGCTGGACGAATCCAATGCGCCGTTCTACCAGTGGTACGCAGACGGCGAGCTCAATGCCTCGGCCAACTGCCTGGATCGCCACATGGGCACGGCCGCCGAGAACAAGACGGCGATCATTTTCGAGGCCGATGACGGCGCGATAACCCGTGTCAGCTACAAGGAGCTGCTGGGCCGCGTCAGCCGCTTTGCCAATGCGCTCAAGGCGCTCGGCGTGGTCAAGGGCGATCGGGTCTTGATCTACATGCCCATGACCATCGAGGGCGTGGTGGCCATGCAGGCCTGCGCGCGCCTGGGCGCCATCCACAGCGTGGTGTTTGGCGGTTTTTCGGCCAAGGCCGTGCACGAACGCGTCATTGACGTGGGCGCCAGCGTCGTCATTACTGCCAATGCCCAATTGCGTGGCGGCAAGGAGTTGCCGCTCAAAGCCATCATCGACGAAGCCCTCTCCATGGGGGGTTGCGAGAAGGTGCGCAATGTGCTGGTGTTCGAGCGCACCAAGACCGCGTGCAACATGGTGGCCGGGCGTGACCTGACGTTCAGTCAGGCGATGCAAGGCCAATCCGACCACTGCGAGCCGGTTGCCGTGGGCGCCGAGCATCCGCTCTTCATCCTCTATACCTCCGGCTCCACCGGCAAGCCCAAGGGCGTGCAGCACAGCACCGCCGGCTACCTGATGTGGGCCAAGGTGACGATGGATTGGACCTTCGACCTCCAGCCCAGCGACGTGTTCTGGTGTACGGCCGACATCGGCTGGATCACCGGCCATACCTACGTCACGTATGGACCTCTGGCGGCAGGTGCCACGCAGATTATTTTTGAAGGCATCCCCACCTACCCGAACGCTGGTCGCTTCTGGCAGATGATCGAGCGCCACAAGTGCACCGTGTTCTACACGGCGCCCACGGCCATCCGCTCGCTGATCAAGGCGGCCGAGGCCGATCCGGTCGTGCACCCCGACCGTTCGGATTTGTCGAGCCTGCGCATTCTGGGCAGCGTGGGCGAGCCCATCAACCCCGAAGCCTGGATGTGGTACTACAAGAACGTTGGCGGCGAGCGCTGCCCGGTGGTGGACACTTTCTGGCAGACCGAAAACGGCGGCCACGTCATTACCCCGCTGCCCGGCGCCACGCCGCTGGTGCCCGGCAGCTGCACCTTGCCGCTGCCCGGCATCATGGCCGCCATCGTGGACGAAACGGGGAACGACATCCCCAACGGCTCCGGCGGCATGCTGGTCATCAAGCGCCCTTGGCCGAGCATGATCCGCACCATCTGGGGCGACCCGGAGCGTTTCAAGAAGAGCTATTTCCCCGATGAAATGGGCGGCAAGACCTATCTCGCGGGGGATGGCGCCGTGCGCTCGGCCGATCGCGGCTACTTCCGCATCACTGGCCGCATCGACGACGTGCTGAATGTCTCCGGACACCGCATGGGCACGATGGAAATCGAATCTGCTCTGGTGGCCAAGACGGATTTGGTTGCCGAAGCCGCCGTGGTGGGCCGCCCGGACGATCTCACGGGCGAGGCCATCTGCGCCTTTGTCGTCTTGAAGCGCAGCCGTCCCACGGGCGAGGAAGCCAAGCAGATCGCCAAGGAACTGCGCGACTGGGTGGCCAAGGAAATTGGTCCCATCGCCAAGCCCAAGGACATCCGCTTTGGCGATAACCTGCCCAAGACGCGCAGCGGCAAGATCATGCGCCGCCTGCTGCGCTCTATCGCTAAGGGCGAAGCCATCACCCAGGACACCAGCACGCTGGAGAATCCCGCAATTCTGGAACAGTTGGCCCAGTCCAACTGATCCAGAAGGCGCCGAATGGCGCCAGTGTGCAGCGCTGGCGGAGTTTGAAGTACTCCTGCCGCGCAGCGATGCGAAGCAGCAGAAAAATCCTCTGTACAGCTCAGTTGGCCCAGGCCAACTGAGGCGATGCTGAATAAGTCGCCGCGATGACGCGCGCCGTGCATCGGGATGGGATGCAAGGCGCAAACCGCAGCCATAGCCGCAGCTATGGCGAGGATTTGCAACGCCGCAGACGGCCCGAGGGACGGATGCGCGGGGCGTGAGGGACTTGTTCAGCATTGCCCTGAGCCAAATTTCGTTGGCGAGGTGTTGCACGCGGACAGAATCGGGTACAAGTCCGGGGTGCGCTGTGTTGTGCGCAAATTTGTGCAGACTGCGAGGACACCATGAACCTGCGATCTCTGTTGCTCATGCTCACCATGGCTGCCATGGCGGCGCTGGCATTCCTCAACTGGGCGACGCTTGCAGCGCCAGCGCCCATGTCTCTGGGTGTTGTCACGGTCGAGGCGCCCTTGGGTATGGTGATGCTGGCCCTGACCACGCTGCTGACCGCCTTGTTTATCGCCTATGTCCTGTGGCTGCAAGGGTCCGTGCTGCTGGAGACGCGCCGACACGGCAAGGAGATGCAGGCACAGCGAGAGCTTGCCGACAAGGCCGAGGCCTCGCGCTTCACCGAAATGAAGACCTTCCTGCACAAGCAAAGCCAGGAAACCCATTCGGCACTGATGGCACGCATCGAGACGCTTGAGTCACGCCTCTTGGCGCGGGCCAATGAATCGGACAACACCATGGCTGCTTGCGTGGGGCAGCTGGAGCACCAGTTGCGTGCGCCGGGGCGGGCCGTCGAATGAGCACGCATAAGCAGGGGCCCAAAAAATAACGGCTGCCCTGTGTGCAACAGGGCAGCCGTGAGGCGTCAAACGCCCGAAGGCGTTGTCAGGCTTACTTGAGCGACAGCACCCAGGTTGCCAGTTGCTTGGCCTCGGCCGCGTTGACCTGCGTGTTTGGGGGCATGGGCACCGGACCCCACACGCCTTGGCTGCCCTTCATGATCTTGTCGGTCAGCATGGCCACAGCGTCCTTTTGGCCTGCGAATTTCTTGGCCACGTCCTTGTAAGCAGGACCGACCACCTTCTTGTCGACGGCGTGGCAGGCTAGGCAGTTTTTCGATTGGGCGAGAGCGAGGCCGTCGTCGGCCATTGCCGGAGCGGCAACAGACACGGTGATCGCGAAAGCAAGCAGGGTGCGTTTCATCATGGTGGTGGTTCCTTCGTTGGGTTACATTGCTGCAAAGATGATTGTAATGACTCCAGGTGGAGCAATGGGGAATCCCACATTCATTATTGAGGAACATCATGTACGCACTTGGTCTTGGCATTCTTCTTGTGCTTCTCAAGTATCTTGAGATCAACCCCGTCGCCACATGGTCCTGGTGGTGGGTGCTGTCCCCGTTTGCTGTAACGCTTTTGTGGTGGGCTTGGGCTGACAGCACAGGCTATACCAAACGCAAAGCCATGGAAAAAATGGACCAGCGCAAGCAGGAGCGCATTGACCGGAACAAGGAGGCCATGGGTATTCGCCCACGCCGTCCGCGTTGAGGTTGTTGCTTCGCCACACACGAAAAGCGTCTGGAGCGTGCTCCGGACGCTTTTGTTTTTTGATCCTCAATAGTTGTCGAGTACCGCACCCTTGCTGGCGCTTGCGGCATTGAAGGCGAACTTGGCCTGTACGCCTCGCCGGTAGCGTGGTGCAGGCGCTTGCCAGAGCGCGCGGCGCCGGGCGATTTCGGCCTCGGGGACGTTGAGTTCCAGAATCAGCCGGTGCGCGTCGATGGTGATCGAGTCGCCCTCGTACACGAAGGCAATCGTGCCGCCGGCCGCCGCTTCTGGCGCAACGTGGCCCACCACCATGCCCCAGGTGCCGCCGGAAAAACGCCCGTCGGTAATCAAGCCGACGCTCTCGCCCAGGCCTGCGCCGATCAGCGCGCCCGTCGGTGCCAGCATCTCCGGCATGCCAGGCCCGCCCTTGGGGCCGAGGTAGCGCAGCACCATCACGTCGCCCGCGACGATCTTGCCGTCGAGAATCGCCTGCAGGGCCGATTGCTCGTCATCAAACACGCGCGCCGGGCCGGTAATCACCGGATTTTTCAAGCCGGTGATCTTGGCCACCGCGCCTTCGGGGCTGAGATTCCCCTTGAGGATCGCCAGGTGCCCTTGCGCGTACATGGGCTTGTCGATGGGGCGAATCACGTTCTGGTCGGCGCGCGGCGCGTCGGGCACGTCCTTGAGCACTTCGGCAATGGTCTGGCCGGTAATCGTCAGGCAGTCGCCATGCAGAAGCCCTGCGCCTAGCAGCATCTTCATGACCTGCGGAATGCCGCCGGCCTGGTGCAGATCCACTGCCAGATACTGGCCGCTGGGCTTAAGATCGCACAGCACCGGGGTTTTCTGGCGCACGCGTTCGAAGTCGTCGATGGTCCATTCCACCTCGGCCGCATGCGCGATGGCAAGAAAGTGCAGCACGGCGTTGGTCGAACCGCCAATCGCCATGATGACGGCCACGGCGTTTTCGATGCTCTTGCGCGTCACGATATCGCGCGGTTTGATGTTCTTCTTGATGGCCTCGATCAGCACGCGGGCCGACTCCTTGGCCGAATTGCGCTTTTCGTCGTGCGGGTTGGCCATGGTGGACGAGTAGGGCAGGCTGATGCCGAGGGCTTCAAACGCACTCGACATGGTATTGGCCGTGTACATGCCGCCGCAGGAGCCGGTGCCGGGGATGGCACGCTTTTCGATCTCATGCAGATCGTGGTCACTCAGTTTCCCCGCAGCGTTTTCGCCCACGGCCTCGAAGACGCTGACGATGTTCAGGTCCTTGCCCTGGTAGCGCCCCGGCAGAATGGTGCCGCCGTAGACGTAGATGGCGGGCACATTGGCGCGCAGCATGCCCATCAGGCCGCCGGGCATGTTCTTGTCGCAGCCGCCAATCACCACCACGCCGTCCATCCATTGGCCCTGCACGCAGGTCTCGATGCAGTCGCTGATGACTTCGCGGCTCACCAAGCTGTACTTCATGCCCTCGGTGCCCATCGCCATACCGTCCGAAATGGTGGGTGTGCCAAACACCTGGGCATTGCCGCCCGCTTCCTCGATGCCTTCGATAGCGGCATCTGCCAGCTTCTGCAAGCCCGAATTGCAGGGCGTGATGGTGCTGTGGCCGTTGGCCACGCCGACCATGGGTTTGGAGAAATCGGACTCCTGGTAGCCCATGGCGTAGTACATGGAGCGGTTGGGCGCACGCGATTTGCCTTGCGTGATGTGGGCGCTGCGTTCATTCACGGGCCGGATGGGGATGACCTTGTTGTCGCTCATGGAGTACCTTTTCATTGGAGAGGGGAGAGCCATGGCGTGGGGTGCCACGCGTTTGCAGTCTGCTGCTGTTCTTGCACCGGGCCTGATATGTCCGGTGGCAGCGCAACGGCTAAAGGATAATTAAACGCGACCTCCCAGTAACCATTCGCCCAACTCAACGATGCCCGCTTACCGTTCCAAGACTTCCACCGCCGGCCGCAACATGGCTGGCGCCCGCGCCCTGTGGCGTGCCACTGGCATGAAAGACGATGATTTTCAGAAACCCATCGTCGCCGTGGTCAACTCCTTCACCCAGTTCGTTCCCGGCCACGTGCACCTGAAAGACCTCGGCCAGTTGGTGGCGCGCGAGATTGAGGCGGCGGGCGGTGTGGCCAAGGAATTCAACACCATTGCCGTGGACGACGGCATCGCCATGGGCCACGACGGCATGCTGTATTCGCTGCCCAGCCGCGACATCATTGCCGACTCGGTCGAGTACATGGTCAACGCCCATTGCGCCGACGCCATGGTGTGCATCTCCAACTGCGACAAGATCACCCCCGGCATGCTGATGGCCGCCATGCGGCTGAACATCCCCGTGGTGTTTGTCTCCGGTGGCCCGATGGAAGCGGGCAAGGTGCAGTCGGCCACGCCAGCGGCCCGTTCGATCACGGTCAGAAAGCTCGACCTGATCGACGCCATGGTGATGGCGGCGGACGACAAGGTGTCCGATGCCGAGGTGGCCGAGGTGGAGCGCTCTGCCTGCCCCACCTGCGGTTCCTGCTCGGGCATGTTCACGGCCAATTCGATGAACTGCCTGACCGAGGCGCTGGGCCTCTCGCTGCCTGGTAACGGTACCTTGGTGGCCACACACGCCGATCGCGAAGCGCTGTTCAAGCGCGCTGGCCGTCTGGTCGTCGAGCTGTGCCAGCGCTACTACCAACAGGACGACGCCAGCGTGCTCCCGCGTTCCATGGGCTTCAAGGCGTTCGAGAACGCCATGGCGCTGGATATCGCCATGGGCGGCTCGACCAACACCATCCTGCACATCCTGGCCATCGCGCAGGAGGCCGAAATCGAGTTCACCATGGCGGACATTGACCGCCTCTCGCGCACGGTGCCGCAGCTGTGCAAGGTGGCGCCCAACACCGACAAGTACCACGTGGAAGACGTGCACCGCGCAGGCGGCATCATGGCCATCCTCGGTGAGCTCGACCGAGCTGGCAAACTGCATACCGACACGCCCACGGTGCACGCAAAAACCATGAAGGATGCGCTGGACGAATGGGACATCGCCCGCCATCCGTCCGAGGCTGTCAAGACTTTCTACCTGGCCGGCCCCGGTGGCATTCCCACCCAGGTGGCCTTCAGCCAGAACGCCCGCTGGCCCAGCCTCGACATGGACCGCAAGGACGGCTGCATCCGTGCCTACGACCATGCCTTCTCGCAAGAAGGTGGCTTGGCCGTGCTGACCGGCAACATCGCCCTGAACGGCTGCGTGGTCAAGACGGCCGGCGTGGACGATGCGCTGCTGGTATTCGAAGGTCCGGCGCACGTGGTCGAGTCGCAGGACGAGGCCGTGGCCAACATCCTGGACGACAAAGTGAAGGCCGGCGACGTGGTCATCGTGCGCTACGAAGGCCCCAAGGGCGGCCCTGGCATGCAGGAAATGCTCTACCCCACGAGCTACATCAAGTCCAAGGGCCTGGGCAAGGCCTGCGCGCTGCTGACCGATGGGCGGTTTTCGGGCGGTACGTCCGGCCTGTCGATCGGCCATGCGTCGCCCGAAGCGGCGGCCGGTGGCGCGATTGGTCTGGTGCGCACGGGCGACCGTATCCGCATCGACATCCCGAACCGCAGCATCAACGTGCTGGTGTCTGACGAGGAACTGGCCAAGCGCCGAGTCGAGCAAGACGCCAAGGGCTGGAAGCCGGCACAGCCACGCCCGCGCAAGGTCTCAAGTGCGCTCAAGGCCTATGCCAAGCTGGTGATGTCGGCCGACAAGGGCGCCGTGCGCGACGTGTCGCTGCTGGACGATTGAAGCGGCCAAGACTGGTCATCCCTGGGAGGTTCGCCAGCCTTGGTTGGCGAACCTTTTGCTATTTAGTTGATAGCTATTGACGCTTTCTGCATAAGCGCTAGAGGCTGATTTAACTACTTTCTTCGTCCTGCCAGGCTACTCAGGCTGTCTCTTCGATCTGGCTTTGCAGGTAGTTTTGCAGGCCAAGCTTCTCGATCAGGGCCAGTTGCTTTTCCAGCCAGTAGGCGTGGTCTTCCTCGGTGTCGTGCAATTGGGTCAGCAGCAGGTCGCGGCCCACGTAGTCGGCCACGCTCTCGCACAATGCCATGCCTTTTTGCAGGGCCGCGCGCACTTCGTATTCCAGTGCCAAGTCTTTTTGCAGCATCTCGGGCACGGTGCTGCCAAAGGCAAATTCTCGGGGCCGCATGTCGGGCGTGCCGCCCAGGAACAGGATGCGGCGCAGCAGGGCGTCGGCGTGCTGGGTCTCTTCCTGCATCTCGTGGTCCATGCGGGTGAAGAGGCGCGTGAGGCCTTGGTCTTCATAGATGCGCGAGTGGATGAAATATTGGTCGCGGGCGGCCAGTTCGCCGCGCAGCAGTTCCTTGAAATAGGCAATAACGTCTGGATGGCCCTGCATGGTGTTTCCTTCGTGTGTGGCCGCCAGTATCGCGCAGGCGCAAGCGTGGGCACAGGCACAATACCGGCCACCATGCTGATGTATCCCCATTTCAATCCGATTGCCCTGCAAATTGGCCCGCTCGCCATCCACTGGTATGGCCTGACCTATCTCGCCGCATTCGGCTTTTTCATGTGGTTGGGCACGCTGCGTCTGAACCACGAGCCGTTTGCTTCCATGGCGGGCCCGCGCGCCTGGACGCGCAAGGATGTGGAAGACATCTTGTTTCTGGGCGTCGTCGGCGTGGTGCTGGGGGGGCGTCTGGGCTACTGCCTGTTCTACAAACCTGGTTTCTATGGCAGCCATCCGCTGGAAATTTTTGCCATCTGGAAGGGCGGCATGAGCTTTCATGGCGGGCTGCTGGGTGTCATCGCCTCGATGATCTGGTTCGCCCACTCACGCAAGCGCCCGTGGCTGGAGGTGGCCGACTTTGTCGCACCCTGTGTGCCCACTGGCTTGGCGGCAGGGCGGATTGGCAACTTCATCAACGGCGAACTCTGGGGGCGCTTCTCCAGTCCTGATTTGCCCTGGGGCATGGTGTTTCCGCAGAGTGGTTCGATGCTGCCGCGCCATCCCTCGCAGATTTACCAGTTTCTGCTTGAAGGCCTGTTGCTGTTCGTGCTGCTCTGGCTGTTCGCGCGGCACGAGCGGCCGCGCGGCCGCGTGGCGGCAGCGTTCCTCATTGGCTATGGCGTGCTGCGCTTCACGGCCGAATACTTCCGTGAGCCCGACGACTACCTTGGCTTGCTGTCGCTGGGCATGAGCATGGGGCAGTGGCTGTGCGTGCCCATGGTGCTGGCGGGCATAGGGCTGTGGATCTACAGCGGTCGGCAGGGTGCGGCCAAGGCTCAGCCCACCGCCTCGTCCCGGTAAAGCGCCTCGATTTCCGCGGCGTACTGCCGCTGCACGACGTTGCGGCGGATTTTCTGTGTCGGCGTCAGGCAGCCGTTGTCGATGGAAAGCGCATCCGCAAGCACGCTGAATTTGCGCACGTGCGCGACGCGCGATTGCCGGCTGTTGACGGCATCCACGCCGCGCTGCAATTCCTCACTCACTTCAGCGCTGCGGCACCAAGCTTCCATCGTGCCAGCCAAGCCGCGCTGCTGGGCAAAATCGCGCAGCACGTCAGGTTTGAGCGTGAGCAGCGCGGCCAGGTAGTGGCGCGAATCGCCCACCACGATGGCATGCTCCACCAGGGGCAGGTTCATCAGGTCGGCCTCGATATTGCCCGGCGAGATGTTCTTGCCGCCCGAGGTGATGAGGAGATCCTTCTTGCGGCCGGTGACGTAGATGAAACCGTCCGCGTCGATGCGGCCCAGATCGCCGCTGTGCAGCCAGCCGTCCTGCAGGGCCTCGGCCGTGGCTTCGGGGCGGCTGCGGTAGCCCACAAACACATTGGGCCCTTTGACGAGGATTTCGCCGTCCTCGGCAATGCGCACCTGCACGCCGGGCAGAGGCTTGCCTGCTGCTCCGATGCGGATGAAGCACGGCAGGCTGATGGCGGTGGGGCCGCTGTCTTCCGACTGGCCGTAGACCTCGCCGATGAGCAAGTCCAGGCTGGTGAAGAACTGCAGGTTCTCCACGGAAATCGGTGCAGCGCCCGAGAGCAGGATGCGCGCCTGGTCGAAACCCAGCGCCTTTTGCACCTTGTGGTGCACCAGCTTGCCCGCCAGGCGCTTCTTCAGACCGAGCCAGGCGCCTGGCTGCTGGCCTTGCAGGGCCTTGGCATGCCAGTCGCGCCCAGCCCGCAGTGCCCAGCGCGCCAGGGCGGCCTTGGGGCCGGTGGCGGCGTTCAGCTTGGTGGCGATTGCCACCTGCATCTTTTCCCAGACACGGGGCACACCAAAGAAGATGGTGGGGTGCACTTCCTGCAGGTGCTCGCCCAGGGTTTCAAGCGAGTTGGCGAAGTACAGCTGGTAGCCTGCCAGCACATGGTTGCAGATGGCGCCCATCTGCTCGGCCACGTGGGCCAGCGGCAGGTAGGAAATCAGGCGGTCCTGCGGCGCAACGGCGAAGGCGGCACAGAGGGCGGAAGAGGTCCAGCTCAGGTTGGCATGGGTCAGTTCCACGGCCTTGGGGTGTCCCGTGGTGCCCGAGGTGTAGATCAGCGTGGCAATGCCGCCTTCCTGGATGGCATCCAGGCGCTGCTGCACCTCGGCATCGTGCTCCATGCCGGCGCCGAGCGCCATGAAGGCCTCCCAGGTCATGGGAGGGGCTATGCCGCCAGGGGTTTGCGCAGGGGCTTCGGTGCTGGCACGCCGCATCATCACCGCAGCGCGCAGGCGGGACAGCGCCTGTGGCTCGCACGCTGCCTTCTGCCATTGCTGCACGTTTTCCACCAGCAGCACCGTGCAGCCGCTGTGTTCGACGATGTAGGCGATTTCGTTGGCTGCGCTGCTCCAGTAGATACCGGCGGCCACGCCCCCCACCATCATGGCGGCGAGATCCATGGTGGTCCATTCCGGCCGGTTGAAGCCCAGGATGCATACGGCATCGCCCGGCTGTACCCCCAGCGCCACCAGGGCGCGCGCGGCCTGGCGTGCCTGGGCGGCATAGTCGCCCCAATTCGTGGCCTGCCAGCCTGCGGCGTCGCGCACGCAGTAGGCGGGATGCGTGGGCTGGCGCGCAGCGGTGCGCAAAAGGCGCGCTGGGACACTGGCGAATTGGTAGTCGCTGACGGCTCGGGGCGTTCTCTGGGCATGGGTGATGGGCATGCGTGTGTCTCCGCGTTCTTGTGGGTCTCCGGCACAGCGGGGCTGCGCGTGGCCAGGTCCTTCTGGTGGGGCCTTGGCCAGGGTCTGCAGGGTCAGGCTTTCAGCCCCAGCATCTGCCGCGCCTCGGCAGGCGATGCGATGCCGCGCCTGGCGTTCCGCGCGCATCGCGCAAGGGCTTCGATGAGCGGGCCGTTGCCGCTGGCACGGCTACCGTCGGGCAGGTAGAAGGTGTCTTCCAGCCCGGTGCGCAGCATGCCGCCCAGGTCGGCCGTCTTCTGGTGCACGGGCCAGATCTCCTGGCGGCCAATCAGTGTGGTTTGCCACACGGCGCCCGGTGCCATCCACTCGGGCAGCAGTTCGAGCAGGCGCGCATCGCAGGGCATACCCGAGGCCACGCCCATCACCAGGTTGTATTCGGGGCGCCCCATGTCGGGCCCCAGCATGCCGTTCTTGATGTACATGGTGACCGAGCGCACGATGCCCACGTCAAAGCACTCGAACTCGGGGTGCGTGCCGGTCTCCTGCATCACGTCGAGAAACTGCTGCACCTTGGCCACCGGGTTGTCGAACACCATGGGTGGCCAGGCCCAGCTGCCGTCTTCCTTGAGCTTGAGGTAGTTCAGGCTGCCGGCGTTGCAGGCAGCGATTTCGGGGCGCACGCGGCGGATGCAGGCGAGCGGCCCGCTGATGTCCTTGCCGATGACGCCCGTGGTCAGGTTGATGACGACGCCGGGGCAGGCCTGGCGGATCGCGTCCACCACGTCCTGCGCCACATCTGGATCCCAACTGGGCATGTGGCCCATGCCCTCTTGCTGAGCGCGGACGTGCACGTGCATGATGGAAGCGCCCGCGTCGAATGCCTGGCGGGCCTGTGCGGCCATCTGCTCAGGCGTGACAGGCACGGGGTGCTGTTTGGGGTTGGTCAGTACGCCGGTGAGGGCGCAGGTGAGGATGGCTTTGTCGTGGCTCATGGCGTGGTCTCGTCGTGGGTGAGTTCAAGTTCTGCCAGCACGCTGCCTGCAGCCACGCTGCCTCGCAGCTCGGTATGCAGAGCGGTGACGGTGCCATCCGCGCGGGCGCTGAGCCACATTTCCATCTTCATGGCTTCGACGCAGACGAGCGGCTGGCCGGCCTTGACCGGGTCGCCCACGGCGACGGAGATGGCGCAGACGGTGCCCGCCACGGGGGAACGCAATTGGCGCGGGTCGAGGGTCTGATCGGTCTGCGGGAAGGGTGATTTTTCTTCAAAGACAAACACCGCTGCGCCCAAAGCCAGCGTCACCCGCCCGCCTTGCAGCAGGCACAGGGCCCGCCGCTGCACACCGCCCTGGCGGTAGTGCAGGTAGTGGTCTTGCCAGGCGATGTGTTCAAAGTCGAAGGCTTCGCCGCTGGCCAGTTCCACCGCCACCTGCGCGCCGTGGGGGCGGATGCGCACGGCCTGGGTTTCGGTGGTGCCTTGCAGGCTGAGCGTGGTGCTCCAGGCGGCCACGCTGTTGGGCCGGAAGGTGCCCGAGGTTTGCGCGACCAGTGCTGCGGCGGCCAAGGCCCAGGTATGGGCATCGGCCAGCGGCGCTTGCAGCAGCGGCTCACCGTCTTGCACCCACTGGTCGATGGTGGTGGTGTGCATGCGCGCCGCACGAAAGTCGGGGTGGTCCAGCAGGTCGCGCAGAAAGCGCGCATTGTTGCGCACACCGAGCAGCGGGCTGTCTTCCAACGCGGCCCTCAGGCGCCGGATGGCGTCGTTGCGGTCGCGGCCGTGTGCGATCAGCTTGGCCACCATGGGGTCGTACCAGGGGCTGATCTCGCCACCTTCCCGAATGCCGGCGTCGATGCGTATCTCACCATAGGCGCATTGCCCCCGCGCGCGGCCTGCCAGCGCCAGTTCCGGGCGCCAGAACGCCACCGGGCCGGTTTGCGGGGCAAAGCCGTTGTAAGGGTCCTCCGCGTAGAGACGCACTTCAATTGCGTGGCCGTTCAGTTGGATATCCTGCTGCTGCAGCGGCAGGGGTTCACCCGCCGCCACACGCAGTTGCCACTCCACCAGGTCCAGGCCGGTCACGCATTCGGTCACCGGGTGCTCCACCTGCAGGCGGGTGTTCATTTCCAGGAAGTAGTGGCGGTTCCCGCTGTCCACGATGAACTCCACCGTGCCCGCGCCCTGGTAGCCCACCGCCAGGGCGGCAGCCACGGCATCGTGCCCCATCTGCGCGCGCATCTGCGGCGAGACGATGGGGGAGGGCGCTTCTTCAATCACTTTCTGGCGCCGGCGCTGCGCCGTGCAGTCGCGCTCGCCCAGGTGCACGGCGTTGCCATGCGCGTCGGCAAACACCTGGATCTCGATATGGCGCCCGCCTTCGATCAGGCGCTCCAGCATCAGCGTGCCGTCGCCAAAGGCGCTGGTGGCTTCGCGCCGGGCGCCCGCCAGGGCTTCGGGCACCTCGGCCAGGTCGCGCACCAGGCGCATGCCGCGCCCGCCGCCGCCGTTCACGGCCTTGACCAACAAGGGGGTTTGTAAGCGGGTGGCCTCGCGCAGCAGGCATTCGTCGCTCTGGTCCTCGCCCAGGTAGCCGGGCGCGCAGGGCACGCCAGCCTCCACCATGCGCCGCTTGGCGACGGCCTTGTCGCCCATGGCGGTAATGGCCGCTGCGGGCGGGCCGATGAAAACGAGACCGGCGCCCGTGCACGCCTGCGCAAAATCGGCGCGTTCGGACAGGAAGCCGTAGCCTGGGTGCACGGCGTCGGCACCGGTGAGGCGCGCGGCGGTCAACAAGGCATCGGTCAACAGATAACTCTCTGCCGCCGGTGCTGGGCCGATGCGCACGGATTCATCGGCCAGCGCCACATGGGGCGCCTGGGCATCGGCGTCGGAATACACGGCGACGGTGCGGTAGCCGAGTGCGCGAGCGGTCCTGATAACCCTGCAAGCGATCTCCCCCCGGTTGGCAATCAGGATTTTCGAAAAAGTCATGCCGGAACCCAAGTCGGTTTGCGTTTCTGCAGAAATGCGCTGGTGCCTTCCTGGCCTTCGGGGCCTTGCACGGCGCGTGAGAAGACGGCGGCGGCCTCATCAATCAGCGCAGCGGGGGTGTTCCAGCGCGCCTTGGCCATCAGCGTCTTGGTGGCGGCAAGCGCCTCGGGTGCGCAGGCCAGGATGTCGGCGAGTACGGCCTGCACAGCGCTGTCCACGTCAGTGGTTGGCACCTGCTGGTGCACCAGGCCGATGGCCAGGGCTTGTGCCGCATCGAGCCGCCCGCCGGTCACGGCCAGGCGTTTGGCCTGCGAGTAGCCCAGGCGCTCGACGAGGAAGGGTGCGATCTGCGCCGGCACCACGCCCAGCGAGGTCTCTGGCAGGCGAAAGCGCGCCGTCTCGGTGGCGATGGTCACGTCGGCCACGCAGGCCAGGCCCAAGCCGCCGCCCATCACCGTGCCCTCCAGCACCGCCACCACGGCCAGCGGCGTGGCGGCGAAGGCGGCGCACAGGTGGCCGAATTCGGCGTTGACTTCGGCGATGGGGTCGGCACCGCCCTCGGCCTGCGCGGCGCGCTGGTGCGCGGCCGCCATGTCCTTCAAGTCGCCCCCGGCGCAGAAATGCCCGCCGGCGCCGCGCAGCACCACCACGCGCGTGGCGTGCGCGCTGCCGGCCGTGGATTCCGCATGCGCCAGCGCCTGGCGCAGTTCGCGCACCATGCTGAGCGACATGGCGTTGCGGACCTCGGGCCGATTCAAGGTGATTTCAAGCGTTTGCGCTTTATTCACGGCGTTTATAGCTATAAATTGCATAGCGATCTACGAAGGTGGAGAGGTGTTTGGGGGTGGCGCCCAGGCAGGGCGTTCCGGCGGCCTCATAGACAAATCTGCCGCCGGCACGCCCTCCCTGGACGCTTGAACGCGCGGGGTGTGCATGCGGCACTACCGCTGCCTGCCCGGCAGCGTGCCCTCGAGCTTGCAGATGATGCCCAGCATGATTTCATCGGCGCCACCGCCAATCGAGATCAGGCGGCTGTCGCGGTAGGCCTGCGAAATGGGGTTCTCGGCGGTGAAACCCATGCCGCCCCAGTACTGCAGGCAACTGTCGGCCACTTCGCGCGAGAGGCGCCCGGCCTTGAGCTTGGCCATGGAGGCGAGCTTGGTGACATCCTTGCCCGATACATACGATTCCACGGCGCGGTAGGTCAGCGCGCGCAGGGCTTCGACTTCGGTGCGCAGCTCGGCCAGGCGGAAGTGCACCACCTGGTTGTCCAGGATGGGCTGGCCAAAGGTGCTGCGCTGGCGGGTGTAGTCGATGGTCTTGTCGATGAGGTTGTCGAGCGAGCGCAGGCACCCGGCGGCGCCGTACAAACGCTCTTCCTGGAACTGCAGCATCTGGAACATGAAGCCCGCGCCTTCCTGGCCGATGAGGTTGCGCTGCGGCACGCGCACGTTGTCGAAGAAGAGTTGCGCCGTGTCGCTCGAATGCATGCCGATCTTCTCGATCTTCTGGCGCGTCACGCCGGGGCTGTTCAGTGGCAGCATGATGAGCGACTTGTTCTTGTGCACCGGCCCGTCAGAGGTGTTGGCCAGCAGGCAGCACCAGTCGGCCTGCATGCCGTTGGTGATCCACATCTTGGAGCCGTTGATGACGTAGTCGCCGCCATCCTTCTTCGCTGTGGTTTTGACGGCTGCCACGTCGGAGCCGCCCGTCACCTCGCTCACGCCAATGCAGCCCACCATGTCGCCAGCAATGGCGGGGGCGAGAAATTCCTTGCGCAGTTCGTCCGAGCCGAAGCGCGCCAGCGCCGGGGTGCACATATCCGTTTGCACGCCAATGGCCATGGGCACGCCGCCCACGTTGCAGTCGCCCAGCGCCTCGGCCATGGCCATCGAGTAGCTGAAGTCGAGCCCCATGCCGCCGTATTCGCTGGGGTACTTGATGCCCAGCAGGCCCAGGTCGCCAAGTTTTTTGAAGATTTCATGGGCTGGGAACTGGCCAGCCTTTTCCCATTCGGCCGTGTGCGGGTTGATTTCGTTGGCGACAAATTTGCGCACGGTGTCGGAAATTTGCGCGTGCTCGGGGGTGAATTGCATGGGGTTCTCTCCGGAAAAGTAGTGTTGCGGCAGGAGGCTTACAAGCGCGCCACGCCAAAGGTGTTGGGGTGCAGCACGCGCTGGCGCGACTCGCGCGCTATGGCCAGGCACTGGGCGAGCACGCCGCGGGTGTCGCGCGGGTCGATGATTCCGTCGTCCCACAGGCGGGCGGTGCCGAACAGCACGTCGGACTCGGCATCCAGGCGGCGCTTGAGTTGATCGCTCATGGCCTTGATGCCGGCCTCGGCCTGCTCGCCCAGCGGCACGCCGGCGCGCTCGAGCTTGCCGCGGCTGATCATCTCCATGACCATGGCGGCCTGCGCGCCGCCCATCACGGCGGTGCGTGCGCTGGGCCAACTGAAAATGAAGTCCGGGTCGAACCCGCGCCCGCACATGCCGTAGTTGCCGGCGCCAAACGAGCCGCCCACCACGATGGTGAACTTGGGCACCCGGGCATTGGCCACGGCCTGGATCATCTTGCTGCCGTGCTTGATGGCGCCAGCGCGCTCGGCCGCCGTGCCCACCATGTAGCCCGTGGTGTTCTGCAAAAACACCAGTGGCGTGCCGCTCTGGTCGCACAACTGGATGAACTGCGCCGCCTTGACCGAGCCCGTGGGCTGGATGGGGCCGTTGTTGGCGATGAGGCCGACGTGGTGGCCGGCTATGCGCGCGTGGCCGCAGACCGTGTCGCTGTCGAAAGCGGCTTTGAATTCAAGAAAGTGCGAGCCATCCACAATGCGCGCCACGATTTCGCGCGCGTCGTAGGGCTCGCGCTCGTCCGCCGGGACGATGCCCAGAAGTTCCTCGGCGGGGAACAACGGCGCGCGCACGGTGGCCTCCGGCGTGCTCGCCAGATCCCAGGGCAGGTGGTCCAGCAAGTCGCGCGTGAGCGCAATCGCGTGGGCGTCGTTCTCGGCCAGGTACTCGCCCAGGCCCGTCACGCTGGCATGCAGCTCGCTGCCGCCCAGCGCCTCGTCGGTGGTGTCTTCGCCAATGGCGGCCTTGACCAACGGCGGGCCGGCCAGGTAGATGCTGGAGCGCCCTTTCACCAGCACCACATAGTCCGACAGACCCGGCAGATAGGCACCACCCGCCGTGGACGAGCCATGCACCACCGCAATCTGCGGGATGCCAGCGGCCGAGAGGCGTGCCTGGTTGGCAAAGCTGCGCCCGCCATCGACAAAAATATCGGCCTGGTACATCAGGTTGGCGCCGCCCGATTCGACCAGCGCAATCAGCGGCAGCTTGTTTTGCAGGGCGATGGCCTGCGCACGCAGGGCTTTTTTGAGCCCCATGGGCGGTACGGTCCCGCCTTTGACGGCGCTGTCGCTCGCGGAAATCATCACGCGCTTGCCGGCCACCTGGCCTATGCCCACGATGGAGCCACCGCCCAGCACGGCCTTCTTGCCGTCGTCGTCGTGCATGCCCAAACCTGCGAGGGGGCTCAGTTCAAGAAAGCTGCTGCCCCGGTCGAGCAGGCGCGCAATGCGCTCGCGCGGCAGCAACTGGCCTTTTTTCTCAAACTTCTCCTGCTTGGAAGCCGACTCGGCCACCACCTTGCCTTGCAGGCCTTGCACTTGCGCCAGGCGCTCGGCCATGCGCTCGGCGTTGCGGCGAAAGGCCTCGCTGCCGGCATCAATCAGGGTGCGCAGAGCGGTCATGGCTTGAGCACCTCCGGCGTCTGCGCACGGTGAAAGCCCTCAAAAGGCGGACAGCGGTTGTGCTCCAAGGTGGGGAAGACGGCGCTGCCCAGCGAGGCGGCGCCGTCAATCTGCAGTGTGACGCCGGTCATAAAGGACGCACCGGGGCTCAGCAAAAAGACGATGGCCGCGCTGATCTCTGCCTCAGTCGCCAGGCGCCGCATGGGCACGTGCTGGCGCAGTTTCGGAATCAGCGTGCGCATGGCGCCGCCGTAGCTGTCCATGCCCGAAGAGGCGACCCAGCCGGGCGCCACCGCGTTGACGCGCACGCCGGCCTGCGCCCATTCAAAGGCGGCGCTCATGGTCAGGTTGCTCATGCCCGCGCGGGCGGCGCCCGAGTGGGCCATGCCGGGCATGCCGTTGCGAAAATCCGCCGTCATGTTGACGATCGCGCCGCCATGCGCCTGCATGCTTTGCACGAACACCTCGCGCATCATCAAAAACCCGCCGGTGAGGTTGTTGTTGACCACGGCCTCAAAGCCGCGCTTGCTGATGGCTTGCAGCGGCGCAGGGAACTGCCCGCCTGCGTTGTTGACCAGGCCGGCGATGGCGCCGAAACGCGCCACCACGTCGGCGACGGCGGCCTTCACGGCATCTTCATCGCGGATGTCAAAGGCCAGGGTGTCGCATTGGCCGCCGTCCTCGCGGATTTCGTTGGCCACCCGCTCCAGCTTCTCGGCGGTGCGCCCGCTGATCACGACGTGCGCGCCCAGCGATGCCAGCTCGTGCGCGGTGCAGCGGCCAATGCCGCTGCCGCCGCCGGTCACCCAGACGGTCCGGCCGGCAAACAGCCGTTCGCGAAACACACTTTGGTACTGCGCCGGGGCGGGGTGGTGCATGGAACCGGCAATGGAAGGGGTGGCTTGGGGCATGTCGGGTGCTGCAGCGGAGATGCGCCATTAGATGGGATGGTGACGTTAACGTCAACATGCTTTCTTATGCGTATTTACCCTTTCGTTTTAGATAGGGTGTGGGCTTATGATGCGCACCTGGCTTTTCCCACCCACTCTTGCAAGGATTCCCATGAACATCCAGGAATGCACCGACGCGATCCGCGCCAAAGTCGGCGACAACAGCGGCCTTGGCGCTGTCCTCAAGTTCGATTGCGGCAGCGATGGCCGCATCGTCGTTGACGGCGTCTCCACGCCCAACACGGTGGACAACCACGACCGCGATGCCGACTGCACGGTGGCGATCACCCTGGACAACCTCAACAACCTGCTCAGCGGCAAGCTCGACCCGGTCACCGGCTTCATGGGCGGCAAGTTCAAGGTCAGTGGCGACATGGGCATTGCCATGAAGCTGCAGCGGGTGATCTGACCATGTCCGACGGCCACACCCAGGGCGCGGGCGACCGCCAGGCTGCGGCCACGGAAGCCGCGCGCCAGGTGCTGGCCGACCATTTCTCCGACGACAAGCATTCCGAACTTTTCGGTGTCACCGAGCTGTGCAAGGCTTTTGGCGTGACGCCCCGCACCCTGCGTTTTTACGAAGACAAGGGCCTGCTGTGCCCTCGCCGCGTCAATGGCACGCGCGTCTACAGCCGGCGCGACCGCGCGCGCCTGGTGCTGATCTTGCGGGCCAAGGCCATTGGCTCATCGCTGGCGGAAATCAAGCAGTACCTGGACATGTACGGCCAGGCGGGGGAGGGGCGCCAGCAGCAACTGCGCTATGTGCTGGAACGCACCGATAGCGCGATTGCCGAGTTGGAGCAAAAGCGCGCCCACATTGAAAGCAGCCTGGCCGAGCTGCGCATCATCAACAGCAATGTGCGCGGAAATCTCGGGCTACCGCCACGGGACGCAAGCTGATGGGCGTTTGGTCATCTTTGGTCAGATAGCACCGCGCTATCGGCGGGCCAACGCAGGCAATTTCTGGCGCCCTGTCGGCGTTGCAAATCTTCGCGATAGCTGCGGCTATCGCTGCGGTTTGCGCCTTTCCAGAACCCAAAATCCATCCTTCTTATTTGTGCCATCCAGCACAAAACACTGCACCAGAAGCAGTCGTGCGGCCTCGTGGTCCACGCGCGCAACGATGGGAAGCACATCGACACGCACGGCAGCGCCGTTGGCGCAAGGCAAAATTGCTGCTTCTCGCCAGGTCGAAAACGGGCCACTGGCGGCTGACAGAGCAAGGACACACATGGAACAGGGGCACATTCGCGTCGAACCATTGGGCGCAATTTCTGGCGGCTGGCGCGTACTTCTGCACAACCCCGACCGCCTCAACGCCATGTCGCGCGCCATGTGGCGCGAGTTGAAATCAGTCTTCGAGCAGATCAATGCCGACGCCAGCGCCCGCTGCGTGCTGGTGGAAGGCGCGGGCACAGCGTTTTGCGCCGGCGGCGATATTTCCGAATACCCCGCGTTTCGTTTTGACGAGGCAGCGCTGCGCGACTTTCACGAAACGGAAGTCTGGGGCGCACTCGCCGCCATGCTCGCCTGCGACGTGCCATTGGTCGCTGGCATCTCGGGCGCCTGCATGGGCGCGGGCGTGGAGATTGCCAGCTGCTGCGACATCCGCATTGCCGGCGCCTCGGCCCGCTTTGGCGCGCCGATTGCGCGGTTGGGATTCCCCATGGCGCCGCGCGAGGCGCAACTGGTGGCGGGTGCGCTGGGCGAGGCGGTTGCGCGGCAGATGCTGCTGGAGGCCGCCACGTTCTCTGCGGCCGAGATGCAGGCTTGCGGTTTTCTCTCGCGCGTCGTCGCCAAGGAAGCTGTGGCGGCCGAGGCACGCGCCAGCGCCGGCCGCATCGCCGCGCTCGCGCCGCAGGCAGCACGCCTGAACAAGCAAACGCTTCGGGCCTTGAAATCGCCTTCCACGCTTGCAGGGTATGCGCAAGCAGCTATGGAAAGCGTAGTGGATGGCGCCTTCCAGTACGCCGACAGCGCCGAGCACCGGGAGGGCATTGGTGCTTTTCTCGCCAAACGAGTGCCGAATTTCTGATCACGGCGGGTGATTGACCCGGCACTATCAAAATGAAAGCATGTAGCGCTTATCCAGTAAGCGCTAGAGGCCAATTTTTCTATAAATTTGGCGCTACGCTGCCCATGGCGCGCAGCAGTCGCGCAGCCTCCGCCTCTGGGTCTTGCGCCGCCACCAGCGCGCGCACGACGGCAATCGAGCCCACGCCGGTGTCCAGAATTTCGGCAAATTGGTCAGCGCCAATGCCGCCAATCGCCACGGTGGGGTAGTCGCGCAGCAGCGCGGCGTAGGCGGCCAGGCGCGCCACGCCCTGGGGGGCAGTGGCCATGCGCTTGAGCGTGGTGGGGAATACGGCACCCAGGGCGATGTAGCTCGGCTGCACCGCGTCGGCGCGCAGCATCTCGGCGTAGCCGTGGGTGCTGACGCCCAGGCGCAGGCCGCTCGCGCGCAGCTCGTCCACTTCGACAGCGCTGAGCGCATCCAGGTCTTCCTGGCCCAGGTGGGCGCCGTAGGCCCCGGCGGCGATGGCCTCGCGCCAGTGGTCGTTGATGAACAGCAGGGCCGATGTGCCGGCTACCGCCTCAACGGCGGCGCGCACTTCTCGGGCAATGGCGGCGGCATCGTCCGATTTGAAGCGCAGTTGCACCGTGGGCACGCCAGCGCGCGCCATGCGGCCCACCCAGGCGGCGTCGGGCAGCACGGCGTACAGGCCGAGCTGCTGTGGGCAGGCGGCAAAGGGGGCGGCATGCGGGCGCGGCTGCAGGCCAAAATCCTGCGCCGCGCTGGGCCAGAGTTCGGGCGCGCTGCTGCCGGTGCGCTCCCAGCGCGCCTGCCAGGCATGGGCCAGCACCTGCGCATCCTGGGCGATGAAGCCGAGCGCGCTGCAGGCGGCCAGCGCGGCGCGGTACACCGGCGCGTCGCTCTCAGGCGCGGGGGCAGGCAGCGGCGCGAAAGCGCTGAATTTGGCAGCGTGGGCGCGCTCTATTTGGTGCGCCAAGGTGGTGGTGTCGGTCATGCGGGTGCATGGTGCCAGAACGGCGTGCCCAGCACCGGGGTGCTCGGCTGGGCGCTGGCCTGGGGCTGCATGGCGCCGGCGCGGCGCGCGCTGTGGCCGGCGCGCACCGCGTCGGCAAAGGCCACGGCCATGGCAACCGGGTCTTGCGCCAGCGCCACGGCGGTGTTGAGCAGCACACCGTCAAAACCCCACTCCATGACCTGGCAGGCGTGTGATGGCAGGCCCAGGCCCGCATCGACCAGCATGGGCACGGCCAGGCGCTCGCGCAGCACCTGCAAGCCGTAGGGGTTGACGGGGCCGCGGCCGGTGCCAATCGGCGCCGCCCAGGGCATGACCGCCTGGCAGCCCACGTCGACCAGGCGCTGGCACAGGATCAGGTCTTCGGTGCAGTAGGGCAGCACCTTGAAACCGCCCTTCACCAGGGTTTCCGCGGCGGCGACGAGGTTCAGCGTGTCGGGTTGCAGCGTGTAGTCGTCGCCAATGACTTCGAGCTTGATCCACGGTGTGTTGAACACCTCGCGTGCCATCTGGGCCGTGGTGATGGCTTCTTGCGCGCTGTGGCAGCCAGCGGTGTTGGGCAGCACGGGCACGCCGAGTTCGCGCAGCAGCTCGAAGAAGCTCTGCCCGCCGTCGGCGCTGCCGCTGGTCTGGCGCCGCAGCGAGGCGGTCACCATGCCGGGCTTGGCTTGCTGCACGGCGGCTTTGAGCGTGCTGGGCGAGGGGTAGCGCGCGGTTCCCAGCAGCAAGCGGCTCTGGAAGGTTTCGCCGTAAAGGGTGAGGGTGTCGGGGGATGCGGTAGCGGTCATGGCAAAAAGGGGGTTCAAGGCGGCTCAGCCGCCGGTGACAGGGGAGATGACTTCAACGCGGTCGCCGGCCTGCAGCACCTGCTGGGCATGGCGTGCAGCTGGCACGAACACGGTGTTGACGGCCACGGCAAACGGCGGCTTGGGGTCCATTTCGGCCAGCAGCTCGGCGACGCTGGCGCCGTCGTGCAGCGTGCGGGGCAGACCGTTGACGGTGAGGTTCATGCGGCAAGTGCCTCGGTTGGCTCTGCGGTGTCCACCGCCAGGTCAAAACTGCGTGCCAGCGGCGAATCGCCCGTGGCCAGCAGCTCCAGCACCACGTCGAGCATGGCGGGGGCAATCATGTAGCCGTGGCGGTACAGGCCGTTGACCTCCAGCACGCGTGGCCTGCGCAGGCGCACGGCGGGCAGGTTGTCGGGCAGCGTGGGGCGGCACTGCGTTGCAATCTCAAGAATGCGCGCCTCGGCAAAGCCGGGGTGCACGGCGTAGGCGGCGCTGAGCAGTTCGAGCGCCGAGCGCACGCTGGCGGGCGAGAGATCGTCGGTTTCGATCTCGGTGGCGCCGATGACGAACACATGGTTTTCCTTGGGCGCGATGTAGATGGGGTAGCGCGGGTGCACCAGGCGCGTCGGGCGCGCCAGCGTGACCTCGGGCGCGTGTACGCGCGCCACCTCGCCGCGCACGCCGCGCAGCGCCCGCCACGCGCTGCGTGCGCCCAGGCCCCGGCAGTCGATCACCCAGCCGGGCTGGCCGCTGGTGCCCGGCGTGAAATCTGCCGGGTCGGCGGCCTGGTTCCAGTGGGTTTGCACGCCCAGCGTCTGCATTTCCAGCGCCAGTGCGGCCAGCAGTTGGCGGTTGTCGAGCTGGCCTTCTCCGGGCAGCAGCATGCCGCTGGCAAAGCGCGTCGCCAATGCCGGTTCGACTTCGGCCAGCCGCGTGGCGTCGAGCGGCTCCATGGCGGGGAGTTCTGGCACCTGCTCACGTGTGGCGGCAAGCTGCTGGCGCAGGCGTGCGGCGTCGGTGGCGTCCTGGCGGTGCCAGACGATCAGCGTGCCTTCCTGCTGGAAGAACACCGGGCTCGCCAGCGTGCCCAGGATTTCCCGCCAGCGCGTGAGCGCATAGCGCCCCATGCGCACCACGCCGTGCTCGGTGACGGCCGATTCGGCCAGCGGCGCCAGCATGCCGCCGGCGACGCGGGCGGCCGAATGCTCGCCCTCGGGCCCGCCCAGGTCGTAAATGGCGACCTGGTGGCCGGCGCGCGCCAGCGAGACAGCAAGCAGCCGGCCCATGAGCCCGGCGCCCAGGATGGCAAAAGAGGTTGGTTGTGAAGTCATCGTGTTCCGTCCAGGGTTCACGGACAAAACGGGCACACCGGGATGGTGCTTTGCGCTGGAAACTCCCCACGCCAGCATGACCTGGATCGGGTAACGGGGCGGCGCGCACGCGGTGCAGCATGTGGCTTTGCCCCAGGGTGTTTCTCAGTCCACGCCGATCTTGGCGGGACACCCCTGTTTCGTCCTGCGCAAATTAAAGCACAGCGCCAAACCCGCAAGCTTGACATGGCGCATGCGCCACAATGGCCCGGCCCGGCGCATGCGGGTTTTTTCAGGAGGATGTTTTGACCCAGACCGCCACAGCCACCCCAGCAGGCAATGCCCCCCGCTATGTGCGCGTGCTCTCCATCGCCGGCTCCGACAGCGGCGGTGGCGCGGGCATTCAGGCCGACCTCAAGACCTTCGCCGCGCTCGGCTGCTACGGCATGACGGCTATCACCGCCATCACCGCGCAGAACACCCAGGGCGTGCGTGCCATCCATGGTGTGCCGCCCGAGATGCTGCGCGCACAGATCGACGCCGTGGTGGAAGACATCGGCGTCGACGCCGTGAAGATCGGCATGCTGCATTCGCCGGAAATCGTCGCCGTGGTCGCCGACGCCGTGCGCCGCCACCGCCTGCCGCATGTGGTGCTCGACCCGGTGATGGTCGCCACCAGCGGCGACCGCCTGATGGCCGACGACACGGTGGGTGGGCTGGTGCGCGAGCTGTTCCCGTTGGCCGAAGTCATTACCCCCAACCTGGACGAAGCGGCGCTGCTGCTGGGCCACGCCATTGGCGGCCCCGCCGCGCTCGATGCCGCCGCGCGCGAGCTGCTCGCGCTGGGCGCGCCGGCTGTTCTGCTCAAGGGTGGGCACTTGGCGGGCGACGCGGTGATTGACGTGTTGATCGAAACCGGCGGTCGCCTCACCCGGCTGGAGGCACCGCGCATCGTCACGCGCAACGGCCACGGCACGGGCTGCACCTTGTCCTCGGCCATCGCGGCGCACCTGGCGCTGGGCCTGCCCCTGGCGCAGGCAGTGAAAGAAGCGCGTGCCTACATCCTGGGCGCGATTGCTGCCGGCGCCGAGGTGCGCACCGGGCAGGGCGCCGGGCCGCTGAACCATGGCTATGCGCCGGTGGCGCAGCGGGTGCGGTAGCAGGATTTGAGGGTTTTTTGGGCTCTAGCGCTTATCTGTAAATCGTTTACAGCTATCAAAAACGAAGCGATCAAGCACTGCGCGGGCGCGCCACCCAAGCCAGCACAAAGCTCAGCGCCAGCGTCGGCAGCGCCGAGCCCAGCGCCGGCGCAAACTGCGCCAGCAGGTGGTAGCACGCAATGCCCGCGAGCCAGATGGCAATCGGCGTCGCATGCGCGGCGCGCGCGCTTGCCACCTGAGCCGCCACGTCACGGCGGCCTGCCAGGCAGCCCAGAATCACCCCAAACAGCGGCACGAAGACCGAGCTGAGCAACAGCAAAAACGGCTCCAGGCTGTGCATGGGCAGCACCAGCGCCAGGCCCGTGCTCAAGACGGCAATCAGCAGGCCCCACTGGCGCACGCTCCAGCGCGGCAGCAGGCTGTGGGTGGAGACAGCGCCCGAATACGCGTCGCCATAGGCGTTGTCCACCTCGTCGATGAGGATCAGCGAGAGCGCAATCAGCCCGCCCTGCGCCAGCAGCAACGCGGTCACCAGGTCCTCACTGGGCAGCACCAGCGCCACCAGCATGCCCAGCGCGTAGCACCAGATATTGGCCAGCGCATAGCCGGCCCAGGTGCCGCGCAGCGCCGCGCTGCCGCTCTTGCCATGGCGGGCGTAGTCGGCCACCAGAGGCAACCACGAAATCGGCATGGCGATCACCAGATCCAGCGCGGGCAGTACGCCCATGCCGCCTTCGCCGCGCCGCTGCCAGAGGGCTTCGAGCCCTTGCGCCTGCGCCATGCCCAGAAACTTCCAGGTGAGCCAGAGCAAGGAGAGCACCACCAGCGGAAGTGCCACCCGGGAAATGATTTGGCGCACCAACTGCACCATGGAGCCGCTGATCAGCAGCGTGATCGCGCCGCCCCACAGCAAGGTGGCCAGCACCGGCCAGTAGCCCGCGAGCAGGCTGCCCGACTGGCGGCCAATCGCCACGGTGGCGTCGCGCATGATCACCAGCTCGAACGTGCCCCAGCCCAGCAGTTGCACGATGTTGAGGATGATGGGCAGGCGCGCAAAGCTGCGCCCGTAGACCGCGTGCATCAGCCCGGCGCTCGCCAGGCCGCTCTCGCAGCCGATCTTGGCCACCCAGCCGAGCATGCCGGCGCCAATCAGCGAACCGCCGACGATGGCGAGCAGGGCTTCCTTGGTGCCCAGCGCCGGCATCAGGTAGGCGCCCACCTGCATCACCAGCAGCCCCACACCCAGGCTGAACCACAGCGAGGCGTGGTCGCGCAGGCGAAAAACCCGCTGCTCGCTGGAGATGGGGGTCAGCGCCTCGTTGGCGGATGCGGTGCGGCTGCTCATGCGGAACTCCTTGGGCAAAGCAGCGCAAGGAAGATGCCGGCCACGCCGGCTAAGGGCATGGAGTGGCAGACGGGCTTCCCTGCGCGAGGATGATCTCAATCAGGTTCAAAGGGACTCTCTCAGCCCACGCGCCGGCTTTGGCGTGGGGCACCCCTAGCGAATGCAGCGCCTTGCGGCGGTGCGGGGTGGATTCTAGTGGGGATGGGGGGAGGGCGCTGGGGAGGGGCGGCTATCGGCCAGGAGCCGCTGTTGGGGGCAAGGATAAGCTGTCCTTCAACATAGAACGTTGGCCGTGAGTGGACCGCAACGGCGCACTCAGCATTGAAGAATAGCGACCACGTCGGCCGCCGTTGTGGGTCCAATCGACGAACCTGTTAGACATTGCCACCGCCTTTCGCCCGCCATCTGTGGACCGCAATTGGTAGGACGCCAAGTAAGCCCGCAGTAGAAACAACAGCAACGAAAAAAGCAAAAACTGCTTCGGCCGCGGTTTGCCACGTGTCAATGGAATCTCCGTTTTGGAGCCTATATTCACTCGCGAACGCGAACACGGCGTAAGCGCAGAAAGCGCCCAGAAGACATCCGACCACCAGTGGGCCAATCAGTGTTTGCTTCTCTGAAGGCGATAGCGTCATTGCACTGTCTAACGTTTGAATTAACGGGCGCCGCTAGACGTCCCGTTGAATAAATAGTTAGATTTCATTCACCCAGTTTGCCCCGCTCAGCCATGATTGCGAAGTCCTTTAGCATGGCTTTTGGTAGACGGCTGCCAAATCTTTCGATCAACATCTCAATAGGCATTCCTGCTTTTGCCATTTCAATGGCTTGATCATGAACCAAGCTCATTGGCATATCAACTTCACGCATGCGATACCGTTCTGTCTCGTGTTCTAACTTGCGGATTTTTGAGTTCAACATTCTGGTGTTCTCCAGAATTTCCCCAAGTACGTCTTCCTTGGGACGCGGCTTCGACGGTGGTTGAGCATCTGTGCCTGCAAGAATCGCTGCGAAACGCTGTTCAAACTGTGGCCAATAAGTATCGAAAACTTGCTCAAGAATCCTGTTATCCAGCCCGTTGACACCTAGCGTGCTGTTCAAGGTCTTGACCAGGCCCAACACACTTTCGCGTGTTGGAAATGTGTGATTAAACTGAGCCAATGGATCTTCGATGTCCTTCGATTCAAGATCAACTAACAACGTGCAAACACGTGATGTAGAAAGCCCCTTAGCGAGGGCCCCCGCCTCAAAAAGAATCCAGGGACGCGCCTTGTTTTCTTGCGTTAGGCAGATGATCCCGACGGTTGTATCTTTCAACTGATCATTGATTTCCCCAAACCAAAGCGACCCACGATCAAGGTCTCTTGTAGAAATCCAAGGCCGGGAGGCTTGAATGACACAGCAGAGCCAATCGCTTAGCAAATTTGCTACTTCCTTGCTTCTTAGTCCAGACCAACTCAAAAACACTTTCATTCGAGTACTACCTTTTCTGAAATCTAACGTCATTTAGACCGCAAAACCTGCGGGATAAACTGGCCGATGCGGGATATTCTGGACACGGCTTCTTCCTGAAAGTGGCTCGCAGTCTACGTTTGCAGCGGCCTTGCTGTGTAAGCGTCCAGGTATAAAAATTCCGTGAAACCCGGCACGCTTGCCTCGGACAAACTATAGCTTGCAACGAACGGTGCTCGGGCTCTCAACGGGCATGTTTCACGCTGTGAGCCCGCCGGCTTGTGAATCAATGACCGCTTGAGGTGCGATGTGCAATGTCGCTTTTGGGTCGAAATCAGCCATCAACCTCGAAACTTGAAACCATCCACCGACCACAATCCGCCGTCAGCTCCCCGACTTCCCCACCCCCAACAACCCCTGCAGCCTCTCGCTGCTCGTCGTGTACTCCAGCGGCAGCTTGCGCCCGGCCAGCCACTCGGCGGCGCCAAAGGCCGCCAGGGTGGCTTCGTGGAAGCCGCTCAGGATGAGCTTGCGCTTGCCGGGGTAGGTGATGGCGTCGCCCACGGCGTGGATGCCGGGGACGCTGGTGGCGAAGGTGGCGGTGTCCACCACGAGCTGTTTGCGCTCCAGCAGCAGGCCCCAGTCGGCAATCGGCCCCAGGCGCGGCACCAGGCCCAGGCGCACCAGCAGCAGGTCGAGCGGCTGGCGCAGCGTGCTGCCCTCGGGCGTGGTCAGCTCCAGCGCAGCCAGGCGCCCCTGTGTTTCGACGATGCCGCCGGCCATGCCGATGGCGACCTCGATGCGGCCGGCGGCGCGCAGGGCGTGCAGCTGTGCCAGCATGTCGGGCGGCGCGTCGAACACGTCGCGGCGGTGCTGCAGTGTGGTGCGGGCCGGGCGCAGGGGCTCGGGCGCGGTGGCGCAGGCGATGGCGCTGGCTACGGCGGCCTCGCCGCCGCCGTGCACCAGCAGGTGCTGGCCGGCGAGGGCCTCGCCTGCGTCGAGCTGGTAGCGCAGTTGCGTGCCCTCGTAGGTGGCCAGGCCTTCAAGCTTGAGCGCGCGCGGCAGGAAGGCGCCGACGCCGGCGGCGATGAACACGGCCCGGGCGTGCAGGCGCGTGCCCTGGCTGGTGTGCACCAGGAAGCCGCCGCCCGCCTGGGGCTCAAGCGCGGTGGCCTGCTGGCCCAGGTGCCAGTGCGGGGCGAAGGGGCGGATCTGCGCGAGCAGGCGCTCGGTCAGCTCCTGGCCGGTGCAGACCGCGATGCCGGGGATGTCGTAGATGGGTTTGTCGCCGTACAGCTCGGCGCACTGGCCACCGGCGCGCGGCAGGGCGTCGATCACGTGGCAGGCCAGGCCCTGCAGTCCGAGCTGGAAGACCTGGAACAGGCCGACGGGGCCGGCGCCGATGACCACCGCGTCGGTGCGCAGCAGTGCGGGCGCGGGTGCTGGCGTCAAAACAGGGGCGCTGCGGTGGTGGGGGCCGCAGGGGCGCTCAGCGGACGATGTCGCTGCGCTTGCCGGGCTTGCCGTTCCATTCGTCGGCTTCCGGCAGGGCTGCTTTGCGCTTGGTGATGGGCTTCCAGCCGGGGGCGTTGGTCAGCTCGGCGTTGATCTTGATGAAAGCGAGCTCTGGGGGCGGCAGGTCTTCTTCGGCAAAGATGGCGTTGGCCGGGCATTCGGGTACGCAGACCGCGCAGTCGATGCACTCGTCAGGGTTGATGACGAGCATGTTCGGCCCTTCAACAAAGCAGTCCACGGGACACACGTCCACGCAATCGGTGTATTTGCACTTGATGCAGTTCTCGGAGACGACGTGGGTCATGGCTGGCTCGTTGTTCGGAAACGGAAGGTTGCTATTTTAAGGGTTTGCACTGAGGGGCTTGCGCGTGACCCTGACGGTCTTGCAGTATCGGCGTGCGCAGCGTTTGCTATGTGTCAAGCAGCGGGTAGATCAGCACGGTGCGGCCAGGGTGCCCGAACAGCGTGGGGGGTTGTGCACCGGCTGTCATGCTGGCGGGTTCGGCGGGCGCCTTGCCCAGAATGTGGCGCACCTCGCGGCCTTCCTGCAGCAGGTAGTCGGTGGCGATGCGGCGGTGGCAGCGCCACCACGGCTTCGGCGCACATGCATTCGCCGAAGCTGCGCGCCGAGTGCGCGATGCTGAAGACCGGCGGCCGTCTGGAGCTTGGATCATCCATGCGCCTCAGCGTAACAGCACGGCACCGGCGGTGCGGTTGCTGGCGGTGTCCACCAAAATCATGGCGCCGAGCTGGCGTGAGCGCGTGTACGGTGCCACGGGCAGGGGTGATTGCAGTTGCAGCTCGACGTGGCCAATGGCGTTGGGCGCCAGCTCGCTGGCCGGGTGCTCGGCCAGCGTGTGGATGTCGAGCCCGTGCACGATGCGCTGTACCCGCGCCTTGACCCAGCGGTGGCCGTGCAGCAATTGGTACACGCGGCCAGCCACCAGCGGCTGCTCGTCCAGCCAGGCCACAGTGCAATTGAGCAGCGTTTGCGCGGGCCAGGGCGATGCCGGCTCGGGCGCGTCGAAGCCGTCGCCTTGTTCGTTGCCTTGCACCTGTGGCGCTGTGGCCAGCAGCCAGTCGCCGCGCGAAATGTCGATCTCGCGGTCGAGTACGATGCCGGCGCTGTGGCCGGCGGCCACGCTGCCTGGCTGGCGGGTGCGGTCCAGCACCTGCGCCACACGGGCCCGCTGGCCGCTAGGGAAGACCTGCACCTCATCACCCGGCTGCGCAGCGCCTGCCGCGACGCGGCCCCAGAACACGCGGCGGCCCTGGGGCGTGTCGGCCGAGGCAGACGGGGGCTGAGCCGCTGGAGCGCCGGGCAGCGCGGAAGAGGGTGCAGCAGAAGGCGCAGCCGGTTTTTCGACCCACTGCACGGGGAAGGCCAGCGGCAGGTTGCTGTCGGGTGCCGTGTTGGGGAGCTGCTCCAGGATGTGCAGCAGGCTGGGGCCGATGTAGTCGCACCAGCCGGCGCGCCCATCCACCACGTTCCAGCCCTTGAGCGCCGAGACGGGCACCGTGGCGCGCACGGTGATGCCGGCCTCTTGCGCAAAGGCCGCCAGCGCGGCGCTGATGTGGGCAAAGGCGAGCGCCGGATCGGCGACGGCGTCGAGCTTGTTGACGGCAAACACCAGGGACGGCACGCGCAGCAGGTGCACCAGCAGGCTGTGGCGGCGGGTTTGCGGCAGCAGCGTGGGGAGGGGGTTTTGCCAGTCGAGCTTGGTGGCGTCCACCAGCACCACGGCGGCGTCGGCACTGCTGGCGGCGGTGACCATGTTGCGCGTGTACTGCTCGTGGCCGGGCGCGTCGCCAATGATGAACTTGCGCGCCTCGGTGGCGAAGTAGCGGTAGGCGACATCGATGGTGATGCCCTGCTCGCGCTCGGCGGACAGGCCATCGGTCAGCAGGGCCAGGTCGGTTTCGCCCTGGCGCTGGACGCCGGCGAGGTGGTCTTGCAGCACCGCTTTGGTATCCACCAGCAAGCGGCCGATCAGCGTGCTCTTGCCATCGTCCACGCTGCCGCAGGTGATGAAGCGCAGGGCAGCGTCGTGGTCGTGGTTATGGGAAGAAGTCGTCACAATATTTAAGTCTTTTAGGCCGCTAGCGCTTGGTACATAAGCGCTGGAAGCTACTGAATTGATAGTGGTCATAGAAAACCTCTGGAACTTGAAACAAGCACACCCTCAGCCATGGACTACCAGTGGCCTCGCGGAACCGGCTTCGCCGGGCCGCTGAGGCCGCCCCCCGGAAGGGGGCGGGAGGGGTCAGAAATACCCGTCCTTCTTGCGCTTTTCCATCGAGGCTTCGCTGGTCTGGTCGTCCATGCGGGTGGCGCCGCGCTCGCTCATGTCGGCGGCCAGGGTTTCGATGACGATGTCGGCAGCCGTGGCGGCCAGGCTGGCCACCGGGCAGGTGCAGGTCACGTCGCCCAGGGTGCGAAAGCGCACCTCGCGCTCCTGCACCTGCTCGCCGTCGCGCGGCGGCGTGAGGGGGGTGACGGGCACCAGCATGCCGCGTCGGTCCACCACCTGGCGGCGGTGCGAGAAGTAGAGCGAGGGCAGGGCGATCTGCTCGCGCTCGATGTACTGCCACACATCCAGCTCGGTCCAGTTGCTGATGGGGAACACGCGAAAGTGCTCGCCGGCGGCCAGACGGGTGTTGAACAGCGTCCACAGCTCGGGCCGCTGGTCCTTGGGTTGCCACTGGCCGAAGCTGTCGCGGTGCGAAAAGATGCGTTCCTTGGCGCGGGCCTTTTCTTCGTCGCGGCGGGCGCCGCCGATCAGTGCGTCAAAGCGGAATTCTTCAATGGCCTCTAACAACGTGACCGACTGGTGGACATTGCGCGGCTCGCCTGGGTGCGCCAGCCGCACGGTGCCGCGTGCCATCGAATCTTCGACGCTGCGCACGATGAGTTTGGCGCCCAGCTCGCTGGCACGCAGGTCGCGAAACGCCGTCACTTCAGGGAAGTTGTGGCCGGTGTCGATCATGAGCAGCGGGTAGGGAATGCGGCCGACGCCAAAGGCTTTTTCGGCACACCGGAGCATCACCAGCGAATCCTTGCCGCCGGAGAACAGCAGGGTGGGGCGCTCAAAGGCGGCGGCCACTTCGCGCAGGATGAAGATGGTCTCTTCTTCCAATGCGTCGAGGTGGCGGTTGCTGAGCTGGCTGAGCAGCTGGGGTTCTGCGCGGGCGGTCATGCGGGTTTCCAATCAAATAGGGCTGTAGCGTATATACGTAAAGCGCGAGCAGCTATTGTTTTTGATGTTTTCAAATGGCTTGGCGGGGCGTTCAATGCGCCAGGTGCAGGCCGCATTCGCGGTTGTCTTCGCCCTTGGTGGGGTCGACGTAGTCGAAGTTGTTCGGCAGGCCGTGGCGGGCGCAGTATTCGTGCAGGTCTTTGGACGACCAGTGCAGCAGCGGCGCGACCTTGATGAGACCGTCGGGGTTGATGCTGACCGGGTCCATCTGCGCGCGCACGGCGGTGTCGGTGGCGCGCAGCGCGGTGAACCACACCTTGGGCGCCGTCTCGCGCAGCGCGCGGGAGAAGGGCTCTAGCTTCACCTCTTCGGTGAAGGCCGCGTGGCGAGGGTCGTCCAGGGCGGGTGTCGGCCCGTCCACGGCTTCGCGGTGCGCGCGCGAGCGGCGCGGCAGGTAAATCTGCAGCTTGAGCCCGAGCTGCTTCGTCACCTCGTCGGCGAAGCGGTAGGTGGCTTCGGTGTTGTAGCCGTTGTCCATCCAGACGACCGGTACATCGGGGTTCACCTGCGTTACCAGGTGCAGGATCACCGCCTCGAAGGGGCGGAAGTTGGTGGTGACGATGGAGCGCTCGCCCAGGCTGAGCGCCCATGCCACGAGGCCGGGCGCGTCGCGGCCGAGCGTGGCGTTGACGTGCGCGAGGTCAAGCACGGGTTTAGGTGTCTGCACAGCGCTCATGCCGCCTCCAGCGCTGCTTCGCGGGCTGCATCACGTGCAGCTTCCCGAGCAAAAAGCGGGCGTGGCTCATGCACATCGCCCTGGTAGAAGGCGGCAAAGCGCGCGAACTGCCGTTCGGCGGCGGCGGCGTCCACGCCTTCGGCCAGCACGGCGCTGGTGAAACCGCTGCGGTGCATGTGCACCAATTGGTCGATCAGCACATCGCCCGTGGCGCGGATGTCGCCTGCAAAGCGGTAGCGCCGGCGCAGCAGCAGGGCCTGGCTGTAGGCGCGGCCGTCGGTGAATTTGGGGAAATGCAGTTCCACGCGCTGCACGCCTTCGAGCGCCCCGCTGGCCACCAGGGCAGCCAGTTCCGTGTCGTTCGAAATTTGTAGGTCTTTTACGCCGTCAGCGCTTGCTGGTAATGCGTCAGAAGCTATTATTTTCATAGTAGATAAGCTCGATCAGTCGTGTTCGGTCAGGGTTTCCTGGTCGGCCCTGGGGCGGCGTGCGCCGTTGGCCGCCTGCTTGAAGGGGTCGTGGCCGATGCGGCGCAAGGCGTCGATGAAGAGCTCGCCGGGCCTGCGCAGTTCGCGGAAGGTGCCGAGCAAAGCCTCGATCACGTCGGGCACTTCGGCCGCCGTGAACGAGGGGCCGACGACCTTGCCACCAATCGCGGGGCCAGACAGATCGGTGCCGTCCGACCCGCCGAGCGTGATCTGGTACCACTCCTTGCCGTCCTTATCGACACCCAGAATGCCGATATGCCCGCTGTGGTGGTGGCCGCAGGAGTTGATGCAGCCGCTCATGTGCAGGTCGATGGGGCCGAGGTCGAACAGCTCGTCCAGATCCTGGTAGCGCTCGGTGATGGCGGCGCCAATGTGCAGCGAACGGGCGTTGGCGAGCGAGCAAAAATCACCGCCGGGGCAGATGATCATGTCGGTCAGCAGGCCAATGTTGGGCTGGGCCAGGCCGAGCGCGCGGGCCGCTTCGTACAGCGCGGGCAGGTCGCTCTCGTGCACCCAGGGCAGCATCAGGTTTTGCTCGTGCGTCAGGCGCGCTTCGGCTGCGCTGAACTGCTCTGCCAGTTGCGCCAAGGCGTTCAGGGTGTCAGCGTCGGCATCGCCCGTGTTAAAGCCTGGCCGCTTGAACGACAAGGTGACGGTCCTCATGCCGGGCAGCTTGTGGCCGCGCACGTTCTGCTGCAACCAGCGCTGGTAGAGCTGGCCTTGCGGGCTGACCTTGGCGGGCAGGTTGGCGGGCTTGAGTTCAGGCAGCACGAAATGGCTGCTGACGCGGTCGAGTTCGGCTTGCGTGATGGTGTGTGGCGCGCCATCGAGTTCAACGATGGCCTTGTATTCCTTCTCCACCGCGTCGATGAATTTCTGGCCTTCGCTCTTGACCAGAATCTTGATGCGCGCCTTCCACTTGTTGTCGCGCCGGCCATAGCTGTTGTACGTGCGCACCACGGCTTCGATGTAGTTGAGCAACTGGTCCCAGGGCAAAAACTCGCGCACCACGCTGCCGATGATGGGCGTGCGGCCCATGCCGCCGCCCACTTTCATGGTGAAGCCCACGCTGCCGTCGTCGGCCCGGCGCGCTTGCAGGCCGATGTCGTACCAGCCGATCGCGGCGCGGTCTTCTTCGGCGCCGTTGAAGGCAATCTTGAACTTGCGTGGCAGGTAGCTGAATTCAGGGTGCAGCGAGCTCCATTGGCGCGTGATTTCAGCAAACGGGCGGCAGTCCACGATGCTGTCCGCGGCGATGCCTTCGAGCGCGTCGCAGGTGATGTTGCGAATGTCGTTGCCGCTGGTCTGGATGCCGTGCATGCCCACGCTGGCCAGCAGGTCCATCACATCGGCGGCGCGGGACAGCGGAATCCAGTTGAACTGGCAGTTGGTGCGCGTGGTGAAGTGGCCGTAGCCATAGCGCAGCGGCGGTGCGGGGAGCGTCGCGCCGGGCTGCGCGTCCTGCAAGGCGTCCTGGGTGGCCTGGGCATGCGCCAGCAGTTCAGGTGCGGGCTTGTCGAACTCGCGGGCGATGCGGGCCAGCGTGCGCAACTGCGTGCTGCTGATTTCGCCATAGGGCACGGCAATGCGGGCCATGGGGGCGTAGCGCTGGATGTACCAGCCGTTTTGCAGGCGCAGGGGCAAGAGCTGCTCGTCGGTCAACTCGCCGCGCTCCCAGCGCTCGAGTTGGTCGCGGAACTGCTGGGCGCGCAGCTTGACGAATTGCTTGTCGAAGTCGGTGTATTGGTACATGGAAGAAAAACCCGGAAATCAGATCAGGACCAGCTTGACGCCGGCAAAGGCCAGCAACAGCGAGAGGGCCGAGCGCACCAGCCGCTCGGGTGTGCGCGAGACCAGCCGTGAACCCAGCCAGATGCCCGGCAGCGAGCCGACCAGCAACTGTGCCAGCAAGGCCCAGTCCACCGAGCCGAGCGATGCGTGGCCCAGGCCGGCAACGAGGGTCAGGGGCACGGCGTAGGCAATATCGGCGGCGATGATGCGCGGCAGCGGCAGGTGCGGGAAAACCAGCAGCAGCACTGTGACGCCAATGGCGCCTGCCCCCACCGAGGTGAAGGTCACCAGGGTGCCGATCACCGCGCCCAGCAGCACGGGCAGGCTCCAGTGGCGCGGTTGCGTGGCGGTGGCGGCGCTTTCGCTGCGGCGCGCCTGCTCGGGGGCCTGGTGCTTGGCCGAGAAGGCCAGTGCCTTGTACAGCGTGGAGGCCGCGGTCAACAGCAATGCCGCGCCCAGGGTGGTCGTCATCAGGTGCTGGACGCGCTCGCTGGTGGGGCCCAGGTGGCGCAGCAGCCAGAGCGCGCCCAGGGCCGCAGGGATGCTGCCGGCGCACAGCAGGGCCACCACATTCCACGGCACCATGCGCCGGCGCGCCAGGCCCACCGTGCCGCTGAGCTTGGTGAACGCCGCAAACAGCAGATCGGTGCCAACGGCCAAGTGCGCTTTGATGCCGAAAAAGAAAATGAGCACGGGGGTCATCAGCGAGCCGCCGCCGACCCCCGTCAGGCCAATGACGAGGCCAATCGCGAATCCGGCAACAACAAGGGCGACATCAGGCATGGACGCGACTCTAGGGGGCGTCCTTATAAAAACAAACGACTGTTTCGTGCTTCTTATATGCCTATAAGCTTATGCAAAATGCTTGTTGCGGGCTTTTGGTGGGTCTCTCGCGGCCTATCAGCGGCCACCGTGCCAGGGCCGCCCCACTGCGCTGGTGGCGTCCCCCTTTCCGCATCACGCAGCCAGGTGAGAGAAGGGGGAAGGCGCGAAGCGCCACAGGGGGTGTTTCATTTCTCCAGGCGCTCGGTGCCCATGGCACGTGCCAGGCGCTCTTCCATCGGCAGCGGTTCGCCGTGCAGGCGTGCCGCCAGCAGCTCGCCGCACAGGATGGCCCGGGTCAGGCCGCGGGCGCCCATGGCGGTGCTCACCCACAGGCCCGGCAGGCGGTCCGCCGCCAAGGGGCCGACGATGGGCAGCCGGTCGGGTGAGGTGCAGCGCACGCCCGACCAGGCCTGCAATCCGGGGGCATCGGCGGCAAAGCTAGGGGCCAGCTGCCGTGCGGCGTCGGGCAAGAGCTGTTGCAAATTGGCCAAATTCACCTGGTGGGCCGCCTGCTGCTCCTGCGGCTCGGGCGGTAGCTCGGTGCGCCCACGCTCGAAGGTAGAGCCTGCGTGCCAGGCAAGTTGTTCGTTTGGCCCTGGCACTTGGCCGACGAGCGCCCCCTTGCCATTGACCGGGAAGGGGGGCAAGGCCATGCCGCCCTTCTGCACACCCCAAGAGAGCTGCCCGCGCACGGCATCCAGCGGCAGCGGCGCCAAACCGAGCGACTGCGCCAGCGCATTGGAGGCCGGCCCGGCGGCCAGCACCACGAGTTCGGCTTCTGCCAGCAGCGCACCGCCAGCGTCCCGCAATTGCCACAGGCCCTCACCGTGGGCCTGTATCCGATGGAGTTGCGACACGCGGCTGTGCGTGTGCAGGCGAATCCCGGGTGCATCGAGCAAACGAGCTACCAGCCGCGCTGGCCGCACCCAGCCGGCGCGCTGGTGCCAGCACGCATCGCTGTTCTCGGGCAGGCCGGCGGCGCGCAACTGCTCGCCATTGGCGGTGGTGCTCCAGTCGGTGCCAAGGCTCTCGGCCCAGCCTGCGGGCAGGCCGGGGTTGCCGGCAGGGCGGCGCTCCAGCACGCCGCCGGGCTGCCAGTCGGCGCCTGCTTGGAGTACGCGCGCGCCTTGCTCCAGCGTGGCGCGGGCGCCGGCACGCGAGACCCTGGAAAACACGTTGTCATCGGGTGAGAGGTGCGGTGCAAAAAGCCCGACCGGAAGCCCCGATGCGCCTGCCGCAGGCCCGCTGCCCGCGTCCAGCACTTGCACCTGCCAGCCGCGCCGCGCCAGACTCGCCGCAACGGACGCGCCGGCGATGCCGCAGCCGATGACCGCGCAGCGTGCGACCCGGATTGGCGCGGCACGGTTGAAGCCCGTTGTGCGCACGCGTGGCTCCCAACGTGGCTGGAACACCGCGCGCAACAGGGCGGCTTTGCCAGGCTCGGCGGGTTCGGCGGGCGCTGATGCGATGACAAAGCCGGCTTGCTCCAGCGCGGCGCGCGCCTCTACCCCCACAGCGGGGCCTACAAGGTGGGCGCCGCGTTCACAGTGGCGTGCCAGGGCCTTGGCGCCATCGGCGTTTTGGAGCTGGGTGGTATCGGAGGCCAGCACCGTATCGACACGCCAGTGCTCCTCACGGAGCAGGCGTTGCGCGTCGCCCACACACAGGGTCAACAGCACCCGGCCCGCCTCGAAACCCAGGCGGTGGATGCCCGGGAGCAAGCCCCAGGCCTGCGCCGCAAGCGACTCGGCCAAGGGCAACAGATCGGGGTTTTGCTGCACCGTGCGGACAAGCTCCGGCAGGTTGGTGGGCTGCGGCGCAATCGCTATGAAGTGCAGTACCGTGGGTCGGAGCGGATCGGCGCGCCAGGCGGCCCAGGTCGCCAGAAAGTGGTGGCCGAGAGCGAAATGGGTCTCCAGAATGCGCCACTGTGCAGCGCCGGCCCAGGCGGTGGGCAGGCTGCAATCGAGCAGACATGCGTCGTTTGCGTGGGGCCTTGGGGTGCGGGGTGTGACGGGCATGGGTGGAGGGCAGACAACAAAAAAGGCGCCGCAGCGGGCGCCCTGTGGCGAAGAGGCTATGCGTGTTCAGGCGCTGGGCGGCACGTAGCCTTGCACGGCGTCAGCTCCGCCGCCAAAGAAATGCTGTTCCAGCTGACGTGCCAGGTACTGGCGGGCGCGGGCGTCGGCCAGGTTCAGGCGGTTCTCGTTGACCAGCATGGTCTGGTGCTTGAGCCAGGCGGCCCAGGCCTCTTTGCTGACGTTTTCCCACAGGCGCTTGCCGAGTTCGCCGGGGTAGGGAGGGAAATCAAGTCCTTCGGCGTCCTTGCCGAGCTTGATGCAGTGAACCATGCGTGCCATGTCGAAAAATCCTTATCGGGTCTGAAGATGCGTATGGTCGTCACTTTAGCAAGTTTCGGGGGTGGCCTCTGCATTCGGCAGTGCCTGCGCCAGCGCCTGGTGCAGTCGGGCGGCAAGCGTTTGAGCGGAGCAAGGTGGCTCTGCCAATTCCTCGCAGGCGACCGTGCGGCGCCGCATTTCCGCCGCAGCCTCCGGGTGCCCGAGCGCATGGCACAGCAGCGGCCAGTCGGGCACGGTATTGAGCGTGCCTGCGACCAGCAGGATGCCATTGCGCTGGCGGCGCTGTGCCAGGCCGACGAGCTTGCGGCCGCGCGTGTCGGTCAGCTCCCAGGGTGCGAGGCTGCCGTAGCAGGCCCAGTCCACGGTGGCTCCCATGGCCGCGTTGGCCTGCGCGACCTCGGTGTCTGGCAGTGCACAGGCGGGGATGCCGAGACCTTCGAGCACGGCAACGTGCAGCAGGCCGAGTGCGCGGTAGCTGTCCACCAGGCCGCCGCTCACCCAGGGGTGCGTGACCGGCAGCACGACCGATGCGCCTACCAGCCAGGGCCCGGTCAGCACTGCGCCGCCGCCCGAGGGGCGTTGCACCAGCGCCAAGCCTTGCGGCAGCCGGCCCGCCACTTCGGCGTGCAGTGCGCGCTGCGAGCAGCCCAGCACGATGGTGGGCGTGGCGTAGGTCCAGACGTGAAAGCGGGGTGTGGTGACGGGGGCTTCGAGCTGGCGGCTGTTCCAGGCCTGTTCTTGTTCGACCGTGTGGGTGGTGGGCATGGTCATGAGGGCATCAGCTCAGGGGCGGGCATTCTGCGCGGCGCAGGCACGCAGCGTGGTCGTGCCGGCAGAGACGGGAATCCAGTGGTAGAGGGGGGTGCATTTTCCGCGCATGCACAAATCGTAATCGCGCACGTAAGGCGAGCGTGCCAGGGTGATTTCCTTGCGCCAGGGGTCGGCCAAGGTGTAATGCCAGACGCCGTGGTCCAGCCAGGCGTTGTCTGGCGGGTCCATGCCGGCGCCGGAGCCGCGAATGCGCGCCCCGGTGATGGCCAGCCAGGGACCGGCGACGGTGTAGTCCTCTTCCCAGGCAATTTTTTCGATGGAATGCTGCCAGCGCAGGGTGAAGTGGGTGACTGGCAGGCTCAGCGTGAGCGCGCCGGCCGCCATGCACAGGGCTGCGAGCATCAGGCCGGGGCCTGGCTGCGGTTGGTCTGGCGCACGCGCATGCCGTGCCAGAGCACCAGGAGCGCCGTCATGCCCAGACCGACTTCATCGGTGAAGGGCACGGCGGCCACCAGGAAGCCCGCCGCCGCGAGGGCCCAGACGCGCTCCCACCAGGCCAGCGGCTTGATCCAGTAGCCGATGGCCGCGCCGCCCCACAGCAAGATGGCGACGATGGCCTTGAACAGCACGTAGAGCGTGGCGGTCCAGCCTCCGTCGCCTTGCAACATCAGCGCTGGCGCATACACCGCCATGTAGGGGATGACAAAGCCGGCAATGGCGATCCGCATGGCCTGGAAGCCGATCTTCATGGGGGACTCGCGCGCAATCGGCGCAGCGGCAAAGGCGGCCAGCGCCACCGGCGGCGTCAGGTCGGCCATGATGCCGAAGTAGAAGACAAACATGTGCGAGACAATCAGCGGCACGCCGAGTTCAAGCAGAGCCGGCGCCGCCAGCGAACTGGTGATGATGTAGTTGGGGATGGTGGGAATGCCCATGCCCAGCACCAGGCACACCAGCATGGTCAGCACCAGGCTGAGGAGCAGGCTGCTTTTGCCCATCTGGATGATGGTGCCAGCAAACAGCGTGGCCGCGCCGGTGAGGGTGAGTACGCCGATGATCACGCCCACCAGCGCGCAGGCCACGCCCACTGGCAGCGCGTGGCGTGCGCCTTCGGCCAGGGCGTGCAGCGCCATGCGCAGGGTGTCGCGACCGCCGTGCAGGAACCACAGCACCACGGCCATGGCGGCTGCCAAGGCAATGATGGCGCCAATGCCGTATTTGAAGAAGCTCGATGCCGCCAGGCCAATCAGCACCCAGAAAATGATTTGCAGCGGCCGCGCGCCGAAACGCTCCGTCATGGCGGCGCCAAAAATCAGCACCACCGTGAGCGCCAGCCCCACCATGCCGGAAAACAGAGGCGTGTAGCCGGCAAACAGCAGCCACACCAGCACCGCCAGCGGCAGGATCAGGTACCAGCGCAGCTTGATGGCGGCCCAGGGGTCAGGGCAATCCTCCTTGGGCATGCCCACCAGGCCGCGCCGGCCTGCCTCCAGGTGCACCATGATGAAGGCGGTGAAGAAGTACAGCAGCGCCGGGATCGAAGCGGCCTTGCAGATCTCCAGATACGGCACATCAATGGTCTCGGCCATGATGAAGGCCACGGCCCCCATCACCGGCGGCATGATCTGCCCGCCCATGCTGGCGGTCGCCTCCACACCGCCGGCAAAGTCGGCGCGGTAGCCAAAGCGTTTCATCAGGGGAATGGTGAACTGCCCGGTGGTGACCACATTGGCCACGCCCGAACCGTTGATGGTGCCCATCAGGCCCGACGAGACCACCGCCACCTTGGCCGGACCGCCCTTGGTGTGGCCAAACAGGCCCAGCGCAAAATCGGTGAAGAGCTGGATCATTCCGGCGCGCTCCAGGAACGCCCCAAACAGGATGAACAGGAAGATGTAGGACGACGACACGTAGGTCGGTGTGCCGTAAATGCCCTCGGTGCCGAACCCCAGTTGCCCGACGATCTGGTCCAGGCCATAGCCCCGGTGCGCCAGCACGCCCGGCAGGTACTGTCCCAGCAGCGCATAAGCAAGAAACACGGCACATACCAGTGGCAGCGCCAGCCCCATGATGCGTCGCGCAGCTTCAAAGACCAGCACGATGAGTGCAATGCCAACGATGAGGTCGCTGCGCGTCAGTTCGCCGGCGCGCTGCACCAGGTCCGCTTCAAACACCCATTGGTAGAGGCCGGTGCCAAAGGCGATGGCGCCCACACACCAGCCCAGCCAGCGCTGATGCGCCGGCGGGTAGAGCACGAAAGTGACCAGCAGCAGAAAACCCACGTGCACGCCGCGCACCACGCTGCTTGAGAGCGGGCTGAAGGCTGCGGTGACAATCTGGAACACGGAAAACGCAACTGCCACCCAGAACAGAGCGCCGGCAAAAGCCGGCGGTTCTGCATCGGGGGTCTGCAACTGCGCGTCGGCTGGGGCCGGAGCAGCGGCTGCGCTCATTTGAGGACGCCGGCCTCGCGGTAGTACTTCTCGGCGCCGGGGTGGAAGGTGACG
This sequence comes from Simplicispira hankyongi, assembly GCF_003570885.1. GTDB lineage: Bacteria > Pseudomonadota > Gammaproteobacteria > Burkholderiales > Burkholderiaceae_C > Simplicispira > Simplicispira hankyongi. The sequence continues at coordinate 191,973 of NZ_QXJC01000001.1, forward strand.
CTGGTGCCTTGCATGGCCGATGCCAGTTGTATGCCCTTGGCGGCGTTGTGCGCGGCGACCAGGCTGGGCAGGTTCTCGAACATGGACTTGGTCATCAGGTACACCTCGTCGTCGGGAACACCGCTGTGGCTGACCAGGAAGTTGCGGATCGCCACCGTGGCCACGTCGGCACTCTGGCCTTCGTAGGTGTTGGCAGGAATGATGGCCGGCTGGTAGGCCGCGTCGCCCACCTTGGCGACGATGTCGGCAGGTACCGCCACCACCACAATCTTCACCGCCGTGGCCAGGTCGCGGATGGACGAGACGCCCAGGCCTGCCGACTGCAGCGTCACGTCCAACTGGCGGTTCTTCATGAGTTCGACCGATTCACCAAAGGGCAGGTACTCGACCTTGGCAAAGTCGGCGTAGGTCAGGCCCGCGGCCTTCAGGATGGCGCGGGCGTTGAGCTCGGTGCCCGACTTGGGCGCGCCGACGGAGATGCGCTTGCCCTTCAAGTCGGCCATGGTCTTGATGCCCGAATCACCGCTGGCGACGATCTGGATGTAGTTGGCGTAAATGCCGGCCACTGCACGCAGCTTCTTGAGCGGCGCAGCAAAACCTGCTTCCTTGTCGCCCTTCCAGGCCGCCGAGAGCGCATCGGCCAGCGTGAAGGCGATTTCGCCACGGCCGGCCTGCAGCAGGTTGAGGTTCTCGGCCGAGGCCTTGGTGGATTGCACCGTCACTTTCGCGTCGGGCATGGCCTTGCTGTAGATCTGCGAAAGTGCCACGCCCATCGGGTAATACACGCCGCTTTGGCCGCCGGTCAGCACATTGATGAATTTCTGCTGCGCCAGCGCCAGGCGCGAAAACGGCAGCGTGGCGCCAGTCAAGGCGCCCAGCACCAAGGTGCGGCGGTGCAGGGCGAGTGAGGATTGGGTCATTGCGTGTCTCCGAAGGAAAAGCGTACGGCACGAAGGCGGCGCCTGGGCGCCACCACGAACGGGCAACTGTAGCGGGCCTGCGGCGAGCGTGCATTGGTGTGCACCCGAAGGCGATGGAGATAAATTGCCGTGCCTGGCGCAAGCCGCACGCAGGCGGGCGCGCAGGCCTGCCGCCATTGGTTGACTGCACATCCCGTGCCATTTCGGCCGGCAGGGCGGCTGGCACGAGGGCTTGGACACGCGCAGCAACCTGGTGCCACAGCCGTAGGACAGCACCGCGTGCGCGCGCGGAGTCTGGCAGAGTTGTCGGCTGAAAAGTTTGAGGAAAATTGGGCTCTAGCGCTTACCCTGTAAGCGCTGAAAGCTATAATTAAAATAGCAATAAAGGCCGTGGCAGTGCGTACGGTGTGGGGGTGTTCTGCCTATCATGGCCTCCGGTACAGCATCCCAAGGAGATTTTTGATGAGCAACGTTTCCATTGCCGTGGTGGTCGGCAGCTTGCGCAAAGATTCTTTTAACTGGCAACTGGCCGAGGCGCTGACCAAGATGGCGCCGCCGGGCTGGCAGCTCAAGCGGGTGCGCATCGACGACCTGCCGCTCTACGACCAGGACGACGATGCCCAGCAGTCCGAACCGGTGCAGCGTCTGAAAGCGGAGATTTCCGCCGCGAGCGGCGTGATTTTCGTGACGCCTGAGTACAACCGGTCAATCCCCGGCGTACTGAAAAATGCGATTGACCATGCCTCGCGTCCTTACGGCAAGAATGCCTGGGCAGGCAAACCCGCCGGGGTGCTCGGCGTGTCGGTCGGTGCCATTGGCACGGCCATGGCGCAGCAGCATTTGCGCAATGTGCTGGCCTATCTGAACATGCCCACGCTGGGCCAGCCCGAGATGTTTCTGCAGGCCAAGGAAGGCCTGTTCGACCCGGATGGGCAGATTGGCCAGGCCAGCCGCGCATTCGTCCAGGGCTGGATGGACGCCTACGTCGCCTGGGTGAAGCGGCACGCCTGATTCGATTTCTAAATCAAACGATTGCTTTGTCGGCTTCACTTGTCGTACGCCTGTACTGTCTGCGCTTCGCCTTCGCGTACTCGATTGATTGAGAAACCGAATGACCTAGGCCGCGGATACTCCTGAATCAATAGCTGCTAGCGCTTGTGGAATAAGCGCTAGCGGCCAATTTCATTCAAAATTTCTGGCCTGAGCCGTTCAGGCCGCCTGGGCCACGCGCGCCTCGTTGGCTGCCGTCTGCGTGTGGCGGTGGATGTCGTTCGATGCGCTCGCCAGGGCGGTTTCGCGGGCGTCCGGGCCCATGCCCAAACCTTCTGCGCGCACGAAGCGCACGTCGGTTACGCCCAGGAAACCGAACACCGTTTGCAGGTAGCTCTCCTGGTGCTCCATGGCACGGCCGCCTTCGCTGGTCGAATACACGCCGCCCCGGCTGCTGGCCACGATGATGGTCTTGCCGCCCGCCAGGCCTTGCGGGCCGCTGGCGGTGTAGCGGAAGGTGCGGCCGGGCTGCGCCAGACGGTCGATCCAGGCCTTGAGCTGCGTTGGAATGCTGAAGTTGTAGAACGGTGTGCCAATCACGATCACGTCGGCCGCCAGGAACTGTGCCAACAGGCGCTCGGTGACGGCGTTCTCGCGCAGTTGCGCCTCTGTGAGCCCTTCGGTTTGCCCCCAGCGCAGCGACAAGGCGTCTTGGGTCAGGTGGGCGGGGGCATCCGCCACCAGGTCCAGGTGCGTCACCTGGGTGCCTGGGTGCGCAGCGACCCAGCTTTCGACCGTCTGGCGGCTGAGTTGGCGGGAGACGGAAGCGTCGCCGGTGATGGCGGAATCAATGTGAAGCAGTTGCATGGTTTTTTCCTCTGAGCCCAGCTTGGGGAGATGGATAGAGTGTGACTGCAAGCGCAATCTTCGATAAGCTGGCAATATTGCATTTCATCGTTCCACTCATATAGCTAAATTCATGCAAGACCTCAACGACATGATCTATTTCGCCGAGGTGGTCGAACGCGGCGGCTTTGCGGCGGCCGGGCGGGTGCTGGGGATTCCGAAGTCGCGGCTCTCGCGCCGGGTGTCGGAACTGGAGAGCCAGCTCGGCGTGCGCCTGCTGCACCGCACCACGCGCAAGCTCTCGCTGACCGATGTGGGCGAGGCCTTCCTGCGCCACTGCCAGGCGGTGCGCGAGTCGGCCCAGGCGGCGGCCGACACCGTGGCCCAAGTGCAGACCGAGCCGCGCGGTACGCTGCGCGTGAGCTGTCCGGTGACGATTGCCCATTCCGTGCTGGGCGAGCTGATGCCGGCGTTTCTCGCCCGCTACCCGTTGGTACGGGTGGAGATGCTGGTGAGCAACCGCGCGGTGAATCTGGTGGAAGAAGGCGTGGACGTGGGGCTGCGCGTGCGCGAATCGGTGGAGGGCAGCGCCAGCATGGTCGTCAAGCGGCTCGACCGCACCAGCCAGGTGCTGGTCGCCAGCCCCAGGCTGCTGGAGCGCCAGGGGGCGCCGCGCACGCTGGCCGATCTGGCCAAACTCGACAGCATTGCCATGTCGGCGCAGGACGGTAAGGCGTCATGGAGCTTGATTGGCCCTGGCGGCGTGCGCGAGACCGTGCAGCACCAGCCGCGCTACGTGGCCGACGACCTGCTTACGCTTAAGTTCGCGGCGGTCGCGGGGACCGGGCTGTGCTGGCTCCCCGACTACATGTGCCAGGACGAAATCCGCCAGGGAACCCTGGTGCGCGTGCTGCCCGACTGGGCACAGCCCCAAGGCATCTTTCATGCGGTGTTTCCCTCGCGCCGCGGCCTCGCGCCCGCCGTGCGCAAGTTCCTCGACTTTCTGGCGGAAACCGTGCCGGGGCACAGCGGCTTGTCCGGCTGATCTTCAGCGCCCGCGCACCGAGATGCGCCATGCCTGTTTGGCCGCACCGGTGCCGGCAATGCTCCAGGTGAGCAGCGCCACGCCCAGGAACACCTCCGGCAGCACACGGAGGAAATCAAAGCCCATCGCCAGGCGCATTTCCTGCGTGCACGCAGCGTACATGCCCAGGGGGAACACAGCGCCCCAGTACAAGGGGTCGTAGTGCAGGCCAAACTGCTTGGTGCCGTAGCGCCAGACGGCCAGCACGAGCAGCATGGGAATCCACCAGGTGCCGGTGGCCCAGTAAAACACCGTGAAACCCTTCAGAAAGGGCAGCAGCGAGGCGATGAAAGGCGCGTCCGGCGTGTTGATGATGAGCAGCGAACCCGCCAGCGTCGAGATCGCCATGGCGCCCATGTTGATCCAGTAGGGCGGCGAGAGGTCGCCCGGGCTGAACGGAAAGAAGGTGTAGCGGTAGAAGATGAGCGACATCATCCAGATGTAGAGCATGCCGCCCCACAGCCACATCGAGAGCGCGAAGAAGTTCAGCTCCAGCCGCAAAGGTTGGTCAATGTGCGTGGCCAGCAGCGCGCTGAGCACGGCCACCGACTGCGTTGCCACCACCGCCAGCAGCCAGCCGCCGCTGATGCCGCGGTCCAGCGTGGGTTTGTTTTCCTTGATGGTGAGCACCGTGAAGATGGTGTAGGTCAACAGCAACCACAGCGCCAGACCAATGATCCAGAACGCGACTCCGACGCGGGTCCAGTGCACCAGCAGCAGGCACTGGCTGCCCACCACATTGGTGGCTGCCACGGCCGTGAAGAACCCCGGCCCGCGCAGGTGGTCCAGCAGGTCATTCAGAAACCGCTGGCGAAAGAGCACGAGGCGCGCCAGATAGAGCGTCCACATCACGGCATAGAGCAGCAGGTTGAGCGCAAACAGCACCAGCGCCAGCGCATGCAGACCGAGCATGTTGCAGCCCATCGACACGATGCCAGTGGCCATGACCATGCCGAAGTTGGCCGGCGACATGTCGGCCAGGGCGGCACGCCAAGCCGGCTCTGTGGGCTGAAGGGGCAGAGTGGTCACAGCAAGAATCCAATTGGATGAGGGGTGAATGCCGGGATACGCGTTGGATGATAGGACTGCGGGAAGGCCGCGCGGGAGCGTGACTTATTCTTTTTTCATATGACTTTAAGAATAAATATTCTTTTGAGTTTTAAATATCTGCTGCGCAGAATCAAAGCATTCCCGCAATTTCCTGGCTTCTCGCGCCTGTTTGTTCCATGAAAATTCGCTTCCTGCTCGCCGCCCTGGCCCTTGGCGCCAGTTCGTTGGCTTCGGCCCAGACCACCTTGCTCAATGTCTCCTACGACGTGGCGCGGGAGTTCTACAAGGAATACAACCCTGCGTTTATTGCGCACTACAAGAAAACGACCGGCAAGGACGTGAAGGTGGACCAGTCGCACGCCGGCTCCAGCGCCCAGGCACGCGCCGTGAACGACGGCCTGGCGGCCGACGTCGTCACCATGAACACCACCACCGACGTGCAGTTTCTCGCTGACCACGGCGTGGTGGCCAAAGACTGGCAAAAGAAGTTTCCTTACGACGCATCGCCTACCACGTCGACCATGCTGTTCATGGTGCGCAAGGGCAACCCCAAGGGCATCAAGGATTGGGACGATCTCATCAAACCCGGCGTGAAGGTGATTGTGGTCAACCCCAAGACCGGCGGGAATGGCCGCTACGCCTATCTGGCGGCGTGGGGCTCGGTGCGCGAGAAGGGCGGCACCGATGCACAAGCGGCAGAGTTCGTCGCCAAGCTCTACAAAAACGTGCCCATCCTCGCCAAGGGCGGGCGCGATGCCACGGCCACCTTCGTGCAGCGCGGCATCGGTGATGTGCTGATTACGTTTGAATCGGAAGTGGTGTCGATCGAGCGCGAATTCGGCGCCGGCAAGATTGACGCGGTGTACCCGTCGGTCAGCATCACCGCCGAGAACCCGGTGGCGGTGGTCGAGCGCACGGTGGCCAAGAAGGGCACGGCGGAACTCGCCAAAGCCTATCTCGACTACCTGTATTCGGACGAGGCGCAAGAGATTGCTGCCAAGCACGCCGTGCGCCCGCGCTCGGAAAAAGTGCTGGCACGCCACGCCGACCTGTTCAAACCGATCAAGCAGTTCACCGTGGCCAAGTACTTTGGCAGCCTGACTGAGGCGCAAAAGGTGCACTTCAACGACGGCGGCCAGTTCGACAAGCTGTACACGCCCGGCCAATAAAACATGGCCGCAGCGATTGCCGTGCCGGCGCCCGCGGGGCGCCCGGCGAAGCGTGCCAGCCGGCACGTGCTGCCCGGGTTCGGGCTGACGCTCGGCTACACGCTGTTCTATCTGAGCGTGATCGTGCTGATCCCGCTCTCCGCGCTGGTCTTCACCAGCTTCAGTTTGAGCTGGGAGCAGTTCTGGTCCGCCGTGGCGTCGCCGCGCGTGCTGGCTTCGTACCGGCTCACCTTTGGGGCCTCGCTCCTCGCCGCGCTGGTCAACCTGGTATTTGGCCTTTTGATTGCCTGGGTGCTGGTGCGCTACCGGTTTCCGGGCAAGCGCATCGTCGATGCGCTGGTCGATCTGCCCTTTGCCCTGCCCACGGCCGTGGCCGGCATTGCGCTGACCTCACTGCTGGCGGACAACGGCTGGGTCGGCAGCCTGCTGGCGCCATTGGGTATCCAGTTGGCCTTCAAGCCGGCGGGTATCGTGGTGGCGCTGATTTTCATCAGCCTGCCGTTCGTGGTGCGGACCGTGCAGCCGGTGCTGGAAGACACCGAGCGCGAGCTGGAAGAGGCCGCCACCAGTCTGGGCGCCAACCGCTGGCAGGTGTTCACCAAGGTATTGCTGCCGTCCATCGCGCCGGCACTGCTCACGGGCTTTGCCATGGCCTTCGCGCGGGCAGTGGGCGAATACGGCTCGGTGATCTTCATTGCGGGCAACGTGCCCATGGTGTCCGAGATCACGCCGCTCATCATCATCGGCAAGCTGGAGCAGTACGACACGGCGGGCGCCACCGCCGTGGCCGTGGTCATGCTGGTGATGTCGTTCGCGCTGTTGCTGCTCATCAACGCCTTGCAGGCCTGGCAGCGGCGAAAAGCATGAAACACCCCCTGAGTCGCTTCGCGCCTTCCCCCTCTCCTGCGGGAGGGGGACGCACCCGGTGGCCTGGCAGAGCCAGTTCCACAGGTGCACTGGTCTGGGCCGCGCCGGCTTCGAGCGCATCGGGCATGGGAAAGCTGATATGAATCCCCGTACCGTAGGCGCTGCGCGCGCCGGCACCACCGAAGCGCCCTGGGTGCGCCTGCTGCTGATTGCGCTGGCGCTTGGCTTCATGCTGCTGTTCCTGGTGTTGCCGCTGGCCGCTGTGTTCGCCGAGGCGCTGCGCAAGGGTTTTGGCGCCTACCTCGACGGACTGCGCGAGCCCGATGCCTGGGCTGCGATTCGCCTGACCTTGCTGACGGCATTGATTGCCGTGCCGCTGAACCTGGTGTTCGGCATCGCCGCCGCCTGGTGCATCGCCAAGTACGAATTCCGTGGCAAGGCGTTTTTGACGACGCTGGTGGATCTGCCGTTTTCCGTCTCGCCCGTGGTGGCGGGCCTGACCTACGTGCTGATCTTCGGTGCCAATGGTTGGTTGGGGCCGTGGCTGGCGGCGCACGATATCAAGATCATCTTCGCCGTGCCGGGCATCGTGCTGGCGACCGTCTTCGTCACCGTGCCCTTCATTGCCCGCGAACTGATTCCGCTGATGCAGGCCCAGGGCAATGACGAGGAGCAGGCGGCCATCGTGCTCGGCGCGAGCGGCTGGCAGACCTTCTGGCATGTGACGCTGCCCAACATCAAGTGGGGCCTGGTCTATGGCGTGATTTTGTGCAACGCCCGTGCCATGGGCGAGTTTGGCGCGGTGTCGGTGGTCTCAGGCCATATCCGCGGCCAGACCAACACCATGCCGCTACACGTCGAAATTCTGTACAACGAGTACCAATCGGTTGCGGCCTTTGCCGTCGCCTCGCTGCTGGCCCTGCTGGCTCTGGTCACGCTGGTCATCAAGAGCGTGGCCGAGTGGCGGCAAGAACAACAGTTGCGCCTGGCCGCCGATCTCCCGCCAGAGCGCCCGCAGGAGAAACTGACAACCCCCTGAGCCGCTGCGCGGCTTCCCCCTTCTCTCGGCTTTGCCGGGAAGGGGGACGACGCGAGAGCGGCGGGGCGGCCCTTGCGCGGCGACCGCTGACTTGGGCTGCGTCGGTTTCGTGGCCTATAGCCGAAGCGCAGCGATACGGAATATTGAAGGACAGCACCCCATCATGAGCATCGAAATCCGCAACATCAGCAAGCAGTTCGGCGACTTCCGCGCGCTGGACGACGTCAACCTGGACATTGCCTCGGGCGAACTCATCGCCTTGCTCGGGCCGTCGGGCTGCGGCAAGACGACGCTGCTGCGCATCATCGCCGGACTGGAAACGCCGGATAGCGGCAGCATCCACTTTTCAGGCGAAGACACCACCGACGTGCACGTGCGCGAGCGCGGCGTGGGTTTTGTGTTTCAGCACTACGCGCTGTTTCGCCATATGACGGTGTTTGAAAACGTTGCCTTCGGCCTGCGCATGAAGCCGCGCAAACTGCGCCCCAGCGAAGCGCAGATCAAAAAGAAGGTGATGGACCTGCTGGCGCTGGTGCAGCTCGACTGGCTGGCCGAGCGCCACCCCTCGCAGCTCTCGGGCGGGCAGCGCCAGCGCATTGCCCTGGCACGCGCGCTGGCGGTGGAGCCCAAGGTACTACTGCTTGATGAACCCTTTGGCGCGCTCGACGCCAAGGTGCGCAAGGAGCTGCGCCGCTGGCTGCGCCGCCTGCACGACGAGCTGCACGTGACCAGCATCTTCGTCACCCACGACCAGGAGGAAGCGCTGGAGGTGGCCGACCGCGTGGTGGTGATCAACCACGGCCGCATCGAGCAAAGCGGCTCGCCGCAGGAGGTGTGGGACCACCCGGCGAGCCCGTTCGTGTACGGCTTTCTGGGCGACGTAAACCTGTTTCATGGCCGCGCGCACGAGGGACAGGCCCAGGTGGGCGGCATGCAATTGCCCGCGCCTGAACACGGCGCGGCGCAGAACGAAAAAGTGCTGGCCTATGTGCGCCCGCATGACCTGGACGTGGAGAGGCCTGGCGCCGGCGCGCCGGTGCCGGCCAACGCGCTGCTGGCCGTCCTGACCCGCGCTATCGTCGTGGGCCCCATCGCGCGGCTGGAACTTATCCCGCAGGCGAGCGCCAAAGCAGCCGACAATGCAAACCCCGAAATGGTGATTGAGGCGCAAATTCCGGCGCAGCAGTTTCGGGACATGGCGTTTCGCGAAGGCGAGACGCTGCTGGTCACGCCGCGCCGCGCCAAGGTTTTCCTTGATCAGGCGGCAGGCATTTAGGATGCGTGTTGACGATCCAAGGCGTTTCTTTTCCGGAGCGCTGCCTATTTGATGTTTTGGGGTTTTGATGATTCTCGACTGGTTTGACGCGGCGCCGCGCCGCATCCTGGCACTGATGTGCCTCGCCTGCATCGGCCTGCTGGCTTTTGGCCTGTACCTGCAGCACGTGGTCGGCCTGGAGCCCTGCCCGATGTGCATCGTGCAGCGCTACGCTCTTGTTTTGGTAGCTATATTCACAGGCCTGGCAAGCGCTAACGGCAAAAAAGGCTGGATAGTGTCTTGGTCGCTATTGGCCTTGTTGTCCAGTGGCTTTGGTGCCTTCACCGCCGCGCGCCAGACCTGGCTTCAGTGGTACCCGCCCGAGTTCGCCATGTGCGGGCGCGATTTCTACGGGATGATCGAGAACTACTCTTTCAGCCGCGCCATTCCCATGATCTTCCGTGGTTCGGGCGACTGTGCGGCGGTGGACTGGACCTTCCTTGGGGGCTCGATTGCCAACTGGTCCTTTGTCTGCTTCGTGGGCTTTGCGGTGGTGCTGCTGGTTCTTTTGGCGCGCAGTCGGCGCTATGCGGTTGCTTAATCGTGGGACAGCCCTGTGCAGGGCTGTGAGATTCGCTACCATTCGTTAAGCCCAGCACCGCGGGCACGCAAGGGGAGCGGCGATGGAAAAACAATCCGCGATGGACCTTTTCGCCCGGTTGGACCAGCTCAACCGCATTGGCGCAGAGCTTTCGCGCGAACGCAATATCGCGCGCTTGCTGGAAAACATCCTGGAAGCGGCCAAGACCCTCACGGGCGCCGATGGCGGCACGCTCTACAGCGTGACCGAAGACGGCAGCGCACTGCACTTTGAGATCATGCGCACCGATTCGCTGGACATCCGGCTTGGCGGCACCACGGGCAAGCCGATTGACTTGCCTGACTTGCCGCTGCGCCGGCCCGATGGCTCGCCGAACGACGCGTTGGTAGCGGCGCATGCGGCGCTGCATGGTCGCGCCGTCAACATCGCAGACGCGTATTCGCAACAAGGTTTCGATTTTTCGGGCACGCGGGCCTTTGACCAGCGCACCGGCTACCGCTCGCGCTCCTTCCTCACCGTGCCCATGACGGACCACCAGGGCGATCTGATCGGTGTCTTGCAGCTCCTCAACGCCCTGGATCCGGAAACCGGGCAAGTCGTGCCGTTCTCCAGCGCCGACCAGAGCCTGAGCGAATCGCTCGCCTCGCAGGCCGCCATTGCGCTGTCCAACCGCTTGCTCATTACCCAGCTTGAGCGCCTGTTTGAATCCTTCGTCAAGCTCATCAACATCGCCATCGACGAAAAATCGCCTTATACGGGCGGCCACTGCGAGCGCGTGCCCGAGCTGACCATGATGCTGGCCGAGGCGGCGGACGCCACCACCACGGGCCCGCTGGCGGACTTTCATATGAGCGAGCGCGACCGCTACGAGCTGCAGATGGCCGGGCTGCTGCACGACTGCGGCAAGATCACGACGCCCGTGCATGTGGTGGACAAGGCTACCAAACTGCAGACCTTGTACGACCGCATTGGCCTCATCGACACGCGCTTCGAAGTGTTGCGGCGTGACGCCGAGCTTGCCGCCCTGCGTGCCCAGCTTGCCTTGCGCCCGGTGGTGGACGCCGGCGCCGAAGCGGTGGCCACCGCCGGCCTGCAGCGCGAAATGAAGGCGATTGACGAGGACCGGGCGTTTCTGCGCCGCTGCAACCTGGGCGTCGAGGCGATGCAGCCAACCGACCAGCAGCGCGTGCGCGACATGGGAACGCAGCGCCAGTGGCGCAATGCCGATGGCGTGCAGACGACGTTCCTGAGCGCTGAAGAGGTCGAGAACCTCACGATCCGCGCCGGCACGCTGACCCAGGCCGAACGCGACACCATCAACTACCACATCGTCGCCACCATCAAGATGCTGGAGGCCTTGCCCTGGCCGCACCACCTGAAGAATGTGCCCGAATACGCCGGCGGCCACCACGAGCGCATGGACGGCAAGGGCTACCCACGTGGGCTTACGCGCGAGCAGATGCCGGTGCAGGCCCGCATGATGGGCATTGCCGACATTTTCGAAGCCCTGACAGCCGCCGACCGGCCATACAAGAGCGGCATGAAGCTCTCGCAGGCGCTGGCCATCATGGAGCGCATGAAGCATGGCGGGCACATCGACCCTGATCTGTTTGAGGTGTTTGTGCGCGAGCGTGTCTACCAGCGCTACGCGGAGCGCTTTCTCGACCCTGAGCAGATCGATACCGCCACTACTTTTACCAGCTAGTTCTTCGGGTGAAATGGCGTCGTCAGGTGCCGGTGCGTCTGGCGGGCTTCCTTGATGCGCTGGCTGTGCGCAGCCAGCAGGTCACCACGGGTGACGATACCCACCATGTCCGTGCGGCTGCCGTCGGCCAACACCACCAGGCGCCCGACATGCGCCTCCACCATGTGGTCGGCTGCTTCGCGCGCAGAGTGGCTTTCCTGGACGACCAGCGCCGGGCGGTGAACCAATTGCTCGACGCAGGCATCGCCTGGGATAGAGGGTTTAAGCAAATCCTTGCGCGTGACCACGCCGATCAGCGTGCCTGATTTGAAAACGGGGAACCCCTGGTGCTGCGCGCGTGTATGGCCTTCGTCGATCCATTTCCTGACTTCGCCGATGCGCTGCGTGCTCTCGAGCCAGGCGACGTCGCGGCTGCAGATGTCGCCTACCGTGACCTGATCAAGGTAGTCGGCGCTGTAGTCTGACGGCACCCGAACGCCGCGGCGCGTGATCTTTTCGGTCATGATGGTGTGGCGCATCAACAGACCAGACACAAGGTAGGCTGCAGCGCACCCTGAGAGCAGAGGAAGCAGCCCGTGAGGCTGTTGGGTGGTTTCAAACGCGAACACCACCGAGGCCAGAAACGCACGCGATGCGCCGGCGAAGATGGCTGCCATGCCCACCAGCGCAGCAATGCGGGGGTCCATGCCCAGTGCCGGGAGCCAGGTGGCCAGCAGGGCGCCGAGGATGCCTCCCAGTGCGCCGCCGACGGTGAAAAGTGGTGCCAGCGTCCCGCCGGACGTGCCGCTGCCCAGTGCGATCGACCAGGAAACGAATTTCAGCACCGCCAGGATGGCGAGCGCGCCAACGGCCAGACGTCCGTTCAGGATGGCGGCGATGTTGTCGTAGCCGACACCCAAGGTTTGCGGGTCGATGTAGCCGATGGCGCCAACCACCAGGCCACCGAGCGCGGGCCAATAGACCCAGTGCACGGGGAGTTTTTCGAAAGCATCTTCGATGCCGTAGGTCAGCTTGGTAATGCCTACGCCGATAGCGCCCAGCAACGCGCCCAACAAGGTGTACAGCACCAGTGCGGCTGTGCCCGGTGTCGCCACGGCCGCCATGGCAAACACGGCCTCGGTGCCTTCCAGCCGGTAGCGGATGGCGGTGGCGGCGGCAGCAGCCAGGGCCACGGGGATCAACGAGCGTGCGCGGCGCTCGAAGAGAAGCAGCTCGACGGCCAGTAACACCGCCGACACGGGCGCTGAAAAAATAGCCGCCATGCCGGCCGCAGCACCGGCGGCAAGCAGAATTTTTCGCTCGTCAGCGGTGACGTGAATAAGCTGCCCCAGCAGCGAACCCAGTGCGCCGCCGGTGGCAATGATGGGGCCCTCGGCCCCGAATGGGCCGCCGGTTCCGATCACCACCGCAGACGACACCGGTTTGAGCCAGGTGATGCGGGCTGGAATCCGGCTCTCATTGCGAAGAATCTGCTCCATCGCTTCGGGAATGCCGTGCCCACGGATCGCCTTGGACCCCCATTTCGCCATGAAGCCCACGATCAGGCCCCCGATGGCAGGCACCACAATCACCCACGCGCCGAGCTGGTTGTGGGCGGGGCTGGTGAATTCGGTGCTCAAGCGCCCATAGAAGGCGATGTTGGTGACAAACCCGATCAAGTGCGTCAGCACATAAGCGACAAAGGCCGCCAGCACGCCCAGCCCCATGGCCAGGCCACTCAACCAGACCATCCGCTGGTCCAGCAGCTGCGCGCTGCGGGCCATGTTCGCGTCCAGCAGGGCCGAGTCGAGGTTCGGTGATATCGGCAGGGCCGCGTGCGTGTGAGAGTCTGCTTTCTGTTTGTCCATCCAGGAATTTTCAAAAAATGTAAGGGAAATGCTTTGCGCAGCGCCGCCTCGGTCGGGGCCGACGCTCCAACCGCTTGGAGCCCATGCGGCGGGTTGCTACAGCTTGCGCACCAGCACCTGGCTGCGCCGGTCCCAGTTGTATTTGCGTTTGCGCGCCTCGGGCAGCCACTCTGGGTCCACCGGCTTGAAGCCGCGCTTCAAGAACCAGTGCATGGTGCGCGTGGTGAGCACAAAAATGCTGTCGAGCCCGAGCAGACGGGCACGCTGCTCGATGCGGCGCAGCAGCTTTTCGCCGTCGCCCGTGCCCTGGCTTTGCGGCGACACCGTGAGCGCGGCCATTTCGGCGGTGCGCGCTTCGGGGTAGGCGTACAGCGCGGCGCAGCCAAAAATCACGCCGTCGTGCTCGACGATGGTGTAGTTGGAGATGTCGCGCTCGATCTCGGTGCGGTCACGCTTGACCAGCGTACCGTCTTTCTCGAAGGGCTCGATGAGTTGCAGGATGCCGCCGACGTCGTCGGCCGTGGCTTCGCGCACTTCTTCGAGCTTTTCGTCCACGATCATGGTGCCGATGCCGTCGTGCACGTAAATCTCCAGCAGCAGCGAGCCATCGACCGCAAACGGAATGATGTGGCTGCGCTCGACGCCGCCCTGGCAGGCTTTCACGCAGTGCTGCAGGTAGAACGCGGTATCGGTGGGCTGCTGGCTCGGCGGCACATGCGCAAGCAACTGGCGTGCCTGGGCGAGTGGCAGTTCGGTGTCGATGGGGTTGTCCTCACTGGCCGGCTGGTCGGGGTTCTGCAATATGCCTGGCACTTCGGTTACAAAAACCAGCTTGTCTGCCTTGAGAGCGATGGCGACCGAGGTCGCGACTTCTTCCATGTTCAGGTTGAAGGCCTCGCCCGTGGGCGAGAAGCCAAACGGCGAGATGAGCACCAGTGCGTCCATGTCAAGCGAGCGCTGGATGCCTGCCACATCGACCTTGCGCACCAGGCCTGAGTGCTGGAAATCCACGCCATCGACGATGCCCACTGGCCGCGCCGTGATGAAGTTGCCCGAAATCACCCGCACGGTGGAGCCCGCCATCGGCGTGTTGGGAAGGCCCTGGCTGAACGCGGCCTCAATCTCGTAGCGCAGCTGGCCAGCGGCCTCTTGTGCGCAGTCAAGCGCAATCGAATCCGTGATGCGGATGCCGTGCGAATAGCGCCCCTCGTGGCCCTTCGCCGCCAACTGCTCGTTGACCTGTGGGCGAAAGCCGTGCACCAGCACGATCTTCACGCCCATGGCCTGGATCATGGCCAAGTCTTGCGCAATGCTCTGCAGCTTGCCGGCGGCAATGGCCTCGCCGGTGAGCCCGATCACGAAGGTCTGGTGCCGGAACTTGTGGATGTACGGCGCCACCGACCGGAACCAGGGCACGAAGGTGAAGTTGAAGACAGTGGACATGCAGGGGAGGGCAGAGTCTGGCGAGGCAGCAAGGGGCGTGGGCCGTAGATAATCCGCGATTCTCTACGAAGTTGCTTCCCCTTGTCAGACCCTGCCGCCGTCCGCGCCCTGCCTATTACTTTTCCCGAATCGCTCCCGGTCTCTGGCCGGCGCAGCGAAATCGAAGCCGCCCTGGCCGAGCACCAGGTCATCATCGTGTGCGGAGAAACCGGCTCGGGCAAGACCACGCAGTTGCCCAAAATTGCGCTGGCCATGGGGCGTGGGCGGTTGAATGCCCGCCCCGGCACGCGCGGCCAGCTCATCGGCCACACCCAGCCGCGCCGCATTGCGGCGAGCAGCGTGGCCAAGCGCATCGCCGAAGAATTGAAGACGCCGCTGGGCGAGGTGGTGGGCTACAAGGTGCGCTTTCAGGACCGCCTGAGCCAGGGTGCCTCGGTCAAGCTGATGACCGACGGCATCTTGCTGGCCGAGACGCAGACCGACCCGCTCCTCAAGGCCTACGACACCCTCATCATCGACGAGGCGCACGAGCGCAGCCTGAACATCGATTTTCTGCTGGGCTATATCCGCGAGATATTGCCCAGGCGGCCCGACCTGAAGGTGGTCGTGACGTCGGCCACCATCGATGCCGACCGGTTCGCCAAGCATTTCGAAAGCAAGAACGGCCCGGCCCCGGTGCTGATGGTTTCGGGCCGCATGTTCCCGGTGGAGCAGCGCTGGCGCCCGTTCGAGGAGTCGCGCGACTACGGGCTGAATGAGGCCATTGCCGATGGTGTGGATGAGCTTTGGCAAGGCAACGCGGGCGGCGATATTCTGGTGTTCCTGCCCGGCGAGCGCGAAATCCGCGAGGCAGCCGACCACCTGCGCAAGCACCTGGCGCACAACGTGGTGACGCGCAATGCCGAGGTGCTGCCGCTGTTTGCGCGCCTGTCGCAAGCCGAGCAGGACCGCATCTTTGACGGCCACACGGGCCGGCGCATTATCCTGGCCACCAACGTGGCCGAGACTTCGCTCACGGTGCCGGGCATCCGCTACGTGATTGACTCGGGCACCGCGCGCGTCAAGCGCTACAGCCTGCGCAGCAAGGTGGAGCAGTTGCTGGTCGAGCCCATCAGCCAGGCGGCGGCCAACCAACGCGCCGGGCGCTGCGGGCGCGTGGCCAGCGGCATCTGCATTCGCCTGTACGACGAGAAAGACTTTGCCGGGCGAGCGCGCTTTACCGACCCGGAAATTTTGCGTTCATCGCTGGCTGGCGTCATTCTGCGCATGAAGTCGCTGCACCTGGGCGACGTGGCGCAGTTTCCGTTCATCGACGCGCCGTCCGGCCGCGCGATTGCCGACGGCTACCAGTTGTTGCACGAGCTGGGCGCCGTGGATGAGTACAACGAACTCACTGCCATGGGCCGTGAACTGGCGCGCCTGCCGGTGGACCCGCGCGTCGGTCGCATGATTTTGGAGGCGCGAGCGCGCGGCGCCCTGGCCGAGGTGCTGGTGATTGCCAGCGCGCTCAGCCTGCAGGACGTGCGCGACCGCCCGATGGAAGCGCAGCAGCAGGCGGACCAGCAGCACGCCAAGTTCGACGACGAAAAAAGCGAGTTCAGCGGTTATCTCACGCTGTGGAACTGGCTGCAGCAGGCGCGTGGCGGCAGCATGCCCACGTTGGCCTCGGCGCGTGTGCAAAAGGACCAGACTCGCAAGAAGGCGCCCAACCAGGCGTTCTTGCCAGTGGCGCAGCGGCTGAGCGCGCCGCAGCCTGCAGCGCCCGCCGCCCCTGCGCTCGCCAGCATGGCCCCGGCGCACAAGCTCAGCAACCGCCAGTACGAACAATTGCTGCGCCAGAACTTCATCAACGTGCGCCGGGTGCGCGAGTGGCGCGACGTGCACAGCCAACTGCTCACGGTGGTGGCCGAGCACAAGTGGGAGCTGAACCCAAAGCCGGCGAGCTATGAGGAACTGCACAAATCCATGCTGGCCGGCTTGCTGGGCAACATCGGCTTCAAGCCCGAGGATGAAGACATCTACCTGGGCGCGCGCGGCATCAAGTTTCACCGCCACCCCGGTGCGCACTTGCGCAAGAAGCCCGGCCGCTGGATCGTTTGCGCTGAACTGGTGGAAACCACGCGCTTGTTCGGCCGCGGCATCGCCAACATCGATCCGACCTGGCTGGAAGAAGTCGGCGGCCATTTGCTCAAGAAGCAACTGCTCGACCCGCATTGGGAGAAAAAGGCCGCCGAGGTCGTGGCCTTCGAGCGCGCCACGCTCTACGGCCTGGTGGTCTACAGCGGGCGCCGCAAACCCTTCGACAAGGTAGACCCGCAGGCCGCGCGCGAGATGTTCATTCGCCAGGCGCTGGTGGCGGCCGATGTGCTGCCCGAATGGCACAAGCGCCTGCCGTTCCTGGCGGCCAACGAAAAGCTCATCGCCAAGGTGGAAGAGCTGGAGCACAAGTCCCGCCGCCAGGACGTGCTGGTGGACGAAGAGCTCATCTTCGCCTTCTACGACCAGCAACTGCCGCAAGACATCACCAGCGGCCGCGGTTTCGAGCACTGGTACCGGCAAGAGACGGTCAAACGTCCCGAGCTGCTGCGCCTGACACGCGACGAGCTGATGCGCCATGAGGCGGCGGGCATCACTAGTGCCGCCTTCCCGCGCATGGTTCGCCTGGGCGGCGTGGACTGCCAGGCCAGCTACCTGCATGAGCCGGGCGACGCGCGCGACGGCGTCACCGTGGCTGTGCCGCTGTTCGTGCTCAACCAGGTGAGTGAAGAACGCTGCGAATGGCTGGTGCCGGGCATGCTCAAAGACAAGATCCAGGCGCTGCTCAAAAGCCTGCCGCAGCGCCCGCGCAGCCGCTTTGTGCCACTGCCCGAATCGGCCGCGCGCCTGGCCGAGCTGCTGGGTACGCCGGATCGGATGGGGCACCTGGGCCTGGTGGATGCGCTGCTCAAGCAGGTGCGTGACGAAACCTCGCTCGACGTCAAACGCGCCGACTTCAAGCTCGACATGCTCAGCCCGCACCTGTTCATGAATTTCCGCATCGTCGACGAGCATGGTCGCCAGCTCGGCCAGGGCCGCAACCTCGGCGCGCTCAAGGCCGAGTGGGGCGCCAAGGCCCGCGGGGCCTTTCAGGCGCTGGCCGGGCTCAAGCTGAGCAGCAATGCCCAGGCGGCGCAAAAATCAGAGCCAAATATGCCTCTAGCGCTTACTGAGCAAGCGCGAGTAGCTACTAAAACAAAAGCAAAACCTGCAGTGTCCACGGCCCACGCCGAGGCGCGCTACACTCAGTGGACCTTTGGCGAACTGCCCGAGCTGATGGAAATCGGCCGGGGTGGCCAGCAGCTCATTGGTTTTCCCGCGCTCATCGACGCGGGCGACGCCGTCACCATCGAAGTCTTCGACGAACCCGACGTGGCCGCTGCCAAGCACCGCGCGGGCCTGCGGCGCTTGTTTGCGCTGCAAATCAAGGACGCGCTCAAATATCTGGAAAAGAACCTGCCCGAGTTGCAAAAGATGGCCGTCGCCTACATGCCGCTCGGCACGCAGGAAGAGCTGCGCAGCCAGATCCTCGACGTGGCGATGGACCGCGCGTTTCTGCTGGAGCCCCTGCCGACCAACGCGCAGGAGTTCGAGCGCCGCGTGCAGGAGGGGCGAGGGCGCCTGACCTTGATCGCCAACGAGGTGGCGCGCCTGGCCGCCACCATCCTGGCCGAATATTCGGTAGCCACGCGCAAGATCAAGGACACCAAAAACGCCCCCGAAACCACGCAGGACGCGCTCCAGCAACTCCAGCGCCTGGTGCCAAAAAACTTCCTCACCGTTGCGCCCTGGCCGCAACTGGCGCACTTTGCCCGCTACCTCAAGGCGATCACCGCGCGCCTGGACAAACTGCGCGCCGACCCGGCGCGCGACGCCGCCAAGCTGGCCGAGCTGCGCCCGCAGGAGCAGCGCTACTGGCGCCTGGTGGCCGAACGCAAGGGCGCGGTGGATGCCCGCATGCAGGAGCTGCGCTGGCTGCTCGAAGAACTGCGCGTGAGCTTTTTTGCGCAGGAGCTGCGCACGCCGCAGCCGGTGAGTGTGAAAAGGCTGGACAAGCTCTGGGCGCAGATCCAGAGCTGATGTACGCGCGTCAAAGGCCCGTCCTCATCTCAGGCGTCGAATTGAATCCTCGGCGCCCCGCTGTGAATGAAATTGACGAACTCCCGGGTGCTGTCAATACAGCCGCCATCGCGGTAGGTCCCCGAAGCATCCCGGTAGCGCCGCATGCGCTGCAGGATGCTCGCCTCCAAGGCGCTGCCCTCGGCCACCTGGGCACGCAGTTGGGTGACCCGGGCTTCATCGATGAACTGATTGCCTTGGGCATCGACCCGCAGGGCATCGCGCCAGAAGTAGACCTCCAGACATTTGCCGCGCAGATCAAAGGGGGCGCCGCGCTGCCAGAAGTTTGCGAATTTTCCACCGCCCAGGTAGATCACCCACGAGCCCTCGTAGCCTGAAACGTCCGAGGATGCTTCGTCTGGGTTGCGAAACCATACCCTGTCGCCGGGAATGTAGTAGTGCATGGGCACCGGCGCTTCTGCCGAGCCAACCTCATGCACAAAGGCATCGTGAAAGCGCCGCGAGGCAATGGGGCGCGTTCGCCAACGCGCCTCCAGGGCCTCCAGCAGAGCCGGATGCGTGGCTTCCAGCTCGCGCGCGATTCCCAGCAACACCACGTATTCGGAGGCCCGGTAGCACGAGAACGAATAGGTGCGCCCCGATGCATCGGGAATGAGCGCCGACGTCAAGGCCTCGACAAGCGGTTGTCCCTCTTTCAGAAGGAAGCCGTGGTCTTCGTCGTAGTGCCAGTAACCATCAGGCCGATCCACGGCGTCGGTATCAAATCTGAGTTCGGCCTTGCGGGCAGTGTCGGCAATGTTGACCCGAATCCGCACATGGGACTGGAGCTCGGCAAGGTTCGGAAACGTCAGAGGCAGGGGCGCAAACAGCATGGCCAGCACGGTTTCCTGCGCCAGATCGAGCCCGTTGCCGTTGCCGTCTCCAAAGGCGGTGCACAGGCCCAAGGTATCGCAGGACAAGGCCCAGGGTGCGGCCTGCAATTCGCCTGCCAGGTTGAGCAGTACCCAGCCCAGGCCGAAACCGATGGAACACGTGACCCATTCGCTCAACCCCAGGCTGTTGAGCCAGCCGTGCAGTTGGTCGAGAACGCGTCGCGCCGTGGTTGCTGCCTGGTCGGGCAGATGGATTCTGATGCCAGCCGTCATCCAGCACACCATGGGGGGTAAAAAAGGTGGCGCATGGTAGCGCAATGCGCTCGTGGGGACAAATCCGGGGCCAGCTTGCATCGCCAATAGGCGTGTTGCCCTCCGGTACCCCCGTCTGGCCGAGCGCGCGTTCCACCGGCGTGGAGGGTGGTGCCCCCTTGCCTGATGCTTGAACCGCTGCCGCGATGCAAATCATCAATTTTCGAGGGAATTTTTAAAAAAGAATGATTCGCATTTAGAATTGATCATTGCCTTTCCACTTCGAGGGGGTTTGCACCATGCGCACCATTCCCATCATTTCGACCACAGCGACCGCCCCTCAGGAGCATGTCGCGCTCTGCCGCGCCTATGGCGCCGCGCAGGAGCGTTGCAGCCGCGTGATGGCCCAGCAGCGGGCTGACATTGCCCGGCTGGAGTCCGAAGTGATGCGCCTGCGTGCGGCAGTGGTGGTGCGCGACACCGCACTGGCGCTGGCGCGTGAGCAGGGGGCGGCGATGGCGGTTCCTGCCGGCAAGCGGCAAGAGCCGGGCCCGAGAGGGGCCGCGCGACTGCGTGCCTGGCAGTGGCTCACGCCCTGGTGGCGTGCGCGTGCGGCAACGCCGAGGCATGCGCACGATGCGGCGGATCTGGCGACTGCCGAACTCATCGGCCGCCAGGGCGGCTGGCTCAGCCCTGGGCTGGACTGGCCGGGGTAGCGGCAGCGGCCTGTGCGGCAGCGCCCGAGAGCCGTGGTGCCGCCCGCGTCTTCCACCACAGCCCGACCAGGCAGGCACAGAACAGGGCCAGCAACGTGCCCAGGTAGGGCATGACGTCGGCGAGCGGCGCGCCCAGTTGGTTCAAGCGCAGCGATGCCTGCACGCCTGCGGTACTGGGAATCAGCCAGCGCAGCCATTGCAAGGGCAGGGGAAGCGCCTCTACAGGCCAGGAGAAACCCGCCAGAAAGACCATGGGCAGCGTGGTAAACAGCAGCACCTGCAGCGCACGTTCGCGGTTGCCAAAACACAGGCCCAGCAGCATGCCCAGCGCGGCGTTGGTGGGCACGTAGCACAGCAGCAGCACCAGCGCGCCCCAGGGGTTGCCGCCGCGCGGGTAGTCCTGCCAGGTGAAGATCCAGCCGAAATAAAGCAGCCCGCTCATCAGCCCCAGTGTGCACAGCGCCAGCAGGCGCGCCACCCAGACACTGCGTGGCGCGCGGTGCTCGCCGCGCTCGACCCAGGTGCCGGCCAGCATGGCCGCGCCCATCAGCAAGGTTTGCTGCAGGATCAGCAGCGCCACGGCGGGCACCACGTAGCTGCCATAGCCCTCGGTGGGGTTGAACAGGGCCACGGTCTGCAACTGCACCGGGCTGCGGCTGGCGCGCGCCTGCAGCGCGCTTTGGCCGTGCGCCTCCAGCATGCGGATTTCGACGGCTGCCGAGGCGGTGCCGACGGCTTCGGCAAAGCCACGCTGCACCGCTTTGTTGATGAGGGCATAGGCGCCATTGGCTTGCACATTGACCACGGCCGCCTCGCTGCGCAGCACCTTGCGCTGCAGGTCGGCGGGGAGCACGGCGTAGCCGCCAATGGCGCCGCTCCACAGCGCCTCGCGCGCTTCGTGCTCGTCGCCGGTGACGAGCGTGACGGCGATGTTGGGATCGGCCTGCGCCAGCCGTGTGATCTGGCGCGAGAGGCTGGAGTGATCGAGGTCCACCACCGCCACTGGCATCTGCGTGGCCACCTCGGTGGCGTAGAACCAGGGGTAGAAAAAGCCGTACAACACAGGTGCGGCGACCAGCAGCAGGACCACGCCCTGGTCGCGCACGACCCCCCGCAGAGCGTCGTACCAGGCGCACAGGGCGCGTTTGAACCAGGATCTCATCAAAGTTTCCCCCAACTGCGCGGCTGGCCCAGCGTGCGCTGCAGCAGCGGGATGCACAGCGAGAACGCGAGCAGGGTGGCCACCAGCAGGCCGGCCATGGTGGCGGCGCTGGTGGCAATCGGCGCGCCCATTTGCAATTGCCCGGTTTGCAGGGCGATGTAGTGGGTGAAGGGCATGGCCAGCGCCCAGGCGCGGGCGCTGGGCGACATGGCCAGCAGCGGGTAGGCCACGCCGCTGAAGGCAAAGGCCGGTGCCGAGAAAAAGCCCGTGCCCGACAGCGCCATGCGCAGCGAGCGCGTGGCCGCCGCCAGCAGCGCACCCAGCGCGATGGACAGCCCCACCAGCAGTGCCATGCCGGCGGCAACCCAGGGGAGGCTGCCAGCCGCGTGCCAGCCCCGGCCCCAGGTCAGCCACACCAGCGAGAGCAGACCGACCAGCGTCAGGCTGATCCAGGGCCAGAGCAGCTTGCCCAGCAGCGCGCCGGCGGTGCGGGCGGCGCAGGTGCTGTGCCCGAGCCAGTCGCCCAGGCTGCTCTCGCGCAGTTCACGGCCTACCGTCCAGGCGCCGGCCGTCATGGCCAGGATGTGCAGCAAGGCGGGAATCAGGGCCGATGCCAGAAACAGCTCGTAGTTGCCGGCCACGTTGAACAGGCCGACGAGCTGCGTGTGGATGGGGTCCATGCTGACCCGCGCAGCCAGGGTCGATTCGCCCCGTTTGGCGCGCGCTGCGAGTTCCACGCCGGCCGAGAGCGTGCCCACGGCCATGCGCACATCGCGCTGGATCAGGCCCGAATGCGTGCCCAGTTGCGCGTTGTGCAGCAGCGTAACAGTGCCGACGCGGCCTTGCTTGACGTCGCGTGAAAAGCCGCGCGGCACCACCACCACGGCGTCAATGTCCATGCTGCGCAGGGCCGCCTGCGCCTCCAGACTGCCGTTCACGGGGCGCGCCACGTGCAGGCCGGGCGTGGCGTCCAGCATGCGCGTGAGCTGGCGCGAGAGGGTGGAATGGTCTTCGTCCTGCACGCCGATGGGCAGGCCGTGCGGCACGCCGGCAGAAAAGATCCACCACATCAGCGCCACGGCCAGCAGCGGCACCCAGGTGATCATGGCCAGATCCCAGGGGCTGCGCGCCAGGCGCTGGGCTTCGCGCCGGGCACTGTGTACTATTGAATTCATAGCTGTTAGCGCATATGGGTATTGCGCTAGAGGCCTATTTCTTATGTATTTTTAACCAGCACGCTCATGCCGGGGCGGGCGCCGGGCACGGCGGCGAGGGGGCGGGCGCGGACTTCGAAGGTGCGCACGTCAAAGCCCTGGCCGGCACGCGTGGCGCGCCAGGTGGCAAAGTCTGGCAACACGCTGTTGGCATAGACCTTGAAGCGCACGGTCTGCGACCCCAGGGCGGGCAGGGTGGCGTCGAACTCGCTGCCCACGGCAAAGCGCTTGAGCCGGTCTTCGCGCACGTTGAGCACCACCCACTGGTCCGACAGATCGACCACCGACACCACGGCCACGCCCTGGGGCGAGAGCTCGCCCACGTGCGCCAGCACCTTGGCCACTTCGCCCGCCACGGGGCTCTTGAGTTCGGTTTCGGCCTGCGCGGCCTGCACTTCGGCCACCACGCCCGCCACCTGGCGGGCCTGTGCGGCGGCGGCGGCCTGGTCTTCGGGGCGGGCGCCGGCGCGCGCCATGTCGTACTGCGCCTTGGCGGCGAGCGCCTGGTCGCGGCTGGCCTTGCGGTTGGCGTCGGCCTCGTCGCGCTTTTGCGTGGCGATCAGGCCTTCGCGGGCCAGGCCTTCGACGCGGCGAAACGAGCTGTCGGCCAGGTCGGCAGCGGTTTGGGCGCGCTGCCAGGTCAGGCGCGCCATTTCAATCTCTTGCGGGCGTGCGCCGTGTTCGGCCTTGCTGGCCACGGCCTGCGCCGCCGCCTGGGCGGCCGTGGCCTGGGCCATCTTGGCGGCGACTTCGGGGCTGTCCAGCCGCACCAGCGGTGTGCCCACAGCGATCTGGTCGCCTTCTTTCACCAGCACCTGTGCAATGCGGGCGCTGAGCTTGGGGGCGATATCGGCTTCGCGTGCTTCCATCTGGCCCTGGAACACTTCGGGCGCGGGCTGCGACGCGCGCCACAGGCCATAGCCGGTGAAGGCAGCGACGGCCAGGCCGAGGGTGACGGCGGCAGCGGTTTTTGTTTTTGCGTTCATTTTTTAGTTCACCTTGACGTCGGCTCGCGCCATGTAGTTTGCAAATTCATCCGACAGGCCGCTGCTCTCGAGCAGCGCGGCCAGCGCCAGCACATAGTCGTGCGCGGCCTGGGCGCGTTCGGTTTGCACCTTGGCGTTGTTCAATTGGGCGTCGATCAGGTCCAGCGTGGTGCTGGTGCCCTCGCGCAGGCCTGCCTCGCGCAGGCGCAGAACTTCGGCGGCCAGGTCCACACCGGCCTGCTGGGCGAAATACTGGCGCCGGGCTTGCTCCAGCGCCAGCCAGTTCTTTTCGACCAGCAGCGCGATGTCGCTGCGGGCCTGTGCGCCGGTGCGCTCGGCCTGATCGATCTGCGCCTGGGAGGAGGCCTCCAAGGCGTTGCGGTCGATGGAATCCCACAGCGTCCAGCGCACGGCAATGCCGGCCACCCAGTCGGCATTGCCGCTTTTGATTTCGCGCTGGCCAAAGGCAAACACCTGCGGGCGGCGCAGCGCTTCTTCGGCCTTGTGCAGTTCACTGGCCTGCGCCTTCTTGGCGGCGACTTTGGCCAGGCCTGGGTGGTGCGCAAGGGCGGCGTCTATGAAGTAGGGCAGCGGCTCGACCGGCTGGCTGATGACAAACAGCGGGCTGGTGGGCTCCAGGCGCTCATCGGCACGGGCTGTTCGGGTGAGCGCGGTGGCGGCCAGGTCGGCGTCGTCGCGGGCTTTTTGCGCGTTCTTGCGGGCGTCTTCCAGGGCTGAGCGGGCTTGCAGGCGCTCGACTTTGGCGATCACGCCGGCGTCCAGCATCTTTTGCGCAGCGGCATCGTGCTGCTCGATGCTGTGGAGGGCCGCTTCGCGCAGCGTGGCCGCGCGGTTTGCCAGCTGGGCACCAAAGTAGCGTTGCACCAGCAGCGTGGCCAGCTCGTCGCTCACGCGCGTGCTGTCGGCTTGCGCTTCTCGGGTACGGGCGTCGGCCACGCCGCGTGCGGCCTGCGTTGCGCCGCCGAGGTAGATCGGCCAGACGGCGTTGACCGAGGCCGTGGTGTCCGTTTGGTGGCGGTTGAGCGTGTAGCTGGCCGGCAGGTGGGGCAGCTGCGCCACCATGCCGCCCAGTTGCGGTGGCAGTTGCGCGAGGATGCCCGGCAGCGCCTGTCCCAGCGGGTTCAGGTCCAGGTTCAGGTTGGCGTTGTAGGCGTAGGTGGCGCCGGTCAGGCTCACGCTGGGGCCGCCCAGGCGCTCGATCGCGTGGCGCTGCTGCGCGGCACTGTCCACCGCCAGGTGCGAGGCGGCCAGCCGGTCGGAGGCATCCACCATGTGCTGCAAGGCGGTGGAAAAGTCCATGGGCTGTGCAAAGGCCGGTCCGGCCAGCAGACACAGCGTGGCAAGGCTGGTGGTGAAGCGCGCGGTGGGCGCCAATTGCGGTTTCATGTGGGCGTACGGTGTAGTGGCAAGAATTGGTACTTCGTCGTACCAAGCAGGCGCGAATGATCTGGGAAATATATGGTACTGTCAAGTACCAATCGTCTCGTACGAGGAAAAAGATGAATGAACACGGCAACGATGCCAATACGCACCGCGCCCGCCTGCTCGATGGCATGGCGCGCAGCGTCGCGGAAAAAGGCTATGCAGAAACGACCATTGCCGACATCGTGCGCCAGGCCGGCGTCTCGCGCCGCACCTTCTACGAACATTTCGGCGACAAGGCCGAGTGCCTGATGGCTTTGTACGTGGCCGCCACCGACGAGGCGACCGCCGCGTTGCGTGCCGCGATCAATCCGAGCAGCAACTGGCAATCGCAGGTGGAGCAGGCCATGGCCGCCTACCTGGCGGCGCTGGCCCGCAACCCGGTGCTGCTGCGCACTTTGTTCATCGACATCCTGGGCCTGGGCGCCAGCGGCCTGGCGGTGCGCAGCCGGGTGCACCAACAACTGGCGGCCCTGATGCTCGAAGTGGTGAACCAACGCCCCGGCGCCCGCCTGCGCAAATCGCCATTGCAGCCCACCATGGCGCTGGCGGTGGTGGGCGGCATCCACGAACTGGTGCTGCAGGCCATCGAGCAGGGGCGCGTTCATGAGCTGCACACGCTGGTGGCACCGGCCAGCGCTTTGCTGCGGGCGGCGATTTCGTCGGAGTTTTAGATCGTGAACGTTCTTAGATTCCGTCGCCTGTCTCCAGGCTGTTGCGCAGGGCGGTTTGCGCCACGGCGTCGAGTGCACCAGCCACCACGGTCTGCCCGGAAATGACCCGCAGAGTGCCTCGGGCGATCAGCTTGTCGAGCAACCGCCGGGTCATCGATTGGGTGTGGCCATAGGCGTTGGTGAACAGGAACAGGTTGCCGTGCGATCCAATCCACGACAGCTGTGTGCGCTCCCATTTGTCATTCACCAGCAGGGTGACCCAGGTTCCAACGTCCATCGCCAGCGTGGGCGCCGAAGGTGTGGCTGGACGGCGGGCTTCATCGTCTTCAGGGCTTGTGGGCTGGTGGCCCGAGGGCTCGCCCATGAAACCGGATTCGGCAGCTTCGGATGGCGCAATCCAGGGTTCGTCTGTTTCCAAGGTGGAGGCATTGCTGCGCTTGGGGGGCGTGGGCGCGTTGGACGCGGCTTCTTCCATGCGACCGGGCACAAAAGCCTGCTGGTGCAACTGCATCAGCAACTCGAAGAACTTATGGGTCTCGGCGGCTGGATAGTCGATGGCGGCAAGGCCGGCATGCAGTCTGGACAGCAGCTTGGGCACGAGGCGGCCGAGGCGGCCCACGTTGATGCGGGTGAGCTTGGGTTGCGCACTCCAGAGCAGCGCATCGACCGCCTCGCGGTAGCGCCCCGGGTCGTTGCTGCCACTCTGGTCGCTCAGCCGCGCCTGGGCCATCACCTGGGTCCAGGGGCCCAGGAGGAAACGCGCAATCTCGGCCGGGATCGCATCGATTTGGGGCAGTAACCGCATCTCCTGCGACATCCTGGCGGCCAGCAGGTTGCGCTGCTCGGCGTGGCGCAGGGCCTCGATGGCGCGCAGCCGTTCGTTTTCGCGCTTTTTCTCGCGCGTGGCCCAGGCGTCCAGCAATTGCCCCAGGGCGTGCGCAAAAGGCTCCTGGTCTTCAATGGGCGAGTGGGTCAATGGGCCTACCACGTCGATCAGCGGCTGCATGAAGCTCTCGAAACCTTGGGCTTCGAGGCTGTCAAAGGCCAGGCTGCGGTCCGTCATTTCCTGCAGCAGGCGGCGAGCGGGGTGGTCTTTGTCACTGAAAAATCGTGGGTCGGCTACCGCCAGTTTCAGTAAGGCAGGCTCCAGTTGTTTCACGAGTTGCTGGACCGGCCAGAGCAGGCGGCCATCGCGCGCGATGTTGTCGAGCATGAGGGCCACCACTTCCATGCTCAAGGCTTGGCCGAGCGCCGTTTTGGCGCTGCGCGGTGCGATGGCCGTCGCGGCCGGGGTGCTCAGCGGGCCCCGACTGCCCAGGCGTTTCATCATGTGGTCCACCTGCTGCATCTCCTGGAGCGCCTCAAAGGCGGCGGGCACCGTGATGTCGAAGTCTGGCGGGGGCGCAGCCACGTTGGACGGTGGGCTCTCGAACTCGCGCGAGAACCGTTCAGAAAATGGCATTTCAGGCGCTGGACCATCGGTCAGCTCACCCGTCAGCAAACGGCGCAATTGGTGCAGCGTGAGCCGGGTGGAGTCAGGGCCGGCCGTGGGGGCAGCCTCTGCCGTGGGCTGTGCACTGCCCATGCGCCATGGCGCGGTTTCGGGGCCAAACCCCGGTGCGTGGCCTTCTTCGCCTATGGGCTTGATGTAAACGTAGTTGCCGCCTTGCTGGCGCACCGCATACCCGGCAGGCTTGATGCCGCTTTCCTGCATCTGCGCGATCAGTTGGAGGTACAGGGCCCGAAGCTCGGCGCCCATGGCCTCGGCCATGTGGGTCATCCAGTCCCGCCGCACTGTGTCGGACGGCTGCATCTGCCCGACGATGGTTTGCAAGGCCTGCAAAAAAAGCTCGGGTTGCAGGGGATTGTGCCCAGGGTCCACACTCGATTGCCCTTGCGCCGCACTCATGAGCGCATTGAGCTCGGTCAACGGCGTGGCCACGGCTTCGGTGAGCAGTTGCCTTGCCCGCGCGCGTTCCACGCTCTCGCTCAGTTGCGATTCGTCCATCAGCTCCAGTTCGTCAAACTGCACCGAGAAAAGCGAGCGTGTTGCCGCTTGCTGCCGGTCGGCGCCTTTGGCAATCGCCTGCTCCAGGGCGTTGGGAAAACGCTCGCACATGACAAAGCTGACGCGTGCCAAGTGTTGCCGTGCGTGCATCGCGCTGTGGCTCTCGCCGGGAGTGCGCGCCTGGTCTTCGCGCGCTTGCAAGGCCCTGCGGGTGGATTCGATGGCGCGCTCCAGCAGATGCCCGGACTGCGCCAGCGCGGTGCGCACCAGTACGGTGTAGACCTCGATATCGGGGCCGGCGGGAGGTGAGGCGCGTTTCATGGGGGTATCTTTCTTCAATCTTGCTCGCCCGGCGCATCGAAAAAGGGGCCGAAGCCCCTTTGTGTCAAAAACCGGTTTTAGCGGCCGGGCAGCCTGTGTGCTTCAACCTGCGTGGAACTTCACCACCAGCGGCACGATGAGCAGCGCCACGATGTTGATGATCTTGATCAGCGGGTTCACGGCCGGACCAGCGGTGTCTTTGTAGGGGTCGCCCACAGTGTCGCCGGTCACAGCGGCCTTGTGCGCCTCAGAGCCCTTGCCGCCGTGGTGGCCGTCTTCAATATACTTCTTGGCATTGTCCCAGGCACCGCCCCCGGTGCACATGGAAATGGCGACGAACAGGCCAGTCACGATCGTGCCCATCAGCAGGCCGCCAAGCGCTTTGGGGCCGAGCAGCAGGCCGACCAGAATCGGCACCACCACTGGCAGCAGGCTGGGGACGACCATTTCCTTGATGGCGGCTGTCGTGAGCATGTCGACGGCCTTGCCGTACTCGGGCTTGGCCGTGCCTTCCATGATGCCCTTGATGTCGCGGAACTGGCGGCGCACTTCCACCACCACGGCGCCGGCGGCGCGGCCCACCGCTTCCATCGCCATGGCACCGAACAGGTAGGGAATCAGGCCGCCGATGAACAGGCCGATGATGACCATCGGATCGCTCAGGTTGAAGTCGATCGCCTGGCCGTGGCTTGCAAGCTTGTGGGTGTAGTCGGCAAACAGCACCAGCGCGGCAAGGCCAGCCGAACCGATGGCGTAGCCCTTGGTCACGGCCTTGGTGGTGTTGCCCACGGCGTCCAGCGGGTCGGTAATGTCGCGCACGCTGCTGGGCATCTCGGCCATTTCGGCAATGCCGCCGGCGTTGTCGGTGATGGGCCCGTAGGCGTCGAGCGCGACCACGATACCGGCCATGCTGAGCATCGACGTGGCCGCCACGGCAATCCCGAACAAGCCGGCGAGCGAGTACGACACCAGGATGGCGGCGCAGACAAAGATCACCGGCCACGCGGTGGAACGCATGGATACGCCCAGGCCGGCAATGATGTTGGTGCCGTGGCCGGTGGTGGATGCCTGCGCGATGTGCTGCACCGGCTTGTACTGCGTGCCGGTGTAGTACTCGGTGATCCAGACCAGGGCTGCTGTCAGCACCAGGCCGGTGGCGCAGGCGCCAAAGAGCTTCATCTGCGCACCCGTGCCGCCCAGGGCGTTGTCCGGGATGATCCAAGTGGTGACGAAGTAAAAGGCAATGAGCGAGAGCACGCCGGCAATCGCCAGGCCCTTGTACAGCGCCGGCATTACGTTCTTCATGCCAGGCGAGGCCTTGACGAAGAAACAGCCGATGATGGAAGCCACGATGGACACGGCGCCCAGCGCCAGAGGGTACATCACGGCGTTGACCGGAGCGGCCGTCAGCATCAGCGCGCCCAGCACCATGGTGGCAATCAAGGTCACGGCGTAGGTTTCAAACAGGTCGGCGGCCATGCCGGCGCAGTCGCCCACGTTGTCGCCCACGTTGTCGGCAATCACGGCCGGGTTGCGCGGGTCGTCCTCGGGGATGCCCGCCTCGACCTTGCCCACCAGGTCGGCGCCGACGTCAGCACCCTTGGTGAAGATGCCGCCGCCCAGTCGGGCGAAGATGGAGATCAGCGATGAGCCGAAGGCAAAACCGATCAGCGGGTTGAGCAGGCCGGCGAGCGACTTGTCGGCCACTGGGTTGCTGCCCACCAGGAACCAGTAAAAGCCAGTGACGCCCAGCAGCCCCAGGCCCACCACCAGCATGCCGGTGATGGCGCCGCCGCGGAAAGCGACGTCGAGCGCCGCGCCAATGCCCTGCGTGGCAGCCTGTGCCGTGCGCACGTTGGCGCGCACCGACACGTTCATGCCGATGAAGCCGCAGGCGCCCGAGAGCACGGCGCCAATGACAAAGCCAACGGCCGTTTTGCCGTCAAGGAAAACGCCAATGAGAATGGCGAGTACCACGCCGACGATGGCAATGGTCTTGTACTGACGTGCCAGGTAGGCGGCGGCGCCGGCCTGAATGGCGGCGGCAATCTCCTGCATACGGGGGTTGCCGGGGTCTTTGCCCAGAATCCAGCTGCGGGCCCAGAAGCCGTAGGCTACGGCAATCAGGCCACAGATGAGGGCAAGGATGAGGGGGAAATTCGACGCTGTGGTTCCAGCCATTCTTATTGCTCCAGGGTGTTGTTTCGCACGGAAGGAGACTCAACGCATGGGGAGGGTCTCCGCTGCGTTGCTTCCTCGTGCTCCTCTCCTGGAGACGATTGGCCAACTTCGACAATTTACTCCCAAAACACGGCGTGAAAGCCGGGTGCAAGGGGTCGGTTGGTAAAATCAGGGTTAGTCACTAGTCTTCCAACTGAAAAACAACCATGTCCCTCAATAGCGTCACACCCGGCAAGAATGTTCCTGAATCCTTCAACGTGGTCATCGAGATTCCCATGGATTCCGACCCCATCAAGTACGAAGTGGACAAGGAATCGGGAGCGATCTTTGTTGACCGTTTCATGACGACGGCCATGTACTACCCATCGAACTACGGCTATGTGCCCCAGACCCTCAGCGGCGACGGCGATCCGGTAGACGTGCTGGTCATCACGCCGTACCCGCTGCACCCCGGCGTTGTCGTGCCCTGCCGTGCGTTGGGCATCTTGAAGATGGAAGACGAAGCCGGCATCGACGGCAAGGTGTTGGCCGTGCCCACCAACAAGGTGCTGGCGATGTATTCGGCCTGGAAAAATATCGAGGATGTGAACCCCGCGCGCCTCAAGGCCCTGAGCCACTTCTTTGAGCACTACAAAGATCTGGAAGAAGGCAAATGGGTCAAGGTGCTGGGCTGGGAAGGCATTGAATCGGCGCACAAGGAAATCATCGAAGGCCTGGCCAACTATGCCAAGGCCCACGGCTGAGATCGCTCGATTCTTGACAGGCGCCTGACGGCACGCCTGCAAAAGCACGCCCACCGCATGGTGCGCGTGCTTTTTTGATGGATTACCCGATGCAGCTTCGGGTAGGGCGGGGCTAGACTGGACAAATTGTTACCACTTCGGGCCCGGCGAACTTGCGAGACCAGCGCATGCAAGCGGACAGGGCTTTGCTTCCATGACCTTCCTTCGCTTTTCCAACCTGCGCATCGGAACCAAGCTTGCCGCGGGCTTTTTCGTGGTCGTATTGCTGACATTGGCACTTGGCGCGGTGTCACTGGTGCAGCTCGCGCGCATGCAGGCTCAGACACAGGAGCTTGCCAATCGCCTGATGCCCAGCGTAGACCAGGCAGGCCAATTGCGCGTGCTTATCAACCGTATGCGGCGTGCGGAGGCTGGCTTGATCACAGCACGCAATACCGACGAGGTGACGGCCCTGGTGCAGCAGATTGGTGCGCGAGCCAGTGACATGGGCAAGCTCGACAAGCGGCTCCAGGTGCTGATGTCGAGCCCCCAGGAAGTCACTGCTTTTGGCCAATACGCCGAGCAAATGGCAGCCTACCTGAAAGTGCAAGCCGATCTGCTTGATATTGCCAAGGGCATCGATTTCACGACGGCCGAGATGGTCGAGATGACGTCGCGCGCGCTGGAAGACAAGTACGCGGGCGAATCGGCCAAGAGCTTTGCGGCTGCAGATGAAGCGCTTGGCCGACTGTCGAATGTCGCCGCCGCCTCGGCGGATGCAGCGCAGTTGCGCGCCGGATTGGTGTTCGCGAATGCACGGGTGGCGGTTGCCGTGGCCCTGGGTCTTTGCGTCGTGCTGGCCGTGGTGTTCGCCGTGCTCATCGCTCGCAGTGTCTCGCGTCCCGCTGCGCAGGCGGTGGCGGCGGCGCGCGCCATGGCAGCGGGGAATCTGGCGGAAGCGATCCCGGCAGGAGGCAAAGACGAAATGGGTCAGCTGCTCGCTGCGCTGACAGAAATGCGCGCCAATCTCGCGCGTGTCGTGGCCAGTGTGCGCAGCGGGTCGGAGGGAGTGGCTGCGGCAAGCTCTCAGATCGCCTCGGGCAACCACGATCTGTCCGCCAGAACGGAGCAGCAGGCCAGCGCCCTGGAAGAAACCTCGGCTTCCATGGAGGAGCTTGGCTCGACTGTGCGGCAGAACGCCGACAGCGCGCGGCAGGCCAACCAGCTGGCGCAGAGCGCATCGCAGACGGCTGTGCAGGGCGGTGAAGTGGTCGCCCAGGTGGTGCAAGCCATGCAAGGCATCAACAGCAGCAGCGCCAAGATTGGCGACATCATCGGCGTCATTGACGGTATTGCGTTTCAGACCAATATCCTGGCACTCAATGCCGCCGTGGAAGCCGCCCGTGCGGGCGAGCAAGGCCGAGGGTTTGCCGTGGTGGCGAGCGAGGTGCGCAGCCTGGCGGGCCGCAGCGCCGATGCTGCCAAGGAGATCAAGGCCTTGATCGGCGCCAGCAGCGAACAAGTGGAGCAAGGCAGGCAATGGGCCGACAAGGCCGGCACCGCCATGACGGGCGTGGTGGACGCCATCCGGCGCGTGAGCGATATCGTCGGCGAGATCACTGCCGCCAGCAGCGAACAAAGCGAGGGTGTCTCGCAGGTCGGTGAGGCCGTCACGCAAATGGACCAGGCGACGCAGCAAAACGCTGCTTTGGTCGAGCAGATGGCCGCCGCCGCCAGCAGCCTCAAAGCACAGGCCGGCGAGCTGGTACAGGCCGTGGCGGTGTTTCAACTCGCGCCTGGGGGGCAAGGCGGCAAAGCACCCGTAGCCACGCCGTTTCTCCAGGCAGCTCGGCCCAAGGGGCCAGGGCGTACCGAAGAATCGCCGCCGCCTTCTCAAAAGGCCAAGGCTGTGCTTGCCCCGATCCCGACTGCGGGGCCCGCCGCGCGCATCGCGGGAGCATCGAGCGGCGAGTGGGAATCTTTCTGACACGCTGGAATTTTTGTTGAAATTCTTCGATTGCGCTTTTCTGTATTAGATTTATAGCTATAAATGTTATAGCGCTATTCGGTGGATCGGTGCTGTACACGGTTGCGGCGGTTGCGGCGCAAGCCACGGACTTGGGCCCCCGAAGTGCAGGCGTCTGTTCTCCAGGCACCCGATTCGAAGTCCGCTTTCAGTTCTCCGCTTTCACGGGCTTGCCGGGTATGGCGCTCCCGGCCGGCACTCGCTGTGTTCTACAAAGAAAGTGCCGCGACAGGGTCGTCAGCTTGACACGTGAACACGTTCTAAAGCCAGCAAGCGTTGCCGCCAAGAGGTAGGATCACAGCGTCCATTCAAGCCGAACTACAAGGGGCTCACCATGACCGTATTCAAACAGCTCAGTATTTCACGGCGCCTCACAGGACTCGTGGTATTTGCCTTGCTGGCCATGCTGGTGCTCGCTGGGGTCCTCATGGTGTCCGAGCGCAGCCTGATCATGCACGAGCGTGAGAACAGCGTGCGCCAGGCGGTGGAAACCGCCTATGGCGTGATTGCCCACTTTCAGGAGCAGGCGAGCAAGGGAGCCATGACGGAAGACGAGGCCAAACAGCGTGCCAAGGACGCGGTGCGCGCGCTGCGCTACAGCGGCACCGAATATTTTTGGATCAACGACATGCATCCAACCATGCTGATGCACCCGATCAGCACCAAGTTGGAGGGGCAAGATCTCAGTGGCAACAAGGATCCCACGGGCAAGTTTCTTTTTGTGGAATTTGTCAATACGGTGAAGCAAAACGGCTCCGGCTTTGTCAACTATATGTGGCCCAAGCCGGGGAGCACTGACCCAGTGGCAAAGGTTTCTTTTGTGAAAGGTTTTGCACCTTGGGGCTGGATTGTGGGCTCCGGGGTCTATGTGGACACGGTGCAGGTGACGTTCATGGGCCGTGTGCGCGAGGCCGCGGCGATTGCCTTGGCCCTGGCCTTGGTTCTGGGGCTGATCGGTTGGTGGGCCACGCGTAGCATCCTGACGCAATTGGGGGGTGAGCCCGAGTTGCTCAATTCCATTACCAAACGCATCTCCGAGGGTGACCTGGCGGTGGAGATTCCTCCTGCCGATGAACGCAGCGTCCTGCATGGCATAGAAGCCATGCGAGGCAGCGTGGTGCGCATCGTGACACGGGTGCGCGAGGGCTCGGAGAGCGTGGCAATCGCAAGCGCTGAAATCGCCCAGGGCAACCACGATTTGTCAGCGCGGACGGAGCAGCAGGCCAGCGCACTCGAAGAAACGGCGGCTTCCATGGAAGAGCTTGGAAGCACCGTGCGCCAGAATGCCGACAACGCCCGCCAGGCCAACCAACTGGCCGTGAGCGCATCCGGCGTCGCGCAGCAGGGCGGTGAGACGGTCGCTCAGGTGGTTGAAACCATGAAGGGCATCAACGACAGCAGCCGCAAGATTGCCGACATCATTGGTGTCATTGATGGCATTGCCTTCCAGACCAACATCTTGGCGCTGAACGCGGCGGTCGAGGCCGCTCGGGCCGGCGAGCAAGGCCGCGGCTTTGCCGTGGTGGCCAGCGAAGTGCGCAGCCTGGCAGGCCGCAGCGCGGACGCGGCCAAGGAAATCAAGGCGCTGATTTCCGCCAGCGTCGAGCGTGTCGAGCAAGGTAACGAACAGGTCGGCAAGGCCGGTGCCACGATGAACGAGGTCGTGGCCGCGATCCGCCGCGTGACCGATATCGTCGGGGAGATCAGCGCTGCCAGCAGCGAGCAGAGCTCCGGTGTCTCGCAAGTCGGCGAGGCGGTCACGCAAATGGACCAGGCCACCCAGCAGAATGCGGCGCTGGTCGAACAGATGGCTGCTGCGGCCAGCAGCCTCAAGGGGCAGGCGGACGACTTGGTGCAGTCCGTGGCGGTGTTTCGGCTTGCGGCCGGTAGCACCGTTGCCCGTGCGCCGATGGCCCCGCCAGTGCGCAAGGCCACACCGGTCGTTACAGCGCCCCAGCCCAAAGCTCAGACACGCATTCCTGCCAAACCGGTGGCACGGACCTCTGTCGCGGCGCCAGCGCCCAAGCCTGCAAAGCCCGCCAAAGGCGCAGCGGAGGCGGACGATGAATGGGAGTCGTTCTAGGCGTTTTCTGCCTGAAAAGTGCTTCTAGCGCTTTTCAGGTATGCGACTACAGCTATTGAATAAATAGCAGAATAGAGGGTTGCTCTGCGCCGTTAACCGCGTGCCGGAACGGCTGCTGCAGGCGTACGCCGCGACAGGCTGATGATGGTGGGTGCGCCTATGGGCTGCGCAGCGTCTTCTGAGACCAGGTCGGCGAGCGTGGCGCCATCGAGTTCGCTCAGGTATGAGGCCAGCGCGCGCTGAAAGAGTTTTTTCAAACGGCAGGCGGGGCTCAGGCGGCAGGTGTTGGAGTTTTCGTCGAAGCATTCGACCATGCGAAAGTCACTTTCGCACCAGCGCACGACTGCGCCTATGCCGATCGCAGAGGGTTCGAGCAGCAGGCGTACACCACCGCCACGGCCGCGGGTGGTTTCAAGCAGGCCATGGCGCGCCAAGTCGTTGACGATCTTCATCAGATGGTTTTTCGACAGCGTATGGCTTTTCGCCAGCTCGGCGATGGTCACGCGTCTTTCTCGGTGCTGTGCGCAGTACATCAGTACGCGCAAGGTGTAATCGGTATAGCTGGCAAGACGCATGGTGGGCTGAAAGGCACAGGCAGTTGATAAAAATCGCCATGCACCGTAAGATACATATAAAATGCATCTTATAACCGAGACCGCTGCAACGCAAGAGCATCTAGTCAATACCGAACCCATGAAAACTACCCTTCCTCCCTTGGTCGGCGCTGGTGCCAAGGCGCCTGCCAAAAAAGCCTTGTACGGCTGGCCGGTGCTGCGCCTGGGTTTTCGCCCTTTTTATATCGTTGCGGCAGCCCTGGCCTGCGTCGCAGTACCGCTGTGGGTGGCGGCCATGCTGGGCGCCGTCACACTGCACCTCGCGGTGCCGCCGATGCTGTGGCATGCACATGAAATGCTGCTGGGTTTTGCGACCGGCGTCATCATGGGCTTCCTGCTGACGGCGGTGAAAGCCTGGACCGGGCTGCAAACGCCTCGTGGTGCGCCACTGGGCGCCCTGGTGCTGCTCTGGCTGGCAGCGCGGGTCGCCGCCTGGGTGGCTCCGTACCCGGTGTATGCCGCGCTTGATGTGGTGCTGCTGCCGATTGTGGCCATCATCATGGTGCGGGTGTTGCTGCGCGCTGGCAACAAGCGCAACCTGCCATTGGCGGGCATTTTGATTCTGTTGTCCCTGGCGAATCTGGCGTTTCACCTTTCGGTCATGGGTCTGGTGCCGTTTCAGCCCTCCAGCGCGCTGTATGCGGCGCTTGGGCTGATCGTGATGGTCGAATGCGTGATGGCGGGCCGGGTGATTCCGGCATTCACGATGAGCGTGAACCCGGGGTTGAAAATCACCGTGCCGAAATGGCTGGAACGCAGCGCATTGGCCTGCACGGCCGTGGGGCTGGCGCTGTGGGTGTTTGCGCCGGCAGGCTGGCTCACCTTTGCCGTGCTGGCCGCCGCCGCCGCCTTGCAGTTGGCGCGCATGCTCCACTGGCAGACACTGGCGACGCGCACGCGGCCGATTCTCTGGATTCTGCATGCCGCATACGCATGGATTCCGTTAGGCCTGGCCTTGCTGGCGCTGGCCCAGCCAGGCTGGGTGTTGGTGTCGCTTGGGGTGCATGCGCTGGCGGTGGGCGCCACGGGTGGTCTCATCATTGGCATGGTGACGCGCACTGCGCGTGGACACACGGGCCGGCCATTGCAGGCATCGCGCGCCGAGGTGCTGGCCTATGTGCTGGTCATGGCGGCTGCCGTGCTGCGCGTGCTGGTGCCGCTGGTGGCACCGCAGTGGTACACGCATGCGCTGGTGTGTGCGGCCACGGCCTGGACGACCGCGTTTGTGATTTACCTCGTGATGTACGTTCCCTGGCTGACGAACACCCGGCTCGATGGCAAGGACGGCTGATCGGCTTGTTTTTCTTTTCCTTAGGACTTGCGCAAAATTGTTCCAGCAAGGCGCTCTGACGCAGACAGTGCAAGCGCACGGCAAGGAAGAGCAACGCTGCTGGGGCGATTTTGCGTAAATCCTGTTCCTTATTCTCTTGTTGAAACCCTGAAGAAAGGCTCCCATGCTTCCTACCCAATCGCCCGTGATTGATGTTCGTGAAATTCCCCCGCCGCAGCGCCACTCGACCATTTTTGGCCGTTTTGACGAGTTGCTGCCTGGCGAAGCCGTACAAATCATCAGCGACCACGACCCGCGCCCGCTGCGCCACCAGTTCGATTCGCGCACGCCAGGCCAGTTTCAGTGGGCCTACCTTCAATCTGGACCCGACCAGTGGCGCGTGCTGATCAGCAAGCTGGAGATGCCGGAAGATGCGGAAGAGCACTCCTGCTGCTCGGGCGGCGCTTGCGGCGGCTGAGAAACGTTTCAGGAATAAAAAAGGCGCCCCTGAGGCGCCTTTTTTATTGGGGACTGTCTGTGTTTACATGCCCATGGACAACATGGCTGCTTCCGACATGCGCGAGCGGTCCCAGGGCGGGTCGAACACCATGTTGACGGTGATCTCGCCGACGCGCGGGATCGCCAGCACCTTGTCGCACACCTCATCGGCAATTGCCTCGCCCATGCCACAGCCGGGCGCGGTGAGCGTCATGTCGATGAGCGCGCGCACATCGCCGCCTTCCATGGGTTCCAGGTCACAGCGGTAGACGAGGCCCAAGTCCACGATGTTGACCGGAATCTCCGGGTCGTAGCAGGTCTTGAGGGTGTTCCAGATCAGGCCGCTGACATCGTCAATTTCAACGTTCTCGGGGTGTTCGACTTCGGCGGGCGGCTCCTTGCCAATGGCGTCGGCATCACTCCCCTTGAGGCGCACCAACTGGCCCTCGACGACCAGGGTGAAGTTGGAGCCCAGCGCCTGGGTCACCTGGGCCCAGAGCCCGCTGGGCAAATCCATGGGTGTGCCATCAGGGATGCGCTCGACCGTCACAGGCCGATTAATCAGCACGTCTTCGCGCATGCGTTTCATCATGGTGTTTCTCCTTCCGTGGATACCGGGGCTGCGGGCGCGGCCGGGTTGCTGGCAATGGCATGCATCAGTGCATGCCAGCCTAGTAGCGCGCATTTGATGCGGCTGGGGTAGCGGCTGACGCCGGCCAGGCTCACAAGCTTGCCGAGCGGGGCGACGTCGGCACTTTCCTCCCCGGTCAGTACGGCGCGAAAGTGCTGTTGCAGCGCCTGCGCGGTGGCAATCTCCTGGCCCTTCACGGCCTCGCTCATCATCGAGGCGGAGGCCATGCAGATGGCGCAACCCTGGCCGTGAAAGCGGATGTCTGCGAGGCGCCCATCCGCAATATTCAGTTCTACGGAAAGGTCGTCGCCACAAGACGGGTTGGTGCCACGTGCCTGGTGCGTGGGCGCGGGCAAATGGCCGAAGTTGCGCGGCGCACGTTTGTGCTCCAGCACCAGTTCCTGGTAGAGGTCGGTTTCGGCACTGCTCATCGCAACAGCTCCAGCGCTTTGGCCACGCCGGCGACCAGGCGCTCGACTTCTTCTGGCGTGTTGTAGAGCGCGAACGACGCACGCGTCGTCGGCCCACAGCCTAGATGCTCCAGCAATGGCTGGGCACAGTGGTGGCCGGTGCGCACAGCGACGCCCTGGCCGTCAAGCAGCGTGCCGATGTCGTGTGGGTGAACGCCTTCGGTCACGAAGGAGACGATAGCCGTGTCCTGGGTATCGGGTGACAGCACACGCAGGCCGGGCAGGGCGGCGAGGCCTTGTACCGCTTGGTGGCGAAGCGCATGCAAATGCTGGTCGATGGCGCTGCGGCCTACGGCGTCTATGAATTTGGCCGCTGCCGCCATGCCAATGGCGCCGCCCACATTGGGCGTGCCAGCCTCCAGCCGGGCGGGTAGCGCGGCAAAGCTGGCGTCGGTGAAGCTCACCCACTCCACCATGTCGCCACCCAACCGCAGCGGGGCGAGCTGTTCAAGCGCGTTGCGCGTACCCACGAGGGCGCCTGTGCCCATGGGGCCGTACATCTTGTGCCCCGAGAAAACGAGGAAATCGCAGGGCAGGGCAGAGATATCGGGAACGGCATGGGCGGCCACTTGCGCCGCGTCCAACACCGTCAGTGCGCCGGCTTGGCGTGCCAATGCCAGCAGCTCGGCCACGGGCGGGCGCTCGCCAGTGGCGTTGGCGCAGGCGGTGACGGCAAACACGCGTGTGCGCGGGCTCAGCAGGCGTGCCAGATCTTCTGCGTGCAAATGGCCTTCGGCGTCGGGCAGCAGGATGCGCAGGACCGCGCCACTCTCGCGCGCCGTGCGCTGCCAGGGCAGCAGGTTGGCGTGGTGCTCAAGGCCGCTCACGATGATCTCGTCGCCCGGCTGCAAGGGCTTTCCGCCCCCAGCATGTGCAGACAGCCCATGCGCCACAAGGTTGAGCGATTCGGTCGTGCCCGAGGTGAACACCAGTTCGTGCTCAGCCCCCGCACCGACAAAGCGCTTGAGTTCGGCGCGCGCGGCGTCGTAGGCGTCGGTGGCGCGCTGGCTGAGCGCGTGCACGCCGCGGTGGATGTTGGCGCGGTCGTGGCGCTCGAAATGCTGCAGCGCGTCGAGCACCGGCTGGGGCATTTGCGTGGTGGCCGCGTTGTCCAGATAAGCGAGCGGGTGGCCCTGAATATGCTGGGAGAGCACCGGAAACAGGGCGCGCAGCCCGGTAACGCCGGACGGACCGGTGGGCGCCGCGCCGGATGCGCTGAGCCAGCGAGCGGGGAGCATGTCACCCATGGCTTGTCTCCAGCACTTGGCGCAGCACGCCTTGAAGGGCATCACCTTGCGTCAGGATATCGAACGTGGTGGTGTCGGTGAAGCAGCGCGACAGCAAGGCGTTGGCCATGCCTTCGATGATGAGCGAGCGTGCGGCGCTCGCGTCCAACCCGCGCTGGCGCGCGTAGAACAACGCATCTTCGGGCAAGGCGCCCCAAGTGGCGCCATGGGCCGCCTGCACGTTGTCGTGGTAAATCTCCAGGTGTGGGCGCAGCACCAGACGGGGCTGGCCTCCCAGCGGAATGCCTGCCAGGCGCTGGTGCACGTCGGCTTCGTCCGAGCCGGGCGCAATGTGCGTGTTGGCGTTGGCCACCGTGTGCGCCTTGCCGCTTGCCAGCACCAGGGCCTCGCTGTGGCTGGTGGTCCGCGCTGCGGCATGGCGCATGAAGACCTGCTGCTCAAACTGCGTGCCGGCCGCGCAGGTCAGTCCTGCAATATGGGCCGATGAGCCCGCGCCGCTGAGCAGCACCTGGCTGCGCTGCAGGTGGTAGCGGCTGCCGCCGGCGACAAAAGCCTGGACGTAGCGGGCGTCCTCGCCGATCTGGGCGTGAACGATGTGCGCGCAGCGGTCGTCCGCATGCAGTGCGACGACGCGCAGGTGCTGCAGGCTGGCACCCCGGGCGAGGCGCACATGTAGTTGCAGGTTTTGTACCTTCCCGCCAGAGGCTGCCGTGTCGCCCGCGAGGTGGAGCTCGCGCAGGACACAGTGCGCCCCTTCGGCAATGTCGAGCACCAACAAGGGCGCCTCCACCTGGCCCGTGGGCTGGTGGCGCAGTTCAAGCTGCGTGGGTTGCTGCACTGTGCCCGCCTCTACCCGCAGGCGCAGGCCCGCAGTGCACAAGGCGCGGTGCGCCCAGGCAAACGGCGCGGCATCATCGTCGCCCGGCAAATCCAGGCCCGCAAACAGATCGGCGCGCTGCGCGGTGTCGGTGGCTGCCAGCGTGCGTGCCGTGGTGCCGGTGGGTGTGCCGCCGGCAAGCGTGGTGAGGGTCCAGCCACTGCTGTTCCCTGAGGGGGTTGCTTCAGCCTGCTCCAGCCAGAGTGCAGCCGGTGGCGGCGGCAGGTGGCGGAAGGATTCGTTCTTTGGTGCTACCCAGCCGGTGGCAGCCAGGTGCTCACGGGCCATCAACATGGCCTCGTGTGCGGTGATGGGGCGGATGTTCATGGTCTCAAGCCTCTGCCAATTCAGGCGCCTGCACAAAACCGGTGCGCGCAATGCGCTGCGCCAGGGTGATGTCGCCGCGCTCGGCGATCTGGCCGTCCGCGAGGCGCAGCACGGTGTCGGGTTGCAGCGACTCAATCAACTGCAGGTAGTGCGAGACGACGATGAAGGCCGTGCCTTCGCTGCGCAGGCGCTGCACCAGCTCGACGACAGCGCGCACGCCGTCCACGTCCATGCCCGAGTCGATTTCGTCGAGCACCGCCAGGCGCGGACGCAGCAAGGAGAGTTGCAGCAGTTCGTTGCGCTTCCTCTCACCGCCCGAAAAGCCATCATTCACCGGGCGGTTGAGCATGTTTTCTGGCAGGCCGAGTGTCGTGGCGGCGGCCTTGGCGCTGCCGAGAAAGTCGTACGCGTCCTGCGGGTCTTCGCCACGCGCGGCGCGCACGGCATTCATGGCGGTGCGGATGAACAGGTTGTTCTTGACGCCCGGAATTTCGGGGGGCGCCTGGAACGACAGGAACAGCCCGGCGCGGGCGCGGTCCTGGGGTTCCATGGCCAGCAGATCAGCGCCGCCAAAGCGCGCCGTGCCGTTGGTAGCGTGGTAGGCCGGATGGCCTGCGAGCGCCAGGCCCAGCGTGCTTTTGCCGCTGCCGTTGGCGCCCATCAGCACCACGAGTTCGCCGGGGGCGACATCCAGGCTGATGGATTGCAGGATGGTTTTTTCACCAATGGCAACGCGCAGGGCGTCCAGTTGCAGCAGGGGGGGGGTAGAGGTGGTCATGGGGTGTTCCGACTTTTCTAAGAATGTTCTGGCTCAGCCAACCGAGCCTTCGAGCGAGACCGCGAGCAGGGCCTTGGCTTCGAGCGCGAATTCCATCGGCAGCTCTTCGAGCACCGACTGGCAGAAACCACCGACGATGAGCGCTGTTGCGTCGTCGGGGGCAATGCCGCGCTGCTGGCAGTAGAACAAGCGGTCCTGCGAGATGCGCGTGGTGGTGGCTTCGTGCTCTACGACGGCGTCGCTGCGTGTGGTGTCGATGTAGGGGAAGGTGTGGGCGCCGCACTTGGGGCCAATCAAGAGCGAATCGCACTGCGTGTGGTTGCGTGCATTGGCCGCACCGGGGGATATGCGCACCAGGCCACGGTAGCTGTTTTGCGCGTTGCCGGCGCTGATGCCCTTGGAGACGATGCGGCTGCTGGTGTTCTTGCCCAGGTGGATCATCTTGGTGCCGGTATCCGCCTGCTGGAAGTGGTTGGACACGGCAATCGAATGGAACTCGCCGCGCGAATCGTCGCCGCGCAGCACCACGCTGGGGTACTTCCAGGTGATGGCCGAGCCGGTTTCAATCTGCGTCCAGGCGATGTGCGAGCGCTTGCCGGCGCACAAACCCCGCTTGGTGACGAAGTTGTAGATGCCGCCCAGGCCGTTTTCGTCGCCGGGGTACCAGTTCTGCACCGTCGAATACTTGATGTAGGCGTCGTCGTGCGCCACCAGCTCCACCACGGCGGCGTGCAGCTGGTTCTCGTCGCGCTGCGGCGCCGTGCAGCCTTCAA
Source organism: Simplicispira hankyongi (assembly GCF_003570885.1). GTDB lineage: Bacteria > Pseudomonadota > Gammaproteobacteria > Burkholderiales > Burkholderiaceae_C > Simplicispira > Simplicispira hankyongi. The sequence goes on from NZ_QXJC01000001.1 coordinate 235,050, forward strand.
GGTAGCTCACGTGGCTGCCTTCCTCCGCAATGATGAGCGTGCGCTCGAACTGGCCCGTGCCTTTGGCGTTGATGCGGAAGTACGACGACAGCTCCATCGGGCAGCGCACGCCCTTGGGGATGTAGACGAAGGAGCCGTCGGAAAACACCGCCGAGTTCAGTGCGGCGTAGTAGTTGTCGCCCACTGGCACCACGCTGCCCATGTAGCGCTCAATCAGTTCCGGGTAGTGCTCGACGGCGTGCGAGAACGAACAGAAGACGACGCCGACTTTGTGCAGTTGCTCGCGGAAGGTGGTGCCCACGGAGACCGAGTCGAACACCGCATCCACTGCCACGCCCGCCAGCCGTGCGCGCTCGTGCAGCGGCACGCCGAGCTTCTCGTAGGTTTCGAGCAGTTTGGGGTCCACATCGGCCAGGCTCTTGGGGCCGTCCTTGAGCGACTTGGGGGCCGAGTAGTAGCACAGCGCCTGCAGGTCCACCGGCTCCATGCGCACATGCGCCCACTCGGGCGTTGGCATGGTCAGCCAGCGCTCGTAGGCGGCCAAGCGCCACTTCAGCAAAAATTCGGGCTCGCGCTTGCGCAGCGAAATGGCCCGAATCGTGCCCTCGTCAAGGCCTGGCGGCAATGAGTCTGACTCGACATCCGTGACGAAGCCGTGGCGATAGGGGCGCTCCAGCGCCTGCGCCAGAGGCGCTGCCTGGTCAGACGCGCCCATGGCAGACCTCAGAGGTTGGGATGCAGGGAAGCGTGATTTTGGTAGGAATGGGCATCGTGGTCATGGCTTGTTTATTAGATGTAGATAATATGCATCTTTAGGTGAACTGGCAACTCAAAAGCAGTACCTCCGCGTTGCAATCAGGGGTTTGCAGCCCTCTGTGTTGCCGTGCGAAACGGCGTGCGACCCTCCAATTCTTCCAGGTACGCCGCCACGCCGGCATCCTCGCGCTCCAGGAAGTGCTCCACTGCATCGGCAAAGGCGGGGTGGGCCAGCCAGTGGGCGCTGTGTGTGGCGACCGGCATCAGCGCGCGGGCCATTTTGTGCTCCCCCTGCGCACCGCCTTCGAAGGCAGCAAACCCATGCGCTATGCACCAGGCGAGTGGCTGGTAGTAGCAGGCATCAAAGTGCAGGCTGTCCACCCGCTCCAGCGCCCCCCAGTAGCGGCCATAGGCTGTTGGTGGCGAAAAATCCAGGTCATTTTGGCCTCCAGCGCTTGACGGATATGCGCTTACAGCTATCAAACTGCTAGCGATCGCTTTGCCTTCACGCTCGGCAATGAACAGCAGCCAGGCGCCCGGCATGTCCTGCGCCATGCGCTCAAAGAACGGGCGGCTGAGGTAGGGCGGGTTGCCGTGCTCCAGGTAGGTGCGTTCGTAGCAGCGGTAGAAAAAATCCCAGTCGGCAGCGGAAATGTTCGACCCGAGCGCCCAACGAAAGCGCACGCCCGCGTCCCGCACGCGGCGTTGCTCCTGGCGAATTTTCTTGCGCTTGTCCTGGGTGAGGGCGCCGAGAAAATGGTCGAAATCGTGGAACTTGCCGCCGCCGGGCGCACGGTTCTTCCAGTGAAATTGCACGGTGGTGCGCTGCATCAGCCCCACACTTTTGCACGCCGCCATGTCCGCATCGCTGCCAAAGAGCAGGTGCAAGGACGACAAGGACTGCTCCTCGCACCAGGCTACCACCGCGCGGAGCAGCGCCGTGCGTGCCGCCTCGTCGCGCGCCAGCAGCCGGGCTCCCGGCACCGGGGTGAACGGCACAGCCATCAGGGCTTTGGGGTAGTAGCGCAGGCCGTGCTCCTGGTAGGCGCGCGCCCAGGCCCAGTCGAACACGTATTCGCCGTACGAATGTTCCTTGAGGTACAGCGGGCAGGCGGCGATCAGATGGCCTTCCTGCTCCAGCGTGACATAGTGCGGGTGCCAGCCGGTGGCGGGCACGGCAGCGCCGCTCGTGTGCACGGCCGCGAGGTACTCGTGGCGCATGAAGGGGGTGGCGTGCGCCTGGTGCGCCAGGAGGGCGTTCCACTCTGCAGCGTCCAGCGCCAGCGGACTGGTGTGCACGCGGGTGATAATGCCTTTTTCAGCCATGCAGGGCCCTGGCAACGCGTGCGTTCATTGCGAATGCTCGTGTGCTCGGCATGGTTTGCCGCTGACTTTTGTCCGCCCTTCTGGACCCCATGACGCTCTCCATTTGCATAGCGCAACTCAATTTCACGGTAGGTGACCTGCGCGGCAACGCGCAGAAGATCATCGATGCAGCGCACGCGGCCCATGCCGGCGGCGCGGCCTTGCTGCTGACGCCCGAACTGGCCTTGTGTGGCTATGCCGCCGAGGATTTGTTCCTGCGGCCAGCGTTTCTCGCGGCCTGTGATGATGCCGTCAAACGCATTGCCGAGGCGACGGCGGCCCTGAAAGACCTCGTCATCGTGCTGGGGCACCCGCAGCGGGCCAGCGGAGCGGCCGCGTTTGCCACCTGTTTCAACGCTGCCAGCGTGCTGCGCGCCGGGCGCATTGAGCAGACCTATGCCAAGCGGGAGCTCCCCAACTACGAGGTGTTTGACGAGCGGCGCTACTTCCGGCCCGGCGAGGCGCCTTGCGTGTTCGAGGTCGCCGGCCTGCAGGTGGGCTTGCTGATTTGTGAGGACGCCTGGCACACCACGCCCGCACGGGACGTGGCGGCAGCGGGCGCCCAGCTCATCGCCGTCATCAACGCCTCGCCGTTCCACAGCGGCAAGAGCAGCACACGTGAGGAGACCATGCGCGCGCGGGTGCAGGAAACCGGCCTGCCGCTGGTCTATGCGCACCTGGTGGGCGGGCAGGACGAGGTGGTCTTCGAAGGGCGCTCGTTTGCGCTGGATGCGGACGGCGCTGTCGTCGCCCGTGCCCCGGCTTTTGAAGAAAAACTGGTGTTTGCGCAGGTGGAACAAGCGCAGGCAGCTATCAAAATTAAAGCAGACGTGGCGCCGCTGCCTGGCGTGCTGCCAGACTTGTGGCATGCGCTGGTGCTGGGCGTGCGCGATTACATCGGCAAGAACGGCTTCCCCGGTGTGCTGCTGGGCCTCTCGGGCGGCATCGATTCGGCGCTGGTGTTGGCGCTGGCCGTCGATGCGCTGGGCAAGGGCCGCGTGCGCACGGTAATGATGCCGTCGCCCTACACCGCCGACATCAGCTGGATCGACGCGCGTGACATGGCCGGGCGCCTGGGCGTGTCGTACGAAGAGATCGATATCCGCCCCGCATTCGAAGCCTTCAAGGCTTCCCTCGCGCCGCAATTTGCTGGCAAGGCGGAAGACACGACGGAAGAAAACCTCCAGGCGCGCATTCGCGGCACGCTCTTGATGGCGCTGTCGAACAAGTTTGGCAGCCTGGTGCTGACCACGGGCAACAAGAGCGAGCTGGCTACGGGCTATTGCACGCTGTACGGCGACATGGCAGGGGGCTTCGCGCCCATCAAGGACGTGCCCAAGACGCAGGTCTTTGCGCTGGCGCGCTGGCGCAATGCCAACGACCCGTTCAACACCGGCGCCAACCCGATCCCCGAGCGCATCATCACGCGCCCACCCAGCGCCGAGCTGCGGCCTGACCAGACCGACCAGGACAGTCTGCCGCCCTACGAGGTGCTGGACGCCATCATTGCGCGCTATATGGAAAACGACGAGGCCATTGAATCCATCATCGCGGCCGGTTTCGAGCGTGCCGATGTCGAAAGGGTGACGCGCCTCATCAAAATCAACGAATACAAACGCCGCCAGGCGCCGGTGGGCATCCGCGTGACCCGGCGCAGCTTCGGCAAGGATTGGCGCTATCCCATCACCAACCAGTTCCGCGCCTGACGCAACGCATTCACCAAACCCAGGAGTTCCTCTATGAAAATGATCACCGCCATCATCAAGCCCTTCAAACTCGAAGAGGTGCGCGAGGCGCTGGCCGAATGCGGCGTCACCGGCCTCACGGTCACCGAGGTGAAGGGCTTTGGCCGCCAGAAGGGCCACACCGAGCTCTACCGCGGGGCAGAGTACGTGGTGGACTTTTTGCCCAAGGTGAAGATTGAAGTGGTGGTGCGCAGCGAAGACCTGGAGCGCTGCGTGGACGCCATCGTGCAGGTGGCGCGCACCGGCAAGATCGGCGACGGCAAGATTTTCGTCACCGCCGTCGAGCGCGTGGTGCGCATCCGCACGGGCGATCTGGACGACGCGGCGGTGTAATTCGGTTGGCCGATTAAATTTTCCCCTGCAGCGCCCCTTCTTGCGCTGCGCTGCGCGGCGCGGCCTGCACCAACTGCGCCAGCAGGCTCGCCGGCTCAGTGCCCACGCGCACCAGGTCCATTTGCCACGGCCCCATGAAGCCGGCCTGCACGCTGCCCGACAGAAACGCCAGCAGCGGCTGGTAATAGTCGGCCACGTCGAGCAGGCCGATGGGCTTGTTGTGGTAGCCGAGCTGGCTCCAGGTCCAGACTTCAAACAGCTCTTCGAAGGTACCAATGCCGCCCGGCAGCGCCAGAAAAGCGTCGCTGCGCTCGGCCATCAGCGCCTTGCGTTCGTGCATGGTTTGCACAATGTGCAGCTCGTCGCACGCGCGGTTGGCATGTTCCTTGTCTACCAGCGACTGTGGGATGACGCCCACCACGCGGCCACCGGCTTGGGCTGTGGCCTGCGCCACCAGACCCATGAGGCCGCTGCGGCCACCGCCATAGACGAGCTGGCCGCCCTGCGTGCCAATCCAGGTACCCACGGCCTGGGCCGCCTCGCCAAACAGCGGGTTTTCTCCGGGCCGAGAGCCGCAGTACACACACACCGAAAAACGGGGCTCAGCCATGAACAATCCTTTGGTAAATGGCGGCGCCCCAGATGCCCATGCACAGCAGCAGGCTGAGCAGGACGGCGGCGCTGCCTAGGTCCTTCGCACGGCCTGAGAGCACATGCCATTCGGAGCCAATGCGGTCGATCGCGGCTTCCACCGCGGTGTTGAGGAGTTCCACAACCATCAGCAGTACGACCGAACCGGCCAGCAGGGCGACTTCGATCCAGCTCTTCCCGAGCCAGAAAGCCGCGGGTACCAGCACCAGCGCGGCAATGGCTTCCTGGCGAAAGGCGGTTTCGCCCCAGGCGGCGCGTAGGCCGAGCAGGGAATAGCGGGTCGCGTGCAGCATGCGGTGCAGGCCGCGCCGCTGCTTCTGGAGATTGGTGGGCGGCGAATTCGTGCCAGCAGCTTTGGTCATGGGGCGCATTGTCGCCGCCGATGCCATTACGTCAGGTTCAGTCCTGTCAAGCCAGGGCATTAACCAGGCGCGTACCGGCCAGCGCGTCGTGCCAGAACTGCTGCTGCGGATGCAAGCGGCTGGCGAAGGCCCAGAAAGCGATCCAGCCCAGCAGAATCACGACGACCTCCAGGGCAGGCAATTGAAACGGCGCTGCCACCAGCAAAGGCGGTAAGAACCACAGCCAGGCCAGCGCATAGCGGGCCAGAGCGCGCCGTTGCGTGACGGGTCGGCCGGCAGTATCCACCACGCGGATGTGCCAGGTTTTCATCGCCAAAGTCTGGCCCTTGGACCAGAACCAGACGAAATAAATACCAAATACGACAAAAAGAAACGCTTGCAGCGGGTGGCGGTTGTCCAGGGCATTCCGAGTCTGGCTCAGCGTACCAAACAGATAGCCGGCGATGAACACCACGCCAAACATCAGGATGCCTTCGTACAGCCAGCAGGCCATGCGGCGGGAGAGGGCGGGAGCCGCCATGGCGGCGCTGGCCAGGGCATTGGCGGACGCTTTGGCGGGAAAATTCAAAGGATTCAATTCACGTACACCGGGGGCAGGGGATCGGATTGCGTAGGGGCGTTAGAAGGAGCTGGGGCCTGCGGCATTTGCGCAGGCACTGGATTGTCGCTTGCAGAGGCGGGCGGCGCAGGCGGCGCTGGTGGCAATGCAACGGGTTCGGGCACGGAAGGCAGCCGAACCGCTGCGGGTGCGGGGAACACGATTTTCGGTGGGTTGGCCACTTTTGCCTGCGCGCCATCGGCCGCAGGCACGTGGGCGAGTCGCTTGGTGCGCGCCAGCTTCAGTGCGGTGGCCGCTCCCCTAGGTTTTGCAGCCTTGGCTGCAAGGCGCTTTTTGTCGGCATCGCTCAAGGCCTGGTAGGTTTCCCATTCGGAACGAATGTCGTGGGGTGCCAGGCGGCGTGTGACGGCAAAATTGAGTCGCGCTTGGCTACGCTGCTGCGCGCTCAGGCTCGCCCATGCCGTCATGCGGGCGTGCAAGCGTTCTTGTTCCGATTCAGGCATGGAAGCGAAGTTCTGTGCCAGTGCCAGCCAATAGCGTTTTTGCGCTTCGCTCAAATAGGCCCAACGTTCCGCAAGGGGATACAAGGCCAGCTTTTGCGGAGTGGTCATCAACTCCCAGCCAGGACCAGAGGCGACGGCGCGCGCTTTGGGTTTTGTGGTGGCGGACTGCACAGCAGCATCGCCCTGGGGGACCATCGCGTCTGGGGGGATTTGTGTGCCGGGAGCGATCCGGCCCATGTTCAGCACCATCGCACCGCCAACTGCAAGGCCCACCAGCAAAACCAACGCCAGCACGGTGGCTGGCGTGGCACGGGGCGTTTGAGAAGAGTGCGTCGTGGATGCGTACATGCAAAAAGAGAAAGGATGCGGCCCGCTCAGTGACTTTGGTTGGCGCGAGCCTGGAGAAACTGCACAAAACCGGGGTCGGCGTAGGCGGCGGGCGGCAGGTCATCGGTCAGCAGGGCGGCATCCACCTCTGCGATTTCGCTGACGCCTGTTTCATCCTGCTGGGCGCCAACCACCATGAGGCCAGCCACCAGCGTCAGCACCGGAATCGCCGACAGAAGAGCGTACCGCCAGCCTCCCGTTCGGCCACCGCCGAGCGCCAAACTGCTGCCCAGGCGAGTGAGCACGGACGCGGGCTTGCGCACAGCGACCGGTTTTTTGCGTTGGGCGAGTGCCTGCATGCGGCCCGCCCGCAATTGCTCGGCGACCTCATAAGGTACATCGGCAAGCCCCTCGTTTAGGCGTGCTGTGATGCGGTGCGCGTAGCGCTCCAAAGCCAGATCGACACTGGTTGCGGGAAGGGTTTTCATGGTTCGATTCCTTTGGCCTTGAGGGCTTTGCCGAGCGTTTGAACTGCACGAAAACAATGGGTTTTGACACTGCCTTCAGAGCAACCCATGGCAGCAGCGGTCTCGGCGACGTCCAGTTCCTCCCAATAACGCATTAAAAACGCTTCTCGTTGACGCGTGGGCAAGAGTGCGACTTCATGCTCGATTTGGTGAAAAATTTGTTCTCTGCGCACAATATCTTCTGCACTGCTGGCGCGCTCACCGTTGCTTGAGAGCGACAGAGCGTCCAGTACGTCGAATTCTCCCCCATCGTCGCCTGCCGGGACAAATTCACCCATGGAAGAAAACACCGCGCGGTGGGTTTTCTGGCGACGAAACCAGTCCAGCGTGCAGTTGCTGAGAATGCGCTGAAACAGCATCGGCAACTCGTTGGAAGGCTTGTCGCCATAGTGTTCCGCCAGCTTCATCATGCTGTCCTGCACGATGTCCAGCGCAGATTCCTCGTTGCGCACGTGGTAGTACGAGCGTTTGAAGGCCCGTTTTTCGACGCTTTTGAGGAAATCAGACAGTTCTTTTTCGGTGGCCAAGAGGGGCAGGTGGTGGAGACAGGGGCTGCGCCCAATCGCTGCCGGGCTGCGGCGCGGATTATTGCATTTCCACGTTTTTTTCAATTCCGGCGCACAGGCGATTTGTTGCAGTGCGATAATCGCGCCCAGCATCATCAAAGCAAACGGGTCTCGGTCCGGCGCGGCAATCATCCCGCCCATGTCCTTGGCCTCAAGTTTCGAGCGGGCCTCACGAGGGCCTTGGCAAGAAGCACCCAAGGTTTTTCGTTAGAGAAAATCACAAAGGTTCATCATGGAAATCTCATCAGCCGAACTCGCATCGGCAGCCGCCGCCCAAAAGCAGGGCGCTGCTCCCGCCACCCAGGAACTCATGGGTGCAGAAATTCTCGTCAAGGCCTTGCAGGCCGAAGGTGTCAAGTACATCTGGGGCTATCCTGGCGGTGCGGTCCTCTACATCTACGACGCACTCTACAAACAAGACACCATGCAGCATGTGCTGGTGCGCCACGAGCAGGCCGCCATCCATGCTGCGGACGGTTATGCCCGTGCCACGGGCGACGTAGGCGTGGCACTCGTCACCTCGGGTCCCGGCGTCACCAATGCGGTCACCGGTATTGCCACAGCCTACATGGACAGCATTCCCATGGTGATCATCACCGGCCAGGTGCCCACGGCCGCGATTGGCCTGGACGCCTTCCAGGAATGCGACACCGTGGGCATTACGCGGCCCATCGTCAAGCACAACTTCCTGGTCAAGGATCCGCGTGACCTGGCCATCACCTTGAAGAAGGCCTTCCATATTGCGCGCTCGGGCCGGCCCGGGCCGGTGGTGGTCGACATCCCCAAGGACGTCTCATTCAAGAAGGCGGCGTACGAAGGCTATCCGCAAAGCATCGAAATGCGCTCCTACAACCCGGTGCGCAAGGGCCATGGCGGGCAAATCCGCAAGGCGCTGCAGTTGTTGCTGGCCGCCAAGCGGCCTTACATCTATACCGGCGGCGGCGTGTTGCTGGGCAACGCCACGAACGAGTTGCGCACCTTGGTGGACATGCTGGGCTACCCGGTGACGAACACGCTGATGGGCCTGGGCGCTTACCCAGCGAGCAACCGCAAGTTTCTCGGCATGCCTGGCATGCACGGAACGGTGGAGGCCAACAACGCCATGCAGCATTGCGACGTGCTGCTGGCGGTGGGCGCGCGCTTTGACGACCGCGTGATTGGCAACCCCAAGCACTTTGCGCAGAACGAGCGCAAGATCATTCACATCGACATTGACCCATCGAGCATTTCCAAACGCGTCAAGGTCGATATTCCCATCGTTGGCGATGTCAAGGACGTGCTGACCGAGCTGATCTCCATGGTCCGCGAAACCACGACCCGGGCCGATGCTGGCGCCCTGGCCGCGTGGTGGGACACCATCGAAGGCTGGCGCAGCCGCGACTGTCTGAAGTACAGCATGGGCAGCGCGGACGTCATCAAGCCCCAGTACGTGGTCGAGACGCTCTGGAACATGACCAAGGATGCCGACACGTACATCACTTCCGACGTGGGTCAGCACCAGATGTGGGCGGCCCAGTACTACCGCTTCGACGAGCCGCGCCGCTGGATCAACTCCGGCGGCCTGGGCACCATGGGCGTGGGCATTCCCTACGCCATGGGCATCAAGCTGGCCAAGCCGCAAAGTGAGGTGTTCTGCATCACCGGCGAAGGCTCGGTGCAAATGAATATCCAGGAGCTCTCGACCTGCCTGCAGTACAACACGCCAATCAAGGTGGTGTCGCTGAACAACCGCTACCTCGGCATGGTGCGCCAGTGGCAGGAGATCGAATACTCCGGCCGCTACAGCCACAGCTACATGGACGCGCTGCCCAACTTCGTCAAGCTGGCCGAAGCCTATGGTCACGTGGGCATGCTGATCGAGCGCCCGCAGGACGTAGAACCCGCGCTGCGCGAAGCGCGCAAGCTCAAGGACCGCACGGTGTTCATGGATTTCCGTACCGATCCCACGGAAAACGTCTTCCCCATGGTGCAGGCCGGCAAGGGCATCACGGAAATGCTGCTGGGCTCGGAGGATTTGTAGTCAAATCGGCCTCCAGCGCATACTCCATAAGCGCAAGCAGCTATCATTACGGTAGTATTTTCGACGAATCTATTGCCTGCCAAGGCGCACGCTTACCGGCGTGCGCGGAGGGCAGCAAAAAGAGGAATCTCTTCATGAAACACATCATCGCCGTCCTGCTCGAAAACGAACCCGGTGCGCTCTCGCGCGTGGTCGGGCTGTTCTCTGCGCGGGGCTACAACATCGAATCGCTGACCGTCGCACCCACCGAGGACGCATCGCTGTCGCGCATGACCATCCAGACCGCGGGTTCTGAAGACGTCATCGAACAGATCACCAAGCACCTCAACCGCCTGATCGAGGTGGTCAAGGTGGTCGACCTCACCGAAGGCGCGTACACCGAGCGCGAGCTCATGATGGTCAAGGTGCGCGCCGTGGGCAAGGAGCGCGAGGAGATGAAGCGCATGGCCGACATCTTCCGTGGCCGCATCATCGACGTGACCGAGCGCAGCTACACGCTGGAGCTCACCGGCGACCAGGCCAAGAACGACGCCTTCCTGCAAGCCATCGACCGCACGGCCATCCTGGAGACCGTGCGCACCGGTGCCAGCGGCATCGGCCGGGGCGAACGCGTGCTGCGCGTGTAAAGTCCGCCCCTGTTCACCAAAGGCTCAGCCATTCGGCCCGTTCGGGCTGAGCCTGTCGAAGCCCCTGCGGGGCAGACGAGCCCTTCGACAGGCTCAGGGAGAACGGCCAAACCCCTTATCTACGAAAGAGAAGAGATGAAAGTTTTTTACGACAAGGACTGTGACCTGAGCCTCATCAAGGGCAAGACCGTGGCCATCATCGGCTACGGCAGCCAGGGCCACGCACACGCGCAAAACCTCAACGACAGCGGCGTCAAGGTCGTGGTCGGCCTGCGCAAGGGCGGCGCTTCGTGGCCCAAGGTCGAAAAAGCGGGCCTGAAGGTGATGGAAGTGAACGACGCCGTCAAGTCGGCGGATGTGGTCATGATCCTGCTGCCCGACGAAGACATCGCCTCGGTTTACAAGAACAACGTCGAGCCCAATATCAAGCAGGGCGCTTCGCTGGCCTTCGCCCACGGCTTCAACGTCCACTACAACCAGGTGGTGCCCCGCGCCGACCTGGACGTGTGGATGGTGGCGCCCAAGGCCCCCGGCCACACTGTGCGCAATACCTACACCCAGGGCGGCGGCGTGCCCCACCTGATCGCGGTGCACCAGGACCAGACCGGCAAGGCGCGTGACCTGGCGCTGTCGTATGCCATGGCCAACGGCGGCGGCAAGGCCGGCATTATCGAGACCAACTTCAAGGAAGAGACCGAGACCGACCTGTTCGGCGAACAGGCCGTCCTGTGCGGCGGCGCCGTCGAGCTGATCAAGATGGGCTACGAAACCCTGGTCGAAGCCGGCTACGCCCCAGAAATGGCCTATTTCGAGTGCCTGCACGAGCTCAAGCTCATCGTGGACCTGATCTACGAAGGTGGCATTGCCAACATGAACTACTCGATCAGCAACAACGCCGAGTACGGCGAGTACGTGACCGGCCCCGAGGTCATCAACGAGCAGTCGCGCGCGGCGATGCGCAATGCGCTCAAGCGCATCCAGAACGGCGACTACGCCAAGATGTTCATCCTGGAAGGCCGCACCGGCTACCCCGGCATGACGGCACGCCGCCGCAACACCGCCGACCACTCGATTGAGAAGGTCGGCGGTCAGCTGCGCGCCATGATGCCCTGGATCGCCAAGAACAAGCTTGTCGACCAGACCCGCAACTGAGCGCCCAGCCGTGCGCTGAGCCATGCAAAGGCCACTTCGGTGGCCTTTGTTGTTGGGGGCGGGTGGAAGGCCGCGACTACACTGCCGCCTGAGTTGTTGGAGAAAATACTATTAAAAAAGTAGCTATATGGGCAATAGAAACAAGCGCTGGAGGCCCTTTTGATGTCAAAAATTGACGAAAGCGAAACGCCACACGGCGTCTTCGTGCGCAAGCGGCGCAAGGGCATCTACATACTGCCCAACCTCTTCACGCTGGCGGCGCTGTTTGGCGGCTTCTACGCGATCGTGATGGCCATGAACGGGCATTTCGATATGGCCGGTATTGGTATTTTTTGCGCCATGGTGCTCGACAGCCTGGATGGCCGCGTAGCGCGTATGACGAATACGCAAAGCGCCTTCGGCGAACAGATGGATTCGCTCTCGGACATGGTGTCGTTCGGCGCCGCCCCCGCGTTGATCGCCTACGAATGGGCCCTGAAAGACCTTGGCCGCTGGGGCTGGATCGCTGCCTTTGTGTACTGCGCCTGCGCCGCTCTGCGGCTCGCCCGTTTCAACGTCAACACCAGCGTGGTCGACAAACGGTTCTTTCAAGGCCTGCCATCGCCGGCTGCTGCCGCGCTGGTGGCCGGGTTCATCTGGTTGCTGACCGAGTTCGGGGTCGCACGCGGCCTGCCGGGATGGCTCAGCTGGAGCCAGATCACCTGGATCATGTTTGCCCTCACGCTCTACGCCGGCCTCACCATGGTGACCAATGTGCCGTTTTACAGTTTCAAGGACGTGCAGATGAAAAAAAGCGTGCCCTTTGCGGTGATCGTGCTGATTGCCCTGGGCCTGGCCATGATCAGCATCCGTCCGTCGCTGGTGCTGTTCTGCATTTTTGTGGTCTATGGTTTCAGCGGCTACGGCGTCTACGCTTGGCGCAAGTCCAAAGGGCAACAGACCAGCGTTATCAGCACATCCACTGACGAGCCCGACGAACGTGGGCTGCACAACTGAACATCCTGTGCTAGAGTGGACACCCTCATGACCAAGATGTCGCTAGCCCTACTAAACGTTCCTCACGGGCGGATACGGTAGCGCGCAAGCACCATCCTCACTTCGGCCCGTTCGCACCAGCAACGGGCCGTTTTGTTTTTGGGGTTGCTGGTTGATTTTCCAACCCTGGCAGAGACCACCACATGCTCCAGCACCCCCACACCAAGTACCGTGCATTCGCCCCGATCGGCCTCAAAGACCGCACCTGGCCCGATGCAGTCCTGACCCGCGCGCCCATCTGGCTGTCGACCGACCTGCGCGATGGCAACCAGGCGCTGGTGGAGCCCATGGACATTGCCCGCAAGATGCGCATGTTCGAGCAGCTCGTGGCGATTGGCTTCAAGGAAATCGAAGTTGGTTTTCCCTCCGCATCGCAGGTGGAATTCGACTTTGTGCGCAAACTCATCGAAGAAGACCGTATTCCCGATGACGTGACCATCCAGGTGCTGACGCAGGCGCGCGAGCCCCTGATTGCACGCACGTTCGAGTCACTCCAAGGTGCACCGCGCGCCATCGTGCACCTCTACAACGCAGTCGCGCCCGTGATGCGTACCGTGGTGCTGGGTATGGACGAGGATGAGATCGTGTCGCTGGCGACCACCCATGCGGCGATGTTCAATGCATTCGCCGCCCGCCAGCCGCATACCCGCTGGACGTTCCAGTATTCGCCGGAAATGTTCTCGGGCACCGACCTCGCGTTTTCCAAGCGGGTGGTCGATGCGGTGACCGCCGTGTGGAACGCAGGCCCCGAGCACAAGTGCATCGTCAACCTGCCTTCGACGGTTGAGCACTCGACGCCCAATATCTTTGCCGACATGATCGAATGGATGCACCGCCATCTCGCGCGCCGCGATGGCATTGTGCTGTCGGTGCATCCGCACAACGACCGGGGCACTGGCACGGCCGCGGGCGAATTTGCCCTGATGGCGGGCGCCGACCGCATTGAAGGCTGCCTGTTTGGCAATGGCGAGCGCACCGGCAATCTGGACCTGGTGAACGTGGCGCTCAATCTCTACACGCAGGGTGTATCGCCTGAACTCGATTTTTCCAATATCGACGAAATCCGTGCGACGGTGGAACACTGCAACCAGATTGCCGTGCACCCGCGGCACCCCTATGCAGGCGATCTGGTCTATACCTCGTTTTCGGGCTCGCACCAGGACGCGATCAAGAAGGCGTTTGCGGCGCGGCGCGATGGCGATGTCTGGGACATGCCCTATCTGCCCATCGACCCCAAGGACGTTGGCCGCAGCTACGAGGCGGTCATCCGCGTCAACAGCCAGTCGGGCAAGGGCGGTATGGCCTACCTGCTGGAGAGCGAATACGGCATCGAAATGCCCCGGCGCCTGCAAATTGAATTCATGCAGGTGGTGCAGCGTGTGATGGACGTGGCCGGCACAGAGTTGTCTGCGGCCGATCTCTACGCCTTGTTTGAGCGAGAGTACGGCTTGGCTACCGTGCAAACGCTCTCAAGCCGCGTGCTTGAGGCGCAGGCCAATGCTTCGGTGCGCCTGCGCGGCCAGTTGCACTGGGGCGGGGCGCTGGTTAACGTGGACGGGCAGGGCAATGGCCCGATAGACGCCTTCATTCAAGCCTTGCAAGCGGCCACGGGCCAACGCATTCGCGTGATTGACTACCACCAGCATGCCATCGGAGCCGGCGCCGATGCCAAGGCAGTCGCCTATCTTGAACTGCGCGTGAACGAGACCCAAACCCTGTTTGGCGTGGGCATGGACGCCGATGTCATTTCTGCTGCCCTCAAGGCCATCGTCTCGGGCCTGGAGCGCGCCACGGCGCAGGGGGCACAACGTGCACAATGCGCGGTTGCGCCAGCCTGACACAGCACGCCCACCTACAACATTAAGCAACCACCATTTTCGGAGAGCACGATGACAGACAAACTCATCATTTTCGACACCACCTTGCGCGACGGCGAGCAGTCGCCCGGCGCCTCCATGACGCGCGATGAGAAGCTGCGCATCGCACGCCAACTTGAGCGCCTGAAGGTTGATGTCATCGAAGCGGGTTTCGCGGCCAGCTCCAACGGCGACTTCGAAGCCGTCCAACTCATCGCCAACAACATCCAGGATTCGACCATCTGCTCGCTCTCGCGCGCCAACGACCGCGATATCTCGCGCGCTGCCGAAGCCTTGAAAGGCGCCAACCGTGCCCGCATCCACACCTTCATTGCGACGAGCCCGCTGCACATGGAGAAGAAGCTGCGCATGACGCCCGAGCAGGTGCTGGAGCAGGCGACGCAATCCGTGCGCTTTGCCCGCAACCTGTGCGGAGACATCGAATTCAGCCCGGAAGATGGCTACCGCAGCGAGATGGACTTTCTCTGCCGTGTCATTGAGGCGGTGATTCGTGAGGGCGCGACCACTATCAACGTGCCCGATACCGTGGGCTATGCCATCCCTGAGCTGTACGGCAACTTCATCAAAACCCTGCGCGAGCGTGTGCCCAACAGCGACAAGGCTATCTGGTCGGTGCATTGCCACAACGATCTGGGCATGGCAGTGGCCAATTCCCTTGCCGGCGTCAAGATCGGCGGCGCGCGCCAGGTCGAATGCACCATCAACGGTCTGGGCGAGCGTGCCGGCAATTGCTCGCTTGAGGAAGTCGTCATGGCGGTGAAAACGCGCAAGGACTACTTTGGCCTCGAAGTAGGTATCGACACGCGGCATATCTTGGCGGCCAGCCGCATGGTGAGCCAGACCACCGGTTTCGTTGTGCAGCCGAACAAGGCCGTGGTCGGGGCGAACGCTTTTGCGCACGCCAGCGGTATTCACCAAGATGGCGTGCTCAAGGCGCGCGATACCTACGAAATCATGCGCGCCGAGGACGTGGGCTGGAGCGCCAACAAGATCATTCTGGGCAAATTGAGCGGCCGCAACGCTTTCAAACAGCGCCTGCAGGAACTTGGCGTGAGCCTGGAGAGCGAAGCGGATACCAACGCAGCATTTGCCCGCTTCAAGGAACTGGCCGACCGCAAGAGCGAGATCTTCGATGAAGACATCCTGGCGCTGGTGAGCGACGAGAGCGTCTCCAACCACGGGGAAGAGTACGTATTTGTGTCTCTCACTCAGCACAGTGAAACCGGCGAGCGGCCCCATGCAAGCATTGTGTTTACGGCTTCCGGCAAGGAAATCAAGGGCGAGTCGGACGGCAATGGCCCGGTAGATGCCTCGCTCAAAGCCATTGAACAGCATGCGAAAAGTGGGGCCGAAATGGTGCTGTACTCGGTGAATGCCATCAGCGGTTCGACCGAAAGCCAGGGCGAGGTGACGGTGCGCCTGCAGAGCAGCGGCCGTGTGGTCAATGGTGTGGGCGCGGATCCAGACATCGTCGTCGCGTCAGCCAAGGCCTACATCAGTGCACTCAACAAGCTGCACAGCAAGGCAGAAAAAGTCGCTGCCCAGGGCTAGGCGCTCCCGCGCCGTGTTGATTTCAAGCAACTTCTGCAAAACAGCATGCAAGACATTGATCTTGCATGTTTTTTTATGAGTAGCTACACTCCTACACCGTTGTAGGTATTTGGAGACATCCCGTGAATTTTCGCCGCCTGTGTGCCACCTTTTCTCCAATTTGCAGGGGCTTTTTCATTGTCGCGCTGGGCGTGGCCTTGGCGGCGCCCGCGGCCGATGCTGCGCAGCGCAAACACCCAGCAAAAAAATCGGTCGCCACTGCCAAGCGCACAGCCACTGTGGCCAAGGTATCGGTGCGCAAGCATAAGTCTTCTCACGTGGTGCGCACCTCAGCGCATTCTGTGCACAAACCCCGTGTTGCCGCCGCAGTCGTCAATGCACGCCCTTCTTTTGGTGAAATGGCCGGCCTGCACGCGGTGGAGGGTCCGTTGGACCTCAAGTCCAGCGTGGCGCTGGTGATCGACCAAGATACCAAGGAAGTCCTGCTCAGCAAGAACGACCACGCGGTGTTGCCCATTGCCTCACTGACCAAGCTGATGACGGGTTTGATCATCAGCCAGGCGCGGTTGCCGATGGCTGAGCCCATCACCATCACCCAGGACGACGTCGATACCGAAAAGAACAGCCGTTCGCGCCTGGCTGTAGGCACCACCCTCAGCCGCCGCGAAATGCTGCACCTGGCATTGATGTCGAGCGAGAATCGGGCTGCGCATGCGCTCGGTCGCACTTATCCAGGAGGGTTGCCAGCGTTTGTCGCCCTAATGAACGCCAAGGCGCGGCTGCTCGGCATGACCAACACACGCTACGTGGAACCTACGGGTCTCTCAAGCCAGAACCAGTCGAGCGCGCGTGACTTGGCTGCTTTGGTGAATGTTGCCTACGGCGACCCGTTGCTCCGGGAATTCACAACCTCGCCTGGCTATGAGGTGGCTGTCGGCCACCGCATGCTGCAGTACAACAATACCAATCGCCTGGTGAAGAACCCGGAGTGGGACATCGGCCTGCAAAAGACGGGCTATATCACAGAGGCTGGGCGTTGCATGGTCTTGCAGACGCAGATCGCAGGCCGCAAGCTCATTATGGTGTTTCTGGATTCGGCTGGTAAATTGAGCCGCATTGCCGACGCCGAGCGTGTGCGCTCCTGGGTAGAAGCGACCCCGAAGCTTGCCGCCGGTCTCCACCATTTGCAAACAATCAAGGGCTGAGTGCGTGGCGTGTGCCGAGGCAGGCGCTTTCTGGTACGCAGTGGATTTCAAAGGCGGCGGTTTACGCAGGCGATTCGCCTTCTTTCAAGTAGCCCAGAGCCATCGAAATTTCTCGGACTGTAGCTTCCAGCTTGGGAAGCCAGGCATCGTCAAGCCGATCGGCGGGCGCCGAAATTGACAGCCCTGCCACCAGTTTGCCTTGATCATCACGGATGCCAGCTGCCATGCAGCGCACGCCGAGCTCCAGTTCCTCGTTGTCGCGGGCAACGCCAGTTTTGCGCGCCTGGGCCAGCTCACGCTCCAGGTCTGGAAGGCGCGTCAGGCTGTTGCGGGTATTGCCGGCAAGACCCGTGCGGGTCGCATAGGCGCGTACACGGGATGCCTCATCGGCCGCGAGAAACAACTTACCCGTAGAAGTAAGGTGCAGCGGTGCGCGCCCTCCAATGGCACGCACCACCTGCATACCCGAGCGCTCGCTATAGGCGCGCTCCACATAGATAATCTCGTCCCCCTGGCGCAGGCTGAGGTTGACTGGCTGTTGTATGAGGCGATGCAACTCACGCATGGGAACGAGCGCTGCATCGCGCACATTCAGGCGCGTTTTAACCACATTGCCAAGTTCCAGCAGACGCATTCCTAGACGGTAGCTGCCAGCTTCCGGGCGATCGACAAAACGGCCAATAGTCAGATCATTGAGAAGGCGGTGTGCCGTGGAAGGGTGCAGGCCTGTGCGCTCACTAATTTCCTTGAGGGAGACGGTTTCCTCATGGCCTGCGAGTATGTCGATTAGTGCAAACACGCGCTCTAGAACCTGAACACTCGGCTTTGGAGGTGCAGAAAGAGGGCTTTTTTTCATGGCAACGGTATCCACAGTGCGGTGGAATATTTTACCTTGTGAAAAAAAGAAGTGCCGGCTAGGTTCGGATCTCCATGGTTTGCCAATGGCCGTTCACCAGAATTTCGTGGGGAACAAAGCGCGCCTTGTACCGCATTTTTCGGCTTTCCTGGATCCAATAGCCAAGGTAGACGTGCGACAGGCCCAGTGCCCGTGCCTGCTCGATTTGCCAAAGGATGGCGTAGGTTCCCAGATTGCACCCAGGCGCGGGATCGTAGAAGGTGTATACAGCGGAAAGGCCATCGTCGAGTACGTCCAGGATGCAGACCATCACCAGCCGGCCAGGGGTAGCGAGGGTGTCGGCTTCGCGAAACTCCACCAGCCGTGAATTGACGCGGCTTTGCAGCAAAAACTGTGTGTACTGCTCGACGCTGTCGTGGTCCATGCCCCCGCCGCTATGGCGGCCCGTCTGGTAGCGCAGGTACAGTTGGTAGTGTTCCGCGTCGAAGCTTGGCTGAAGCACGCGCGCCTGAAGGTGCTGGTGGCGGGCGCGCGCACGGCGCTGGCTCCGGTCAGGTTTGAATTTCGAGGCAAGCACCCGCAAGGCAATGCAGGCGTGGCAGCCATCGCAATAGGGCCGGTAGGTGAACATGCCGCTGCGCCTGAAGCCCTGTGCGACCAGCGCTGAATAGCTGTCGCTGCGCACCAGGTGGCTTGGGGTGGCCACTTGGGAACGCGCCTCGCGCCCCGGCAGGTAGCTGCACGCATAAGGCGCCGTGGCATAAAACTGCAGCGTCTGGAAGGGAAGTTCGTTGAGTTGCGTCATCCGGATGCGGGCGCAAGGCGAAGGATTTCGTCCCAGTATAGAGGCTTGAATAACCATTCCACAGGCGCTTGCTGGCAAGCCAATGCCACCTGCACTGTGAATTGCGTGCGCGGCACCTCGTGTGCTCCAAGTCGCGCCAGATGGGGCGTATTTTGCTGGCAGTCGATACGTTCAATACCCTGGTGGCGGCACAGCGCCACCAATGCGGCGAGCGCAATCTTGGAGGCGTCTGGTTGCAGGGAAAACATCGATTCACCAAACACTGCGTGCCCAATGGCCACACAGTAAAGGCCACCGATGCGCTGGCCATCGATCCAGGTCTCGATGCTGTGGGCGATGCCGGCCTGGTGCAGTCGGATGTAGGCCTCGATCATGTCCTCACCAATCCAGGTGCCCGCTTGCCCCGCCCGCGGTACCTGCGAACATGCTGTGATGACGCCAGCGAAATCGTGATCGATACGAATCTCGCAGCTCGCATCGGCGCGAAACCTCTGCAGCGTCTGGCGCAGCGACCGGTGCACGCGAAACTGCGCCACCTGGAGCACCATGCGCGGGTCTGGCGACCACCACAGAATGGGCTGGCCCTCGGAGTACCACGGGAAAATTCCCGAGCGGTAGGCCGTGCTGAGGTTCTCAACCGAAAGTGAACCGCCGGCGGCGAGCAAACCTGGCGCGGGGCTCGAAGTGTCCCAGGCGCCAGAGACTGCGGGAAATGGATCGTTGGGGCCTAGCCAGGGAAGTGTCACGGAGCGTATCTATGAATCATGCGGTGCATGCATCGTAGCGGGGATGGTGCCCATCAAAAAAGGAATCGGCGATTGGCAGGCCCCAGGCCCCTTTCGGATTGGCAGGCGGCGTCGCGCAACCCGCTGGGTTCGATCGCATTGGGCGCATTTCAATTGCCAATCAGGTTCATTGACTGCTCATTGCGTTCGCCCGACAGCCGAGCCAAGCACCCTGGATCCAACCAAAGCACATGCCGCCAAAGCCCAGACAATCACCGCGCCAGACGGCAGGTCGAACAATGCAGAAAGCGCTAGCCCGATCGCGTAACCGAGAGCACCTATCCCATACGCAATGCGGTGGCGATTGCGTCCCCGATACGCGCGGGTCGCCAATGCTGGAATGATGAGACTGGAGAACACCAAGTACACCCCAACCAACTGCACTGAGGCAGTCACCGCGAGCGCAAATACCCCGTAGAACCCGAAACGACCAAACCTCTGGACCAGCCCGAGCCACATTGCCAGCAGAAGCAGCGCTGACACGCCCGCAAGCCACACGAGTTGTGTCGTGTTGACCCAGAGGATTTGCCCGACCAGCAGGTCCTTTAAATGTTCGCCGCCGTGCGGGTTGCTCGACAGCATCAGGATGCCGGCGCAGGCAGCGAGGATGAACATCACGCCAATCAGCGCTTCCTGCTGCTCGGGCGCGCGCCGTTCGGTCCACGTGAGCAGCCAAGCACCGAGCAAGGCCGCACATACCGCTGCCACCTGTACTGCGATGCCACCTTCGGGCATGCCCAGTGCGTCGGCGGCGATGACCCCCAGCCCTGCGATCTGTGCGATGGCGAGGTCGATGAAGACGATGCCACGGTCCAGTACCTGGGTGCCTAGAGGGACATGGGTTGCAAGCACCAGCAGACCGGCGATCAGTGCGGGGGCCAGGATGCCCCAGTCGAGTGCGCTCCAGCTCATGGCTTGCCCAGCCCAGCCAGTAGCCGCGTCACGGTATCGTCGAACAGACCGAACAGGTCCTTGGCACCATCCGTGCCGCCCACCGTGAACGGGATTTTCACTACCGGGATGCCAGCGTTCTTGCTCAGCCATTCGGAGGGCCGCGGGTCCTGGTACGCGGAGTACAGCACCATGCGCGCAGGAGTTGCCTTCAAGGTGGAGAGCACTTCTTGCAGATGTGACGCCGTGGGTTCAACCCCCGGCTTGGGTTCCAGCACGGCGACTTCCTTCAGACCCAGCCAGTCGTACAGGTACACAAAGGCCTTGTGCTGGGAAACCACCGGGACGCCCCTGAGCGGCGCGGCACGTGTTGACCAGCGCGCCATCGCTTGTTGCCAGCGCTGACTGAAGTCGGCCTGCGCCTTCGCGTATTGGCCAGCGTTCGCCGCGTCGACCTGCTGCAAACGGGCCGTGAGGGCAACTGCCACTTGAGCGATGTTGCGCGGGTCCGTCTGGATATGCGGGTTGCCGGCAGCGTGTACGTCCCCTTGCGAGCGGTCCAGCTGTGTCGGTATTTCGAGCTTGCGAACGTAGTCAGCGGCAGCGAAGTTGCCCGGTTGACCAGGTTGTATCTTGGCATTGCCCGACTGTTGCAACAGAACAGGAAGCCAGCCAATTTCCAGTTCTGCGCCGGTGCACACGACAAGATCGGCATTGCGCGCACGGGCGATCAGACTGGGCTTGGCCTGTATCTGATGCGGGTCTTGCCGTGCGTTGGTGGCGACCGATACGTCGACCAAGCTGCCGCCGAGTTCCTGGGCCAGTGCACCCCATTCGGGCTCGCAGGCGAAGATGCGCAGCGCGGCTTGCGCGGGCGTAGCCAGCAGCACAAGAGGTGCGGCAAGGAGAGCGAGAAAAGTATGTCGATTCATGATGCAGGGTTCCTGGTAATGATGGGCTTCAGTAGCTGTGTGCACCGTGTGCGCCCAGGCTCATCTGGTACTGGAGGAAGATTTGGTTGTCGGGACGCCCTTCGCGTGAGCGGTCCTGTGCGAACTGCAGGCGAACACGCGAGAACTCGCTCGGGTTGTAGTCGAGCATCAAGGAGTTCTTGCGCGGCTGATAGCCACTGCCCATCAACGACAGGGCATTGATGCCATAGTCCGGCGTGCCCGGGTTCAATCGCTCGGTGCGCAATCCAATGCGCCAGTTGGGCATGAACTGGTAGACACCCTGCACGTACCAGCCGGACTGAACGGCGCGGTACGCGCCCGTACTGTTGGAATTGCCCACGTCGTACACGAGACTTCCATCGCGCGTGCTGCGCAGGTATTCGCCTTGCAGTTTGAAGTTGGTGTGCGAGGCATTGCCGTCAGGCGCCCATTTCCAGACCCCATCAACGACCCAGACCCGGGTGCTGCCGCTGAACGCGTTGTTGACCAGGCTTCCGGCGGCGCTGGTTGCATTCAGCGCCTGGTCGGTGGCCTTTGCGTTGAGCACCGACAGACCGGCGCGCCAGTTGTGGCTGTCACCGATATCGCCCCCCGTATGTGCGCTCAGTGCCGTCATGCCCGCGCCATTTCGCCCCGTGTCGCTGCCTGGAAAGCTGCGCCCACGACCCAGCTCGGCACTGATTTCGATGTAACGGTCAGTGGGAGCCAGCCAGCTCAGTTGTACCCCATCGTCACCATATTGAGTGCCGAGCAGGGCCTGGTACGCCAGTGGGTTGTCGGTGAAATCCCAAGTATGCGAATGCTGCGGGTTGAGGTAGCCAATACCTGAGAAGAACCGGCCGGCCTTCAGGGACACGCCATTGCCAAGCGATGTGGTCTGAACGTACGCCTCCTCGACCGAGACCGTGTTGTCCGCATGCAGGGAAATGTTCGCTGCACCGTGCAGCCACGGATCGACGTTTGCAGAAAACCCAAGCTCGGATTCGGCCAAGCTGAGCCCCCGCGTGCCCGGACCGACCTCAGCGTCCGCGGGCAACTGAAAACCGGTGATCGCGTAGCTTGCCGGATCCAGCGAGGTGCGGGTGTAGAGGCCAGACAGGATCAGTGACATCGACGGATTGAAGGAGTTTGCACCGCCACCCGAGGTCGCCGGCACTGTCGCAGCGACGGATGCCGGGGGCTGCGCCACGGCAGCCTCTGGCTTGGGCGCTTGGGATGTGGCTCCCTCGGCCACCTTCAGCCGTTGTTCCAGTGCCTGAAGCCTTGCTTCATAGGCTGCGCGCATGGCCTCGATCTCCTGTCGAAGCGCGCTGATATCGGAGGGTGTGTCGGCCATGGCGCCCAATGGCGCGGCCAAGGCGAGCGCGATGCTCGCCAGAAAAGTCTTGTTCACGGGTTCTTGCTCCAGCAATGGCTATGAAAGACGCACCGCCACGCGGGGCGCGGCTCGGGCGTCACGATTCAAAGATCAGTGCAGGGCAAGTGGTGGGGCGCGGCTCTCGTAAGCCGGGAAGAAGGGGAAACCCCAGGCACTGCTGGGCTTGGCTTTCGGCACCTCATAGAGGGCTGTCGAATGGAATAGGGCCGGAGGTTCGGCAGGGGGCGCACCGCCGATCAGTGCAGCAGCGGTCAGGCAGATACCGCAGTGCGCATGAGAAAGCGCCAACTTGCCGCCGAGTTCGCGGGTTTCTTTCGCCTCTTCCGCGAGCCCGTGGGTGTACACGTGCATCGTCGCGGCCACCTGAGCTGCCGGCAATAGCAGCAACAGCCACAACCACCACATGCAGCGGCGGCGGGAGGCAGTATGAGCACGCAGGTTTGACATCTGGAATCAGATGATCTTAGCAGTGCTCGCCGACAGCAGCAGGTTCTTGACCGGCTGGCGACCGCCACTGGTGGAGTAAGTGTGAGAGGTATCCGATTTGGCCGCACGTCGACCGGCCGTATCACCGCAATTGGAAGCATCCTTGCAATTCGGTGATTACAAATTGGGCGGCCAATCAATTGTCCGGCCGGCAAGAAAAAAGCACTTGGCGCCGAAACGCCAAGTGCTTGATTCATTTTTTTTTGGCTCCTCGACCTGGGCTCGAACCAGGGACCTACGGATTAACAGTCCGGCGCTCTACCAACTGAGCTATCGAGGAAAAATCGGCATGAAAAAGCCCCGCTTGCACACGCAGGGCTCAATAAAAAAATTCTGGCTCCTCGACCTGGGCTCGAACCAGGGACCTACGGATTAACAGTCCGGCGCTCTACCAACTGAGCTATCGAGGAACAAGCCTCAGATTATATACAGGAATTGGGTGCGGTCCGGGTAGTTTTCACTGCGGCGGCGGAGGTTCTGGTCGGTACCACAGCCAGATCAGCACCACAGCCATGTTGCTGCTCGCTACGATGGGGATCCAAAGTTTTTGCACGGTCAGGAACAGCACCACCGCGCACAGTGCCATGACAAAGCTGGCGTGCCACTTGGCCCGACGGCTTACCCAGCCGCCGCGCGACCAGTCACGCAACATGGGGCCGAAAAGGCGGTGGTACCAGAGCCACTCGTGCAGGCGCGGGGAACTGCGCGCCGCGGCCCACGCTGCCATGAGGATGAACACCGTCGTGGGCAGGCCCGGCAAGAAAATGCCAATGACACCCAGCGCCAGGCACAGCACGGCAAACCCATGCAGCAGCCAGCGCGCGGCCCGCGGCACCGGCGGCATGCTTGGTGGTGGTGGAATACCGGGGGCAGGTGGCGGATCGTCGTTCATGCGGGAGTGTGCAGTGCGTCGCGGTATTCTCGCCAATCGGCACAGCCCTATTGGCAAGACAGGAAGAGGACATGGCGATTCAGAAAATTCTCAAGATGGGCGACCCACGGCTGCTGCGGGTCTCACGGCCCGTGCAGGGCTGGGGAACGCCCCAATTGCATGCCCTCGTCCAGAACATGCAGGACACCATGCGCTCGGCAAGTGGCGCCGGCATTGCGGCACCGCAGATCGGTGTGGATCTGCAAGTCGTCATTTTTGGCTCGTATGAGGCCAATCCGCGCTATCCCGATCGTGAGCGGATTCCGCCAACGGTGCTCCTCAACCCTGTCGTGACGCCGCTTGGCAGCGAAGAGGAAGACGACTGGGAAGGGTGTTTGTCGGTGCCGGGTCTGCGCGGGCGCGTGCCGCGCTGGCAGTGCGTGCGCTACCAGGGATTCGACCTGGAGGGCGCGCCCATCGATCGCACGGTGCAGGGGTTCCATGCACGCGTGGTACAGCACGAATGCGACCATCTGGTGGGCGTGCTGTACCCGATGCGCATGCGCGATTTGGCGCAATTGGGCTTCACCGAGGTGCTGTTTCCTGGGCTGGCATTGGACGCAGAGGATTGATACATCCTGGCCTGTTCCGCCCGCCGCCAAGCCAGGCTTTCAGCCCCGGTTGCTGCGCCAGACCAACACCGGTATCTTGCTGTGCGTGAGCACTTTCTGCGTTTCGCTGCCGATCAGCATGGCCTCGATGCCGCGCCGGCCGTGCGAGGCCATGACGATCAGATCGCAATCGCGGTCGCGTGCCGCGCGCAGGATGGCTTCGTGCGGCTGGTCGCTGGCCACCATGACCGTATCGCAAACCACGCCCTGGGCTTGCGCGGCCTCCTTGACGAAGTCGAGTGCCGCATTGGCTTCGGCGCGGGCCTGGCGCTCGAAATTGGCCCGTGTGTCGGTGGGCAAGCCCGGGTGCTGCGTCATATGCCGTAGCTCGGGCATGGCATGAAAACCGGTGATCTTGGCGCCAGCCGCCTTGGCAAAGCGCACGGCTTCGATGGCGGTGCTGCGCGAGAGGGAAGAGCCGTCTGTGGGGACGAGCAGGTGCTGGAACATGCGAGAAAGTCCTTGTTGCTTCATTTCTAGATCAAACGTGCACGTTGTCGGTTTCGCTTGCCGTACGTCTGTACCGTCTGCGCTTCACCTTCGCGTTCACGTTTGATGCAGAAATCGAGTTGGCCATGCGTCCCTGGCGCAGCTTGCCGCAGCGGTGGCGCGGCGCTGCAGAGTTCACAAGACAAGATGGGCTGGCCAAAGGCGGGTTGGGCACCACTGCCTGTGGGCGATGGTAGCCCCAGTTTCCCAACAGGAGCTGACGCTTAATAATAATTGGAAAAATAGCCGCTAGCGCTTGTGCATAAAGCCTAAGCAGCTATCAAAAACATAGTTTTCAAGGTGTTGCGCGCTCAGGTGCCATCGCCAGCCAGGGCTTGCAGAAGTTCCGTTTCGATGCGGATCTGCGCTGCGTTGTTCTGCAGCTCGGAGCCTTGCACCAGAAATGTGTCTTCCACCCGTTCGCCGAGCGTGCTGATCTTGGCCAGCTGTACGCTGAGCTGGTGGCGCGCCAGCACACGGGCAATGCAGTACAGCAAACCAGAGCGGTCACTGGCGGAGACGCCCAGCAGCCAGCGCTGGGCCTTTTCGTCCGGGCGCAACGTGACCCGTGGTGCCATGGGGAAATGGCGCACCCGGCGTGAGACGCGCTTGCGCCCTGGCTCGGGCAGGGGGCTCGCATCTTGCAAGGCATGCATCAAGCCGCTTTCCACCAGGTGGGTGAGCTCGCGGTAGTGGCCTGGCAGGGCGTCGCTCACCACCTGAAAGGTGTCGAGCGCATAGCCGTTGCGCGTGGTGTGAATGCGCGCATCGAGGATGGAGAACCCCGCCTGGTCGAAATAGCCGCAGATGCGGGCAAACAAATCGTTCTGGTCGGCGGTGTAGACCAGGACCTGCAGGCCTTCGCCCGCTGGCGACTGGCGCGCGCTGACGACGGGCTTGCTGCTCCCCACGTGGCGCGAGAGATGCCGCGTATGCCAGGCGATATCGGCGGCCTCGTGGCGCATGAAATAGCCCACATCCAGTGTCGCCCAGAGCGCCTTGTGCGCGTCGAACGGCAAAGCGCTCAGTGCCAGCAGCACCAGGGCATCGCGCTTGCGGGCCTCGACTTCGGCTGCGGCATCGGGCGCCCGCCCGCCCAGGACGCGCAGCGTGGCGCGGTACAGGTCTTCCAGGAGCTTGCCCTTCCACGCGTTCCAGACCTTGGGACTGGTGCCGCGGATGTCGGCCACGGTGAGCAGGTAGAGCGCGGTGAGGTAGCGTTCGTTGCCTACGCGCTGCGCAAAGGCGCCGATGACATCGGGGTCGCTCAGGTCTTCCTTTTGCGCCACGCGGCTCATGGTGAGGTGCTCGCGCACGAGGAACTCGATCAAACGCGCATCCGCCCGGTCGACCGCGTGCTGGCGGCAAAAGCGCCGCACCGCCACGGCGCCGATCTGCGAGTGGTCGCCGCCGCGCCCCTTGCCGATGTCGTGGAACAACGCGGCGATGTAGAGCACCCAGGGCTTGTCCCAGCCAGCGGCAAGCTGTGAGCAAAACGGGTACTCATGTGCGTGCTCGGCCATGAAGAAGCGCCGCACATTGCGCAGCACCATCAGGATGTGCTGGTCCACGGTGTAGACGTGGAACAGGTCGTGCTGCATCTGCCCCACGATGCGCCGAAATGGCCAGAGGTAGCGCCCCAGCACCGAGGTCTGGTTCATCAGACGCATGGCGTGGGTGATGCCCGACGGCTGCTGCAGGATGCGCAAAAAGGCCGCGCGATTCACCGGGTCGTCGCGAAACGCACTGTTCATCACGCTGCGCGCGCCGTACAGCGCCCGCAGCGTACGCGCCGAGAGGTTTTGCAGGGCCGACGACGACTGGAACAGCAAGAAGGTTTCGAGGATGGCGTGCGGGTCGCGCTGGTACAGATCGTCGCTTGCCACCTCGATCATTCCGCCCTTGTCCAGAAAGCGCTCGTCGATGGGTTGCGGTGGCGTCTGCGGCGGATTGAGCCGGTCTTCGATATCGAGCAGCAGGATCTGCGTGAGCTGCGTGACCGCCTTGGCGGCCCAGTAGTAGCGCCGCATCAGGGTCTCACTCGCGCGCATGGGCAGGCGCGAGCCGCCCTCGGACACGCTGCGGTAACCGAAGGCTTCGGCCACGGTGGCTTGCAGGTCAAACACCAGCCGGTCTTCGTGCCGCCCGGCAATGGCGTGCAGGCGTGCACGGATCAGCAGCAGCACCGCCTCGTTGCGCTCGAGCTGGTGCATTTCATAGGACGTGGCCAGGCCGCTGGCTCCCAGCGCGCGCCAACCCTGGCCCAGGCCCGCGGCGTCCGCCACCCACAAAATGGTCTGCAGGTCGCGCAGCCCGCCGGGCGACTCCTTGACGTTGGGTTCCAGCGCGTAGGCGGTGTTTTCGTACTTGTTGTGGCGCTGGCGCATCTCCAGCGTCTTGGCCGTGAGAAAGGCGCGTGGGTCGATGGACGCACGAAATTCCTGCTCGAAGCGCCCGAACAGCGCTGCGCTGCCGCAGACGCGCCGCGCCTCCAGAAGCGAGGTCTGCACCGTCACGTCGCCGGCCGCCTCCTGCAGGCATTCCTCCACCGAGCGCACGCTCGAACCGATTTCCAGCCCCGCATCCCAGCAGTTGCGGATGAAGTCTTCCACGCGGGCCCGGGTGTCGGTACAGAGCGCCGCGTGCGAGCCATCTGGCAGCAGCACCAGCACGTCCACATCCGAATACGGCAGCAGTTGCCCGCGGCCAAAGCCGCCCACCGCCAGCAGCGCCAGACCTGGGGGCAGGGCGCTGGCCTCCCACAGAGCGTGCAGCAAGGTATCGGCCAGCCGGGTGAATTTGCGCAGCAGTCCGTGGACGCCGCGCGCCGTGGGCAGCGGTGCGAGCAGTGTGGCCACCAGCGCCGCCTTGTCGCGCCGATAAGCCTCGCGCAGAGCCGGCAGGTTCGGTGTGGTGGGTGCGGGAGGAGGAGGCGTCAGTTGCATGCGGCGAGTGAAGCAAGAAGCGTGCACAGGCCGCTCCCGAGCACTTCAGGTGGTGGTGGCCGTGACGAAATCGGGCAGCGCCGGCGAACCGGCCGAGAGCGTCATCACCTCGTAGCCGGTGGGGGTGACGAGAATCGTGTGCTCCCACTGGGCCGAGAGGCTGTGGTCCTTGGTGACGATGGTCCAGCCGTCGTTGCCGAATTCCTTGATGTCGCGCCGGCCGGCGTTGATCATGGGCTCGATGGTGAAGACCATGCCGGGCTCCAGCTTCTCCAGCGTGCCCGGGCGCCCATAGTGCAGGACCTGGGGCTCTTCGTGGAAGCGCTTGCCGATGCCGTGGCCGCAGAACTCGCGTACCACCGAGAAGCCCTGCCCTTCGGCGAACTTCTGGATGGTGTGGCCGATGTCGCCCAGGTGGGCGCCAGGTTTGACCTGCAGGATGCCATGCCACATGGCTTCATAGGTGATGGCCGAGAGGCGCTTGGCGGCAATCGAGCACTCGCCTATCAAATACATGCGGCTGTTGTCGCCGTACCAGCCCTCTGGCGTGATGACGGTGACGTCCACGTTGACGATATCGCCCTTCTTCAAAGGCTTGTCGTTCGGAATGCCGTGGCAGACCACGTGGTTGACCGAGGTGCACAGCGAGGCCGGGTAGGGTGGGTAGCCGGGCGGCTGGTAGCCAATAGTGGCCGAGATGGTGCCTTGCTCCTGCATGCAGGCGGCAGCGATTTCGTCGATTCGGCGCGTTGTGATGCCAGGCTGGATGTGCGGCGCAATGGCGTCCAGCACTTCGGACGCGAGGCGGCAGGCGACGCGCATGCCGGCAATGTCCTCGGCGCTTTTGATGGTGATGCTCATGGGCCAAATTATCCCATTGGGCCTTTTTTTGCGCTGAGTGCGGGTTTTGTCGTCCCAGCCAGCGCGTACCGACACCCCCTTTAAAATAGCCAGCTTTGGCGCCTGCAGATCGCAGTGCGCCGGAGCTGCCCGGCTCGCCCCGTCTTTCTTCCCATCAGAACGCTGCCACCGTGACTCTGCACCTGACCCTACTTGTGGGCGGCAACGCCCTGAGCCCTTTCCGTGCGCGCCAGTTGTTGCCGCAACTCCAGGGCATTGAGCCGCGCATAGATGCGGTGCGCGCACGCTACGTGCATTGGGTGGCGACACCCGGCGAACCCACCCCGGCGCAGGCGCAGCAACTCGCGGCGCTGCTGACCTATGGCGAGCCGTTCGAAGGCGGTGACGCCGGACAGGCCATCGTCGTGGCGCCGCGCCTGGGCACCGTCTCGCCCTGGGCCTCCAAGGCCAGCGACATTGCCCACAATTGTGGGCTGGACGTGCGCCGCATCGAGCGCGTGACCGAATACCGCATCACGTTGCGCTCGGGCCTGCTGGGCGGCACGAAGTCGCTGGACGCCGGCCAGATCGCCCAGGTGGGCGCGCTGCTGCACGACCGCATGACCGAATCGTGGTTCACCGACCTGGACGCGGCGCGCGCGCTGTTCACCGAGCTGCCCGCGCAGCCGATGGCGCAGGTGGACGTGCTGGCTGGTGGCCGTGCTGCATTGGAGGCCGCCAACACGCAATGGGGCCTGGCGCTGGCGGCCGACGAAATCGACTATTTGGTGCAGGCCTTCACCACCTTGGGGCGCAACCCGACGGATGTCGAGCTGATGATGTTTGCGCAGGCCAACAGCGAGCATTGCCGCCACAAAATCTTCAACGCCCAGTTCACCATCGACGGCGCACCGCAGGATCAGACCCTGTTTGGCATGATCCGCCACACCCACAAGACGAATCCCCAGCACACGGTGGTGGCGTATTCGGACAACGCCTCGGTCATGGAAGGCGGCGTCGTCGAGAAATTTCAAGCCAAATCAGCCTCCAGCGCAGGTGGGACTAGCGCGACCAGCTATGAAAAAGAGAGTGTTCTGCGGCATGTGCTGATGAAGGTGGAGACGCACAACCACCCCACGGCCATCTCGCCCTTCCCTGGTGCCTCGACTGGCGCTGGCGGCGAGATTCGGGACGAAGGCGCCACCGGGCGCGGCTCCAAGCCCAAGGCGGGGCTGACGGGGTTCACGGTGTCCAAGCTCTGGGGCGGCCTGTCGGATGCGGCAGGCGGCAAGCCCGACCACATTGCCAACCCTTTGCAGATCATGACCGAGGGGCCGCTGGGCGGCGCGGCCTTCAACAACGAGTTTGGCCGGCCCAACCTGCTGGGGTACTTCCGTGAGTACGAAGCCGAAGTCGCCGGCGTGCAGCGCGGCTACCACAAGCCCATCATGATTGCCGGCGGTCTGGGCAGCATTGACGGCGCGCTGACGCAGAAAATCGCATTCCCGGCCGGCTCGCTGCTGGTGCAGCTCGGCGGCCCCGGCATGCGCATTGGCATGGGCGGCAGCGCTGCGAGCTCCATGGCCACCGGCCAGAACGCCGCTGAACTCGATTTTGATTCGGTGCAGCGCGGCAACCCCGAGATCGAGCGGCGCGCACAAGAGGTCATCAACCACTGCGCCGCGCTGGGCGCAGGCAACCCGATTCTGGCGATCCACGATGTGGGCGCGGGCGGGCTCTCCAACGCCTTCCCGGAGCTGGTGAACGACGCGGGGCGCGGCGCGCGCTTTGACTTGTCCGCCGTGCCCCTGGAAGAAACGGGCATGGCGCCGCGCGAAATCTGGTGCAACGAGAGCCAGGAGCGCTACGTGCTGGCTATTGCACCCGAGTCGCTCGCGCAGTTCGAGGCCTTTTGCGAGCGCGAGCGCTGCCCCTTTGCCGTGGTCGGCGTGACCACCGAGGCGCGCGAACTGGTGGTGGGCGCTGGCGTGCCGCTGGCGCCCGGCGCCGCCTTGCCCGAGGCCGCGCAAGCCGTCCACATGCCCATGGATGTGTTGCTCGGCAAGCCGCCCAAGATGCACCGCGACGTGACCCGCGTGCCGCGCACCGCCCAGCCGCTGAACGCCACCGGCGTGGCGCTCCAACAGGCCGCGCTCGATGTGCTGAGCCACCCGACGGTGGCGTCCAAGCGCTTTCTTATCACCATTGGCGACCGCACCGTGGGCGGCCTCACGCACCGCGACCAGATGGTCGGCCCCTGGCAGGTGCCGGTGGCGGACTGCGCCGTCACCCTGGCCGATTACGCCGGTTTCGCCGGCGAAGCCATGGCGCTGGGCGAGCGCACGCCCATTGCCTCCCTCGACGCGCCGGCCTCGGGCCGCATGGCGGTGGCCGAAGCCATCACCAACCTGCTGGCCGCGCCCATCGATCTGGCCCGCGTCAAACTGTCAGCCAACTGGATGGCGGCGTGCGGCGAACCGGGCGAAGACGCCGCGCTGTACGATACGGTGCGCGCTGTGGGGCTGGAGCTGTGCCCTGCGCTGGGCGTTTCCATCCCCGTGGGCAAGGACAGCCTGTCGATGCGCACGCAGTGGACGCATGAGGGTGAGGCGAAAAAAGTCGTCTCGCCGGTCAGCCTGATCGTCACCGCCTTTGCCACCTTGCCCGATGTGCGCGGCACGCTCACGCCGCAGCTCGCGCGGGACGTGGACAGCACGCTGATCCTCATCGACCTGGGCAAGGGCCAGGCGCGCATGGGCGGCAGCATCCTCGCGCAGACCCTGGGCCAGAGCGGCGGCGCCGTGCCCGACCTGGACGATGCGCAAGACCTGAAGAACCTCGTCGCCGCGGTGAATGCCCTGCGCGCCGAGGGAAAAATTCTCGCCTACCACGACCGCAGCGATGGTGGCCTCTTCGCCGCCGCCTTTGAAATGGCGATTGCCGGGCAGGTGGGCGTGGCGCTCAACATCGACATGCTGCTCACCGAAGGCGACGGCGTGAACGACAGCCGCATGGAAGCGGGCGACGCCAAGAACTGGGCGCAGCAGATGAGCGTGCGGCGCGATGAGCTGGCGCTCAAGGCGCTGTTCAACGAAGAACTGGGCGTGCTGCTGCAGGTGGCGGCCCCCAGCCGCGACGCGGTGCTGCAAACCCTGCGCGCGCACGGCCTCTCGCGCTTCTCGCACGTGGTGGGAAGTACCCGGCCCGAGCATTCGACCATCGATGTCGGCAAAAACAAGCTCAGCGTCTGGCGCGACACGCGCGAGGTCTTCTCGGCCAGCCTGCACGACCTGCACCAGGTCTGGGACAGCGTGAGCTGGAAGATCTGCCAGCAGCGCGACAACCCCGACTGCGCTGACGCCGAACATGCCAGCCGTGGTTTGGCCAGCGACCCGGGTCTGCACGTTCAGCTCACGTTCGATCCGAGCGAGGATGTTGCCGCGCCCTTTGTGCATGGCGCGCGCCCACGCGTGGCCGTGCTGCGCGAGCAGGGCGTGAACTCGCATGTGGAAATGGCCTACGCCTTCACCCAAGCCGGCTTCGAGGCGGTCGACGTGCACATGACCGACCTGCAAGCCGGCCGCGCCGACCTGCAAGACTTTGCCGGCCTGGTGGCCTGCGGGGGTTTCAGCTACGGCGACACGCTGGGCGCCGGCATTGGCTGGGCGCGGTCGATTACCTTCAACCCGCGCCTGGCCGACCAGTTCGCCGCCTTCTTCGCACGCGGCGACACCTTTGGCCTGGGCGTGTGCAACGGCTGCCAGATGTTTGCCGAACTGGCCGACATCATCCCCGGTGCAGCGCACTGGCCGCGCTTCACCACCAACCAGAGCGAGCGCTTCGAGGCGCGCCTGTCGTTGGTGGAGGTGCTCGAATCCCCCAGCCTGTTCTTCGCCGGCATGGCCGGCAGCCGCCTGCCGATTGCCGTGGCGCATGGCGAGGGCTATGCCAACTTTGCGCAGCGCGGCGACGCGTCCCAGGCCATCGCCGCCATGCGCTTTGTCGACCACCACGGCGCGGAGACCGAGCAGTACCCCTTCAACCCCAACGGCAGCGCCGGTGGCCTCACGGCGGTGACCACGGCGGACGGGCGCTTCACGGCCATGATGCCGCACCCGGAGCGGGTGTTCCGCAACGTGCAGATGAGCTGGACGGACCTGGCGGTCACCGGCGGCCTGGACGCCGCCAGCCCATGGATGCGCCTGTGGCGCAACGCGCGGCGCTGGGTGGGTTGAGCGCCTTTTAGCCGATTCACTATTAAAAATATAGCTACCAGCGCATGTCCTACATGCGCTGGAGGCGTATTTTTATCAAAATCTCTGACCTTCACCTGACCCACAAGGATTCCCATGGCCGGAGCCAGTCTGCTGACGCTGCTTGACGATATCGCCACCATCCTCGACGACGTGGCGCTGATGACCAAGGTGGCCGCCAAGAAGAGCGCGGTCATTGCCGACGACGTGGGCGTGATGACCAAGGTGGCGGCACAAAAGACGGCTGGCGTGCTGGGCGACGACCTGGCGCTCAACGCCCAGCAGGTCGGTGGTGTGCGCGCCGAGCGCGAGATTCCCGTGGTCTGGGCCGTGGCCAAGGGCTCGTTCCTCAACAAGCTGATCCTGGTGCCGCTGGCGCTGGCCATCAGCGCCTTTGCGTCCTGGGCTGTGACGCCGCTGCTCATGGTCGGCGGCGCCTTTCTTTGCTACGAAGGTTTCGAGAAAGTTGCCCACCGCCTGCTGCACAGCCGCCAGCAGGACAAGGTTGAGCACGAAGGCCATGTCCGCGCCAACGCCGATCCCCAGATCGATCTGGTGGCGTACGAGAAAGACAAGGTCAAGGGCGCGGTGCGCACCGACTTCATCCTCTCCGCCGAAATCGTCACCATTGCCTTGGGCACCGTGGCGACTGCGCCGTTTGGCCAGCGCCTGGCGGTGCTTTCGGCCATTGCCGTGGTGATGACGGTGGGCGTCTATGGCCTGGTGGCGGGCATCGTCAAGCTCGATGACCTGGGGCTGTGGCTCAGCCGCAAGTCCAGCAGTGCCGCCCGCAGCCTGGGCGATGCCATCGTGCGCGTCGCGCCCTGGCTGATGAAGGGCCTGACGGTGGTGGGCACGGCGGCCATGTTTCTGGTGGGCGGCGGCATTCTGGTGCACGGCGTGCACGCCGTGGCCGAGGCCATCGACGCGTTGGCTGCGCGCACGGTCATCGGACCGCTGGGCCATGTGTGGGCAACGCTGGCCGCACAACTGCTCAACGCCGGCGTGGGCGTGCTTGCGGGCGCGGTGGTGCTGGCGGTGGTGGCGCTGATCCAGCGGCTGCGCCCACCGCGCCGCGCTTGAGCCGTTCGCTAGGGAAAACCCGTGCATTTGATGTGAAGCAGTATTAGCCCTACAAAAAATAGGCTTAATTCCAGTACGGGAATACCCCGTGCCACCTTCGAATTGAGCATGAAAAAGAATCTTCTCGCAGCGGCCGCTCTGTGCGCCCTGGCCTGCGGCTCGGCCTTTGCCCAGCAGGCCGAAGGCCCCTGGATGGTGCGCGTGCGCGCCCTGCATCTGGACAGTGCCAACAAGGACAGTACCGGTCTGAACCTGTCGGTGAATAACAAATGGATGCCCGACATCGACGTCAGCTACTTCTTCAACCAGAACCTGGCCGCTGAGCTGGTGCTCTCGGTGCCGCAAAAGCACACCCTGAGCTCGGGCGATACCGCCATCGGTTCGCTCAAGCACCTGCCGCCGACGCTGATGCTGCAGTACCACCACGACCTGGGCGGTTTCAAGCCCTACGTGGGGGCGGGCTTGAACTACACGCGTTTCAGCAGCGTGCATGCCCCCGCGGGCGTGGACATCGATCGCAACAGCTTCGGCGCGGCGCTGCAAGTGGGGGTGGACATTCCATTGCAAAACAACCTGTACCTCAACCTGGACCTGAAGAAGGTCTACATCGGTACCGATGTAAGTGCGGGCGGCGTCAAGGTCGGAACCTTCAAGGTCGATCCGGTGCTGTTGGGCGTCGGCGTGGGCTGGCGCTTTTAACGAAGGGCCAGCGCTGCGCAAAAGGGCCGGTCACTCCCGGCCCTTTTGTTGACTGGCACCAGGGGCCGCAGCGATGGCTTGCACGGCAGGAGACAGCGTGCCGTCACAATGGTTCGCCGATTCTGCCCACAAAGCCCTGCCTACCCATGTACGAGCCCCGCCACGCCGAGATCATCGAAGGCCTTACGCGCACGCCAGCCCGTATTTCGCCCAAGTACTTTTACGACGAGCGTGGCTCCAAGCTGTTTGAGGCCATCACGCAGTTGCCCGAGTACTACCCGACGCGCACCGAGCACGCCATTCTTGAGCAGTCTGGCCCGGAGATTGCCCGCGCCATTGGCAGCGGCTGCACCCTGATCGAGCCCGGCGCCGGCAGTTGCGCGAAGGCGGCGGTGCTCTGCGGGCTGATTGCGCCGCGCTGTTTTGTGGGTGTCGATATTTCGGCCGATTACCTCAGTGAAGCGGTGCAGCGGCTGGGGGCGCGCTTTCCGGCGATGGATGCGCGTGCGTTGGGGGGTGACATCACACGCGGCATCCATCTGCCAGACGATTTGCCGGCCGCGCCGCGCCTGGTGTTCTATCCGGGCTCGTCGATCGGCAATTTTGACCCGCCGAGTGCGCTCGCCTTGCTGCGGCAGATGCGCGCCTTGGCGCGGGACGATGGCGGCCTGCTGATCGGCATCGACCTGCCCAAGGATGTGGCCGTGCTCGAAGCAGCGTACGACGACGCGCAAGGCGTGACGGCGCAGTTCAACCGCAATGTGCTGGCGCATCTCAATCGCCTGATCGGCAGCGATTTCGAAACCGATGACTGGCGCCACCGCGCCTTCTTCAACCCCGAGGAGTCGCGCATCGAGATGCATCTGGAAGCTTGCGTTCCGGTTGATGTGCATTGGCCAGGCGGTGCGCGGGCCTTTGCAATGGGGGAGCGCATCCATACCGAAAACAGCTACAAATACTCGCTGGACCGCTTCTGCGACCTGTTGGCGCAGGCCGGCTTCGCCCGCGCACGCGCCTGGCAGGATGCGCGCGGGTGGTTTGCCGTGGTGCACGCCCAGCCCTGAAAGCGAAGCGCAAATGAACGATCTGCTCTCCCGTTTTGCGGCGGTGCGCCGCCACAGCCTGGCCTTGGCCGAGCCGCTGTCCGCCGAAGATTGCTGCGCGCAGTCCATGCCCGACGCCAGCCCGGTCAAATGGCACCTGGCGCACACCACCTGGTTTTTTGAAACCTTTGTGCTGGAGCCGAACGAGGCGGGTTTTCGCCCCTTCCATCCGGCGTTTCGGGTGTTGTTCAACTCCTATTACAACGGCGTGGGCGCCAGGCACCCGCGGCCGCAGCGCGGCCTGCTCACCCGGCCGGCACTCGTCGAGGTGCTCGCCTACCGTGCCAACGTGGACCAGCGCATGCAGGCTTTGCTGGCGCGGCAAGGGGGCAACGCAGCGCTACAGACCTTGGTGGAGTTGGGCCTGCAGCACGAGCAGCAGCACCAGGAATTGCTGCTGACGGATGTGCTGCACCTGCTCTCGTGCAATCCCATGGCCCCGGCCTACCGCGATGCACGCCCGCAGGCCGATGCACCGGCGGTTGCGCCCGCGCTCGACTGGGTGGAATGCGCTGGCGGCCTGGTGGAGGTGGGCCATACCGGCCCCGGTTTTTCCTTTGACAACGAGCTGCCGCGCCACGCCACCTACCTCGCGCCCTATGCCCTGGGTGCCCGGCTGGTGAACCAAGGCGAGTTCGCGGCCTTCATCGCCGATGGTGGCTACGCCAGGCCCGAGCTCTGGCTCGCCGAGGGCTGGGACTGGCTGGCGGCGCAGCACATCGCGCACCCCTTGTACTGGCGAGCGGCCGAGGAGGGCGGCTGGAACCGGTTTGGCCTGCACGGCGAGCAGCCGCTCACGCCACACGCCCCGGCGGCGCATCTGTCGTACTTTGAAGCCGATGCCTATGCGCGGTGGGCCGGCGCCCGCCTGCCCACCGAGGCCGAGTGGGAAGCGGCCGCCGCGCCCACCGTGCATCTAGCGCCTGCCTTGCTGGCCCATGCGGGTGCGCCTAGCCCTCGGATCGAGCCCCAGGCGGCAGCCGGCAACGGCCTTCGCGGGCTGTTTGGCGAAGTCTGGCAGTGGACGCAGTCGAGCTACGCGCCATACCCTGGCTTTCGCACCGCCGAAGGGGCGGTGGGCGAATACAACGGCAAGTTCATGGTCAACCAGTACGTGTTGCGCGGCAGCTCCTGCGCCACACCAGCCGGGCATGCGCGGCTCTCGTACCGCAATTTCTTCCCCACTACAGCTCGGTGGCAGTTCAGCGGGCTGCGCCTGGCGCGCGATGTGTGAAATGCTATTGATTCAAGAGCTATAAACGCTTTATAGATAAGCGCTATAGGCACTTTTTATCAAAATTCTTGTGGCGCAAGCACCATCCGGTTGCGCCCCGTCGTCTTGGCCTGGTACAGCGCCTGGTCGGCCGCGGCCACCAGGCTGTCGGGTGTTTTCCCGGATGACGCCACGGCGGCCGCCACGCCGGCGCACAGCGTGACGCAGCCGCTCGGCGTGGTGGGGTTCGGCAGCGCCAGGGCCGCCACGGCCTGCTGGACTTCCAGGACCAATGCCTGCATCTGCGCCGCCGTGGCGCCAGGGGAAACGATGGCGAATTCCTCACCGCCGTAGCGCGCCACCAGGTCGGTGCTGCGTGCCGCGCAATGCACCAGCGCCCCTGCCACGCTGCGCAGGCAGTCGTCGCCCGCCAGGTGGCCATAGTGGTCGTTGTAGGCCTTGAACCAATCGATATCGATCATGGCCAGCGCCAGCGGTTTGCCGCTGCGCTGCGAGCGCGCCCATTCGCTGGCCAGAGCCTCATCAAACCGGCGCCGGTTGGCGATGCCCGTCAGGCCATCGGTGCGGCTCAGGGCTTCGAGCCGGTGGTTGGCCGCTTCCAGGGCGATGGTGCGCTCGGCCACATGCGCCTCCAGGCGCTGCTCGTTGCTCTGCAGCGTGTCGATCAGGGCCTTCTGCGTGGCGAGCAATTCGGCCTGCATGGCCGCCCGCTCGCGCCGCATCTGGTTGAAGCGGTCGGCCAGGGCCAGCGCCAGCAGCAGCATTTCCAGCGCCGAGCCAAATTGCATGGCGTTCGCCGTGACGGCGTTGGTGGGCATGAGGCCCATGGCGCGCAAGCCATTGATGCCCGCGCCCAGGCCCAGCAGCGTGAAAGCACCCAGAAAGAAGTACGCGCTTCGCTGGCGCAGCCAGGCAGACCAGGCCGCCACCCCCAGCATGGTCACTATGGCCAGCACGTACAGCACGGCGGCGGCTTTGATCAGCGTCTGGCTCGTGACCAGAAACAGCAGGGGGCTCAGGTAAAAGAAGGCGACGAAGCCGCGCAGCCAGGGATCGAGCCGGGGCATCAGGCGGCTTGTTTCCACCATGCGCCGCAAAAACAGCATGCCGCCGGCAATTGCGAAGGAGTAGCCGAAGGAGGTGCACACGTCGGACCAAAGCGGCGATTCCAGCCGGAAAACCTCTTTCACCAGCCCGTTCTGCCCCGCGACCGCAAAGGCCATGGCGAGTGCAAAGCCGCAGTACAGCAGGTACAGCCCGTCCTTGAGCCGCACGAACAGCAGCAGGTTGTAGAGCACCATGGCGGCAGCCATGCCGAAGTACCAGGCTTGCGCCGCGTAGTCGCTGCGTTCGTAGGCGTGAAACGCAGCGGGCTCCCACAGCCGCACGGGCACGATGAAGGCCGTGGTGGACGCCACGCGCAGGTACAGCATCTGCTCGGTTCGCGCGGGCAGGGTGACGGGAAAGACGAAATTGCGGTTCAGGTAGCCGCGGCTCTCGAAAGGCGCCGTGGTGCCTGTTCGAATGGCGCGGTAGCCGCCCCCAGCCATGGGGACATAGACATCCAGGTGCGAGAGGCGCGCATAGGCCACTTCCAGCCACCGCTCTTGCGGTGCATCGCCGGTGTTGGACAGCCGCAGACGCAGCCACCAGGCTGAGGGCGTGATGCCAAAGTTCAACGCCTCGCCGGTATGGCGGCTGGGGGCGAAGCGGGCGGCCCATGCTGCAGAGCGCACCTGGTCGAAGCCGAGCGTGCCGGAAGGGTCTTCCAGCAGGTCGACCCAGGGGGTGAGGTTTGCGGGCGCCGGATGGGCCTGTGCCACGTCCAGCATTCTGTCCACGGGAGCGGCGGTAATGCCGCTGCCGGCGAGCGCTACGCAGGCACCGGCCAGCGCCAGCGCGGCCAGCAGCCAGCGCAGTGCGAACAA
This sequence comes from Simplicispira hankyongi, assembly GCF_003570885.1. GTDB lineage: Bacteria > Pseudomonadota > Gammaproteobacteria > Burkholderiales > Burkholderiaceae_C > Simplicispira > Simplicispira hankyongi. The sequence continues at coordinate 274,480 of NZ_QXJC01000001.1, forward strand.
GGGACCAATCAGAAAGCGCCGACGCGTCACGGCACGAAGGGCGCTCAAGGCGCAGGGAGTGGTGGGGTGCCGATCATCGCAGGCTGCGGGCCACGCACTGTGCGCCCGCAGCCTGCATTTCGCTATATAAGGTAGAGCAGAAAAGCATTGCAGGCTGTGCGTCAGAGGCCAAAATCGTTCTGGTTTCCAACCTCACCACCAGGTTCAGACCTTGTCCAGCGCCTGCGCCAGATCGGCCTGCAGGTCGTCAATGTGCTCGATGCCGACCGACAGGCGCACCATGTTCTCGCTCACGCCGGCCTTTTCCATCTCGGCGGCGTCGAGCTGGCGGTGCGTGGTCGAGGCCGGGTGTGTGGCGAGCGACTTGGCATCGCCAATGTTCACCAGGCGCGTGAACAAATCGAGCGCGTCAAGGAAGCGTGCACCGGCGGCACGCGGGTCGGCGTCGCTGCCCTTGAGTCCGAAGGACAGAATGCCCGAGGCCCGCCCGCCCATCTGGCGCTGCGCCAGCGCGTGGTCGGGGTGGTCGGGCAGCCCGGCATAGCGCACCCATTCCACCTTGGGGTGGCTTTGCAGGAACTTGGCCAGCGCCAGGCTGTTGTCGCAGGTGCGGTCCATGCGCAGCGGCAGGGTTTCGATGCCTTGCAGCGTGAGCCAGGCGTTGAAGGGCGAGATGGCGGCGCCCATGTTGCGCAGCGGCACCACGCGGGCGCGGCCGATGTAGGCGGCAGCCCCCAGGGCTTCCGTGTAGACCACGCCGTGGTAGCTGACGTCGGGCTCGTTCAGGCGCTTGAAGCGGGCCTTGTGCTCTGCCCAGGGGAACTTGCCGCTGTCCACGATGATGCCGCCGATGCTGTTGCCGTGGCCGTTCATGTACTTGGTGAGCGCATGCACCACGATGTCGGCGCCGTGCTCGATGGGGCGGCACAAGTAGGGGCTGGGCACGGTGTTGTCGACGATGAGCGGCACGCCAGCGCCGTGCGCCACCTTGGCCAGCGCGGCGATGTCGGTCACGTTGCCCAGCGGGTTGCCGATGGACTCACAGAACACCGCCTTGGTGCGTGCGTCGATCAGCTTGGCAAAGCTGGCTGGGTCGCGCGGGTCGGCAAAGCGCACCTCGATGCCCTGCTGCGGGAAGGTGTGGGCGAACAGGTTGTAGGTGCCGCCATAGAGCGTGCTGGCCGAGACGATGTTGTCGCCCGCCTCGGCAATGGTCTGGATGGCCGCGGTGATCGCCGCCATGCCAGACGCCAGTGCCAGTGCCGCCACGCCGCCTTCGAGTGCAGCCACGCGCTGCTCCAGCACGTCGGTGGTCGGGTTCATGATGCGGGTGTAGATGTTGCCCGCCACCTTCAGATCGAACAGGTCGGCGCCGTGCTGTGCGTTGTCAAAAGCGTAGGCCGTGGTCTGGTAGAGCGGCACGGCGGCGGACTTGGTGGTCGGGTCGGGTGTATAGCCGGCGTGGACAGCAAGGGTTTCGATCTGCATGACTGGAGTCTCTCTGGAGGTGGTGGGGTGAACGGTGAACGCGCACGCGTCCGTGCGAGTCGGCATTTTGCACGCCCCGTACGGGCGATGGTCGAACCATTGGCTATGAGCTTATCTGGCGGCCTGGCTTACGGCGCAGGGCTTTTTCAATCTCCGCCGCGCCATAGACAGCGGCGGCGGCGCCCAGGCAGATCAGCAGTTCGGGCAGGCTCAGGGGCTGGGTCTTGAAGATGGGGTTGAGAAAGGGCACATAAATGGTGGCCAGTTGCAGAAGAAAGGTCAGCAGCACGGCCCCCAGCAACGGGCGGTTGCTGCACAGGCCAAGCCGCCACAGGGGTTCGCTCTCGGACCGGATGGCGAGCACATGCGCCATCTGGGCCAGCGTGAGCACGGTGAACACCATGGTCTGCCAGTGGGCGTGGCCGGTGTGCAGGGCCCAGGCCTGCACCGCCAGGCACAGTCCGGCAATCAGCAGGCCCATGAACAGGATGTGCTGCCACATGCCGTGGGCAAACAGGCTTTCGTCCGGCGCGCGGGGCGGGCGCCGCATGGTGCCGCGTTCGGCCGGTTCGGCGGCCAGTGCCAGGCCGGGCAGGCCGTCGGTGACCAGGTTGACCCACAGGATGTGAATGGGCAGCAAGGGAATGGGCAAAAAGAGCAGGGGCGCGAGGAAAATGGTCCAGATCTCGCCCGAGTTGCCCGTCATGGCATAGCGCACAAACTTGCGGATGTTGTCGTAGATGCGCCGCCCCTCGCGGATGGCCGCGACGATGGTTGCGAAGTTGTCGTCCAGCAGCACCAGGCTGCTGGCTTCACGTGCCACGTCGGTACCGCCGCGCCCCATGGCCACGCCAATGTCGGCCTGTTTGAGGGCGGGTGCATCGTTCACGCCATCGCCGGTCATGGCGACGAAATGGCCTTGGGCCTGCAGTGCCTGGACGATGCGGATTTTTTGCGCCGGATCGACCCGTGCGTATACCTGTACCTGCTCGACGCGCGCACGCAGGACCGCATCGTCCAGCGTGGCCAGGTCCGCGCCGGTCAGGACAGGGGCATCGCTGCGCGTCACGATGCCCAGGCGGTGTGCAATGGCGCGGGCGGTGGCGGGATGGTCACCGGTGATCATCACGGGGGTGATGCCCGCGCTGATGCAGTCGCGCACGGCGGCCATGGCTTCCGGGCGAGGCGGGTCGATGAGTGCGATCAGGCCTAGCAACTCCAGCTGGCTTTCCATGGCATCGAGCGCGTTGGTGTCGGGCAGGCGGTCATGGCTGCGCCGGGCCAGGGCCAGTACGCGCAGGCCCTGCGCGGCCAGACGAGAGGCCGTGGCCAGCGCACTGGCGCCGTCGAGCGGGGTGCTGCCCTCGGGTGTCCATTGCGTGGCGCAGCGCGGCAGCACCGATTCGGGCGCTCCCTTGGTGTAGGCAACGAAGCCTGCGCCCTCCCGGTGAAAGGTGGTCATGCGCTTGCGGTCCGAATCAAAGGGCTGCTCCTGCACGCGTGGGCAGGCGTGGTCCAGCTCGGCTTTGTCCAGTCCGCCAGCGTGCGCGGCCAGCACCAGGGCCGTCTCGGTGGGGTCACCGGTCCAGGTTGCGCCAGCGTCGGGCACATCGCAGACGCCGGGCTCGTTCTGTCGGTGGCGCGTGGCGTCATTGCACAGCGCAGCGGCGCGCAGCGCCTCGCGGTGTATGGCGCTGGGCAGAGTGTCGCCGGGGAACCAGGGCTGCTCCTGCACCACCAAAAGCTCTGCGTGCATGCAGTTCTGTGTGAGGGTGCCCGTCTTGTCCGAGCAGATGGTGGTCACCGAGCCCAGCGTTTCGACCGATGGCAGGCGGCGCACCAGGGCATGCACCGCGACCATGCGGCGCGCGCCCAGCGCCAGCAACACCGTGACCACGGCGGGCAACGCCTCCGGGATGGCCGCCACGGCCAGGCTGATGGCTGTGAGCGCCATCAGCAAAGGGGCCTCGCCGCGCAGCACGCCGACCACAAAAACAATGGCACAGATCCCCAGCACGGCCAGCGCCAAGCGCTTGCCGAAGGCGGCCAGTCGCAACTGCAGGGGGGTGTTGCGGTCGTCGCTGTCGAGCAGGCGTGCGATTTTGCCCAGTTCGGTGTGCATGCCCGTGGCCACCACCAGCCCGCGGGCCCGGCCATGGGTCGCCGTGGTGCCCTTGAAGGCCATGTTGGTGCGGTCGCCAAGCGCAGGGGCTTCTTGCTGTGCCAGGGGGGCGGTCTGCTTGGCCACGGTGACGGATTCGCCAGTCAGCGCGGATTCATCCACGTGCAACTGCGTGATGTCGATGAGCCGCAGGTCGGCAGGGATCTGGTTGCCGGCCTCCAGCAACACAATGTCGCCTGGCACCAGGCTGCTGGCGGGCACCACCTGGACCGCGCCACCGCGCAGTACCGTGGCGTGTGCTGCAGCCAGTTGCCGCAGGGCGGCCATGGCCTGGTCGGCGCGCCAGGCCTGAACGAAGCCGATCACGGCATTTAGAACGACGATCACCAGGATAACCAGGGTGTCGGTCAGCTCTCCCACCAGGCCCGAGACCACGGCAGCGCCCAGCAGCACCAGCACCATGAAATCCTTGAACTGCTCGGCCAGCAGTGCCACTTTGCTGCGTTGCGGGGCGCCGGCCAAGGCGTTGGCGCCGTGCTGCGCGGCGCGCCGCTGGGCCTCCTCGGGGTGCAGGCCGCAACCAGGATCGACCCCATGGGCCTGGACGAGGTCATGGACTTCACGCAGATGCGCCGCTGCGGACGCGGCGGTCGGGGGGCGGGGTGCCGGGTCAGGTGCCATGCAGAAAAATGACGTAGGTGTTGAGCAGGTACACCGCCGTCAGGGCCAGGCTGATGGCACCGACGGCACGCAGCACCCGGTCGCGGGGACGAAAGAACAGGCCGACCACCGCCAGGCCGGTCATCACGATGGCAGAGGTGGCGGTGACGGCATGCACCAGCGACACATCGGCCAGCAGCGCGCCCGGGCGGTAGAAAAGATCGTCCACTGCAATGATGGTCACGTTGAACAGGTTGCTTCCCAGCAGGTTGCCGATGGCCATGTCCAGCGCGCCCAGGCGCAGGGCCGACAGCGTGACGGCCAGTTCTGGCAAGGTGGTGGCCATGGCCACGAACAGGCTGCCGACGAAACTGCGATTCCAGCCCATGGCATGTGCCAGGTCGACCGCGGCAAAGGGCAGCCACAGGCCCGCCCCCATCACGACCAGGGCGGATACGGCAAAGCGCACGATGGCCCTGCGCAGTGGGGGGATTGCCGCGTCGAGGGTGGAGGCGGCGTTGTCATTCGCCTGTTCAGCCGGGTGGGTGCGCTCGTAGACGAAGACCACCTTCATGGCCACCACGTAGAGCAGCAGCATGACGGGCGTCATCAGGCCCAGATTCCAGCGTGGCGCATGGGTCGTCGGCTCGGTGGAAGTCGGCGACAGTTGGCCGATCAGCAGGCCCAGCAGCAGAAAGCCCAACAGCACGACACCAAAGGCGGCGGCCAGCACATGGCCGCGGCTGGCACGGCTCCAGACGGGTTCGCGCCGGTGCACCATGTCAATCACCACCAGGAATGCCAGGTTGAGCACGCAACTGCCCAGGGCATTGCCTACGGCGAGGTTGGGAGCGTGGGCAAGAGTGACACTGGTAATGCCGGTGGCCAGTTCGGGCAGCGACGTCACGCTGGCGATCAGTGTCAGGCCAATCCAGTTCCCGGAGAGCCCCGTGCGCCGCGCAATGGTGTCGCCCGCAAGGGACAGCTGGTAGCCTGCCGCGCCGATCAGCGCAGCGCAGGCAAGAAACGCAAGCCAGACCGCAGCGGGGGAGTTCATGCCTTCAGCCGCTTTCTGCCGGGAGCGCGGCCATCTGTGCAGAAACCGATAAACAGGGCATCAGGAGCGGGATCTCAGGGCGGGGAGGTGGTGGTCATGCAGGACGGTGGGGCCGGGTCGTGTAGAAGGTCAAGGGTATTTCGCGGCCTTGCTGAAGCACATGGCGCTTGATCTTGCCCATGACGTGCATTTCACAGGGCTTGCAGTCAAACCGCAAGGTCAGGCGCTCGTTGCCGTTGATCAGTGTCAAGGGTTCTGCCCGGATCGTGCCCTGCACACCGGTGACGCCCTTGGCCTGCTTGGGACACAGGCTCATCGAATAGCGCACGCAGTGTTTGGTGATCATCAAGCTGACCTCGCCGTCCTCTTCGTGGCTTTCGTAGGCGGCGGCGATCACCTTCACGCCATGGCGCGCATAGAAGTCGCGTGCCTTGTGGTTGAACACGTTGGCGAGGTAGGAGAGCGTGTCCTCGGGGTAGGGCGCCGGTGGCTCGACAGGCGTGGCGCGCGGCAGGCGTTCGAATCCGGCGGCGCGCGCAGCTTCGAGCTCGGCCAGGGCGTCTCGGCGCAGCGCATTGAGGCCGGAGGCAGGTACAAACCAGGGCTGCGAGAGCTGGAGTGCAATGTCGTGTACGGCGAAGAGGCTGGCGCCAAAGCGCCCGAGTTGCTCGCGCAGGCTGGCCTCGGCGCGGGCTGCGTCCTGTGCTGGTTCATGGGGCAGGGTGGCCCGGGCCGTGCCGGTGAAGCCGTCCTCGTCGGTCAGCGTGAGAGCGAAGCCGTTGCCCGTTTCGGCAAACTGCGCCCACAGGCCGATGCGTCGGTCGCTGGACTTCTTCTCCAGCGTGCGCACCCAGTCCATGTCGCGGTTGCGGTTGACCTCGGCTCCCTTGCGCAGGTCCTTGAAACCCTCCATCGGGTCTTTCGGGAACACACGCCACTGCCGTCCATCGCGCGGGGACACGGGTTCGGCGCGGTTGATCTGCAGGCCCACCAGTTCCTTCTGCAGGTCGTAGTAGCACAGGCCGTCGCCGTTGTGCAGCACGGTGACCGGGTTGCTCACTTCGATTTCGACGAAGTGGGGCCCCAGTTTGGTGACCCAGCCGATGGCCTGGCCTGGATTCTTGGGCGTGTCGAACGCGCCAATGTCTTCCTTGCGGCCGTTGACGAAGTAGTCGGTGAACTCGCGGTTGAAATTCTGCAGCGGGTCGGGCGTGAAGGTGAACGTGGTGCGGCCGCTCGACGCGCGCGCCAGCGGGTCGCCCGAGGTCTCGCGCTCGTCGAGGATTTCGTCGAGCAGCTTGCGGTAGTGGGCGGTGATGTTCTTCACGTAGCCCATGTCCTTGTAGCGGCCCTCGATCTTGAAGCTGCGCACACCGGCGTCGATCAGGGTGCGCAGGTTGTCGCTCTGGTTGTTGTCCTTCATCGAGAGCACATGCTTGTCGTGCGCGATGAAGCGCCCCTGCGCGTCGGTCACCTGGTAGGGCAGGCGGCAGGTTTGGCTGCAGTCGCCCCGGTTGGCGCTGCGGCCCGTTTGCGCATGGCTGATGTAGCACTGGCCGCTGTAGGCCACGCACAGCGCGCCGTGGATGAAAAATTCGATGGCGCAGCGCTCGGGATCGGTGGCGGTGCGTACGGCGGCGATCTGCTGCACGGTCAGTTCGCGGGCCAATACGATCTGGCTGAGCCCGGCATCTTGCAGAAAGCGCGCCTTTGCGGGCGTGCGGATGTCGGTCTGCGTGCTGGCGTGCAGCTGGATGGGCGGCAGGTCCAGCTCCAGCAGGCCCATGTCCTGGATGATGAGTGCATCGGCGCCCGCGTTGTAGACCTGCCAGGCCATTTGGCGCGCGCCCTCCAGTTCGTCGTCGCGCAGGATGGTGTTGAGCGTGATGAAGACGCGGCTGCCAAAGCGGTGCGCGTGCGTGATCAGGCGTTCAAGGTCGCGAATGTCATTGCCTGCCGTGGCGCGTGCGCCAAAGGCAGGGCCGCCGATGTAGACGGCATCGGCGCCGTGGTTCACGGCCGCGATGCCGATGTTGGCATCGCGGGCGGGAGAGAGCAGTTCGATCTGGTGCGGTTGCAGGGACATGGCCGGATTATCCGGCGCCCCCCGCTCCTGTGCTGCGCTCGGCCATGGTTTGACCCAGGCGCACGGCGCCCCCGCTCTCCCAGTGGGCGCTGAAGTGAAAGGGGCCACTCGGGAACAGCAGCACGACGGTGGAGCCAAGCTGAAAGCGCCCCATTTCCTCCCCCTTCTGTAGCACGACTTTGCCTTCCGGGTAATCCCAATGGCGCAACACGCCCGTGCGTGGCGGGTTGACAAGACCGTGCCACACCGTGGCCATGCTGCCCACAATGGTGGCGCCCACCAGCACCATGACGAATGGGCCTTGCGCCCCCTCAAACACGCACACCACGCGCTCGTTGCGCGCAAAGAGCCCCGGCACTCCGCGCGCGGTGACCGGGTTGACCGAGAACAGGTCGCCCGGCACATGCACCATGCGGGTCAAGCGCCCGGTGCAAGGCATGTGGATGCGGTGGTAGTCGCGCGGGCTCAGGTAAATGGTGGCGAACCGACCATTGTTGAAACGCGCGGCCAGCGCAGCATCGCCGCCCAGCAGTGCGGTGGTCGAATAGTGGTGGCCCTTGGCCTGAAAAATCTGGTCCTGCTCGATGGCGCCGAACTGGCTGATGGCGCCATCCACCGGGCAGACCCATTCGGCCGCCGACATCGGCCGCGCGCCCAGCCGCAGTGCGCGCGTGAAAAAGGCATTGAAACTGGGGTAGGCCGACGGGTCCGCATGTTCTGCCTCGGTCATGTCGACGTCGTAATGCGAGACGAAGGCACGCACCAGGGCGGTGGTGAACCAGCCTGCGCGGGCCGAGGCAATCTTGCCGGCGAGTGCGGTCAGCGCCTGTTTGGGCAACAGATACTGGAGGGAGACAGCGAGCGAGTCGGACATGGCGGGCAGGGATGGCGAGTGTGGCGGGCGATTCTATAGAGCAGGCTGCGGTAACTGTGTAGTCAGACAGGGTATGTCACGCTACAATAGAAGGCTTAGGGCTTGCGCCCAGCCTGTCCATTGAAGCCGTCACGCCGGCCTTCCCACCGAGCTGCGCTGCGGGTGCAGCACCCCCCGAACGCAATGCACAGAGGCCTGCTCACGCCGAGCAGGCGGCGCACGCGGTGGCGGGTGCCGCAGCGCCGATGGATGAAATCGTTTACCAGAGATTGAAAAATGGCCAAAGAAGAACTCATTGAAATGCAGGGCAGCGTCACCGAGGTGTTGCCTGACTCGCGCTTTCGCGTGACGCTGGACAACGGGCACCAACTCATCGCCTACACCGGCGGCAAGATGCGCAAGCACCACATCCGCATTCTGGCGGGCGACAAGGTCTCGCTCGAACTCTCGCCCTACGACCTCACCAAAGGCCGCATCACCTTCCGCCACCTGGCAGGGCGTGGTCCTGGCCCATCGCAACGTTGACGCTGTAAATTTCTTTTCGTTATGGGTCTTTTGCCGCAAATGATGCTCATGGCGCAGGTTAGAATACTAGCTGTCGGAGCGTAGCGCAGCCTGGTAGCGCATCTGCTTTGGGAGCAGAGGGTCGCGAGTTCGAATCCCGCCGCTCCGACCACCGAACCGAGGACTTGCAGCATGCGCTGCAAGTCCTTTTTTCTTGTCCAGACGACAATTCGCATCCTGCTGCTGCGAATGGCCCATGCCCACATTGCCCGATCCCCGAATAGACCGCTACGATGCCATTGATGCCCTGCGCGGTCTCGCAATGGTGTGGATGACGGTGTTCCATTTCTGCTTTGACCTGAGCCACTTCGGCTGGTGGCACCAGGACTTCTACCGCAACCCTGTTTGGACGTGGCAGCGCACCGCCATCGTCAGCCTGTTCCTGTTTTGTGCCGGCCTTGGGCAGGCCGTGGCACAGTCGCGCTCGCTCGGGTGGGAGCGCTTTTTTCGCCGCTGGCGGCAGATAGCGGGCTACGCACTGCTGGTGTCGGCTGGCTCCTGGCTGATGTTTCCTCGCAGCTTTATTTATTTTGGCGTGCTGCATGGCATGGTGGTCATGCTGCTGATTGCACGGCTGAGCATGGGCTGGGGGCGGTGGCTGTGGCCCGCGGGCTTGCTGGCCTTGCTGCTGCCCTTGGTGGCGCATGCCATGCTGACAGGGCCTTTTGCCCACCTGGCGGGCGCGTTGGATGCGCGGTCGCTGAACTGGCTGGGACTGATTACCCGCAAACCCATCACCGAAGACTACGTGCCGTTGTTCCCTTGGCTGGGCGTTTTGTGGTGGGGCCTGGCGGCAGGGCAGTGGTTGCTCGTGCACCAGCGGCGCTGGCTGGTGTCACCGGTGCCTGCCGTGGCATCACCGTTGGCACTGCTTGGGCGCTGGAGCCTGTCGTACTACATGGTGCACCAGCCGGTGATGATTGGGGTGCTTCTCGCCACTGGCTGGTTGCTTGGCCGTTAGCCATAAAAAAACGCGGCCGAGGCCGCGTTTTTGAATAGCGCGAAACCGGGTTTATTCAATCTTGGCTTTGGCGCGCAAATCTTCCTGGAACTTGGCGAGCTTCTGCTGCTGCAACTGCTGTGCGATCTGGGGTTTGACGTCTTCCAGCTTGGGCAATTGGGCCTGGCGCACGTCGTCCAGGCGGATCACATGCCAGCCGAACTGGGTCTTGACCGGGGCCTGCGTCATCTGGCCTTTTTGGAGCTTGATCAGTGCTTCGGTGAATTCCGAGACGTAGCTGCTGGGGTTGGCCCAGTCGAGGTCGCCACCCTTGGCGCCCGACCCTGGATCCTTGGACTGCTTCTTGGCGATGTCTTCGAACTTCGCCCCCTTCTTGATCGAAGCGATGATCGCCTTGGCTTCTGCCTCGGTGGGGACCAGGATGTGGCTGGCCTTGTATTCCTTGCCGCTGTTGGCGGCGACAAATTTGTCGTACTCGGCCTTGATTTCGGCGTCGGTGACGGGGTTGTTCTTCTGGAAGTCGGGAAACAGCTCGCGGATCAGGATGGTCTGGCGGGCCAGTTCCATCTGCACCTTGAAATCAGGGTCCTTGTCGAGATTGCGCTTGGCGGCTTCCTGCAGGAAGATTTCGCGTGCAATCACTTCGTCCTTGATCTGCTTTTCGAGCTCGGGGGTGATGGGGCGGCCCGAACGCTCAACCTGCTGGCGCAGCACATCGGCGCGCTCTTTGGGGATGGCCTGGCCGTTGACCACGGCAATGTTCTGGGCTGCCACAGGCAATGCCACGGTGCCCAGCAAGGCTGCGGCCACAAGGCCGGACAAAAGCTGTTTCTTCATTCGAAATCCAAAAGGTGGAAGGGGTGCCGGCAGATTGCCGGCGAGCCGCAACGCGTTTCCGCGTGGGATCAAAGAACTTCGATGGCGATGGCGTGAGCGCCCCGGTCGATAAATTCTTGCAGCGCATCATACACAAGGCGGTGCTGCTTCACCCGGGAAAGGCCGGTAAGCGAAGGTGACGCAATGCGCACCCGGAAATGGGTGCCAAAGCCGGTGCCATTGGCGCCGGCGTGTCCTTCGTGCTGGTAGCTCTCGTCAAGCACCTCAAGTTGGGTAGGTTGGAGGGCTGTATTCAAGGCAGCCTGCATGGCGGGGGCGGTAATGGGGGTGTCGTTCGTCACGGCTGAGCGTCCTTTTCGGGTTCGGTGTCCTTCACGTAGCGGCTGAGAAATGCGGCCTGTGCCAGCACGAAGGCCAGCATCAGCCCCAGGCCGCCAAACAGTTTGAAGTTCACCCAGGTGTCGGTGTCAAAGTGGAAGGCCACCCACAGGTTAAGCACGCCCATGGCGGCAAAAAAACCGGTCCAGGCCCAGTTCAGCGCATTCCAGGCGCTCTCTGGCAGTTCGATTTGTGCGCCCATCAGACTTTTGATCAGGTTGCGGCGAAACAGCAACTGGCCCACCAGCAGGGAACCGCCCATCAGCCAGTACAGCACGGTGGGCTTCCACTTGATGAAGGTATCGCTATGCGAAAGCAGTGTGGCGCCGCCAAACACCACGATCACGCCCAGGCTCACCCATTGCATCGGTTCGACCTTGCCATGTTTGTGGCGCAGGTAGGCAATTTGCACGATGGTGGCGGCGATGGCCACGCCCGTGGCAGCAAAAATGCCCCAGAACTTGAAGGCCACAAAGAACAGGATGATGGGGAAGAAGTCGATCAGCAGTTTCATGGGCAGGTGCCGTTGGATGGTCTGTTCAGGTGGCGTCGGACGCGAAATCAAGCGATGCGGAATTCATGCAGTAGCGCAGCCCGGTCGGGGCAGGGCCGTCCTCGAACACATGGCCGAGGTGCGAGCCGCATTGTGCACAAACCGTTTCCACCCTCCGCATGCCATGGCTGAGGTCGACGTTTTCCCGGATGGCGCCCGGCACGGCCTGCGAGAAGCTCGGCCAGCCACAGCCGGCGTCGAACTTGGTGCCGGCATCGAACAGCTTGTTGCCGCAGCAGATGCAGTGGTAGCTGCCGTCCGCCCAATGGGCTTCGTATTTGCCCGTGAAAGGGCGTTCGGTGGCAGCGTGGCGCGTGACGTTCATGGCGCCGGGTTCTGCCCCCTTTTCACGCAGCACGGCTTGCCACTCGGCTTCGGACTTCTGGATAGGAAAGGTCATGATGAGCAACTGATGGACAGGTGGGACGCCCAATCGGGCGGGGGCAGGGCGTAGGCTTCGTCGCCGGGGCGCTCATCAAAGGGATGGGCCAGCAGCATTTGCAAGCGGTCAATCTCGCTGAAATCGCCCGTATTCGCCTGTCGGATGGCCTGTTCCGCCAAGTAGTTCCGCAGCACATAGGCGGGGTTGGTTTTTAGCATCAAATTGGCCGCTAGCGCACGGTCTGTCTGCGCAAGCAGCTCTGAATACGAGAGCAACCATTGGTCGAACGCCGCGCGGTCGGCAAACAGGTCGCGCACGGGCTCGAAATCGCCAGCCGCCACGGCGTGCGAGATCCGCCGCCAGAAGATGGTGGTGTCCACCGCGTTGTCGGCGAGCAGGCGCAGGATGCCGTCCATGACCACACTCTCGTCGGCAAGTGGCGCAGGCAAGCCGAGCTTGGCCCGCATGCGCGCCATGAGCGCACGGGGAAACACTTGCTTGTAGGAGTCCAGCGCTTCGACCACGCGCGCAGGCTCGCCAATCAAGGGCTGCAGCGCTTGCCCCAGACAGAAGAGATTCCAGTAGACGACATTGGGTTGGCGGTCAAATGCGTAGCGCCCCCTATGGTCGCTGTGATTGCACACATGGTTGGGCACATAGGCGTCGAGAAACTGAAATGGTCCGTAGTCAATAGTCAGGCCCAGGATGCTCATGTTGTCGGTATTGAGCACACCATGGCAAAAGCCGACCGCCTGCCACTGGGCTACCAGCGCCGCAGTGCGCTCGCTCACTGCCCGCAGAAAATCCGCGTACGGGTTGCCCAAGGCGGCACCCGCGCGGCATTCGGGGTAGTGCCGTGCGATCACATGGTCGGCCAACTGCCGGAGCGCATCGTGGTTGCCAGCAGCGGCAAAGTGCTCGAAATGTCCAAAGCGCACAAAACTCGGCGCAGCGCGCGTGACGACAGCGGTGGTCTCCATCGTTTCGCGCCGCACCCGCAGGGGCGAGCCAATGAGCGCCAGTGCCCGCGTCGTGGGAATGCCCAGCGCCTGCATGGCTTCGCTCACCAGAAACTCACGAATGCTCGAACGCAGCACCGCCCGCCCATCGCCCATGCGCGAATAGGGCGTCAGGCCGCTGCCCTTGAGCTGGATTTCCATTGGCCCTGTAGGCGTTTCCACCTCGCCCAGCAGGATGGCCCGGCCATCTCCCAATTGCCCGGCCCAGACACCGAACTGGTGGCCGCTGTACACGCTGGCCAGGGGAGTGCTGCCGTGCAGGGGGGTATTGCCGCTCAGGGCGTGCAATGCCGCGTTCGAGTGCAGCCAGTCTGGATTTAGCCCGAGCTCTTCCGCCAGCCCCGTGCTGGTGCCGACCCAATACGGGTTGGGCAGGGGGGTTGGTTGTAGCGGGGTATGGAAAGCTGGCCCCAGAGAGGCGAAGCTGTTGTGCCAGGACAGACCGCAATCGGCCCGCTCCAGGGGCGCTTCAGGCTGGTTCATGCGTCCATTCTCCCGCAGGGAGCAAGCTGCGTGGCGTGCAGGGCTATCCTGGGTGACGGGACGACTGGCCGTGGGCAGGCGGCTGGGCGCGGTATCGTCCCGGACCACGCCAATGGATGGACCTGCCGATTTGCGCGTGGGTCAGGCGCAGTGCGATATTGCGGGCTATTTAGTCGCCAGCTGTGGCCGCCAGATGCGCCGCAAGCGCGCCGTCGTCCACGATGGCCACTCGCCCGAAGTCCAAAGACACGATGCCCGAAGCTTCCAGCGCGCGCAGCACGCGGTTGACGGTCTGGCGCGACAGGCCGCACAACTGGCCGAGTTCTTCCTGCGTGAGGTTGAGCCTGCGCGTGCTGCGCCAGAACAGGCGGCTGAGGTACAGCGCCACGCGGTGCTCTGTCGAGCGCATGCGACCGGCTTCAATGATGGCCATGGCCTGGCCCAGCCGCAGGTTCATGTGCAGCACCAGAAACTGGTTGAATGCCAGGCTGGTCTCGCGCAGGGTGGCGAACAGGGGAAGAGGCAGGCACAGCATGCGCGTAGGGCGCAGGGCCACCACGTCGTACTTGCGCGGCTCGGGTTTCATGGCGGAGCCTTCACCGAACCAGTCGCCGTCGGACACGCCAATGAAGGCCGATGCGCGCCCCCTGGACGCTGGACTTTGCAGCATGACCAGCCCCGACAGCACGGCGTGCCAGCCCTCCACGGCGGAGCCTGCCGGCAGCATGACGTCGCCCTTGGCGCCTTCGGTGAAATACACGCCGTGGCGCAGTTGTTCCTGCAGATCGGTCGGCACAGAGGCAAACCAGGGTTGGCAGGCAATGAAACGTTCCGCAGAAGGGGTGGCGCCAAACATAGAGGGATTGTCGCGGTATGTTTGCACGCCAGCGCGGGAAAACCCGCTGTAAATGTCAGGCAGGCGACAAGTGTTGGAGTTCCCTTCCCGGCGACGGACACTGCGCTGCCTTTGCGTCGGGTGTGATGCAGGAGCCGTGCAGCCCGCTTCTACGCCACTTCGGTAATGGGAACCCAGTCCACCATTCAGGCGCTGGGGCCGGATGGCGTGGGGGTGGTGGTGACATCGGTTGTACCGTTCCCCTGGAGCCAGAGCCTGCCCGTCGCCCAGGAATACCGGGAACTGTTGAAAAAAGCCGGAATGCAAGAAACGGTGTCTTTTATCGGACTGGAGGTTTTCATCAATGCCAAGGTGCTGGTCGAAGGCTTGCGCTGCGCTGGCAAAGACCTGACACGGCCCCGCTTCATCCAGGCCCTGGAATCGCTGCAGCAGTTCGATGTGGGCGGTTTCGAGGTGAATTTTGGCAAGGGGGTACGCCAGGGTTCGCGCTTTGTGGATTTGACCATCGTCGGTGCGGGCGGCAAGTTCACCCGTTAGGATGGTCCTGTTTTTGTGATATGAAAAGCTAAAGGAGCACTTATGCTGGGTTTAATGCAGAGTCAGCCACTCTTGATTTCGTCGTTGATCGAGTTTGCCGAGCGGCACCACGGCGACGGCGAAATTGTCTCGCGCCGTGTCGAGGGCGACCTCCATCGCTACACCTACCGCGACCTTGCCGCGCGCTCGCGCCAGCTTGCCAACGCGCTGGACCAAGCGGGCCTGGCGTTTAGCGACCGCGTGGCCACTCTGGCCTGGAACGGCTACCGCCATATGGAGATGTACTTTGGCGTGAGCGGCTCGGGGCGCGTGGTGCACACCGTCAACCCGCGCCTGCACCCCGAGCAGATTGCGTGGATCATGAACCACGCCGAAGACCAGATTCTGTGTTTTGACCTCACGTTCCTGCCCCTGGTGCAGGCGGTGCACGCCAAATGTCCCACGGTGAAGAAGTGGGTCGCCCTATGTGATGCCGACCGCCTGCCGCAGGACAGCGGCGTGCCTGGCCTGGTGAGCTACGAAACCTGGATTGGCGCGCAATCCGCCGAATACGTCTGGCCGCAGTTCGATGAGAACACGGCTTCGAGCATGTGCTACACGAGTGGCACCACCGGCCACCCCAAGGCCGCGCTCTATAGCCACCGCTCGACTGTGCTGCACGCTTACGCCGCTGCCTTGCCGGACGTGATGTGCCTGTCTGCCCGCGATGCAGTGCTGCCCGTGGTGCCCATGTTCCACGTTAACGCCTGGGGCATTCCATATTCGGCGGCGCTCACGGGTTGCAAGGTCGTTTTCCCCGGCCCGGCGCTCGATGGCAAGTCGATCTATGAACTGATTGAAGCCGAGAAGGTGACCTACGCCGCTGGCGTGCCCACGGTATGGCAGATGCTGCTCGGCCACCTGCGCCCGGCGGGCCTGAAGTTCAGCACGCTCAAGCGCACGGTGATTGGCGGCTCGGCCTGCCCGCCGGCCATGATTACCGCGTTCCAGGACGAATACGGCGTTGAGGTGCTGCACGCTTGGGGCATGACGGAAATGAGCCCGCTCGGCACGCTGTGCACGTTGAAAAACAAGCAGCTGGAATTGTCCAAGGACGAGCAGATGAAGATCCTGCAAAAGCAGGGTCGGGCGATCTACGGCGTGGATATGAAGATCGTCGATGGGGACGGCAAGGAACTGCCCTGGGATGGCAAGTCCTACGGCGACCTGCTGGTGCGCGGCCCGTGGATCATCGAGAGCTATTACAAGGGAGAAAACCCACTGGTGGCTGATGCACAGGGCCGCGGCTGGTTCCCCACGGGCGACGTGGCCACCATTGACGCTGACGGTTTCATGCAGATCACCGACCGCAGCAAGGACGTGATCAAGTCGGGCGGCGAGTGGATCAGCTCCATTGACATCGAGAACATCGCCATGGCGCACCCAGCGGTTGCCATGGCCGCCTGTGTCGGTATGCCGCACCCCAAGTGGGATGAGCGCCCCATCGTCGCGATCGCGCTCAAGCCCGGCGCCGAACTCACGCGAGAAGCATTGCTCGCTTTTTATGAGGGCAAGACCGCGAAATGGCAGATTCCCGACGATGTGGTGTTTGTCGACGCCATCCCGCTGGGCGCCACGGGCAAGATGCTCAAGACGCGCCTGCGCGAGCAACTCAAGGGATACAAGCTGCCAGGTCTTTGAGGCATTCGGACCGCGCTCGGTTCACGGGGTGAAGTCGCCTGTGCGATAGGCCATAAGGGCATTCCCTGTGCCCTGAGCGTGCACCACCGGTTAGGCTGAAGTCGTTCGTTAAACACTAGGAGACAAGGCGTGAATTTTGCTACTAAAACACTAGCTGCAAGCGTGCTGTTGATAAGCGCTGGAGGCGTATTTGCTCAACAGGGTGAGACGGTCAAGATCGCAATGATCGAGGGGCTGTCTGGCCCCTTCGCCAATGTGGGGCAAAACCAGCTCAAGAGCTGGCAGTACGTCGCCGATTATTTTTCCGGCAACAAGAATCCTGCGGGCGTGACGTTTCAGATCAATGCCTTTGATTCGGGCGGCTCACCACAGGGCGCGGTGACCCAGTTGAAGGCGGCCATTGATCAAGGCTATCACTACATCACCCAGGGCAACGGGTCGGGAGCCGCGCTGGCACTGGAGCAGGCGGTCACCAAGTACAACGAGCGCAATCCTGGCAAAGAGGTTGTCTACCTCAACTACGCTGCAGTCTCTCCAACCCTGACCAACGAGGATTGCAGCTTCTGGCATTTCCGTCTTGACGCCGATACCACCATGAAGATGGAGGCACTCACCACCTTCATGAAAGACAAGCCGGAAGTCAAGAAGGTGTACATGCTGGACCAGGACTACTCGCACGGGCACGAGGTTTCCAAATACTTCCAGGCAGACATCAAGCGCAAGCGCCCAGATGTGCAAATTGTCGGCGATGACTATGTGCCAATCGGGCATGTCAAAGACTTTGCGCCCTACGTGGCCAAGATCAAGCAGTCGGGCGCCGACGCCATCGTGACCGGCAATTGGGGTGCCGACTTGACCCTGTTCGTCAAGGCCCTGGGCGAAGCGGGTCTGAATTTGCCGATGTACACCTATTATGCAGGTGTCTCCGGCACGCCGACGGCGCTTGCTGCCCTGGGGGACAAAACCCAAGTCTACGTAGTGTCCTACGGTTACTCCCAAACGACAGGCGAGCTGGGCAAGGTCGTTGAAGGGTTCAAGAAAAAGTACAACGACGACTTCTATACCTTTGCCATTTACAACGGCATCAAGCTGCTGAACGCCGCAATGGTCAAAGCCAAGTCGACCAATTCGGTCAAGGTGGCGCAGGCCTTGGAAGGCATGGAAGTTCCAAGCTTTGCGGGCGAGGTCACGATGCGCAAGTCGGACCACCAGTTGCAGCAAAGCCTGTTCATCACGAAGTGGGAAAAGGTCAGCGCCAAGTACCCCTACAGCAACGAAAACACGGGCTACACCTTCGCCCCGATCAAGCAGTTTGAGCCCTATGTCTCAAGCACGCCCACCAGCTGCCAGATGAAGCGTCCTGGCTGAGGCCAGGCCTGCGGCGGCGGAGCAAGCCGGGATTGCCATTGTCATCCCGGCTTTTCTATTTCTGATCGACCTTGTATTCACGGCCTTTGACCAGACGGGTGCTGCATGGAGTTTTACGTTATTTCGATTTTGAACGGGCTGAGCTACGGGTTGCTCCTGTTCATGCTGAGCTCCGGGCTCACGCTGATTTTCAGCATGATGGGTGTGCTCAATTTCGCCCACGCAAGCTTCTACATGCTGGGGGCATTTTTTGCGTACAGCACGACGCGTGTGATCGGTTTTTGGCCGGCTCTGCTGATCTCTCCGCTGCTGGTCGGCCTGATAGGCGCCGCGTTTGAACGCTACTGTTTGCGCCGGGTGCACAAATTTGGCCATGTGCCCGAGTTGTTGCTGACCTTTGGGCTGAGCTACATCGTTGTCGAGCTGGTGCAACTGGTGTGGGGCCGCGGTTCGGTCGACTACCGCATTCCGACCGTGCTCAGCGGCCCGCTGTTTACCCTGTACGGCATTCAGTTTCCGATTTATCGCGGCTTCATGATGCTGGTGGCGCTTTTGATGCTGCTCAGCACCTGGCTGCTGCTTACGCGCACCCGCATTGGTCTGGTGATTCAGGCTGCGTTGACCCACCCTCAGGCTGTTGAGGCCCTGGGTCACAACGTACCGCGTGTTTTCATGCTGGTTTTTGGCGGTGGTGCTGCGCTGGCGGGGTTGGCAGGGGTCATTGGTGGCAATGCTTTCGTGACCGAGCCTGGCATGGCGGCGGCCGTGGGCGCCATCATTTTCGTGATCGTGGTGGTCGGCGGCATGGGCTCGTTGGCGGGGGCTTTCCTCGCGTCGCTGCTCATTGGCGTCATTCAAACCTTGGCGGTGGGCATTGACAGCACTCTGCTCGGCGCCGCGAGTTTTCTGGGGGTTCACATCACCCCAGACACCTTTGGCTATCCGGTATGGAGCATGCGGCTCAGCCAGGTGGCGCCGATCCTGCCTTACCTGCTCATGGTTCTGATCTTGATTTTCCGGCCCAAGGGTCTTATGGGTACACGAGAGGGCTGACCGCATGCGATCCAAGGTTTATCAATTCAAGCCGCTGAATCTCGGGCGGTTCGTGATTTGGGGCGGTTTTGCACTGGTGTTGCTGGTGGCTCCCCTGGTATTTACCAGCGGCCTCAGCCAGACCATGCTCTGCCAGATGGGCGTGGCCATCATCGTCTGCCTGAGCTACAACATGTTGCTCGGGCAGGGCGGCATGCTGAGTTTCGGCCATGCCGTGCACTCGGGTCTGGGTGCCTTCCTGGCGATCCACGTGCTCACGCTCGTGGATGCTGGCACCCTGTATGTCCCTGTGAGTCTGATTCCATTGGTCGGTGGCTTGGGCGGCTTGGCCTTTGCCGTGCTGATGGGGTGGGTGACGACCAAAAAGGCTGGCACTACGTTTGGCATGATCACTTTGGGCATCGGCGAACTGGTGGCGGCCATGTCGCTGATGTTCCCGGGCGTGTTTGGCGGTGAGGGCGGTATCTCGGGCGACCGCGTCACTGGTTTGCATCCGCTGGGCATCACATTTGGCCCGCAGATTCAGTTGTACTACCTGATCGCGCTCTACACCTTCGTCTGCACGGCACTCATGTTTGCTTTTACCCGGACGCCATTGGGACGCATGCTCAACGCCGTGCGCGACAACCCCGAACGTGTTGAGTTCGTCGGCTACGACACGCAGATGGTGCGTTACATCGCTTTTCTGGTGGCCGGGTTTTTTGCGGGTATCGCAGGCGGGCTCGCTGCGCTGAACTTCGAACTCGTCACTTCTGAGGTGGTCAGTGGCTACCGCTCGGGCGCCTATTTGTTGTTCACGTTCCTGGGCGGCGCCACGTTCTTCTTCGGCCCCATCATTGGCGGCGTTCTGATGGTGCTGGCCACCATCGTTCTGAGCGAGCTGACTCGGGCCTGGCTGCTTTACTTGGGACTGGCGTTTCTGTTGATGGTCATGTATGCGCCTGGCGGCATCGCGAGCCTAATCATGATGAACGTGCGGGTGGCCTCATTTGGCAGGTTGCGGCCCTTGCTGATCCACTATCTGGCCTTGGCGGCAACGGCACTCATCGTCCTGATCGGGGCCGCGGCCCTGATCGAAATGATCTACCACGTGCAACTCAATATCGGCCAGGGACCAGGCACGCCGTTCATGGGCATGGTATTGAACACCAAGGCGATGAGCGCCTGGCTGGGCGCAGGCTTCGTGACGCTCGTGGGTGTCGCGCTGTTTGAGGTAGCGCGCAGAAAATTTGCGCGCCAATGGAGCGCCGCCCAAGAGTACATTGAAGACCAAACCAACGGGCGGGGGGCTCTGTAACATGGATACGGCGCCAAATCACACCAACCATGTGAACGTAACCCCTGGGGGCAGTGGCGCGGCACAAGCCGCGCACGGACAGGCCAATTACGCACTTGAACTCAAAGACCTGCGCAAGCGCTTTGGCAAGACCGAAATCATCCGCGGCGTCAACCTTGCCGTCAGGGCGGGTGAGCGCGTCGCCATCATCGGGCCCAATGGCGCCGGCAAGTCCACGCTGTTCAACCTGATCAGCGGCCGTTTCGAGCCCACCAGCGGCGAAGTGCTGCTCAACGGCCATCGCATCAATGGCAAGCGGCCGTTCGAGATCAATCGCCTTGGCCTGTCGCGCAGTTTTCAGATCACCAACATCTTTCCCAAGCTCAGCGTGTTTGAAAACTTGCGCTGCGGCGTGCTCTGGAGCCTGGGCTACAAGTACACCTTTCTGAAATTTCTAGCGAATCTGCATGACGCCAATGCGCGCGCCGATGCACTGATGAAGATGATTCGACTTGACACGAAGCGCGATGTGCTTGCCGTCAACCTCACCTATGCAGAGCAGCGCGCGCTAGAGATTGGCATCACCATCGCAGGCGGTGCCAACGTGATCCTGCTCGACGAACCCACGGCAGGCATGAACAAATCAGAGACAGAGCGCTTTATCGAACTGATCAAAGAGGTGACGGTCGGAAAGACCCTGCTCACCGTGGAGCACGATATGGGGGTGGTGTTCGGCCTGGCCGATCGCATCGCGGTGGTGGTCTATGGAGAGGTGCTGGCATTCGACACGCCGGACGCCGTACGCGCCAATGCGCGGGTGCAAGAGGCGTATTTGGGCTCCTCGGTGGCCGACGCCCAGGCGGAGGGCCACTGACATGCTGCACATACGCGATCTACACGCCTATTACGGCAAAAGCCATGTGCTGCATGGCGTGAGCTTTGACATCCAGCCAGGGGAAATCGTGGCGCTCTTGGGGCGCAACGGCTCGGGCCGCTCCACCACCGCCAAGGCCATCATGGGGCTGGTGGATTGGAACGGCACCATGACGTGGAAAGACCGCCCCCTGAATGGCAGCAAAGCCTACGAGGTGGCGCACGCCGGTGTGGGCTATGTGCCCGAAAGCCGCGATGTGTTTCCCAGCCTCACCGTGCACCAAAACCTGCTGCTGGGCCAAAAGGGCAATGGCAAGGGGAGTCGCTGGACCTTCAAGGACATGTACGCGATGTTTCCCCGCCTGGAGGAGCGTTGCAACGTTCAGGCAGGCGTCATGTCGGGTGGCGAGCAGCAAATGCTCACCCTGTGCCGCACGCTGATGGGCGATCCGGACCTCATCATCATCGATGAACCCACCGAGGGGCTGGCCCCCAAAATCGTCGAGCAGGTGGGCGAATTTCTCAAGACGCTCAAAAGCCGTGGCATTTCCGTGCTGCTGATCGAGCAAAAACTCACCATTGCCATGACCGTCTCTGACCGCGCCTTGGTCATGGGCCATGGCAGCATCGTTTTCGATGGCACGCCCGACAGCCTGCGTGCCAACAGCGGTGTGCGCAAGGAATGGCTCGAGGTTTGAGGTGGCAGCCCTTGTCCCGCCAGGGACAAAACGGCCATGGCAAATCCCCGGAAACTGCCTACAATAAAAAACGCACGACCGTTCTTTTTCTATCATTAGCAAGGAAGCCAGCATGAGCGCCCAATACCAGGTCCACGGCGATGTGGCCGTCATCACATTGGCCAACCCGCCCGTCAACGGTCTGGGTCTTTCCACCCGCCAGGGCATCGTGGACGGACTGAACCGCGCCCAGCAAGATGCCGCCGTCAAGGCCATCATCGTCGCCGGCGCCGGCGGCGCCTTCTCGGGGGGGGCGGACATCAAGGAATTCGGTACCGACAAATCCATGCAGGAGCCCAACCTGCACTCCGTCATTGCCGCCATCGAGGCGTCGGCAAAACCCGTGGTTGCCGCCATCCATTCGGTGTGCATGGGCGGGGGTCTGGAGCTGGCCCTGGGCTGCCACTACCGCATTGCCGCCCCTGGCTGCAGCGTGGCCTTGCCCGAAGTGAAACTCGGCCTGCTGCCCGGTGCGGGTGGTACGCAGCGTCTGCCGCGCGTGGTCGGCGTCGAGGCGGCGCTCAACATGATCGTCAGCGGCGAGACGGTCAAAAGCGAGTTGCTTGGCTCCATGCCCGGCCAGAAGCTGTTCGACAGGATGGCCGCGTCGCCCGAATCGCTGGCAGAAGAGGCGCTCGCCTTTGCCCGCTCGGTGGCCGACACGCGCCCCCTGCCGCTGGTGCGCAACCTGCCGTGCAAGCACCCCCAGGGCGACGCCTACTTCCAGTTCGCGCGCAACATGGTCAAGGGCATGTCCAAGAACTACCCGGCGCCCGCCAAGTGCGTGGACGCGGTCGAAGCGGCCACCAAAGGCAAATTTGCCGACGGTCTGCTGGTCGAGCGCGAGCTGTTCATCAACCTGATGTGGACGCCCGAGTCGCGCGCGCTGCGCCATCTGTTCATGGCCGAGCGCGCCGCCAGCAAGATCCCTGACGTGCCTTCGGATACGCCCAAGCGCGATGTCAAGAGCGTGGGCGTGATCGGCGCCGGCACCATGGGCGGCGGCATTGCCATGAACTTCTTGAACGCCGGCATCCCGGTGAAGATGCTGGAGATGAAGCAGGAAGCGCTCGACCGCGGCCTGGCCACCATCAGGAAGAATTACGAAGCCCAGGTCAAAAAAGGCAAACTCAAGCAGGACAAGTACGAGCAGCGCATGACGCTGCTGACCACCACGCTCGACTACGCCGACCTGAAGGATGCCGACCTGGTCATTGAAGCCGTATTCGAAGAAATCGGCGTCAAGGAAGCCGTGTTCAAGCAGCTCGACGCCGTGTGCAAGCAGGGCGCCATTCTGGCCTCCAACACTTCCACATTGGACGTCAACAAGATTGCCGCCTTCACCAAGCGCCCGCAGGACGTGGTGGGCATGCATTTCTTCAGCCCCGCCAATGTGATGAAGCTGCTCGAAGTGGTGCGCGGCCAACACACCGCCAAGGACGTGCTCGCCACCGTGATGGCGCTGGCCAAGAAGATCAAGAAGACGGCGGTGGTCTCCGGCGTTTGCGATGGCTTCATCGGCAACCGGATGATCGAGCGCTACAGCCAGCAAGCCGGCTTTTTGCTCGACGAAGGCGCAACGCCCCAGCAGGTGGACAAGGCGCTGGAGAAATTCGGCATGGCCATGGGGCCGTTCCGCATGGGCGACCTGGCCGGCAACGACATTGGCTGGGCCATCCGCAAGCGCCGCGCGCTGGAAACCCCCGACATGAAATACAGCCGCACGGCTGACAAGCTGTGCGAGCTGGGCCGCTACGGCCAGAAGACGGGCGCCGGCTGGTACGACTACCAGGCCGGCAAGCGCGACGCCATTCCGAGCGACTTGGTCAACAAGATGATTGAAGACCACCGGAAAGAGCTCGGCATCACGCCGCGCAAGATTTCCGACGAAGAAATCGTCCAGCGCCTGGTCTATGCCCTGGTCAACGAAGGCGCGCACATCCTCGAAGACGGTATCGCCAGCAAGTCTGGCGACATCGACATGGTCTACCTCACGGGCTACGGCTTCCCGATTTACCGCGGCGGCCCCATGCACTACGCGGGCGAGCAAGGTCTGTTCAACCTGGTGCAAGCCATGAACCGCTTTGCGCAGAACCCCAGGGACGACCAGGCGTTCTGGACGCCCGCGCCCTTGCTCGCCAAGCTGGCCGCCGAGGGCAAGACCTTCAGCTGATTCGCGCGCACCGCCGTGATCAAGAAGATCTTCCTGGGCCTGCTGGCGCTGATCGTGGTGCTGGTGGCGGCTGTGGCCGCCAACACGCTGCGCAAGGGTTCGCGCCAGCTTGATGTGCCGCCGCTGGCCGTGCTGCCGGTGGACGAGCAGGGCGCGGCCAAGCGCCTTGGCGAGGCGGTGCGTTTTCGCACCATCTCGTCGCGCGACGACCCGCAGCTCAATGCCGACCAGTTCCAGCAGTTCCATGCCTTGCTGGAGCAGCGCTTTCCCAAAACCCACGCAGCGCTCAAACGCGAAGTGGTCAATGGCCTGAGCCTGCTCTACACCTGGCAGGGCAGCAAGCCAGAGCTTGCCCCCATCCTGCTGTTGGCGCACCAGGACGTAGTGCCTATCGCGCCCGGCACTGAAGGCGACTGGACCGAGCCACCCTTCAGCGGCGCGGTGAAGGATGGTTTCATCTGGGGCCGTGGCTCGTGGGACGACAAGGGCAACCTCATGTCCCAGCTCGAAGCGGTCGAGATGCTGGTCGCCAGCGGCTACCAACCCGAGCGCACCGTGTACCTGGCCTACGGCGCGGACGAAGAGGTGAGCGGCCTGCGCGGCGCGACCCAGATAGCGGCGTTGCTCAAGCAGCGCGGCGTGCACCCGGATTTCGTCATTGACGAAGGCCTGCTGATTCTCGACGGCATCCTGCCCGGTTTGGCCAAACCTGCTGCGCTGATTGGCGTGGCAGAAAAAGGCTATCTGTCGGTCGAGCTGTCGGTGTCAGCCACGCCGGGGCATTCGTCCATGCCGCCCAAGCACGGCACCAGCGCCATTGCCATGATGAGCACGGCCTTGAAGCAGCTCGAAGACAAGCAACTCCCGGCCGGCATTCGCGGCGTCGGCGGCGAAATGTTCGACACCATCGCCCCGGAAATGAGTGGCTTTTCGCGCGTCGCACTCTCGAACCTGTGGCTGTTTGGCCCGGTTGTGCAAAAGCAATTAGAGGCCGGTGCCAGCACCAACGCCATGCTGCGCACCACGACGGCGCTGACCATCGTGAATGCCGGCAACAAGGAAAACGTGCTGCCCGGCCGCGCCGACGCCACGGTGAACTTCCGCATCCTGCCGGGCGACACCGAGGCCCAGGTGCTGGAGCACGTGAAGTCTGAGCTGGCGCAGGCCGTGGGGGAGGGCAAGGTCAAGGTCACTGCGCTGCCCGGCGCGCAAGAGGCATCGAAGGTGGCACCTACAGCCTCCCATCAGTACCACCTGTTGAACAAGACGATCCGCGAAGTATTCCCCGGCACCCTGGTCGCGCCGGGGCTGATGGTGGCGGCCACCGATTCCGTTCATTACGGCGAGCTGAGCGACCACATCTTCAAGTTCTCGCCAGTGCGCGCCAACGCCGAAGACCTCAAGCGTTTTCACGGCACCAACGAGCGCCTGTCCACCAGCAACTACGCGGAAGCCATCCGCTTCTACTACCGACTGTTGAGCGAGGGTGCCAAGGCACCCGCGCCCTGAATGTGCACAACTTTTAAGGATTCACCATGACTTCCGCTGTAATCGTTTCCACCGCCCGCACCCCGCTGACCAAGGCCTGGAAAGGTGCTTTCAACATGACCCACGGCGCTACCATGGGCGGCCATGTGGTCGAGCACGCCATCCAGCGCGCTGGCATCGATGCCGCCGAGGTGGACGACGTCATCATGGGCTGCGGCACCCCCGAAGGCGCCACGGGCGCCAACATCGCCCGCCAGATCGCCCTGCGCGCCGGCTGCCCCGTCACGGTATCGGGCATGACCATCAACCGCTTCTGCTCGTCGGGCCTGCAGACGATTGCGATTGCATCTCAGCGCGTCATGGCCGGCGAAGGCGACGTGTACGTGGCGGGTGGCGTGGAAGTCATCTCCTGCACCGCGCAAGAGATGAACACGCACATGCTGCATGACCCCTGGCTCATGAAGAACAAGCCCGAGGTTTATTGGTCCATGCTGCAAACCGCCGAGCAAGTGGCCAAGCGCTACGGCATTAGCCGCCAGGCCATGGACGAATACGGCGCCAGCAGCCAGCAAAAGGCCAGCGACGCACTGGCCAAAGGCCTGTTCAAGGAAGAAATCGCCCCCATCACCGTCACCATGGGCGTGGCCGACAAAGTCATGGGCCTGACCACCAAGCAGGTCACCGTGAGCGACGACGAAGGCATCCGCGCCGGCACCACTTACGACGGCATCAAAGACCTGCGCTCGGCCTTGCCCGGTGGCCTGATCTCAGCAGGCAACGCCAGCCAACTGTCGGATGGCGCTGGTGCCGTGGTGGTGATGCATGAAAAAATCGCCGAGCAAAAGGGCCTCAAGCCCCTGGGCCGCTTCCTCGGCTTTGCCGTGGCCGGCTGCGAACCCGATGAAATGGGCATTGGCCCCGTGTTCGCCATCCCCAAGGTCTTGAAGCGCCTCGGCCTCACCATCAACGACATCGACCTGTGGGAGCTGAACGAAGCCTTCGCCGTGCAGGTGATCTACTGCCGCGACAAGCTGGGCATCCCTGCCGACAAGCTCAACGTCAACGGCGGCGCCATCGCCGTGGGCCACCCCTTCGGCATGAGCGGCCAGCGCCTCACCGGCCACGCCCTCATCGAAGGCAAGCGCCGTGGTGCGAAGCGGGTCATGGTCACCATGTGCATTGGCGGCGGCATGGGCGCGGCGGGTGTGTTTGAGGTGCTGTAAGCGCTGAAGTCAGATAGCGACACAACGCCCCGCGCAGGCCGAACGGTTTGCGCGGGGCGTTTGCTTTTGTTTTGATAGCTTCTCGCGCTTATGGAATAAGCCCTAGAGGCCTAAAACACTAAAATTTTCTGCTGAACCAGCCTCAGGCTTCGCGCTCTGGCCATGCTTTTGCAGACGCTCACGAAACCGGATCAACGCCGGGCCAACCGTGCGTGATGGCTATTGAGATGCCAGAACAGTCCATCGGACAAACACCACGGCAGCAGGAATCGCGAACAGCAAGCCCACGAGCCAGAACTGGGTAGCTTTTTGGGTGACTTTGCCCTGAAGCAATATCGCCAGAGCCACCAGGCCCAAGACGACGAAGATTACCCCGGCAAAAACAGCGCCCGGCACATTCACCGTCGTCACCACCGTAGAGCGAATCGGCTTTGTCGAAAAACTCTGCGTCGCGACAAAATACCAGCCGCTGACGGCTCGGGTAGAAGGGGGTGAGAAACTCATTTCTACCCAATTAGCCATCCACTCGGGCGCCAGGAAAAAATCACGAAAAATATCCACCAACTTTTTCTTCTAACCATGACATTGCGCCTCGAAAGGATTGCATATCAGAGTCCGGGACATTCTTGGCGTGAGCGTCGCTTCTGCCAATTGAGTTCAGAAGAATCATCCGCGAATTGAACCTCTCAACATCTTCGGAAAATATATTCCTAAATCCGGCTTCCCAATCTTTCCGAATTAGATCACGCAAGTCATCCAAATAAATTTCATACTTATTCGCATCAAAAAGATGTTTATATTCCAGTGCTAAGAATCTTGTTCGCTTTTTGGTATCGTGTTTGGCGAGAATCAACTGCTTCGCTTGCTGTTCGCCATGCAATGTTCTGAGCACTTGGCTTACGAGCTTTCGTAACTTTTGCTCAATTTTGTTTCGGCGCTCGCTGATTTCAGCCAATTTCTCCTCATTGGACAAATTGAGCGTCTTGTACTTTTCTCGCTTGGCAAGATGTTTCTTGACCGCATCAATTTTGAAATCAAATCCTTGCTGCGATCTTGAAAGCACTCCATAACCAACCAGGTGCTGGGTGTATGTTTGGTCGCTTTCCGCTAGCTCTGTAAAATCCAGAATATCACCCCGTGCCAAATAAGTGAGCATGGTATATTCGTCCTTGTAGTGTTCAGCTAGGACGCCAATGACCATTTCACAAAACGTGTGTCCAACACCGTCGTTAAATGTGATAATAGATGAATCGAATAATAGGCGATCAATGTGTTTTTTGATTCGACTATCTAGTTCTGATTTTATGTGAGAGCATGCCTGGCGCATTAGGAATGGATGCCCGCCGAACTCGCGTGTCAAGTACGTATAAATATCTTCATCGATTGAAATTCCCATATATGAGGAAAGCGTTTCAATCATTTGCTTCGTTTGTGCAACGGAAAATCCAGGTATATACTCCGCTTTTATTTGCCCATACAGTGGATTGTCTCCGCCCAATATGAATGGGGTCTCGAGACAGCGTGGATTTGTACCTGCAATAAGGAGTGTTATTGGGTTGTCTTGGCGCTGAAATAGACTACGAAGAACATGCCAAAACTTGACATAGTCTGTTCCATCTCGCCAGTTCGAGGAGAATGAAACGTCAAAAGTGATTTGCTCTATTTCATCCAGTGCGACAAGAATGTTTTTCTTGAGTTTTTTATGTATTCTGTCAATATCTTTAATAAATGCCAAAGGTGCATTTGTTGATGTGTAGTTTGCTTTGTCTATTACGAGTCTACAATGATGCTCGTCATTTATTGTTGATGAGAGAAAGAATAGAGCATCATTCCAGCTCATTAAATGCAATAGTTGGCAATCAATTAGGGTCGCATATCCAGCTTGGTTTGCAATTCGTCTGCAAATTGAAAGGAGAATCGACGTTTTCCCACTTCTTCGCAGGCCAAAGAGGGATGAGTTTTGACCTGCGAAGTGCTTATCTATTATTCCTTGACAAATATCATCGCGACCGAAAAAATAGAGATCCTTACGGAGTGGTGAGTCGAAATCGTATAGGTTTCTTTCAAATGAATATTTCTTTATTCTCTGCCTGAAGAATTCTTCGTCTTTTCGCTGTGCAAGTTCCTGATACGTGAACGGTGTAATCAGTCGCGACTCTTTTTGCGTCTTTATCGTCCGATCAAGTTTTTCAAGAAAACCATTGTCCCTTGATATGACAAACGCGCAGATCTTGTCAAGTCTAAAGCCTGCATTCGCTTCCTGTATTTTCTCAATCGCGTCGAGTGTTCTTGGTTCGAAATTATCAAATGGACTAAAGAGTACAATTATCTCATCCTTGGCGCCGAAGGCGATGGCCTTATCGTCTGGGAATTTTAGGAAAAAATAGCGGTATTCGCTTTGCCCGATGGTTAAAAATTTGCAGCCGGCAGAAATATAGAACTCATTTGAGATATTTCTGACAATATTTTGTTCGTCTTGGGTAAATCTGTCAATTCTCGCGCGAACATTGATGCCTGCGTAGACCTTCATGATGGGTGATTTTGAGTTCACTATTCGTACTCCAAGTTTGCCGAGACTCTGAAATTTGGGAAGGCTAACGCAATGTATCCCGCAGAACTTGCGGGATACGCTGGATGCTGCGGGATATTCTGTGTACGGCTTCCTCCTGAACGTCGTTTGCATCCTGCGTTGACATTCGATGCACTGCGCAAAAACAGGCATAAAACTTCCATCAAACCCGGCACGCCTGTTTTGCGCTCCACACGACTACTGGATCAGGTTCGGGAGCGTGTTCGCTACCTTCACTATAGCCTCAGCACCGAGAAGGCTTACCTGTATTGGGTGCGTTTTTTTATCCGTTGGCATGGTCGGTCTGGTGCTATGCGGCATCCGCGTGAGATGGGTGCGCAAGAGGTAGAGGCATTTTTGACCATGCTGGCCACCGAGCGCCGGGTATCGGCATCCACGCACAACCAGGCGCTCAGCGCGCTGTTGTTTCTTTATCGGGAAGTGCTGGCAATTGATTTCACTTGGCTGAATAGTGGTTGCATGCCCGAAGCGTTTGGGAGCGGGACAGGCGGGTGCAGCGCGGCGGACGGTTCCTTGGACACCATGGGCTTTGGAGTACGACAGGCAGCTGTGCGGTTGCGGGATGAATGGCTCTTTTTGGTTCACACCTAGCAATCAGAACTGAATCCGTCCCAATCGACGAAATTTGCTCCTATGTTCATAGCTTCTAGCGCTTTCCCTATAAGCGCTAGAAGCCAAAAACGCTACAAATTCGTGCCCCGGTAGCGGCAACCCCCTCACCGCGTCGCCCAGCGGACATGCCTTCCCGGCCGCGCCCGCCCATAATTTTCCCCATGACGACCCTACGCTCCACCCTCGATTTCCTGCTGTACGACTGGCTTCAAGCGGAAACGCTCAACGCACGCGAGCGCTTTGCTGACCATTCGCGCGAGACCTTTGACGCCGTGCTCGACACCTGCGAGCGCATCGCGCGCGAGAAGTACGCGCCGTTCAACCGCACGGTGGACGCGCAGGAGCCGCAGTTCGACGGTGAAAAGGTCATCCTGCCGCAGGCCACGAAAGACGCCTACGACGCCTATGCCGGCTCGGGCATGCTCAGCGCGGCGCAGGATTACGGCATTGGCGGCATGCAACTGCCCTACACGGTGGATGCTGCGGCCAATGCCTTTTTTGCCGTGGCATCGATCAGCATCAGCTCCAACCTGCTCAGCACGGGCAATGCCAACCTGCTCATGGTGCACGGCACGGATTTGCAGAAGCAGGTGTTTGCGCTCAACGAGTTCTCCGGGCGCTTCTCGGGCACCATGTGCCTGTCGGAGCCGCAGGCAGGTTCCAGCTTGAGCGACGTGGCCACCCGCGCCGTGCCTGATGGCGAGGGCCATGAGAGTGACCCGCTCGGCGCGCGCTACCGGCTCACCGGCAACAAGATGTGGATCTCGTCGGGCGAGCACGAGCTGTCGGAGAACATCGTCCACCTGGTGCTGGCCAAGATTCCGGGGGCGGATGGCAAGCTGGTGGCGGGCACGCGCGGCATTTCGTTGTTCATCGTGCCCAAGAAGCTGGTGGATACCGAGGGCAACTTGACCGGCGTGCGCAACGACGTGGCGCTGGCAGGGCTGAACCACAAACTGGGCTGGCGCGGCACCACCAACACGCTGCTCAACTTTGGCGAGGGCAAGTACCCCGTCCAGGGCAGGGCGGGTGCCGTGGGCTACCTGGTGGGCCAGCCGGGCAAGGGGTTGGCGTGCATGTTCCACATGATGAACGAGGCGCGCATCGGCATTGGCATGGCGGCCACCATGCTGGGCCTGGCGGGCTACTACGCCAGCCTCGACTATGCCAAGAACCGCCCGCAGGGCCGGCCCACGGGTGCTGGCGGCAAAGACGCTGCCCAGCCCCAGGTGCGCATCATTGAGCACGCCGACGTCAAACGCATGCTGCTCGCGCAAAAGAGCTATTGCGAAGGCGCATTGGCACTGAACCTGTACTGTGCCCGCCTGGTGGACGAGCAGCACACCGGCCAGCTCGAAGCGGCCGATGACGCGCGCCTGCTGCTGGAAGTGCTCACCCCCATTGCCAAGAGCTGGCCCAGCGAGTTCTGTCTGGAGGCCAATTCGCTGGCCATTCAAATCCACGGCGGCTACGGCTACACGCGCGACTTCCCGGTGGAGCAGTACTGGCGCGACAACCGCTTGAACATGATCCACGAGGGCACGCACGGCATCCAGGCGGCTGACCTGCTCGGGCGCAAGGTGCTGATGGAGAACGGCAAAGGCCTGCAACTGCTGGCTGCGCGCATGCAGGCCACCATGGCGCGGGCCGCCGCCGTGCCTGAACTGGCAGCGTATGTGGCTGCGCTGGGCGACGCCTTGCAGCAGGTGGCCGCGGCCACACAGGCGGCCTGGGCCACGGGCAACCCCACCGAGGCCCTGGCCAATGCCGTGCCCTATATGCAGGCCTTTGGCCACACTGTGCTGGCCTGGGTGTGGCTGGATGTGGCCCTGGCCACGCTGCGCCTGGATGTTACGCTTTCAGTAGCTGCAAACGCAGGAAGAATGGGCGCTGCACGCTATTTTTATCACTATGAACTGCCCAAGGTCGGCGCCTGGCTCAAGGTGGTGAACGCGCGCGACATGACCTGCGCAAGCCTGGCGGAAGAGGCTTTTTAAGCGCTCTGGCGCAGCCCCGCGCCCTCCCGCCGATGGGCGACGCAGCGGCTTGCGAGGCGTTTCTTTCCACGCCCGTTTTTTCGGCGATTTTTCGGCCTACCATTCGCACCCTAAGGCCCATGTCGGGCTGAACTTGTGGAGCCTGGCATGGCAAAAGAACAGCGCAACGAAAAGATGGCGAAGAAGCCGAAAAAGGACACTTCGCTCCCCAAGACCGGCGGCACCGATCGGCCCACGCCACCCATCACCGCCGTGATGCCCAAGGGCAAAGAAAAGAAGAAGTAAAGCTAGGCGCGACCCGCCAAG
The DNA here is from genome assembly GCF_003570885.1 of Simplicispira hankyongi. Taxonomy (GTDB): domain Bacteria; phylum Pseudomonadota; class Gammaproteobacteria; order Burkholderiales; family Burkholderiaceae_C; genus Simplicispira; species Simplicispira hankyongi. The sequence continues at coordinate 306,713 of NZ_QXJC01000001.1, forward strand.
AGCGGCTAACAAAGCTCAGCGAAGCGGCCCTGACTAGGCGTTCCGTCGCAGGCAGTACGAGCAGTACGACAAGACGGAACAACGGCGCCAGGGGAGTTTTTGTTAGTCGCTCTTAGCGCATCGCCCTGCGCAGCAAGGCGCTGGACTGGTCCACTGCGACCGACAGCAGCAGCATGGCGACGATGACGGTTGCCGCCTGCGCATAGTGAAACAGCGACAGCTCGAAGTAGAGCCGTTGCCCCAGGCCCCCAGCGCCGACGAAGCCCAGAATGGCGGCCATGCGGATGTTCATCTCCCAGCGGTAGAGCGTGTAGGCAATGAGCTGCGGCGCCGCGCCGGGCAGGGTGCCATACAGAAAGGCCTGGCTGCCGCTGGCGCCCGCCAGGCGCAAAGCCCCGGTCGGCGCGGGCGGGGCATTCGCCAGCGCCTCGGCATACAGGCGCCCCAGCACCCCTGCCGTATGCAGCGCGAGCGCCAGCGCACCGGCAAACGGGCCCAGCCCCACGCACAGCACCGTGATGGTGGCCCACACCAGTTCCGGCACCGAGCGCAGGGTGTTGAGCACCAGCGTGTAGGGCAGCCGCCATTTGGGAAGCGCCAGCAGCAGGCCTGCCACGGCCGCGAGCAGCGTGCCGACCACCGACATGGCGAACGTCTCCCAGGTGCCCACCGCCACCTTGCGCAGCAGGGAGGCGGAAACATCCAGCGGGAAGAAGCTGGTGACGAAATCGGCGATGGCATGCAAGGATTCGCCCGACCACAGCGCCAGCAGCGGCATGTCGAGCAGCCTGAAGCTGGCCACGGTCGCCAGCACGGTCACTGCGATGAAGCCCGCGCTGCGCCAGCCCCAGGGCGAGGCACGCGCTGCTGGCGGTGTGTCGAGCGAGCGGCGCAGCCAGCCGGCGAGGGCGTCGGCGCCCAGCACCAGCAGCATGAAGGTGGCGAGGATGGTGGCCGCCTCGCCTCCATTGAGCATCTTCATGGCCTGGTCCATGAGCTGCCCCAGGCCACCCGCGCCGACAAAGCCCATCACCACCGAGGCGCGAATCGCGCATTCCCAGCGGTACACCGTGTAGCTGGCCAGCTCCTTCGACGCCTGGGGCAGCAGCCCGTAGAGGATGGCGACGGGCCGGCGGGCGCCGCTCGTGCGCAGCGCCTGGGCCGGCAAAGGGTCGGTGGATTCCAGAATCTCGGCATACACCTTGGCCAGCATGCCACCATAGGTCAGCGCCAGCGCCAGCACGCCGGCGGCCGGCCCCAGGCCCAGCACGCGCACGAACAGCAGCGCCCACACCAGTTCGGGAATGCTGCGCAGAATGGTCAGCAGACCGCGCGCCACCGGGTTCTGGGTGCGCCGCTCGCGCCCGGCGCCGCTGGCCACGTAGGCCAGGGGCACGGCGAGCAACCAGGCGAGCGCCATGCCGGCAGTGGCAATCGCCAGCGTTTCCAGCGTCGCGCGGGCCAGGTAGCCGCGGAATTCGGGGCCCGTCTCCGGCGGCAAAAAGCCCGCGAGAAAGCCGCCAATCACCCGCAGGTTGGCCGGGTCGAGCAGCGCGCTGGGGTGCACTTGCGCGGCGCGCAGCAGCGGCCAAAGGATGAGCAGCGCCAGCACGGCGCCGCCAAAGCGCCGGCTGGCAGCCGGGTCGCGCAAGGCGGGGTTCAGCGGCATCCGGCGATGAGGGGCATGGCCCTGGCGGCGGCTTCGCCCGGTGGCGGCGGCGCGCTGACGCTCACCTGGCCCAGCGTTGGCAGTACCTCGCCTTCGCTGGCGTACAAGGCGTGTAGCAGGGCGTCGTCCACCTGGGCGGCGGGCAGGTCAAAGACGATACGCCCGGCGCGGATGCCGACGATGCGTGCAAAACAGGCCAGCGCCAGGTCCACCGCGTGCAGGCTGGCCACCAGCGTGGCGCCACGTGCGGCGGCGTCCTGCACCAGCAGGCGCACCGTGGCCAGTGCGAGGGCAGGGTCCAGGGCAGACACGGGCTCGTCGGCCAGCAGCAGGTCGGGCTGCTGGTAGAGCACCCGCGCGATGCCCACGCGCTGCAATTGCCCGCCCGAGAGCTCGTCGCAGCGGGCAAACAGTTTGTCGGCCAGTTGCACGCGCGCCAAAGCTGCCCGTGCACCCGCGATGTCCAGCGGATAGACCAGCGAGGCGAAGGATTTCCAGGCCGGCCATTGCCCCAGGCGCCCGGCCAGCACGGCGGTGACCACGCGCTGGCGGCCAGGCAAGGGCGGCGCCTGGTGCACCGTGCCGATGCGGGCGCGCAAAGAGCGATCAGGTGCTTGCGCTGTGGTTGGCAAGGGGCTTTGCAAGACCACCGCACGGCCGGTGCTGGGGCGCAACGCGGTGCCCAGCACCGAGAGCAGCGAGGTCTTGCCCGCGCCGGACGGCCCGACCAAGGCCAGGCATTCGCCTTGTCCGGCTTTGAGCGCAATGTCCTGCAAGGCGACGGTGCCATTGGCGTGGGTGAGGCCCACGCCGCTCAGGTCGAAGCTCATGCGCCTGCCAGGGTTTACTTCAGCAGGCCGGCCGACCGGGCCGCCTTTTCGATGCCATCGTAGTTCTCCGCACGCGTCGGGATGAAGCGCGAGGCCCGTTGCAGCGCCAGGATGTCCTTTTGCTGCGGGTTGGCCGGGTCGAGCTGGAGGAAGGCGTCCTTGAGCTTCTGGATCAGCGCCGGGTTGAGGTCGCCGCGCACCGTCCAGTTGTAATCAAAGTAGGGCGGCGTGGTGGCAAAGACGTGCACCTTGCTGGTGTCCACCTTCTTTTGCTCGACCAGCTTGTCCCACACCGAGGTATTGAGCACCCCGGCTTCCACCTTGCCCGAGGCCACAAAGGCCGCTGTAGCGTCGTGCGCGCCCGAAAAGGCGACGTTTTTGAAGTCGTTCTCCGGGTTCAGCCCGGCCTGCTGCAAATAGAAGCGCGGCATCAGGCTGCCCGAGGTGGACGAGGGCGCACCAAAGGCAAAGCTCTTGCCCTTGAGGTCGGCGAGGGTCTTGATGTCGGGGTTGGCGGTGATGAACTTGGAGGTGAAGCGCGCATCTTCCTCGCGCTGCACGATGGGAATCGCCGTGCCGTGGGTGCGAATCTTCGCCTGCACATACGTGAAGCCCCCCAGCCAGGCCAGGTCCAGCTTGCCCGTGGCGAGCGATTCGACCACGGCGGCGTAGTCGGAGACGGGGGTGAACACCACCTTCATGCCGGTCTTCGCGGCCAGATACTCGCCCAGCGGCGCGAACTTGCGTTGCAGCTCCGTGGGGGCTTCGTCCGGAATGGCGGAGACGCGCAGCACCTTGTCGGCGGCAGCCGCAGGCAGGCAGGTCAGGGTGGACGCAAGGGTGGTGAGGGCGGCGCAGCACAGCAGCGCCTGCTTGAGCGCCGAGCGGCGCGCAGGGGTAAAGGTCATGGCAAAGTCCGGTTTGAAAGCAGCCACCACCGTGCGGAGTCACGGCGGTTTAAAAAGGCTCCCGAGGAGCCAAAAGTTGGGCGCGGCATGCACGCCGCGCCCGTGCATTCTCGCGGAAATGTCCCAGCGCCGCGCCGGCCCATGCCTTTTTGTTACGCCGCCCCAGCGGTGCGCCCCTAGAATCCGGCTCCATCAGTAAAAACCCTGAGTCATGACCGGAATTCGAGAAAGGCGCATGGATTTGGCAACAAGAAACTTCACGCTGGGCTACAACCCCGCCCTGGATGGGCTGCGCGGTGTCGCCATCCTGCTGGTGGTCCTGTCGCACGCGCACGTGCCGCTGTTTGATGGCGCGTTTCTGGGCGTGGATCTGTTTTTTGTATTGAGCGGGTTTCTCATTACCTCGCTGCTCTTGCTGGAGCGCCAGGCCCACGGGCGCATCGACTACGCACGGTTTTACTGGCGCAGGTTCCTGCGCCTGATGCCCGCGCTGGCCCTGTTTCTGGGCACCTACTGTCTGGTAGCGCCGCTGCTCTGGCCCAGTCTTGGCGATGTGTACCAGGATGCGCTGGTGTCTCTCGCCTACCTGGCCGACTACGGTATCGCCTTCTTTGACAGCCCCGGCACGCTGCTGCACATGTGGTCGCTGTCGGTGGAAGAGCATTTCTACCTCGTCTGGCCGCCGCTGCTGATGCTGTTGGTGCGCTTTTCCCCGCCCACGAAGGTCTGGCGGCCGATAGCGCTTCTCTACCTGCTGAGCTGGCTGTGGCGGCTGCTGTGGGTGGTGCACGGCCAGCAGTTCTACGAGATCTTTTTCCGCTTCGACACCCGCGTTTCCGGTTTGCTGGCGGGCAGCTTGCTGGCGGCGCTTGTGCACGAACGCCCGGCGTTCGTGCATTGGCTGCACCAACACCTCCCGCGGGCCATGTGGCTGCCATTGGCCGTGCCCTTGTTGATGGAGCTCGGCTGGGACAACCAGGGCGCCATGGTCTGGGGCATCACGGTGGTGGAGCTGGCCACCATGGTGCTGCTCGTGGCCGCGCAGCAGCGTTCGGGTCTGGTGTACGAGATGCTGAGCGCCCCCACACTGGTCAAGCTCGGCACGCTGTCGTACGGCGTCTATTTGTGGCACTACCCCGTAGTGCGCTATTTGCGCGCCGATTTCTCCTGGCCGGTGGTGGTCGTCCTCACGCTGGCGATCTCGACCGCCCTGGCCGCGCTCTCGTTGCATACGATCGAGCGCTGGGCCTTGCGCTACCGCGATCGCAAAGGCGGACAGGGCGATGCCGGCAGGGCCGCGCCGGGCCTGGGTCAGGCTGCTGCGCGATGGCGGGGCTCCCCCCAAGCCGGGCGCCGCGCGCGCCAGGTGTGGGTCCAGGCGCCGCGTTAAGAAGGCTGTCGTGCGGGGTTGAAGCACGCACTGAGGCCCCCCACTGCGCGCTTCAATCGCCAGCGCGACAGTGCGCAGGTGCGCAAAGTCGCAGAATGGGATGCTTCTCGATTGCTGGGCCAGCCCGGCCAGCACCACGCACGCCAAAACTTCCCAGGAGACACCCCTATGACCCGCACCATCCAGCAACTCTTTGACCTGACCGGAAAGACGGCCCTCGTCACCGGCGGCTCACGCGGCCTGGGCTTGCAAATGGCCCATGCTTTGGGTGAAGCCGGGGCCAAAATCATGCTCAGCTCGCGCAAGGCCGCCGACCTGGAGGCCGCCACCGCCGAACTGCAGGCGGCCGGCATCGACGCCCGCTGGATTGCCGCCGATTGCGCGCAGGAAGCCGAAATCCACCGCCTGGCGAGCGAGACGATGGAGCGCATGGGCGACATCGACATCCTGGTGAACAACGCCGGCGCCACCTGGGGCGCACCGGCCGAGGACCACCCGCTGGAGGCTTGGGACAAGGTGATGAACCTCAACGTGCGCGGCTATTTCATCCTGAGCCAGCACGTCGCCAAGCACAGCATGATTGCGCGCCAACGCGGCAGCATCATCAACGTGGCGTCCATTGCCGGTCTGGGCGGCAACCCGCAGGGCATGAACACCATTGCCTACAACACCTCCAAGGCAGCGGTGATCAACTTCACGCGCACGCTGGCGGGTGAATGGGGCAAGTACGGCATCCGCGTCAACGCCATCTGCCCGGGTTTCTTCCCGAGCAAGATGACCGCGGGTCTGCTCAAGACGCTGGGCGAAGAGAACCTCAAGGCCCATGCGCCGCTGGGCCGTCTGGGCGATGACGAGGATTTGAAAGGCCTGTGCGCGCTGTTTGCGTCGGATGCCAGCAAACACATCACGGGTCAGCACCTTGCGGTGGACGGCGGCGTGAGCGCCCTGGTCGGAGGCTGAATCGTGTTCAATCCCCTGAGGCGCTGCGCGCCTCGGTTCTCCCGCCGCAGGCGTCCGCTCTTCGGGGCGGCCCTTGCACGGTGGCCGCTGGCTGATGACGCGCCAGTTTTGACCGCTGCAATTTTGAGGACGAATCTTGCTTGATTTTGGCGTTGAAATCCCTTTCGTCGAGTTGCTGGGCTTTGCCATGGTGCGCATGCAGGACGGCGAATCCGAGCTGCACTACGAGGCGCGGCCGGAGCACCTCAACTCGTTTGGCGTCACGCACGGCGGCGCTTCGATGACGCTGCTGGACGTGACCATGGCGACGGCGGCGCGCAGCGTTGCGCCCGAAATGGGCGTGGTCACCATCGAGATGAAGACCAGCTTCATGCAGGCGGCCCAAGGCCCACTGGTTGCCAAGGGCCGCTTGATCCACCGCACGGCCACACTGGCATTTACCGAAGCGACGGTGTTCGACGCCAAGGGCCGGCCGTGCACCCACGCCACCGGGACCTTCAAGTACGTGCGGCGCCTGCCAGTCGGGCCGGGCAGTGCGAACGAGCTGCGTGCCATCGCCACCGATTGACGGCACGTCTGCACCAGATTGAAATTTCAGGTCAAATTGGCCTCTAGCGCTTTATGGGTCTGCGCAAGCAGCTATCAAAACAGTAGTTTCTCCATCCTTATCAGGAGTCTTCCATGCCCCGCAACCAGCAAATTCTTCTCGACAACCGTCCCCAGGGCGAGGCCGTGGCCAGCAACTTCAAGCTCGTCGCGACCGACACGCCTGCCTTGCAGGACGGCCAGGTCCTGGTGCGCCACCACTATTTGAGTCTGGACCCCTACATGCGTGGCCGCATGAACGACGCCAAGAGCTACGCCCAGCCGCAGCCGCTGGGCGAGGTGATGCAGGGCGGCACCGTGGGCGAAGTGGTCGAGAGCCGCAGCCCCAAGTTCGCCGTGGGCGACAAGGTGGTGGGCTTTGGCGGCTGGCAGGAATACAGCGTGGTCGACGCCAACCAGCCCGGCTCCTTGAAGAAGGTGGACACGACCCACGTGCCGCTGTCGCATTACCTGGGCGCCGTCGGCATGCCCGGCGTGACGGCCTGGTACGGCCTGGTGAAAATCATCGCGCCGAAAGAGGGCGACACCGTCGTGGTCAGCGCCGCCACCGGCGCGGTGGGCAGCGCCTTTGCCGCCCTCGCCAAGGCGCGCGGCTGCCGCGTGGTGGGCATTGCCGGTGGCCCTGACAAATGCCAATACGCCGTGGACGAGCTGCACTTTGACGCCTGCATCGACTACAAGCAGCACAGCGACGGCAAGGCCATGGGTCAGGCGCTGAAAGAAGCCTGCCCCAAGGGCATCGACGGCTACTTCGAGAACGTGGGCGGCTGGATCATGGACGCCGTCATGCAACGCATGAACGCCTTTGGCCGCATTGCCCTGTGCGGCATGATCGCCGGCTACGACGGCGCGCCGCTGCCCATGGCGCACCCGGCGCTGATTCTGGTGAACCGACTCAAGCTCGAAGGCTTCATCGTCAGCGAGCACATGGAAGTCTGGCCCGAGGCGCTGACCGAGCTGGGCCAGCTCGTGGCGACCGGCAAGCTGCGCCCGCGCGAGAGCGTGGCCCAGGGCATTGCCGCCGCGCCCGAGGCATTTCTGGGTCTGCTCAAGGGCAAGAACTTCGGCAAACAGGTCGTCAAGCTGGTCTGAACACCCGCGTCGAGCCATGCCCACCGCCGTGCACTGGACCTGCAAACGCTTCGATGACCTGGGCGTGCACGCCCTGCACGACGCGCTGGCCCTGCGCTGCCGGGTGTTCATTCTTGAGCAAGGCCCGTACCAGGACCCCGATGCCGCCGACAGGCAGGCATGGCACCTGCTGGGCTACGACGCCGCGGGCCAACTCCAGGCCTGCCTGCGCGTGGTGGACCCTGGGGCCAAGTTTGCCGAGCCCTCCATTGGCCGTGTGGTCACCGCCCCCGAGGCACGCGGCCAGGGTCTGGGCCGTGTGCTGGTGGCCGAGGGCCTGGCGCGCTGCGCCAAAGCGTGGCCGGGCAGGGCGGTGCGCATCAGTGCGCAGGCGCATCTGCAAGGCTTTTATGGCGGGCTGGGCTTTGTGCCGGTGGGCGCGCCCTACCTGGAAGACGACATTCCGCATATTGAGATGCTGCGCCCCACGGAGCCAGCGCTTGCCAAGGAGACACCATGAGCACGGAACTCATCCTGCACCATTACCCCTCGTCGCCGTTTGCCGAGAAAGTCCGCCTCGTTCTGGGCTTCAAGCAACTTCCCTGGAAATCCGTCATCATCCCCAGCGTCATGCCCAAACCCGACGTGGTGGCGCTGACGGGTGGCTACCGGCGCACGCCCGTGCTGCAGATCGGTGCCGACATCTACTGCGACACCAGCTTGATCTGCGAGGTGCTGGAGCACCGCCAGCCGGAACCCGCCTTGTTCCCGCCGCACCTCAAGGGCGTCTCGCGCATCTTTGCCCAGTGGGCGGACAGCACGCTGTTCTGGACCTCCATGGCCTGGAACATGCAGCCCAAGGGCATTGCGGCACTGTTTGCCAAGCTGACACCCGAAGCCGGCGCCGCCTTTGCCGAAGACCGCAAGGCCATGAACGTGAACATGACTCGCTTGCGCACGCAAGATGCGGCTCCCGCCTACCGCTCTTACCTGCGGCGCATCGCGCACATGGTGGAAGAGCACGACTTCCTGTTTGGCGCCGAGCCCTGCGTGGCGGACTTCGCGGCCTACCATGCGCTGTGGTTCACCCGCCTTTGCACGCCGACCGTGGCCAACGTATTCGACCATGTGCCCGCCGTGCTCGAATGGATGGACCGCGTGGCGGCCCTTGGCCACGGCCGCATGGAAAAATTCAGCGCGCAGGACGCGATCACCGTGGCGGCCAACGCCGAGCCCCTGCCGCTGACAAACGAAATCTTCCAGGACGAGCACGGCATTGCGCTGGGCAGCGAAGTCACCGTGACCCCCGAGAGCTTTGGCACCGAGGCGACGCAAGGCACGCTGCTGGCGGCCAGCCGCACGCACTACACCTTGCGCCGAACCGATCCGCGCGCCGGCACGGTGCATGTCCATTTCCCGCGTATCGGCTATGTACTTAAAAAGGCAGACACATGATTGAAGACTTCGCAGGCAAGACCGCCGTTCTGACAGGCGCTGGTTCTGGTTTCGGCTTGGAGTGCGCGCGCATTGGCATGCAGCGCGGCATGAACCTGGTATTGGTCGATGTGCAGCAGGACGCCCTTGACGCCGCCGAATCCGAGGCCATCGCCGCGGGCTGCCAGGTGCTGGCGCGGCGTGTGGATGTGTCCGATGCGGCGCAAATGGAGCAGCTCGCCCAGGCCGTGCAAGAGCGCTTTGGCGCGCCGCACTTCGTCTTCAACAACGCCGGCGTGGGCGCGGGCGGCCTGGTGTGGGAAAACTCGGTGGCCGATTGGAACTGGGTGCTGGGCGTGAACCTCTGGGGCGTGATCCATGGCGTGCGCCTGTTCACCCCCATGATGCTGGCCGCCGCCAAGCAGGATGCGGCGTGGCGCGGGCATATCGTCAACACCGCCAGCATGGCGGGGCTCCTGGCGCCGCCCAACATGGGCATCTACAACGTCAGCAAGCATGCCGTGGTGAGCCTGACCGAGACGCTCTACCAGGATTTGTCGCTGGTGACGGACCAGGTGGGCGCCAGCCTGCTGTGCCCGTTTTTCGTGCCCACCGGCATCAGCCAGAGCCACCGCAACCGGCCCGCCACCCTGGCAGCCGACAAGCCCACGCAAAGCCAGATCATCGGCCAGGCGATGAGCGACAAGGCCGTGGGCAGCGGCAAGGTCACCGCTGCCGAAGTGGCGCACAAGGTGTTTGACGCCGTCGCCAGCGGCCAGTTCTACATCTTCAGCCACCCCAAGGCGCTGGCCTCGGTGCAGACGCGGATGGAAGACGTGGTGCAGGCGCGCAACCCCACCGACCCCTTTGCCGACAAGCCCGAGCTGGGCCAGCAACTGCGCGCGCAACTGCGGGCGGGTTGATTTCTGAAGCAAAATCGGCCTCCAGCGCTTATCAGGAAAGCGTGAGCAGCTATTAAAGATGTAGTGATGAACGCACCCGCAGGCCACGCTTTGTTCGGTACTGCCATCGGCCCCTGCGGCATTGCCTGGGGGCCACGTGGCATTTGCGGCGTGCAATTGCCCGAGCAGGATGACGCGGGCACCCGCGCGCGCCTGCTGCGCTACACCGGCCCGCTGCCCGAGGCGGCACCGCCACCCGAGGTGCTTTCAGCGATCGGCCAGATTGCCGCCTTGCTGGCTGGCGAGCCACACGATATGAGTGGCATCGTGCTCGACATGAGCGGCTTGACCGACTTCCAGCGCCGTGTCTACGCCCTGGCCTGTGCCATTCCGCCAGGCCAGACGCGCACCTACGGTGAGTTGGCGGCGGATTTGGGTGGCAAGCACCTGGCCCGTGCCGTGGGTCAGGCGCTGGGATTCAACCCGTTCGCTCCGGTGGTGCCCTGCCACCGCATTTTGGCGGCAGGCCAGCGGCCAGGCGGGTTTTCTGCGCATGGCGGCGCGGCAACCAAGCTGCGCATGCTGGCAACCGAGGGCGCAGTGCCCGACGGTGCAAGTGGCCAACTTTTTTGACGCGCGCAATCGTCTGGCGCAATGGCACTTGCAAGCGTGAGGGCTGCCACTGTGCACCCGTGTGATGGGGCGCAAATCACGACAATCGTGCCCATGCCATTTTTGCTTTTGAACGTTTGCACGCAGGGCCTCGCCGCATGAAGCCTTCCGACGTTGCCCACCCGCCGCAAGACGGCCTGCCCCAGCCCGAGCGCAGCCGCGCCATGCTGGTCATCATCCTGGGGCTGACGATGGCGGTGCTCGATGGCAGCATCGTCAACCTGGCGCTGCCCGGCATTGCGCGGGAACTGCATGCCAGCGCGGCCAGCGCGGTCTGGGTGGTCAACGCCTACCAGATCGCCACCCTGGTCATGCTGCTGCCGCTGGCCTCGCTGGGCGACCGCATGGGCTACCGGCGCGTGTACCTGGTGGGCATGGCGCTGTTTGCCCTGTCGTCGATTTTTGCCATGGTGGCGACGTCTCTGCCGGCGCTGATTGCGGCGCGTGCGCTCCAGGGCTTGGGCGCCGCCGGCATCATGAGCGTGAACGCCGCCATGGTGCGGCTCATTTACCCGCGCAGCCTGCTCGGGCGCGGCATGGCCATCAATTCGATGGTGGTGGCGCTCTCGGCGGTGGCCGGGCCAACGGTGGCGGCGGGCATCCTGTCGGTGGCGACCTGGCCCTGGTTGTTTGCCCTGAACCTGCCGCTGGGCGCGCTGACGCTGTGGATGGGGCGCAAGTCCCTGCCGCGCAACGTGGTGGCCAGCCGAGCCCCACGGCCGGCCATGCTGGACGTGGGGCTGAACATTCTCATGTTTACCCTGGTCTTTCTGGGTGGCGAGCGCCTGGGCATGCACAGCAGTGTGGGCGCCAGCGGCTTGCCGCTCACCGGTCTGGCGCTGCTCGCTGCGGGGGGAGTGGTGGGTTGGGTGTACCTGCGCAGGCAGTGGCACCTGGCGGCGCCCTTGTTTCCGGTGGACTTGCTGCGCAACCGTGTCTTTGCGCTCTCCATGGCGTCCTCGGTGGGCGCATTTGGCGCGCAGATGCTGGCCTATTTGTGCCTGCCGTTCCTGCTGCTGGAGAGCTATGGCCGCACGCCGCTGCGCGCCGGCTTGCTCATTACCTGCTGGCCACTCGCCATCGCGGCGGTCGCGCCCATCTCGGGACGGTTGATTGGCCGCTACCCCGATGGCTTGCTCGGTGGCATTGGCATGGTGATTTTTGCCTCTGGCCTGTGGCTGCTCGCAGCGCTGCCCGTCAGCCCGGGCGACCTGAACATCGCCTGGCGCTTGGCGGTGTGCGGGGCGGGCTTTGCACTGTTTCAGTCGCCGAACAACCACACCATCGTCACGTCGGCGCCCTTGCACCGCAGCGGCGCGGCCAGCGGCATGCTGGGGACCGCGCGGCTGACGGGGCAGACCGGCGGCGCCGTGCTGCTGGCCGCGCTGTTTACCGCATGGCCGCCCAGCACGGGTCGGGGTGAGAAGATGGCGCTGGTGGTGGCAGGTGGCCTGGCGCTGGCGGCCGCGTTCACCAGTTCCCGGCGCGTCGCCGCGATGCACAAGAATCGAGAGTGAAAATAGTCTGCCGAAGCATGCAGAACATCGTCGCGATGAAGAACCCAGCGGAGTCGTTTTTCCAGGCGCCTGAGGTGGGCACCAAGTTGCTGCGGCAGTTGCGGGCGGCTTGAACGATCTGGCCGTCCAACCTTCAGGTGGCTTCAGCCTCGCGGGCTGCTCAGCGGTGCAGTTCTTAGCGTCCGACCTGGGTCAATTGATCGCGCCAGAACACCGGCATCAAGTCGTACAGGGGGGTCGGCTCGCGGTGCAGCAGGTGCGTGGTGCCAAGTACCCCCATGGTGGGAATCGTCGTGCCGACGTCCACATAGGCCAGCTGCTGCATCCAGCCCGGGTCGATGCCGCCACCGGGAGCGGGCCTGGAATAGATCAAGGCCAGAATGCGCCGTGCTTGCACACTGCCGCGCTGATCGGCCAGCCGATAAAACCGAATCGCCTCGGTGAAATTCGACGGAACGCCCTGGCCCCGGTGGTACTTGCGCGCGGTCATCAGTGCCTCTTCGGCGCTTTCGCTGAGCGGCAACTTCTGTTGTGCCTGGATCGGGCTGCTGTCGCGTGCTGCCAGCTGCTGCAAGTTGGCTCGTGCAGCCTGCGACTGGGGGCCGGCGCGGCGAAAGTACTGCTCGGCCTGCTCGAAGCGCTCGTTGGTCACGGCGTCCATGCCCAGCTCGATGTTGGCGTGCATGTCGCCGGCGGCAGCGGCTTTCTCGAGCAGCGGGCGGTCGGGCAACTCCAGCACCTGATCCTGATTCACGCCGGACTTGGCCACCTGCAGCGGCGCCTGGCGCATGCTCAGCACCCACTGCAGAAAGTCGGCGCGCGCGGGGTGGTGCGGGCGCAGCCGCTCAATGGCGCGCCCCGCAGCCGCCGGGTCGGGCGGCCCCGTGCAGCCTTCGAGGTAGCACCAGGCCAGCCCGGCGTAGGCCCAGGGCTCGCGCCCGAAGCGCGCCGCCTGCTCGAACCAGCGCTGCGCCAGCGCCGTGTCGCGCCGAACGCCCGCGCCGTGCAGGTAAATCAAGCCCAGCGTCCAGGCTGCCTGGGCCGACTGCGGGGTGCTGCCGATCGTGCGTGGCGCCTCGGCGGTGCGCAGCAAGCGCCGCAGCTCACGATCCACCGCTTGCGCCTGCTGCGTGTCGCGTAGGGCAAGCGAGTCCTTCGTGACCGCTGGGGCGACAATGCTTGGCTGATCGTCGCCAGGCCTGGTGTCGATTCGTGGCACCGTTGCCGGTGCCGATTCAATGTGCGGCACTGGGGCAGGCTCCGCCTCAATGTGCTCCTGGGTAGGCTTGGGCATTTGCAACTGGGCGATGACGGTGGCCCGCGTGCGCGCGGTGGCGCTTGCGCTCGGCGCTGCGGAGGCCAGCACCACCAGCAGCAAGGACGCAAGTCTCGTGATGTTGCAGGGGTTCATACGAGGCTCGGTTTCCTGGGGATACGGCTCAGTCGGCTGTGCGATTCAAAGCCGCGGGCCGAATGGTGCCGAACCTGTGGCGGCTCTGTTCATGTTATTGCCTTGCAGGGCGTTGGGGCACCGCCGCGGTCGGCGGCGGTGAGGGCCGGCGTGGCTGCACGACCCACTGGATCGCTTGCGAAACCTGGCCGTTTTCTCCGGTCACCGCGGCAAAACGCTCCAACACGCCTTGCGTTCCCCGCACGCCATTCATCACAGTGAGCGCGGGCACTTGCATGTCGGTGGGTAGCTTGGGCGCGGCGTCTTCTTGCGTGGCGATGCAGATCACGCCTTCGGTTCCGGGTCTGCCCGCCTCCAGGATGAAACCGGGGTTGGGTGCCATCCAGTCCGGAATACGGATGGCCTCATTGGCCGAAACCAGCGAACTCGGTTGCAGTCCGTTGGGCAGCAATCGCATCACCGCCCCGGCGCTGTCGGCGTAGTAGCAGTAGAGGTGCGAGGCGCGCGAGACGGTGGCCGACAGGAAGACCTGCTCGCCTACAGTGAATGCGGGCCGCTCGCCGGCCGGCTGCGGGTTTTCGACCTGCAAGTCGATGCTCCAGGGTTTGGCGGTGGTCAACCCAATCGCAGGCGCGGTTGCGCCGTCTGCAACGGCTACCGCCTCGGGTCCGCTGCTGTTCCAGCCGATGCGACTGAGTGCGCCCGCCTCATCCAGCGTCACGAAGTGGTTCAGTGCCGCCTCGTAAGTCGGAAAGTCGACGATGCCGCTTACCGTCAAACGCCGGTCGGCCTGAAATCTGGCCAGCGCACGGCGCATGAGGGGGTGGTTGGTCGAAAGGTTTTCCGATTCGCGCGGCAGATAGCCCTGGCTGACTAGCGAGGCCTTGACCAGATTGAATTGCCCATCAGGGCCACTTTCGCTGTACCACTCTTGCATCGTCCGCTGAAAGTGCGGATTTGCCTGATCCAGGGTCAGGCATTGCCAATAGGGAACGCGAGCCCACTTGCCAACGACTTCAATCATCGCCAGATCGACCAGGGTGCGCATCGCGGCGCCGGTGCCGACGGCATAGTCGTGTCCGACGTTGAACTTGACCCCGTAGGTGCCAATGCGGCCCCCCACGTCAAGTCCCTCGCCGCCGCTGCCGGTCACGACCTCGTTTGCGGAATCGATGCCAGGAATGAGGGTGCGTGTGCGAAAGTCCCCCAGATGGACCTCCAGACCGATGATCGTGGCGCTGCGCGAGCGGCTGTAGCCAAGGTCAACACGCGGGCCCGACACGCCCGCGTCCATGGTGTTGTTGATGACGCTCTGGTCGACAAAGGCAATCGCACCTGACACATACAGCGCTGGGCGCTGCAACTGCATCTGGTTGTTGTTGAGAAGAATGGTCGTGAGGTTCTGCACCGTGTCCTGACGCGCGATATCGACCTCGAAGTCGACGAAGCGAAAGGCATTGCTCAGGCGCGACATCTGTGACAGCGAGGTGGTAACCATCTCCTTCGTCGCCACGGGCACCTTGCCAGAGAAATCGATAAATTGCTTGCTGGTGATCAACGTGGTGGGCAACTGCGCCTCACGCAGCATTCGGTCCATGCAGACCAGCGATTCGGAAAAACTCGAGACAGATCGCACCGGGCGCACCACCGGGCGGTCGGCTACCGAGGCGTGCGACTGGTATTCGGTGTCCTTGCGCGCATCCAGAGGCGTGGCGCAGCCCGCCAGCAAGACGGCAGCAGTCATGGTGGCCGCCAGCCAGTTGCACGCTGCGGGCGCTGGGTGATGCTCGGACCCTGAGGTTGCGTTGCGCTTGGTCATAACCTTCCCCTTGTGTCGATCTCGTTCTTCTATTGCGAAAGCAACTCCGGGCGGAGTTTCGTCAACCACAGCCCCAAAAAAGCCGGCAAGAACCCAGATCGGGTTGCTGCCTGTCGGCTCTCGCGTACAGGTCACCTGCAAATGTTGACCAGGTCACCTCGGACCACGACCACCTGGTCTTCACCCATGGTGCCACCGGCACCGGGCGCACTGGGTTGCAGCGTCTGCACGCAGGTGACGCCCCCCATGCTGTTGGTCTGAACACTCGACACCACGTCCTTTTCGGTCTGGATGCCTTCGGTATTTGCCGAGAAGGACTTGGCGACGTAGTGCGCGATCTTGGCTTTGGCGTCATCCGGCATGCCGGTTTTGTAAACGATGCCACTCGATATGGACCGTGGCGCCGTGGGCATTTGCAGGTAACTGACCTTGCCGGTGATGTGCACGGGATCTTCACCCGGTGCCGCCAGGGCGCAAGTGGCTGCGCCGGCCAGCATGGCCACGATGAGTTTGCCCATCGCACTTGTGGAATTGCGTTTCATGGCTGTTCTCCTGGTGTTACCCGTTGGAAAAACGGCTTTGGTCGGCTTTAGCCGACCAAAGCCTGTGGCAGCACATCAGCTTGGCCGGCCCCAGCCGCAATAGCCGGTTGGGCAGTCAGGCAGTTTGAAGTTCGGCGGATCGCAGGCGTCGTTGGACGACAGGTTCTGCACCGCGAGGCTCTTCACACCATTGGCCAGGTTCGCCACCGTGCCGCTTACGTGCGTGTATTGGTTGGAATACCCGGAGATCGTCACGTCGCCAAAATTGGACGACAGATTCTGGAAGGCCTGAGCGGACCTGCCATTGGCTTCGTTGCTGATGGTGCCGCCGTAGCCGGTGACAGCCTGGTCAGAGTGGCCCCCACTCATGATCTTCACGCCGTCGTAGTTGCTGGCCAGGTTTTGCACCGCGGTCGTGTCAGCACCATTGGCGAAGTTCGTGACGGTGGTCCTCATCAGACCAACCGCCTGATGACTTTTGCCATCGATCGCCACGGTGCCGATATTGGTAGCCAGCGACTGAATCCCAACGGCTCCCGCGCCCGTCGCCTTGTTGTCTACGGAACTACCGCCGCCAACATTGGTGCTTTGGGTGCTCTCACCAGCGATCGTCACGTTGCCCACGTTGCTGGACAGGCTTTGCACGGCCAGGGCAGCGTCACTGCAGTCCACGCCACCGCACCTATCCACCGACCCGGCACCGCTGGCCGTGTTCGTCACAGAACCGTTGATGGTGGCATCCTGCTTGGACGTGCCGCCTTTCTTGACCTCGACCTTGCCCACGTTGGATGCGAGGCTCTGAACCGCGACGTCCCCGGGATTGACGGCCTTGTTCATGACCTGACCACCCGAATTCACTTCGGTAGTCTGGTTCGAATAGCCCGCGATGGTGATGTCGCCCTTGTTGCTCGAGAGGTTCTGGACGGCAGTGGTGTAGGCGTTGGCTGTGTTGGACACAGTCGCGTTACTGTCTACGCCGGTGTGCTGGATCGACATTCCGCTGATTTCGATCTTGGCCGCCGCGGTCGGAGTCGGGCCGGCGGCAAAGGCTGTCGCGGACGCGAGAGCGGTGAGTGTGAACAGAGCAAGTGTTTTCATGACAGTTCCTTCAGTTGTGCTGACCAGAGTACCGATTGCAGTCCCTCCGCAACCGATCTGGCTTGACAGGACACCCGGGCCGTTACACGAAGTGGAACTGGGGGAAGCCCTGTGTGTTCTGTCGGGATCAGTCTGGGCCCGGCCCGCGCTTGCTTCCATACCTAGGTTGACGTAGCGTAACTTGGTGAGACATTTCCAACACCTTGGCTGCATTTCCCTGTACAACAGTCGCATGAGATACCAGCCTTGCTACAACAAACAGAGTAAGCAGGGTCGGTAGTTTCTATATGTAAGGCGTGCAACGTATATAAATTGCCGTTTTTGCCGCTAGACGTTTCTTTCGGTTTCTTTTAGTGTTCAAGCGTGTGAATGTGTGCGCAGAGGTTGGTGAAACCCGTAGAGATTTGCAATGCAGTATCAGCGCCCATAAATCGAAGTTTTTTGCGAACCAAGAAGCGCAATTGGAGGGGGCCATGGCCACTTTTTCCAGCCAACCCAGGGTATGCGGACCATTGCATACCGCCCGGGCAGATTCAGCAGTGGGACAGGGGGGATTTGCCGTGATGGGCAATCCCTCGTCCATCTGGCCCGATTTCATGATCGGCCAGGAACAGCGCCCGGTACGCGTCGTATTGGTGGACGACGACCCTCACATTCGCCTTGTGATCGGGCAGGAACTAATGAACGAACCGCGCACCCTCCTGGTGGCGCAGGCGGACTGCTTGCGTGAGGCGCGGCGAGCCATCAAGCTTCACGAGTTCGACGTCTTGCTGGTCGACCTGCATCTGGGCGACGGTGAGGGCTTTGAGCTGCTGGACTATGTGAAGAGCATTCGGCCGTCGGTGGAAACCATCGTGATTTCCGTGATGGAAAATGAAGACCAGGTGCTGCGTGCCTTTGAACTGGGCGCCACGGGCTTTCTCAGCAAGAATTCTTGGTTTGGCAGCTATGCCCAAGCGGTGCTGCAAGTGGTCAACGGGGGGGCATCGATCACGCCGAATCTGGCGCGCCGCCTGCTGCAGCGGTTTGATAAAACGGGAATAGCCGTCCCAACGCCGCGTGCGCGAGAGGAGCCTGAGCGTCTTTCGGTGCGCGAAAAAGAAGTGCTCAGGCTGGTCGCCAGCGGCTACACCAGCGTGGAAATCGGCGCCCGCCTGCTGATCAGCAGCATGACGGTGAATACGCATGTGCGCAATATCTACCGCAAGCTCCAGGTGCGCACCCGCGCGCAGGCCGTACGTTTTGCGTCCCTTCGCGGTTTGTTTTGAGCGTACACAGGCGGCGCATATCGAAAAGGAGACTCCGTGTCTCTTCCCCGGCCTCTGAACTTCCTTCTGCTTTGTCTCGGCCTGCTGCTGCTGCAACAGGCGTTGTCCAGCTTTGTGGCCTGGACCCTGTGGTCCCGGGCCGGGCCACTGATGCATGGGACTTGGGTGCTTGTGTTATCCACCGGGACGGTG
Source organism: Simplicispira hankyongi (assembly GCF_003570885.1). GTDB lineage: Bacteria > Pseudomonadota > Gammaproteobacteria > Burkholderiales > Burkholderiaceae_C > Simplicispira > Simplicispira hankyongi. The sequence continues at coordinate 325,002 of NZ_QXJC01000001.1, forward strand.
CACCTGGTATTGCTGCTCGTGCAACTGCCGCGCGCGATGCGCTGGCGCCCGCGGCGCAGTGTTCGGCCGAGTACTGAGCTGCGGCAGGAGCGCCAGCGCATTGCCCGGGATCTGCATGACCGCGTAGGCTCGCAACTCGTCAACGCCCTGGCCCTGTTCGATCCGGCGAAGGAGACAGACGCCCTGCAGCGCGCCGCGCTGGAGCATGCATTGCTCGAGTTGCGCCTGCTGGTCGACGCCATGGGCGACCCGGACCGCACGCTCGTCGACCAATTGGCGCAGCTGCGCTACCGCCTTCAGCCGGTCCTCGCACGGCAAGGGATTGCCATCGAGTGGGAGGTCAGTGCCGCCAGCTTGCCGGACGCTCCCCGCGACCCGCTTCTGGCCGTGATCGCCCAGGAAGCCCTCAGCAATGTGATCCAACACGCGCAGGCCACTCGCGTCCGAGTGTCCCTGAACCGCTTGCCGGGCTCGAACACCTGGCAATTCGAGGTCTGCGACAACGGGCGTGGGCTCCCCCAGGCAAGCGCGGACGACGCACCGCAAGGGGGGTTTGGCATGAGCAGCATGCGCGAGCGGGTGCGCCAGGCCGGTGGGGAGCTGCAGTTCCTGCCATCGGCGCTGGGAGGCACCTGCCTGCGGGTAGTGCTGGCGCGCCGTCTGTAAACCAAGGTCTAGAAGACCTTGTGGCACACTGCGCCGCTTTTCTGATTGCCACTCCGTTCTCCATGCAAAAAATCATCCAGCAGCTCGCCCGTGAAATTCAGGTGGGAGCGCACCAGATCACCGCCGCCGTCGAATTGCTGGATGGCGGGGCCACGGTTCCCTTCATTGCGCGCTACCGCAAGGAGGCCACTGGCGGGCTGGACGACATCCAGTTGCGCGAGCTGGAAGCGCGCCTGTCGTACCTGCGCGAGCTTGAAGACCGGCGTGCCGTGGTACTGAAGACGATCGACGAGCAGGGCAAGCTGACCGATGCGCTGCGCCTGGCCATCGCCCAAGCCGAAACCAAGCAGGAACTTGAAGACCTGTACCTGCCGTTCAAGCAAAAGCGCCGCACCAAAGGCCAGATGGCGCGCGAGTTCGGCATCGAGCCGCTTGCCGACAAACTGTTTGCCGACCCAACCCTTGATCCTGCGGTCGAGGCGGCCGCCTTCACCAAGCCGGCGGAGGTGCTCGATGACGGCAAGCCCGGCGCCGATTTCTCCACCGTTCCCGCCGTGCTCGACGGTGTGCGCGATATCCTGTCCGAGCGCTGGGCCGAAGATGCGGCGCTGGTGCAGGGCCTGCGCGAGTGGCTGTGGACCGAGGGCTTGCTGCGCAGCAAAAAAGTGGATGGCAAAAACGAGGCCGACCCCGAAGTGTCCAAATTCCGCGACTACTTCGCCTACGACGAGCCCATTGGCCGGGTGCCCTCGCACCGTGCCTTGGCCGTGTTTCGCGGCCGCGCGCTGGAGATTCTCGAAGCCAAGCTGGTGCTGCCTGTCGAACCCGAGCCGGGGAAACCCAGTATTGCCGAGGGCCGCATTGCCCTGCATCTGGGCTGGAGCCATGCGGGCCGCCCGGCGGACGACCTGATCCGCAAATGCGTCGCCTGGACCTGGCGCGTCAAGCTCAGCCTCTCGACCGAGCGCGACCTGTTTGCCCGCCTGCGCGAAGACGCCGAAAAAGTAGCCATCAAGGTCTTTGCCGACAACCTGCGCGATCTGCTGCTGGCCGCGCCAGCCGGCCCCCGCGTGGTGCTGGGGCTGGACCCCGGCATTCGCACCGGCGTCAAGGTGGCGGTGGTGGATGCCACCGGCAAGCTGGTCGAGACCGCTACGGTGTTCCCGCACGAGCCGCGCCGCGATTGGGACGGCGCGCTGCATACGCTGGCCCAATTGAGCGAGAAGCACGGCGTGCAGCTCATTGCGATTGGCAACGGCACCGCCAGCCGCGAGACCGACAAGCTCGCAGGTGAGCTCATAAAATTGATGCAAAAACGGTCTCCAGCGCAGGATGGACAAGCGCATCCAGCTATCGAAAAGATAGTTGTCAGCGAAGCCGGCGCCTCGGTCTATTCGGCCAGCGAATACGCGTCCCAAGAAATGCCCGACGTGGATGTGAGCCTGCGCGGCGCCGCCAGCATCGCCCGGCGCCTGCAGGACCCGCTGGCCGAACTGGTCAAGATCGATCCCAAGAGCATTGGCGTGGGCCAGTACCAGCACGATGTGAACCAGAGTGAGCTGGCGCGCACGCTGGCCACCGTGGTCGAAGACTGCGTGAACTCGGTCGGCGTGGACCTGAACACCGCCAGCGTGCCGCTGCTGTCCCGCGTCTCAGGCCTCTCGGCCAGCGTCGCCAAGGCGGTGGTGCGTTGGCGCGATGCCAATGGCGCCTTCAAGAGCCGCAAGCAACTCATGGACGTGGCCGGCCTGGGGGCCCGCACGTTCGAGCAGAGCGCTGGGTTCCTGCGCATTCGTGGGGGTGACAACCCGCTGGATGTGACCGGCGTGCACCCGGAAACCTACCCGGTGGTCGAAGCCATCATGGCGAAGACCGGCAAGCCGGCGGCCGAACTCATGGGCCGCGCCGACATGCTCAAGACGCTCAAACCCGAGCTGTTTGCCAATGAAAAGTTTGGTGTCATCACGGTGCGAGACATCCTGACCGAACTGGAAAAACCCGGCCGCGACCCGCGCCCGGACTTCAAGGTCGCGCGTTTCAACGAAGGCGTGGACGATATCCGCGATCTGCGCGAAGGCATGGTGCTGGAGGGCACGGTTAGCAACGTCGCCCAATTCGGCGCTTTCATCGACCTGGGCGTGCACCAGGATGGACTGGTCCACGTGAGCCAGCTCGCGCACAAGTTCGTCAACGACGCGCGCGAAGTGGTCAAGACCGGCGACATCGTCACCGTGAAGGTGATGGAGGTGGACATTGAGCGAAAACGCATCGGCCTGTCGATGAAGCTCGGCGAAGCCCCATCGGGGGCGGGCGGCGCCAGGGGGCCGCGTGAAAACCGGTTCGAGGGGGCAGGGCGTGGGCAGAACGCGCCGCGCAGCCGCGACGCGGCGGCGCCCTCAGCCATGGCGTCGGCCTTTGCCAAACTGCGCAATCGCTGAGGCAGGACAGTCTTGGCGGCTTTACTGGCCACCCGCTTGAACTGACGGATGTGCTGCCGTGGATAATCAGCGCGTCCCAACCAACGCAGCGCCGATCCCATGGATTTGAATGCACTGCTGGCCTCGCCACCAGCGTTCCCGAGCCTGCCGCGCGCCGTTGCGCTGCTGATGGCCGAGCTGGCACAGGACGAACCCAATCTGCGGCGGGTGAATCAGTTTTTTGCCACCGATCCGGCCTTGGCTGCGCGCCTGCTGTGCCTGGCCAACTCGGACGAATTCGGCGGCCCGCGCCAGGTCGCCGGCCTCCCAGAGGCGCTGGCGCTGGCCGATACCGGGCAATTGCGCCAGTTGGTCGCCTCCGCGCCGCTGGGCACCACGTCGCGCTCGGTGCCGGGCATCAACATGCAGCAGTTCTGGCGCTACAGCCTGCACACGGCCAAACTGGCGCGTTCGCTCGCCGGCCACGTGCACCACAACCAGGCGGCGGCGTACACCGCCGGCCTGCTGCACGGCCTGGGCGAACTGGTGATCCATCTGGGTGACCCGGAGCGGGCGCAATCGCTCAACACGCTGGTGGCGCCGCTGGACCTGCGCCGCGCCAAACTGGAATCGCGCATCTTCGGTTTTTGCTATGGCCGGGTAAGCGGTGCGCTGGCCCGGCGCTGGCAACTGCCCGAGGCGGTGGTCGATGCGCTTAACTACCAGCACGCGCCCTTTGAGAACGACACCTACGAACCGCTTGCCGGCATCCTGCATCTGGCCGCCTGGCGGGTGCGCGCACGCGAAGCAGGGCTCGAAGAGCGCGAGCTGGCGGTGAGTTTCCCCGACCAGGTGGGATTGCCGCTGGGCCTCGATATCGACATGGTGCTGCACCAGGACCCGATCGACTGGAGTGCGCCCAAGCTCGATACCGAGACTGAGGCCGAGGCGGCCGGGCTGGACTACCTGGTCTAGTGTTTCGTTCTTATTGGTGCTTTCAGAGCGATTCGCGCAGCATGGCGCGGTATTCATCAGGCGTTGCGACGCGCGGGTTGGTCTTGTGGCAATGGTCGGCCATGGCACCTTTGATGATCGCGTCGAATTGATCCTCAGTCACGCCCATGGCGGCAAGCCCTGAGGGCAGACCCAGCCGGGCGCTCATGTCGCGGATGGCGTCCGGGATGTCGCTCGCCGAGGCCAGCCCCATGGCGCCGGCCATGCGCTCCAGGCGCCGGTCCTTTTGCACCGAAGGCGCCTCGGCGTTGAAGCGCACCACGGCCGGCAGGAACATCGCGTTGAGCGTGCCGTGGTGCAGGCGCGGGTTCACGCCACCCAGGCTGTGGCTGAGCGAGTGCACCGCGCCCAGCCCTTTTTGAAACGCCATGGCGCCCTGCATGCTGGCGCTCATCATGTTCAGGCGCGCTTCGCGGTCGCTGCCATCTTGCGTGGCGCGCGCAATGCTGCCCCAGCCGCGCTCAAGGCCATCGAGCGCAATGCCGTCGGCGGGCGGGTTGAAGGCCGCCGACATGAAGGTTTCCATGCAGTGGGCGATGGCGTCCATGCCGGTGGCTGCGGTGAGCATCGGCGGCAGGCCCAGCGTCAGTTCGGGGTCGCAGATGGCGGCCTTGGGCAGCAGGTTCCAGGAGTGAAAACCAAGCTTGCGGTGGTCGTCCACGATGATGATGGCGCCGCGCGCCACCTCGCTGCCGGTGCCGCTGGTGGTGGGCACGGCAATCAGCGGAGCCACGCGTTCGCTGATGCGGGGCGAGCCGCCCTCGATGGTGGCGTAGTGCGTCAGCGGCCCTTCGTGTGTGGCGGCAATGGCAATGCCCTTGGCGCAATCGATGGCCGAGCCGCCGCCTACCGCCACCAGGCCGTCGCAGTTGCCGGCACGGTACACCGCCACGGCCGCGCGCACAGCGGCTTCTGTGGGGTTGGATGGCGTCTGGTCAAACACACTCACGGGCAGGTCGCCCAGCGCATCCAGCGCCGTTTGCAGCACGCCGGCCGCTTTGACACCTGGGTCGGTCACCACCAACGGGCGCTGGATGCCCACGCGCTCGCATTCCTGGCGCAGCAGGCGCACGGCGCCATGCTCGAACTGAATCTGGGTAAGGTAGTAAATGAGTGACATGGCGATTGGAGGCGTTCCCGCTACGATAGACCCACACACTTTACAACCGGGAGACACGCATGCCACGCAAGCAAACCCTCATCGCCCTGGCCTCCCTGGCCCTTGGCGTCGCCGCGGCGACATCGGCCCATGCCGCCTGCCTGAGCGATGTGCAAGTTGCAGAAATGGCCGAGCACTACGCCGCACGCACGCCCGCCGCCAACCCCGAAGGTCTGTCGGATGCGGATGGCGCCTGCACGCGCGCCAAGTTCAACAGTTTGCTGGCACAGAAGATGGGCAAGGTCATTGGCTACAAAGCGGGCCTCACCAACACCGCAGTGCAAAAGCGCTTCCATACCGATCAACCCGTGTGGGGCAAGCTGTACGAAGGCATGGTGCTACCAAGCAGTGCAGAGGTGCCCGCTGCATTTGGCGCCCGCCCGCTGTACGAGGCCGACATGCTGGTGCGGGTCAAGAGCGCCAGCATCAACCATGCGCGCACCCCCATGGAGGTGCTGGAGGCGATTGACCAGGTCATTCCCTTCATCGAGCTGCCCGATTTGATGGTGCAGGCGCCTCCGAAGCTCAACGGCGCGGCAGTGAGCGCGATCAACGTCGGCGCGCGTCTGGGTGTGGCCGGCACGCCCATTCCCGTGCCGGTGACGCGCGCTGAGCGCTACGCCATGCTGGACGCCTTGCGCGACATGCAGGTGACGCTCACGGATGGCTCGGGCTACCTGCTCGGTGGCGGCAAGGGCAGCGACCTGCTGGAGCACCCGCTCAACGCAGTGGTCTGGCTGGCTGAGGCGCTGCAGAAAGAAAACATCACGCTCAAGCCGAGCGATCTGCTGAGCCTGGGTTCGTTCTCACCGCTGCTCCCGCCCAAGGCAGGCCTACACGTACAGGCCAATTACCAGGGCCTGCCGGGCGCTCAACCCGTGCGCGTGATCTTCAAGTGACCCAGGCGCATCCCAATATTCACGCCAGCCGATTGGCGCCGCAGATGCGCGGCGTGCTTGAACGCATGGAGCGTGCCGGGCGGCCGCGGTTGCACACGCTGTCTCCCGAGCAGGCGCGCGCAGTGTATGCGCTAGGTGCCGACATTCTCGAAGTGCCGCGCGCCGCGATGGAGCGGGTAGAAACGCTGGCCATTCCGACACGGGATGGTGCCCAGTTGGGCGCCCGGCTGGTGGCGCCGTCGCGCGCTGCACGCTTGCCGGTGCTGCTGTACCTGCACGGCGGAGGTTTCACCATTGGCAGCAGCGCCACGCACGACATTCTGTGCCGCGAGTTGGCGCGGCTGGCCGGTTGCATGGTGGTGTCGCTCGACTACCGTTTGGCGCCCGAACACCGCTTTCCTACAGCGTCGAATGATGCCTGGGACGCGCTCACCTGGCTGGCGGCCCACGCGCAGGAACTGGGTGCGGACTCTCAGCGCATTGCAGTGGGTGGCGACAGTGCGGGCGGCACGCTGGCGACCGTCAATGCCATCTTGGCGCGCGACGCCGGCCTGCCGTTGGCGCTGCAACTTCTCTTCTACCCCGGTTGTGCCGCGCACCAGGACACGCCCTCGCACAAGCAGTTCGCCCATGGTTTGGTGCTTGATGAGCCCGCCATCTCCTGGTTCTTCGGCCAGTACGTGCGCGACCGGGCCGAGCGTGAAGACTGGCGCTTTGCACCGCTGCTCGCCCCGGATGTGGAAGGTGTCGCGCCGGCATGGATCGGCCTGGCCGAATGCGACCCGCTGGTGGACGAGGGCATCGATTACGCCGACAAGCTGCGCGCTGCCGGCGTGCCAGTGGACCTGGAAATCTACCGGGGCGTCACGCACGAATTCATCAAAATGGGCCGCGCCATCCCCGCGGCACGCACCGCCCATGCCGACGCGGCGGCTGCGCTGCGCGCTGCGTTCAATCTTGTGTAAGGAAGCCATCCATGCCATTGCAAGACTACCGTTGCCAATCGCGTCTGCGCGTGCGCTGGGCCGAAATCGACATGCAGCGCATCGTCTTCAACGCGCACTACCTGACCTATTTCGATACGGCGATGACGGACTACTGGCGCGCGCTGGCACTGCCGTACGAGGACGCCATGCAGCAGCTCGGCGGCGAGATGTATTTGAAAAAAGCCACGCTCGAATACCACGCGTCGGCGCGCGAGGGCGATCTGCTGACCGTTGGCCTGCGCTGCCTGCGCGTGGGCAATAGCTCGGTGCAGTTCGACGGCGGCATCTTTCGTGGCGAGCAACTGCTGGTTTCGGGCGAGCTGATTTACGTGTTTGCCGACCCCGCGAACCAGCGGCCCATTTCGGTGCCGCCGCTGCTGCGCGAGCTGTTTGCCGGGTTCGAGGCCGGCGAGAGCCCGACGCACATCCAGTTGGGCGCCTGGCAGGATCTGGGCGAGCGCGCTGCACGTGTGCGCCAGGCCGTGTTTATCGATGAGCAGGGCATAGCGCCCGCGATTGAAATGGACGGGCAGGACGCGACGGCGCTGCATGCGCTGGTGATGAACAGGCTCTCCCAGCCAGTGGCCACGGGTCGGCTGGTCGTGCTTTCACCGGGCGTCTCGCGCATTGGCCGCATGGCCGTGCACCGGGCGCTGCGCGGCGGGCGCCTGGGGCGGCAGATGCTCGACGCCCTGGTGCAGGCCGCAGCCGATCGCGGCGACCACCAGGTCGTGCTGCATGCCCAGGCGAATGCGCAGGCGTTCTATGAGCGCGCCGGTTTTGCGGTGAGTGGCCCGCGCTACGAAGAAGCCGGTCTGCCGCATGTGCCCATGCAGCGCGCGCTGGTTACAGGTCGTCCTTGAGCGCGTAGGGCAGGGTGCCCAAGCGAAGAACTTGGCCGTCCGCGCTGCCGGCATGCAGAGCGCCGGATTCGGCGGCAGAGAGCTGCAGCACCACGATGGCGTCCGAGCCGCCGCCGGGCGCAGGAGCCGTTTGCGCCACCATACCGCAGGCTTGCTCGGGTTCTGCTGCGCTGAACACCTCCTCGCCCGCATGCAATGGAGCATCGGCATGGGCGATGAACGCGCGCCGTTTGATCGCCCCGCGAAACTGGCTGCGCGCGACCACCTCCTGGCCGGGGTAGCAGCCTTTTTTGAAGCTCACGCCATCGACCGATTCGTAGTTGAGCATCTGCGGCACAAAGGTATCGACCAGCGGCGCTGTCAGCGTCGCCACGCCGCTTTGCACTTCGCCCCAGGCCCATACGCCTTCGGCCAACGGCGTGCCCTCAGGCGCAGGGGTGCCGGCAGGCGCGACCCACAGGGCACGGGGCACGGTGTCGGCGGGTGGCAATCCGATGATGGAAATATTGCCTAAATCGGCCTTAGCGCTTGTCTGCATTGCGCTACCAGCTACTTTTTCAATAGCACTGCCTGCCAAACCATAGAGCAGGAACTCTTCGCTGGCATCGCTCAGCTTTGCCTTGGCACGCATCACAAACATGGATATGCGCTTGAGCGTAGGCGTCAACAGGTCACGGCTGCAGACCAACAGCACCTCGGTGGGACTGCGCTTGAAACCGATGAAACTCGCTTGCATGCGGCCCTTGGCCGACAAAAATGCGGTCAGCCGGGCATGCTGCAGGTCCAGCAGGGCGAAGTCGTGGGTGAGCTGGCCGTGCAGGAATTTCACGGCGTCATCGCCTTCGGCGCGGATCACGCCGAGGTGGGGCAGGGGGGTGATGCCATCAAAGGGGGTTGTCATGCGTCAATTATCATTCCGGGCTCCCATTCATTGCAGGTAGCAGGGTTGTGCGTCGCGCTTTCAAAGGTTTGTTGTTGTTGGTGCTGGCGCTTGCTGCGGCGGCTGCGTGGTGGCTGCACGCGCCGCTGCCCATGGGCGACGCGGCTGTCGAGCTGGCCATCGAGCCCGGCACGGCCCCGCGCGGCGTGGCACGCGATGTGCAAGCCGCTGGCGTGCACACCGATGCGCGGCTGCTGTACTGGTGGTTTCGCCTCTCGGGCCAAAGCCGGCTGATCAGGGCAGGCAACTACGAAATCTTGCCCGGCACCACACCGCGCAGCCTGCTGGAAAAGCTGGTGCGCGGCGATGAAACGCTGCGCGCGCTCACTCTCGTCGAGGGCTGGAACTTCCGCCAGGTGCGCGCCGCCCTGGCCCAGGCCGAGTTGAAGCCCGACAGCGCCGGCCTGACCGATGCCGCACTGATGGACCGCCTGGGCCGCACCGGTGTGGCGGCCGAAGGGCGGTTTTTCCCCGATACCTACACCTACGCCAAAGGCGCGAGCGACCTCGCGGTGCTGCGCCGCGCCCTGCACGCCATGGACCGGCAGCTTGCCGCTGCGTGGGAGCAGCGCGCCGCCGACACCCCGCTCAAGTCGCCCGATGAAGCCCTGGTGCTGGCCAGCATCGTCGAGAAGGAAACCGGGCGTGAGGCCGACCGCGCCCTGGTGGCCGGGGTGTTCACCAACCGCCTGCGCGCCGGCATGCTGCTGCAGACCGACCCTACGGTGATTTATGGCCTGGGGGAGCGCTTTGACGGCAACCTGCGCAAGCGCGACCTGCAGACCGATACGCCCTACAACACCTACACCCGCCCAGGTCTGCCGCCCACGCCGATCGCCATGCCCGGCAAGGCCTCGCTGCTTGCCGCTGTGCGGCCTGAACCCACCCAGGCGCTGTACTTTGTGGCACGGGGCGATGGCAGCAGCCATTTCAGCAGTTCGCTGCAAGAGCACAACCGCGCCGTCGACCGCTACCAGCGCGGCCATTAAGGAACGTACCGCATGGCAACCAGAGGTTTATTCATCAGCTTCGAGGGCATCGATGGTGCCGGCAAGTCCTCGCACATCGAACCGCTGGCCGACGCCTTTCGTGCCCAGGGGCGCACGGTGGCGCGTACGCGCGAGCCGGGCGGCACCGAGCTGGCCGAGTCGCTGCGCGAGCTGCTGCTGAACCGCACCATGGACGCCTTGACCGAAGCCCTGCTGGTGTTTGCCGCCCGGCGCGACCATATCTGCCAGGTGATTGCGCCCGCCCTGGCGCGCGGCGAGGTGGTGCTGTGCGACCGCTTTACCGACGCCACCTTTGCCTACCAGGGCGCCGGGCGCGGCTTTAGCCTGGAAACGCTATCACTTCTGGAGCGCATGGTGCAGACAGGCATTGCGGTAGAGCCTGATTTGATGCTGGAACCTGACCTCACGTTGTGGTTCGATGTGGCGCCTGCAGTCGCCGCTGAACGCCTGGCCTTGGCACGCGCACCCGACCGGTTCGAGGCGCAGGATGCCGCTTTCTTCGAGCGTGTGGCCCAGGGCTATGCCGCCCGTGCCCAGGCCGCGCCAGAGCGCTTTGTGCGTATCGATGGGGCGCAATCGCGCCACGCCGTGTGGCAGCAGCTCACCAACGCCCTGGTGCGCCGTGGCTGGCTGGCCATCATGGTGGCTGCCAATGGAGGGCCAAAGTGAGCGTGCCACCGTGGCTTGCCAGCCAGCGCACACAGTTGCTGGCGCAGCGGGGCCATGCCTGGTTGCTGCACGGCCCTTCGGGACTGGGCCAGTTCACGCTGGCGATGGAGCTGGCCCGTGCCTGGCTGTGCGAAGCGCCTGGCGCCGAAGGTGCCTGCGGCCAGTGCCCCAGCTGCCACGCCATTGGCGTGCACGCCCACGCCGACCTGGCGGTGCTGATGCCCGAGACGGACATGCTCGCGCGCGGCTGGCCGCTGCCCGAAAAGGCCCAGGCCGACATCGACGACAAGAAGCGCAAGCCCAGCCGCGAAATCCGCGTGGACGCCATGCGCGACGCCGTCGAGTTCGCCCAGCGCACCAGCGCACGCGGGCGTGGCAAGGTGGTGGTGGTCTACCCGGCCGAACAGATGAACGCCATCACCGCCAACGCCCTGCTGAAAACCCTGGAAGAGCCTGCTGGCGATACCCGATTCGTGCTCGCTACCGAGGCAGCCCACGCCTTGTTGCCCACCATCCGCAGCCGCTGCATGGCGCACGCGCTGCACTGGCCGCCAAAAGAGCAGGTGCTGCAATGGCTGGCGCAACAGGGCGTCGCAGCCGAGGTGGCTGCGGTGCTGCTGCGCGCCGCCGGAGGCAGGCCAGACGATGCACTGAACTTCGCCAAGGCCGGCGCCAGCCCGGCGGCCTGGGCCGCCTTCCCCAAGGCCATGCAGCGGGGCGACGTGCGTGCCGTGGAAGGCTGGAACCCCAGCGAGGCCATTGCCGCGCTGCAAAAGCTCTGCCACGACCTGCAGGTCGTGAGCACCGGCGCCGCACCGCGCTATTTCGAAACGGCTGATTTGCCGCCGCCGCCAGGTCTTGCCGTCCTGGCGCGCTGGAGCAAGGAACTGGCGCAAGCGACCCGTACCGCCGACCACCCCTTCGTGGTTCCCTTGATGCTGGAGGCGCTTGTCGCGCAGGCGAGAAACGTCCTACACTCGGCCGCAGCCATCGCCCAAAATACCCCATGAGCAGTACCCCCACCGCCCCTACGGCCCCCCGCCCCAGTGTGATGCAGTTGGCCATCAAGGAAAAGGGCGCTCTGCACGCGGCCTACATTCCCTTTTTTGTCGAGGGCGGTATCTTCGTGCCGACGCCGCGCGAGTACCGGTTGGGCGATGATGTCTATGTGCTGCTGACGCTGCCAGACGATACGCAGCGCTATCCCGTGGCTGGTCGGGTGGCCTGGGTCACGCCAGCGCGCGCTGGTGGGAACCGCACCCAGGGTGTGGGCATCCAGTTCCCCAAGGACGAAAAGTCACGCCAGCTCAAGCACAAGATCGAGGAAATCCTCGGCACCGCCCTGGGCTCCGAGCGTCCCACGCAAACCATTTGATTGCACGCGGTGCGGCCCGAGGGCCACGCCGTTGATTGAACCGGCGCACCAAGCGTCGTGCCCATGTTTACCGATTCCCACTGCCATCTGAGTTTTCCTGAACTGGCGGCACAGCTGCCCGCCATCCGCGAGGCGATGGCACAGGCCCAAGTTGAGCGGGCGCTGTGCATCTGCACCACGCTGGAAGAATTTTCCGACGTGCATGCCCTGGCGCTGGCGCACGACAACTTCTGGTGTTCCGTCGGGGTGCACCCGGACAACGAAGGCGTGCAGGAGCCCAGCGTTCAAGACTTGCTGACGCGCGCCGCGCTGCCCCGCGTTGTGGCCATCGGCGAAACGGGGTTGGACTACTACGGCATGGAGGACCGCAAAGGTGGGCGCAGCATTGCCGATCTCGGGTGGCAGCGCGAACGCTTTCGTACCCACATCCGCGCAGCGCGCGCCTGCGGCCTTCCGCTCGTCATCCACACCCGCAGCGCCTCAGATGACACGCTTGCCATTCTGCGTGAAGAGAGCCAGGGCGAAGCGGCCCACCGCGCAGGGGGTGTTTTCCACTGCTTCACCGAGTCGCAGGCTGTGGCGCGCGCGGCGCTCGATATGGGTTTCTATATTTCGTTCTCGGGCATCATCACTTTTAAAAATGCCCAGGATCTGCGCGACGTGGCCGCCTTTGTGCCGCTGGACCGGCTGCTGATCGAAACCGACAGCCCCTACCTGGCGCCAGTGCCGTTTCGCGGCAAGACCAACTCCCCTGCGTACGTGCCCTATGTGGCGCAGCAGATCGCACAGGTGCGGGGGATCGCCGTGGAAGCGGTGGCCGAGGCCACCAGCCACAACTTTGATCAGCTGTTTGCGCGGGTGGCGGCATGCTAGGGCGGCGCGGTGTGATCAGTCTGTGCGCGCTGCTCGTGATGCCGGCAGCACGAGCAGGCTCGTTCGAGGACTTTTTTGCCGCCATCCAGCGCGACGATGCGAGCACCGTACAAGATTTGCTGCGCCGGGGCTTCGACCCCAACAGCCTCGATACCCGCGGCACCCCTGGTCTGTCCGTTGCTCTGCAGGCCGATGCGCTGCGCGTGGCCGCTGTCCTGATTCGCGCCCCCGAGACGAACGTCAATCTGCGCAATGCCCATCAGGAAACCCCTTTGATGTTTGCAGCGCTGCGCGGCCAACTGGAGATGGCACGCGCGCTGATTGCCCGTGACGCCGATATCAACCACCCGGGTTGGACCCCACTGCACTATGCAGCGTCAGGATCGAGCAAGTACCAAACGGACATTATTTCCCTGCTGCTGGAGCATTCCGCCTATATCGACGCGGCATCGCCCAACGGCAGCACGCCGCTGATGATGGCCGCACAGTACGGCACCAGCGAATCGGTGGCACTGCTGCTGAGCGAGGGGGCCGACCCGTCGCTGCGCAACCAGTTGCGGCTCTCTGCGGTGGATTTCGCGCTGCGCGCCGAACGCAAGGATGTGGCGCAAAGCATTGCCGACGCGATTCGCAGGCGCCAGCCGCAGCGCGGACACTGGTAGCGCTGGCTTTGTTTACGCGCCCGGGGTAGGCCGCGACTGGAGGCGGGCGTACAAGCCTTCCATTGCCATCAATTCCTGGTGCGTGCCTTGCTCGACGATATGGCCGCGGTCCATGACGACCACGCGGTCGGCGTGTTCGATGGTTGAGAGCCGGTGGGCAATCACGATGGTGGTTCGCCCCTGCATCAACCGGGCCAGCGCGTCCTGCACCAGCCTCTCGGACTCGGTATCCAGCGCCGACGTGGCTTCGTCCAGGATGAGAATGGGCGCATCCTTGTAGAGCGCCCGAGCGATCGCCAGGCGCTGGCGCTGGCCGCCGGAGAGTTGCGTCGCGTTGTGGCCCACGGGTGTGTCCATGCCCTGCGGCAAGCCCGCCACATGCTCGGCCAAGTTGGCTGCGGCAAGGCAGCTCTGTACGCGCGCCCTGTCCGGGGCGGCGCCCAGTGCGACGTTGGCCGCCAGCGTATCGTTGAACATCACCACGTCCTGGCTGACAAAGGCAAACTGCGCGCGCAAGCTGGCCAGATCCCAAGTCTCCAGCGCGTGGCCATCGAGCAGCACCTGGCCAGCATCGCAAGCGACAAAGCGCGGCAGCAGATTGGCCAGCGTGGTTTTTCCAGCGCCCGAGGGGCCCACCAACGCGACGATTTCACCCGGACGCACGGTAAAGCTCACGCGGTCGAGCGCTGGAGGGCGGTCGACTGCAAACGTCACACTCACGTTGTCGAATGCGATGGCGCCCTGGGCCCGTTCGCTGGTGTGGCTGCCGCCTGTTTCAGCGGGTGTTTCGCCAAGCAAGAACAAGCCACGCTCCAATGCGGCGACCCCGCGTGTGATCGGATTGGCCACATCGGCCAAGCGGCGAATGGGGGCAATCAACATCAGCATGGCGGTGATAAAGGCCACAAACCCGCCCACGGTCACCTCTTTCGCCACCGCTGCTTGCCCCTGGCTTTGCCAAAGTGCTGTGCAGATCACCGCCGAGAGCGCCGCGGCAGCCAGTAACTGGGTGAGGGGTGTCATCGCGGCAGAAGCGATGGTGGCCTTGATGGCCAAGCCGCGCAGGTTGCGGCTGAGCACGCCAAAACGCTCTGACTGGCCTGCTTGCGCCGCATGCAGCCGCACCATGCGGTGCGCCAGCACGTTTTCTTCGACCACGTAGGCGAGGGCATCGGTCGCTTGCTGGCTGGTCTTGGTGATGCGGTATAGCCGGCGCGAGAGGGTCTTCATGATCCAGGCCACGCCCGGCACTACCACGCCGACGATCAGAGTGAGCTGCCAGTTGAGGTACAGCAGGTACATCAGCAGCGCGATCAGCGTGAAGCCGTCGCGCGAAAGCCCGAGCAGTGCCTGCACCAGCAGGGTGGCCCCGGTTTGCACTTCGTACACCACCGTATTGGAGAGCATGCTTGCCGACTGGCGCGAAAACAGCCCCATGTCGGCTGCCAGCAAGCGCGCAAACAAGGTCTGGCGAAGGATCAGCATGCCTTCGTTCGCAATGCGTGCCAGCGCGTATTGCCCGACAAACTGGGCCATTCCTCGCACCAAGAACACCCCCATGATCGCAAGCGGCACCACCCACAGCTGGAGGTTGCCCTGTGTAAACCCTCGATCAAGCAAGGGCTTGAGCAGCGCAGGAATCAATGGCTCTGTGACGGCGCCCACCACGGTCGCCACCACCGCCACGCTCCAGGCAAGGCGTTGGCCTTGAAAATAGCCGGAAAGACGCGACAGGCGCGCCAGTAGCGATGCAGGGGCCACTTCGGGCGGGCGATTTTTCGGCGCCGCAGGGGCGTGGTCGGTAGAGGGCATGGGCTGGCAATTCTACTTTTTGCGGCCCTGCCAACGATTTGTGACAGGGAAGCGTGCTCGCAGTGTGTAACATTCATACCTGACAGCCGTCTCCTGAACGGCTGCTGCCTTTTGCGAATGACACTCCAAAGCTCTCATCCCCCCTCCTTTTTCGCGCCGTCCCGGCGTCTCCTGCTTGCCGGCCTCGGCGCAGTGGCCACCCTGCCTGCACTGGCCCAGTTTCGTGTCGAAGTCTCGGGCGTGGGCCTGACGCAACTGCCTATTGCCATTGCACCGTTTCGCGGCGAAGCCCAGGCACCCCAAAAAGCCGCTGCCATCGTCCAGGCCGACCTGGAGCGCAGTGGCCAGTTTCGTGCGGTCGACACCACCGGGGCCCTGCTGGACGAGACCAGCAGGCCGGACGTCGCACTGTGGCGACAAAAGGCTGCCGATTCCCTGGTCAGCGGCAGCATGACGCGTCTGGCCGATGGGCGCTACGACGTGCGCTTTCGCCTGTGGGACGTGGTGCGTGGGCAAGATTTGGGCGGCCAGAGTTATGTGGTGGTGCAGGCCGACCTGCGACTGGTCGCCCACCGCATTGCCGACTTCGTCTATGAAAAGCTCACCGGCGAGAAGGGCATTTTCTCGACGCGCCTGGCCTATGTAACCAAGACTGGCTCGCGCTACACCTTGTGGGTGGCCGATGCCGATGGCGAAAATGCGCAGGCTGCGCTCGCCAGCCCCGAGCCTATTATTTCGCCGGCCTGGTCGCCCAGTGGTGGGCAAATTGCCTATGTGTCCTTCGAATCGCGCAAGCCCGTGGTGTACGTGCACGACGTCGCGAGCGGCCGCCGCCGGCTGATTGCCAACTTCCGCGGTTCGAACAGCGCGCCGGCCTGGGCTCCCGACGGCCGCAGTCTGGCGGTGACGCTCAGCCGCGATGGAAATTCACAGCTGTACACCATCGACGCCAACGGTGGCGAACCGCGCCGCCTCATGCAGAGCTCCGGTATCGACACCGAGCCGGTGTATTCGGCCGATGGGAAAAGCATTTATTTCGTCAGCGACCGCGGTGGCGCACCGCAAATCTACCGTGTGCCCGTATCGGGCGGTGCGCCAGAGCGCATCACTTTCGACGGCAGCTACAACATCTCGCCCGCACTCAGCCCGGACGGGCACTGGCTGGCCTACATCTCCCGTATGAGCGGAGCCTTCAAGCTTCACGTGATGGATTTGACCAATGGCACCGTGCGCTCGATCACCGACTCCAATGCCGACGAGAGCCCCAGCTTTGCACCCAACAGCCGCTTAATCGTGTACGCCACCCAGCAACAGGGCCGTGAATCGCTCATGACCACCACGCTCGACGGCAAGATCAAAGCGCGTCTGGCAGGGCAGAGTGGCGACATTCGTGAGCCAGACTGGGGTCCGTTCCAGAAACAATGAACTTTATTCAATTCACCTCTATCGATATTTCAGGAGCATTCACATGATCAAACGCGTTTCCTTTCTTGCAGCAGCCCTTGTGGTGCTGGCAGGATGCAGTTCGGGTGTAGACCTCGACAACGTTCCGGTAACCGACAAATCGGGTGCCGCGCTTGCCACGGGCAATGGTGCCAATTCCGGCAATGCAGGCCAGAGCGGGGTTCAAGGGGTTGATCTCAACGCCTCCGCGCGGGATGCCGCCGGCCCGGTGGGGGTTGCACGCGTCATTTACTTTGACTACGACAGCTACGTCATCAAGCCCGAGTTCCAGTCGCTCATCGAAGGCCATGCACGCTTTTTGAAAGCCAACACCGCACGCAAGCTGGTGATTGAAGGCAATACCGACCAGCGTGGTGGCAGCGAATACAACCTGGCACTTGGCCAGAAGCGTTCTGAGGCCGTGCGCCGTGCGCTGGCTCTTTTGGGCGTACCCGATAGCCAGATGGAGGCGGTGAGCTTTGGCAAGGAAAAGCCCGCGGTCGATGCCATGAACGAAGAGGCCTACGCGAAGAACCGCCGCGCTGAACTCGTCTACCGCTAAGCAATGATCCCCAAGCGAAACCTAGGCCCTGCTGTCGCGCTTGCCTGCGTGCTGGTGGGGAGCCTTGCTGCCCCGGCCCACGCTGCACTGTTTGATGATGACGAGGCGCGGCGCGCGATCATCGAATTGCGCCAACGCATCGACACGCTGCAACAATCGAACCAGCGCGCTGGTGACGATTTGCGTCGATCGGGCGAAGATTCGGCGCAATTGCGCCGCAGCCTGCTCGACCTGCAGACCCAGATCGAGGGCCTGCAGGTGCAAATAGCCAAACTGCGCGGGCAGAACGAGCAACTGGTGCGCGACGTGTCCGAGTTGCAACAGCACCAGAAAGAAATTTCGCAGGGAGTGGACGAGCGCCTGCGCAAGTTCGAACCCAGCAAAGTTACGCTTGATGGGCAGGAGTTTGTCGCAGACCCTGCGGAGACCCAGGACTTCGAGGCCGCCATGGCGGTTTTCCGAGCCAGCAAGTTTGCCGATGCGCAGAATTCCTTCGGCGCCTTTATCAGCAAGTACCCGCGCAGCGGCTATGGGCCTTCAGCACGTTTCTGGCTCGGCAACGCACAGTACGCAACCCGCAACTACAAAGACGCGGTCACCAACTTCAAGACTTTGTTGGCCAATGCGCCCAACCACGCACGCGCACCAGAAGCAGCACTGTCCATCGCCAACTGCCAGATGGAGCTGAAGGAAACCAAGGGCGCGCGCAAGACCCTTGAAGATCTGATCCGGGTCTATCCAAGCTCGGAAGCCGCAGCGACTGCCAAAGAGCGGTTGGCGCGCATGAAGTGACCACCAACAGGCTCGCAAGCAGGGAGCCGGACCTGCAGCGGCGATTTGGCGGGCTTGATCGCTTGTATGGGGTTGCTGGTGCGCGCCGAATATCCGGCGCCCATGTCGTGGTGGTCGGCATTGGCGGTGTCGGCTCGTGGACAGCAGAAGCACTGGCTCGCAGTGGGGTGTCCCGAATCACGTTGATCGACCTGGACCATATTGCCGAGTCGAACGTGAATCGGCAAATCCATGCTCTGGACGCCACGTTTGGTCAAGCCAAGGTGCAGGCGATGCGCGAA
The DNA here is from genome assembly GCF_003570885.1 of Simplicispira hankyongi. GTDB lineage: Bacteria > Pseudomonadota > Gammaproteobacteria > Burkholderiales > Burkholderiaceae_C > Simplicispira > Simplicispira hankyongi. The sequence continues at coordinate 343,425 of NZ_QXJC01000001.1, forward strand.
CGGATTGCCGGCATCCACCCGGGTTGCGACGTGCACTGTGTTGAGGAATTCGTGGAACCCGCCAACTGGCCAGCCTTGTTGGGCGATGTCTCCGTTGACGGGGTCATCGACGCCTGCGACCAAGTGCGCGCCAAGACTGCCATGGCCGCCTGGGCGCGCGACTGCGGAACGCTCTTCATCGCCTCTGGAGCTGCCGGAGGCAAGCGCTTGGCCCACAAAGTGGAAGTGGCAGACCTCGCGCAGGTGACACACGACCCTTTGCTGGCACAGCTTCGTTACCGCTTGCGCAAGCACCACGCGGCACCGCGCGGGGCGGATCAGAGAATTGGCACCCATTGCGTATTCAGCCGTGAAACAGTTTTGCAACCCGATACCTCATGCAATGCGCAAAGTGACGGCTCGCTCAACTGCCACGGTTACGGCTCCACTGTGGCAGTGACAGCGACTTTTGGCATGTGCGCCGCAGGTTGGATGCTGGATGCGCTGGCAAAGCGCGAGAAAAATGTATAATTCAAGGCTTTGCTGCGCAGTGCATTGATACCGTGCAGCAAGAGATGGGACGTTAGCTCAGTTGGTAGAGCAGCGGACTTTTAATCCGTTTGTCGTGGGTTCGACCCCCGCACGTCCCACCAGTAAATTCAAGGGCTTAGCCGCAAGGCTAAGCCCTTTGTCTTTCTGGACGTGACGAAAACGTGACCAAATTGACTACGTTTTCATCACGGACGCGCTGGATTCGGCTCGGCAGCAATCCAACGGCTCACCCCAATACGCTGCGCCGGTCGATTTTGCGGCTGAGCACGATGCTGGTCTGGGTTTTGTGGACGCCGTCCATCTGGCCGATTCGATCAAGCAGGCTGTCGAGTTGCTCGTGGCTGCTGCAGCGCAGAAATGCAAGGTAGTCGAAGTGGCCACTGACGGCGGACACCTCTTCTACTTCAGCCATACCCGCAAGCATGCGCAACACGGCAGGTGCTGTTCGCGGCAATACGCTCAAGCTGCACCAGGCACGCACGGTGGCTTGGTCCATGCCCGCACCCAAGCGCACGCCATAGCCTGCAACGACACCAGAGCGCTCCAAACGCGCAATGCGCGCCACAACGGTGGTGCGGGCCAGACCCAGCTTCCTCGCAAGAGCGGCAGTGCCCTCACGGGCGTTCGCCTGCAGCAGACTCAAGAGCTGGCGATCGGTGTCGTCCAGAGGTGTGTTCATATTTATCGTCGGTTGATTTCGTATTTATGACGAATATAAGCTCATTAATCGACGATTTTTACACTACACATTGACACCTCTGGGCCGTAGCATCAAAGCGTGCTGCACGGCAGCGCCACCCCAAAAACAAGGAGACACACCATGACCCCCAAACGCCGTTTCATCACCATCCTGGGCGCCGGCCATATAGGTTTTGCCATGGCCTTGCTGCTTGCACGCAGCGGCGATTACGACATTCTGGTGGCCGACCGCGATGTGGCGCGCCTGAAACCAGTTGCTGCGCTGGGCCTGCAAACGCTGGCAATGCCTGACGATGCGGCCTTGCAAACCGCCATTAGTGGCCGCTATGCAGTGCTCAACGCGCTGCCCTTCCACTGCGCCGTGGGGGTGGCCACGCAGTGTGTGCAAGCAGGCGTGCACTACTTTGACCTGACCGAGGACGTGCAAAGTACCCAGGCCATCCGCGCCCTGGCCAAGGGTGCGCGCAGCGTGCTCATGCCCCAGTGCGGTCTGGCGCCAGGCTTCATCGGCATTGTCGGACACGATCTGGCACGTCGCTTCGACGAGCTTCACAGCCTGCGCATGCGCGTGGGCGCACTGCCGCGCTACCCGCAAGGGGCGCTGCGCTACAACCTCACCTGGAGCACCGAGGGCCTGATCAACGAGTACTGCAACCCCTGCGAGGCCATTGTGGACAGCCAGACCACTACCGTTGCAGCGCTCGACGGCCTGGAGACTTTTGCGCTCGATGGCGTGGAGTACGAGGCCTTCAACACCTCGGGCGGTCTGGGCACGCTGACCGAAACCCTGGCGGGGCGTGCGCGGCAGGTGGATTACAAGTCCATCCGCTACCCCGGCCATTGCGCGATTCTTAAACTGTTGCTCAACGACCTGCGCCTGCGCGACCGGCGCGATCTGCTCAAGGAAATTTTCGAGGCCGCCATTCCCACCACCGAGCAGGATGTGATCGTGGTGTTCGCCAGCGCCTCGGGCCTGCGCGGCGGGCGGTTGGTGCAAGACTCGTACTCGGCCCGGATTGTGGGCACCGAGGTGGACGGCCACCGGCTGAGCGCCATCCAGCGCACCACGGCAGCCGGGATCTGCACGGCGCTGGATCTGGTCGCCCAGGGCAAGTTGCCGCAAAAGGGCTTTGTCGGCCAAGAGTCTGTGGCGCTGCAGGATTTTCTCGGCAACCGGTTTGGTCAGGCCTACGCCACGGAATGCGCGGGGGAGGCCGTGGCCGCATGAGGCCTTAAGTTCATGCGGCCACGGGCAAAGCAGTGCTTAACGCCCCCCGGGCTTTTGGTACATGCCTTCGATGGCTTGCGCGAAATAGGCCATCAAATTGTTGCGCTTGAGCTTGAGCGTGGGCGTCATGAAGCCGTTTTCTGTCGTCCACGGCTCCAGTGTGCAGTACACGGTGCGGGGCACGGCGTAGCGCGGAAAGCTGGCGGTGTTGATTTCAATGCGCGCCAGGATGGCACGGTGCACTGCGGCGTTGTTCAGGCTGTCCGGATCTTTCGGGTCCAGCCCCAGGCTCTCAGCCAAGCGCAGCCATTCGTCGCTCTTGAGCACCGCCACGCAGGCGATGAACGGGCGGTTTTCGCCCACCACGAAGGTTTGTTCGAGCAGGGGGTCGGATTGCAGGGCCAGTTCCAAGTCGCCCGGCGGGATTTTTTCACCGGTCGAGGTGACGATGATCTCCTTGATACGCCCCCGGATGTAGATACGGCCGTCCACGATGTCGGCCTGGTCGCCCGTGCCCAGCCAACCGTCGGTAGCCAGGATTCTGGCCGTGTCGTCGGGGCGCTTCCAGTAGCCTTTCATCACGATGGAGCCGCGCACCTGCAGCTCGCGGTTCTCGCCAATGCGCACCTCTACACCGGGAAGCGCACGGCCCACGCTGGCGGGGTCGTTGTCGTGCACGGTGTTCACGCAGACCACGGGGGAGGTTTCCGTCATGCCGTAGCCCTGCACCAGTGGCAGGCCCAGGCCCAGAAAGCACTTGGCAATGGTGGGCGAGAGCGGTGCACCGCCGCTGACCGCCACACGCACACGCCCGCCGAACTGCGCCAGCAGTGGTTTTGCCACCAAGGCCTGCAGCGCGGGCCAGGGCAGCAGGTTCATCCAGCCGCCCAATGCTTCGTCGTGCGCGGGTGGCGGCAGGCCTTGTGCGCGGCAAAAACGCTGCCAGCCTTTGGACTGCGCGGCTTCATAGAGCTGCATCTTCCAGGGCGTGGGCGACAACATCTCAAGTAGCTTGGCGTGAACGCGCTCGTAGATGCGCGGCACCGAGACCAGCACCGTGGGACGGATGATTTTCAGGTCGTCGGCCAACAACGCCACCGATCGTGCAAAGGCCACACAGCAGCCCGCAGCGATGGGGAGGTAGTAGCCCCCCGTGCGCTCGAAGGTGTGCGACAGCGGCAGGAACGACAGAAAAACGTCGTCCTGCGTGGGTGCAATGCGCTCCAGCACGGCCTGCACATCGCTGACCACGTTGCGATGCGTCAGCATCACGCCCTTGGGCTTGCCCGTAGTGCCCGAGGTGTAGACGATGGCGGCGAGGTCGTCTGGGCCTGGAGGGATAGGCACCGGCGCCGCCAGTGGCTGCCCGGCATCGCCCAGCCACTGCGCGAGCGAGCCCAGGGCGGGGCCGTCGGAAGGGGTGGGGCGGAGTTTCAGCGCCGGGTCTTCGTCCGTTACCACCACAGCGCGCAGCGCAGGAAAGGCGGTACCCACGGCACGGATCTGCTCCCACTGCGCCGCCTGGCCCACGATGAGCACGGAGGCATCGCTGTCTTGAAGGATATAGGCAATGCTGCCTGGGTTATCAATGGCGTGCAGCGGCACCGGCACGCAGCCGGCGGCCAGCGTGGACTGGTCGGCGCACACGGCGTGCAGACCATTGGGCAACAAAATGGCCACGCGCGCGCCTGCGGGCAACTGCATGGCGGCCAGGGCCTGCGTCCACGAGGCCACCTGCTTGGCGGTCTGCGCCCAGCTCAGATCAGACCAGGCCTGGGTGGCAAGGTCGTAGAGGCGGTACGCGGGGGCGTCGGGGGTCAGGGCCACCCGGTTGGAGAAAAGCTGGGGAAGGGTTTGCGCGCAGGAGATGTCGGGTGAAAAGGTGGTCATCGGGGGCAGTGTGGGGGCAGGCCTGCGGCACTGGGACGGTTGCCAAGCACGGGCAAACCCTTAAATGATAGCGCCCAGGTACACCACCACCACGTCGCAGACTTCGTTGGAAAGCGTGGGAGCGTGCCACGCTGGAAAACGGTCAGGCGGCGGCTTCCAGGCCGTGCGCAAAATGCTCTTGCATGGCCTTGACCGTCGCGGCGGTGTCGCGCGCCAACAAGGCGGCCATGATGGCGCGGTGCTCGTTCAGCGAGTCTTCAATGCGGCCCTGCTTGAGCAAGGAATTGTGGCGGTTGAGCTTCATCACTTTGCGCAGGTCAGCCACCATCTGGCTGCGCCAGCGGTTGCCAGATAACTCCAGAAGGCGCATGTGAAATTGCTCATTGAGGACAAAAAAGCGGTCACGCTCGCCAACGGCCGTCTCCAGCTCGGCATGCAATTGCTGCAGAGCCCGCAGATCCTCTGGCTTGGCGAGCGTTGCCACCACCCCGGCAGAATCGCTCTCCAGCAAGCTGAGCAGGTGGTACACATCGCGCAGGTCTTTTTCCGACATTTCGGTGACGTAGGCGCCGCGCCGCACTTTCATGGTCACCAGCCCCTCGGCGGCCAGCACCTTCAGCGCTTCGCGCAGCGGGGTGCGGCTGATACCGAACTCCTCGGCAATGCGCAGCTCGTCGATCCAGCTACCGGGTTCAAGCTCGCGCCGAAAAATGCGCTGACGCAGTTCCTCTGCCACCTCCTGGTAGAGCGCGCGGGGGGTGAGCGTAATGGCGGACATGGGCGGATTGTAAGCTGGATAGAATATTTTGAATGAATAATTATAAATGATGTAAACTGCACGGCGTTTCAGGTCGGCGGTTTGCAGCCGCAGCAGCAGGTCGCTACGACCATTTTTCAAAGAGTTGTTCGCTATGAGTTCTCAACCCAATCAGCCGCCCGAATTTGCCCCTGCATCCGTGGAGGCCTGGACCAAAGCGGCGGCCAAGTCAGCGCCTGGGGGCGATGTGTCGGCCCTCAATTGGGTGACGCCTGACGGCATCACGGTCAAGCCGCTGTACACCGCCGAAGACACCGCCAGCCTGCCGTACGCCAACACCTTGCCCGGTTTTGAGCCCTACCTGCGTGGCCCGCAGGCCACCATGTACGCCGTGCGACCCTGGACCATTCGCCAGTACGCCGGGTTTTCCACTGCTGAAGAATCCAACGCCTTCTATCGCAAGGCGCTGGCTGCTGGTGGGCAGGGCGTGTCGGTGGCGTTCGACCTGGCCACGCACCGGGGCTATGACAGCGACCATCCGCGCGTAACCGGCGACGTGGGCAAGGCCGGCGTGGCGATTGACTCGGTCGAGGACATGAAGATCCTGTTCGACCAGATTCCGCTCGACAAGGTGAGCGTCTCCATGACCATGAACGGCGCCGTACTGCCCGTGCTGGCAGGCTACGTGGTGGCGGCGGAAGAGCAGGGCGTCTCGCAGGACCAGCTCAGCGGAACCATTCAGAACGACATTCTGAAAGAGTTCATGGTGCGCAACACCTACATCTACCCGCCCAAGCCCTCGATGCGCATCATTGGCGACATCATTGGCTACACGGCCAGGAACATGCCAAAGTTCAACTCGATCTCGATCTCGGGCTACCACATGCAGGAAGCCGGGGCCAACCAGGCGCTGGAACTCGCCTTCACGCTGGCCGATGGCAAGGAATACGTGAAGACCGCCATTGCCTCGGGCCTGGACGTGGACGCGTTCGCCGGGCGCCTGTCGTTCTTCTGGGCCATCGGCATGAACTTCTACCTTGAAGTCGCCAAGATGCGCGCCGCCCGCCTGCTGTGGTGCCGCATCATGAAGGAGACCGGCGCCAAGAACCCCAAGAGCCTGATGCTGCGCACGCATTGCCAGACCAGCGGCTGGAGCCTGACCGAGCAGGACCCGTACAACAACATCGTGCGCACCACCATCGAGGCCATGGCCGCCGTGTTTGGCGGCACGCAGAGCCTGCACACCAACGCGCTCGACGAGGCCATTGCCCTGCCCACCGAGTTTTCCTCGCGCATCGCGCGCAACACGCAGCTCATCATCCAGGAAGAAACGCACATCACCAACGTGGTCGACCCCTGGGCCGGCAGCTACATGATGGAAAAGCTCACCCAGGACATGGTGGACGCCGCCTGGAAGATCATCGAAGAGGTGGAAGCCATGGGCGGCATGACCCAGGCCGTGGACAGCGGCTGGGCCAAGCTCAAGATCGAGGCCGCCGCCGCCGAGAAGCAGGCGCGCATCGACAGCGGCAAGGACGTGATCGTCGGCGTCAACAAATACAAGCTCGCCAAGGAAGACCCGGTCGACATCCTGCAGATCGACAACGTGAAGGTGCGCGACGGCCAGATTGAACGGCTGAAAAATATCAGGTCAAAACGGGACCAAGCGCTTGTCCAGAAAGCGCTGGATGCTCTCACTTCTGCAGCAGAAAGCGGCGAGGGCAACTTGCTGGATCTGGCTATCAAGGCCATGCGCCTGCGCGCCACCGTGGGCGAGGTGAGCGATGCGCTGGAAAAAATTTACGGGCGCCACCGCGCCGATACGCAAAAGGTGACTGGTGTGTACGCTGCTGCTTACGATTCGGCCGAAGGCTGGGACCACCTCAAGGGCGAGATCAACGCCTTTGCCGAAGAACAGGGCCGCCGCCCGCGCGTGATGATCGCCAAACTGGGCCAGGACGGCCACGACCGCGGCGCCAAGGTGGTCGCCACCGCCTTTGCCGACCTGGGTTTCGACGTGGACATCGGCCCGCTGTTCCAGACCCCCGAGGAATGCGCCCGCCAGGCCATTGAAAACGACGTGCACGCCGTGGGTGTGAGCACGCTCGCAGCCGGCCACAAGACCCTCGTGCCGGCCATCATCGCCTCGCTCAAGGCGCAGGGCGCCGACGACATCGTGGTGTTTGTCGGCGGCGTGATTCCTGCGCAGGATTACGACTTTTTGTACGAAGCAGGCGTCAAGGGCATCTATGGCCCCGGCACCCCCATTCCGGCCAGCGCCAAGGACGTGTTGGAGCAGATTCGCAAGGCAGTGGCGTGATCCCTGCGGCGATTCTCGACGGCATCCTGCATGGCAGCGCCGCTCAGCAGCGCCGCGCCATGGCCAAGGCCATCACCCTGCTCGAATCCACCCGCGCCGACCACCGCGCGCAGGGCGATGCGCTGCTCACGCAGCTGCTGCCGCACACCGGCAAGAGCTTTCGCTTAGGGATCAGCGGCGTGCCCGGCGTGGGCAAGTCCACCTTCATCGAGGCGCTGGGCCTGTACCTCATCGCCCAGGGCCACCGCGTGGCGGTGCTCACCATCGACCCATCCAGCAGCGTCTCGGGCGGCTCCATCCTGGGCGACAAGACGCGCATGGAGCACCTGTCGGTGAACGAATCGGCCTACATCCGCCCCAGCCCCAGCAGCGGCACCCTGGGCGGTGTGGCGGAGAAAACGCGCGAAGCCATGCTGGTCTGCGAGGCCGCAGGCTACGACGTGGTGATCGTCGAGACGGTGGGCGTGGGCCAGTCCGAGACGGCCGCCGCCAGCATGACGGACATGTTCGTGCTGCTGCAACTGCCCAACGCTGGCGACGACTTGCAGGCCATCAAGAAGGGCGTGATGGAGATCGCCGACCTGGTGGTCATCAACAAGGCCGACCTAGACCCCCATGCCGCCATGCGGGCCGATGCGCAAATCACATCGAGCCTGCGCATCCTCAGCCAGCACGGCAACCCCGACAACGCCTCGCACGACACCACGCGCTGGCACCCCAAGGTGCTGCAGATCAGCGCGCTGCTGGGGCAGGGTATCGATAGTTTCTGGAATGCCGTCACGCAATACCGCCAATTGCAAACCGCCAACGGCCGCCTGGCCACGCGGCGCGAAAAGCAGGCCCTGGCCTGGATGTGGGAGCGCATTGACGCCGGGCTCAAGCAGGCGTTTCGTGCGCACCCGCAGGTCAAACACCTGCTGCCCGCCCTGCAGCGGGATGTGGCGGCGGGGCGCATCGCGGCCTCCACTGCAGCAAGAAATCTGCTTTCAGCGCAATCAGGACAAGCGCTGTCAGCTATTGAATAGATAGCAAATCAAACCACACAGGCTCACTCAAAGGACGACCATGCAAGACATCCTCGATCAACTGGAAAAAAAGCGTGCGCTGGCGCGACTGGGTGGCGGGCAAAAGCGCATCGACTCGCAGCACAAGAAGGGCAAGCTCACCGCGCGCGAACGCATCGAATTGCTGCTCGACGATGGCACTTTTGAAGAATGGGACATGTTCGTCGAGCACCGCTGCACCGACTTCGGCATGGAAGGCCAGAAAATTCCCGGCGACGGCGTGGTCACGGGCTACGGCATGATCAACGGCCGCCTCGTGTTCGTGTTCAGCCAGGACTTCACGGTGTTCGGCGGCGCCTTGTCTGAGACCCATGCCGAGAAAATCTGCAAGGTCATGGACCAGGCCATGAAGGTCGGCGCCCCGGTGATCGGACTGAACGACTCGGGTGGTGCGCGCATCCAGGAAGGCGTGGCCAGCCTGGGCGGCTATGCCGACGTGTTCCAGCGCAACGTGATGGCCAGTGGCGTGGTGCCGCAGATCAGCATGATCATGGGCCCCTGCGCCGGCGGCGCCGTGTATTCGCCGGCCATGACCGACTTCATCTTCATGGTCAAGGACAGCAGCTACATGTTCGTCACCGGCCCCGACGTGGTCAAGACCGTGACGCACGAGAGCGTGACCGCTGAGGAACTGGGCGGCGCCATTACCCACACCACCAAGAGCGGCGTGGCCGACATGGCGTTCGAGAGCGACGTCGAGGCGCTGATGATGCTGCGGCGCCTGTACAACTACCTCCCGCTGAACAACCGTGAGAAGGCGCCCGTTCGCCCCAGCAACGACCCGGCCGACCGGGCCGACCTGTCGCTCGACACCCTGGTACCAGCCAATGCCAACCAGCCCTATGACATGAAGGAACTCATCGTCAAGACGGTGGACGACGGCGATTTCTTCGAGCTGCAGCCCGACTACGCCAGGAACATCGTCATTGGCCTGGCCCGCATGGAAGGCCAGACCGTGGGCATCGTCGCCAACCAGCCGCTGGTGCTGGCCGGGTGCCTGGACATCAAGAGCAGCATCAAGGCCGCGCGCTTCGTGCGCTTTTGCGATGCCTTCAACATCCCCGTCATCACGTTTGTTGACGTGCCCGGCTTCATGCCCGGAACGTCGCAAGAGTACGGCGGCATCATCAAACACGGCGCCAAGCTGCTGTTTGCCTACGCCGAGTGCACCGTGCCCAAGATCACCGTCATCACGCGCAAGGCCTATGGCGGTGCGTACGACGTGATGAGCTCTAAGCATCTGCGCGGCGACGTGAACCTGGCCTGGCCCAACGCCGAAATCGCGGTGATGGGTGCCAAGGGCGCCGTGGAAATCATCTTCCGCGAAGACAAGAACGACCCGGTGAAGCTGGCTGCCCGTGAGGCGGAATACAAAGAGCGCTTTGCCAACCCGTTCGTGGCCGGCGCACGCGGCTTCATCGACGACGTGATCCTGCCGCACGAGACGCGCAAGCGCATCTGCCGCAGTCTGGTCATGCTGCGCGACAAGAAGCTTGAGAACCCATGGCGCAAGCACGGCAACATTCCCCTTTGAGCGACACTGCCACAGCCCTTGGGGCGTCGTTGCCAGACCTTGTCGTAGCGCTGCTACTGCCTGCGGTCCGGCGCCTGGCCCCAACCGCTTCGCTGGGCTGTGTCAGCACCTAACCTAATACGTTTCGGGTAAGAGCCCTTGGAAAGATACAAAGTATGTTCACCAAAATCCTGATTGCGAACCGCGGCGAGATCGCATGTAGAGTCATCGCCACCGCCAAGAAAATGGGCATCGCCACCGTTGCCGTCTATTCCGATGCCGACAAGGAAGCGCGCCACGTCAAGCTGGCCGACGAGGCCGTGCGCCTGGGTCCGGCGCCTTCGCGTGAGTCGTACCTGCTGGCCGAAAAGATCATCGAGGCCTGCAAGCAGACCGGCGCGCAGGCCGTGCACCCTGGCTACGGCTTTCTGTCCGAGAACGAGGCCTTTGCCCGGCGCTGCGAAGAAGAGGGCATCGCCTTTATTGGCCCCAAGGCGCATTCGATTGCCGCCATGGGCGACAAGATTGCTTCCAAAAAGCTGGCGCTGGAAGCCAAGGTCAGCACCATTCCCGGCTACAACGACGCCATCGCAGGCGCCGAGCAAGCCGTGGAGATTGCCAAGGGCATCGGCTACCCGGTGATGATCAAGGCCTCGGCCGGCGGCGGCGGCAAGGGCCTGCGCGTGGCCTACAACGACAAGGAAGCGTTCGAGGGCTTCACTGCCTGCCAGAACGAAGCCCGCAACAGCTTTGGCGACGACCGCATCTTCATCGAGAAGTTCGTGCAGGAGCCGCGCCACATCGAGATCCAGGTGGTGGGCGACAGCCAAGGCAACGTGATTTATTTGAACGAGCGCGAGTGCTCCATTCAGCGCCGCCACCAGAAAGTGATCGAAGAGGCTCCCAGCCCCTTCATCAGCGAGGCCACGCGCAAGGCCATGGGCGAGCAGGCCGTGCAACTGGCCAAGGCGGTGAAGTACCAGAGCGCGGGCACGGTGGAATTCGTCGTCGGCAAGGACCAGGACTTTTACTTCCTGGAGATGAACACCCGCCTGCAGGTCGAGCACCCGGTGACCGAATGCATCACCGGGCTTGACTTGGTCGAGCTGATGATCCGCGTCGCCGCCGGTGAGCCGCTGCCGCTCAAGCAGCAGGATGTCAAGCGCGACGGCTGGGCGCTGGAGTGCCGCATCAACGCCGAAGACCCGTTTCGCAGCTTTCTGCCGTCCACCGGCCGGCTGGTGCGCTTCCAGCCGCCCGAGGAAACCATGTTCCAGGCCGAGCCGGAGAAGAAATACGGCGTGCGCGTGGACACCGGCGTGTACGAGGGCGGTGAAATCCCCATGTACTACGACTCGATGATCGCCAAGCTCATCGTGCACGGAACGGACCGCAACGACGCCATCCACAAGATGCGCGCGGCGCTCAACGGTTTTGTCATCCGCGGTATCAGCAGCAACATTCCCTTCCAGTCCGCGCTGCTGGCGCACCCCAAGTTTGTCTCGGGCGACTTCAATACCGGCTTCATCGCCGAGAACTACGCGCATGGTTTCGTCGCCGAAGACGTGCCGCACCAGGACCCGCTGTTCCTCGTGGCCCTGGCCGCCTTCATGCACCGGCGCTACCGTGCGCGGGCCTCGGGCATCAGCGGCCAGTTGGCCGGGCACGAAGTCAAGGTGGGCGAAGCCTTTGTGGTCGTGGTGCTGGGCGCCGAGGGCCAGCACCAGCAATACCCTGTGGCGGTCACGGATTTTCAAGACAAATCGGGCTCCAGCGCAGTACAGGTGGGCGCTAACAGCTACAAAATAGAGAGTACCGCCACGCTGGGCCAAATCCGCGTGCAAGGCAGTTGCAACGGCCAGGGCTTCACCGCCCAGGTCGAGCGCGGTGCCGGCAAGAACCCGCTGGCGCTGCGCATTGCGCACAACGGCACGCAGATTGAAGCGCTGGTGCTCTCGCCGCTGGGTGCGCGCCTGCATGCGCTGATGCCGTACAAGGCGCCGCCGGACCTCTCCAAGTTCCTGCTCTCGCCCATGCCCGGTTTGCTGGTGCATGTCGCGGTGCAAGAGGGCCAGAAGGTGCAGGCCGGCGAAAAGCTCGCCGTGATCGAAGCCATGAAGATGGAGAACGTGCTGCTGGCCACGCAAGACGGCGTGGTAGGCAAACTGGTGGCGGGCAAGGGCGAATCGCTGAGCGTTGACCAGGTGATTCTGGAGTTCGTGTGACGGAGCGCGCGCACCCACACACCATGGCACTGCACCGGCCCGCTGCGCCGCGCACCGCGACCGGCCCCTGGCCCGTCGCGGCGGTGCAGGCGCTGCTGGAGCGCCCGCTGCTGGATCTGCTGTTCGAGGCGCAAAGCGTGCACCGTGCGCACTGGCCGGCCGGGGACATCGAACTGGCCACGCTGCTGTCGGTCAAAACGGGCGGCTGCCCCGAAAACTGCGGTTACTGCCCCCAGTCGGCCGAATTTGACACCGGCGTGAAGGCCCAGAAAATGCTGGGCGTGGACGAGGTGCTGCAGGCGGCACGGGCGGCACAGGACGCCGGCGCCACGCGCTTTTGCATGGGCGCGGCCTGGCGTGCGCCCAAAGACCGCGACATCGAGAAAATGGCCGAGCTCGTCGCTGCGGTGAAGGGGCTGGGGCTGGAAACCTGCGCCACGCTGGGCATGCTCGAAGTACACCAGGCGCAAACGCTCAAGCAGGCGGGGCTCGACTACTACAACCACAACCTCGACACCGCCCCCGAGTACTACCAGGACGTGGTCAGCACGCGCGCCTACCAGGACCGCCTGGACACGCTGGACCATGTACGCGCTGCCGGCGTCAAGGTGTGCTGTGGCGGCATCATCGGCATGGGCGAAGCCCCGGTGCACCGCGCCGGGCTCATTGCCCAGTTGGCCAACCTCAACCCCTACCCCGAATCCGTGCCCATCAACAGCCTAGTGCGGGTGCCGGGCACGCCATTGGCCGACAGCGAGCCGGTGGACCCGCTTGATTTCGTGCGCGTCATCGCCGTCGCCCGCATCACCATGCCCAAGGCGCGGGTGCGTCTCTCGGCCGGCCGCCAGCAGCTCGGCGAGGCCGTGCAGGCCCTGTGCTTTCTGGCTGGCGCCAATTCGATCTTTTATGGCGACAAGCTGCTGATCACCGGCAACCCCGATGCCGGCGCCGACCTGCAGTTGCTCGCAAAGCTGGGCCTGCGCGCGCAGGCCGCGGCGGACCGGCCAGCGGCAGCCACGAGCACGGGCGGATGCGGCTGTGGCTGCACCTGCGCCAGCGATGCCAACGACACGGCCGAAATCGCCGCCGAAATCACCGCAGTACCCACTGCAGATACAGGAGCCCCCGCATGACCCCCACACCACGCCCGTTCAAAGTTCTGGGCATCCAGCAAATCGCCATTGGCGGCGCCGACAAGACGCGCCTGCAAACGCTCTGGATCGACATGCTGGGCCTGGAGATGACCGCCACCTTCAAAAGCGACCGCGAGAACGTGGACGAAGACATTTGCACCATGGGCCGGGGCGCCACGCGCGTTGAAGTCGATTTGATGCAGCCGCTGGACCCCGAGAAGAAACCCGCCGTCCACACCACGCCGCTCAACCACGTGGGCCTGTGGATCGACGACCTGCCCAAGGCCGTGGACTGGCTTACGGCGCAGGGCGTGCGTTTTGCGCCCGGTGGCGTGCGCAAAGGCGCTGCGGGTTACGACATCTGCTTTCTGCACCCCAAGTCCAACGACGAATTCCCGATCGCCGGGGAGGGCGTGCTGATTGAGCTGGTGCAGGCGCCGGCGGACGTGATCGCCGCCCTGGGCTGACTGGGCCTATTCAGGCGGCCAGTCTCTCAAGAAGCCTGAAAATACTATCAAAAAAATAGCTGCTTGCGCTTACTGGATAAGCGATAGCAGCTATTTTTATCTAAATTTTCAGCTTTTCTTCATCGGGCAGGTCTTGATGCCCAGCAGCGAATACGCCGGGCAGAAGCCCAACAGCCCCGTGGCCACGGGCACCACGCCGATCCAGCCCCACAGCCCCACCGTGCCGGTGGCGGCCAGGGCGATCAGCACCAGGCCCACCACCACGCGCAGCACGCGATCCCAGCTTCCTACATTGAGCGACATTTCGTTTTCCTTTCGTTGACAGGGCCCCCGAGATGGGGGTTCATTCACTTCAGGCGCACGCCTTCGGCGTCGATCACCTGCAACTCGATGGCAATGCCCAGGCCCACGCTTTGCGTCACGGTGCAGTAGGCTTCAAATTGGTCCAGCACCCGGTCCAGGTGCTGCAGCGATGCGGCGGCAACGCCCAGGCGCAAGACGGCCGTCATCTTCAGTACGCGCAGGCGGTTCTGGTCGTTGCGGCCGACTTCGGCCGTCACCGTGCACCCAATCGGCTCGGGCGCCTGCTTGAACTTGCGCAGGGCAAACAGCAAGGAGTCCGACAGGCAGTTGCCCACCGCGGCAGCCAGCAACTGAACGGGCGAGGGCCCTTGTCCGCTGCCCAGAGGCGCCGGCTCGTCCGCCGCCAGCACCGGGATGCCGCCACCAAAATCCACATCGAAGCGGTAGTCTTTCTGCTGTCGCAGGGTAATCTGAACCGTGTTTTCACTCATGCCCAAGCCTTTTCTTGTTGGAATGTTCGAAACATCAGAGGCGGCGGATGCTCCGTCCCGTCTGCAGTGCCACGGCGCCCACCGAGCCGCCATTGACCGCCTGGGTATAGCCCATTTGCCGCAGCCATTGCAAGGCCATCCCGGACCGGGCGCCGGACAGACAGTACAGCAGCAGGCGCGCATCCTTGTCCGGCAAGACGGTGGGCGCGTCGTGCACCAGCCGCTCAAGCGACAGGTGCAGCGCGCCATCCACATGCCCGGACTCAAACTCAGGACGCGAGCGCACGTCCACCAAAAGCGGCTCGGGGTGGACGGCGGCGTGTGACGCAGGCATGGCGCAGACGCTCACTCAGCAGCCGGGCTGTGCACCCAGCTTGCGCAAAATGGTCTCCAGCATGCACCAGTGCGTGAGCGCGCTTTGGAACAGGTTGGCGCCGACAAAGGCCGTGAACGCCAGGAACCATTGGCTGACAAACACCGGGCTGCCGGGGATGCCGAGCGCCAACGAGAGAAGAATGAAAGTGCCCGCAAGCAGGCGAACGATTTGCCAGGATTTCATGGCGGACTCCCAAAATTTAGTTACGAAACTGATTATTTAGCCAAACAACTAAATAGTCAATTGCCGTATTATGGCAGCATCCGAGGCCGGGTGACTTGTCTGGCTGTCGGCCCTTGATCCAAGCCTCGCCATCCCATGAAAAACCTCCCGCCCGAAGCCCTCCAGCAAGTTGCGTCGTACTTCCAGACGCTGGCCGAGCCTACGCGCTTGCGCATCCTGAACCTGCTGCGGGAAGGTGAGCACAACGTGGGCGAGCTGGCCCAGCTCTGCGGCTACACGGCGGCCAATGTCTCGCGCCATCTCAGCCTGATGACGCAGCAAGGCTTTGTGACGCGCGAGAGCCGGGGCACCAGCGTGTACTACCGCATCGCCGACCCCTCGGTGTATGCCCTGTGTGATCTGGTCTGCGACAGCATTGCACGCCAGTACGAACGCGCGGTGAAGAACCAGCAGGCGATCTTCACGCGCGGCGACGGCGCGGCGTAACAGCGAGGAATCGACGAAGCGGGCAGAGCCGCCGTGCGATGACCCGCATGGCGGCTGCTGGCGGCAGAAACCCAGCACCGTCTGGTGGTGCAGATCAGATAGGAAACCTTGAATAGGTCAAGGTTCTGGGGTTTCATTAGTTAACATAATATACATCGTATCTACTGAAAGATAGGTTCGGCCGTTGCCTGATGTTTCTTGATACAGCAGCTCCAGTCCTGGCGCGCTATCCGACGGCACAGCGTGCCCAACGCGGTACTTGGGGCCGGCGAGACCCATCGTCTGGGTCGCTCCACACAAGCACAAATCGCTGCAGGAGCTTGCCGTCCTGCACGCGGCGCAGCTCGAAGACCTCATTGGATCGCCCATGCAAGGCGGTCTGTCGAAATGCCACGGCCTTCGAGTCGCTGGCGAAACACCAGCCGAAGATGGCTTGGGGACCAGAAAAGCTGTGCAGCCTTCGATGCCGATCCATGACGATGAGCTCAAGCGGGACGGCATACGACGTACAGCAGTTGGGATATTCCGCGAGCCAGCCCATCAGCTTCGCGTCTGGGGAGACCTTGGCGTCCTGAAATCCGGTTTGATCCTTCAATAACGGTGCTGCCTCAATCGCAGAGTTCGCGGTGGTCCGGTACTCAAGGCTGCGCCCACCCGCAGTGATCACAGCCGAACTGAACTGCGCGGCAGCGTCGTGCGGGAGCATGGACAGCAGCAGCGGCAACAGGAAGGCTGGCTTCACCTGGGGTTTCCTGGCACGTGGTGGCTAAACGCCCGAGGTACGGATGCGCGGCGCGTGAGGGTTCAGCATCGCCTTAGGCCTGCCGGACGATATCGACCGAGATCTCCACCGCGGCAGTGGTTCCTCGGTTTTCCAGCCAGTGCGTGGTGTTCCTGTCCTCGGGCCAGCCGACTCCCGGCCCATAGTCTGTAGCGACGCCATTCCGATGGTCGGTAATGGTGCCTTCCAGGATGTACACGATGCCTGGCCTGTCCTTGTGGTCGTGAACCGGGCCGAAGACGCCACCGGGCGCAATGTTCACCATTCGCATTCGAAGCTGGCGCCCAGCCATTCCCTCGATTTCGGGGCCAAGGTCCACCGACGCAAGTAACTTTACCGCCACACCTTTCGTTTTAGGTGCCTGCTGTTCGCTGCTCATGGTGCGCTCCTTCTGTAATTCCATGGTCCAACGGAATTCAGCGGCCGCTGCAGGCGATCCGCTGGAATGACTGCGTAGGCACATTCTTCACCACTTCTGCGCGCCCTGCTTCGGCCGAGCGTGCACAGGCATGAAAGCATCGTACCGGCAGGCGGTGCCTTCCGGAACCCGACCTCGCCGCGGTGCCTGCTTGCTACCATGCGGCCATGACGTCCGTACCCACCGAAAACCACTCCATTTCCTTCGGCCACGCTGGCCGCGTCTGCCTCATCACTGGCGCCGCCCAAGGCATAGGCGCGGCCTGCGCACGGCGCTTTGCCGCCGAGGGCGCACATACCGTGCTCGCGGATGTGGACGATGCGCGCGGCGAAGCGTTGGCGGCCGAGCTCTCCGGCCGGTACGTGCACTGCGACGTGGGCGACAAGGCACAGGTGGACCAACTGGTACGGCAGGCGCTCGCCTGGCAGGGCCGCATCGATGTGCTGGTGAACAACGCCGGCATCTTCCGCGCGGCCGATTTCCTTGAGGTCACCGAAGAAGACTTCGACGCTGTGCTGCGCGTCAACGTCAAAGGCGCGTTCCTGGTGGGCCAGGCGGTGGCCCGCGCCATGGCGCAGGCTGGGCGCGGCTCAGTCGTCAACATGAGCTCGGTCAACGGCACGCTCGCCATCCCCAACATCGCCAGTTACAACGTCAGCAAGGGCGGCATCAACCAGCTCACGCGCGTGATGGCGCTGGCGCTGGCGCCGCACAACATTCGGGTGAACGCGGTGGCCCCCGGCACCATTGCCACCGAACTGGCGGCCAAGGCGGTGCTCACCAGCGATGAGGCCAAAAAGAAGATCCTGAGCCGCACGCCCATGGGTCGGCTGGGCGAGCCGGCCGAGATTGCAGATGTGGTGGCGTGGCTGGCCAGCGACGCGGCCAGCTATGTGACGGGCGAGATCGTCACCGTCGACGGGGGCCGCATGACGCTCAACTACACCGTGCCCGTCTGACGGGGCAAACGCCCTGCCGCTCATTTGTCGAATGCTTCTGTTTCAATAGCTGATTGCGCAACAGCAGCAAGCGCTAGAGGCTGTTTTCATCATATTCTTTGATGGCAGATCCCGCCGACACCGTCCTGGCGGATCGGCAAGTTGACCCACCCAGCACCGACGGCCAGCAGGATGTCGATGTCCCTGTGGTGCACCCGTACAACACCAAGCCAATTGGGTCTTGAACCTAACGCAACGTCAGGTTTTACGATGCCGTGCATGGA
This sequence comes from Simplicispira hankyongi, assembly GCF_003570885.1. Classification (GTDB taxonomy): domain Bacteria; phylum Pseudomonadota; class Gammaproteobacteria; order Burkholderiales; family Burkholderiaceae_C; genus Simplicispira; species Simplicispira hankyongi. Next base: position 361,512 of record NZ_QXJC01000001.1, read on the forward strand.
GCGGATTCGCAATGCAATTGAAAATTGGTGAACTGGCAAAGCGTGCCGGCTTGAGCGTGCGGGCCTTGCACCATTACGACGCGATCCAACTGTTGTCGCCCTCGGTGCGAACGCCCGCAGGCGCGCGCCTCTATGGCCAAGCCGATCTGGTCCGCTTGCACCGCATCCAGTCGCTCAAGCAGATGGGCTATGCCCTGCCCCAGATTCACCAGGCCTTGAACGATGTGCACCTGGAGCCTGTGGACCTTCTCTTGCGCCAGGCCAAGGCTTTAGAGGCCCAGGCTGAGCAGGCGCACGCCTTGGCCCAGCGTCTGAAACAGGTTGCCAACACGATCCAGCAGGATGGTGAGGCACAGGGCACCGACTGGTTGGATGTGCTGGAGATGATGACCCTCTATGCGCGCCACCTCACGAAAGAAGAGATCTCGGCCATGCAAAAGCCGGATCAAAAGGCTGCGCGCCAACGGACGGTGCAATGGGAAACCCTCGTTGGCGAAGTTGAAATGGCCATGCACCAGGCCATTGCTCCCAATTCGCCACACGCGCAGGCCTTGGCGTGGCGTTGGGTGCGCTTGGTCATTGCCATGACGGACAACGACGCCGCATTGGCCGGCAAGCTGAAGTCCTTGCAAGAGCATGAAGCGCGAGCGCAGGAAATACTCGGCATCGATACGGCCATGCTCCAGTGGATCGGGCTGGCCATCGCACATGCCCGCCTGGCGCTATTTGCCAAGCACCTGTCGGCCCGCCAATGGGCTGAGGTCCGCAGACGCCAATTGGCCACCTCGGCGCATATGGACGCATGGCCCAGTCTCGTGGCGCAAGTCCGCGCGCAATTGGCGGCAGGGGTTTCTTGCGAGGCCGAGCCCATGCAGCGACTGGCCAGACGCTGGAATCAACTTTTTCAGGAATCGTATTGCGGCCAAGACGCCGCCCTGGAAGCCAGCGTCCGGCAAGCCTTCGCAGCCGAGCTCGATCTGAGTTTGGGGGTAGGTGTTGACCAGGCGCTGATGGACTACATACACGCCGCAATCAGGGTGGCGGGAAAGAAGGATCAGCCAGTGAAGGACATCCAATGACCCAGCGTATCCCCCCATGTGTTCGCACTCTCATGGTGGTTTGTCTGGTGCTCGGACTGTCAAGTTGCGCCAGCACCCAACCCGAACAGCCCGCCACCCGCAGCAAAGATCACCAATCAATGAAAACGCAAGGAACCGACATGTCACATTCTGCGAACCAAGTGCCGCCCGAAGTGGCCCGCTACCTCAAAGGCCCGACGACAGAGAGTCGACAGTTCGATTTTCTCATTGGCCATTGGAATGTAGCGGCCACCAAGTTCCAGGAAGACGGCAGCGTGCAGTTCCATTACCAGGCGCAATGGGTGGCACAGCATCTGAACGAAGGGCGCATCGTCATGGACGAATTCAAAGCGTTCGCGCCCACAGGGCAACAGGTCTCGTCCTATGTGTCCTTGAGAACCTATTCAGAGGCCACACATCGCTGGGAAATTACCGGTTTAGCGGCCTTTCAGCCCGCCATGAGCGGTGAGTGGCACGGCACCTGGACCGACGGCGAAATGCACCTTGATGCGGTAGGAACCAACCCCGATGGCAAGCGCGTCAGAACGAAAATTCGCTTCTTCAATATCCAGCCGAATAGCTTTTCCTGGGACAGCAAGTCAAGCCTGGACGACGGCAACACTTGGCTGCACACGGCCTCGCTCAATGCAACCAGAGCACTCTGATGGGGGGCGCCCCAGCAGACCGCTGGATTGCCTGACCTGGGACGGCGGCAGCATGGCGCCGAGCTGCACCGTGCCCGTCTGACGGGACCGACGCCCTGCCGTTCCTTTGTCGGATGCTTCTGTTTCAATAGCTGGTTGCGCAATAACAGCAAGCGCTAGAGGCCGTTTTCATCTTTATTTTCAGGCGACAGAACCCGCTCGCGCAGTCTTCGCGCTGCCCAAGCGCGCTTCGCGGATCGGCAGGTTGACCAGCGCAGCGCCCACGGCCAGCACGATGTCGATGTACCAGACCCAGTCATAACTGCCGGTGGCCTGAAAAACACTGCCGCCGAGATACGCACCCAGGAAGCCGCCCACCTGGTGCGCGAGCATCACGATGCCAAACAGCATGGCCATGTTGGCGGTGCCGAACATTTTGGCCACCAGGCCCACCGTGGGCGGGACGGTGGAGAGGAATGTCACGCCCATCACGCCGGCAAAGACCAGCACCACCCCGGTACTCTTTGGCGCGAACAGAAACACCAGCACCGCGATGGCGCGCGTCGCGTACAACAGCGACAACAGGGATTTCATGCGCCAGCGCCCCACGGCCCAGCCCATGGCCAGGCTGCCGACGATGTTGAACAGGCCAATCAGGCCAAGCGCCCAGCCACCCACCTCGGGCGCGAGCCCGCAGGCGGCAATGACGCCCGGCAGGTGCGTGGCGAGGAATGCCACGTGGAATCCGCACACCAGAAAGCCCGCTGCCAGGTAGCGGTAGCTGGGCGTGGCCAGCGCTTGCCTGATGGCCTCGCGGGCGCCGAGCGGTCGCTGGCCCGACTCGGTAGCGGCCTGCGCCGCCAGCGCCTTGGAATGGCCCTTGAGCACCCAGGCAGCCGGCAGCGCGAGCAGCACCAGCACGCCCAGCCACTGCATGGCACTGGCCCAGCCCAGGGCGGCGGTGAGGCCGATGGCCATCGGCGCCATGGCGAACTGGCCGAACGAGCCGCCCGCATTGACGATGCCCGTGGCCAGCCCGCGCTTTTCAGGCGGCACGAGCCGGCTGGCGGCCGCCATCAGCACCGACGGGCCGGCCATGCCGGCACCGCCCGCAGCCAGCACGCCAACGGCCAGGATCAGGCCGGCGGTGCTGGTCATCAGCGGCGTAAGAACCGTGCCCACCGCCACCAGCGCCACACCGAGCAGAATCACCCGCCCGGTGCCGATGCGGTCCGCAACCGCGCCGGCAAACGGCTGGGTCAGCCCCCACCAGAGCTGGCCCAGTGCAAAAGCCAGGCTGATACGGCCCACGCCGAGGCCAGTGGACGTGTTGAGCGCCGACAGAAACAGCCCCATGGTCTGGCGCACGCCCATGGTGAGCGCAAAAGCGCCCGCCGCCGCCAGCAGCACCAGCCAAGGAGCCAAAGGGCGCACCGCCCTCCCCGCGGGTTCAATCTTCGCCATGCGCCTGCTCCGTTGCCGGCGCCAGCAGCGCCAGGGATTCGTCGATCAGCGTGTGCAGGGCGGCGACGCGCTCCACGCCTAGGGTGTCGTTCAACGCCAATTGCGCGGCCTTCCAACTGCGCTGGGCCTGGGCGCGTTTGTCCCGCCCGGCCTGTGTGATGTGCACCAGGCGGCTGCGCGCATCGGATCCCGATTCCAGGGTGACCCAGCCCGCGTCCACCAAGGGGCGCAGGTTGCGGGTCAGCGTGGAAGGCTCCATGGTCATGGCTGCGGCCAGCTCCCCCGGGCGAATCGGCCCGAGCGTGAGCACATGCGAGAGCAGCGTGTACTGCGTGGTCTTCAGGCCGCACTGGGCCATCTGCGCGTCGTAGTGCTGGGTCACGCGGCGCATGAGCTGGCGCAGCCGGAAATTGGTGCAACCCTGCGGCATCGCCGGTGGCAGGGCAGGAACGGTTGCGATGGTTTGGCTTGGCATGAAACAATTGTAGTTGCAATCATTGCATATACAATATTAAATTTGCAAGTCGCCATCTGGCCCAAACTCTGAACGGACCGTCCATGTCCCACCACAACCATCTCGAACACTGGCTCGCGCAGGAGCGCGAGATCCTGGCCCTCCTCGATGCAGGCCCAGGCCCCGGCGTGGCCTCCCGCGCGCAGATCGCCAGCCTCACCGGCTTGCAGCAAATGCAGGCCATGCTGCGTGGCGAACTGCCCTACGCCGCCATCGCCAAGACACTGGACTTCTTGATCGTCGAGGCGGAGGAAGGTCGCGCCATCTTTCAGGGAACGCCCGGCACGGCCCACCTCAACCCTATGGGTTCGGTGCACGGCGGCTGGTTTGCCACCCTGCTCGACTCGGCACTGGGCTGCGCCGTGCACACCTGCATGCTGCCTGGGCGGGGCTACACCACCGCCGAACTGGGCATCAACATGGTGAAGGCACTTACGCCCAAGGTGCAGCGCGTGCGCGCCGAAGGCCGCATCATCCACTGCGGGCGCCAGCTGGCCACGGCCGAGGCCCGTCTGGTGGGGCCGGACGGCACGCTGTACGCGCACGCCACCACCACCTGCCTGGTGTTCGATCTGCCGGCACAATGATGGGCATGCGATTTCTTCACACCATGCTGCGCGTCGGCAACCTTGAACGCTCCATCGGGTTCTACACCAACGTAATCGGCATGCAGCTGCTGCGCCGGTCCGAGAACCCGGATTACAAATACTCGCTCGCCTTCCTCGGTTTTGACGGCGGCAACCCCGGCCAGGCCGAAATCGAGCTGACCTGGAACTGGGATACCGACCACTACGAGCTCGGCACAGCCTTCGGCCACATCGCCCTGGGCGTGCCCGATGTCGCCGCCGCGTGCGAGACCATCCGCGCCGCTGGCGGAAAAATCACGCGCGAAGCCGGCCCGGTAAAGGGCGGGCGCACGGTGATTGCCTTTGTCGAAGACCCCGATGGCTACAAGATCGAGCTGATCGAGCGGCCCGCCGAGGCGGCCGGTGGCGGGCTGCGCTGAATCTGCGCACCGCATATTTGCAATCATATTGATAGCTGCTTGCGCAATACCCATAAGCGCTAGAGCCTGTTTTTAATGTTATTTCTAGCTCAAAATTGGTGGCGTGCATGGTGCCTTGCCCTTTGCCTGCCGGGGCCGGATTGATGCGCGAGCCCCCTTCCCTGCTGGAGCGCACCGTCCAGGAATGGCGCGGCCGGGGCGACCTGTGGGTCTTTGGCTACGCCTCGCTCATCTGGCGCCCCGAATTCGACTACCTGGAGCGGCGCGAGGCGCGCGTGCATGGCTGGCACCGCGCGCTCAAGATGTGGAGCCGCATCAACCGCGGCACGCACGAATGCCCCGGCCTCGTCTTTTGCATGCTGGCAGGTGGCAGTTGCCGCGGCATGGTCTACCGCATCGCCGAGGCGCAGGGCGAGCAGGCGCTGGCCAGGCTGTGGGAGCGGGAAATGCCGATCCCGGTCTACGAACCGCGTTGGCTGCTGTGCCACACCCCCGCCGGACCGGTGCGTGCGCTGGCCTTCACGCTGGCGCGCAGCAGCCCCAGCCACACCGGCGAATTGCACCCGGACGAATACCGCCGCATTTTTCGCCAGGCGCGTGGGCGCTACGGCAGCACCCAAGACTATGCCCAGGCCACGCAGGAGGGCCTGCGCGCCGTAGGCATCCGCGACCGCCGGCTGGAGCACCTGATTCGCACGGCTGGGGGCGATGCGCCTTCCGACGGGTCTGCGTAATCGGCGCCCGGCAACGCGGCTCGCACCTCGGTTGCGTTCCTGGCCAGGCGTTTGCACATCGCTCGCCGTTGGCGTACCTTGATTCTTTTTGCAGCACAGCGGCCACGCAAATTGCAGCTGCGCAGCTTTCCCGAGCTGCAATGGGACGCGGCCTGGGAAGGGGTGCAGGCCCGGCCCAACTGAACGCATCGGCCGGTTTGTGCGGCGCTGGCTGACATCGCAAGCGTCCCAGCGGGCGCACCATTGGCAGCCGTGTCCTTGAATCACCAGACCCAAACCGGGAGTTTTTCATGCAACGCTTTGCCTTCGCCGCTGCTGCCGCCCTCGCCCTTGCCGGCTGTGCCGGCGTCATGCCCGGCCACGGCGGCGCCGTGCACTGGCCCAGTGCGACAGCGCAGCTCGAGGCGACGCGCGGCAACCATGTCACCGGGACGGTGCATTTCATCCAGATGGGCGATCAAATGCAGATACGCGGCGATATCCAGGGCCTGGCACCCCATTCCGAGCACGGCTTTCATGTGCACGAAAAAGGCGACTGCTCCAGCGGCGATGGCAACAGCGCCGGCGGCCACTTCAACCCGCACCACAGCCGCCACGGCATGGCCATGGGCCCAGAGCACCACACCGGCGACTTGCCCAGCATTCGCGCCAACGCCCAGGGCGTTGCGCACATCGACGTCAAGATCACCGGCGTGCGCGTGGGCAGCGGCATGGACGACATCGTCGGCCGCGGCCTGATCGTGCACCGCGACCCGGACGACTTCATTACCCAGCCCACCGGCAACGCCGGCCCGCGCCTGGCCTGCGCCGTGATTCAGCGCGACTGAGCGTTCGCCGCCTTAGGGCACTTGGCGCCGCGCCCGCAGCAAGGCATCGGCGCGCTGCAAGTCGGCCAGCGTGTCGATGTCGGTGACCACGCCGCAGTCTTCCACTGGCATGCTGAGCAAGGCTCCACGCTGCGCCGCGGCGCGCAGCAGAGCGCTGGCGCCCTGCTCTCCCGTCAATGCCGCCAGCGCTGGCCCCAAGGCCGTGGCAAAGCCCACCGGGTGACCGCGCTGGCCGCCAAACACCGGGGCCACCACCTCGGCCCCGCCCGCCAATGCGGCAGCGATCGCACGCAGCGTGTCTGGCCGCACCAGGGGCAGATCGCCGGGCAGCACCAGCCAGCCCCCCGCTGCCGGCGTGGCACGCACCGCCGCAGCAATCGAATCGCCCATGCCGGGGTGGCCAGCGTCTTCCAAGTGCCAGGGCAGGCCACTGGCACGCACGGCAGCCAGCGTGTGTTCGAGCACGCTGCGGCCTTCCAGCATCGCCGCCAGCTTGTGCACTTGCCCGCCTGAGGCGCGGAATCGATCACCCCGGCCCGAGGCCAGCACCAGCACGCAGGGCAGAAGCGGATCAGACAGGGGTGGAGACATGGCAAAGACTCTATCGCAATGCGTTTCCCTTCCAAGGGATGGGGCACAGGCGCGGCACAATCCTGCCATGAACCCGCCCTCCACTCCCCTGTCAGCCCACCTCGCCGATCTGCGCAAAAGCTACGAGCGCGCCGAGCTGAACGAAGACGCCTCACACGCCGACCCTTTGCAGCAGTTCAACCAGTGGCTGAGCGAAGCCATCAGCGCCCAATTGCCCGAACCCAACGCCATGACGCTGGCCACCGTGGGCAGCGACCTGCGCCCGAGCACGCGCATCGTGCTCATCAAGGGTTGCGACGCGCGGGGCGTCGTCTGGTTCACCAACTACGAGAGCCGCAAGGGCCAACAACTGGCTGGCAACCCCTACGCCGCCCTGCAGTTCCACTGGGTGGAGCTCGAGCGCGTGGTGCGCATTGAAGGCGTGGTGGAAAAGGTCAGCGACGCCGAGAGCGACGCCTATTACAAAACCCGCCCGCTCGACTCGCGCATCGGCGCCTGGGCCAGCCCGCAAAGCGAGGTCATCTCGGGCCGGGGCGTGCTGGTGGCCAACGCCGCCAAATACGGCGCCCAGTACCTGCTGAACCCACCGCGCCCGCCGCACTGGGGAGGCTACCGCCTCAAAGCCGACCGCTGGGAGTTCTGGCAGGGGCGCAAGAGCCGGCTGCACGACCGGCTGCGCTACCGGTTGGAGGCAGACACCTGGGTGCGCGAACGCCTGGCTCCCTGACCGGACCAAAGCGTCGGCTCCGGCCATACTCGGGGTCGTCGCAGACAACGAAAGCACGCCAAGCCAGTTGCTGCGGGTGCAGCTGCCGTACCGCAGCAGCGCCACGGCGCTGGGTCTGTTGGTGGACAGCATCGGGATCAGGTTCCGGGGAGAAGGCGGGTGAAAACGCAAGGAGCACCCGGCCGAGTACCGGCGGCAGTGGCGCAAGGCGCATCTGGCTATCGATGCCCGCACGCTGGAAATACCTGCCATCGAAATGACCAGCAACAGCGTGGACGACGCGCCGATATGGCCTGAACTTCCGAGCCAGATCCCTCCCGCTGAAGCAGTGGCCAGTGTCAGCGTGGACGGCGCTTACGACACCAAGGCGTGGCATTCGGCGACAGCCCTGCGAGGTGCGCAGGCGGTGATTCTCCCGCACAAGAAACTGCGCATTGATTGGAGAATCCATGCCATAACCAAATCCTTTCTTTCTTGGTTCGCAAGCAAATATGGCGATGCCAGATACCAATAGGGGCGATACCCCGCTGTATTCGACGACAGCCGAGACGTTGCTAGCGCTCGGCTCAAACGGTGAAACCGGGCTAACGGGCTCGGAAGCCAAAAATCGTCTGGATCAGCACGGTCCAAATGAGGTTCCCGAGGAAAAACGCCATCCCCTTTTGCGCTTTTTGAAGAAGTTCTGGGGCCTCTCCGCGTGGATGATTGAACTCATCGCACTGCTGTCCGTTGCCCTTCATAAGCAAGCCGACCTGTTGGTTGCTGTCTTGTTGCTGGTCATAAACGCGATTCTCAGTTTTCTTCAGGAACAACGCGCGTCGGCCGCAGTGGCCGCACTACGTCGCCAACTGAATGTGACTGCGAGGGTGCTGCGTGACGGCACTTGGCAAACCGCAGCAGCCCGCACACTGACTATTGGAGATATCGTGCGCATAAGAGCTGGAGACTTCGTTCCCGCCGATCTCCAACTCATTGATGGCGTCTTACAGACCGATGAATCCGCACTCACTGGTGAGTCGCACGAGGTCGAAAGGACGATCAACGAAGCGTTGTACGCCGGCGCAACGGTACGCCGGGGAGAGGGAACTGGTGTTGTGGTTGCAACTGGAGCACGGACCTATTTCGGCCGGACCACGGAACTTGTCGCCAGCGCACATCCGAAACTGCATGTCGAGGAGGTCGTCGCGCGGGTCGTTCGCTGGCTGCTCGCCATCGTTGGCATATTGGTCGCATTGACACTGGTCGTCTCGTACATCAAAGGCTTGCCTTTGCTCGACACGCTCCCTATCGCGCTGGTACTGCTTATGAGTGCCGTGCCGGTGGCACTGCCGGTGATGTTCACCGTGAGCATGGCGTTGGGATCAATGGAGCTTTCGCGTCGTGGCGTCTTGATTACTCAGTTGAGCGCTATCGAGGATGCCGCGACAATGGATGTGCTGTGCGCCGACAAGACCGGCACGCTCACCACGAACCAGCTATCCCTGCGCCGCGTCGAGCCGCTGCATGGTTTCAGCGAGGGCGACGTGCTGCAAACCGCTGCTTTTGCCTCGAATGAAGCCAATGCCGACCCCATTGACCTCGCATTTCTCCGCGCGGCAAAAGAACGCGGCGTTGGGAGCGCCGACGCACGAATCGTATCGTTCCAACCTTTTTCCGCAGCGACCCGGCGCACCGAATCCATCGTTGTTCTTGGCGGGCGAACGATGCGCTGTGTGAAAGGGGCTCTGCGAACCATTGCGGAAACAGCGGGGCTCGACGCAGTCGCCATCGCGGAACTGGAAGGGCGCGCCAACAAGGAAGCGCGGAACGGAGTGCGCGTGATGGCGGTCGCGCGTGCCGACGATGAAGGTGCGCTTGCACTGCTCGGCCTTGCCTACCTGTACGACGCGCCACGGCCCGATTCGCGCCGCCTTATCGACGAACTGCGCTTGCTCGGTATTCGGGTCAAGATGCTCACTGGCGATGCCCTTCCCGTCGCGCGGGCAATCGCAGATGTCCTGGGGCTTGGCACAATTGTCCGTGCTCCAGACCTGCATATTGCGTTGCAGGAGGCTCAAGAGCGTGGGACAGAGATGGCCGAAGATGCCGATGGCTTCGCCGAAGTATTCCCAGAAGACAAGTTTCTTGTTGTGAAGCGGCTACAAGCGGCTGGCCACGTGGTTGGTATGACGGGTGACGGCGTGAACGACGCACCTGCGCTGCGCCAGGCGGAAGTTGGAATCGCGGTCAGCGGTGCGTCCGACGTTGCCAAGGGTGCCGCGAGCGCCGTACTGACTCACGAAGGTTTGGTGGACATCATCGACCTGGTAAAGAGTGGGCGCGCGATCTACCAGCGTGTATTGACATGGATCGTCAACAAAATTAGCCGCACGATCCTGAAGGCAGGCTTCGTTGTTTTGGCCTTTCTTGCGACTGGACAGTTCGTCATTTCTGCGTTGGGCATGGTACTGCTCGTGTTCATGACCGACTTCGTGAAAATTGCGCTGGCAACTGACCGTGTGCGCCCGTCAGAACACCCCGAAACCTGGAATATCGGCCCATTGGTAAAAGTTGCCGTTGCTCTGGGGCTTCTGATGCTGGCCGAAGCCCTCGCGCTACTTGCATACGGTTGGCATCGGTTCGCCCTTGGTGATGGCGGCGGACGATTGCAGACTTTTGCGTTCCAAACGCTCTTATTTTTTGCGCTGTTCTCCATTCTGTCGGTTCGTGAACGCCGCGCGTTCTGGGCGTCACGTCCAAGCATGCTCCTTGCAAGCGCACTCGTCGCAGATGCTGTCGTTGGAGCATTGATCGGCATTCATGGCCTTGCCGAACTGCGACCGCTGCCAATCGCCCAAAGCCTGCTGATTGCAACCGTTGCTGGAGTGCTTGTGCTCGGTCCTAACGACCTCCTGAAAACTTCGCTCACAGAACGTGCTTTGAAGCGTTTGCGCAAACTATCCCCAGAGAAGCAATGAAGGTAATCACCGACAAGCCCGTCGAGTAACCGCAGGGCGCGCATGCCGTGCCTTTTGGCGTGCTTTATTTTCTGTTTTCTGAAGTGCCCCACTCGGGCGTTCAATCGAATCACCGCAGCGACAAGGAGACGACGCCATGCCAACCGCCCCCAACCGACTCACAGGCAAAACCCTTTTCATCACCGGCGCCTCGCGCGGCATTGGCCTGGCGATTGCCAAGCGCGCCGCTGCCGACGGCGCCAACATCGCGATCGTGGCCAAGACCACCGAGGCCAACCCCAAGCTGCCGGGCACCATCTACAGCGCTGCCGCCGAGATCGAGGCCGCTGGTGGGCGGGCCCTGCCGCTGGCGGTGGATATCCGCGACGAGGCGGCGGTGTTTGAGGCGGTCGCCAAGGCGGTGGAGGCCTTTGGCGGCATCGACATCCTGGTCAACAACGCCAGCGCCATCAGCCTGACCAACACCGAAGCCACGCCCATGAAACGCTTCGACCTGATGCACGGCGTCAACGCGCGCGGCACCTACCTGTGCACCATGGCCTGCCTACCCGAGCTGAAAAAGTCCGCCGCAGCCGGGCGCAACCCGCAGGTGCTGACCATGTCGCCGCCGCTCACCATGCAAACGCACTGGTTTCAGCCCCACACCGCCTACACCATGGCCAAGTACGGCATGAGCATGTGCACGCTGGGCCATGCTGGCGAGTTCAAACGCTATCGCATCGCCGTCAACAGCCTGTGGCCGCGCACCGCCATTGCCACGGCCGCCATGCAGATGATTCCCGGAATGGATGTGGCGCTGTGCCGCACGCCCGAAATCATGGCCGACGCCGCCTACTACGTGCTCACCGATACCGCGGGCGCCACGGGCAACTTCTACATCGACGACGCGGTGCTGGCGGCGCACGGGGTCACCGATTTCGACCGTTATGCCGTCACGCCGGGGAACCGCAACTTCCTGCCGGACCTGTTTCTGGATTGACGCTGGTGTCGTGAATTGCAAGTTCGCTTCAGAACGCTGCCGAGAATCGCTGCCATGCTGCGTTGCAAATCCTCGCGATAGCTACAGCTATCGCTGTGGTTTGCGCCTTGCCTGACGACCATTTCGACCGCTTTTCTTCTTCATCCAACTTCCAACGCACGACACTAGGCGGTCACAAACCGCGTGACCAGGAACATCACCACCGGCAGCGTGACCAGCGCCATCGCCGTGGAGACGGCAATACTCGCCGTCACCTCGGCTTCGGCCACGTTGTAGCGCTGGGCAAACAGGAAGACATTGGCGCCAATCGGCAGCGACGCGGTGACCACCAGCACCGCCAGCGCCGGCCCGCCAAAGCCTAGCGCCATGCCCAAACTCCCCAGGACCAGCGGAAAACCCAGGGATTTGACCAAGGCCACGCGCAGCGCGGGCCTGAAGTTCGACCCTACCTTCGAGAACGCCAGTGTGACCCCCACCAGCAACAGTGCCAGCGGCCCCAGCGCCTGACCGAGCAGTTGCAGGGGCTTGTCGACCACGGTGGGCAACGCCAGGCCTGTTTGCGCAAACAGCAGGCCAATGATGATGGGCAAGGGCACGGGGTGCAGGATGCCATTCTTGACCGCCTGCAGCACCGTGCGCAGCATGTGCGCTTGAGGCTGGCCCGGCGTGTCGGCGCGCTCGCGTGCGGCGGCCATCTCAAAGACCACCGTGGCCCCCGTCAGCAGCACCAGGGCGTGCACCGAGATCAAGGTGAACAGCGTCACCAGCCCGGCCTCGCCAAAGGCCAGGCCGATGAGCGGCACACCGATCATGAGGGTGTTACCAAAGGTATAGGCCAGAGCCCGCGCCGCCGCCAGTGTCGCAAAGCCCTGCAGCGCCAGCGTGGCGGCAAAAACCAGTGCGGCGGCCGCGAAATAAATACCCACCGGGCCAAAGTCAAGCGCTTCGATGTGCACCGTGCTCATGGTGCGAAACAGCAGGGCCGGCGTCAGCACCATAAAGACGAGGTTGGAGAGGTCCTTGACCGAGGCGGCGCGGATCCACTCCAGGCGCGCGGCCAGATAGCCGATGGCAATGAAGAGGCCGACCGGGACCAGAGAAGTGAAAACGGGAGAGTTCAAGACGCGACTATATTTTTGATAGCTGGGCGAGCTTATACCTAAAGCGCTGGAGCCCTATTTTTATCAAAAATACGAAACTGCAAGCATCGCACGGCTCCGGCTGCGCGCACCCGCATTCTTGAGGGGGCTTGGAGCTGCAAAGACTGGGCTCCTGTGCATTGCGCCCAGCCAAAACCGTCCCTTCAAGCCTCTACCGACGCCGCCTCTACCGGCGCCACTTCAATGCGGTTCCGGCCATTTTTCTTGGCCGCATACAGTTGCCGGTCCACCGCCTCCATGAAGTCGGAAGGCGACATGCGCGCGCCTGGAACGACCGTCCCGACACCGATGCTGACGGTAAGGCGCTGCTCATGCGGCGACTGCGCGTGGATGATGGCCTGCTTCTTGATCAGCCGCTCGCAGCGCTGGGCGACTTTCAGCGCCACGGTGGCATCGGCTTGCGGCAACAGGACCACAAATTCTTCACCGCCGAAACGCGCCACCAGATCGCGCGGGCCATCCAGGGCCAGACTCAGCGTTTGTGCGATATCCGTCAGGCAGCGGTCGCCCTTGATATGCCCATAGAGGTCGTTGTACTGCTTGAAAAAGTCGATATCGAACATCAGGACGGACAGCGGCTGGCCGTTGCTGCGTGCGCTCTCCCATTCCAGTTCGAGGCTGACATTGAATCGGCGCCGGTTGGCGATGTTGGTCAACCCGTCCTTGAACGACAGCGCTTCCAGTTCCTTTTGCAGGGCGAGCAGTTTTTCTTCGGTCCTTTTCCGTTCGCTGATGTCGAACATGAAGCCCACCAGCGCTTCCGGCCCGCCCTCCTGGTTGCGCACCACGTGCACGACATCACGTAGCCACACGTACCCGTTGTCCTTGGTCAGCGCCCGGTAGTCGGCCTCGTGGTCCACCCCAGCCTGGGATTGCGCGACACAGAAATTCACCACGTTTTCACGGTCATCCTGGTGCATGCGCGCTGCCCAGTCTTCCACGGTCATCCAGCTCTCGGGCTTCCAGCCTAGCAGCTCTTCGATTTGCGGGCCGATGTAGGTAAACCGCTTGCTGGCCCAATCAATCTTCCACGGAATGGCCTTGGTCGATTCCAGAAGGGTCCGGTACACCGCGTTGTCGCTATGGAGGTCGCTCACGTCTGCCATGTTCCATGTCTCCTGGTCAATATGGGTTCAATGCCTGCTTACCCGATGGCGACCGGTTGGCCATGCCCCGTGTCGATGGCGTTCCAGTACCAATAGAAAAATCCGTGGTCTTTTTGCAGCAGCGTGTGCGTGACGATGCTGCCTTGCCGGATGTCGCCCCAGCAGGCGCGCGCCGAATTGCGGTTGTTGTGCAGGTCGATGCACTCCAGGCTGGTACTCGCCGGTTTGGGCGGGATATACAGCGCACTGCCACGCGGCACCCAGAGATCGGCCAGCCGGATCTTGCCCAACGCCGGCCAGTAGCGGCCGACCGAAATCACCAGCGGCTGCGTGGGGTCGGTGGATGCGAACACGTGGGGGAAGTCGTGGTGCTCCAGGTCGGTGCACACCACGCTAAGCAGAGTATTGCCCGTTCCCTGGTAGGGCGACCAATGCCCGGCGAAGACACCGTATTCGTATTCGATCTGCTGCAATTGCGCGACCGGGCTGCTCAGGCGGACCACCTGCCCCGGCTCCACCAGCGTGATACCAAAGGCCGCCGCGACATCCCGCGTCGCCCACAGCGGCGCGAAATCGACCTGCCGGGCTGCAAACCCCAGTTGCGTTTCAATGCCGTACGGCGGCGTGGGTTTGACCCCCAACACTTCGGCCACCACGTACTCGTTGCCCATGGCCATCGCCGGGTGGGTGGCCGCCGGTTCGATCGGCGCGACGCCAGCGGGCGGCTGGCTCAGGTAGGTGGGGGCGCCGCCATCGTTGAAGAAAAACGGCGTTTGGGCGATGTCCACCGCCGTTTCGAAAATCTCTTTGATGAACAGCGGTGCAGCAAGCTGGGTTTCGGGCACGGGGTAATGACTCCTGCATGTTTTGGGACGTTCGCGCTTCCAATCCGGCCCCCAACAAGGCCGCAGAATATGTTACCAGGGGTTTCAATTTGGCGCTGGGCGCGGCTGAAAGCGCCGCGGCATCAGCCACCGCCTCGAAGCGGAGCAAGCCGGAAGGGCCAGCCACCGCTTTCTACGGGCACAAGCTCCGTCCTGCGTCACGGGTGGGCACAGGAGTCGTCCAGCCCCGCCATGCCCGCCACTTTCTGCAGACGCGAGCGATTGTCCAAACAGGCTTGGTGTTCGACCTCGGCCGCTTTTTGCTGGGCCAAGCGGATGGTTCTGGCGCGTTCGGCCTGCAGGCGGGCCACGCGCTCGCGTATCTTCGGCATGGCGGCCAACGCGGCTTTTTCGCCCTCGATGATGGCGGTGGCGCGCTGGCTGAAGTCGGCCGAGCTCAGGTCGAGCACCTTGGGGCGGATGACGACGTCGGCCCGCGCCAGCTCGGCCTGACCGAGCTTCTGGCCCATGATGGCAATCGACTGATTCAGCGTGCCCAGCATGTCGCCCGACACCTTGCCCTGGGCCTTGCTGGAAATGTCCACGGCAATCACCACATCGGCGCCCAGCTGGCGCGCCGCATCCACCGGCACCGGGCTGACCACACCGCCATCCACATAATGGTATTTGCCAATGGTGACCGGCTGGAACACCCCCGGCACGCTGCTGGACGCCCGTACCGCCTGGCCCGTGTTGCCACGCGCAAACGCCGTGCGCTCGCCATCTTCGAGCCGCGTCGCCACGGCCACGAAAGGCTTGGCCAGTTGCTCCATGGGCTTGTGGTGCACCTGCTCGTTCACGTAGTCCTCCAGCTTCTGGCCCAGCACCAAGCCGCCAGAGGACCACTGCAGGTCGCGGATATTGGCCTCGTCCATGGCGATGGCCTTTTCCTGCAACGCAAACGCATTCAGGCCGCTGGCATACAGCGCCCCCACCACGCTGCCCGCACTGGTGCCCGCCACCACAGCCGGAGCAAAGCCATTGGCCTCCAGCATCTTGATGACGCCGATGTGCGCAAACCCCTTGGCCGCGCCGCCGCCCAGGGCGATGCCGATTTTGATGGGCGGTACGGGAGGCGTGGCTGCCGTGGTTTCTGGGGCGGCGGCCGGTGGGCTGGGCGAGGTGCTGCTGCAGGCGGCCAAGGTGGCCAGGAGCAGAGACATGAGCGGACGCGAAAAGAGGGTCAGGCGGATGCCGGGAAATCGGTTTGTCATTGAATCGGGTGTGTAGCGCCAGCCGTTTGGTTGACGCGGGCGAACTGCAGCTTATTGCCGAACCGGCGCCACGGAGCACTTGAATCCCATGGCATGCAGCACCTTGAACAGAGTATCGGAGCTGGGCGCGCGTTCCCCAGGCAGGCTTTTGTCGCGTTGGGGGGCCTGCCCGGCTCTTTGTGCAGGTCGCCTTGAACGCAGGGTTGGACCTCGGTGGCATACCCTGCCCCTGCTCGGCACAGAGATAGGTATTGAAACTCCTCTTTTAATAGCTTCCAGCGCCCGTCCCATAAGCGCTAGAGGCCGATTTCACTCAAAAAACCAGCGTCACCCATCCTTCAAAAACCGCACAAACGTCTTGCGAAACTTGGCCACCTTCGGCCCCACCACGGCGGCGCAGTAGCCTTGGTTGGGGTTTCGCGCGTAGTAGTCGTCGTGGTAGGCCTCGGCGGCGCTCCAATTGGAAAGCGGCGCGACCTCGGTGGTGATGGGGCCGTCGTAGAGGCCCTCCTCCGCCATTTCCTTGAGCATCTGGCGGGCCAGCTCGCCCTGGGCTTCGGTGTCGTAATAGATGCCGCTGCGGTACTGTGTGCCCACGTCGTTGCCCTGGCGGTTGAGCTGCGACGGGTCGTGCATGGCGAAGAAGATTTCCAAAATCTCGCGCAGGCTGATCACGGTATCGTCAAACTGCACGCGCACCACTTCGGCGTGGCCGGTGCGGCCGGTGCACACCTGCTCGTACGTGGGGTTCTGCGCATGGCCGTTGGAATAACCGCTTTGCACGTCGGTCACGCCGCGCACGCGGTCAAACACCGCCTCGGTGCACCAGAAACAGCCGCCAGCCAGGGTGATGGTTGCCCTTCCGGCTGAGGCGGCTGTTCCGGGTTGATTGCCTGGATGGCTCATTGCGTCAAGCTCCTTCGTATTCTTCGAGGTTCACGGGGCGGGATGCCAGTCGCTGACCCACACCATTGCGGGGTCGTCGGCATGGTCCACCAGCATCAATCGCACCCGCTCCTGCCAGAGCTGTGCAAAACGCTCCAGCTCGGCGCTGTCGGCGCGCTCGGAGAAGGCTTTGGCCATCAGCGGTCGCATTTCGTCCGGCCAGGGCAGCAGGGCGCCGTCCAGGTGCACGGCGACGGCCTTGCCGGTGTCACGGCGGCGCATGCCTAGAACGCCGTCGACGTCGGCACCAAAGTGCAGCAGGTTCTTGCGTGCAAAGAGCGCCGACGGGCCGGCACCAGGAAACCCGGTTTCAGCCGCGGCACCGGTCACCAGTTGCACCACCGAGGAGATGACCCCCGTCACGCCGCTATCGCGCGCGTCCCGCATGAAGACTTCCACATCGCCCCGCACGGGCGTCTCACCTGCATACAGTGCGCGCAGGCCATGCAGAGCCATGAGGTAGGCGCCCGCGACGGTCGGGCACGAGTGGCCCGCCAGGCGCACCACGTCGGCGTAGCCATATTGAATCAGCCCCTGCCGGACCGCGCCCAGAAACTGGGCCAGCGGGTCGCGCACCGTGATGACGGGCGCTTGCGCGAAAAAATCGGGAAATCCGGGGTCTTGCACTTCTGTCATGGCACCTGCTTTTGCTTTGGAAGCGGCACATCGCGTGCCGCTGGGCCATCGTAAACACTTCTGGCTGCATGACCGCATTGGGGCTATTTCAATCAGGCGCGCAATTGACCTCTGGAAACGGTTTTGCTACATTACTAACCAGTCAGTCAGTAATCTACACTTTGTCCACACGCCCTGCCCCCCTTCCTGCCGAACCACCGCACGACGACACCCTGGGAGCCGCGCTTGGCGGGGCGGCGCGCCGCGAGCGCCGCAAGCAGGCCCGCCCCGGCGAGTTGCTGGATGCCGCGCTGGACCTGTTTGTGGAAAAGGGTTTTACCGCCACGCGGGTGGAAGAAGTGGCTGCGCGTGCTGGCGTGTCCAAGGGCACGCTGTTTCTTTATTTCCCCAGCAAGGAAGAGCTGTTCAAGGCCGTGGTGCGCGAGAGCATCGTGGGGCGCTTCGACGAATGGTCGGCACAGATCGACCAGTTCCCCGGCAGCACCGGCGAGATGCTGCGGGCCTGCTACCAGGCCTGGTGGGAACGCATTGGCAACACGCGCGCCTCGGGCATCACCAAGCTGATGCTGTGCGAGGCGGGCAATTTCCCGGAAATCGCCCAGTTCTACCAGCACGAGGTCATCGAACCGGCGCAGCAGCTCATTCGCCGCGTGCTGGCACGGGGTGTGGCCTCGGGGGAGTTTCGCGCGGTGGACCCGGTGTACGCGGTGCACGCCATCATTGCGCCGCTGATGTTTTTGATGCTCACCAAACATTCCATGGGCGCCTGTGTGCCCAATGCCGCTGATTTCGATCCACAAACCTTTATCGACCACCAGATCGACGGTCTGCTCTATGGCTTGTGCGTGCGTCCAGCGCTGGCTGTCTCTGCTTCTCCTTTGCCCTCACACCCATGAAACGCTGGATTCCCTGGATCGCCGTGGCTATCGTCGTTGCCGTGGTGGCCGCTGGCGCCTTGCGCGCAATCGCAGCGCGCAAGGCGCAGCAACAAATAGCCAGTAGCGCGCGCGCCGAACGCGTGGTGATGGAGGTTGCGCCCGGCGAGGTATTTGCCCTGCGTTCGCGCGAACTCACGCTGGGCATCCCCGTTTCGGGTGCGGTGCGTGCGGTGCAGTCGGCCACCATCAAGGCGCGGGTCGCGGGTGAGCTGCAAGACCTGAACCTGCGCGAAGGCGATGCCGTGCACGCCGGCCAGGTGGTGGCGCGGATCGACGCGACCGAAACCCAGGCGCGCGTGCGCCAGGCGCAGCAGCAGGCCGACGCGGCCCGCGCGCAGGTGGCGATCAGCCAGCGGCAGTTCGACAACAACCAGGCGCTGGTGGCACAGGGCTTCATTTCGAAAACGGCGCTCGACACCTCACAGGCCAGCCTGGATGCCGCCAAGGCCTCGTACCAGGCAGGCGTGGCGGCGGCCGACGTAGCGCGCAAGTCGCTTGCCGACACGGTGCTCAAGAGCCCTATTGACGGCTTTGTCTCGCAGCGCCTGGTGCAAAACGGCGAACGCGTGGCCGTGGATGCGCGCATCCTCGAAGTCGTGGACCTGTCGAAACTCGAAGTCGAAGCGCTGGTGCCAGCCGCCGACGCCGCACAAGTGCGGGTCGGCCAGACGGCCAGCCTGCAACTGGAAGGCACTCACGATGGCCTGCAGGCGCGCGTGGTGCGCATCAGCCCGAGCGCACAAACCGGCACGCGCGCTGTGCCCGTTTACCTGGCGATCGACAACACCACCGCCCTGCCTGGCCTGCGCCAAGGGGTGTATCTGCAGGGCACGCTCGCAGCCGGTACGCAGCAGGCCTTGGCCGTGCCGCTCGATGCCGTGCGAACCGACCAGGCCGAGCCGTATTTGCAGGTGGCCGAGAGCGGCCAGGTAGCGCACCACGTTGTCCGCCTGGGGGCACGCACTTTGATGGACGGCGCGACCTGGGTGGCGGTGCAAGGCGTGGCCGAGGGCGCGCAGGTGCTCGCGGCCCGCGTGGGCGCCCTGCCCGTGGGCACCGCGCTGCGCCTGCCCGAGCCCACTTCTCAGCCGCCTGCTGCGGCCCCAGCACTGCCCCAGGCCACTGCAGCCTCTGCAGCGCACTGACACCGGCGTCTGCCAGGCCCCGCCATGTGGTTTACCAAAGTCAGTTTGCGCAACCCCGTGTTTGCCACGATGGTGATGCTCGCCTTCGTGGTGCTGGGGGTGTTTTCTTACCAGCGGCTCAAGGTCGATCAGTTTCCCGACATCGATTTTCCGGTGGTGGTGGTCACCACCGAATACCCGGGCGCATCGCCCGAGATCGTTGAGAGCGAAGTCACCAAGAAGATCGAGGAAGGCGTCAATTCCGTGGCAGGCATCAATGCCCTGACCTCGCGCAGCTACGAAGGCAGCTCGGTCGTCATCATCGAATTCGATCTCAATGTCGATGGCCGCAAGGCCGCCGAGGACGTACGCGAGAAGGTGGCCAGCGTACGCCCCTTGCTGCGCGACGAGGTAAAAGAGCCGCGCGTGCTGCGCTTTGACCCTGCCAGCCGGCCGGTCTGGTCGCTGGCCGTGCTGCCCACGGCAGACGCAAAAGCCCCGCTGTCGGCCGAGGCGCTGACCACCTGGGCCGACCAGACGCTACGGAAGCGCCTGGAGAACGTGCGCGGCGTGGGTGCGGTGAATCTGGTGGGGGCCACGCGGCGCGAGATCAACATCTACCTGCAGCCGCAAGCGCTGGAAGCGTTTGGCATCACGCCCGAGCAGGTGGTGAACGCCGTGCGCAGTGAAAACCAGGATCTGCCGCTGGGCGCCATCCGCTCGCTGAACCAGGAGCGCGTGGTGCAGATCGACGCGCGCATACAACGGCCCGAGGATTTCGGCCGCATCATCGTCGCCCGAAAAGGGGATGCACCGGTGCGCATCGAGCAGGTAGCGCGGGTGGAAGACGGCGCCGAAGAGGTCGAAAGCCTGGCGCTCTACAACGGCCAGCGCACGCTGCTGCTGTCGGTGCAGAAGGCGCAGGGCGAGAACACCATCGAGGTGGTCGACGGCCTGAATGCGGCGGTGGCCACGCTGCGCGCCGAGCTGCCCGCAGGCGTGCGGCTGGAGACGATTGGCGACAGCGCGCGCCCGATCCGCGTGGCGGTGGAAAACGTGCGCGAGACGCTGATCGAAGGCGCGGCGCTCACCGTGCTGATCGTCTTTCTGTTCCTCAACTCCTGGCGCTCCACGGTCATTACCGGCCTGACGCTGCCGATCTCCATCATCGGCACCTTTTTGTTCATGTACTGGTTTGGCTTCACCATCAACATGATCACGCTGATGGCGCTTTCCCTGTGCGTGGGCCTGCTGATCGACGACGCCATCGTGGTGCGCGAGAACATCGTGCGCCACGTGCAGATGGGCAAGGGGAGCTTCGCCGCCGCCATGGACGGCACGCAGGAGATTGGCCTGGCAGTGCTGGCGACGTCGCTGTCCATCGTCGCGGTGTTCCTGCCGATTGGCTTCATGGGCGGCATCATCGGCAAGTTCTTCCACGAGTTTGGCATCACCATCGTCGCGGCGGTGCTGATCTCGATGTTTGTCAGTTTCACGCTGGACCCCATGCTGTCGTCGCTCTGGGAAGACCCCAGCATTCACGTACACGGCAAGCGCGTGGAAGACCGCAGCCGGTACGGCCGCACCATCGGCCGGGTGACGGGCTGGTTCGACGACGCCACGGAAAGCCTGGCACAGGGCTACCAGAAGGTACTGGGCTGGGCGCTGGTGCACAAGCTGAAAACCTTGGCGCTGGCGCTGGGCATTTTTGTGCTGAGCATTTTCATGGTGCCGCTGCTGGGCACCGAGTTCGTTCCCGCTGCCGATTTTTCTGAAACCACGATCAATTTCTATACCCCTGTGGGCTCGTCACTGGAGGCCACCGAGGCCAAGGCGCGCCAGGTGGAGGCCGTGGTGCGCGAATTCCCCGAGGTGCGCTATACGCTGGCCACACTCAACACCGGCAGCGCGCAGGGCAAAATTTACGGCAGCATTTACGTGCGCCTGACGGACCGAAAAGACCGCAAGCGCGACGTGGGCGTGATGTCCGCCCTGCTGCGCGAGCGCCTGCACCAGATAGCCGGCATCACCGTCACGCATGTCGGCCTGCTGGACCCGGTGGGCGGACAAAAGCAGATCGAGTTTTCTCTGCAGGGGCAGGATTTGCAGGAACTTGAACGCCTGACCCGGCAGGTGACGGCGCGGCTCAAGGACATTCCGGGCTTGGTCGATCTCGATTCCAGCCTGAAGGCAGACAAGCCGGTGATTGCCGTCGATCTGCGGCGCGACGCGGCCTCTGACCTGGGCCTCTCGGTGGGCTCGGTTGCGGCCAGCCTGCGCACCCTGATTGCCGGCCAGACAGTGGGCAACTGGCGCGCGCCCAACGACGAGACCTACGACGTGAACGTGCGCCTGGCGCCAGAGGCACGCACCACGCCAGCGCAAATTGGGCGCCTGCCCTTCACCCTGGCAGCGGCTGGTGGCGGCACGCGCACGGTGCGCCTGGACCAGGTGGCGCAGGTGCGCGAATCCACCGGGCCCAACCAGATCAACCGGCGCGACATGACACGCGAAGTGGCCATCAACGCCAACGTCTACCACCGGTCTACCGGCGAAGTGTCGGACGACATCCGCAAGGTGCTCGACCAGACAACATTCCCACCCGGCTACCGCTACCAGTTTGGCGGTTCGACCAAGAACATGGCCGAAGCCTTTGGCTACGCCATCTCGGCCCTGCTGCTGGCCATCGTCTTCATCTACATGATTCTGGCCAGCCAGTTCAAGAGCTTTCTGCAGCCGCTGGCGCTGATGACGGCGCTGCCGCTGACCTTGATTGGCGTGGTGCTGGCCCTGCTGATCTTTGGCTCCGCGCTGTCGATGTTTTCCATCATCGGCGTGGTGATGCTGATGGGCCTGGTCACCAAGAATGCCATCTTGCTGGTGGACTTTGCCATCCGCTCGCGTGAGGACCATGTGGGCGACGACGGCACGGTGCAAGCCGGCCTGCCGCGCAGCGAGGCGCTGCTGCTGGCGGCACGCGTGCGGCTGCGCCCCATTCTGATGACCACGCTGGCCATGATCTTCGGCATGCTGCCGCTGGCCTTCGCCATGAGCGAAGGCTCGGAGCAGCGCGCGCCCATGGGCCAGGCCGTGATCGGCGGTGTCATTACCTCGTCGCTGCTGACCTTGGTGGTGGTGCCCGTCGTGTACTGCTACATGGACGACCTGGCGGGCTGGGCGCGCCGCAAATGGCGCGGGGGCAGCGCCTAAAATCAAGGGTTTGCCCTGAATGCCCTCCCCCTTTTCCTCTCGGAGACTGTCCCATGAATATGCCCATTAATCCTTCTGCCCATCCCGATGCCGCACTTGAGCAGGCGCGCTTCAACATGATCGAGCAGCAGATCCGCCCCTGGGAGGTGTACGACGGCCAGACGCTCGACGCACTGGGCCGCGTGCGCCGTGAGGATTTCGTCCCGCCCGCCTACCGCAGCCTGGCCTTCATGGACATCCAGATTCCCCTTCGCGGCAATGCCGAAGAGGCGCTGCGCAAAGGCGAATGCATGCTCTCGCCCAAGGTGGAGGCGCGCCTCATGCAAGACCTGCTGATCACCCGCAACGACCGCGTGCTGGAAATCGGCGCCGGCTCGGGCTTCATGGCAGCGCTGCTGGCACAGGTCGCCGACCAGGTGGTGAGCCTGGAGATTGAACCCGAACTGGCGCAAATGGCACTGGACAACCTCAGGCGCGCCGGTGTGCGCAACGCTGCCGTGCGCGTGGCCGATGGTTCGAGCCTGATTCCCGATGGCCCATTTGACGTGATTTTGCTCAGCGGCTCGGTCGCATCCGTGCCGCAAGAGTTGCTGGCCTTGCTGCGTGACGGCGGCCGCCTGGCCGCCATCGTTGGCGAAGAGCCCATGATGCGCGCCACCATCGTGCGCCGCCAGGGTGAACGCTTCGAAACCATCCAGCCCTGGGACACGGTTGCGCCGCGCCTGCGCAACTTCCCGGAGCCCTCGGCATTTCGCTTCTGAGAGTACGCCAATGGTCGATCAAGTGCGCCCCGCCGATCTCGCCGCATGGTTTGCCGCGGAACCCGCCGCCGCGCCGCTGGTGCTGGACGTGCGTGAGCCCTGGGAGCTGGCCATCGCCAGCGTCCAGGCCGCCGGCTTCGAAGTGCGCGCCATGCCCATGGCCAGCGTGCCGGCGCAGCTCGCTGCCCTGGACCCGGACCAGCCCGTGGCCTGCCTGTGCCACCACGGCGCACGCAGTTTCAACGTGGCGATGTTTCTGGAGCAGCGCGGCTTTGCGCGCGTGGCCAACATCACCGGCGGTATCAATGCCTGGTCTGCCGAGTGCGACTCCTCGGTGCCGCGCTACTGAGGCGCACCCTGCCTTTCTGCCCCCTTTCGTTCGTTCCGACTACTCCGAAAGACCTTCATGCACCCGTGCCGGCTTGTACCCCTGTCTCTGGCTCTGGCCGCAGCGTTCGCTGCGCCCGCTCACGCACAAAGCCTGCTGGAGCTGGTGCAGTCCGCCAGCGAAACCGATTCCAGCTGGCAAGCCGCACGGGCGCAACTGGACGCGGCCGAAGGCCGCGCCGGCCAAGCACGTGCCGGGCTGCTGCCCAGTGCGGGGCTGTCAGCGGGCTGGTCCGTCGCGGATACCGAGATCAGCCGCCCGCCGATGGACTTCAGCACCGTGACGCAAAGCATCGCCATCAGCGCCTCGCAGCCGCTGTACCGCCCGGCCAATGGCATTGCCTACAAACAAGGCAAGCGCGGTGTCGATCTGGCGCGCGTGCAGCTCGAAGGGGCCACGCAAGACCTGCTGGTGCGCGTCAGCCAGGCCTATTTCGACGTGCTGGCGGCGCAGGACACCCTGGCCTCGGTGCAGGCCCAAAAGGCGGCCGTGGACGAACAGCTCGCCGCGGCCAAGCGCAATTTCGAGGTCGGCACCTCCACCATCACCGATTCGCGCGAAGCGCAGGCGCGCTTTGACCTGGTGCGTGCGCAAGAAATCGCGGCCGAGAACGACTTGCACGTCAAACGCCTGGCACTTGACCAGATCACAGGCCGCACCAATGCCGAGCCCTTGCCTTTGAGCCAACCGGTCCGCCCGCCCGAGCCCACGCCGCTGGACGTCAACACGTGGGTGCAGACGGCGCAGACCGAACAGCCCCAGGTGCGCGCGGCCGCCATTGCGCTAGACGTCGCCCGGCTGGAAACCAAGAAGGCCGAGACCGGCCACCTTCCCACCGTGGATTTGCAGGCCAGCTACGGTGTGGCGCACTACCCGCGGGGCTCCTCCACCATCCCGAACCTGAACACACGCGCCAACAACGCCAGCATCGGTGTAGCACTCAACGTGCCGCTGTTTGCCGGCTTTGCCGTGCAAAACCGCGTGCGCGAAACCTTGGCCCTGGAAGACAAGGCCAGCGCCGACCTTGAAACCGCCCGCCGCGCCATCGCACAGGCCACGCGCGCCGCCTACTTCGGGCTGGAGTCGGGCCGCAGCCAGGTCAGCGCCCTGGAAGCGGCCGAGCAATCGAGCAAGAGCGCGCTCGAAGCCAACCAGCTCGGCTACCAGGTGGGCGTGCGCATCAACATCGACGTGCTCAATGCCCAAAGCCAGCTCTACCAGACCCAGCGCGACCTGGCCCAGGCGCGCTACAACGTGCTGCTGGGCACGCTCAAGCTGCGCCAGGCGGCGGGCACGCTCAGCCTGGACGACGTGCGCAAAGTAGACGGTTTATTGGTTAAAAAAGCCCCCTAGCGCAATACCATCAAGCGATGGTAGCTATATTTCCTATAGCTCCCTACCGTTTCACCCCGCACTCAAGCGGTGACACCGCCCTCTGGATGTGCATGCAGCATGGTGTCGAGCGCGAGCGCCGAGTGCGCATAGGCAGCGCCCGCGCGCATCTCGGCCGACACCCAGATGGCTTCCATGATCTCGGCTTGCGTGGCACCCGCTTTGAGCGCCGCCTGCGTATGGCCACGAATGCAGTACGGGCACTGCGTCACATGCGCCACCGCCACCGCAATCAGTTGCTTGGTCTTGCTCGGCAATGCACCGTCGGCAAATACGGCAGCGCTAAAAGCCTTGAAGGCGTTGAGAGGCTCAGGCGCCAGTTCGCGGCGCTTGCGCGCAATGTCAGCGCTGGCGTGGGGATAGAGGGATTCGTCCATAGGAAGCTCCTTTCAAAACCGAAATCGATCAGGCTGCGCGGGCCTTGGGGGGCTGGTAGCTGCCTGCCTCGGAACGAAACGGGATCGCCAGGCGGTTCCAGCCGTTGATGGCGACGATGGCGAGCGTCAGGTCGACCAGCGCCTTTTCGTCGAACTGGCGGCGTACCTCGTCGTACAGCGCATCGGCAACACCGTGCGGGCCCAGTTGCGTCACGGCTTCGGACCAGGCCAGCGCGGCACGCTCGCGTTCCGAATAGAAGCTGGTTTCCCGCCAGGCGGGCAGCAGGTACAGGCGTTGCTCGGTTTCTCCGGCGGCGCGTGCGTCCTTGGTGTGCATGTCCAGGCAGTAGGCGCAGCCGTTGATTTGCGACACGCGTGTCTTCACCAGTTCCAGCAGGCTGTGCTCCAGGCCAGACTGGCGCACGTAGTTCTCCAGTCCCAGCATGGCCTGGAAGGCGGCCGGAGCGGCTTGTTTGTAATCAAGGCGTGGTTGCATGGAAAGCTCCTTCAAAAGTGTGCGGTTCGGTTGCGGTGCGCCCTTCATGGCGCTGCCGCTCTATCGGGTGCCAGCAGCAAGGCGCGCACCACCACCGCGTTGTTGTGGGCTTCGTCGTGTGCGCCATAGACCAGGGTCACCGTGCCGCTGCGCGCCCGTGCACGCAAGGCGTCCAGCGCCTCGGCCTGGGAGTGCAGCTCGGTTGCGTAGCGTTTTTGGAACTCGGCCCAGCGCGCCGGATCGTGGCCAAACCATTGGCGCAGTGCCGTGCTGGGCGCAAGCTCCTTGGCCCATTGGTCCAGCGCCAGTGCTTCCTTCTTGACGCCGCGCGGCCACAAGCGGTCGATGAGGATACGCGTGCCGTCTTCCGGCGCGGGCGGTTCGTAGGCGCGCTTGATCAGCACATGGCTGGCAGGCACCGGGTGGGTCATGGCGTCACTTTTGCCTTGCCGCATTGGCTGGCCATGGCCCGTTCCATCTCGACTTCGGCGTGCAGCCCGGCCAGATCGCGGTGCACCACGGCCACGGCCAGTGCCTTGCCGGCGCGCCGGTAGGTGATGCGGCAGTCTTGCTGCTCCAGGTCGCCATCGATCAGCGCCTCGTCCCAACCCTCGGCGTGGCCGACATAGGCCAGGGCAAAGTCGTACTGCTCGGTCCAGAAGAAAGGCACTGCGTCAAAGCGTTCGCGCTGGCCCAGCAGGTTGCGCGCGGCCGTCTGGCCCTGGCGGCCAGCCACCACCCAGTGCTCGACACGGATGCGTTCGCCCGTGGCCGGGTCGGGCCAGCGCGCAATGTCACCGGCCGCGTAAATGCCTGGCACGCTGGTTTGCAGAAATTCATCCACCGCCACGCCGCGGTCCATGGCCAAACCGGCCTGTTCGGCCAGCGCCAGCGCCGGGCGCACGCCAACGCCCACCACCACCAGATCAGCAGGGAGTATTTCGCCGCTGCGCAGGCGCACCGCCTGCGCGTCAATGCCGACTGGGTCGGTGCCCAGGTGAAACACCACGCCGTGGCGCTCATGCAAAGTTTTGAGGTAGGCGCCCACCTGCGGCCCCAGCACTTTCTCCATCAGCACGCTCTCGCGCCCCACCACATGGACGTCGATATTGCGGGCGCGCAGCGATGCAGCGACTTCCAGGCCAATGAAGCTCGCACCAACGATGACGGCGCGCTTGGCGCCCTCAGCGGCCGTGGCCAGTGCCTCGCCATCGGCCTGCGTGCGCAGCACGTGCACATGCGGCAAATGGACGCCGGGAAGGTCCAGCCGCACCGGCTCGGCACCGGTGGCCAGCAGCAGCGCGCCATAGGCCAGGCGACTGCCATCGGAGAGTTGCAACTGGCGCTGGGCGGGGTCGATGCCCACCACCTGGGTCGCCAGGCGCACACCAATGTTTTGCTCTTGGTAGAACTCTGCCGGCCGCAGAGACAGCCACTCGGCGGGAGCGGTTCCCGCCAGAAAGTTCTTCGACAGATTGGGGCGGTCGCAAGGCAGGTGCGTGTCGCTGCTGAGCAGTGTCACCGGCCCTGCATAGCCTTCACGCCGCAGGGTCTCCGCAGCGGCCTGGCCGGCGGTACCGCCGCCCACGATGACGATGGATTCAGGCGTGCCCGCGTGGGCCGAGCTGGACTTGGGGCCGGCCATGCGCTTGCCGGTGACGTAGGCCTTGCCGCCCCGTGGTTCTACCTGCCAGCACCCCACGCCACCCAACGCCGGCGCGCGCAGCGCCTCGCCGGTGCGCAGGCTGAAAGCCGCATGGTGCCAGGGGCACCGCACGGTGTCGCCCACCACCAGACCCTCGGCCAGCGGGCCACCGTAGTGGGTGCAGGTAGCGCCCACGGCAAACAGTTCATCGCCGTGGCGCGACAGCAGCAGCGCCTCGCCGAAGGCGTGGCCGAGCAGCATGCCGCCCTCGGGAATGCGGTCGAGCGCTATGCCCGCCGCGAAATCGTCGCCCTGCAAGGGGGTTGGGGAATCGCTCATGGTCTGCTCCTCCATCAGAAGCGGCGCCCTGCCTGGCCGTGCAGCCCAAGGGCCGCTGTGGCAATGGTGAAGCGGGCACCTTGTGCTTCACCCTGGTGCTGGGTGACAGCCTACGCCGCTGCGCGGATCGGCTTGGCAGTAGGGGCTTTGAGTAAGGTTGCGGGTAGGGACAGCCGGTTGCGCAGGCGGCGTCTAGCTCAACGATGCGGCAGCCCTCGTGCTTGGTGTTCAGCGGGCAGCCAGTGCCTGGCTCAGATCCGCCACCAAATCATCCGGATGCTCAATCCCCACACTCAGTCGGATCATGCCCTCCCCCACGCCCGCTGCCGCGCGCGCCTCGGGCGAGACAAAGCTGTGCGTGGTGCTGGCCGGGTGGCAGGCGAGGCTGTCCACATCGCCGAGCGATACGGCCTGCGCGAAAAGCTTGAGCGCGTTGAGCATGCTGGCAGCAGCGGAGCGCTCGCCCTGGGCCAGTTCGAAGGTCACCATGCCGCCAAAGCCGCCTTCCATCTGGCGCTGCGCCAGGGCGTGCTGCGGGTGGCTGGGCAAACCCGGGTAGTGCACGGTGCGTACGGCGGGGTGGCTGGCCAGAAAACCAGCCACCGCCTGCGCGCCTTCGCAGTGCGCCGCCATGCGCAGCGGCAGCGTCTTGATGCCGCGCAGGAACAAAAACGCCTCCTGCGCCGCCAAACTGGCGCCGATATGGCCCAGACCCGTCTTGCGGATCTGCGCAATGTGCGCCGCCTTTCCCGCCACCAGCCCGCCCGTGGCATCGCCGTGGCCGCCCAGGTATTTGGTCATGGAATGCACCACCAGGTCGATGCCATGCGCCAGTGGGCGCGTCAGGCACGGCGTGCAGAACGTGTTGTCGGCCACGGTGAGGGCGCCGTGGGCACGGGCCGTGGCGGCCACGGCCGCCAGGTCGTGCATCTGCAGACTGGGGTTGGTCAGCGGCTCCACCCAGACCATGCGCGTGGCGGGGCTGAGCGCCGCCGCCAGGCCGGTGGCCGTGGCATCGGTCACGCGCAGGCCCCAGCGCTCGCCCAGCGAGCGCAGCAGGCCTTCGGTGCCGCCGTACAGCGGGCCCAGAAACACGAGTTCGTCTCCGGGTTGCAACAGTGCCAGCACCGTGGCCGCTGTGGCGGCTGTGCCACTGGCAAAGGCCACCGCCGCCTCGGCGCCTTCCAGGTCGGCCATCTTGGCCTCCAGCGCGGCCACGGTGGGATTGCCGTAGCGGCCGTAGCGGTAGCCCTCGGCCTCGCCGGCAAAAATGGCCGCGCCGCGCTCCAGGCTGCCATAGGCAAAAGCCGTGCTTTGGGTGATGGGCATGGCGATGGCGCCGCTGGCGGGATCGGGGTGTTGGCCGGCGTGGACGGCGCGGGTGCGAAGGTGGGTCATACAAGCTCTTTCAGGCGCAAAGGGCGCCATTCTTAAATAATTTGATAGCACTCTCCATAGAACAGGTATGCGCTAGCACTGGTTTTATACCTAAATCCATTTCGCAAGAGCCCAGCCGGCGGCGGCGGCAAAGGCCACCACCCAGACCGGTGGCAGCCGCGCGAGGCTGAGCAAGGCCCAAGCCGCCAGCGCCAGGGCGGCATCGGCGCGGCTGTGGATGGCGCCGGTCCAAACCGGGTCGTACAAGGCGCTGAGCAGCAGCCCCACCACGCCCGCATTGACGCCGGCCATGGCCCTGCGCATGCCTTGGCGCTGGCGCAGCACCTCCCAGAAAGGCAGCGTGCCCAGCAGCACCAGAAATCCGGGCAGAAAGATCGCGCAGAGCAGCAGCAGCGCGCCGGTCATGCCGTGCCAGGTGCCGGGCAGCAGCGCGCCAAGGTAGGCGGCAAAACTGAACAGCGGCCCGGGCACGGCCTGCGCCGCGCCGTAGCCGGCCAGGAAATCGCCCTGGGACACAAGGCCCGCCGGCACCACGCTCGCCTCCAGCAAGGGCAAGACCACGTGTCCGCCGCCAAAGACCAGGGCGCCAGCGCGGTACACGCCGCTCATCGCCGAGAGTACCGGTGACCCTGTGCCGGCGGCCCACAGTGACAGCACCCCCAACAGCGCGAAAAAAACCACCAGGGCCACGACGGCGAGGGACCGGGACACCGCAATCGCCGGCGCCGCTGTCGCCTCGTTTGCACCAGACGCGCCGGCGCCCGCCCCTGTGTCCCGCAGCCACCACAGGCCGAGCAGACCGCACAGCAGCAAAGCCACCAGTTGCGCAGCCGCCGTGGGCGCGAGCAAGGTGAACAAGGCGGCAAGCATGGCCAAGGCGGCGCGCGGGCGGTCTGGGCAGAGGCTGCGCGCCATGGCCCACACCGCCTGCGCCACCACGGCGACGGCCACTACCTTGAGGCCATGCACCCAACCCGCCGCGGCAAGCGCCGGATGGGCCGACAAGGTCTGGGCAAACAGCAGCAGCGCGGCGGCAGAGGGCAAGGTAAAACCCACCCAGGCAGCCAGCGCCCCCCAGAGCCCGGCGCGGGTCATGCCCAGCGCCATGCCCAGCTGGCTGCTGGCCGGGCCGGGCAGGAACTGGCACAGCGCCAGCAGTTCGGAGTAGCGCGCGTCGCCCAGCCAGCGGCGGCGCTCTACCAGCTCGGCGCGGAAATACGCCAGGTGCGCCACCGGCCCGCCGAACGAGGTCAGCCCAAGGCGCAAAAAGGTGAACAACACCTCCAGAAAGGCCGAGACACGCCCGCCGCCGCCAGGGGTCGTCATGCTGCCATCGTGTCCGGGGATCGGCCGCGCTGAAGGAAACACGGCACTAAGGCGTATCGGGAAACAGCGCCGCCCAGCAGGCCGGATCACCCGCCAGCAGGTCGAGATCGGCGGTCGTCGGCTTGTCGCAGGGCTTGGCGCCAAGCGTTTGCGCCAGGGCAATGGCGGCGGGCGAAAAATAGGCAATCACCTCGCACTGCAAGCGGCCTTCCAGCTCGTGCCTGGCGAAGACGGCCATGTCGGCCGGACGGCCTGCGGCCGCGAACAAAGGCTCGAACTGCTCGCGCAATTGCTCCTTGGGTTCAAAGGCCAGAACCCCATCGCCCAGCGATTGGGAAAACCAGGTCTGCATGGTGAGGTCCTTTCTCTCAATATTTCGCGGGGACAGTGCCATCGGCAACCCTAGCCCGCACGCAATGGCCGTGTTGCAAGCAATGCCTTCAAGGCGGCTGCCGTGCGCGCCGCAGCGCCCCGGTGGGCAGTAGAAAACGCCTCGGCCCGCACGCGCCCAAGGGCAAGCCGGGCGCTGTCTCCCGCCCATTGGCCTGCGGCCAGCATGCCCGCGGCCATACCAGCCACGCGCACGGCGGCGCCTGCGCTGCACGCCTGCTCGGCCACCTCGGCAAAGTTGAAGGTATGGGGGCCCATCACCACGGGGCAACCGCAGGCCGCGGCCTCGATCAGGTTCTGGCCACCGAGCGGCGCAAAGCTGCCGCCCAGCAGTGCCACATCGGCCAGGCCGTAGTACAGCGCCATCTCGCCCAGGGTGTCGCCCAGCCACACATCGGCATCCTGCGGCGGCTGGCCCCACTGGCTGCGGCGTGCGACGCGCAGGCCAGCACTGCTGAGCAGGGCAAACACTTCGCCAAAGCGCTGGGGGTGGCGCGGGACGATCAGCCATTGCACGGCATGGGGCACTTGGTTTGCTTCTGCATTGATAGCTGGAAGCGCTTGTCCCACCTGCGCTGGAGCCCTATTTTTTATAAAATTTTGTAGCCAAAGCGCTTCTTCGCCCTCGCGGCTGCTGGCCAGCAGCAGCACGGGCCGCGGGCAGGCCGCGCGCCATTCGCGGCCCTGGGCGAGCTGGGCGGTGTCGGGCTCGGCGTCGAACTTGAGGTTGCCCAGCACGCCCTGCACGGGAGCGCCCACTTGGCGCAGCCGCTGGGCGTCCGCGTCGGTCTGCGCCCAGACGGCACTCAGGCCGCTGTAGGCCGGGCGAGAGAGGCTGGCGAAACGCAAGGCCGCCGCCAGCGATTTTTCGCTCAGGCGCGCGTTCGCCAGCACCAGCGGCACGCCGTGCGCCTGGCACCCGGCGACGAGGTTGGGCCAGACTTCGGTTTCCATCAGGATGCCCACCGCAGGGTGAAATTTCCGCAGAAAGCGCTCGACCGCGCCACGCGTGTCCCAGGGCTGCCAGACCTGGATGTCCCCTGGCAGCAGCAGGCGCTCGCCCTCCGCCCGGCCTGTGGCGGTGCCGTGGGTCAGCAGCAAACGCATGTCGGGCCATTGCGCACGCAGCTCGGCCAGCAAAATGCCGGCGGCGCGGGTCTCGCCGAGCGAGACGGCGTGAATCCACAGAAAGCTGCCCTGGCCGCTGGTGCTGCTCAACGGCATCAGGCTGTCGAGCGGACGGGCGTAGTAGCCAAAGCGCTCCGCCACCGCCGTGGCATAGCCCTTCTCGGCGCGGGCGCGGCGGCGCAGTTTGCGGCGCACCAAGGGCTGGGCCAGCCAGACCAGCACCGAATACAGCCAGAGCGCCGCACTTTGCATCTCAGTTATCCATTGCGCTGCGCGCCACCGGCAGCCCATGAACCTGGCGCGGCAGAGGCCAGTGCCACCGTGGAACTGGCTTCGCCAGGCCACGGGTGGCGTCCCCCTCCCGCGCAGCGAGAGAGGGAGGAAGACGCGAAGCGGCTCAGGGGGTGTTCCATCTCAGTGCGCCGCCGACTGCAACTGCGCATCCGGCTTGGCGCGGCGCAGCAGGGCCAGCATGTCGCCTTCGATGCGCGCGAGCGCCTCCGGCGTTTGCCCCTCGAAACGCAGCACCAGCACCGGCGTGGTGTTGCTGGCGCGGATCAGGCCAAAGCCATCGGGCCAGTCCACGCGCAGACCGTCAATGGTGTTGAGTCGGGCCGGTGCAGGAAAGGTATCGGCGGCCAGCTTTTGCAATGCCTCGCTGACGCGGTGCGGCTCGCCCTCCTCGCAGGCCACGTTCAGTTCGGGCGTGGAGCAGCTGGTGGGCAGGGCTTCGAGCACGGCGCCGGCATCCGGGCTGCGGCTCAAGATTTCGAGCAAACGGCAGCCGGCGTAGGTGCCGTCGTCAAAGCCGTACCAGCGCTCCTTGAAGAAGATGTGGCCGCTCATTTCGCCGCCGAGCGGCGAATCCAGCTCTTTCATGCGCGCCTTGATGAGCGAGTGGCCGGTTTTGTACATCACCGGCACGCCGCCGGCCGCTTCAATGGCAGGCGCCAGGCGCTGGGTGCATTTCACGTCGAACAAAATGCTGGCGCCGGGCACGCGGGAGAGCACGTCGCCCGCAAACAGCATCATCTGGCGATCCGGGTAGATGTTGGCGCCGCTCGGCGTCACGATGCCCAGACGGTCCCCATCGCCGTCGAACGCCAGGCCGAGCTCGGCGTCGCCCGACTGCAGCGCGGCGATCAAATCGCGCAGGTTCTCGGGTTTGCTCGGGTCGGGGTGGTGGTTGGGGAAATTGCCGTCTACCTCGGAAAACAGCTCAGTCACTTCGCAGCCCAGCGCGCGGAAGATGGCCGGGGCCGTGGCGCCGGCAATGCCGTTGCCGCTGTCGATGACGATCTTCATCGGCCGCGCCAGTTTCACGTCGCCCAGAATGCGCGCGCGGTAGGCTGGCAGCACATCGGCGTGGCCCATGCTGCCGCCGGCGGCGAGCTTCCAGCTGCGCGCTTCGATGGTGCGGCGCAGCGCCTGAATCTCGTCGCCAAAGATGGCGCGGCCGGCCAGGACCATCTTGAAACCGTTGTAGTCCTTGGGGTTGTGGCTGCCAGTGATCTGAATGCCGCTGGTGCACAGCGTGCTGGCGGCGAAATACAGCATGGGCGTGGTGCAAGGGCCGATGTCGATCACGTCGAGGCCGGTTTCGGCCAGGCCCAGAATCAGTGCGGTGGACAGTTTGCTGCCCGAGAGGCGGCCGTCGCGCCCCACAGCCACGCGGCGCTCGCCCGCCTCCATCGCCGCCGTGCCAAAAGCCCGGCCCAGGCAACGGGCCACGGTCTCGTTCACGGTCTCGGGCACCACGCCGCGAATGTCATAGGCTTTGAAAATGGCGGGAGACAGGTGCACGGGGTGGTCTTTCTTCGTCAATAGGGCAGCGGCAAACGATTGTAGGGGCCTGCCATGCCGTACCTTTCCAGCCGCCTTCCAGCCAAAATCCGCAGGTCCGAAAATGGCTAGCGATCGTTTGGCACGGCCCTATCATTTGTCCATGCCCCGCTCGCCATCCCGTATGAAAAACACCGCTCAGGCCGCACCCGCCGATGCCGGCCGCTACCTGGCGCTGTGCGCCCGCGATGCACGCTTTGACGGGCAGTTCTTTACGGGGGTCACGTCCACCGGCATCTATTGCCGCCCGGTCTGCGCCGTGCGCACGCCCCGGCGCGAAAACTGCCGCTTTTTCGATCTGGCGGCGCAGGCCGAGCAGGCTGGGTTTCGCCCCTGCCTGCGCTGCCGGCCCGAGGTGGCGCCGGGCCAGTTGGCCTGGTCCACGCAGGACGCCACTGCCCTGCTGCTGCAGCATGCGCTGCGCCTGATTGCCAGCGGAGCCGAGGGCGCGGCCCCGGTGGCCCAGCTGGCGCAGCGCCTGGGCGTGAGCGACCGGCACCTGCGGCGCATCTTTGAGGCGCGCCTGGGCATTACGCCGCTGCAGTACCTGCAGACGCAGCGCCTGCTCACCGCCAAGCACCTGCTGACCGATACCTGTTTGAGCACGACGCAAGTGGCGCTGGCCAGCGGTTTTGGCAGCGTGCGGCGTTTCAACGACGCGTTTGCCCGGCAGTACCGCCTGAACCCGACGCAATTGCGCCGCAGCAGCGCCTTTCCAGCGCCGGGCACAGCGCCATCGGGCCAACCGCAACCGACCCTGGCGCTGCGCTTGGCCTACCGCCCGCCGTTGGACACCGCAGCGCTGCTGGGTTTTTTCGCCACGCGCCAGATCCCGAGCATGGAACAGGTCGAGGGCAGCGGCGGCAGCGCCGAACTGCGGCGCACCGTGCGCCTAGGCAGCGGTGCACAGGCGTGCAATGGCTGGATCGCGCTGCGCTTTCATCCCGGGCGCTGCGAACTGCTGCTGGAGGCAAGCGACAGCCTCGCGCCGCAACTGGGCGCGGTCATGCGGCGCGTGCGCGGCATGCTGGACCTGGACGCGGACCCGGCGGCCATCAACGCGCGGCTGCATGCGGATTTTCCGGACGGCGACGGTCTGCGCGTGCCCGGTGCCTGGGACGGTTTCGAGACCGCCGTGCGCGCCGTGCTGGGCCAGCAAATCACCGTGGCCGCCGCGCGCACCCTGGCGGGCCGGCTGGTGGCGCGCTTTGGCGAGCCCATCGCCACGCCGTGGCCCGCGCTCAGCCACCTGTTTCCCAGCGCGGCGGTGCTGGCAGCTGCGTCCGGCGATTCCCTCGGGCAACTGGGCATCGTTCGCCAGCGCCAGGGCGCGATTGCCGCGCTGGCGCGGGCGGTGGATTCGGGCGAGCTGCGCCTGGAGCCGGGCGCCGACGTGGAGCGCACCCTGTCGCAATTGCGCGCCCTGCCCGGCATTGGCGACTGGACGGCGCAGTACATCGCCATGCGGGTGCTGCGCTGGCCCGATGCGTTTCCCGCCGGTGACGTGGCGCTGCAATCGGCCCTGGGCGTGCGGCGCGACCCGCGCCCGGCGCGCGCTGCCGAGGCAGCCTCCACAGCCTGGAAGCCCTGGCGCAGCTACGCCGTGGTGCGCGCCTGGGCCAGAGGAGCGGCGCCATGACAAGGCCTGAAGCTATTAACTTTATAGCTGTTAGCGCTTACCCAATAAGCGCTAGAGGCCATTTTCATTCATAATTTCAGCGCTTTCCTGCCTTTCGGCCGCAGTCTGGCGCACCCACCACCCCGCAGGACATCTACCATGCATTTCCATCCCGACACCGTGCAATCCCGCGTCGACACGCCCTTGGGGCCCGTGCGCCTGGCGGCATCGCCTGCCGGCCTGTGCGGCCTGTGGTTCGAAGGCCAGAAGCACCTGCCCGCGCAGCTCGGCGGGGCTGGCGCCTGGCCGATGGCACCCGCCCACCCCGTGCTGGCGGCGGCGTCCGCGCAGCTCGGCGACTGGCTGCGGGGCGAGCGCCACGGTTTCGATCTGCCGCTGGACCTCTCGGGCGGTACGCCGTTCCAGCAAGCGGTCTGGCGCGCGCTGCTGGACATTGCCTGGGGCCAGACGCTCAGCTATGGCCAGGTGGCACGGATCGCTGGCGCCGCAGCCGCGGTGCGCGCCGTGGGCGCGGCCGTGGGGCGCAACCCGATTTCGCTGGTGGTGCCCTGCCACCGTGTGCTGGGTGCCAACGGGGCGTTGACCGGCTATGCCGGTGGGTTGGAGCGCAAGCACGCCTTGCTGGCCATGGAGGCTGCCGCGCCCCTGGCGCCGGGCGCGCGCACCGCCGCGCGGCTGGCCGCATGAGCGGCGCCGACGGTACGCGCCCGGCGGTGCACTGGGTACGCGAATTCTTTCTGCTCTCCAGCCTGTGGGGCGCATCGTTTCTGTTCATGCGCCTGGGCGCGGCCGAATTCGGGCCGCTGCCGACGGCGGGCCTGCGCGTGGCGCTGGCGACAGTATTCCTCTGGCCCATCCTGGTGCAGCAAGGCCAATGGCCGGCCCTGCGCAAGCACTGGCGGCCGGTGCTGCTGGCAGGCGTCATCAATTCGGCCATTCCGTTTGCGCTGTACGCCTGGGCGGTGCTGCACATCACCACCGGGCTGGCCTCCATCCTGAACGCCACGGTGCCGCTGTTTGGCGCCATCGTCGCCTGGCTCTGGCTGGGCGAGCGCATCGGGCGCCTGCGCTCGCTGGGCCTGGCGCTGGGGTTTCTCGGCGTGGCGCTGCTGGCCTGGCGTGCGCCGGGCGGTGCCGGCGGCAAGTCCGACCTGGCGCTCTGGGCCGTGGCAGCCTGCCTGGGCGCGACCACGTGCTACGCGCTGGCCGCCAGCTACGCCCGGCGCTACCTGGGCGGCATTCCGCCGCTGGCGACGGCCACGGGCAGCCAGTTGGGGGCGGCGCTGTTCCTGGCACTGCCCACCGCCTGGGCCTGGCCGGTGCAGATGCCGGGCCTGCGCGCCTGGCTTGCCGTGGTGGCGATTGCGGTGCTGTGCACGGGGATTGCCTACATCCTGTACTTTCGCCTCATCGTGCATGCCGGGCCCAGCCGGGCGCTGGCCGTCACTTTTCTCGCGCCGGTGTTTGCCGTGCTGTACGGGGTGGTGTTTCTGAGCGAAACCGTGACCTTGTGGATGGCGGGCTGCGCGCTCGTTATCGTGCTGGGAACCTTGCTTTCGACGGGGCTGCTGGGCCCCGGCGTGCTGCGTTGGGGCACCAGAACACGGGCGCCCTGAAATCGCTGCGACACGCCTGAGCTTGCCCTAAACTGCGTTCATGCTGCGCCAGTCCCACCGCATTGCCTCTGTTCCAGTCGCCGAGTCAGGGGGCGCCGTGGCTTCGCGGGATGAGGAGTTGCAGGCGCTGCAGGCGTCTGAAGCCAAATTCAGCGCCATTTCCATGCTCTTGCCTGACCCCTGCGGCATTACGCGCGTGGCTGATGGCCGCTACATCGAGGTCAACCCGGCGTTTTGCGCCATGTTTGGCTTGGCGCGTGAGCAGGTCATTGGGCGGACTGCGGCAGAGCTGGGCATTTGGGCGGGCCCGCAGGAGCGCGAACGCCTTGTGGCCGCCCTGTCGGTGGAGGGCCGAGCCGACCGTCTACCGCTCACGGTGCGCGCGCGCGGTCGCGAAGCGCTTGGGCTGATGTCGGCGCGCGCGATACAGATTGAAGACGAAGCCTGCATGGTCTTCATCTTTCACGACATGACGCAGGAGCGACGCATCTACGACGACCTGGTCGCGGCGCACGCCCTCCTGACCCAGGCCGGCCACATGGCGCGGTTGGGGGCCTGGGAAACCGACGCTACCGGAACACTGCAGCATTGGTCGGAAGTCTGCTGCGAGGTGCATGGCCTGGCACTTGGCGCACCTCCTCCGGCCGACTACATCAATGTGTGCGTTGCGCCGCGATGGCGCGATACCCTGCGCAACGCTGCCCGCGCCTGCCTGCGCGACGGCACCTCCTGGACCTTGGAACTGGAGATCATTCACGCCGACACCGGGCGGGTCCAATGGATGCGGGCCCACGGCGAAGCCGTGCGCGATGGCGATCGCACCTTGCGCATGCGTGGTGTGATGCAGGACATCAATGCCGCGCACCACGCCGAGCAGGCACTGCGGGAATCGCAGCAGCGCTTTCGGCTTATCTTTGAAATGCTGCCCTACCCCATGGGCATCACGCGCTGCGAAACTGGCGCGTACGTGGACGTCAACCCCGCGTGGGAGGCCATGACCGGCATCAAGCGCGCCGAAGCCTTTGGGCGCACGGTGCTGGAGCTGGGCCTCTACAGCGAGGAAGAGCGCCGGCGCATCCTGGCCCACGCCAGCAGCGACAACGGCATCGCGCCAGTGGAGTGCACCCTGCGCCCCCACGTTGGCGAGCCGCGTACGGTGCAGCAGGCCACCCGGAAAATCCTCCTGGGCACCACCGAGTGCTGGCTGTTTGCCCTGCACGACATCACCGATCGCAAACGCGCCGAAGATGCCGTGCGCGAGCGCGAAGCCGTGCTCAGCCTGACGCTGGAAGCGGCGTCGGTTGGGCGGTGGGATTGCGACATTGTCAGCGGCATGACGACCGGCGATGCCCGTTGGCACCAGATGCGCGGCGTGGACCAGCCGGAGGGCCGTGCCGTGCACTTTGACCTGTGTGGTGGCGCCAAAGACGGGCCGCGCATTTACGCGGAACTCCGGCGCCATGCGCGCCACCCCGAAACCTCGTTTGACCTCGTCACCACCGTGCCGGGCGCATTGGAAAACCGCCGCTGGATGCGCAACCTGGGAAAAATTGTCGACTGGTACCCTGACGGCAAGCCACGCCGGATATTAGGCGTCACCATCGACGTGACAGGCCAGCGCGAGCAGGAAATGCTGCTCCAGCACCTCGCCCACTACGACGCCCTGACCGATCTGCCCAACCGTGTGCTGCTGGCGCAGCAGCTTACCGACGCCATGGCGCAGGCCCGCGCCAGCGGCCAACTGCTGGGCGTGGCGTACCTGGACCTCGATGGCTTCAAGCCCGTGAACGACCGCTTCGGCCATGCGGCGGGCGACCAGTTGCTGCGCACGGCGGCAGAGCGCCTGAAAGCGGCGCTGCGCCCACAAGACTGCGTGGCGCGCCTGGGCGGGGATGAATTTGCCATTCTGCTGCCTGAGCTTGCCGCCACCGAAGACGCCCAAAACGCGCTCAAGCGCCTGATGCGCAGCATCTCTGCGCCCTACACGCTTGAGGGCGAAGCCATCTCGGTGACGGCCAGCATCGGCTTCACCCTGTACCCACGCGACGATGCCGACGCCGACACCCTGCTGCGCCATGCCGACCAGGCCATGTACGCCGCCAAGCAGGCAGGGCGCAACCAGTTCCAGGAGTTCGACGCGGCCCAGGAGCGCGCGCTTCGCCATACGCGCGCCCAAGTCGTGCAGCTGCGCGAAGCCCTGGCGACCGGGCAGTTCGAGCTGTACCTGCAACCCAAGGTGGATATGCGCCTGGGCACGGTCGTGGGCGCCGAGGCACTGGCGCGCTGGAACCACCCGGAGCGCGGCGTGCTCTCGCCGGCGGCCTTTCTGCCGCTCATCGAGGGCACGGAACTCGATACGCAGTTTGGCACCTGGGTGGTGCAATCGGGCCTGGCGCTGATCGAGCGTTTGGCGGACAGCGGCCTGCCGCTGCCCGTCAGCATCAACATCGCGGCGCCGCACCTGCAGCAATGCGGCTTTGCCGAATGGATGGGAGGCGAGGTCGCCGCACACCCGCAAGTACCGGCCCACCTGCTCGACATCGAGATCACCGAAACAGCGCAACTGCTGGACATCGAGAACGTGGCGCTGACCTTGCAAAAGCTGCGCGCCCTGGGCATCACCATCTCGCTGGACGATTTCGGCACCGGGTACTCGTCGCT
Source organism: Simplicispira hankyongi (assembly GCF_003570885.1). Classification (GTDB taxonomy): domain Bacteria; phylum Pseudomonadota; class Gammaproteobacteria; order Burkholderiales; family Burkholderiaceae_C; genus Simplicispira; species Simplicispira hankyongi. The sequence goes on from NZ_QXJC01000001.1 coordinate 401,649, forward strand.
CACCTACCTGCGGGGCCTGCCGCTCAATACCCTCAAGATCGACCAGAGCTTCGTCGGCGGCATGCTGGCCGAGGCCGGCGACCTGGCCATCGTCCAAGGCGTGATCGGCCTGGCGCGCTCGTTTGGCTACCGCGTGATAGCCGAGGGCGTGGAGACCGAAGACCAGGGCCTGATGCTGCTGCAAATGGGCTGCGCCCAGGCGCAGGGCTACTTCATTGCCCGGCCCATGCCGGTGGCGCAATTTCTGGGCTGGGCTGCGTCCTGGCAAGCGCCCGCGGCCTGGCAGCCGTGACGCCCGCCCTCTAAGAAATTTTAAGTCAAATCAGGCTCTAGCGCTTATCCCATAAGCGCTAGCAGCTACTGATTCAATAGCTCATTCGCCCACCATGGCGCGCACTTGCTGCAGCGCTGTCGGGTCTTCCATGGTTGTCAAATCGCCGGGGTCGCGCCGCTCGGCCACGGCCTGCAGCGCGCGGCGCAGCAGCTTGCCGCTGCGCGTCTTGGGCAGTGCGGTGACGAAGAACACGCGCGATGGCCTGGCCACGGCGCCCAGTTGCTTGTCCACCTGCTTCATGACTTCGCCTTCGAGCTTGAGGCGCGCTGCGGCGTCGTCAAGCCCCGTCGCATCGCGCGGCACGGCAAACGCCATCGCCACCTGGCCTTTGAGGCTGTCGGCCACGCCCACCACGGCGACTTCGGCAATGTTCGGGTGCGACGAGATCGATTCCTCGATCTCGCGCGTCCCCAGGCGGTGGCCGGCGACGTTGATCACGTCGTCGGTGCGGCCGAGGATGAAGTAGTAGCCATCGGCGTCGCGAATGCCCCAGTCGAAGGTGCTGTAGATCTGCCGGCCGGGGATGGTGCTCCAGTAGGTGCTGACGAAGCGCTCGTCGTCGCCCCAAATGGTCTGCAGGCAGCCGGGGGGCAGCGGGCCTTCGATGGCGACCACGCCCTTCTGATTGGGCGCTGTCAGCTCCTCGCCGGTGGCCTCGTCGATCAGCTTGACGTTGTAGCCGTACATGGCCTTGCCGGGGCTGCCAAAGCGCGTGGCCTGCTGCTCGATGCCGTTGGCCAGCGTGAGGATGGGCCAACCGGTTTCGGTCTGCCAGTAGTTGTCGATGATGGGCACGGCCAGCGCGTCGCTGATCCACTGCGCCGTCGGCTCGTCGAGCGGCTCACCGGCCAGCCACAGGGCCTTGAGGCTGGAGACATCGTATTTTTTCAGCCAGGACGGGTCTTGCTTCTTGAGCACGCGCACCGCCGTCGGCGCCGAAAACATGTGCGTGACCTTGTATTTTTCGACGATGCTCCACCACACGCCGGCGTCAGGCCGGGTCGGCAGGCCTTCGTACATGATGGTGGTCATGCCCGCGATCAGCGGGCCATAAATGATGTAGCTGTGGCCCACCACCCAGCCGATGTCGCTGGTGGCGAAATACACCTCGCCAGGACGCGCGTCGAAAATGTGCTTCATGCTGGCCGCCAGTGCCACCGTGTAGCCGCCGGTATCGCGCTGCACGCCTTTGGGCTTGCCCGTGGTGCCGCTGGTATAGAGCGTATAGCTGGGGTGTGTGGAAGGCAGCCACTCGCAGGGCACCTCGGCATCGAGGTGCTGCGCGCACAGTTCGCCCCACAGGTGGTCGCGCCCAGCTTCGAGTTGCATGGGTACCAAGCCCCGGTCCACCAGCAGCACGGCCTGCGGCTTGTGGCTGGCCAGGCGAATGGCGTCATCGAGCAGTGGTTTGTACGCCACGGCCTTGCCGCCGCGCGAACCGGCGTCGGCGCTGACGATCACCACAGGCGTTGCATCGTCGATGCGGGACGCCAGCGACCCCGAGGCAAAACCGCCAAACACCACGCTGTGCAAGGCGCCAATGCGCACGCAGGCGAGCATGGCAAACGCGGCTTCGGCCACCATGGGCATGTAGATCAAGACCCGGTCGCCCTTTTTGACGCCCAGCGCCCGCAGGCTGGCGGCCATGCGCTGTACCTCGGCGTGCAGTTCGCGGAAGCTGTAGCTGCGCTCGGTGTCGGTTTCGGTGGAAATGGCGACCAGTGCGGCCTGGTCCGCACGCTCAGCCAGGTGGCGATCCACCGCGTTGTGGCACAAATTGGTGGTGCCGCCGACAAACCAGCGCGCAAACGGCGGGTTGCTGTAGTCGCAGACCTGCTCGGGCGGCGTCTGCCAATCGATCAGCCGCGCCTGGGTGGCCCAGAAGTTGTCGCGCTGATCAATGGATTGACGGTAAAACTTGGCGTAGCTGGTCATGGAACAGGTCTCCTGGAACGACTCAATAGCCGCATGGTACGGCGATTCTGAATTCATAATTATTCATGACGGGCTTGCGGGAAGCTGACGCACCCGTCTGGCCAAGCGCACCCTATTTGATGAGTGCAAGCGCCTGGCGGAAAGCCGGATGCTCACAGCTGCCCAGCCACTCGAAGCCCACCATCTCGGTCGTGACCAGCTCGGCCCCTGCGCCTGCCAGGCGGTCGTAGGCGGCGTCCCGGCTGCGCTCGGTGCGCGAGCTGCATGCGTCGGTTACCACCCAGACCTCGAATTCGTCTTCCAGCAGGCCAAGCGCGGTTTGCAGCAGACAGACATGTGCCTCACAGCCAGCGATGACGATGCTGTTGCGGGGTGGCGCGGCCTGCGCCGTCTTCTGCAGGTGTTTGGGCAGGCTGCGGGCGTTGCCCGCCGGGGGCTTGGCGGGTGGGCGCAGCCACTCGCCCAGGCCTTCTTCGGCAGCGCTGAAATGCATCTTGGCCAGCGTGTCCTTGCACAGGGCGCGCAGCCGCTCGTCGTTGTGTCCCAGGCGCGAGGGGTTTTGCTCGGTGCCCCACACCGGCACGTCCATCAGCTTGGCAAGTTGCGCCAAGCGAACGGCGTTGGCCAGCGTAGCCTCTGCGTCGTGGATGACCGGCATCAGGCGCTCCTGGTAGTCCACCAGCACCAGTTGGCATTCGGAGGCTTCAAGCAGCATTGGGTTTCCTTCTCTTATTTTGCAGATAGCGCCATTGTCGCCGTGCAGGTCACGCCGACAATCACACCGACAATCACACCGACAGTCACGCCGGCACCGCAGCCAGCACTTGGACCAAGGCTTGTGCCAGCGCGTCGGCCATGAACACGCAGTTGCTGGCATGGGGGATGCAATCGGTGCTCCAGAAGTCGCCGATTCCGGCGCCGTGCAAGGCGGCGAGATCCGCATCCGACAAGAGTGCGTGCGTCACCGCCACATCGACCGATGCCGCGCCCGCCGCCAGCAACAGCCTTGCCGCTTCAGCCAATGTGTGGCCAGTGCTGGCCACATCGTCCAACAGCACCACGCTGCGCCCCGCAAGGGGCACTTGCGGCAGCGTCACCGTAACGCTGCGGTCGCCTTCGCGCGTCTTGTGGCACACCGCATGGTCGAACCCATGGCGCGCCGCCGCCTGCGCCACCCACTGGGCGGATTCGCCATCGGGCCCCATCAGCAAGGGTGCCGCGCGCTGCGCCGCAATCCAGTCGCCCAACAGCGGCGCGCCGCTGATCACGGCACAGGCGCGCGCCGGCACCGCGTCTTCGAGCCGGGCCACGCGGTGCAGGTGCGGGTCCACGGTGACCACGGCGTCGAAAAGCCCGGCCAGAAACGGCCCGACGATGCGCTGGCTCACCGCCTCGCCGGGTTGAAAGGCGATGTCCTGGCGCATATAGGCCAGGTAGGGTGCCACCAGGGCGAGGCATTGAACCCCCAGCGTGCGCGCGGCTTGGGCGGCAAGCAGCAGTTCGACGAGCTTTTCGTTGGGGTGGTGCAGGCTGCGCAGCAGCACGGCACGGCCGGGCAAGCGGCCTGCGGCGTCCACTGGCAGGCGCAGCTTGATCTCTCCATCCGGGAAGCGGTGGCATTCGATCGCCACAGGGTGCAAGCCAGCGGCAACCGCCAGGCGCGCTGCGCTTGCGGCCTCATCGGCAAAGTGGAGCAGGCAAACAGTGGGTTCGGCGGGGCTGTGCATGCTCAGCCTTCTTCCAGGGAGGCGCCGGCGGGCACCGCGCCATCAATCCGGTAGCCGCTCGCGCGCGTGCAGGCCTGGCGCGCAAACTCCAGATCGGCCGGGAAGCTGGCATACACGCGGTACAGCGGCGTGCCAGGGGCTACGGCATCGCCTAGCTTGCACAGCAAATCGACACCGGCGACCTGTACCGTGGGGGCACCAGCGAGGCGCGCGATACGGGCGATTTGCAGGTTGTCAATGCCCACCACCACGCCGGCCGCGGGCGCGCCGACCTCGAAGCTGAGCTGCCCCAGCGGCGGGTGTGCGGCGTCAAAGCTGTGGGCACCTTGGGCCTCCATGATGGCCTGCATGCGCGCCAGGGCGCGGCCGGAATCGAGAATGTCCCGCGCAATCGCGTAACCGGCACCGCCACGCACGTCGGGGTGGAACTCGATCATGCGGCCTGCCAGGCGCAGCGCCTTCTCGCGCAGGTCGTGCGGCGCCAATGGATCGTTGTGCAGGACGCGCATCACGTCGCGCGCTTCAAGCACCGGCCCCACGCCCTGCCCCACCGGCTGACTGCCATCGGTAATCACCACGTCCAGCACCAAACCCAGGCGTCGGGCCACGTATTCAAACAGCCGGCGCAGGCGCTGCGCCTCGGGCATGGAACGCACTTTCGCGGTAGGCCCCAAGGGAATATCAAGCAGCAGGTGCGTGGAGCCTGCAGCCAGCTTCTTGGACAGGATGGACGCCACCATCTGCCCAGGCGAATCAATCGACAGCGGGCGCTCGACCGAGATCAGCACATCGTCCGCCGGCGAAAGCTGGGCCGTGCCGCCCCACACCAGGCAGCCGCGGTGTTCGCGCACGATGTCCTGCAGGCGGGGAAGCGGCAGCTCTACTTCGGCCAGCACCTCCATGGTATCGGCGGTTCCGGAAGGCGAGGTGATGGCGCGCGACGAGGTCTTGGGGCAGAGCAGCCCATGCGCCGCGACGATGGGCACGACCAGCATGGAGGTGCGGTTGCCGGGAATACCGCCGATGCAATGCTTGTCCACCACCAGGGGTTCGTGCCAGTCGAGCCGCTGACCGCTGGCAGCCATGGCGTCGGTGAGGAAATACACCTCCTCGCGATCGAGCTCGTCGCGCGCGCAGCCGACGACAAAGGCGGTAAGCTCAATCTTGGAATAGCGCTTGTCGACGATGTCGTGGATGATGGCGCGGAAGTCCTCACGTTGCAGCCGCTCGCCCGCCAGCTTGCGAAACAAGGCGTCCATGGAAGCCGGCCGCTCGGCCTGCGCCACGGCAATGCTGTGCCCCTCTTGCACGCCAAGCTGTGCAAACGCGTCCTCGGAGAGACCAATTTCATGCTGGGCGACCAGCGCCTCATCGTCCACCACGTTGAGCGTCGCCAGGATGCGCCGCCCGTTGGCGCGCACCTCGATCTTGGAGAGCGCCTGAAAACCCTCCGCTCGGTACACCGCGCAGTCGCGGTGCAGGTAGGCGACATTCTCCCGCCAGGTGTCGATCGCCACGCGCCGCAGGGCCAGGCATGAAGTGGTGGCGGCTCCGGTCGACGCAAGTTCGCTGGCAACGCAAGGGTCTGGACTCATAAGTCTTGTGCAGTGTTTCACTCAGAACCCACCCAGCGTAACGCAACACCCACTGCGCCAGCGCGTTGCGGGGCTGACAAAAGGCAGAAAAGGGCACGAATCGAAGTCGTGTTACCCTCCGCGCCCATGTCCCGTTGGTTTTACCCCCTGCTGATTGCCACCTTCTGTGCCCAGACGGTATTTGCAACCCCCGCTGAACCCCCTGCCGATGCGCCAACAGCGCAGGCCATACCGCTGCAAGCGAGCGACACGGGCCCGGCGGCAGCGCCTGCCTTGCACGAGTCCCTGGTGCTGCGCTCCTTCGAGCAGGTGGGCCATACGGTGGTGGACCAGGCGCACACGGTGGCCGACAACACATCGGCACTGGTCACCACGGCCATGGGTTTCATGGGTCTGCGCTACCGGCGCGGCGGCAACAGCGAAAGAACCGGATTCGACTGCAGCGGCTTCGTCCGAGCGGTGTACGAAAAAACCGCCGGCCTGGTCTTGCCCCGGCGCGCCAAGGACCAGGCGGCTGCGACCAAGGTCATCGACAAGCGCGATCTTCAGCCGGGCGATCTGGTGTTTTTCAACACCATGCGCCACGCCTTCAGCCATGTGGGCGTCTACCTGGGCGACGGCAAGTTCATTCATTCGCCCCGGTCTGGCGAAAAGGTGCGCGTAGACGACCTGCAAGACAGCTATTGGAAAAAGCGCTTCAACGGTGCACGCCACGTCACCTTGGACGAACAAGCCAGCGCCCGGCTGAGCGCAGTGTCGAACATAAGCGAATAAGCGAACAAAATCCCGGCACGCTGCGCAGCGGCCGATTTGAGCGCCCGCTCGGGCCTGTCGCATTGACCGTATGGCCAGCCTCAAGCACATCCTCGCACGCAAGGCTGCAAGCGTTGGCAGCGCGCCGGACACCCCGCCCGCAACCCCGTACCAGGCCGCCATGCAAGCGGCCGCGCAGCGCTCGCGCAGCCTGCTCAAGCGCCGGGCCCTGGTCGCGGCTGTCGCCAGCACCGTGCCGGTGCCGGGCCTGGACTGGGCGGTGGACGCCGCCCTGCTCTCGCGCCTGCTGCCGCAAATCAGCGCCGAATTCGGCCTGACACCCGCGCAACTCGACGCCCTCGACCCCCACAAGCGCGAGCAGGTGCAAAAGGCCGTGGCCATGGTGGGCTCGGTGCTGATTGGCAAGTTCATCACCCGCGATCTGGTGCTCAAGGCCGTGCGCACCGCAGGCCTGCGCCTGACCACACAACAGCTGAGCAAGTACATCCCGCTGGCCGGCCAGGCTGTCTCGGCAGCACTGGGCTACGCCACGCTGCGTTTCCTGGGCGAGCAGCATATCCGTGACTGCATCGCCGTGGCCGAGGCGGCGCAGCTGCAGTTGCCGCCGCCCCGGGGCTGAACACTCTGCTTTCTATAGCTGCATACGCTTGTTGGATAAGCGTTTAAGCCATATTTGATTATATATTTCCCCGATTGAAAATGGGTATCGCAGGGGGTTCTGGGGCACCAAAACAGCGGCCGGCTACCAAACCCAGGCTCAAGCCATTCAGGTGAAAATTCCCCATAGCCCGGCAAACAGGCCAAACCCAGCGGTCACCGCGATCGTGATGCCCACGATCCAGCTGTAGCACCCCGACAGGCGGTACGGAGCCGGGAGCGCCCGCCGCGCGAGCATGAAGAGAAAACCCAGGACGATAGGCAGCAAGAGCGCGTTCATCACCTGGACACCCACGCTCAACTCGACCAGATCAACGCCAGAGGCAACAAGTATGGCGCCAAGCACGAGGGCGACTGTGTAGACACCATAGAACCAAGGTGCTTCACGCGGGTGGTACGCCAGCGAATGCTTGAAGCCAAGGATTTCGCCCAGGGTGCGAGCGGCCGTCAGCGTGACAACAATCGTCGCGATCAGCGCGGCCCCAATCATGCCGAGCGCGAACATCAAGGTGCCCGTGTGCTCGCCAACGAAGGGCGTGATCGCCTGGGCAATCTGCTGAACGGTGTCCAGGGATTGCCCCTTGTGGGCATTGCCGATGGTGGCGGCAGTGACCACCAGGACAGCGGCCATGATGATCTGGGTGACAACGGCACCCATGGCGGTGTCCCAGCGCGCGGCCGGAAGATCCTCGGCGGTCAGGCCTTTTTCCACGACGGCAGACTGCTGATAGAAAACCATCCAGGGCATGATCACCGCGCCGACGTTGGCCGCTGCGAGGTACAGGTACTTCGGGTCAGAGAACGGGATGGACACAGCACCAACCGCCATCGCGCCAATATCAGGATGCGCCTGCCAGGCGACAACAAGAAAAACAAGTTCGAACAGGCCGACCGCCAGGGCAATGCGCTCGACAGTCTGGTACGACCCCGTATAAGCCATGAACACCAAGCCCCCCACCACGATGGCCATGCTCTCCCAAACCGGTATCCCCACCAGCATGCCGACGCCGGCAACGCCGCTTAGCTCTGTCACAAGGGCACCCACGCAGGCCAGTAGCAGCGTGGAGACGGATATCCAGGCCCAGATCGGGCCAAAATGCTTGCGGATGCCCCGTGCGTGGCCCTCGCCGGTGACGATGCCAAGCCGGACGGTGAGCTCCTGGACAATGTAGAGGATGGGAATCAGCACCGCCTGCAAGAGCAGCAGACGGTAGCCCCACTGGGCACCGCTCTGTGCCGCGGTAATGATGCTGCCGGCGTCAGTGTCCGCCAGCATGACCACGGTGCCCGGCCCGACAATGGCCGCAAAGCGACCCCATCGCGGACGGCGAAGCGGCATTGCCAGCGCGGTTGCATTTGTCATTTCGTGCTTTCAATGATAATGCTTCTCATTATCATGCAAGCCGGAATCAGCCGCAACGGGTGACCATCAAGGCCACAGGCCGGCACCGGTGGTGGTGCCTTAAGTCATTTCGCAGCTCCGTTGCCCCTCTTTCCTCACACCCAGGCGCACTCACAGGTGAAATGGCGCAGAAACTGCGGCTGCTTGGTGATGCGCACGCCGCGGATGCTCGCTGCTTTCTGCTTGACCTCGGCGATCACCTCGGCGGCGTAGTCGAAGTGCGACTGCGTGTACATCCGCCGCGGAAACGCCAGGCGCACCAGTTCCATGCTGTGGTAGGTCTCGGTGCCATCCGCCAGGCGCTTGCCGAACATGACCGAGCCGATCTCCACGCCCCGAATGCCGCCCTCCAGGTACAGCGCGTTGCACAGCGCCCAGGCGGGGTAGTGCGCCACGGGCATGTCGGGCAGCACTGTTTTGGCGTCGATGTACACCGCGTGGCCGCCGGTGGGCTTGACGAAGCCGACGCCAGCGGCGTCCAGCCGCTCGCCCAGGTATTCGGCGGTGCGCAGGCGGTAGCGCAGATAGTCCTCGTCCATGCCCTCCTCCAGGCCGACGGCCATGGCTTCCAGGTCGCGCCCGGCCAGACCGCCGTAGGTGGGAAAACCTTCCATCATGATCAGGCCGTTGCGCACGCCGTCCATCCATTCGTCGCTGCGCAGCACGATAAAGCCGCCGATGTTCACCATGGCGTCTTTCTTGGCGCTCATGGTGGCGCCGTCGCAGTACGAGAACATCTCTTGGACGATGTCGCGGATGGGGGTGTTCTCGTAGCCCGGCTCGCGCATCTTGATGAACATGGCGTTCTCCGAGAAGCGGCACACGTCCATGATGAAGGGCTTGCCGTACTTCTTGAGCAAGGCCGAATACGCACGGATGTTGGCCATCGACACGGGCTGGCCGCCACCGGTGTTGTTGGTCACGGTGATCATGCCAAACGGAATGCGCGCTCCCTCTTTTTCCAGTATGGCCTCAGCGCGCGCCAGATCGATGTTGCCCTTGAAGGGGTAGATCAACGCCGGTTGCAGTCCCTCGGGAATGACAAGATCGACCGCCTCGATGCCCAAATATTCGAGGTTGGCGCGCGTGGTGTCGAAGTGGCAGTTGTTGGGTACCAGATCGCCCTTCTTGCACACCGCCGTGAACAACACCTTCTCGGCCGCGCGGCCCTGGTGCGTGGGTACGAAGTGCTGCATGCCGGTGATGTCCTGGATCACTTTTTCCAGCCGGTAGAAGCTGCGCGCGCCGGCATAGCTCTCGTCGCCCTCCATGATGGCACCCCACTGGCGGCTGGACATGGCGCCAGTGCCGGAATCGGTCAGCCAGTCGAGCAATACGTCTTCGGCGCGCAGCTTGAAAACGTTCAGATACGCCGCTTCCAGCAGTTGCTCGCGCTGCGCACGCGTGGTCATGCGGATGGGCTCGATGCTCTTGATGCGAAAGGGTTCGATGAGGGTTTTGGGCATGGTGGTCTCTGGCCGTGTAGGAAAAGTGGCGCAAAGTTATCACCGGGATTTGGGGCGTGGTGTCGGTTAATAGCAACGATCGCACCACGTGGCGCCATGGCGCGCAGTGCAACGGCCGCAGGTTTGGCGCTGCCCGTCACGGCAGGTTTTCGCGAAAAATAACCTGGCTGCGCGCCACTTCCACACCACCCATGGGTTCGAGCCCATCGCGCACGTTGGCGAAAATGCGCACGCAGCTGCTCATGGCGGTTTGCGGACTTTGCGTAATCACGGCGTCCATGGTGCCGCGAATCAAGAGCGCCCGCGTGTCGGGCGAGAGGCCGTGACCGACAAAGGCGACTTGTTGTGCGCGCCCGGCCTCTTCCAACGCGCGGGCAACGCCATCCGAGGCACCGCCAATGTTGTAGATGCCGGCCAACTCCGGGTGCTGTTCCAGCAGCACCCGGGTCTGCGCATAATTTTTCGCTGCGTCGTCATGCCCTTCACGCAGGCCCACGACCTCGACCTCGGGAAACTGCTCCTGAAACAGCTGAAGAAACCCGGCTTCACGGTCTTCATGGGCGCGGTAGCTCAGGCTGCCGGCAATCATCGCCACCTTGGTCACCCTGCCCGTACGCGGGCCGATGAAGCGGCCGATGAGGTAGGCCGCCGTCCGGCCCGCGGCGCGGTTGTCCAGGCCCACATAGGCCGCTCGCCGGGTACTCGAGATGTCCGAGATCAGCGTCACTGTGGGCACATTGCGCTCAGCCAGGCTGTCAACCGCTTCGCGCACCGCCGGGTGCTCCAGCGCCATGAACGCGACACCGTTGGCCCGCTCGCCAGCGCGCAAAAGGCTGCGTGCCAGTTCATCGGGGTTGAAGCTTTCAATGAACTCCACATGGCAGCACACGTTGTAAGGCGCCCAGTGGTCCTGCAAATAGCCGACGCTGTCACCCATCATGCGAATGAAGCGGTTGGTGCCGCCGGGCAACAGGAACGTAAGCCGCATAGGCTGCGGCGCAAGTGCTGCGTAGAGGTCGCTCTCGGGAAGGTAGCGCAATTGCGCAGCGGCGCGCAGCACGCGCTGTACCGTGGCCGTGCGCACGCCCGCGCGCCGGTTGAGCACACGGTCAACGGTGGCCGTGGAAACGCCTGCCAACCGTGCCACATCGGGCAAAAGTGCCGGTTTGGCGAACGTTTTGGAGCCCTTGGTCATCTCGGGTTTACCCTAGAAAAAACATCAAAATACATCAACAAAGTAATTTGACGCTATGGCATCCAACCCATATCGTCAAGGCTCTTTCTAAAAATGATGCATCAAAAGTCATCATCTATCAACCAGGAGACACCATGACAGAAATGACCCGCCGCAGCCTGTTGCGCACCCTGTCCGCTGTGCCGGTTGCCGGCATGACAACAGCCTTGCCGGCCATGGCGCAGACCGCCGAGTTCTCGCTCAAGTACGGCAACAACCTGCCCGTTACGCACCCGTTGAACATCCGCGCAAAGGAGGCCTGCGATCGCATCCTCAAAGAGAGCAAGGGGCGCGTGGACATCAAGATCTTCCCCAACAACCAGTTGGGCGGCGATACCGACATGCTTTCGCAGGTGCGCTCGGGCGGCATAGATTTCTTCACACCCTCGGCGCTGGTGATCGCTACCCTGGTGCCTGTCGCGGCCATCAACGCGGTGGGATTTGCCTTCTCTGACTACAACCAGGTGTGGTCGGCCATGGACGGTGATCTGGGCGCCCACGTGCGCGCCGCCATCGCCAAGATGCACCTGCACACGTTTGAAAAGATGTGGGACAACGGCTTTCGCCAGACCACCAGCAGCAAGGCGCCGATCACCACCGCCAAAGACCTTGACGGCCTGAAGATCCGCGTGCCGGTCAGCCCGCTGTCGATCTCCATGTTCAAGGGGCTGGGCGCCTCGCCCACCAGCCTGCAGTTCAGCGAGGTGTATTCGTCGCTGCAAACCAAGATCGTGGACGCGCAGGAAAACCCGCTGCCGATCATCCAGGTCGCCAAGCTGTACGAAGTGCAGAAATTTTGCTCGCTCACCAACCACATCTGGGACGGTTACTGGTTCATTGCCAACGGCCGCACCTGGGAGCGCCTGCCGGCCGACCTCAAGGCCATCGTGTCTGCCGCCATCAACGACGCCGGCATGGGGCAGCGGGACGACATCAAGAAGCTCAACGAGTCGGTCGTGGGCGACCTGCAGTCCAAAGGCCTGGCCATCAACCGCCCTGCCGCCGAGACCTTCCGCGCCAAGTTGCGCGAAGCCGGCTTCTACGGCGAGTGGAAAGGGCGCTTTGGCGACGAGGCCTGGGGCTTGCTGGAAAAGTCGGTGGGCAAGCTGGCCTGATTCGACCCACGTTCCCCGAGCGGCGCTTGCGCGGCAGCATGGCTGCTGCGCGGCTGGGCGCCTTGGCGACCAATTTTTGAAAGCACCCCACGTCCATGTCTCACGCCACTGATCCTGCGTCCGAGTTGCCCACCAACCCTGTCAGCGCGCTCGCGTGGCGGCTCGACCATGGCTTTGGCATGGTGATGGAAACGTTGGGTGCGGCCATCGTGCTGATTGAGATCGCCGTGCTGTTCTCGGGCGTGGTGGCGCGATACGCGCTGCACGCACCGCTGGTGTGGACCGATGAGCTCGCGTCCATCCTTTTCCTGTGGTTGTCCATGCTCGGCGCCGTGGTGGCCTTGCGCCGAGGCGACCACATGGCCATGACAGCGATCCTCAATCGGGCCAAACCCGGCACGCGCGCCATGCTCCAGACGGTAGCCATTGCTGCAGCCCTGGCATTTCTGGCCCTGGTGCTCTGGCCTGCCTACCAATACGCCGATGAAGAGCGCTACATCATCACCCCAGCACTGGAGGTAAGCAACGCCTGGCGTGCATCCGCAATTCCGTTCGGTGCGCTGTTGATGATCGTCGCGGCCGTGCTGCGCCTTTTCAAATTCAGCACGCTGCGGCAGATCGGTCTGGCCATCACCATCACCGCTGTATTGGTCGCGGCCTTCTGGCTGGCCCAGCCGGTATGGGCGATGCTCGGAAAGCTGAACCTCATCGTGTTTTTCGTGGGAGTGGTGGCGGGCTGCGTGTTTGCCGGCGTTCCCATTGCCTTCTCGTTTGCGCTGGCCACCTTCGGCTACCTCGCGCTCACCACACAGACGCCCATGGTGGTGATGGTCGGGCGCCTCGACGAAGGCATGTCGCACCTGATGCTGCTGGCCGTGCCACTGTTCATTTTTCTAGGCGCCCTGATCGAAATGACGGGTATGGCGCGCGCCATGATCGGGTTTCTCGCCAGCCTGCTCGGCCATGTGCGCGGCGGCCTGTCGTATGTGCTGATCGGGGCGATGTACCTGATCTCGGGCATCTCGGGCTCCAAGATCGCCGATATGGCGGCCATTGCGCCGGTGCTGTTTCCTGAGATGAAAAAACGCGGCGCCAAACCGGGCGACCTGGTCGCGCTGCTGTCGGCGACCGGAGCACAGACGGAGACCATTCCGCCGTCCATCGTGCTGATTACGATCGGCTCGGTCACTGGCGTGTCGATCGCGGCACTGTTCACCGGCGGGATGCTGCCCGCCGTAGTGCTGGGCGTTTGCCTGTGCAGTGTGGTGTGGTGGCGCAACCGCAACGAAGACCTGAGCGGTGTGCGGCGCTTTCCGGCGCGCGAGATCGGGCGGCTCTTTCTGGTGGCCCTGCCGGCGATTTTGCTGCCCTTTGTGATCCGTGCCTCGGTCGTCGAAGGCGTGGCCACGGCCACCGAGGTTTCGACGATCGGCATCATCTATTCGGCCCTCGCCGGCCTCGTGTTCTACCGGCGATTCGACTGGCGGCGCCTGCGCCCCATGCTCGTGGAAACCGCCTCGCTGGCCGGCGCCATCATGCTCATCGTCGGTTGTGCCACCGCCATGGCCTGGGGCTTGACGCAGTCGGGCTTCTCCACCGATCTGGCTCGGTTCATGGCGAATATTCCGGGCGGGCGGTTTGGCTTTCTGGCGATCTCCATCCTCGCCTTCATCGTGCTCGGTTGTGTGCTGGAAGGCATTCCCGCGATCGTGCTGTTTGGCCCCCTGCTCTTCCCCATTGCCCGTGCCGCCGGCGTGCACGAGGTGCATTACGCCATGGTGGTCATCCTGTCGATGGGTATTGGTTTGTTCGCACCACCCATTGGCGTTGGCTACTACGGTGCCTGCGCCGTCAGCAAAGTCGATCCGAGCGAGGGCCTGAAGTACATCGGCGGCTACATGGCAGCGCTGGTTCTCGGCCTGCTGCTGGTGGCGGCCATTCCCTGGATTTCCACAGGCTTCCTCAAGGGCTAAGCCGCCGCCCCCTTTACTGACGTTGATTGAAAGAACCCCATGAGCCGACATTTCGGAGAGATTCGCCAACTGGGCTATGTCGTGCACGACATCGAAGCCGCTATGGACTATTGGAGCAAGACACTGGGCGTCGGCCCCTGGTACTACAACCCACAAGTGCCGATCGTCAACTACCGCTACGACGGCCAGGCCTACCAGCCACACAACTCGGTGGCGCTCGCCAATTCGGGCTTTGTGCAGGTGGAACTCATCCAGACGCGCAACGACGTACCCTCCATGTACCGCGACTTCCTGCAAGCCGGCCGCACTGGTCTGCAGCATGTGGCGTACTGGACGCAAGACTATGACGCCGACATCGAGCGCCTGCTCGCCCAGGGCTTCAAGCCCAAGATGAGTGGCGAGGTCGGCGAGCGCGGGCGTTTCATCTATTTCGACACCGAATACCACCCCGGTACGGTCATCGAGCTGTCGGAGGTCGCCGGGCCCAAGGGGCGCCTGTTCGACCTGATCCGCACCTCCTCGCAAGGCTGGGACGGCAGCGACCCGGTGCGTCCCTTCCCTGATCTGAGCAGTTTCTGAGGGTTGGCGCAGCATGAATACCGATCGCATCCTGGCCCGCTATCTCGTGGAAACGCCGCTCGATCCTGCGCGCGTGGCCGAAGTGATGGCGGGCGAGCAGTCCTGCGGCACCTTTGCGCGCGTGGCGGGCGAAACCGATGCATTGCGCAAGCGCGCCCGTGCCACGGTGCAAGGCATCACCACCCTGGCCACCACCAGTGCCCCGAGCCTGCCCAACGCGTGGCTCACGCGGCACGCCCCGAGCGGGCCGTGGCACCAGGTGCAGATCGACATTGCCTACCCGGTGGCCAACATCGGCGCGAACCTGCCCACGCTGGTGGCCACGGTCGCCGGCAACCTGTACGACCTGGGCGAAGTCACCGGCATGCGGCTCGAAACCCTGCAACTGCCGGCCGACTACCGCACGCAATTCGAGCTGCCCGCCGTCGGCATCACCGGGACGCGGCGCATTACCGGCGTCGACCAGGGGGCACTGGTGGGCACCATCATCAAACCCAACGTGGGCCTGTCGCCGCAGCAGACGGCCGAACTGGTGCGCACCCTGTGCGAGGCCGGCGTCGATTTCATCAAGGACGACGAAGTCTGCGCCAACCCAGTCCACGCACCGCTGGCCGAGCGTGTGCCGGCCATCATGGCCGTCGTGCGTGCGCACCAGGAACGCACCGGCAAGCACGTAATGGTGGCGTTCAACATCAGCGACGAAACCGACGCCATGAAACGCCATGCCGATCTCGTGGCGCGTGAAGGCGGCTCCTGCGTGATGGCCAGCATCAACTGGTGCGGCTACTCGGCCATGCAGACCTTGCGCCGCCACACCCCGCTGGCGCTGCACGCCCACCGCAACGGCTTTGGCGCGCTCTCGCGCCACCCGGGGCTCGGCATCGGCTTTCAGGCGTACCAGACCCTGTGGCGCCTGGCTGGCGTGGACCATATGCACGTGCATGGACTGCAGGGAAAATTCGCGCAGGCCGATGAGGAAGTCGTCCAATCTGCGCGCGACTGCTTTACGCCGCTCATCTCAGGGCTTGACGACCGCGTCCTGCCAGCGTTTTCTTCCGGCCAGTGGGCGGGCACCGTGCCCGCCACCTGGGACGCCATCGCCAGCGACGATCTGCTGTTCATGTCGGGCGGCGGCATTCTGGCCCACCCGGACGGGCCAGCGGCCGGCGTCATGAGCCTGCGCCAGGCTTGGCAGGCCGCTCGTTCGGGAACGCCTTTGGCTGATTTCGCCCGACTGGCGCCAGAACTCTGCCGCGCGCTGACGTTCTTTGGCCAATAGCCCGGGAACGAGCACCCCCTGCCATGGCCGTCTCTAAGATCGCACCACCGCGCATCGTCTATTACGCGGACGACTTCACCGGGGCCACCGACACGCTGGCCAACGCAGCCCGTGCGGGCCTGCGCGCTCTGTTGTTCCTGACCCTGCCCACACCAGCGCAGCGCGCAAGGGCAGGTGCGCTCGATTGCCTGGGCATTGCCGGCGCCGCACGCGCCATGGCGCCAGCTGAAATGGCCGCCGAACTCGCCCCCGTGGGAGCCTTCTTTGCCGCTTCGGGCGCACGGGTGCTGCATTACAAATGTTGCTCTACTTTTGACAGCGCGCCCCATGTGGGCAGCATCGGCCAGGCGGTGCGCAGCCTGCGCCCCTATGCCCCCAACCCGTGGGTGCCGGTTGTCGGTGGCCAGCCGAACCTGGGGCGCTACTGCGTCTTCGGCAACCTGTTTGCCGCCGCAGGCAGCGGGGGTACGGTGCACCGCATCGACAGACACCCCACCATGCGCCAGCACCCGGTCACCCCCATGGGTGAGGCTGATTTGCGGCGCCACCTCGCGCAGCAAGGGCTGGTGCAAATAGGCGGGCTCGACTACACCGCCTATGAAGCGCCAGAAGCAGGCCAGTTGACACGGCTTCAAGCCTTGCACCTGGCGCACCCCGATGCCGTGCTGCTCGACGTCGCCCGGCCGGCCGACCTGGTTCCCGTCGGTCAGCTGATCTGGCGCGCTGCGCTGCAGCAGCCCCTCCTCGCGGTCGGCCCCAGCAGCGTGGTGCAGGCCCTGACCGCCGCATGGGCCGCCAATGAAACGCCCTTGCCTGCAGCGCAAGCGAACCCGCCGATCGGTCCATCCAAAGGGCCGGTGCTGGTGCTGGCCGGCAGCCTCTCGCCGATTACCGCTACCCAGGTGCAGCACGCCACCTCGTTCTCCCACGTCGCGCTGGACCCTGCGCAACTTGTGAACGCCGATGGCGCCTACCGCCAGCGGTTGGCCCTCGAAGTGGCCGCGGCACTGCAGGACGGACACCATGTGCTGGCCTGCACGTCGAGCGCGGGCGGCAGCCCCGCCGCAGGCTTGTCCATCGGTTCGCGACAGCTTGCCCTCGCGTGCGGCGAATGGCTGGCAACCGTGCTGAACCACACCTCGGTGCGCCGCGTCGGGATTGCCGGGGGCGACACCTCCAGCCTTGCGGTGCAGGCACTCGACGCCTGGGGCCTGTCGCATCTGGGCCAGCTCTCGCCCGACCAAGCGCTGTGCCGGCTGCACAGCAACGTCCCGGCGCTCGATGGCCTGGAGCTCATGCTCAAGGGCGGACAGATGGGGCCACCGGATCTGTTCGAACGTCTGGTGCGCGGCGCAGCCTGACAGCGCCTGGGCGGTGCAATGGCCTGGAACAGAAAAAATGAATGAAAATGGCTGCTAGCGCTTATATGGAAAGCGTTTGTAGCTATCTATTTGTAAGTTTCACAAGTAGGGCGACAGCAGCCATACCAGCCGATTGCGCAGCCGTGCGGGCAGATGCTGGCGAGCCAGCGTGGCGGCATCGAGCGGCGTGGCGCGGGCGATGCGGGTGTCGATCAGCGGGCTGAGCTTGCGCACCAGTTCGCCATCGTGGCATTCCAGGTTGTATTCAAAGTTGAGCCGCAGGCTGCGCGCGTCCCAGTTGGTCGAACCAATCAGCGCCCAGGCACCGTCCACCACCAACAGCTTGGCGTGGTCGAACGGCGCTGGCGTGAGGTAGATGCGGCAGCCGGCTGCCAGCAGTGCGTCGAACTGCGGGCGCATGGCCCAGTCGAGCAGCGGCAGGTTGCTGCGCACCGGCAGCACGATGTCCACCACCACGCCGCGCAGTGCCGTCGTCTGCAGCGTGCTCAGCACCACTTCGTCGGGCAGAAAGTACGGCGTGACGATGCGCACCCGCTGCCGCGCCGCAGCCAACGCGCCCAGAATGACCTGGCGCATGTGGTCCATATCGGCGTCCGGGCCATCGGTCACGCCCCGCGCCAGCACCGAGCCACTGGGCTGCGGCGGCGCAAACCAGGGCGCGCCATGCAGGCGCTCGCCCGTGGTGAACGCCCAGTCGGTGGCGAAAGCGCGCTGCATGTCGGTGGCCACCGGCCCACGCACTTCGAAATGCAGGCAGTGCACGGGCGTGGCCGGCTGCCTGCCGATCCAGTGGTTGGCGCTGATGTTCATGCCGCCGGTAAAACCGACCACGCCGTCCACCACCAAAATCTTGCGGTGGTTGCGCAGGTTCACATGCGAGAGCACGCGCGTGAATGCAGGCGGCAGGAACGCGGCGCAGGGAATGCCCAGCGCCCGCAGGCGCCGCAGCACGCCGGTCGGCCGATAGCGCGATCCCACGGCATCGATCAGCACGCGCACCTGCACGCCCCGCGCCTGGGCGCGCGTCAGCGCCTGCACAAAGGCTTCGCCCACGGCGTCGTTGTGGAAGATGTAGGTCAGCAGCGTGACGGACTGCCCGGCCGCGTCGATCGCTGCCAGCATCGCCGGGTAGGCGGTGTCGCCATCGGGCAGAGGCACGACACGGTTGCCCGCCAGCAGCGGTTTTCCCGTCACCTGACGGGCCACCCGGGCCACGCCGCCCAGCGGAGCATCCACCGCCTCGTCGGGGACTGCAAAGGCTTCGGCCAAGTCGCCTTCGCTCTGCCAGGCTTTGCGCAGGCCCAGCGCCACCCCAGTGCGCCCGATGCGGTTGATGCCCAGCAACCAATACGCAAGCGCACCACCGAACGGTGCCAGCCAGGCCAGACCAATCCAGCCGACTGCAGCGTGCACTTCGTCCTTCTTCATCAGCGCATGCAGCGTGACGGCGATCGCCAGTGCGATGTGCACCGAGGAGACCAGCCACAGCGCAAAACCATGCAGCAGTTGCAGCAGCAGCGTGGGCAAGGACGGTTCCATGCGGTGATGTTAGTGTGCGTTGATGCATTCTCCCCACAGGCCTGCGGCGAATGCTCGCCTCAGCCCAGCACCACCGCCCTGCCTGTCAAACGCTGCGCCAGCCCCTGTGCCAGCCGGTTGGCAATGCCGTAGATGGACAGCTGCGGGTTCGCGCCCACGCTGGTCGGAAAGAGCGAGCCGTCGTGCACCGACAGGTTTTCGATCTGCCAATGCCCGCCGTCTGCACGCACCACGCCTTGCGCCTCCGTTGCGGCCATGGCGCAGCCGCCCATGACATGGGCGCTGACCACCTTGGTGAGCAGCGGCTTCATGGGCAGTGCCGCAATGGCGCTGCGCGCCGCGTCCCACGAGGTGTAGGGGTGCGCTCGCTCGTGCACTGGCAGCACCTCTTGGGCTCCGGCAGCAAACTGGATTTCGGCCATGGCCAGCAGCGCGCGCCGGGCGCCTTCCATCACGAAATCGGTCAGCGGGTAGTCCAGCACTGCCGAGCCATCGCTGCGCAGCTTGACCTGGCCGCCCGGCGCCTGCGGGTGAAAGCCGTCGCGCAGCAAGGCCAGCAGCACATGGGTGTGCGGAAATTTCGCCAGCATGTCGGCGTGCGGCTGGCCGTAGCCCGGCATGGTCGTGGCCATGATGACCGGGTGCAGGGGCGGCGCCTCCAGCTTGAAACCCATGGGGCCGTCAATCGGCTGCGTGTCCATGAAATGGTCGGTGTAGATGGACTGCGGCGCACCCGCCCAGCCCTCCACCCGCTGCTCCAGCACGGCCGCCGACATCACCACCGGGTGCAAAAAGGTGCGCGCGCCCAGCAGCGCGTGCGGGTCGGGCGCCTTGGAGCGCAGCAGCACCGCCGGTGAATTGATGGCGCCGCCCGCCAGCACAAAGTGCTTGGCCACGATGGTGGTGGCAATCTGGCCCGGTGCCACCGGTGCGCTATTGGGCCGCACGGCCACGCAGCGCAGCGCCTGCGCTTTGCCGCCATCCAGTACGAATTGTTCAGCGCGTGTTTCCACCAGCAGCGTGGCGCCGTGGTCCAGCGCCGCGGGGATGGTGGTCACCAGCATGGACTGCTTGGCATTCGTCGGGCACCCCATGCCGCAGGAACCGAGGTTCCAACAGCCTTTGACGTTGCGCGCAATCACCGACGCGGAAATACCAAGCTTTTGCGCCCCGCGGTGAAGCAAGGCGTTGTTCTCGTTGGGCTCCGTCAGCCAGGGCGCGATGTGCAAGCGCCGCTCGGCCTGATCAAAATACGGCGCCAAAGCTTCACGGTGGTAATCCTTCAGCCCTAAGCGCTCCTGCCAGAAGCGCAATGTGGACTCGGGCGTGCGAAAGGAGCTGGTCCAGTTCACCGTGGTGGATCCGCCTACGCAACGCCCCTGGAGGATGGAGATGGCCTTGTCCTCGGTTTTGCGGCTCGCACTTTCCTGGTACAGCGAGGGATAGGCCTCGGATTCATGCTGGTGGAAATCGCTGCTGCTCTTGAGCGGCCCTTCTTCCACGATGACGACGGCCAGACCCGCCTGGGTCAGCAGCTCGGCGGTGATGCCGGCACCGGCGCCCGAGCCGACAATGGCGACGTCGCAGGTGATTTTGGCAGGCAGTGCGCCGTGGGCGCCGCCCAGCACCTTCCAGCCGCGCTGTAAACCCGCACGGATAGGGTCAGGAAAATGGCTCATACGAGGAAAATCAAAGAGGCAAAGGCCCGGGGTAGCCCAAAGCGGCCCAGGTGCTTTCGTCAGACATGTAGGCGCCGCCCACGATCTCGTGCAGCGCCTGGTAGGCCTGCTGGCGCAGCGCCAGGCTGGAAAAACGCATCCCTTCCAGGGCGGCCTGCACCTGTGCCTCGCTGGCATCGGCCCAGGCCGGCGCCAGGCCCGCCAGCCCCAGGCGCCCTGGCGTGGTGCACAGCAAGCCCAAGAGTTGCGAGAGTTCGGCTTGCACCGCAGGCGGCAGGTTGGCCGTGAGCGCGTCGATGCGTTCGACCATGCCCGCAAGCGCGCGACTGCATGCCTGCGCATCAACAGGCAGGGTGCCTTGCAGGATGGCACGGCCCAGGCTGGCAAACAGCCCACGGGCCGACGCAGAAAGGCGCCCCTGCTCCAGGCCCGGCCGCAGCAGCACCGCGGCCCCACCCGCCAACGCCAGTACGGCGCCGGACACCAAGCCCAGTTTCAAAAGAGATCGTCTTTGCATCGGACAAATATCGCACGCGATGCATGAGCAGCTCTAGAGGCTGGCACCTAGAGGGCACGGGGGTTTTCCTCCATGCCGCGGATCCGATCTGCGTCAACTCCAGTGCAGCAAACACTGTACGCGGAACCTCGCCGCCTTTGCCAAAACTTCCTCGCCGCTACCCCATCCGCCATTCGGGAGGGGGGTGAAAAGCCGTTACCCACCGTGCAACCACCATCTCCCGCTGCTCACTGGTCGCGCAGCCGGTACATCCAAAAACTCTCTTCTTGCTCAATGGCCGCAAGCAGGTCCGTAGGGCTGTGGCCCGTATTGCGCCGGACGTCGCGGCACAGGTGGGCCTGGTCGGCATACCCACAGTCCACAGCCATTTCGGCCCAGTCAAGGGAGCCTCGTTGGTGCGATGCCATCGCCCGAAAAAATGTTTCTTCCGCACGCTCCATGCGCCGCAAATCCCGCAGAGGCTGGCCTGCCCATTGCTTGATGCGCCGCTCCATCTGGCGCATGCCGACGCCCACCCCCGACTGCGCTGCCCGCAAGGCCAAATTCTCGACCCAATAGTGAAAGCGATCCGCCCGAAGCACGGTACCATCGCGTACCAGCTCCCAGCGTGGCTCCAGAAAATCTTCAAACAAGGCGATACGGCGCGCGTCATCGGTTGCCCGGAGCACCTCTTGCGCCATGGTCCCCCATGCGGCGCCAAATACTTCTTCCAGCGGGACCACACGATTGACCAGGGAACTGACGGGCACACCGCTAAGGGCTTCCACCGCCGCCGGAGTCAGCGCCACCATCAAAGCCTCTACCGGCCCTGGGTTATGGCTCACAACCGGCACGCTGTGCGGGCCGATCAACGAAATACGCGGCGTTACTTCGCAGATGGCCTGGTCGCCGCGTTGAACGACCGTGGCGCCTCCCTGAAACAACCAACAGATTGCGCACAGCGGGGATGCAGGGAAATGGTTGTACCGCTGCTCAGGACCAAGCGCCAGGCCCGCTGTGCTTCGAACAATATGCCCTCGCACACAAGACGCAAGCGACAAGCGTGGCGCCAAGAGGGCGCAGCGGACACCCGACTCCGGAACAGTGGCGACAGGCAAGTGCATACGCAATTCTAGGCTGCGCATACGTGTCGGAATCGTTCAATACAGCCCGCCCAGGGGTGCGCGAAACTGCGGCCGCACCAATGGCCCCGCCTTTGGATTCCTGCTTTTTCGACCTCTCGCCGCCCTGCACCATGCACCCTGTCATTCTGAGAAATGTCTCTCGCACCTACCGCTTAGGCAGTGTGGATGTCCCCGCCTTGAGCGACATCCATCTTGAGATCCGTGCCAATTGCTTCACCGTCATCTGCGGGCCTTCGGGCAGCGGCAAGACCACGCTGCTCAATGTGGTGGGCTGCATCGACCGCCCAGACCACGGCGAGGTACTTGTTGCCGGGCAGAACGTGCTGGCGCTGTCGGACGACGCGTTGTCCGACTTTCGCGCCCGAAACCTCGGTTTCATCTTTCAAAACTTCAACCTGTTGCAGGTGCTCACCGCCTATGAGAATGTCGAGTACCCCTTGCTGCTAAGCGGCATGCCCGCCCCGCAGCGGCACGAGCGCGTGCGCTCGCTGCTCGATGCGGTGGGCCTGTCTGACAAAGCCCGGAACCGCCCAGGCCAGCTCTCTGGCGGGCAACGCCAGCGCGTGGCCATTGCCCGTGCTCTGGCACCCGCACCGACCCTGGTGCTGGCCGACGAACCTACCGCCAACCTCGACAGCCACACCGGCGCGGGCATCATTGCCCTGATGCGCCAGATGCAGCGCGAACACCATGTGTCGTTTGTGTTTTCTTCGCACGACCCGCAGGTGCAGGCGGCGGCCGACGACACGGTGACGATTTGCGACGGGCGCATCACCTCCATCGAACGGCTCGCCGAGTCTTCAGGGGTGCTGGCATGAACACCGTGTCGCTCGCACTGCGCAACTTGCTGCGCAACCGCCGCCGCTCTCTGGCAACCTTGCTGGCCATGGTGATTGGCCTGTGCGCCATTTTGGTGTTTGGCGGCTACAGCAGCAGCACCATCTACTCCATGCAGACGGGCTATGTGCAGTTGCATGGGCACCTGCAAATCCAGCGCAAGAATTATTTTCTGGATGGCAGCAGCAACCCGACCGCCTACGGCATCGCGGATTACGAACGCATCATGGAGCAGGTGCGACGCGACCCGGTGCTCGCACCCATGCTGACGGTGGTCACGCCCAAACTGCAATTGAGCGGCATTGCCGGAAATTTTGCAGCCGGGGTCTCGACCAATGTGCTCTCGGCCGGTATCGTCGCCCCGGAACAAGCACAACTGCGCGCATGGGACGACTACGGCAACATGAGCTACGCCCCGCCCATCGCCCTGCTGAACACACCGGGCAATGCGGTAGTCATTGGCACCGGCGTGGCACGCAAGCTGCAGTTGTGCCAGGCGCTGAACGTGCACCCCTGCCCGACGCCCAGCATTGCGAAAAACACGTCCGCTGCACCGACGCCGGACGACATTGCGGCCCTCTCTGCACAGGAAGCGCCCAGCGCCTCCGCCAAACAATCCACCCATATTGAAATGCTGGCCGCCACGGTGCAAGGCGCGCCCAACGTGGTGGGGCTCGACGTGGTGAAAGCAGAGAACTTCGGGCTCAAGGAGTTTGACGACAGCTACACCATGATGCACCTCGCCCAAGCTCAGCGCTTGGTCTATGGCGGAGCCGCGCCACAGGTCACCGCTATTCAAATCCAGCTGCACCACACCGCGCAGATGGCGCAAGCCCGAGCACGGCTCACACAGTTGCTGGCGCCCGAGCTTCAAAAGGGTGAATTGGAGGTGTTGGACTATGAAACCCTGGCGCCCATTTACGGCCAGACCATCGAGTTCTTCCAATCGGTGTTTGGCTTTATCGCCATACTCATCGGCGTCATCGTACTGTTCACCGTGGGCAACACCATGGGGATGGCCGTGGTGGAGCGCACCACCGAAATTGGCACCTTGCGCGCCATCGGTTTGCGCCAAGGCGGTATTCGCCGCCTGTTCGTGACCGAAGGCCTGGTGCTGGGGGTGGCGGGCGCCGTACTGGGCACGCTGATAGCGCTGGCGCTGGCCGCATTGATCAACCACAGCGGCTTGACCTGGACGCCGCCCGGCTATGTCTATGCCTACCCGCTCAAGGTACGGCTCTGGGGTGCTTGGGCCACGCTGGCCGGCAGTGCCGGAGCGCTGGTGCTGGTGGCCGGGCTGTCGGCCTGGTGGCCGGCACGGCGGGCCGCGCGTTTGCTGATCGTCGACGCCCTGCGCCATGTCTAAGAGTCTGTTCGAAGAAAGAGGCGACGATGAAAAAACAATGCAAATCCCTGCTCGCGTTGCTGGCCTTTTGCATGGGCACCGCATGGGCCGCACCCAGTGCCCAAGAAATCCTGGCTGCAAGCGATGCCGTGCGCAACCCGGACTTTTCGTTTGGGCTGACCAATACCCTGATCGAATACCGCAAGGGGCAGCAAACCGATACGAATACGCTGGCCATCTATTCCAAGGCCGACGCCAGCAGTGGACAGTTTCGCAGCCTGGTGCGTTTCGTGGCGCCGGCGCGCGATACCAACAAGCTCATGCTCTACAGCGGCAAAGACCTGTGGTTTTTTGACCCAAGCAGTAAGGCCAGCATCCGTTTGTCGCCGCAGCAGCGCCTGTTGGGGCAGGCATCGAATGGCGATGTGGTCACGGTCAACCTGGCCAAGGACTACGGTGCACAGCTGGCAGGAGAAGAAGACACACAGGATGGCGAGCGCAAGACGCGCCACTGCTACAAACTCGCCTTGAGCGCCCAAACGCCCGATGTCAGCTACCCCCGCATTGACATCTGGATCGACACCGGCAACCACCAGCCCATCAAGGCGCGTTACTACGCCGACAGTGGCCAGTTGCTCAAAACCGCCTACTTTCGCCACTACCAGCGCCATCTGGGGCAGGAGCGTCCTACCGAGACCGTCATCATCGACGGGCTCGACCCGACTTGGGTCACGGTGATGCGCTTTACCGACTGGACCCGGCGCGAGGTGCCCGACGCCTGGCTGCAGCGGGACTACCTGCCCCGCTTCAAACCCGAGTAGCGCCCCATGCGACTTGTCCTGCCCACGCGCTGGCGCCAGCGCAGGCTATCGATGGGTGCATTGGGTGCATTGGGTGCACTGGCCGTCGCCCTTGCGTTCCCAGCCGCAGCCCAGTCAGGCGATATTGATGCCTTGCTGCTGGCCGATGCCCCTGCCGCGCCCACGGTCGCCGCCCGCGACTGGCAATTGTTTTCCGAGCTTGCTGCAGGCCAGGTCCACACACTTTTGGGTCGTGATCGCGACAACCAACGCGTATCGCTGGATCTGCAAATAGACCACTCGCTGGCGCCCGGTTGGCGTGCGGTGCTCGCCGATCGGCTGGACGTGAGTTGGCCACCGCAGGGCGGACAAGAACACCCCATCAACACACTCAATGAAGCATGGGTGGGCTGGCAAGCAAGTGACACCCAGGCGGTGGATCTGGGCCGTATCAATGCACGGTTTGGCGTCGCCACCGGCTACAGCCCGACGGACTACTTTCGCACGGGTTCCATCCGCTCCGTGGTTTCGGTAGATCCAGGCAGCCTGAAGAAAAACCGCCAGGGCGCTTTCATGCTGCGCAGCCAGGCGGTCTGGGACCAGGGGGCGCTCACCGCCTTGCTCTCCCCGCGCTTGGCTGCGCAACCCAGCAGCGCCCCGTTTGCGCTTAACGAGGGCGCAACCAACGCCAGCAACCGCTGGCTGCTGGCATGGAGCCAGCGGCTGAACGACCAGTTCAATCCGCAGTGGTTGCTCTACGGGGAAGAGCGGCAAGCTCCTCAAACAGGGTTCAACCTGGCGACACTCGTCAACGACTCCACCGTAGCGTTCGCCGAGTGGTCAGGGGGGCGCAGCCGCTCCCAGCTGGCACAGGCGTTGGACCTCCCCGAAGACCGCAGCTTTCACCAGCGGCTGAGTGCCGGTGCCACCTGGACCGCAGCCAGCAAGCTCTCGCTCACCCTGGAATACTCCCGCAACAACACCGCCCTTAGCGCCCCGGCATGGCGAGCATTGCAAAACAGCGCGTCCATCGGCTATGCGATGTACCGCAACTGGACCATCACCGCCCAGGAAATGGCGACGCACAACATGTATGCCGTGTACGCCCACTGGCCGGATGTGCTTGTGCCGCATTTGGAGCTGAACGCCATGGTCCGAGCCAATGCCGCTGACCACAGCCAACTGCACTGGCTGGAGCTGCGCTACCACTGGAGCCAAATCGATCTGGCCATGCAATGGCAAGGCAGCAAAGGCAGTGCGCGCAGCGAGTTCGGCGCGGTGCCCCATGCGTGGGAGTTGAGTGTGCGCAAGTATTTTTGAGTTCAGGCACAGTGGTCTGCCTGTTTTTGCGCTGGCGGTACACCCCCAGTTTTCCGCGCTGGTCCCACCACGGCATTCAAGGCGATCCGGTGGTCAAATGCGAATTTCAACCATAGCTCACTGCATCCGCCTTGGTCTCTGGCCACCTGAACTCCAGCTTTTTGAGCTGGCCTTTGTTCATGGGGCGGCATCATGCACCAAGCAGGCAGTCACACCGCTTGCACGCCAAGGCTCCTTCGTATCCATACCATCCGCGTTGCGGGTGAGGCGGGTTTCACCGGCCGGACCCTGCCGGCCTACAGCTCGGGCGCCTGGTACACCAGTACTTTCAGCGCCCGTTCGGGGTCCAGATCAGCAAACACGGCTGGATTGGCCACCCGCTCGACAAATACCAATTCCGGCGCCACTTCTTGCATCTGGTCCTGCAAAAAAGCCACCCCCAGTTCGGGCGCATTCAGGCACAGCAGCGCGTGCCCGCCCGGCGCCACCAGGTCCGGCAGGCGCCGCATGAGCCGGGCGTAGTCCTTGGTCGCCACGAAGCTGCCCTTCTGGTAGCTCGGCGGATCGACGATCACCAACCCGTACGGCCCGCTGCGCGTGATCTTGCCCCAGCTGCTGAAGATGTCGTGCGGCAGAAAGCTCGCCCCCGCGGTGATGCCATTGAGCTGGTGGTTCTGCTGGCCGATGGCGAGTGCGCCGTGGCTCATGTCCACGTTGACCACCTGGCGGGCGCCCGCCTGCAGCGCCACCACCGAGAAGGCGCAGGTGTAGGCAAACAGGTTGAGCACCTTCAGGCCGTAGCGATTCGTTCGGCGTGCTTCGGCATATTCGCGCACCCAGCGCCTGCCCTCGGCCATGTCCAGGAACAGGCCGTGGTTCTGGCCCCTTTCGATATGCACACGAAACCGCGCACCCTGCTCGGTCACGACATGCGGGGCGGGCACGCTGCCGGCCAAGATGCGGGTTTCGGTGCGCCCGTGCGTGCGCAGTGGCTCATTGCGGCACTGAAATACCCAGTGGAGCGCCTGACCGGGCGCCAGCGCCTCCCAGCGCCTGGCCAACGCGGCGCCGATGAGGGCAATCTGAGCGTCTGTGCCCTCCTCCGCAGACAGGAAGCTGGTGAGCACAAAAACGGGGGGATAGGCGTCGAGCGTCCAGTGCTCGCACCCAGCATACAGCCCACCCCGGCCATGGAAGATGCGTTGGGCGTCGGTGGGCAGGGCCATCGTGGCGATGGCGTTCAACAAGGCTTGCATTGGCAGATTGTCGGTGCTGCGGCTACAGTGGCCGCTCCCAGGCCAAATGGCTGTCTGTCAAAGGAATCGAATGTTTGCCCTTCTCGGAACCCTCATCGTCGGCCTCATCGTCGGCCTGATTGCCCGCGCGGTAAAACCCGGCGACGACAAGCTGGGCTGGATCATGACCATCGTGCTCGGCATCGCCGGCTCGTTCCTGGCGCGCTATGTCGGCGTGGCCATGGGCTGGTATGCGCCGGGCGCACCCGCAGGGTGGCTGGCGTCCATCTTCGGCGCGATCGTGCTGCTGGTGGTCTACGGCCTGGTGAAGAAGAAGGCGTGAGCCATGAGGGCATTCCTCGTGGCAAAGGAGACGAAAATTTGTAGTAAAAATGGCCTCTAGCGCTTATGTGGTAAGCGCTGATAGCTATAAAAACAGGAGAGAATTTCCGGCTGCCTCCGGTGCCTCCGGCCCGGTCTGGCGCGGGCGGGCGGGCAATGCCGGGCTCAGAGGCCTGGTTTTTTCGCGAACTGCGGAAAGACCTCCTGAACGGCCGCGCCATCGGCACGCCAGGAATGGCATTTGTCCACGAAAAATGGCGCCACCCCGCCACGGCCCATGCCCGACAAGGGGTTGGTACCTTCCGGCGTGCGTCCAAATCCCAACGTCTGGAAGGCCACGGTGGCGGTGGCTTGCAGCAGTTCGCTCAGATGCGTGCAGGAGGCTGAAGGGGGAAGCCGGGCCTTCAGCGCCTGGCGCCAGCCCGGGCCCAGCCGCAGGCCCTTGAGCGACTGCAGCGCTGGAATCGCATCGGGGCAGATGCCAAACGGCGAGGCGTCGGTGGCGGCTTCAATGGCCAGCACCTGCATAGCGTCGTCCAGCGTGAGGCGTACCCACATGTCGTGCACCGGCTCACCCTCGCCGATTGGCTCGTTGCGATAGTTCAGATGGGCGAAGGGCTTGCGGTCGGTCAAGCGGCCCTCGATGTCCCACAGGCCGTCTTCGCGTGCGAAGCCCTGGAACTCAAGGGCGCGCCGGTGCAGCGGCTTGCGCGGGCTGGCGTCGGACAAGGGCATGGCAACCAGGCTCAGGCGGTCGCCGCGCTGCGCTGCAGAGCCTGCGCCTGCGCCTGGGACTTGAGCTTGACCTTATCGACCTTGCCCACCGGGAGCAACGGCAGTTCGGCGCAGACGATGAAGCGCTTGGGCACCTTGTAGTTGGCCAATTGGCGTTTGCACCAGTCGGCAGCTTCCTTCTCGCTGATCTGCCGGCCCGGCGCGGGCACCACATAGGCCCAGCCTACTTCGTCGTAGAGCGGGTCGGGCACGGAGACGACGGCGCTCAGCACCACCGCCTCGTGGGTTTCCATGGCCAGTTCGACCTCGCGCGGGTAGACGTTGTATCCGCCGGACTTGTACATCTCGCTGCGCCGGCCGATGAAGCGGATGTTGCCATCCTCGCGCAGCACGGCGGTGTCGCCGGTGTGCAGCCAGCCGTCTTCGGTGAAGGCTTCGGCGGTGGCCTGGGGCCGGTTCAGATAGCCGCCCATGCAGTATTCGGCGCGCACCTGCAGCTCCCCGGGCACGCCGGGCGCACAGGGCTGGCCATCGTCGTCCGCCACGCGCACCTCGCCCACGGGCGTGGCCCGGCCGATGGTGTTGGCCAGCGTTTCCACGTCGGCGTCCGGGTCGGAATAGGTGACGGAGCCGCAGGTTTCCGTCATGCCATAGGTGAGGCCCATCGGGCAGCCGGTGCTGCGGATCAGCTCCAGCAGTTCCGGCGCCATGGCGGCGCCGGAAAACACGAACCAGTCGAGCTTGGCCAGCAACTCTTTGGAAAAGCCGGGCTCATCCACCATCATCTTGAACATCGTGGGCAGCAGGATCAGGGCGTTGATGCTCCCAGCCTGGAGGGCGGCAACGAATTCCGCCGCCGAGAAGCGCTCGGTAAAGCGCAGCGTGCCGCCGCCAATGAAGGTGAACAGCCCCAGGAAATGCATGCCACCGATGTGGTTCACCGGCAGCGGGTTGATGACGCGGGGGTAGCTGCGGGTGGCAAAGCGTTCGTTCTGCGTACGGCTGCGGCGGATCAGCTCGCGGTGGCGCAGCAGCACCCCTTTGGGCTTGCCGCTGGAGCCCGAGGTGTAGACCAGCAGCGCGGGCGCGGTGTCCTGCACTGCCGCGCGGGCGCTGGCAAGCTGTGCGTCGAGCGCAGGATCGGCGAACGAGACCGCCCAATCGTCGAAACTGGAGCCGTCGGGGCCGCGCCGCTCGATGAGGACGGTGGCGCGGATGCCGGGGTTCTGCTGCGCCAGGATTTCGATGTCGGGCGCGTACGAACGGCCCTCCAGGGAATCGATGGACAGCAGCAGCTTGGGCTGCGCATCGCCGACCACATAGCTCAGTTCGGGCAATTGGTAACGGGGATTGAGACCCAGCCACAAGACGCCGATTTTCGCGGCGGCAAGAAAGCTGATGAAGGCCTCGGGGCGCGGCGGGCACAGCATGGCGACGCAGTCGCCGCCCTGGAGGCCATGGGCCAGGTAGGCCCGCGCGCACTGGTCCACCTTGCGGCGCAGCTCTGCATAGGTGATGCGCGTGGCACCGAACAGGATGGCATCGCGCTCGGGGTGCTGCGCGGCGTGCGCGTCCAGCCAGTCGGCCAGTACCCGGTAGGCGGACGGGTCGCTCTGCGGAGATTGGAGTGGGGTTTCAAGCATGACCGGCCTTTCCCGTCAGTTGCTGCGTGAAGCTTTCGCGCGCGCGCCGGCCTTCGTCGTCGGTCATGCAGACCAGCATGTCGTCCATATCGCTGTAGCTGGCGGTTTTTGCCAGCGCCAGGCTGTAGGCGTTGACCGAGCGCTTGATGATTTGCGCCGCCAGCGCGGGCAGCGCCGCCACTTCCTGGGCCAGCTCCATGGCGGCGGCCACCGCGCCGCCGGGCTCGGCCACGTGTTCGGCAATGTTCCATGCCGCCAGCTCTTCGGCGCCATGGCGCCGGCAGAGGATGGAGATCCACTTCGCACGGCCCGGGCCCGCCAGCGCGGCCAGGCGGGGCAACGTGCTCCAGCCGTAATTCAGGCCGAGGCGGACTTCCGGCACATAGGCAAAGGCATTGCGCGCAAACACGCGCCAGTCGCACGCCAGTGCCAACCCGAAGCCGCCGCCCACCGCGCCGCCTTCGACCGCGGCAATCGTCACCGCCGGCATGGATTGCCACAGCTCGGCCATGCGCGCGCCTTTGTCCGTCATGCGGCGCACCTGGTTGACGTCCGGCTCTTTCTCGATGGCATCGAAGGTGCTGATGTCGGCGCCTGCGGAAAACGCCTGCGGCCCACCGGTCAGCACAATGGCTTTGACCGAAGCGTCCTCACGCAGCGTCTCAGCGGCGTCGATGAGGGCGCTGATCAGCGCGTCGTTCAAGGCATTGCGCTTGTCCTGGCGCTGCAGCGTGACAAGGGCAATGCCGGTGGCCGGCTTCTCGATACTTACAAGGGGGTGCGTCATTCGGTGACTCCAGAGGGAATGGGAAGGGTGGCAACGACCTTGCCGGCATACGCGCCGCAGGCCAGTTGTTCCAGCGCGTGGGCAACGCCTTCGAGCGGTACGGTGTCTGCGATCGCCGGATTCAGGCGGCCTTGGCGGTACCAATCGAACAGCGTTTGAAAGGACTGGCGGGTCTGCGCGGGGCGCAGTTGCTGGTAGGGCCCCCAGTAGCAGCCGACGATGTCGATGTTCTTGACGAGGATGTGGTTGGCGCGCAGCGTCGGCGCCTGCCCGCTGGTGAAGCCCACGACGACCAGCCGGCCCTCGAACTGCAGGCAGCGCATGGCGGCGGCGGTCGCGTCTCCACCGACCATGTCGAGCACGACATCCACGCCAGCGCCCACATCCGCTTGCTGCAGCGCGCGCTTCAAGTCGCCCGCCGACCACGCCACGAACGCGTCGGCGCCAGCCTGCATGACGGCGCCACGCTTGGATTCGCTGCGCGAGACCCCGATCACCCGGGCGCCAAGCGCCTTGCCCACTTGCACGGCGGCCAGGCCCACCGCCCCGGCGGCACCGAGCACCAGCAGCGTTTCCCCGGGCGCCAGGCGGCCGCGTTCGCGCAAGGCGCAGAGCGCGGTGCCGTAGGGAATGTAGAAACCGGCGGCCTCATCGTCGGGCATGGCTGTGGGCACGCGTGCGAGCCGGTGCTGGTGCATCACGGCCCATTCGGCATAGGCGCCGGCGCCGACCTGCCCCATGACCCGCTCGCCGGCTGTCAGGCCCTGCACGCCCGCACCCACAGCCACCACTTGGCCGCAGAGCTCGGCCCCCGGCACGAACGGCAGCGCCTGTTTTTCCTGGTAGCTGCCGCCAATGCTCAAGGTATCGGCGAAGTTGAGACCGGCTGCGCGCACCCGCACCAACACGCTGTCCGCGTCCAGCGCCTGCGCTTGCGGGCGCGGCACTTCGGTCACCTGCATGCCGTTGGGCCAGCCGGTTTCGCGGACCAGCAGGGCCCGCATCGTGTTGCCGGAGGGATTGGCCGTCGTCATTGGTTCATGCCAGAAGGCAGCCAAAGAATGATTTGCGGGAACAGGATCAGCACGATGATCAGCAGCACGTGGGCCACCACATGCGGCCAGACCCCGGCGAACACCTCGCCCACCGGCGTGTTGGTGCTCTTGGCGACCACGAACACGTTCAGCCCCACCGGCGGCGTGACCATGCCGACTTCGGCCAACAGGATCACCAGGATGCCGAACCACACCGGGTCGAAGCCCAGCTTGACGACCAACGGCAGCACGATGGGAATCGTGAGAATGAGGATGGAGAGCTGGTCCAGGAAGCAGCCGAGCATCAGGTACAGCACGACCAGGAACGCCAGCACGGTGTAGGGCGACACGCCCGAGCTGCCGACGAAATCCACCAGCCGCTGCGTCGCTTCGGTCATGGTGATGAAGTAGCCGAACATCTGCGCGCAGATGACGATCAGGCCGATCATGGCGCTGGTGGCACAGGCGCGCGAGACTGCGCTCAGGAATACCTTGCGCGTCATGCGGCCCGAGGTCACGGTGAAAACCAGAGCGCCAAGTGCGCCCAGCGCTGAGGACTCGACCGGCGTGGCGATACCCAGGTAGATCAGGCCCGTCACCAGCAGGAAGAGTGCGCAGAACGGCCCCGCCACCTTGATGGAGTCGATCTTTTCCTTCCAGCTGTAGGCCCGGCTTTCGCCCGCACGCGACGGTTCGCGCCATAGCAGCAACCAGATGGTGAAGACGATGACCAGGGTGACGAGCGCCCCGGGAATGATGCCGGCGACCAGCAGCTTGGCCACGCTGGTGCCGCTCAGAAGGCCGTAGAAGATCAGGGCGACACTGGGGGGAATCAGCATGGCCAGCGTGCCGGAAATCGCCACGATGCCCTTGGCGAAACGCGGCTCGTAGCCCTGCGCGATCATCGACGGAATGCTGGATTTGGACAGTGTGGCGGCCGCCGCCGTGCTGGAGCCCGAAATCGCACCGAAGGCCGCGCCGGTCAGGGCCGTCGCCACGCCGAGCCCGCCCGGCAGGCGGCCCACCCAGGCGGCAATCGCCATGAACAGCGAATCGGAGATCCGGCTGGCGACCATGAACTCGGCCATCAGCAGGAACATCGGGATGGTCATGAACTCGTAGCTACCGACGGCCGAGGCCGGTGCCGTCGCGAGGATGCCGGTCAGCAAGTCGGTTCCGCCGAAGAAGACCAGGCCAATCGAGCCGGCAATGCCCAGTGCAAAGGCCACGGGCAAGCCGACCGCCAGCAGCGCCAGCAGCAACACAACAACCAGAGCGAGCGTCATGTCAGTCCTTCACGAGGATTTGGCGGGAGTTTTCCAGGCCGATGGCTTCCCGGAATTCCTCGTCCGCAACGCTGCACCAGTGCGCAAGGGCGCGGTGCAGCAGGCGCAGCGACAGCGACGCGGCACCGATGGGCACGATGATCTTGGCACTCCAGGTCGGCCAGATCAGAGCGCCCATGAGCGCATCGTTGTTGTCCCAGGCTTCGTAGGCATCCCACGCGCTGAGCCAGCAGATGCCGGCAAATATGACCGCCGCCACAAGAAACCCCGCCCCCATCACCGGGTGGTAAACGTTCAGCGGGATGTGGCGCGCGAAGTAGTCCACGGCCACGTTTTCGTTGGTGCGCAGCGTGTACGAGAACGCGAAGAAGAACGAACCGATCAGCAGGTACTGCGTGACCAGATCGAAAGCCCAGCGGATCGGGTGGTGAAAGGCGTAGCGCATCACCACGTCCGCAGCTGTTATGCCCATCATGGCCAGCACCGCCAGACCGGCAATGGCGATGAACGCGAAGTCCATCTTCCAGAGCCAGCGGTCGGACCTGAACAGCAGGGCTTTCATTGGGCGACAGCCTTGCGGAAGTCGCTCAGCACGGCGGTGCCCGGCTTGTTGCGCTTGTCAAGGGAAGTGGCCCATTCGGCGGCGACGTTTTGAAGCTTCGTGTTCAGCGCAGCCAGTTGGCCAGGGGCCATGGCATTGCCCTTCACACCGTCTTTTTCGAGCTCTTGCACCACCTTGACTTCCTGCGCATCGACGTACTCGCAGTGGTTCTTGGTGGCGAAATCGCCGGCTTCGACCAAGGTTGCACGCAGCTCTTGCGGCAGCCGCTTCCAGGCGCGGTCGCTGATCGCGTACACCGTGATGAAGCTGCCCAGGCTGACGTCTGTCGTCATGTGCCTGAGCTGCGTCTGCATGTCGAAGACCTTCACGCTCTGCAACGGGGCCAGCGTGCCATCAAGCGTGCCGCGGCTGAGCGAAGGCAGGATGTCCGGGCCAGGCATGCGCACCGGCACCGCGTCGACCACGTTGGCCGTGATATCCATCGCACCGCCCGCAGTGCGCAGCTTGAGCCCGGAGAAGTCCTGGATGCTTTCGATCTTGTTCTTTGTGGTCAGCACCTTGTAGGGTGCGTAGGCCACCGACACCAGGACGCGCACCCCATTGGGCTTGAATTCCTTTTCCGCAAGCACGCCCCCGGCCTTGACCAGCGAGGCATAGGCATAGGTTCCCTGGCAGGCGTTGTTGAACATGGCCGGCAGTTCGGCGACCGAGGACATCGGGAACTTGTCGCTGATGTAGGAAGGGGAGATGTCCGCGATGTCGGCCACCCCGGTCTGCAGCAGCGTCAGCAAGTCCTTCCCCTTGCCCAGCTGCTCCGCGGGAAAGTACTGGAATTCGATCTTGCCTTTGGACAGCTCGGTCGCCTTCTTCATGAAGGGGTATGCGGCATTGGTCACCGTGTAGTGCGACACGGGCATCCAATCGGCGAACTTGAGCTTGACGGCCTCCTGGGCATGCACCGGCGCGCCCTGCAGCGCCAGGGCCAGCAATACGGCGGCGGCGGCGCCGGCTCTCAGGGTGTGGTGCAAAGGGGCATTCAAAGCGGTACGGCGGAACAAGGAGTAAGGCGTTTGCATGTGGGTCTCCTGAAAAATGGAAGCTTTTCGCATGGTGTGCTGGACGTTTCCAACGCTCCCATGCACCTAGACTGCCTCGCGCCGCGGTCAGGCGGCGGGGGCCGAATCCTCTAGCAGGTGGGCCGAAGCCATGGCGGCGGCGGTTTGCACAACCTGCGCCAAATGCTCCACGCCCACCGATTTCATGCGGCTGGACGGACCCACCACACCGATGCTGAACAAGCCCAGCATGGGGCCCACGGGCACTGGGCAGGCCAGGCTGTAGGCACCTTCGTCGATTTCGCCGTCGCACACCGCGTAGCCGTCATGGCTGACCTTACGCAGCGTCGTCATGAAGCTGCGCAGGCTCTGGTTGCCTTCGAAAGGCAGGCTGCCGGCCTCGTACATGTTCTCCACCAATTGCTGGTCGGCGTACGCGAGGATGGCCTTGCTCGATGAGCAGGTGTCCAGCGGGCGCTCGCCAGTGCCGGGATGGATGTACGAACGCTCGGCCTGCGCCGGGGTAACGGCGTGGACAAGGGTGACCGCACCGTTGACAAAGCGCGCAAAAAAGGCGGTCTCCTTCAGTTCCGCAACCAGGAACTGCAGGGCAGGCTGAAAGGCCTTGGTCCGGTTGTCCGCCGTGAGACTGCGCCGCAGCAGCTCCTTGAACGCCGGCCCGAGCAGGTACGACCCTGCGGCATCGGTTTGCAGGTACCCCACTCCGGACAGCGCCGTGGCAATGCGGTGCGCACTGCTGCGGGGCAACCGTGTATCGCGGGTCAGTTCACCGAGGGTGAGTCCCACGGAACTTTTGGACACCGCCAACAGCACCTGGTGGTAGCGCGCAAGGGGGCTGGGAGTGGACATTGGCTTGCTCATAAATCGGGATAACGTCCCGAATAATAGGACGGTCATCCCGAAATACGATCTGGTGAAAACCCTTGGCCATTCGAACCCGGAAAACAAAAAAGCCCGAACCCCCATGAAGGTTCGGGCCTGGCCATCGGACGGCAAAGGCGTGCTTGTGCTGCCGCAGCACGCCCAGTGGCCTGTTGGCACCAGGAGGGCCGCCCCGCGGGAGATGAACCGACCTTCAGGCCATGCTGAACAAGTCCCTCACGCGCCGCGCATCCGTCCCTCGGGCGGTCTGCGGCGTTGCCAATCCTCGCCATCACTGCGGCGATGGCTGCGGCTTGCGCCTTGCCTCCCATCCCGATGCACGGCGCGCGTCATCGCGGTGACTTGTTCAGCATCGCCTTAAGGCAGGCTCTACATCACCGGGCTAGGATGTCGGAGCTCAGCGTGACGATGGGCACGACCTGGCCGGCCTGTTCGGGCAATGATGCGCAGGAGCGGCGCGGTCAATGCGTGGGGCGTTCAGCGCCGGGATGGCAGGTGGTTGTGGGCGCCTGGGTTTCGCCGTCGTTCTCCGAGCCCCACTCGGCCCAGTCTTCCCCGAACAGCTCCGCCGGGTGCGGCGTGCGGTCCGAGCCGTTGCCGCAGCGCATGTCGCCCACAGGGCAGTACAAGTCGCAGCCCCAGCACACCCGTTCGGGGTGCGCGGGGGCCTTGGGAAACTTCTTGGCTGCCACGGCTGCGCTCGGTGAGGGGGTGCGCTCCCGCCTACTTGCGTGCCGGCGGCACGTCCGTGCAGCTGCCGTGCGCAATCTCTGCCGCCATGCCGATGCTCTCGCCCAGCGTGGGGTGCGGGTGGATGGTCTTGCCGATGTCCACGGCGTCGGCGCCCATCTCGATGGCCAGGGCGATCTCGCCGATCATGTCGCCCGCATGGGTGCCGACGATGCCGCCGCCGAGAATCTTGCCGTGGCCATGCGCCTCGGGCGAGTCGTCGAACAGCAGTTTGGTGACGCCCTCGTCGCGGCCATTGGCGATGGCACGGCCGGAGGCCGTCCAAGGGAACAGGCCCTTCTTGACCTTGATGCCCTGGGCCTTGGCCTGGTCTTCGGTCAGGCCCACCCAGGCCACTTCGGGGTCGGTGTAGGCCACGCTGGGGATGACGCGGGCGTTGAAGGCGGCGCTGGCCAGCTCCTGGTTGCCCTGCAGTTCCCCGGCGATGACCTCGGCCGCCACATGCGCCTCGTGCACCGCCTTGTGCGCCAGCATGGGCTGGCCCACGATGTCGCCGATGGCGAAGATGTGCGGCACGTTGGTGCGCATCTGGATATCGACGTTGATGAAGCCACGGTCCGTGACGGCCACGCCGGCCTTGTCGGCGGCGATCTTCTTGCCGTTGGGTGTGCGGCCTACCGCCTGCAGCACCAGGTCGTAGGTTTGTGGTTCGGGAGCTTGGCCGCCCTCTTCCGCTGCGGCAAACGTCACCTTGATGCCCTCCGGCGTGGCTTCAGCCCCCACCGTCTTGGTCTTGAGCATGATGTTGTCGAAGCGCTTGGCATTCATCTTCTGCCAGATCTTGACCAGGTCGCGGTCGGCGCCCTGCATCAGACCGTCCATCATTTCCACCACATCCAGGCGTGCGCCCAGCGTGCTGTACACGGTGCCCATTTCCAGGCCGATGATGCCGCCGCCCAGGATGAGCATGCGCTTGGGAACGCCTTGCAGCGCCAGGGCACCTGTGCTGTCCACCACGCGCGGGTCTTCGGGCATGAAGGGCAGGCGCACGGCCTGGCTGCCGGCGGCGATGATGGCGCGCTTGAAGGCAATGGTCTTCTTGCTGCCGGTTTTGTCCTGCGCCGTACCGGTGGTTTCCTCAACCTCCAGATGGTTGGCGCCGACAAAGCTGCCGTAGCCGCGCACGATGGTGACCTTGCGCATCTTGGCCATGGCGGCGAGGCCGCCGGTGAGTTTGCCGACGACCTTTTCCTTGTGGCCGCGCAGGGTCTCCACGTTGACCGTGGGCGCGCCGAATTCGATGCCTGCGGCGGCCAGGTGGCCCACTTCGTCCATGACGGCCGCGACGTGCAGCAGCGCCTTGGACGGAATGCAGCCGACGTTCAGGCAGACGCCGCCCAATGTCGCGTAACGCTCGACCAGTACCACCTTGAGGCCCAGGTCGGCCGCGCGGAAGGCGGCCGAGTAGCCGCCGGGGCCACCGCCGAGCACCA
The DNA here is from genome assembly GCF_003570885.1 of Simplicispira hankyongi. Classification (GTDB taxonomy): domain Bacteria; phylum Pseudomonadota; class Gammaproteobacteria; order Burkholderiales; family Burkholderiaceae_C; genus Simplicispira; species Simplicispira hankyongi. Next base: position 440,027 of record NZ_QXJC01000001.1, read on the forward strand.
GCAGGTCGCAGTCCAGATCGGCATTTCCCGAGAAGGCGAATGCTATTGGATTCGTAGCTGCTTGTGCTTGTGGTGCCTGCGCTAGAGCCTGTTTTGGCTCTGAATTCTGTGCAGAAGCAGGGGCAGATGCCGGGGCGGCAACGGGTGCTGGCGCAGCGCCAGCGTTCTGCGTCTCCAATGTGAGCACCACGCTGCCCTCATGGATCTTGTCGCCGAGTTTGACCTTCAGTTCCTTGACCACGCCAGCGTGGCTCGACGGGATTTCCATCGAGGCCTTGTCGGACTCCACGGTAATCAGGCTTTGCTCGGCCTTGATGGTGTCGCCGGGCTGGACCATCACTTCGATGATGGCCACTTCGGCGAAGTCGCCGATGTCGGGTACTTTGATGTCGATGATTGCCATATCTGACCCCCTGCCTTAGAGAAGCACGCGGCGGAAGTCGCCCAGGATCTCGCCCAGGTAGACGTTGAAGCGCGCCGCAGAGGCCCCATCAATCACGCGGTGGTCCCAGGTGAGCGAGAGCGGCAGCATCAGGCGCGGCTGGAAGGCGCTGCCGTTCCACACCGGCTCCATCTGGCTCTTGCACACGCCCAGAATGGCCACCTCAGGCGCGTTGATGATGGGCGTGAAATAGCGCCCGCCAATGCCGCCCAGGCTGGAGATGGTGAAGCTGGCGCCGCTCATCTCGGCCGGGCTCAACTTGCCCTCGCGTGCCTTCTTGGCCAGCTCGCCCATTTCCTGGCTGATCTGGAAGATGCCTTTCTTGTCGGCATCCTTGAGCACCGGCACCATCAGGCCATTGGGCGTGTCCGCCGCAAAGCCGATATGCCAGAAGTTCTTCATCACCAGCGCATCGCCGTCCAGGCTGCTGTTGAAGTCGGGGAACTTCTTGAGCGCCGCGACGCAGGCCTTGATGAGGAAGGCCAGCATGGTGACCTTGACACCGCTCTTGCTCTTCTCCGCTTCCTTGTTGAGCTGCACGCGGAAGGCTTCGAGCTCGGTGATGTCGGCGTCGTCGTGGTTGGTGACGGCCGGGATCATCACGGCGTTGCGCAGCAGGTTGGCGCCGCTGATCTTCTTGATGCGGCCCATCTCCTTGCGTTCGATGGGGCCGAACTTGGAAAAGTCCACCTTGGGCCAGGCGATCAGGCCCAGCTCGCCGCCACCGGACGCGGCGACGGGCGCAGCGCCCTGCGCTTGCGTGCGCTGGCTGCCGGCCATGACGGCACGGGTGAAGTTCTGCACGTCTTCCTGCGTGATGCGGCCCTTGGCGCCGCTGCCCTTGACTTCGGCCAGCGGTACGCCCAGCTCGCGCGCAAACTTGCGCACCGAGGGCGATGCGTGCGGCAGGCCAAGCACGGCCGCGCCCGGCTGGTGGGCGGCCGCGGCCAGAACGGGCGCGGGAACCGAGGCTTGCGCGCCAACGGGTGCTGGGGCGACAGCGGCCTGCGCTGCCGGGGCCGGCGCGGCGGCTTGGGCAGGCGTGGCGGCGGCCGCTGATGCGGGGGCGGCCCCTTCGAGCACGGCGACGAAATCGCCAATATTGATCTTGTCGCCGACCTTGACCTTGAGCTCCTTGAGCACGCCAGCGGCGGGCGAAGGAATTTCCATGGACGCCTTGTCCGACTCGACGGTGAACAGCGATTGTTCAAGCTGCACCGCATCGCCCACCTTGGCGAGGATTTCAATGACGGCCACGTCCTTGAAATCGCCAATGTCGGGCACGCGCACTTCCAGCAGGCCGGACGGTGCTGCAGCCTGCGCAGGCGCAGTTGCTGCCGCAGACGCCGCGGGTGCGGCCACGGGCGCTTCTGATTTGCTAGCTGCTGGCGCTTGTGCAGCCTGCGCTGGAGCCGCTTTTGGCTCTGAATTTCCGGTGTCCGCCGCTTCAACCACGGCGATCACAGAGCCTTGCTTGACCTTGTCGCCCAGAGCCACCTTCAGCTCTTTGAGCACGCCTGCGTGGCTCGACGGAATCTCCATCGACGCTTTGTCCGATTCGACGGTGATCAGCGACTGCTCTGCCTGCACCGTATCGCCCACCTTGACCAGCAGTTCGATGACGCCGACTTCGTCAAAGTCGCCAATGTCGGGAACCTGAATGTTTACCAATGCCATGTTTGTCTCGCTTTCTTTTCGGGAGACGACTTGCAACTGGGACACCGCCCTGCGCTGGCGGGGCGGTGTCCTGGCTGAAAAGTGGGTCTCGATGTGCGCTTATGCGTAAAGAGGGTTCACCTTCTCGGTCTGGATACCGTACTTCTGGATGGCCTCGGCCACCTTGGCGTGCGGCAGCTTGCCCTCATCCGCCAGAGATTTGAGCGCGGCCACCGTGATGTAGTGGCAGTTGATCTCGAAATGCTCGCGCAGCTTGTAGCGGAAATCGCTGCGGCCAAAGCCATCCGTGCCCAGCACCTTGTAGCTGCGCCCGGCAGGAATGTACGGACGAATCTGCTCGGCGTAGGCCTTGATGTAGTCGGTCGACGCCACGATCGGACCGCTGTGGCCTGACAGTTGCTGCGTGACAAAAGGCACGCGCGCTGTCTCCAATGGGTGCAGCAGGTTCCAGCGCTCGGCATCCTGGCCCTCACGGGTCAGCTCATTGAAGCTGGTGCAGCTCCAGACATCGGCCTGCACGCCCCACTCGGCGGCCAGTAGTTTTTGCGCTTCAAGCGATTCCCGCAGGATGGAGCCCGAGCCCAGCAACTGCACGCGTTTGTCGCCCTCGGCGCCTTGCTTGCACAGGTACATGCCCTTGAGAATCTGCTCTTCGGTGCCCGCCGTCAGGCCGGGCATGGCGTAGTTTTCGTTCAGCAGGGTGATGTAGTAGTACACATTCTCCTGGCGCTCGACCATGCGCTTCAAGCCTTCTTGCATGATGACGGCCACCTCGTGCGCAAAGGTCGGGTCGTAACCGACGCAGTTGGGGATCACGCTGGCCAGAATGTGGCTGTGGCCGTCTTCGTGCTGCAAGCCTTCGCCGTTGAGCGTGGTGCGCCCGGAGGTACCCCCCAGGATGAAGCCGCGCGCCTGCATGTCGCCGGCCGCCCAGGCAAAGTCACCAAAGCGCTGGAACCCGAACATCGAGTAGTACACGTAGAACGGAATCATGATGCGGTTGTTCGTCGAATACGACGTCGCCGCGGCAATCCACGAACACATGCCGCCGGCTTCGTTGATGCCTTCCTGCAGGATCTGGCCGTTGGCCTGCTCCTTGTAGTACATCACCTGCTCGCGGTCCACCGGGGTATAGAGCTGGCCCTTGGGGTTGTAGATGCCGATCTGGCGGAACATGCCTTCCATGCCGAAGGTGCGCGCCTCATCGACCAGGATGGGCACGACGCGCGGGCCCAGCGCCTTGTCGCGCAGCAACTGCGTCAAAAAGCGCACATAGGCCTGGGTGGTGCTGATCTCGCGGCCTTCGGCCGTGGGCTCCAGGATGGCCTTGAAGGTCTCCAGCGACGGCACGGTGAAATGCTCGTCGGCCTTCTCCCGGCGCTTGGGCAGGTAGCCGCCCAGCGCCTTGCGCCGCTCGTGCAGGTAGCGCATTTCCGGCGTGTCGTCGGCCGGTTTGTAGTACGGCAGCTTTTCAAGCTCGCTGTCGGGGATGGGGATGGCGAAGCGGTCGCGGATGTAGCGGATGTCCTCGTCGGCCAGTTTCTTGGTCTGGTGCACCGTGTTCTTGCCCTCGCCGGCCTTGCCCATGCCGTAGCCCTTGACGGTCTTGACGAGCAGCACGGTGGGGTCGCCCTTGTGCGCGTTGGCAGCATGGAAGGCAGCGAAGACTTTCTCCGGGTCGTGGCCACCACGGCGCAGTTCCCAGATGTCGTCGTCGCTCAGGTGCTCGACCAGTTTCAACGTTTCCGGGTACTTGCCGAAGAAATGCTTGCGGATATAGGCGCCGTCCATGGCGCGGTAGGTCTGGTAGTCGCCATCCACCGTCTCCATCATCACCTGCCGGAGCTTGCCGCTCTTGTCGCGCGCCAGCAGGTCGTCCCAGCCCTTGCCCCACAAGAGCTTGATGACGTGCCAGCCCGCGCCGCGGAAGTCGCCTTCCAACTCTTGAATGATCTTGCCGTTGCCGCGCACCGGGCCGTCGAGCCGCTGCAGGTTGCAATTGATGACGAAAATCAGGTTGTCGAGCTGCTCACGCGCCGCCAAGCTGATGGCACCCTTGCTCTCGGGTTCGTCCATTTCGCCGTCGCCCAGGAACACCCAGACCTTGCGGTTGGCCGTGTCGGCAATCCCGCGCGCGTGCAAATATTTAAGAAAGCGCGCCTGGTAGATCGCCATCATGGGCCCCAGGCCCATGCTGACGGTGGGGAACTGCCAGAAGCCCGGCATCAGCTTGGGGTGTGGGTAGCTCGACAGGCCCTTGCCGCCGACTTCCTGGCGGAAATTCTCCAGTTGGTCTTCGGAAATGCGCCCTTCCAGGTAGGCGCGCGCGTAGATGCCCGGTGCGCTGTGGCCCTGAAAGTAGATGCAGTCGCCGCCGTGGGTTTCGCTCTCGGCGTGCCAGAAATGGTTGAAACCGGCACCCCACATGCTGGCCAGCGAGGCAAAGGAGCCGATATGCCCACCCAGATCGCCGCCGTCGGCCGGGTGCAGGCGGTTGGCACGCACCACCATGGCCATGGCGTTCCAGCGCATGTAGGCGCGCAGGCGCTTTTCAATCGAGATGTTGCCCGGGCAACGCGCTTCCTGGTCGGGTTCGAGCGTGTTCACGTAGCCGGTATTGGCGGAAAACGGCATGTCCAGGCTGTTCTGGCGCGCATGTTCCAGCAGTTGCTCAAGAAGGAAGTGCGCACGCTCCAGGCCTTCGCTTTCGATCACGGCGGACAAGGCATCTGTCCACTCGCGCGTTTCCTGTTGGTCGGTATCTGTAATGCCTGCTGCCGCAAGGGGGGCGGGGGTCTGGGACGCGTCTGCCATGCTCTGTCTCCTATGTGTTTGACCACAATTTAGTACGGTTCCTCTAGTTTCGCACATTTTTCCAAAATTTCAAATAGTGCATTTTCATTTCATATTGTGATATTTTGAAATCAATCAGCCACTTCCACTACCAGAAACGAAGCGCGCTCCCCTCTACACTCGCTCCATGTCCTTGAAGACTTCCCAAGCTCCGGCCCCGATCCGTGCGCCCTCGCAGCGCAGTGCGGTGGCGCGCTGGTGGGCCACCTGGTGGCGCAGCCTGTCCCCCAACCGGCAAGACCGATTTGCTGCGCTGGCGCCGCTGGCGGCCGTTCTGTTGTTTCTTGCGGCCATCGTCGCGGCCTTTTGGTACTTGCGCGTCGAAGAGGCCTACCGCGAGCAGGAGGCGGTGCGCCGCGACGTTGAATATGCGCAGCAGCGCATCCGGCTGCGTTTGCTGGAACGCCAGGAGCAGTTGATGCGGATTGCGCGCGATCTGTCCAACAAGGACATCGAGCTGCCCCAGTTTCACCAGCGTGCCGAGGCTCTGATCGGTCAATACCCCGAGCTCCAGGCCATCACCTGGATCGACGAAACCGGCCGCATCCTCGCGAGCCATGCGACACCGACCATCACAAGCGCCCAAGTGCGCGTGGCCGGCGAGGTGTTGCACAAGGGCGAAACGCAAACCGTGTTCGCGCTGTCACGTTCAACGCAGCAGCCGGTGTACTCCCAACCTGCACTGGCAGATGGCGAATCGGTCCCCTTGCTACAGCTGCAGGTCCCCATCAATGCGCAGGGCAATTTCGCCGGCGTGGTGCTGGGGGAGTATTCCGTGGACAACCTGCTGCGCTATGGCACGCCCACCGAGCTGCTGGCCCGTTATGCCATGACGCTGCTTGACGCCAAGGGCAAGGTCCTCGCCGGCGTGCCCCTGGCACCACGCGAGCCCCCCGAATGGATGCCGGGGGACCGCCGCACCACGGCCTACCAGGTGCCGGTCTCTCCCGTGGGCGATAGCCTGGTGCTGCGCGCCCAGGCCTATCGCACCTCGCTCGGGTTGGTGGGCAGCGGCCTGTTCTGGCTGGTAGGCGCGCTGAGTGCCATGACGGCCTGGATGCTGATCGCCACCTGGCGCCATACGCGCCGGCGCATGCAGGCCCAGGAGGCACTGGTGCAGGAAACGAATTTCCGCCGTGCGATGGAAAATTCCGTCCTCACCGGCATGCGCGCGCTGGACCTGAACGGCCAAATCACCTACGTCAACGCCGCCTTTTGCCAAATGACGGGTTGGACCGAAGAGGAACTCGTCGGCCAGATGCCCCCTTTTCCCTACTGGCCCGACTCCGACCACGAAACGCTGCGCGCCCGGCTACAGGACGAGCTCAGTGGCAAGAGCATCGCTGGCGGCTTCCAAGTGCGGGTGCGGCGCAAGAGTGGCTCCGTGTTCGACGCTCGGCTCTACGTCTCGCCGCTGATCGATGCGCGCGGCCGCCAGACCGGCTGGATGACCTCGATGACCGACATCACCGAGCCCAACCGCATCCGCGAGCAACTCACCGCCTCGCACGAGCGCTTCACCATCGTGCTCGAAGCGCTGGACGCCTCGGTTTCGGTCGCGCCGCTGGGCAGTGCCGAGCTGTTGTTTGCCAACAAGCTGTACCGCCAATGGTTTGGCTCCCAGACCGACGGCCATTTGCAACTCGTGGCGCAGGCTGGCGTATTGCCAGCCGGTGATGCCGGCCACCCCTCGGACGAAGACCCGCTGATGGGCCTGCCCACCGACAGCCTGACCAGCGCCAACACCGAAAACGCAGAAATCTTCCTGCCCGACCTGGGCAAATGGCTGGAAGTGCGCTCTCGCTATTTGAGTTGGGTGGATGGGCGCCTGGCACAAATGGTGATTGCCACCGACATCACGCCGCGCCGCCTGGCCGAAGCGCAGGCTGCGCGCCAGACCGAGCGCGCCCAATCCGTCAGCGGCCTGATCACCATGGGCGAGATGGCATCCAGCGTGGCGCATGAGCTCAACCAGCCGCTCACCGCCATCAGCAACTACTGCAGCGGCATCATCTCGCGCGTCAAAAGCGGGCAAATCACCGAGCCTGCCTTGCTGGCCGCGCTGGAGAAGACGGCGCACCAGGCGCAGCGCGCCGGCCAGATCATCCAGCGCATCCGCGAATTCGTGAAGAAAAGCGAGCCCAAGCGCCAGCTCGCCAACGCCGAGCAAATGGTGGCCGAAGCTGTCGAACTGGCCGGTATTGAACTGCGCCGCAACAACGTGCGCCTGACGCAGTACCTTGCCGCACGACTGCCTCCTGTCATGGCCGATTCCATCCTGATCGAGCAAGTGCTGGTCAACTTGATGAAGAACGGCGCCGAATCCATCGCCAACGCCGCTCGCCCACCGGCACAGCGCAGCGTGGAACTGCGCGTAGTGCCGCGCCAGATGAATGGCGTGGAAGGGCTCGAATTTTCCGTACAGGACAGCGGACGCGGCCTCGCCCCCGAAGTGCTGGAGCGCCTGTTTGAAGCCTTCTTCTCGACCAAGACGCAAGGCATGGGCATGGGGCTCAACTTGTGCCGCAGCATTGTCGAGTCGCACCAGGGCAGGATGCGGGCAGAGAACATTTACAATGGCCCAGAGGTTACGGGTTGCCGCTTCACCTTCTGGTTGCCGCTCGCTGCGCCTGCCATTGACACTACAAATGTTGTAGCAAACACCGACTCCCCAAGGACAATTGCATGAGTTTGATTCCCAAAAAAGGTACCGTCTATGTTGTCGACGACGACGAAGCGGTGCGTGATTCGCTGCAATGGCTGCTCGAAGGGAAAGACTACCGGGTTCGATGTTTTGATTCCGCCGAGTCCTTTCTGGCGCGCTACGACCCGCGTGAAGTCGCCTGCCTGATCGTCGACATCCGCATGGGCGGCATGACGGGGCTCGAGTTGCAGGAACGCCTCATTGAGCGCAAATCTCCCTTGCCCATCGTGTTCATCACCGGCCACGGCGACGTGCCCATGGCGGTGGACACCATGAAGAAAGGCGCGCTCGACTTCATTCAAAAGCCCTTTGATGAAGAAGCGCTGCTCACTCTGGTGGACCGTATGCTTGAGCGTGCACGCGAGTCCTTCGCCGACTACCAGCAAGCGGCCAGCCGCGAGGCTTTGCTCTCCAAGCTCACCACGCGCGAAGCGCAGGTACTTGAGCGCATCGTCGCCGGGCGACTGAACAAGCAGATCGCCGACGACCTGGGTATCAGCATCAAGACGGTGGAGGCGCACCGCGCCAACATCATGGAAAAGCTCGGCGCCAACACCGTGGCAGACCTGCTCAAGATCGCACTGGGTCAGGCTGCTCCGCGCCCTTGATTGCTCCTTTTTATATAGCTGCCAGCGCATATAGAATAAGCGCTAGAGGCCAATTTGATTGATATTTTTATGACGGCGACGATCATTGATGGAAACGCGCTCGCAGCGCAACTGCGCGCCGATGTGGCACGCCGCACCGCCGAACTCACTGCACGCGGTACGCAACCCGGCCTGGCCGTGGTGCTCGTGGGCGAAGACCCGGCAAGCCAGGTGTACGTGGGCAAAAAGGTACAGGCCTGCGCCGATGCAGGCTTTCATTCGGTGCTGGAGCGTTATGGCGCCGACCTGACCGAGGCCGACCTGCTGGGTCGCATTGCAGCGCTCAACGCCGACCCGCGTATTCATGGCATTCTGGTGCAACTGCCATTGCCCAAGCACATTGACGCGCAAAAGGTCATTGCCGCCATTGCGCCAGAGAAAGACGTGGACGGCTTCCATGTCGCCAGCGCCGGCGCCTTGCTCACCGGCACGCCCGGTTTCTGGTCGTGCACGCCTTACGGCTGCATGAAGCTGATCGAGAGCACGGGCATCGACCTGCGCGGCAAGCATGCCGTGGTCATCGGGCGCAGCAACAACGTCGGCAAGCCCATGGCGCTGATGCTGCTGCAAAAGAACGCCACCGTCACCGTGTGCCACAGCGCCACGGCCAACCTCAAGCACCACACGCTGCAGGCCGACGTCATCGTCGCGGCGGTCGGGCGGCAAAACACCGTCACGGCCGACATGGTCAAGCCCGGCGCGGTGGTCATCGACATCGGCATGAACCGCAACGCCGCCGGAAAGCTCTGCGGCGACGTGGATTTCGAAGGTGTCAAGCAGGTCGCCGGCTGGATCACGCCCGTGCCTGGTGGCGTCGGCCCCATGACCGTGACCATGCTGCTGGTCAACACACTGCAAGCCGCCGAACGCGCGGCCGCGTGACGTGTTGCCAGCGCCTCATATTCCTTGAACCCGCGCCTGCGGGCACCATCTATACCCGCATGAGCAATCCCCTTCTCGACTTTTCCGGCCTGCCGGCCTTCGACCGCATCGCACCCACGGATGTCGCGCCCGCCATGGACACCCTGCTGGCGCGGGCCGATGCCGCGCTGCAAACGGTCACGGCACCCGAATTTCCCGCCAACTGGAACGCCATCGCCCGCGTGCTGGACGTGGCCACCGAAGAACTGGGCCGCGCCTGGGGCGTCGTCAGCCACCTGAACAGCGTCGCCGACACGCCCGAGCTGCGGGGCGCCTACAACGCCGCCCTGCCCCGCGTGACGGACTTCTGGACGCGCCTGGGTGCCGATGAGCATCTGTACGCCAAGTACAAGGCCATCACGCCTGCCAGCCTCAATGCCGAGCAACTGCAGGCCTGGAAAAACGCCGTGCGCAATTTCGTGCTGTCGGGCGCCGAGCTCGCAGGAGCGGCGAAAGAGCGCTTCGCGCAGATCCAGGAGCGCATGGCCGAGCTGCAGCAGAAGTTCAGCGAGAACGCGCTCGATGCGACCGACTCCTTCGCCTACTACGTACCCGAGGAGGAACTCGATGGCGTCCCCGCAGACGTCATCCAGGCCTGCCGCGACGCGGCGAAGGCCGAGGACAAGGCCGGCTGCAAGCTCAGCCTCAAAATGCCGGTGTACCTGCCCATCATGCAGTTCGCCCGCAGCAGCGCCCTGCGCCAGGTCCTGTACCGCGCCTACGCCACGCGCGCCTCTGACCAGGCCGAGGGCGAAGCCCAGCGCTTTGATAACAGCGCCCTGATCCGTGAGATTCTCGCCCTGCGGCAGGAAGAAGCGCATTTGCTTGGCTACGCCAATTTTGGCGAGGTGTCGGTGACCCCGAAGATGGCCCAATCGACGGCCGAGGTGGTGAGTTTTCTGCGCGACCTGGGGCAACGCGCTCGCCCGTACGCGGAGAAAGACGTATCGGATTTGCGCACCTTTGCCGCTGAGCAGCTCTCGCTTGCCGATCCGCAACCCTGGGATTGGCCCTATATCTCTGAACAACTCAAGGAAGCGCGCTACGCCTTCAGCGAGCAAGAGCTGCGCCAGTATTTCCCGGCCCCCACGGTACTTGCCGGGCTGTTCAAGATTGTCGAAACCCTGTTCGAGGTGGCGATTCGCCCCGACCAGGCGCCCGTCTGGAACCCGGCTGTGCAGTTCTACCGCATCGAACGCGCCGGCAGTCTGGTGGGCCAGTTCTACCTCGACATGCCCGCGCGCAATGGCAAGCGGGGTGGCGCCTGGATGGACGACGCACGCACCCGCTGGCTGCGGCCCGATACCGGCGCGCTGCAAACACCCGTCGCCTACCTGGTGTGCAACTTCTCCGCTGGCAGCGAAGGCAAGCCTGCACTGCTCACGCACGACGACGTCATCACCCTGTTCCACGAGTTTGGCCACGGCCTGCAGCACATGCTCACGCAGGTGAACGAACGCGACGTTTCCGGCATTGCCGGAGTCGAATGGGATGCGGTCGAACTCCCCAGCCAGTTCATGGAGAACTTCTGCTGGGAATGGGACGTGCTGCGCCACATGACGGCCCACGCCGACACGGGCGCGCCGCTGCCCCGCAGCCTGTTCGACAAGATGATTGCCGCGAAGAATTTCCAGAGCGGCATGCAAACGCTGCGGCAAATCGAGTTCGCCCTGTTTGACATGCTGCTGCACACCGAACACGACCCGGCTCAGGATTTCATGCCGCTGCTCGACCTGGTGCGTGCCGAGGTGGCCGTGTTGCAGCCGCCGGCCTTCAGCCGCACGGCGCACACCTTCAGCCATATCTTCGCCGGCGGCTATGCCGCAGGCTATTACAGCTACAAGTGGGCCGAAGTTCTGTCCGCCGACGCCTATGCAGCCTTCGAGGAAACCACCGGCGCCGACGGCCTTCCCAACCCGGAAACCGGCCGCCGCTACCGCGAGGCCATTCTGGAATCAGGCGGCAGCCGCCCGGCGATGGAGTCGTTCAAGGCGTTCCGCGGCCGTGAGCCCAGCCTGGACGCCTTGCTGCGCCACCAGGGCATGGCCTGAGGCATTCGCGCCCAGGGCCGAATTTCGGTGCAAGAATCCCCCTATTGGTTTTGGCAATCAGGAGACGCTTGATGACAGTTTCACGCACGGTCTGGATTCCCTCGATCCTGGCGCTAGCCGCACTGGTCATTGCTGCAAGCGTGCAGGCCCAGCCGGTGTACCGCATCGTCGGGCCTGACGGCAAAGTGACCTTTTCCGATCGCGCACCCGAGGTGGCCCAGCCCGGTGCGCACACCAGCACGGTCACGCCAACCGAGTCTGCAACCAGCACGTCCACCCTGCCCTTCGATCTGCGCCAGGTGGCACAGCGTTTTCCCGTCACGCTGTATTCCGGCGACAAATGCGCACCGTGCGACAGTGCACGCAGCATGCTGTCCACGCGCGGCATTCCCTTTTCCGAGCGCACCGTGAATACCAATGAGGATGTGGAAGCCCTGCAGCGCCTGAGCGGCAACACCAATCTGCCTTTTGCCACCATCGGCGGGCAGCAGCTTTCGGGTTACTCAGCCACCGAATGGGCACAGTACCTGGATGCTGCCGGCTACCCCAAGCAATCGCAGTTGCCTGCCAACTACCGCCGCGCCGCGCCAATGCCCCTGGTCGCGGTCACACCCGCGCAGGCAGCATCCAAACCGGCAGCCGCCGCCACCACCGCACGCCCCCGGCAGCGTCCACCCACTGCAGCACCTTCTGGGCCTACGCCCTCCAATCCGGCAGGCATCCAGTTCTGACCTCAATATTGAATGGTGCGCACGCCTGAGGGCGTGCCAAGCAAGCACACCTGGGCACGCTGGTGGGCAAAAATGCCCACGGTGACGACGCCTGGCCACTGGTTAATGGCCGACTCCATTGCCAACGGGTCCTCAATCGTCAACCCGCGCACATCGAGAATGTGCTGGCCGTTGTCGGTCACGAGCGGTGCGCTTCCCCGCATGCGCAGGCTGGCCGTGCCGCCCATGGCGCGAAACCGCCGCACCACATGCGCCGTGGCCATGGGGACGACTTCCACCGGCAGGGGAAATGCGCCAAGCCTGGCCACCAGCTTGGATTCGTCGGCAATGCAAATAAAGCGATCGGCAAGCGCTGCGACAATCTTCTCGCGCGTCAGCGCCGCACCACCGCCCTTGACCATGCAGCCGCTGCCGTCGATTTCGTCTGCCCCGTCCACATAGACCGATAAGCGCTCGACGTCGTTCGCATCCAGCACCGTGATGCCCAGCGCGCGCAGGCGCTCGGTGCTGGCCTCCGAGCTCGATACGGCGGCCCGTACGTTCTGCTTGATGCCGGCCAGCGCTTCAATGAACTTGTTGACCGTCGAGCCCGTGCCCACGCCGATGATGTCGCCCGGCACCAAATAGGCCAGTGCGGCTTGTGCCACCTGGGTTTTGAGTTCGTCTTGGGTCGGAGTAGGAGAAGGTGTCATGGCGGAGAATCGGGGGTTGAAGCCTGAATTATCGCCATGCCCCTGATTCCCTATTCCCTCGCACGCCCCTTTTTGTTTGGCCTCGACCCCGAAGCCGCCCACGACCTCACTCTGAGCGCCCTGGCGCGCGGCCAGGGAACGCCCTTGCAATTGGGCTGGTGCGCCAGCACTGTCGACGACCCTATCACCCTCGCAGGGCTCACGTTCCCGAACCGTGTGGGCCTGGCCGCTGGACTGGACAAAAACGCGCGCTGCATCGATGCGCTCGCAGCCATGGGCTTCGGCTTTGTCGAAGTGGGCACGGTTACCCCTCGCCCCCAGCCTGGCAACCCTAAACCGCGCATGTTTCGCCTGCCCCAGGCCCAGGCCCTCATCAACCGGCTGGGTTTCAACAACGACGGTCTGGCCGCATTCCTTGACAACGTGCAGCGTGCCCGCTGCCGCAAAAGCGGCCAGCACAGCGCCATGCGCCTTGGCCTCAATATTGGCAAGAATGCCAGCACGCCGATCGAAGACGCCACGGCAGACTACCTTACCGGGCTCGAAGGCGTGTACCCGCACGCTGACTACGTGGCGGTGAACATCAGTTCCCCCAACACCCAGAACCTGCGCGCGCTGCAGTCCGACGCAGCACTCGACGGCCTGCTGCTGGCGCTGGCCGAGCGGCGCGAAACGCTCGCTGCGCGCCCAGGCGCGAAACGTGTTCCGATATTCATCAAGATTGCACCCGACCTGGACGAAGCCCAGGTGCGCTCTATCGCCAACAGCCTGCTGCAGCATGGCATGGATGGCGTCATTGCCACCAACACCACCGTCTCGCGCGAGGCGGTCAAGGGCTTGCCACACGCGCAAGAGACGGGCGGCCTGAGTGGCGCACCGGTGCGGGAGGCCAGCAACCGCGTCATCCGCCTGCTGCGCGCAGAACTGGGCGCAGCCTTTCCCATCATTGGCGTGGGCGGCATCCTGAGCGCGGACGACGCGGTCGAAAAAATCCGCGCCGGGGCGGATGTGGTGCAGATTTATACCGGCTTGATCTACCAAGGCCCAGCACTGGTGGGCCGCGCCGCCCAAGCCATCAAAGCCATGCCGCGGTAAGTTTCGCGGCAAGCCTCTGGCGACTTATCGGCTGCGAAGCCGCATCAGCATGGGCATGGCGACACCCACCCAGCGCAGCACGCGTTTGGGGCCCACCGCCACCGCGGTGGCAGCAGCTACGGCCACCGCAACCGGATGCAGGCGTGCAAAAACGGCCAAGCGTGAAACGAGGGAAGCGTCTGGCCCCAAGCCGGCCACCTGCTGGGCCTCGCGCGCTGCCGCTACCGCTTGGGCGCGCCGGGCTCTGCGCTCACGCAGGCGCAGGCGCTGCGCGGCAATGCGATCGAGCACCTGCTGCTGCTCCGCATTGGCCGCCACGGCAGGGGGGGTGCTGGCGGCGGTCATAGGCGTTCCTTGATGTCTTGCCAGTCTCGGCCCAGTTCCTGGCGCGTCAGCGCAAAACCATTGCCTGCCTTGCGCGCCGTAGACCATAGTGCCGCAACCGCTGCAGCCCACAGCAGCACCCAAAGCCCAGCCACTGACCAAGCGGCGGTGATGCGTTCGGGTGTCTCCCAAAAATGCACCATGATGGCCCCAGAGAGCACGGTCAGCGTCACCACCGTCAAAGCGGCAGCCGCAATGGTCAGCCCCACGATCAGGGCCAGGCTGCGCCTGTAGTCGCGCAACTCCAGCCGGAACAGCGTGGTTCTGTCCTCTACCGCAATCGCCGCCTCAATGGCGTGGGCACGCCAGCGGTCCACGAAGGCACCAAGGCCTAAAAGCGCTAACCAATCCATGGGTTTTCCTGCAAGCGGTGCAGCGCTTAGCGGCGCGAGAGCAGAAAGCCGATCACAGCACCTACCGCCAGCGCGGCGCCTGCGACTTGCCAAGGCTCGTCGTGCGCGTAGCGATCGGCTGCAAGGGCAGCGTCCTTGGCCTGGCGCGCTGCTTCCTGCGCCGCGCGCACGGTCGAGTCACGCACCATCTGCATGCCATCGTCCAGGCGTTGGCGCAGCGCGCGAATCTCGGGCACGCTGTCGAGGTCGCGGTTGGAAATCAGACCGCGCAGGTCGGACACGAGTTTTTCAAGCTCGTGCTGGGTGCTGGAGAGTGTGTCGGATGCGGAATGTGCCATGGCGTGCCCTTTCTTGAATAAAAACCGTGCTGATCGGCCTTGTAACCCTCACCGATGCTTGTCGTCCCATCTTAGCGATGAATGGGCGCAGCGCCAGCCGATTGCGTCACTGTCTGACAGGTGAGGCCTACCAGCTCTTACACAAAACCGCGACATGCTCGCCAATCGCCAGGGCACTGGTCAAGCCAGGCGACTCGATGCCAAAGAGGTTGACGAGCCCCGCGACACCATGCACCTGGGGCCCCTGAATAACGAAGTCGCTGCACACCGAAGCGCCGAATGCAATTTTCGGCCGTATGCCGGCGTACGCAGGCGCCAGGCTGTTGTCCGGAAGTGCCGGCCAGTATTTGCGAATTTCGGCGTAGAAAGCATCGCCACGCCGCACATCCACTGCCAGGTCGTCCGGCGCGTCCACCCATTGCACGTCCGGCCCGAACCGGGCCTGTCCACCCAGGTCCAGGGTGAGGTGCACGCCCAACCCTGCTGCTTCCGGCACCGGGTAGATGAGGCGTGAAAACGGCGCCCGGCCGCTCAAGGAAAAGTAGTTGCCTTTGGCGTAGCGCGGCGTGGGAATGTGCTCTGGCGCCAAGCCTTCAAAGTGCTGCGCCAGCAACGGCGCCGACAAACCGGCGGCGTTCACGAGGATGCGCGCCTGCACCTGCGTGCCGTCAGCCGCTCTCAAAGTTAGAGCATTCTTCGCTTGCTGAACATGCGCTAGAGCCGTATTTGTTACTAAAAATCCACCGTGGCGCTCCACGTCGCCCTGCAGCGCCAACATCAGACCATGGCTGTCCACAATGCCCGTGGAAGGCGAGAGCAGCGCCGCTTCGCAGGCCAGCGCGGGCTCGAGCGCTCGCGCCTGCGCGGCATCGAGCCATTGCAGATCGCGCACGCCATTTGCCTGCGCCTGCAAGTTGGCCGCTTCGAGAGCGGGCAATTGACTGGCCGACGTGGCAACAATGAGTTTGCCAGTCCGGCGGTGCTCTACGCCGTGGCGGTCGCAAAAGGCCACCAGCAACGCGCGCCCGCGCACACACAGTTGCGCCTTGAGCGAGTCGGTGGCGTAGTAAATGCCGGCATGCACCACCTCGCTGCTACGGGAACTGGTGCCGGTGCCAATGGCAGGCGCGGCCTCCAGCACCAGCACCTCACGCCCCTGCATGGCCAGCGCACGCGCCACCGCCAGGCCCACGACGCCCGCCCCCACGACCACGCACTCCACCTGTTCACTCACCCGGAAACCCCCTGCGGCGCGAGCCCGCTCATGCGGCTCATGCGGCGCCGGCAACCGCCTCAAACCCATTCACCACGCACAGCGCGTTGTGACCAAGTTCGGCAGCGGCATAACCGCCTTCGAGCACAAAGACGGTGGGCAGCCCCAAGCGCGCCAGCCGCTCGCCAAGCCGCACGAAATCGCCCGCTGTCAGCGCAAAGTGCGAAATCGGGTCGCCTTCAAAGGTATCGAGCCCGAGCGACACCACGAGCGCAGTGGCCCCCCATTTGCCGAGGCGTTTGCAGGCAATCTCCAGCGCCTCGAACCAGGCGGCAACGCTGCTGCCTGCCGGCAGCGGCAGGTTGAGGTTGCAGCCAGCGCCCTCGCCTTCCCCCGTCTCGTCCGCATAGCCCAGGTAAAACGGGTATTCAGTCAGCGGGTCGCCGTGGATGCTTGCAAAAAAGACGTCCGAGCGCTCGTAGAAGATGCTTTGCGTGCCATTGCCATGGTGGTAGTCCACGTCCAGCACCGCCACGCGCTCAAACTCAAGGTTGCGCAACGTCTGCGCAGCGATGGCGGCATTGTTGAGAAAGCAGTAGCCCCCCATGAAGTCACGCCCGGCATGGTGGCCCGGCGGGCGCGACACACAGAATGCGGCGCGCGCACCTTGCGCCACGGCATGCGCCGCGCTGGCCGCCACATCCACCCCCTCACGCGCGGCCGCCCAGGTGCCGTGCGCCAGCGGCGAGCCGTTGTCCATCGAGTACAGGCCGAGCCGCGCAACGAAGTTGACCGGCTCGATATCGCTGCGCAGGCTGCGCACCGGCCAGACCGAAGGGAAAGGCTGGCGCTGCTCATTCTGAGGGTCCAGCGAGAGCCACTGCGACCAGGCGGTGCGCAGGAAATCGAGGTAGCGGTCACCGTGAATCTGCGCCAGCGCGCTGGCACCGTCCTGGTCAGGCTCGCGCAGCTCGTGGCCGGCGCCTTGCAAGGCGGAGAGCACAAAGTCGGCGCGCGCCGGGGTTTCGAAGCACGCGACCTTGTCGCCACGAAAAATTTCGTGCGCGGGTGCGTGGCCGGCGTGCAGGGGGTTCCAGTAGGCAATCATGGGCACATTGTGGCGCGGCCACAGGCGGCAGCCCAGTGGGCCCGCATTCGCCGCGTGCGTGCGCCAAAAAAAAAGCACCGGGAGTTTCCTCACGGCGCTTTTAATGGGTTTTCTGGTGGGCGATGCAAGTTTCGAACTTGCGACCCCTGCAGTGTGAATGCAGTGCTCTACCCCTGAGCTAATCGCCCTGATTGCGTTTGCTATCAGCCCGCTATTATGGCACAGCTTTAGGTGGCTAAATCCATTTTCCAGACTGTTTTTCCACCACTGGCTTTGTCAATCTCGGCCAGCACCGCCTGATGCGCCGTGAGCTCGCCCTCGCTCGCGGGAACCACGCGCAAGCTGAGCGTGCGCAGGTCGAACGCGGCCACGTGGAACTCGCTGCCTGGCGTGCTGTCTTCGGCGATCAGCAAGGCCTCTTGGCCACGCGTTAGGTTGATGTACACGTCGGCCAGCAGCTCGGCATCAAGCAGCGCACCGTGCAGGGTGCGGCTGGAGTTGTCCACGCCCAGGCGGTCGCACAGGGCGTCGAGCGAGTTGCGTTTGCCGGGGTACAGCTCCTTGGCCATGGCGAGGGTGTCGGTGACGCTCTCGACATGGGCCGCAAAAGGCGGCAGGCCGGCGAGTTCGAGTTCCTTGTTCAGGAAGCTGACGTCGAACGCCGCGTTGTGGATGATGACTTCAGCACCGCGCACGTAGTCGAGGAATTCCGCAGCCACGGCCTCAAAGCGCGGCTTGTCGCGCAAAAACTCGTTGCTGATGCCGTGGACCTTGAGTGCGTCTTCATGGCTGTCGCGGCCGGGGTTCAGGTAATAGTGGAAATGGTGCCCGGTCAGCTTGCGGTTGAGCAGCTCGACGCAGCCGATCTCGATGACGCGGTCGCCCGCCTCGGCCGAGAGGCCCGTGGTTTCGGTGTCGAGGATGATTTGCCGGCTCATGGTTGCGCCCTCGCCTGGTCCATCAGTGGTTTTCCTTGGCGTGGTTGATGGAATATTTGGGAATCTCCACCGTCACGTCGCTTGCCGCCAGAATGGCCTGGCACGAGAGGCGCGACTGCGGCTCCAGCCCCCAGGCGCGGTCGAGCAGGTCTTCTTCTTCTTCCTCGGCATCGTTGAGCGAGCTGTAGCCGGCGCGCACCACCACATGGCAGGTGGTGCAGGCGCAGCTCATGTCGCAGGCATGCTCGATGTTGATGTGGTTCTCCAGCAGGGCCTCGCAGATGCTGGTGCCGGCGGGCGCCGTGATCTCGGCGCCGTTCGGGCAGTATTCCGGGTGCGGCAGGACTTTGATGACGGGCATGAATCGGGTCTCGGTGGTCAAAGGGTGTCAATGCGCTTGCCGGCGAGCGCATCGTGGATGCTGCGGTTCATGCGCTCGGCGGCGAAGGCTTCGGTGCTTGCGGCCAGGGCCTGGGTGGCGGCTTCGATGGCGGCAGCATCACTGCCTGCGCGGGCGGTGTCGAGCTGGCGCCTACAGACGTCGATGTTGGCGCGCTCGGGCGGCTCCAGCAGATCGCCGTCCACAGCGAGTGCGCTGGCCGTGGCCGCCAGCAGGCGCTCGGCGTCCACCCGCGCCTCGGCGACGGCACGGGCGCGCATGTCCTCGGATGCCGTGGCAAAACCTTCTTGCAGCATGCGGGTGATTTCTTCGTCGCTGAGGCCGTACGAGGGCTTCACATCGATGCGCGCTTCAACCCCGCTGGTCTGTTCGCGTGCGTTCACGCTCAGCAGGCCGTCGGCGTCCACGGTGAAGGTAACGCGGATGCGCGCCGCGCCGGCCGTCATGGGCGGAATACCGCGCAGTTCAAAGCGCGCCAGGCTGCGGCAATCCTGCACCAGGTCGCGCTCGCCCTGCACGACGTGGATCGCCAGCGCGGTCTGCCCATCCTTGAAGGTGGTGAAGTCCTGCGCCTTGGCGGTGGGAATGGTTTCGTTGCGCGAAATGATGCGCTCGACCAGACCGCCCATGGTCTCCAGGCCCAGGGAGAGCGGAATCACGTCGAGCAGCAGCAGGTCTTCGGCGCCCGCGTTTCCGGCCAACTGGTTGGCCTGGACAGCGGCGCCCAGCGCCACGACTTCGTCTGGGTTCAGGTTGGTGAGCGGCTGCTGGCCAAAGAAATCGGCCACCGCACGCTGCACCTGGGGCATGCGCGTGGCGCCGCCGACCATGACGACGCCCTTGACGTCGGCGGGAGTGAGCCGCGCGTCGCGCAGCACGCGGCGGACCACGGCCAGGCTGCGGGCGGTGAGCGGCGCAGTGGCCGCGTCAAACTCTGAAAGTTTGACGTCAAAATGCACGCTAGCGCTTGATAGGTCTGCGTTGAATGCTGCAATATTGCTAGCAGTCAGGGCCTCTTTGCACTGCCTGGCGGCCACGCGGGCGGCGCCTTTGTCGGAAGGGCTGGCGAGCAAGGTACCGGTCTGCGCCAGCACCCAATCGGCCAGGGCGGCGTCGTAATCGTCGCCGCCCAGGGCCGAATCACCGCCCGTGGCCAGCACTTCGAACACACCCTGGGCGAGGCGAAGAATGGAAATGTCGAAAGTGCCGCCGCCCAGGTCGTACACGGCGTAGACGCCTTCGCTGGCGTTGTCGAGGCCGTAAGCAATGGCTGCCGCCGTGGGTTCGTTGATGAGGCGCAGCACGTCGATGCCGGCCAGGCGCGCGGCATCCTTGGTGGCTTGGCGCTGCGCATCGTCGAAATAGGCTGGCACGGTGATCACCGCGCCGTACAGCTCGTCGTCAAAGCTGTCTTCGGCACGCTGGCGCAGCGTGGCCAGGATTTCCGCGCTCACCTCCACGGGCGACTTGGCGCCCTGGGCGGTGGCAATGCGCAGCATGCCTGCCGAAGGCCCGCCACTGGCGGTATCCGCCTCTTCGCCGTGCTCCAGCGCGTAGGGCAACTTGTCCACCGCCGCAATATCGCCCCGGCCGCGCCCCATGAAGCGCTTGACCGAGGCAATGGTGTTGGCGGCATCCTGCTGCAAAAAGGGGACGGCGTCATAGCCGATCTGGCGCCCGCCGGCTTCGGGATAGCGCACGACAGAGGGCAGCAGCACCCTGCCCTGTGCGTCGGGCAGGCAATCGGCCACGCCATTGCGCACCGCCGCCACCAGGGAATGCGTGGTGCCCAAGTCAATGCCTACCGCCAAGCGCCGTTGGTGGGGCTTGGGGGATTGGCCGGGTTCGGAGATCTGCAGCAGCGCCATGGAATCCTGTCGTGATCGAAAACGCCGGGGCCACCGCATACGAAGCGGCCTGCCGGGCAACCGCCTATTGTCCCAGTTGATCGGCGCGTTGCTCCACGCTGCGCGCAAAACGCGCAAGGAACATGAGGGCTCTGACCTGCTGCGCGGCCCCGACATGGTCGTGCGCTTCGTCGAGCAAGGCGGCGCACCGTGCCAGCGCATCGCGCTCGGCGTTCTTGACCACCAGGCCCAGGGCATCGATCTGCTGCGCGTCATGGGCGTCGTCCAGTGCCTCGCGCCACTCCATCTGCTGCATCAGGAATTGTGTCGGCATGGACGTGTTGTCTTCGGCCCGTACCGGCGCCCCACCGAGCTCGCACAGATAGGCGGCGCGGGCGAGCGGATCCTTGAGCCTCTGGTACGCCTCGTTGATGCGCACCGACCACTGCATGGCCACGCGCTGCGCGGCGGCGCCCTCGGACGCAAAGCGGTCTGGGTGGGCCTGGCGCTGCAGTTCCTTCCAGCGCGCGTCGAGTTGCGCCCGCTCCTGGGCGAAGCGGCGCTCCACGCCAAACAGTTCGAAATCGTCGGATTGGAGGTTCATGCCCGCGTATTGCTGTGTTCGTATGGGTCGCTGGCCAACGCCTGGGGCGTGACCCCCAACCAGCGACCACCGCGCAAGGGCCGCCCCGCAGCGCCGGTGGTGTCCCCCTTCCCGGCGAAGCCGAGAGAAGGGGGAAGCGGCAAAGCCGCTCAGGGGGTTGTCCGAATCAAACCCTGAAGCTCTCGCCGCAGCCGCAGCGGTCGCGCTCGTTGGGGTTGCTGAATTTAAAACCTTCGTTCAGACCTTCGCGGACGAAATCGAGTTCGGTGCCGTCCAGGTAGGCCAGGCTCTTGGGGTCGATCAGCAGCTTGACGCCATGGTTTTCAAACACCACGTCTTCGGGCGCCGCTTCATCGACGTATTCAAGCTGGTAGGCCAGGCCCGAGCAGCCGCTGGTCTTCACGCCCAGGCGAACGCCCAGCCCCTTGCCGCGTCGCTCCATATAGCGGCTCACGTGGCGGGCCGCTGCTTCGGTCAGGGTGATGGCCATGGCGTTCTCAGGCATTTGCGGCAGCGGCCACGCCGTGCTTGGCCTTGTAGTCGCTGACGGCGGCCTTGATGGCATCTTCCGCCAGGATGGAGCAATGGATCTTCACCGGTGGCAAAGCCAGCTCCTGCGCGATTTCGCTGTTCTTGAGGGCCGCCGCTTCGTCCAGCGTCTTGCCCTTGACCCACTCGGTCACCAGCGACGACGAAGCAATGGCGGAGCCACAGCCATAGGTCTTGAAGCGTGCGTCTTCGATCACGCCGGTGTCGGCGTTCACTTTGATCTGCAGCTTCATCACGTCGCCGCAGGCCGGGGCGCCAACCATGCCGGTACCCACCGATTCGTCGCCCTTGTCGAACGAGCCCACGTTGCGCGGGTTTTCGTAATGGTCGATTACTTTTTCTGAATAAGCCATGGTGTGCTCCTTGCAAAATCCGGTTTCAGTGGGCAGCCCACTGGATGGTGCTGATGTCGATGCCGTCCTGGTACATCTCCCAGAGCGGGCTGAGTTCACGCAGGCGCGCCACGTTTTCGCGAATGGTCGAGATCGCGTAGTCGATCTCTTCTTCGGTGGTGAAGCGCCCGATGGTCATGCGCAGGCTGCTGTGCGCCAATTCGTCGCTGCGGCCCAGGGCCCGCAGCACGTAGCTCGGCTCCAGGCTGGCCGAGGTGCAAGCCGAACCGGACGACACGGCCAGGCCCTTGATGCCCATGATCAGCGATTCACCTTCGACAAAATTGAAACTGATGTTCAGGTTCTGCGGCACGCGGCGTTCGAGACTGCCGTTGATGAAGACCTGTTCAATATCTTTCAGGCCATCGAGCAGGCGCTTTTGCAGCACCCGCGCCTTGGCGTTCACCTCGTCCATTTCGAGCTTGATGATGCGAAACGCTTCGCCCATGCCGACGATCTGGTGCGTGGGCAAGGTGCCCGAGCGCATGCCACGCTCGTGACCGCCGCCGTGAATCTGCGCTTCCAGACGCACCCGGGGCTTGCGGCGCACGTAGAGCGCACCTACACCCTTGGGGCCGTAGGTTTTGTGCGCCGTCATGCTCATCAGGTCGATTGGCAGACTCTTGATGTCAATCTCCACGCGGCCCGTGGCCTGCGCGGCATCGACATGCAGCAGGGTTCCGTTCTCGCGGCAGATGGCGCCAATGGCGGCCACATCCTGGATCACGCCGATTTCGTTGTTGACGAACAGCACGCTCACCAGCACTGTGTCGGGCCGCAGCGCGGCCTTGAAGGCATCGAGGTTGATCAGGCCGTCTTCCTGTACGTCGAGGTAAGTGACCTCAAAGCCCTGACGCTCGAGCTCGCGCATGGTGTCGAGCACGGCCTTGTGCTCGGTTTTCCAGGTGATGAGGTGCTTGCCCTTGCCTTTGTAGAACTGCGCCGCGCCCTTGAGGGCCAGGTTGATGGATTCGGTGGCGCCGCTGGTCCAGACGATTTCGCGCGGGTCGGCACCGATCAGGTCGGCCACCTGGCCGCGGGCACATTCCACCGCTTCTTCGGCTTCCCAGCCCCAGGCGTGGCTGCGGGAGGCGGCATTGCCAAAATGCTCGCGCAGCCACGGGATCATGGCGTCGACCACGCGCGGGTCCACCGGCGTGGTGGCACCGTAGTCAAGGTATATCGGGAAGTGCGGGGTCATGTCCATGGCTGGCTCGTTCAATAAGGCGGGCTGGCAGGTAGTGCGACGTTGCGAGCTTGCAGCAAAAAGCTGGCGTGCGCCTTGCAACGCGCCGCCACCCGTGCCGCATCAGGGTCTTCAGGATTTGGCGAACACGTTGCCCAGGGCAAATACCGAATTGGGCGCGTTCACGCGAATCGGCTTGATCACCGGCTGGGTGGAGATGGCGCGGCGCAAAACAGGCTTGTCCTCAATCTGCAAACCTTTGGCGAGCTGCTCATCGACCAGCTTTTGCAGGCTGACCGAGGCCAGAAAATCGACCATGCGCTGGTTCAGCGTGGCCCACAGATCGTGGGTCATGCAGCGGCCGGCCTCACCCAGACAGTTTTCCTTGCCACCGCACTGGGTCGCATCCATGGGTTCGTCCACGGACACAATGATGTCAGCCACCGTGATGTCGCCAGCCGTGCGCGCCAGGGTGTAGCCGCCGCCGGGACCACGCGTCGATTCGACCAGCTCGTGGCGGCGCAGTTTGCCAAACAGTTGCTCCAGGTAGGACAGCGAAATGCGCTGGCGCTGGCTGATGGCGGCCAGGGTAACGGGACCATTGCCCTGGCGCAGGGCCAGATCGATCATGGCGGTTACAGCAAACCGGCCCTTGGTGGTAAGACGCATCGCAAGCTCCTTGTGCTTTGGGTTCCATGTGACAGGCTGCACACAGTGCGAGGCCGCCACCCGTTCTCCGTCTTGTCTGCCTGGGGAAAGGCACCCTTTTTCGGGAACAGAGAAAACCCGACTAAGTTGTGTGAGTATAGCACAAAGTCAGATCAAATTTGTCGGATATTCGAACGAACAGTCACAAGACAGCCGTTTGCGTATGAATAGCCTTTCATGATGCGGGGAAAGGCACGAGGTGGTCACCACCGTGCGCGCCAAAGGCCGCATCCTTGAGCGTTGCCAACTGGTCACGCACGCGTGCTGCCTGCTCGAACTCGAGATTGCGGGCGTGCTCCAGCATCTGCTTTTCCAGGCGCTTGATCTCGCGCGCAATGTCCTTCTCGCTCATGTCCTCAATGCGCGCTTTCTCGACCGCGCCCTGCTCCAGACGCTCGGCTTCCTTGCCGGATTTTTCGCTGTACACGCCATCGATCAGGTCGCGCACCTGCTTGACGATGCTGCGCGGCGTAATGCCGCGCTCCAGGTTGTGCGCCACCTGCTTCTCGCGCCGGCGCTGGGTTTCGCCCATGGCACGCTCCATGGAATCGGTCACCCGGTCGGCGTACAAAATGGCCGTCCCCGCCACATTGCGTGCGGCGCGGCCAATGGTCTGGATAAGGCTGCGCTCGGATCGCAAAAAGCCCTCCTTGTCCGCATCCAGAATGGCCACCAGAGAGACCTCGGGGATGTCCAACCCCTCGCGCAGCAGGTTGATGCCCACCAGCACATCAAACGCGCCCAGGCGCAGGTCGCGAATGATCTCGACCCGCTCCACCGTGTCCACGTCGGAATGCAGGTAGCGCACCTTCACGCCGTTGTCGCTTAAATAGTCGGTCAGTTGCTCGGCCATGCGCTTGGTGAGCGTCGTGATGAGCACACGCTCGTTCTTTTGCACGCGGATGTGAATTTCCTGCAGCACATCGTCCACCTGGTTGGTGGCCGAGCGCACCTGCACTTCGGGGTCCACCAGCCCGGTGGGCCGAACCAACTGCTCGACCACCTGGCCGGCGTGCTGCTTTTCGTAGTCGGCGGGCGTGGCCGAAACGAAGATGGCCTGGCGCATGCGCCGCTCGAATTCCTCGAACTTCAGCGGCCGGTTGTCGAGCGCGCTGGGCAGTCGAAAGCCGTATTCCACCAGCGTCGTCTTGCGCGAGCGGTCGCCGTTGTACATGGCGTTGAGCTGGCCTATCATCTGGTGGCTCTCGTCGAGGAACATCAGCGCGTCGGGCGGCAGGTAGTCGGTCAGCGTACTCGGCGGGTCGCCCGGTTTTGATCCCGAGAGATGGCGCGAGTAGTTCTCGATGCCTTTGCAGTGCCCGACTTCGCTGAGCATTTCCAGATCAAAGCGGGTGCGCTGCTCCAGCCGCTGGGCTTCCACCAGCTTGCCATCGCCCACCAGCTGCTTCAGGCGCTCCGCCAGTTCCAGCTTGATCGCGTCCACAGCCAACAGCACCTGGTCGCGCGGCGTGACGTAGTGGCTGCTGGGGTAGACGGTGAAGCGCGGAATGTTCTGGCGCACGCGGCCGGTGAGCGGGTCGAAAAGCTGCAGACTCTCCACCTCGTCGTCGAACAGCTCGATGCGAATCGCCAGCTCGGAATGCTCGGCTGGAAACACGTCGATGGTGTCGCCGCGCACCCGAAACGTGCCGCGCGCGAAATCGGTATCGTTGCGCTGGTACTGCATGCGCACCAGTTGGGCGATGGCGTCGCGCTGACCGAGCTTGTCGCCCGTGCGCAGCGTCATCACCATGCGGTGGTAGCTCTCGGGGTTGCCGATGCCGTAGATGGCCGACACGGTGGCCACGATGACCACGTCGCGCCGCTCCAGGATGCTTTTGGTGCACGAGAGCCGCATCTGCTCGATGTGCTCGTTGATGGCGCTGTCCTTTTCGATGAACAGGTCGCGCTGCGGCACGTAGGCCTCGGGCTGGTAGTAGTCGTAGTAACTGACGAAATACTCCACCGCGTTGTGCGGGAAGAATTCGCGGAACTCCGAATACAGCTGCGCCGCCAGCGTCTTGTTGGGCGCGAACACGATGGCCGGCCGGCCGAGGCGGGCGATGACGTTGGCCATGGTGAAAGTCTTGCCCGAGCCGGTCACGCCCAGCAGAGTCTGGAACACCTCGCCGTCGCGCACGCCTTCGACGAGCTGGTCAATGGCTTCGGGCTGGTCGCCCGCCGGCGGGTACGGCTGGTACAGCTCGAACGGCGAGCCAGGAAAACGCAGAAATTCGCCCGTGGCGGGCTCAGAAGTGACTTCGTGCATAGGGTGAGCGTAGGGGATGGGCCACTGGAGCAAGAACAGGTTCTAAAATTCGGGTTTGCCCGAAGCCACAAAGCGTAGCCGAGTCGCCCATCTGAGGTCGGGCAGCCCAATTTCCACCCTTCGAGGACTTTTCATGTCTCTGTTTTCCGCTGTCGAAATGGCGCCCCGCGACCCCATTCTGGGTCTGAACGAACAATTCAACGCCGATACCAACCCCAAGAAGGTCAATCTGGGCGTCGGCGTGTACTTCGACGACAACGGCAAACTTCCGCTCCTGCAATGCGTGCAAGCGGCCGAGCAGAAGATGATGGCCAAGCCCACGGCGCGCGGCTACCTGCCCATCGACGGCATCGTGGCGTACGACAACGCCGTCAAGGCGCTGGTGTTCGGGGCAGACAGCGAGCCCGTGAAAAGCGGCCGCGTAGCCACCGTGCAGGCCATTGGCGGCACTGGCGGTCTGAAGATCGGCGCCGACTTCCTGAAGAAGCTCAGCCCGAATGCCAAGGTGCTCATCTCGGACCCGAGCTGGGAAAACCACCGCGCATTGTTCACCAACGCCGGTTTTGAAGTCGGGACCTACGCCTACTACGACGCGGAAAAACGCGGCGTGAACTTTGGCGGCATGCTCGCCAGCCTGAAGGCCGCCGCACCCGGCACCATCGTGGTGCTGCACGCCTGCTGCCACAACCCCACGGGCTACGACATCACCGCCGCGCAGTGGGACCAGGTCATCGAAGTGCTCAAGGCCGGCAAACTCACGCCCTTCCTGGACATGGCCTACCAGGGCTTTGGCCACGGCATTGCCGAGGACGGCGCGGTGATCGGCAAATTCGTGGCGTCTGGCATGAACTTCTTTGTCTCCACCTCGTTCTCCAAGAGCTTCAGCCTGTACGGCGAGCGCGTGGGCGGCCTCTCGGTGCTGTGCCAGGACAAGGAAGAAGCCGGCCGCGTGCTGAGCCAGCTCAAAATCGTCATCCGCACCAACTACAGCAACCCACCCACCCACGGCGGCGCCGTGGTGGCCGCCGTGCTGAGCGACCCGGAACTGCGCGCGCTGTGGGAAAAGGAACTGGGCGAGATGCGCGTGCGCATCAAAGCCATGCGCCAGAAGCTGGTTGACGGCCTGAAGGCTGCCGGCGTGAAACAGGATATGTCCTTCATCACCAGCCAGATTGGCATGTTCAGCTACTCGGGCCTGTCCAAAGACCAGATGGTGCGCCTGCGCAACGAGTTTGGCGTGTATGGCACGGACACCGGCCGCATGTGCGTGGCGGCGCTCAACAGCCAAAACATCGACTACGTCTGCGCGTCGATTGCCAAGGTCATGTAATGCCTTCCGGGGGTGCGCAGCACCCTGGGAATTGCCAGCCGCCTACGGGCGGCTTTTTGTTGAAAAGTTTTGGTGTTTTTGGCCTCTAGCGCTTTACCAGTAAGCGCAAACAGCTATTATTTGAATAGTAATTTCTAGCCGACACATGACCCAACAGGGCTCCATCGTCCGCTGGGACGCCACGCACGCGCTGGGCTTCATTCGCAGCGGCGATTGCGCTGGTGACGTGTTCTTCCACCTGCACGCCTGCAAGGGCGCCGCCTACAACACCCGCAGCAGCGACAGCAGGCGCATCCCCCGCCAGCCGCGCGGGTCAACGCCAGGGCAAAGCGCCCTCGCCTGCCACCGTCGCTTCCCTGGCCTATGGCCTGATGGTGGGTTGGTTCATGCACCCAGCCCAAAGCGCTGGCGCATCGCGCCCATCAGCGCTTCCTCACCAATATCCTTGCGCGCCTGCATCAGCGCCTTGGCGTCCTCGCCGACCACGTAGCGCACTTGCCCGCTGCCATCCGTGGCGGCGTCGTACAGCGCCTGCGCCAGCTGTTCGGCTGTCGAGGCATTGCTGGTGCCACGATTGGCGGCAAACACGGCCATCACCTTGCGAATCGAGTCTGCGTAGGGGCCGCCGTCCCCCTCGAAGGTGCGCACCAGCGAGCGACCCGAAAAATCGGTCGCCACCGCGCCGGGCGCGAACCCCTTCACCCGTATGCCCAGTGGCGCCAGTTCGTGGCTGAGCGATTCTGAAAAACCCACCACCGCAAACTTGGACGCTGCATACAGCGAGTACAGCGGCATCGCCACCAGACCCGTGAGCGACGCCACGTTGATGATGACGCCGCTGGCGCGCTCGCGCATGTACGGCAGCACGGCGCGCGTCACCGCAAATACGCCGAACACGTTGGTCTGGAACTGGCGCTCGATCACCTCTGGCGTGGCGCTCTCGAACGGGCCGAACAGGCCGTAGCCGGCGTTGTTGATCAGCACGTCGATCTGCCCGAAGCGCTCCACCGCCTGGACCACCGCCGCCTCGACGGATTTTTGATCGGTCACATCGAGCGCAAAGGTCGCCACCTTGCCCGCGCCGTCCTCGAAGTGGGCGCTGGCCGGGTTGCGCAGTGTCGCGGCGACGTTCCAACCCTGCGCAGCAAAGTGCTGCACCGCAGCCGCACCAATGCCCGAGGAACAGCCTGTGATCAAAACCGTGGAAGCCATGGATGAATCTCCGATGCGGTTAAACAGCGGGGGCAAGTATGCGCGTGTCGAGCGCAGGGTGCACGCCGAGGTCCTTCGCAAATCAAAACCACGGGCACACGGCGACACGGGGCTTCAGCCAGCAGGACTGCCCTTTGAAATCTCAGACAGCGCATTCAAGGCGATGCTGAACAAGCCACCGCGATGGCGCGCGCCATACATCGGGATGGGAGGCAAGGCGCAAACCGCAGCCATAGCCGCAGCGATGGCCAGGATTGGCAACGCCGCAGACCGCCCGAAGTACGGATCCGCGGCCAGGGCAGCGAACTGCCGCTGCCGGGCGCGACCAAGGCCATGTGGGTGCGTGGCCCACACACCGCCTCAGGTGCGTGCGTGGCTCAGTGCCCACGCGGCCTGCTGCACCGCCTGCGCGTCGTTTTGTAACACGCCCAGGCGGCGCTGCAGCCAGGACAGCCTGTCCTGATCGGGCGCTGCCAACGGCAGCGTATCCAGACCGTCTGACCAGGAGTTGGAAACGGGTGCTGCCGCGCTGCCGCCGGCCACCTCGGTGTGGGTCACCGCCGGGTCGGCCAACAGACGGGCCAAGGCGCGATGGGTTTGGGCCAGACTGTCGGTCAACGCCGATCCGGCACCGGCCACCCAGGGCCCAGCCAGGCTCAGCCGCACCAGCGACAGGTGCGCCATCAGCCGCTGGCCGCGGTCGAGCAGGCTCAGCACCTGAGCCGTGGGCAGGCGCTCGCTGCGGGGCTCGGCGGCGCTGCGCTGGGCGGCGGCGGCCAGCGCGCCCAGCGCGTCGTAGGCGCGCCGGCGCGCCAGGCGCTGGTCCACTTGATCCGGCCCTGGCGCGCCCAGCACCGCCAGCGCATAGTGGAACAGCGCCTGCCGTGCCTGGTTGACCAAGCGCGGCAGTTGGCGCCGCTCCCAGGACGGCAATACATAGCTGAACAGCCAGGCCAAGGCCGCACCCAGCACCGTATCGGCCACCCGTTCGGTCACGGCCAGGCCGCCGGCCGGGTACATCAGGTGGGCCTGCAGCAGCGCCATCACGGTGGCGGCAATGGCGGTAACCAAGTAGCGGCGCACCACGAAGGCATGGGCAGTGCCCACAGCCAGCAAAAACACCAGCGCCTGCCACGGCTCTGCGGGAAGGCGGGCCAGGCCCACCACCAGCAGGCAACCCAGCAGCGTGCCGCCGACCCGCTGGTTGCGCCGTGCCAGGGTTTGCGCCAGGTTGCCGCGCAGCACCACCGCCACACTCAGCACCAGCCAATGCGGGTGGGCAGACCAGGGCAGCACCTGCGCCAGCGCATAGGCACAGCCAAACGCCAGGCCGGTGCGCAGCGCATGCCGCAGCACCGGTGAATGGCCACTGAACTGGGCCTTCAGCGCAGACAGCGGCCAGTCGCTGGGGGCCACGAAGCGGCGCAGCTGCTCGGCCGACAGCACCGCGGATGGAGGCGGTCCCTGCAGAGCGTCGTGCACCTGTTGCACAACGCGGCGCAGGGCCTGCAGCCGCAGCTGCAGCACGGGCACCAGGCGCGCCCGTGGGTCATGCTCGGGCCAGGCCACACTGCTGCCTGGCGCCTGCAGCGCGTCCCGCGCGGCTGGGTCCGCGCCCGTGGCTGGTGCAGAGCCGGGCTGCCCCAGGCGCAGAGTGCTGGCGGCTTGCGACAGCTGGTCGGCCAGCCGGCCCAGGGCTTGGGCCATCTCGGCCATGGTCTGGCGACCGGGTGCGTCGTGGCCGATCAGGTCGAGGTCCAGGCGCACCGCCAGCAGCATGTCACGCAGCTCGATGGTGTACACCAGCACGGCGGACAGCCGCTGGTAGTGCGCTGCCCTGGGTGCGGCAAACACCAGGTCGCGCGCCGCCTGCAACAGGTCGGCCAGCTCGGCTTCCTGCTGGACCCATCGCCAGGCTGCGCGGGCCGGGTCGTCGGCGCCCGGCTGGGCCGGGGCGGCTGCGCTGGCGCGCCAGACTTCGGCCCGGGCCTGCAACAAAGCGGCCGAGGCCTGCAGCGCCGATGCCACCGCCAGCGTGCGCCAGCGCGGCTGCATCAGCCAACCCGTCGCGACAGCCCACAGCCCGTACAGCACCGCGCCCACGGCTTGCCAGCCCAGCATCCTTACCGGCGGTACGCTGCCCGCTGGTGAGGCCAGCGTGAAGACCATCGCCAGCACTGGCGCAAACGCCACGGCGCCGGCCCGCAGGCCCCAGGACATCACCATCATCGCCAGTGCACCGCCCAGTGCCAGCGCCAGGCCCAGCACCACCGGTGATGGCTGGGCCAGGAGCACCAGGGCGGTGCCGGCCAGTGCGGCCAGCGCGCCAGCCAGCAGCTGGCGCCAAGCCCTGACCATGGGCACCGGCGCGTCGGCCAGGCTGGTGCACACCGCACCGGTCAGGGCCAGACCGGCGGCACCGGCGCCCGCGGCTGCGCCCACCGTACCATGCACCATCGCCACCCCCGCGGCGACCAGCGCGCCGTTGAGCAGGTAGGTGGGCAGGCGCATCAGCAGCTGCGGGGCACGGGCCATGGGTTGTGGGGCCCCGTCAGGGGCGCGTTGAAGGATGCGAGGCCCGAATTGTCACCCAGCGGGAGGCCAAGCGCAGGCCGGTTCTGACGCAGATCACGGCGCCAGACAGTACCCGCGAGCGCCTGAGCTGCTTGTGCAAGATGCCCTGGCAAATGGGGTGGGTACGCACGCCGTGGCACCACAACCAGACCACCCTTGGAAGGAGACGCTGCTCGGCGACCCACATCAACCAATGCCAGGGACAGGACGCTATCGAACCAATAGCTTCCAGCGCTTTCCTACTGGGCGATAGCCTGCGACAGGGCAGAAATTTTGCCATCGCTGCCCATGCTCTCGATCTGCACACCGAAGCCCCACAGCCGCGCCACGTGCTTGAGGACTTCCGCGGTGTCGTCGGCCAGAGGACGGCCGTGGTACTGCGTGTGGCGCAGCGTCAGGCTTCGGTCGCCGCGCAGATTGACGTTCCAGACCTGGATATCGGGCTCGCGCGTTCCCAGGTCATACTGCTGCGACAGCGTCTGGCGCAAGGTGTGGTAGCCCGCTTCATCGTGGATGGCACTGACCACCAGGTCGGGCGCGCTGGCATCGTCGTGCAGAGCGAACAGGCGCATCTCGCGCATCAGGTGGGGGCTTAAAAATTGGCCCACGAAGCTCTCGTCCTTGAAGTTGCGCATGGCGCCATCCAGGGCGGGTAGCCAGGGGGTTCCGGCAAGGTCGGGAAACCAGCGCCGGTCTTCATCGCTAGGGTTCTGGCAAATGCGCTGGATATCGCGGTACATGGCAAAACCCAGCGCATAGGGGTTGATGCCGCTATAGGCACGGTGGCCCACGGGAGGCTGGTAGATGACGTTGGTGTGCGAGCCCAGCCACTCGATCATCACGCCATCGCTCAAGTACCCATCGTCGTACAAGGTGTTGAGGATGGTGTAGTGCCAGAAAGTGGCCCAGCCTTCGTTCATGACCTGCGTCTGGCGCTGGGGGTAGAAATACTGCGCTATCTTGCGCACGATACGCACAATCTCACGCTGCCAGGGCTCCAATAACGGCGCGTTCTTTTCAATGAAGTACAGGATGTTTTCCTGCGGCTCTTTGGGGAAGCGATCAAGCTCCTGGGCCGCAGTGTCCTTGCCAGCGGGGGTGGGCAAGGTGCGCCAGAGTTCGTTGACCTGCTGCTGCGCGTAGGCTTCGCGCCGCTCGCGCTCCAGCCGTTCGTGTGCCAGGTTCTTTTTTGAAGGCCTGCGGTAGCGATCCACGCCATAGTTGGCCAGGGCGTGCGAGGAGTCGAGCAACTGCTCCACGGCATCCAGGCCGTAGCGCTCCTCGCACTTGGCCACATAGTCCTTGGCATACACCAGGTAGTCGATGATGCTGGAGGCGTCCGTCCACATGCGAAACAGGTAGTTGCCCTTGAAGAAACTGTTGTGTCCGTAGGCGGCGTGGGCGATGACCAGGGCCTGCATCGCCGTGGTGTTCTCCTCCATCAGGTAGCTGATGCAGGGGTTGGCGTTGATCACCATCTCGTACGCCAGCCCCATGTGGCCGCGCCGGTAACGCCGCTCGGTGGCCAGGAATTCCTTGCCATAGCTCCAATGGCGGTAGTTCACCGGCATGCCTACGCTGGAGTAGGCGTCCATCATCTGCTCGGCAGTGATGATTTCCAGCTGATTGGGGTAGGTATCGAGGCCAAAGCGTTCTGCCGTGGCCGCAATGGCGCTGTGGTAGCGCTCTATCAGCTCGAAGGTCCAGTCGCTGGGATCGGGCAGCGTCTGCGCCGGGCGTGCACCTGCTGGCAGTGGCTCCTTGGGAACCCCGCTATGGCGGCGTTCGCCTACCTGGGCGGCTTTCCAGGGGTTGTCGCTGCTGCGTCGTTCGAGTACCGGGTACTGCACCATGTTCATGCCGGCACCCCTTCTTTCTTGAACAGGTCGCGAAATACCGGGTATATCTCGCCGGATTCAGAGACCTTTCGCATGGCAAAGTTGCCAAACAAGGGCAGAAGCTGACTGTATTCGTGCCAAAGGTTTTGCTCTTCCTGGGCCACCTGCACGTACGCAAAATAGCGCACCAATGGCAGGATGTTTTCTGCCAGAAGCTTGCGGCAGTTGCCGCTATCCGCGGGGAAGTTGTCGCCATCGCTGGCCTGTGCCACGTAGATATTCCAGTCGCCCGCAGGATAGCGATCCTGGATGATCTGGTCCAGCAACACCAGGGCGCTGCTGACCACCGTGCCTCCGCTTTCAGTGGAGTGGAAAAATTCGTCTTCGCTCACCTCGCCTGCCTGCGTATGGTGGCGGATGAAAACGATGTCAATTTTCTCGTAGTGCCGTGTCAGGAACAGGTACAGCAGAATGAAGAACCGTTTGGCCAGATCCTTGCGCTCCTGGTCCATGGATCCGGATACGTCCATCAGACAGAACATCACCGCCCGGCTGATGGGCACCGGTACTTTTGTGCGTGCCCGAAAGCGCAGGTCGATGGGATCAAGGAAAGGCGTTTTGGCGATGCGCTGTTTGAGCCACTCCATGCGCCGCTGCAGCTCGGCCACAGCCTCGCTGGTGCCATCGTCCTGTGCGAGCAAGCCTTCGAGCTGCGCCTGCAGCGCTTGCAGTTCTCGGTGCGGTGCTTTGGTCAATGCAATGCGCCGCCCAAGGGCGCCGCGCATGGTGCGCACCACGGCCAGGTTGTGGGGCGTGCCATCCTGGCTGTAACCGGCACGGCGCCACTTCCACTGCGGCGTCTCGCCGATGTGCGTACGCAGAAGACGCGGCAAGGCCAAGTCCTCAAAAAAGAGCTGCATGAACTCTTCCTTGGACAGGGTGAAGGTGAAGTCGTCCTCACCGCCCTCGCTGTCACTGGCCTGCGAGCCTCGGCCGCCTTCACCCCCCTGGGGCCGTGCAATGCGGTCACCGCTCACATACTCGGTGTTCCCGGGGTGCACCGCATCCCGGATACCCCCCTGGCCGTGGCGAAACACCGGCTCGCTGATGTCTTTCCTGGGAATGGTGATGTTCTCCGCCTGCTCGATGTGGCGAATGTCACGCTCGGACACCGCACGGCGCACCGCTTCAACAATTTGCTGCTTGTAGCGGCGGACAAAGCGCTCACGGTTGCCCACCGACTTGTTCTTGCCGGCGAGCCTGCGATCGATGATTTGGAATGCCATCTGCTTGCCTTCACGCATGCACGAACGTTCCCGCTGGAAGCGCCCGTAGTGTGTCAACTGCTCTTGCGTACGCGCAAATACCATTCGCACAGCAGCCGCACCTGCTTGGCGGTGTAGCCCTTGTCCACCATGCGGGTGACGAAATCCTCGTGCTTGCGCGCGTCCTCGGCGCTGGCCTTGGCGTTGAAGCTGATGACAGGCAGCAGTTCCTCGGTGTTGGAGAACATCTTCTTCTCGATCACCAAGCGCAACTTTTCGTAGCTGGTCCAACTCGGGTTCTTGCCCTGGTTGTTGGCGCGCGCGCGCAGCACGAAGTTGACGATCTCGTTGCGAAAATCCTTGGGGTTGGCAATGCCAGCGGGTTTTTCTATTTTTTCCAACTCGGCATTGAGCGCGTTGCGGTCGAAGACCTCGCCGGTGTCGGTATCGCGGTACTCGCTGTCCTGGATCCAGTAGTCGGCGTAGGTGACGTAGCGGTCAAAAATATTCTGCCCGTACTCGCTGTAGCTCTCCAGGTAGGCTGTCTGGATTTCCTTGCCGATGAACTCGGCATAGCGCGGGGCTAGGTATTCCTTGATGTAGCTGGTGTATTTGGTCTCCAGCTCGGCGGGAAACTGCTCACGCTGGATCTGCTGCTCCAGCACATGCATCAAATGCACCGGGTTGGCGGCCACTTCGGTACTGTCGTAATTGAACACCTTGGACAGTATCTTGAAGGCAAAGCGGGTGGAAATGCCCGTCATACCCTCATCCACGCCGGCATAGTCACGGTACTCCTGGTAGCTCTTGGCACGCGGGTCGGTGTCCTTGAGGTTCTTGCCGTCGTACACCTGCATCTTGCTGAAAATGCTGGAATTTTCCGGCTCCTTCAGGCGCGTGAGGACCGCGAACTGCGCCATCATCTTGAGCGTGCCCGGCGCGCACATGGCATGGCCCAGCGAAGATTCGCGGATCAGCTTTTCGTAGATCTTGACTTCCTGGCTCACCCGCAGGCAATAAGGCACCTTGACAATGTAGATGCGATCCAGGAAGGCCTCGTTGTTCTTGTTGTTGCGAAACGCCTTCCACTCGCTCTCGTTGCTGTGCGCCAACACGATGCCATCAAAAGGGATGGCACCAAAGCCCTCGGTTCCCTTGTAGTTGCCCTCTTGCGTAGCGGTGAGCAGCGGATGCAGCACCTTGATGGGCGCCTTGAACATCTCGACAAATTCGAGCAAGCCCTGGTTGGCCAGGCACAAGCCCCCTGAGTAGCTATAGGCGTCGGTGTCGTCCTGGGCAAAATTCTCCAGCTTGCGGATATCCACCTTGCCCACGAGGCTTGAGATGTCCTGGTTGTTCTCGTCGCCCGGCTCGGTCTTGGCCAGCGCCACCTGCTTGAGGATGCTGGGGTAGCGCTTGACGACGCGGAACTGCCGGATATCACCGCCAAATTCCTCCAGACGCTTGACGGCCCAGGGCGAGAGCACGCGCTGCAGATAGCGCCTGGGAATGCCGAACTGCTCTTCGAGTACCGGACCGTCCTCCAAGGGGTCGAAAAGACCCAGAGGCGATTCGTTGACCGGTGAGCCCTTGAGCGCATAGAAGGGCACCGTCTGCATCAGGTACTTGAGCCGCTCGGCGATGGAGCTTTTGCCTCCGCCCACGGGGCCCAGCAGGTACAGGATCTGCTTGCGCTCTTCGAGCCCCTGCGCCGCGTGGCGGAAGAAGCTCACCACCTGTTCGATGGCGTCTTCCATGCCATAGAACTCGGCAAAAGTGGGGTAGCGCCGAATGACCTTGTTGGCAAAGATGCGCGAGAGCTGTGGGTCGTCGCGCGTATCCACCATCTCAGGCTCGCCGATGGCGGCCAGCATGCGCTGCGCAGCAGTGGCGTAGACCATGGGTTCGCGTTGGCACTCGGCGAGGTACTCGTCGACCGACATCTCCTCTTCGCGCGATCGGGCATAGCGGGCAGCGAAGTTGCTGATGGCATCCATACGGCCTCCTGTGGCAGCACCCCTGGCAAGCCCGGCGGTGCCACCGAATTGCAATGGAAAAATGCTAGCGGCTCGGCCCTTTGTAGCACCTCACTGAGGCTTTGAACAGGGTAATTGTGGGCACAAGCAAGGCTATTTCTCGGCCGACACAGTGCCGTTCAGAATGCGGCACACTGCGCCATTGGGCAGCAGACGTGCAGGCAGGCCCGGCGCCCACATCCGCCCAGGCAAAGGGACATGCGGCCAGCAGCACTGCGGGGCCGCAGGCGGATTACGCCGGCCCGCGTTTGCCCACTGGGCGGTAGCTCGGTTTTTTGGGCCCAGTTCCCGGGCGCGGTGGAAGCCCAGTGTGCTGTGTCAACGTCTGGCCGGGCTTTGGGCTGTTTTTTTCCATCACCATCGAGGGAATCGTCAGGAACTTTTCCTTGCTGTTGCCGCTGCAACTTCCCGCCATCGGCTGGTAGGTCGGAATCAAATGGTGCTTGCCGTTGCCAATCAGGTCGGCGCGGCCCATGGCCTTGAGCGCGTCGCGCAGCAGCGGCCAGTTCTTAGGGTCGTGGTAGCGCAGGAAGGCCTTGTGCAGGCGGCGGCGCTTTTCGCCGCGCACCACGTCCACCTTTTCGCCCCGTTCATCGCGGTGCACGCCCTTGAGGGTGTTGATGCCGGTGTGGTACATGGCCGTGGCCGTGGCCATGGTGCTGGGGTAGAAGGTCTGCACCTGGTCGGCGCGAAAGCCGTTCTTCTTGAGCCAGATGGCCAGGTGCATCATGTCTTCGTCGCTGGTGCCGGGGTGGGCGGAGATGAAGTACGGGATGAGGAACTGCTTCTTGCCGGCCTCCTGCGTGTACTTCTCGAACAACTGCTTGAACTTGTCGTAGTTGCCGATGCCCGGCTTCATCATCTTGGTCAGCGGGCCGGCCTCGGTGTGCTCGGGCGCAATCTTCAGGTAGCCGCCCACGTGGTGCTGCACCAACTCCTTGACGTATTCCGGCGACTGGATGGCCAGGTCGTAGCGCAGGCCTGAGCCGATGAGGATTTTCTTGATGCCCTTGATGGCACGGCCACGCTTGTAGATCTGGATCAGCGGGTCGTGGTTGGTGGTGAGGTTCTGGCAGATGCCGGGGTAGACGCAGCTCGGTTTGCGACAGGCGGCTTCGATCTCGGGCGTGCGGCAGCCCAGGCGGTACATGTTGGCAGTGGGGCCGCCCAGGTCGGAGATGGTGCCGGTGAAGCCCTGCACCTTGTCGCGCACGTCTTCGATCTCGCGCAGGATGGAATCCTCGGAGCGGCTCTGGATGATGCGGCCCTCATGCTCGGTGATGGAGCAGAAGGTGCAGCCGCCAAAGCAGCCGCGCATGATGTTGATGGAGAAGCGGATCACTTCCCACGCGGGGATTTTCGTCTCGCCGTCGTGGCGGCCTTGCGCGTCGGCGTAGCTGGGGTGCGGGCTGCGGGCGTAGGGCAGGTCGAAGATGTGGTCCATCTCGGCCGTGGTCAGCGGGATGGGCGGCGGGTTCAGCCACACATCGCGCGCCGTGGCGCCCTCGCCATGCGCCTGCACCATGGCCCGGGCGTTGCCGGGGTTGGTTTCCAGGTGCATCACGCGGTTGGCGTGGGCGTAGAGCACGGGGTCGCTTTTGACCTGCTCGTAGCTGGGCAGGCGAATCACGGTGCGGTCTTGCGGCGGCGCCTTGCGCTTGCCCGCAAGAGCGGGGTTGGGCACGAAGTTCAGTGCGTGGGTGGTGGTGCCATTTTCAGACTGTTTTTGGCCTCTAGCGCTTACTGGCTGTGCACTAGCAGCTATCGAAACCGTAGTATCTTGCGAACTGCAGGTGCCGCCCTGCTCCGCCGCCTGCTCGCTGGTGGTCTGGTAGGGGTTGGTGTGGTCTTCCACCCGGCCCGGCTGGTCGACGTCGGTGGAGTCGATCTCAAACCAGCCCTCGGGCGAACTGCGGCGCACAAAGGCGGTGCCGCGCACGTCGGTGATGCTGCCCACTGGCTCGCGCGCCGCCAGGCGGTGCGCCACTTCGACCAGGGCGCGCTCGGCGTTGCCGTAGAGCAGCAGGTCGCACTTGGCATCCACCACGATGGAGCGGCGCACCTTGTCGCTCCAGTAGTCGTAGTGGGCAATGCGGCGCAGGCTCCCTTCGATGCCGCCGAGCACAATCGGCACGTCCTTGTACGCCTCGCGGCAGCGCTGGCTGTAGACGATGGCGGCGCGGTCGGGGCGGCGGTTGCCTTCGGCGCCGGGGGTGTAGGCGTCGTCGCTGCGGATCTTGCGGTCGGCCGTGTAGCGGTTGATCATGGAATCCATGTTCCCCGCCGTCACGCCCCAGAACAGATTGGGTTTGCCCAGCGCCTTGAAGGGCTCGGCGCTTTGCCAGTCGGGCTGGGCAATGATGCCTACGCGAAAGCCCTGGGCTTCAAGCGTGCGGCCAATCACGGCCATGCCGAAGCTGGGGTGGTCGATGTAGGCGTCGCCGGTGACGAGCACGATGTCGCAACTGTCCCAGCCGAGCTGCTCCATCTCGGCGCGGCTCATGGGCAGGTAGGGCGCCGTGCCGAAGCGCTTGGCCCAGTACGGGCGGTAGCTGGTCAGCGGCTTGGCGGCGCGCGCGAAAAAGGAAACGTCGACGGGGGCGTTCATGCAAAAGTGGTGCGCGCTCCCACGATGCCCCTAGAGGGCAGCGTCCGGCGCATTAATGGGTAACCCGCAATTTTAAGGCTACATGCCTTTTTACCGTCGCCAGGGTGCCTACGCGTGACCAAGACGCGCGGAGGCGACGAGGCCTGACATCGCCGCGAGCAACTGGCTCGCAGCGACCCGAGTCGTCAAATCGACATAACGCTACAGAGCATATACTTGCCTTTGTCAATTAATAATATGACAAAGGCAACAATGAAACCGCGAGTCGATGCTGCACCCGCTGCTGCACCCGCTGCTGCACCCGTCCCTGCCGCCGCCGTCAAAGCCGTGCGGCAGTTCAACCGCTTCATCACCCGGCGCGTCGGCGTGCTCGACCCCTATTTGGGCAGCGACCTGTCGCTGACCGACGTGCGCGTACTCTACGAACTGGCGCACCGCGATGCGCCCGTGGCGAGCGAGCTTGCGCGCGATCTGGGCCTGGATGGCGGCTACCTCAGCCGCGTGCTGCGCCGCTTTGAAGCCGCGGGCTGGATGCACCGCAGCGCCAGCGCCAAGGACGCGCGCCAACAAGTGCTCGGCCTGACCCCCTTGGGACGCGAAACCTTCGAGCCGCTGCAGCAACGCTCCCGGGACGAGGCCGCCGCACTGCTGGCGCCTCTGCCCCCGGCGCGCCAACGGGAACTGGTGAGCGCGATGGAACGCATCGAAACGTTGTTGACACCCGGAACCGACGCGCCCGTTGTCCCTCGCATGGCCATGCTGCGCGAACCGCTTCCCGGCGACATGGGCTGGGTGGTGCAGCAGCACGGCGAAACCTACTGGCGCGAGTACGGCTGGGACGCCCGCTTCGAGGCGCTGGTGGCCGACATCGCCGCGTGCTTCGTGCGCAAGTTCCAGCCAGCTTGGGAGCGCTGCTGGATTGCCGAGCTGGACGGCGAGCGTGTCGGCGCCGTGTTCGTGGTGCGCAAATCGGCCTCCACGGCGCAGTTGCGCATGCTCATCCTCTCGCCTTCGGCCCGCGGCCTGGGCCTGGGCGGACGCCTGACCGACGAGTGCCTCGCCTTCGCACGCGCCAAGGGCTACCGAAAGATGGTGCTGTGGACCAATAGCTGCCTGGTGGCGGCCCGCGCCATTTATGCCAAACGGGGCTTCCGGCTGGTGAAATCCGAGCCCTATGACGGGTTTGGGAAAAGCCTGGTGGGCGAAACCTGGTCACTCAAGCTGTAAGTCCCCGGCGGGTGCGATTCTCAGCATCCGCAAGCGGACGCAAACTCTTCCGGGATGCCTCTGCCCGGTACTGCCCCGGCCCCTGCCCTTGCCAGTGCTTGAAGGCGTGGGTAAAGGCCGGCGCATCCTGAAATCCGAGCAGGTAGGCCACCTCGGCAATCGGCAGGGCCGAGCCGCTCAGGTAGTGGCAGGCCAACTCGTGGCGCGTGGCGTCGAGCAACGTCTGGTAGGCAAGGCCTTCGTCTGCCAGGCGGCGCTGCAGCGTGCGGGTGGAGAGGTGCAAGTCCTGCGCCACGTCCGCCAACTTCACCGTGCCCCGGCCCAGTCGGCCCGAAAGGCTTTGGCGCACCTGCGCCGCAATGCCCGCATCGCGCGGGTGGCGTGCCTGCAGCAGCGCGTCCGCATGGCGCTGCAGCAGCGCTAGCACGCCCTGCTGGGCTTGGGGCAAGGGCCAATCGAGCAGTGCGGTGGGGAAGATGGCGCGGTTGGCGTCCGCGCCCCAGCGCACTTGCGCGGCGCAGGCCTGCGCGATATAGGAAGCGCTCTGCGCGTTGGCCGCATGCGTGAATTCGAGTGCAAAGCTCTCGACTGGCCGGCCCAGCAGCCACTGCGCGCAGGTCAGGATGCCGGAGAACACCGACTCGCTCAGGGCAGCCGCAGCCGCGTGGCCCGCGCAATCATTGCGCCAGGCGTACACCGCGTGGCCTCCCTCCAGAGCAAACTCCGAACGGCCCAAGTCGTGCACCAGGGATTCAAAGCGCAGCACCTGTGCCAGCGCCTCGCCGAGCGTCGCGCAGGCCAGCAGAAGGATGCCGTTGACGCCGTAAGTCGTGGGCTTGACGCTTTGCCCCAGGCGCCAACCGAATGCGGGGCCAGCGTGCTCGCAGGCGCGCGCCAGCAAATCGAGGTACTGCGCCACCGGCATGTCCGCATCGGCTGCTGCACCTCCATCCTGCGAAACGCCTTCAGCGCGCGCCAGTTCAATGAGCGTGTGTGCATACGGCGCGACGACGCGGCCCGGGAAGCTGTTTGGCGCGATAGAACAAGTGGGTGGCGGCATTGCGGAATGGCAAAGGGCGTGCGCGGGTCTACATTCGGCAGCATCCAGGCGCGGCGCGCGGCCAGAGCCTGAAAAATGTGCAAGGGAGTATGTCATGCGACGCTGGAACGGCTGGGGCGACGACGCCACTTCGATGAACCTGACCGAAAGCGCCCGCGCCATGCTGGCCGGGCGCCTGGGCCCGGGTCTGCCGGGGCAGGACGCGCGGCGCGAAAACCTGCTGGCGTGCATCCCGCCGTCGCGCCTGCCCGAGCACCCTTTGATTTCGCGCGAACCTTCGGAGCGCTTTGCCATGGCGCTCGGCGAAAGCTACGCCGACTGGATTCGCAAACGCTTTGGCGCGCTGCCCCCGGTGCCCGATGGCGTGGCGTATCCCGAATCGGGCGAGCAGGTGCGCGAACTGTTGGACTTGGCGCACGCGAACCGTTGGATGGTCATCCCCTTCGCCGGCGGCACCAGCGTGGCAGGGCACCTCGATTGCCCGGTCAGCGAACGCCCCATCCTGTCGGTGAGCCTCACGCGCATGAACCAGTTGCAGCACCTGGACACCGCCAGCCAGCTCGCCACCTTTGGCGCGGGCACGCCGGGACCGCTGGTAGAGGCGCAACTGCGTGCGCACGGCTACACGCTGGGCCATTTTCCACAGTCGTTTGAATACTCGACCGTGGGCGGCTGGGTGGTCACGCGCTCAAGCGGCCAGCAGTCGCTGCGCTACGGGCGCATCGAAGCTTTGTTTGCCGGGGGCCGCATGGAAACGCCGATGGGCCCGCTCACCCTGCCAACGTTTCCTGCTGCCAGCGCCGGACCAGACCTGCGTGAGCTGGTGCTGGGCTCCGAGGGGCGCTTTGGCATCCTCACCGAAGCCACGGTGCGCGTCACGCCACTGCCAGAGCACGAGAGCTTTCACGCCCTCTTCCTGCCCGATTGGGACCGCGCCGAAGCCGCCGTGCGTGCGCTGGTGCAGCGCAAGTTACCGCTGTCGATGCTGCGGCTGTCCAACGGCACCGAGACCGAAACCAACCTCACGCTGGCCGGGCACGAGCGGCTGGTGGGCGCCATGGAAAAGTACCTGGCCTGGCGCGGCTGCAGCGCAGGCAAATGCATGCTGATGCTGGGCGTCAGCAGCGACAAGCACACCGCCCGCCACACCCTGCGCGAGGCCCGG
Source organism: Simplicispira hankyongi (assembly GCF_003570885.1). GTDB lineage: Bacteria > Pseudomonadota > Gammaproteobacteria > Burkholderiales > Burkholderiaceae_C > Simplicispira > Simplicispira hankyongi. Next base: position 482,444 of record NZ_QXJC01000001.1, read on the forward strand.
CGCCTGCTGGCGCACTACGGCGCTGTGTACATCGGCACCGCCATGGGCAGCAAATGGGCGGCCAACCGCTTCAAAGGCCCCTACCTGCGCAACACGCTGTGGGAGCTGGGCTACGCGGCCGACACGATCGAGACCGCGGTGGACTGGCCGCAGGTCAAACCGCTGATGCTGGCGATGGAGCAGGCCGCGCGCGACGTGTTTGCGGGCTATGGCCAGCGCGTGCACGCCTTCACCCACCTCTCGCACCTGTACCCGCAGGGCAGCAGCATCTACTCGCAGTACGTGTGGCCCATTGCACCAGGCGGCTTTGCGCCCAACTTCGAGCGCTGGCAAGCGTTCAAGGCCGCCGTGGCCAACGCCATTGCCGCGCACGGCGGCACCGTCAGCCACCAGCACGGCGTGGGGCGCGACCACGCGGCGCACCTGGTCGATGAAAAAGGCCCGCTCGGTATGGCGACGCTGGCCGAGCTGTGCCGCCACTTCGACCCGCAGGGCATCATGAATCCTGGAAAACTCTTGCAGGACGGCGGGCCATGGGCGAACACGGCTTTGCCTTCGACCGTCTAACGTCGTTGGTGCGCCTCGTCGTGCAACAGCACTGTCTTGGGCTTGCGCCTAGTGAACCGACCGAATGCAAAACCGTGTGAACCTCTTCCCGACGCGCGCTGACGCGCTTGCACGCCTGCCCGCGCAGACCTGGGACCTCGTCGTCATCGGCGGCGGCATCAGCGGCGCCGGTGTGGCGCAGCAGGCCGCGCGGCGCGGCTGGAGCGTGCTGCTGCTGGAGCAACGCGACTTTGCCTGGGGCACGTCCAGCCGCTCCTCCAAACTGGTACACGGCGGGCTGCGTTACCTCAAGGAAGGCGACCTCAAGACCACCCTGCACTCGGTGCGCGAACGCCAGCGCCTGCTGCGTGAAGCGCCGGGCCTGGTGGAGCCGCAGAGCTTTCTGTTTGCCGACTGCCCAGGCCGCAAGCCCGGCCGCTGGCTGATGCAGACCGGCCTGGTGGTGTACGACCTGATGGCTGGGCAGCGCAGCCACTACTACGCCGACCTCGCCACCGCGCAGGCGCTGGCGCCGGGCCTGGCGCCGCCGGGCCTGCGCGGTGCCCTGGTGTTCCAGGACGCCAAGACGGACGACGCCCGCCTGGTCTGGCGCGTGCTGCTCGAAGCCCGGCGCGACGGCGCCGTGCTGCTTAACTACGTGGCCGTTGAAAGCCTGACAACCGCGAACGGAAAAGTCACCGGCCTGGTGGCCAAAGACAGCCTGACCGGCCAAACCCACGCCGTGCAGGCCCGCGCCGTGGTCAACGCCACCGGCGCCTGGGCCGACCGCTTGCGCGCGGGCGTGGGCGCCGCGCCGCTCTTGCGCCCGCTGCGCGGCAGCCACCTGGTGCTGCCGTTCTGGCGCCTGCCGGTGGCGCAAAGCATCAGCTTCATGCACCCCCAGGATGGCCGTCCGGTCTTTTTCTACCCCTGGGAGGGCGCGACGCTGGTGGGCACCACCGACCTGGACCACCGCGCCGACCTGGATGCCGAGGCCAGCATCACCGCTTCGGAAGTGGCCTATTTGCTGGATGCTGTGAACGACCAGTTCCCTGCCGCGCAAATCACCGCTGCCGACATCAGCGCCTGCTATGCCGGCGTACGGCCAGTTATTGACGACGGCCAGCAGGATGCGTCCAAAGCCACGCGCGACCATGTGGTGCGCGACGAATCGGGCATGGTCACACTGGCCGGCGGCAAGCTCACCACCTTTCGGCTGATGGCGCAGGACGCGCTGGCACTGGCGGCGCCGCATGCAGGCAAGGCGTTTGAGAGGAGCGACGCCCCGCTGTTCACCCCCGCACCCCCGCTGAACCCGCGCTGGAGCCCCGCCGTGCGCCAGCGCCTCACCGCGCGCTACGGCGCGTACGCGGCCGAATGGAGCACGGGCGCCTGCGACGACCTGCACACCATCCCCGGCACCCAGACCCTGTGGCTGGAGCTGGCCATCGCAGCGCGGCACGAAGCCGTGCAGCACCTCGACGACCTGCTGCTGCGCCGCACCCGGCTGGGCATTCTTTTGCCGCGTGGCGGGCTGGACTACCTGCCGCGCATCCACCAGCTCTGCGCCCCGCACCTGGCGTGGGACGAAGCCCGCTGGGAGCTGGAGGTGGAGCGTTACCGCGCCCTCATCGCTGCGCACTACCAGCCGCCCGGCACGGCGCAGGCATTGGGGTCGGATCACGATTTCGCGCAGCGAAACTCGTGCTCTGACCCAAATGCCGGAACGGACCCCGGTCCCGGAGCGACTGCGCAGCATGCGACGCGCTAACTGGAGCCGCATTTTCTGTTCTGGCCGCATGCCTTGGCAGAGGACGGGTGCCGGGATGTGCGCCCGGCGGCGCAGTAACTTTCTCTTGCGTCGCCAAGAGAAAGTCACCAAAGAGAAGCCGACCCCGCTGTCCGTGTCCCCTGCGCTGCGCTTCGGGGCAACCTGCGATGCTCGCACCGGGCGGGGTCCGCGCAAACTCGCTGCACTGCGTTTCGCTCAAACACGCGCGGCCCTTTTTCCGCCCGGCGCTGTGCTTCTCGGCACGGACAGAGGGGATGGGGAGACCAACAGCCCTTCGGGCCATCGCTGCGCTCAGCCATGGCATGGGCGCGGCGCAGGCATTGGGGTCGGATCACGATTTCGCGCAGCGAAACTCGTGCTCCGACCCCAATCCCGGAGCGGTGGGCGCGGCGCTCCGCACCTGCCGTGAAACGTGGCGCACTACCAGCCGTCAAGCACGGAAAAATATGAATGAAATTAGCCTCTAGCGCTTATCCATAAAGCGTAAGCAGCTATCAAACCAAAAGCAAACAGGAGACACCATGCCCGCCCCCTACCTGCTCACCATCGACAACGGCACCCAAAGCGTGCGCGCCCTGCTGTTCGATCTGCACGGCAACCTGGTGGACAAGGCCCAGGTGGCGATCGCCTACCAGTCGCCCGAGCCGGGCTGGATGGAGGCCGAGGCCGAAGTGTTCTGGCAGGCGCTGTGCCAGGCCTGCCAGCAGCTGTGGCACACCACCACCATCGAGAAAAACGACATCGCCGGCCTCGTCATCACCACGCAGCGCGGCACCACGCTGGCGCTGGACGAGCACGGCCAGCCCTTGCGCCCGGCGATGATCTGGCTCGACCAGCGCCGCGCCGAACACGCCCCGCGCCTGGCCTGGTGGTGGGAGGCCGCCTTTCGCACCATTGGCATGCGCGATACCGTGCGCCACTTCCAGAAGGAAGCCGAGGCCAACTGGATTGCCCAGCACCAGCCCGACATCTGGGCGCGCACCCGCACCTATCTGCTGCTCTCGGGCTACCTCAACTACCGCTTCACCGGCCGCTTTGTCGATTCGATTGCCTCGCAAGTCGGCTACGTACCCTTCGACTACAAAAAAGGCCACTGGGCACCGCCACACGACTGGAAATGGCAGGCCCTGCCCATCACCCCCGCCATGCTGCCCGAGCTGGTGGCGGCGGGCACCGTCATCGGCCAGGTGAGCGCGCAGGCCGCGCAGGACACGGGCATCCCCGCCGGATTGAAAATGCTGGCGGGCGCCGCAGACAAGGCCTGCGAGGTGCTGGGCGCCGGGTGTTTGACGCCCGACACCGCCTGCCTCTCCTACGGCACCGCCGCCACCATCAACACCACCACGCCGCGCTACCTCGAAGCCACGCCTTTCATCCCGCCCTACCAGGCAGCAGTGCCCGGCCACTACAACACCGAGGTGCAGATCACGCGCGGGTTCTGGATGGTCAACTGGTTCAAGGAGCAGTTCGGCCTGCACGAGCAGCAGCAAGCCATGGCCGAGGGCGTGGCGCCCGAGAGCCTGTTCGACACCCTGGTGAGCGCCGTGCCGCCCGGCGCCCAGGGCCTCATGCTGCAGCCCTTCTGGAACCCCGGCATCAAGGTGCCCGGCCCCGAGGCCAAGGGCGCGGTGATTGGCTTTGGCGACGTGCACACCCGCGCCCACCTGTACCGCGCCATCCTCGAAGGCCTGGCCTACGCGCTGCGGGAAGCCAAGGAGCGGATTGAGAAGCGCGGCGGCGCGCCCATCACCTTGGTGCGCGTCTCGGGTGGCGGCTCGCAAAGCAATGCGGCCATGCAGATCACCGCCAACATCTTCAACCTGCCCTGCGAGCGCCCGCATTTGTACGAAACCAGCGGCCTGGGCGCCGCCATGATCGCCGCCGTGGGCCTGGGCCTGCACGCCGACTACGCCGCCGCCGTGGCCGCGATGGCACGCATGGGCGACCGATTCGAGCCTGAGCCGCAGCACGCACACACTTACGATCAGCTCTACCGGCGCGTGTATTGCCGCATGTACCGGCGCCTGCAGCCGCTGTACCAGGAGATCCGCGCGATTACCGGCTACCCTTCACAGGATTGACAATGGCGTTGGCGCTCCCGCCCACTTCGACCTACAGCAAGTCCATGCGTACCACCCGTTATGTCCTGATTGTTGCTGCGCTGACCGGTTTCGCCGGCACCGCCTTCGCCTGGAGCAACCACGCCATGGTGACCTACCGGGCGCTGGAACGCATGCCTGAATTGGCGACCAGCGTACAAGTGCCGGCCGAGCCCTTGGAGGGCTTTCTGAAGAACGAGGAAAAAGCCATTGCCGATCTGATGGTGACCGATGAAGCCTGGGCGCGCCAGACGCTCGACACTTACCCACCACGCCCCGAAGCGCTCGCCTTCAAGGCCGACCCGGCGCGCAGCGATGCCGAGCGCCGCAAGGCTTTCCTCGCCGCGCTGCGCATTTCGCCCGAGAGCCGGCTGGCGCTGTACGTCCAGCCCGACCCCTGGGGCCCAGCGCCCGACCCGGCGCGGCTGCTGGCGCCTACGGCCGTCAACGCACTTGAAAAACCCGAAGAGACGAGCCACGTCTTTGTGCGTATCGACCCAGGTGAACTGGTCCCAGCCCTCGCCGTGGTGGCGTCGGCCAGCGACGAACCCGACTACGGCATGGACCTGAACCTCTGGAGCGACAGCCCTTCAGAGGCCGGCCGGACCTACGGTTTCGGCGCCCTGCCCTTTGGCAACCCCACGCTGAGCTTTAGCACCCAGGCCCCGTTCCACATGGGGTTCTTCCATGAAGATGCCCTCATTTACCTGGCGGCGCCCTTCCTCAAGCGCACCTACCCTCTGCTGCGCGTGCACCAGTACACCAGCCTGGCGCGCCTGGCCTTCGACAGCGGCCACCCCTACTGGGGCTGGCGCTTCACGGGCCTGGCCATGCACTACGTTCAGGACCTGACCCAGCCCTACCACGCCAGCGTCGCGCCCGGCACCAGCGCCTTGAAGCTGATCGGCATCAACGCCCTGGCCATGGCAGGGCTGCCGAAGTGGAAAAACGAAATGATCGTGCTGCTCTCCAACCGGCATCTGGCGTTGGAGAACTACGAAAGCGCGCTGATTCGCAGCGCTGCCAAGGCACGCCAGCCGGGCGCCCTCGGGGCCGAGTTGCACGACACCAGCGCGGACGCCCACTACCCCGTCTGGTCTGGGCGCTACGTGCGCGACGTGGTCAGCAAAGAGGCCTACGACGCTGGCGCGGCGACCGACCGTGCCTTGGTCGATACGCTGCCGGAACGCTATGTCTCGGACCCCAGCTTCGACTTTGGCGTGCACTCCGCACAGATCGACCTGATCAAGGAACTCTCGGCCATCGACCCCGCGCGCCGCGCCCATCTGGACACCACCCTCGCCGAGCTGCTGGGCCATTTCGGCACCCACAGCCGGGCGCTGGTGCGCAGCATGCTCTCCAACGGGGTGCGCAAGTAAGCATGGCGCAGACGCTGGCTGCTGCCGTCCACAGCGACCTGACCATCCGGAAAAGCCGTTTCATCGGTTGCGTGCAACCCATGCAGGACCGCGCCAGCGCCCAGGCCGCCGTGGATGCGCTCTGGAAGCAGCATCCTGGCGCCACGCATATTTGCTGGGCCTTGCTGGCAGGCGGCCAATCGGCCGCGGTGGACGACGGCGAGCCCGGCGGAACGGCCGGCCGTCCCATGCTGGAGGTGCTGCGCCACCAGGATCTGGAGGGCGTTCTGGCCACCGTGGTGCGCTATTTCGGCGGTGTCAAGCTGGGCGCTGGCGGGCTGGTGCGCGCCTACACCGACTGCGTGGCCCAGGCCCTGCTGGGCGCAGAAAAAATCACGTTGCAGCGCATGGCCTGCCTGGAATGCAGCCTGCCGTATGCCCTGGAAGGCGCGGTACGGCGCGAGCTGGCCAGCGCCAGTGCCAGCCTGCTGGCCGCCGAGCACGCCAGCGTGGTGCGCCTCACGTTCACGCTGCCCGAAGGCGATGCTGCGGCGCTGATCCAGCGCCTGGCAGACCTTTCGCACGGGGCCATTGTCTGCAGCACCGTGGAAGACAACAGCATGGCTTGAAGCACGAAGACTATTGATTCGATAGCTACTAGCGCATACTCCATAAGCGCTAGAGTCACTTTTCACTAGTTTTTTTGCTGCGCCGACCCTTTCCCCATCGCCCACGCCAGCCCATAGGGAACGACTTGCGTGCGCTGCGCTGCGCCTGGCGCGGCGGCGTTGGAAGGCAATCACCAGCGCTACAGTCCTTGTGCGTTCTGCCGATATACCAACATGGATATCGCCTTGACCCATTCGCTGCTGCAGATTGCCAGCGCCAACACCCAGGCCCAGACCGCGCAAGCCGCCAATGTAGCGGTGCTCAAGAAGGCCCTTGACGTGCAGGCGACTGCGGCCGCTACGCTGCTCGACGCTCTGCCGCAGCCCCCAGCGCCCAATCTCGGACCGCTGGGCACGCAACTCGATACGTTCGCCTGAACCAAGTGTCGTGAATTGAAGGTTCGCCTCAGAAAGACGCCAAGAATTGCCGCTATGCCGCGTTGCAAATCCTCGCGATAGCTACGGCTATCGCTGTGGTTTGCGCCTTGCCTGACGACGATTTCGACGCCTTGCCTTTTTTAGCGCACCCTCAACTCACGACACCAACGCCGCCCATAATCGGCGCGCATGAATTCCCAGCACATCGACCCCGGCAGCATTACCCGCGTCGCCGGCATTGAGGTCGGCCACTTCACCGACACCCGCCGCCCCACCGGCTGCACTGTGGTGCTGGCCCGCGCGGGTGCAATCGCCGGGGTGGACGTGCGCGGCGCGGCGCCCGGCACGCGGGAGACCGATTTGCTCGCACCGGGCAACCTGGTGAATGAGGTCCACGCCATCGTGCTGTCGGGCGGCAGCGCCTTCGGCCTCGATGCCGCAAGCGGCGCCGCGCGCTGGCTGGAAGCGCACGGTGTGGGCCTGGATGTCGGCGTGGCGCGCGTGCCCATCGTGCCGGCGGCCGTATTGTTTGACTTGATGGTGGGTGACGCCAGCATCCGCCCCGACGCCGCCGCAGGCTACGCGGCCTGTGCCGCCGCCTCCAGCCAAGCGCCCGCCGAAGGCAACGTGGGCGCCGGCGCGGGCGCCGCCGTGGGCAAGCTTTTCGGCATGGCGCGCGCCATGAAGGGGGGCATTGGCAGCGCCTCGGTCACCGTCGATGGCGTGACCGTGGGCGCACTGATTGCCTGCAACGCCGTGGGCGACGTGCTCGACGCCAACACCGGCAAGGTCATCGCGGGCGCACGCACCGAGGACGGCCTGGCCTTGCTGGACAGCCGCCGCGCGTTGCTCGGCGGCGAACTGCCGCAGTCGCTGCTGCCGGGCACCAACACCACCATTGGCGTGGTCGCGACCGATGCAGTGCTCGCCGACAAGGCACAGGCGCAGCGCCTGGCGCTGGCCGCGCACGACGGCCTGGCACGCAGCATCTTCCCGGCCCACACCCAGCTCGATGGCGACACCCTCTTTGCGCTGGGCACCGGCAGGTCGGGCAGGCACCCCGGCATGCTGCTGCTGGCCGCCATGGCCGCCGAGGCAACGGCACGCGCCACGCTGCGCGCCGTGCAGGCCACGCGGTCGCTGACCACCCCGCAAGGGCTTTACCTGCCGGCCATGGCCGACTGGCTGCCGCAGAGCACATGAGAGCCCGAGCCATGCCCCAGGTTTTCCGCAACACCCTGCTCTCGCTGCGCGACCTGCTCGCGTCCGCCGGCCCCTTGGTCTTCCTGGCCATCGGTCTTCTGGCGCTGGCCTACTGGTGGCTCAACCCCACGCCCCCAAAGCAGGTCACGCTGGCCACCGGGCCCGCGCAAAGCGCCTACGAGACCTTTGGCAAACGCTACCAGCAGGCACTCGCGGTCGAGGGGATCAAGGTCGTGCTGCTGCCAAGCGAAGGCTCGTCGGCCAACCTGGAGCTGCTGCGCAGCGGCCGCGCCGACCTGGCGTTCGTGCAAGGTGGCACTGCGGATCTGCAGGAGAGCGATCGAGAAGATCTCACGTCGCTGGGCAGCCTGTTCGTTGAACCGCTGTGGCTGTTCTACCGACCTGCCTTGGCGCACCACCAGGGCCGCCCCAGGCCGCTGGACAGCTTGCGCCAACTGCGCGGCCAGCGCGTGAATGTGGGTACGGCAGGCAGCGGCGTTCCCACGCTGATGGAGAAACTGCTGGCAGCCAACGGCGTGGAACCCGGCGATCTGAAGCTCTCGCAACTCGGACAGACCGACGCCACCGTGAAATTTCTTGCGGGCAAGCTCGACGTGCTGGTGTTTGCCTCGGCGCCGGAGTCGCTGATGGTGCAGATGCTGCTGCAGACACCTGGCGTGGCGCTGATGGATTTTCCGCAGAACGAAGCCTACAGCCGGCGTTTTGCGTTTTTGAGCCCCGTCACTCTGCCCCGCGGTGTCGTGGACCTGGCGCGCGATGTGCCACCAGCCGATGTGCGGCTGCTCGCGCCCACGACCGCGCTGCTTGCACGCACGGACACGCATCCGGCCCTGCTACAACTGTTTGCGCAAGCCGGGCAGCGTTTGCACAGCGGGGCCGGCTGGTTCAACCGGGCGCGAGAATTTCCCAACACCCGGCACAGCGAGCTGCCCATTGCCGCCGAAGCCGACCGCGCCATCAACGAGCCCGTGCCGCTGCTGCAGCGCTACCTACCGTTCTGGCTGGCCAATCTGATCGAGCGCATGTGGCTGGTGCTGGGCATCTTGTTGGCGGCCCTGCTGCCGCTCTCGCGCATCGTGCCGCCGCTCTACCAGTTTCGGGTGCGCTCACGCGTCTTTCGCTGGTATGGCCGGCTGCGCGAAATTGAAAACGAGATGGAAGCCGGGCACACAACACCCGCATCGATCACCCAGGAACTGAACCGGCTGGAGGCGCAGGTCGAAAAGGTCAACGTGCCGCTGTCGTACGCCGACGAGCTGTACGCGCTGCGCAACCATATTCACCTGATCAGGCAAAAGTTGCCGCACGCTTGAGTCGCTCGTCAGGCCAAAGGCGGCGGCTCGTTGCCTTGCGGCTTGGCCGCGCTGCGCAAGGCTTGCTCGGTCGCGGGCAGCGCGTCCATCAGCCGCAGAGCGCCACCAGCCACCAGTTTGTCGCGCATGCGTCGCGTCATGGACTGCGTGCTGCCATCTGGCGCGGTAAACAGAAACAGCGTGTTGTGCGGGCTGCACCATGTGAGCTGGGTGCGCATCAATTTGCCCGAGGTGACCAATTCCACCCAGGCGCCCATGACAAAGCCGTCGCTCTCGGGTGGCCGAGGGGCCGGCGCGTCCTCCTGCTGCACCTCGGGCTCTGCCATCGGCTCGGGCCCGTACAGGGACGTCACGCTGTCGCCATCGTTTGCAGCGCCCTGCTCCAGGTCACCCGGACCTCCGTCCTCCGGTACAGACGCTTGCGGCAACTCGAAATCTGGCGGCCTGGCTGCCAAGGAGAGGCGGTGCAATTGCGCGAGGCGCGCCAAAAACGCGTCGATCTCTTCGCGTGGGTGGCCAATGTTTTCGAGCTCGGTGCGCAAGCGTACCGGCAGCAGCATGGTGGCTTCGTCCAATCGGTCGGGGTGCTCGCATGCGAGGTCCGGCTGCACACTCCAGAGCAGCAAGGGGACCAAAGCCAGTGCACTTGCGGCCTGTGGGCTGCGCTTGCCCTGTGCGTCCAGCGGCGCGGCAGCCACCACTTCCACCCAAGGGCCCAGCACAAAATCGGTGATGTCCTGGGGCGCACCTGGAAACTCAGGCAGCGCACCGATTTCCGCGGCCACGCGCTCAGCGCGCATCTCACGCTCTTCCGCCAGCAGCAGGGCCTGCTTCTCGCGCTCCTGGCGGGCCTCAAGCTTCTTTTGCTGCGCCTCCCATGCCGCCTGCAAGGCACGCCGCACGGTTTCAAACGGAGCGGCACTGGTGATCTCTGACTTGCTCAAGTGGGCAACGGCCTGATCGATCAACCGCATGAAGCGGCTAAAGCCCGGCGCCTCCACATGCGTGTACGCCAGGCTGCGCTGGGTGATCTCATCCAGCAAACGGCGGGCTGGGTGGTTGGCATCGCTGAAAAAGCGCGAATCGTGGCGGATCAGCTTGCGAATGGCTGGTTCGAGGTTTTGCACCGCCTGCTGCACCGGCGGCAACAGGCGCGCATCCTGCGAGATATTTTCCACCATGCGTGCGACAACCTCCGCGCCCCTGGGCGCCGCCTCGGCAGCGCCATACAAAGAGGCCTGGCCGGTGCGCGGCGCGCCTTGCCCGCTGTGCAGGTAGGCTGACTGGCTGTTCGCCAGGCGCCCTACCAGGCGCTCAAGCTGCGCGATGTCTTCGATCGCCTCCGACGCGCCGGCCGGCGCGTAGCGGTCGAATCCCTGCGGAGAAGGCGCCTGCTGCCCACCCGCGTAAACGGAACCCGCAGATCCCGTTGGCGCATAGAGCTCCTGGTACGGGTCGCCTGCGCCGGCCAGCATTTGCCGAAGAATGCTGACCGTCAGCAATGCCTCCTGGCCACTGGGCGCATAGCCCGAAGCCCCCGCCTCCTGGTAGCCCACAGGTGCCGCCTGGCTGCCGGCCCAGGCAGAAGCGGTCGCCCAGCCCGAGCGCACCTCCCCCGCGCCCGGTCCGTACCAGCCACTGCCAGGCGCGCCCTGCGGGTAAGCGGGCTGCTGCGGTACGCGCGCGCCCCAACCCACCTGCTCAACGCCATGTTCGCGCAAACCTTTCACCGCGCGCTCGTATACCCCAACCAACTGTTGGCTCAGGTAGGGCCGCATATGCTGCATCCACGCCTCGCGCATCGGCGCGATGACTTGCGTGTCGGCGATGGCGCGCTGCAGCGCGCGAATGTAGTTCTCAGGCCGCAGCGGGTTGCGCTCCGGCTGCACGCGTGGCAAACCCTGGGCCGCGCTGACCAGGCCATTGAGCTCCGACAAGATGGCGTCCGTGGTATGCAGCGCCATCTGCTGCGCCCGGGAGAGTTCGACCTGGGCCTGGACTTCATCGTCGTCCACCAAGGTGAGTTCACCGAAATCCAGTGCGCTGGACGCTGCGGGCTTGGAAGCAGGCGCCCCCGAGCCATCGGCAAACAGCTCCAGCAGCACCATCGGGTACGCCTTGTTCAGGCCCGCGTGGTGCTCGCGCAGCAGCTTCTGCGCCTCATGCGCGAGATCGCGCTTGGCGATGGCCCGGGTTTCGGATTCCTGCTTGGCCAGCTCGTCCAGCGTGAACTTGACGAGCTGGTCCATCAACGTCTCGCCTTCCCGCACGGCCGTGACCACACAAGCCCGAAGTACCGCTCTGGAACGAACCGCAGACAGAGTCATGTTGGCAGAAACTAAAAAGTCAATGAACTGCTTGAATACTACTTCAGCGCCTTGAAACGCATGCGGTGCGGGCGCGCACCCTCTTCACCCAGGCGTTTCTTCTTGTCGGCCTCGTACTCCTGGTAGTTGCCGTCGAAGAACGTCCATTGGCTGTCGCCCTCGGCGGCCAGAATGTGCGTGGCGATGCGGTCGAGGAACCAGCGGTCGTGGCTGATGACCAGCACGCTGCCCGCATATTCCAGCAGGGCGTCTTCCAGGGCGCGCAGGGTTTCCACGTCGAGGTCGTTCGAGGGCTCGTCCAGCAGCAGCACGTTGCCGCCCGCAATCAGCGTCTTGGCCAGGTGCAGGCGTCCGCGCTCACCGCCCGAGAGCATGCCCACCTTCTTTTGCTGGTCAGCGCCGTTGAAGTTGAAGCGGCCGCAATAGGCACGGCTGGCCATCTGGAACTTGCCCACGGTCAGGATGTCCAGGCCGCCCGAGACGTCTTCCCAGACGGTTTTGTCGTTGGCCAGCACATCGCGGTGCTGGTCCACAAACGCCATCTTCACGGTCGAGCCGACCACCACGGTGCCGCTGTCGGGCTGCTCTTTGCCCGCCAGCAGCTTGAACAGCGTGGATTTGCCCGCGCCGTTGGGGCCGATGATGCCGACGATGGCGCCAGGCGGCACGGTGAAGCTCAGGTTGTCGATCAAGAGGCGATCGCCAAACGACTTGCTGACGTTGTGGAACTCGAAGACCTGCTGACCGAGACGGTCGGCCACAGGAATGAAAATCTCCTGTGTCTCGTTGCGCTTCTGGTATTCCATGTCGCTCAGCTCTTCAAAGCGGGCGAGGCGCGATTTGCTCTTGGCCTGGCGGGCCTTGGGGTTCTGGCGCGACCATTCCAGCTCTTTCTTCAAAGCCTTGGCATGGGCTTCTTCGCTCTTTTGCTCTTGCGCCAGGCGCTCGCCCTTCTGTTCCAGCCAGGTGCTGTAGTTGCCCTTCCAGGGAATGCCGCGGCCGCGGTCCATTTCCAGAATCCATTCGGCGGCGTTGTCCAGGAAGTAGCGGTCGTGGGTGATGGCCACCACGGTGCCGGGAAAGCGCTGCAGGAACTGCTCCAGCCAATCCACCGACTCGGCGTCCAGGTGGTTGGTCGGCTCGTCGAGCAGCAGCATGTCGGGCTTGGACAGAAGCAGGCGGCACAGGGCCACGCGGCGCTTTTCGCCACCGGAGAGCAGGCCAATCTTGGCGTCCCAGGGCGGCAGGCGCAGTGCGTCGGCGGCAATCTCAAGCTGGTGCTCAGAGTCGGTCCCGGCAGTGGCAATGACGGCTTCGAGCTGGGCCTGCTCGGCGGCCAGCGCGTCAAAGTCGGCGTCTTCGGCGCCATACGCGATATAGACCTCTTCCAGACGGGCCTTGGCGGCAAACACCGCGCCCATGGATTCCTCGACCGATTCACGCACCGTGTGCTCGGGGTTGAGTTTGGGTTCCTGCTCCAGGTAGCCGATAGACAAGCCTGGCATGGGCAGAGCTTCGCCTTCGAACTCCTTGTCCACGCCGGCCATGATCTTGAGCAAGGTGGACTTGCCGGAGCCATTGAGGCCCAGCACGCCAATTTTGGCGCCTGGGAAAAATGAGAGCGAAATGTCCTTCAAGAGCTGGCGCTTCGGGGGCACCGTCTTGCTGACGCGGTTCATGGAGTAAACGTATTGGGCCATCGGTAGAAGGTCGGTCCTGCTGTGCAAAAAAAGAGCGGGCGTTGTGCCCGGCGAACAAGCTCAATTATCGACCCATGCGACAATAGCGGCTGTCGTGCACTCCAGCTGTGCGCGATATCAGCAAACTGCTGGGGACGAAGCAACACCGCTTGCTGGCGCCCACTGTTGAACCTTATCAGCCTAACACTGGCTCGGCACCCATCGCAGGGCGCCTCGACAGGCCGATACCCGGCGCCCGGATGGGCGCATCACTTCAATGACTTTTGACGATCTGAATCTGGCTCCGGCCATCATGAAAGCCGTGCGCGAGCAAGGCTATGAAACCCCCACGCCCATCCAGGCACAGGCCATTCCGGCCGTGCTGGCCGGGCACGATCTGCTCGCTGGCGCGCAGACCGGCACGGGAAAAACGGCCGCTTTTGTGCTGCCGCTGCTCGACCGCCTCTCACGCGAAGAAGCGCCGAAAAGCAAATTCGGCGGCAAAGGTGTGCGTGCCCTGGTGCTGACCCCAACACGCGAGCTTGCCGCACAAGTCGAGGAATCGGTGCGCCAGTACGGCAAACACCTCGATCTGAACTCCACCGTGGTCTTTGGCGGCGTCGGCATGAACCCGCAAATTGACCGCATCAAACGCGGCGTTGACGTACTGGTGGCCACGCCTGGCCGCCTGCTCGACCTGCAGCAGCAAGGGTTTCTTGATCTCTCCACGGTGCAGGTGCTGGTTCTTGATGAAGCCGACCGCATGCTGGACATGGGCTTCATCCACGACGTGAAGAAGATCCTGGCGCTGGTCCCCAAGGACAAGCAAAGCCTGCTGTTTTCGGCAACCTTCAGCGACGAGATCCGCGAACTGGCCGCCACGTTGCTGAAAGATCCGCTGAGCATCCAGGTGACGCCGAGCAACACCACGGTGCAGCGCATCTCGCAGGTGATCCACCCGGTGGGCCGCGGCAAGAAGAAGCAAGTGCTGGTACACATCATCAACGAGCACAACTGGAGCCAGGTGCTGGTGTTCACCCGCACGAAATTCGGCGCCAACAACGTGGCCGAATTTCTCACCAAACATGGCATCAACGCCATGGCGCTGCACGGCAACAAGAGCCAGAGTGCCCGCACCCAGGCACTCGCTGGATTCAAGAGCGGCGACATTCGCGCGCTGGTAGCCACCGATATTGCTGCGCGCGGCATCGATATCGACGATCTGCCGCACGTAGTGAACTATGAAATCCCTAACGTCCCAGAAGACTACGTGCACCGTATCGGCCGCACCGGCCGCGCAGGCGCCAGCGGTGAAGCCGTGAGCCTGGTGTGCATGGACGAGGAAGGCTTCATGATGGAGATCGAGCGCTTCACCAAGCAAACGATTCCCGTGCAGCTAATTGAAGGCTTTGGGCCTGATGAGGGTGAAAAAGCCGAACCCATCGCCATGGGCCGACAGACCATATGGGGTGGCGCAGGCCGTCCACCCAGCCGCGACGTGATGCAGGCCGCTGCCAAAGCCGCCCGCAGCGAGATGATGGAGCGCATGCGCGCTGGCAAAACCGCGGGCCAGGGTACCCGTGGCGCCCGACCCTCGGGCGGCGAAGGCAATGGCAACAACCCAGGCCGCAGCGGTGGTGGCGGCGGCCGCAATGCACCTCGCAATGCACCTCGCAATGCACCTCGCAATGCACCTCGCAACACCCCGACCGGCAACGGCGGCGGGCGTGGCAACCCACGTGGCGGCGCCAATCCACCGCGCCATTCGGACGATTGGCAACCCGCCCGCGAGAACGCGCATCTAGGAACCCAAGCGGGGAACAGCATGGCGCCGCCCCGTGTGCCCGGCCACGGAGCAGCCCAGCCCGACCCAATGCGCACCAGCGTTGACAGCATGTCCGCAGGTCGCCGTGGTGGCGGCGGCTACCGCAGCGGCGGTGGTGGCTTCGGCGGCGGTCGCAGCGGCGGCGGTGGTGGACGCAGTGGTGGCGGTGGCCGCCGTGGCGGGTACTGACCGCCAGCCACAAGCTAAAAAATTACATCAAATCGGCTTCCAGCGCTTACTGCATAAGCGCTGGAAGCTATTTTTTGTGTAGCGCCAGTTCCACCCGCGGTACTGTTGGAAACAAATACCGGCAGACGGCGTGCACGCCGACACCCCGCTGCTTGCGGCGGCGTTTACCATTCTGGCTACGCGCCGGCCCACCTTGCCCGGCAAATCCCTGTTCTTTTGCCGATCGCACCATGCATTTGCTTCACCGTTTCCGCAGCACTCGCGTAGCCGTCCCCAGCCGGGCACTGCCTTTGGCCCTGATGCTCGCCCTGCTCGCCGGCTGCGGCAGCACCCCACTGCCCCCATGGCCAGCCAAGGCCCCCCTACCCCCAGTTGAGCGAGGTCACGTCACCCCCACGGCGCCGCTTGCCACGCAGCCTGCACCGCCTGCACAGCCTGCAATTGCCCTACCGGTTCCAGCAACGTGGCCTGCGCAGGCGCCGTCGGCAACACTCCAGGTGCCCACGCCGGGTGAGCCGAGTGCCGTGACAGCGCATTTTCCTGATCCCATGGTGCGCTACCGCACCCCAGGCCTGGCCGACGGTCGCCGTGCATTCACCACCAACGCAGAGCTCGCTGATTGGTTGGGGGTAATCGCCTCGGCGCAACAAGGGGCTGGCACCCGAACCGAATTGCTGCACCTCGGCCCTTCACAGCAGGGCGAGCCCATCCTGGGGCTGGTGATCACACGCGCCAATGGCACAACGCCGGACGCCCTTGAGGCGTCGCACCGGCCGACTGTGCTGCTCCTGGCCCAGCAGCATGGCGACGAACCCGCTGGCGCGGAGGCCTTGCTGGTACTGGCCCAGGAGTTGGCCGGTGGCTTGCTGGAGCCTTTGCTGGACCGCATCAACGTGGTGCTGGTGCCACGCGCCAATCCGGACGGAGCAGAAACCGGCACCAGCGCAACCGCTTCCGGCGTGGATATGGCCAAAGACCACCTGACCCTGTCCACCCCAGAAGCGCGCGCCATTGCCACGTTGACCCGCGACTACCGGCCGATCCTGGTGCTGGACGCACGCGAATTCCAGGCCGCAGGGGCACTGACCGAGCAATTTGGGGCGGTGCAAAGCGACGACGCGCTGTTGCAGTACGCCACGGCGGCCAATGTTCCAGAATTTCTCAGCAAGGCCGCACGCGAGTGGTATTACGAGCCCATGGCGGCCTCCCTCAACACCGAGCGCCTGCGCAACGACTGGTATTTCGAGCCTGTTGCTGGTGCTGGGCGCGACCGCGTCGCGGGTGGCAGTGTGCTGCCAGAGAGCGTGCGCAATGCCAGTGGACTGAAGGACGCCGTGGGCTTCGTCGTTGCCAGCCGCGGCGTAGGCCTGGGGCGCGAGCATATCCAGCGCCGGGTTCATACCCTGGTCACAGCCATCTCCAGCGCATTGCGCAGCACTGCAGAGCGGTCATCAAATCTGGATCAGGTGCGCAGCTTTGTGGCACGCGATACCCGTGCGCTTGCCTGCCACGGCCAGGTGGTGGTGCAAGCGGTGCCCACGCCAGCGCAACGCGATATCGAGTTGCTGGACGCGCAATCCGGCGTTGAGCGCACGGAACACGTAAGCTGGGACAGCCCTCTGAAGCTTCGCACCACGACTGCACGGCCACGCCCCTGCGGGTACTGGTTGGCAGCACGTGCGGACAATGTCGTGGACAGGCTCAAGCTGCTGGGCGTGCAAGTAATGCGCGTGGCCGAGCCCGGCTCCATACTCGCCGACAGCTACGATCAGACAGGCACCAGCGCCACAGGCCAAGCGCCACAAGTGCAACTGCGACGCAATGCGATCGATGTGCCCGTCGGGAGTTACTACGTGCCCCTGAACCAACCGCTGGCCAACCTTGCCGTGGCTGCACTGGAACCCGACAGCCCAGCGGGCTACATTGCACGCCAGGTGATTGAAGACGTCAGCGAGGTGGCGCGGATCGTCTCCACGCCCTCGCTGGTCTTTGAAGAATCGAACTGAGCCATTTCAAGCCCGGTGTGCCCGCTTAGAATCAAGTTTGACAGCCAGTAGCTCATCTGGATAGAGCAATGTCCTTCTAAGACATGGGTAGGGGGTTCGAGTCCCTCCTGGCTGGCCAATCCACACTCCCCGGCAAAACTGTGGCTCAAGAGGTCAGGGGGTCAGGCTCCTCTCGGAACCTGCTTCGGTGCAAGGCACTTTTTCGTGTTTCGCTACGCTGCCAAATCAAACGCCAACACGAAGGCCAAGCGCGGACGACGCTGGCCGCCGTCAGTGACAGCCCGCACCGTCTGCCCGCCCTATTGGCAGGTAAAACGTGTCACACCGTTTCACATCTCGCGCGATCTTGACAAATGCTCCTTCGGCGTGAAAAAGAAAATGCTGCCGTCAGACGCCTGCAGCCTTCACGCACAGCACGGGACACGGAACCGTCATCAAGATCTCCTGGGCAACACTGCCCAAAATGAGCTTGCCTACGGCAGTGCGCTTGCGCAGGCCGATGATCAAAATGGAGATATCGCCCGTTTCGACGAGGTCGTTGATTTCCTCCACGGCATTCT
The DNA here is from genome assembly GCF_003570885.1 of Simplicispira hankyongi. Classification (GTDB taxonomy): domain Bacteria; phylum Pseudomonadota; class Gammaproteobacteria; order Burkholderiales; family Burkholderiaceae_C; genus Simplicispira; species Simplicispira hankyongi. The sequence continues at coordinate 500,408 of NZ_QXJC01000001.1, forward strand.
TGCCACGGACAAACTGCTTGAACTCGCCCTGGATGCCTTGTGCGGCGATCTGCTCCTCGATCTGTTCGACTTCAAACGCGGGTACCAGGGATGCATCCTCCTGCTGACCACCGGGGCCAGCGTTAACGATCAGCATCCGCTCTTGGCGCTCCTTTGAAAGTTCGATGGCCTTGTCGAGTGCGGCCCGGCCTTCGGGGCGTGAAACGTAGGCGACGAGGATGGTCATGTGCGGTATCTCCTTAAATGTTTTGAATGGTGGACCTGCGTAGCTTGTGGCGCAGTCCTTACTCGGATCGGGCAGCGTCAGATCGCACTCAGAATGGTAGCAGCAGCACCCTCAGACTTCGTAGGACACCAGCGTCACATCTGCAGCCTGATGCCGGATCGGAATAAGCGCCTGATAAGCCGCGGAGGAGAACCAGCCTTCTGCCGCGGCCACCGTAGGAAAACGGATCACGACAATGTCCGGATGCGTGCATTCGCCCGCAAGGACTGCCACTTGCGTACCACGAAACACCAATTCACCACTCCATGGCTCCAGCGTCTGTGGCACCCTGGTCCGGTACTCGTCCCACCGATCTGGATCTCTGACGGTGATATGGCCCACCACGTAAGCTGCAGACATAGCAACCAAATAAAGGTTTAGAAAAACAGAGTCGGCAGGCCGCAATTAAACGCCCAGATAGCGCTGCACGATTTCGGGCTGGCCCTTGAGCTCCGCCGCCGTGCTTTCGTGCGCCATATGGCCGTTGTTCAGGATGTAAATGCGGTTGGCCAAAGCCAGCGTGGCCGCCAAGTTCTGCTCGATCAGGAAAATGGTCTGACCTGACTGCGCCAGATCACGGCAAATGCGCATGATGTCCTGCACAATGACTGGCGCCAACCCCTCAAAGGGTTCGTCGAGCAAGATGATCTTTGGATCGCGCACCAATGCTCGGGCAATCGCCAGCATTTGCTGCTCACCGCCTGACAGGTCCGTTCCGCGGCTAAAACACCGCTCCTTGAGCCGCGGGAACATTTCATAAATGCGCTCAAGCGGCCATTTTTTTGGGGCTGTCAACCCGGCGAGAATGATGTTCTCTTCCACCGTGAGACTGCCGAAAATACGCCGCTCTTCATGGACAAGCTGCATCCCTAACTGTGCAATGGAATGCGCCTTTTTTCCAGCCAACTCCACGCCGTCCATTTTGACGCTGCCAGTGCGGGGCTTGACCACGCCCATTAGGCTCTTGAAAGTGGTGGATTTTCCAGCGCCATTGCGACCCAGTAGCGCCACAACTTCATTCTTTTCTACGCGCAGCGAAACATCGAACAGGATATGGCTGTCGCCGTAGTAGCTGTTGAGACCGTTGACTTCGAGCAGGCTCATACCATCTCCTCGTGAACACCACCCAGATAGGCTTCTTGCACCAGGGGGTTGTTCTTGATTTCCTCAGGCGTGCCCTCGACCAGCACACGCCCCTCCTGTAGCACGGTGACTTTGCCGGCCAGCTCAAACAGGGAATCCATATCGTGGTCGATGACGATCAGCGTACGGCCCTCAGCAATCGCCTTGAGGAGCGCCACGGTTTCGACGCGCTCCTGGGTACTCATGCCGGCCAGCGGCTCGTCGAGCAACAGCAGGCTAGGCGAGGTTGCCAACGCCAGCCCTATCTCAAGGCGGCGCTTTTCGCCATAAGCCAGTTCCGATACCGGTGCATCCAAACGGTCGGACAGGTGCACGAGGGCGGCTGTGCCCTCCACATGGTGATCAAGCTTGCGGACTTTGTGCAGGTTCCTGAACATGTCGAGCTTGAACTTGCCGCGCACCTCACCAAGCACGGCGATCTCTAGGTTCTGGCGCACCGTCAGCTTCTCAAAGAGCTGATTGATCTGGTAGCTCTTGGTCAAGCCCATCTGGCAGGCATCAATGACGCCCATTTTGGTGATGTCACGGCCGTCGAAGACGATCTTGCCTGCCGTAGGCTCGACCTCACAGGTGAGCATTTTGAAGAACGTGCTTTTGCCAGCGCCGTTGGGGCCGATGATGCCGCGTATCTCGCCATGCATGACACTGAAATCGATATCGCTATTGGCCGCCAGGCCACCATAGTGCTTGGTCAGCCCGGTAGCTGACAGCAACACACCGTCCTTGCTCTTCGTGGGCTTGCGTCCAACCTTTGCGTGGCTGGCAGTTCCCGGCGTGCGGCCAGCTACAGAAGCGCCAGATTGCGGCTGAGCTCCTTGCCTACCTCGACGCATCCAGCGATAGGCGTCCGAAATCGCGCCGGCCAAACCATGCCGCAAAAAAACCACCAGCAGCACAAACACAATGCCGAGTATGAGTCTCCAGGTCGCACCCAAATTCAGCACGGTCTGGAAGAAATCACTCAGATAGAGCCATACTGCCGCGCCCAGCAAAGGGCCAAACAAGGTGCCCGCGCCACCGATGGCCGTCTGCATGACGATCTCGCCCGAGGTGGAGAACATGAACGCATCTGGCGGCATGAACCCCTGCATCAACGCAAGCAAGCCACCAGCAAAACCCGCGTACATGGCGGCTACCACGAACACCGCCAACTTGTAGCGCTGGATGTTGTGGCCAAGTGCCTGGGCGCGCAAGGGGTTTTCCCGGATAGCCCGCAGCACCAGTCCAAAGGGCGAACGCACGAGGCGCAGTGCGATCATCAGGCCGACGAAATAGCAGAATGCCAGGAACCCGTACATTCCCATGTTGCTGCTGAACTCAATGGTCGTAAAACCCAAGCTCAGGTTGGGCGTAGGCACGCCGGGTAAACCATTTTCACCACCCGTGAATGCCGACAATGGGTTGAACTCGATAAAAAAGAACACTTCGGCAATGGCCACCGTGATCATGGCGAAATAGATGCCAGTGCGTCGCAGTGCGATCAGGCCAATGAAGAAGCCGATGACACCCGCCACCACCGTGCCGATCAGCAAGGCGGCAACGGTGTTGTGCATCGAAGTTTGCGTTAGCAGATAGGCGGCGAACATGCCACCACTGCCAAAGAAAGCCGATTGCCCAAACGACAACAACCCGGTGTAGCCAAAAAGCAGGTCGAAGCCTATGCCCACCAAACCCCACACCAGGATGCGGTTAATGGTGGTCGGGTTGAAACCAAGGTGTGGAAGCACAAAGGGTGCTGCCACCAGGCCCAAAATCGTCAGGGCCTCGACCAAGAAAGGAATTTGTCTGCGCATTACTGAAGACCCTGTTTATTCGCGACCTACAGCGCCAAGCAATCCGCGCGGACGGAAGACCAGCACAAGTGTCATTACCACGAAGAGCATCACGTAGGAGTAGGCGGGATTGACCATGGACGTCAAGCTGATCAGCTCGCCGGCCACCAAGCCACCAAGCACCGCTCCAGGGAACGATCCGACCCCTCCAATGACCACGACCACGAAGGTCTGCACCAGAATGGCTTCCCCCACATCCGGGGCAAGAGACACCACCGGCGCATTGACGATACCGGCAAAGCCTGCCGCCATAGCCCCAATGCCGAACACCAGCATGAATATCTTGTAGACGTTGATGCCCAGCGAATCGACCATCACCGAATCCTCGATGCCGGCACGCACAATCATGCCGATACGGGTGCGGTACAGCACGAAGTAGAGCGCAAGCAGCGCCACGGTAATGATGCCCAGCAATGCCAGGCGGTAGGTCGGATAGAGCATGAACCCCAGGTTCGTGATACCCATTAGAGGCGCTGGCGGAGGCACGGACTTTGACAAGCTGCCATAGGCAAAGCGCACCAACTCAACAAAAACGATCCCCAGGCCGAATGTGACAAGAAGCTGATCCTCTGCAGGTCTGGTGTAGAAGTGGCGAATGATCAGCCGCTCCATCACGATACCGACAAGCGCCACGAACAGCGAGCCGGCGACTACGGCGATGACGAAGGAGCCGGTGTAGGTGAAAGCCACCCAGCCCGCATAGCCCCCCAGCATGAACATCGCGCCATGCGCAAGATTGAGCACGCCCAGCGTGCCATAAATGATCGTCAGACCAGAGGAGATCAGCGCCAGCAGCGCTCCCAACACCAGTCCGTTGAAACATTGCGAGATGAAATTAGCCCAATTAATCACGCTGACCTGCCCTCATCGCAAATGGATTCAAAGATTGAGACAACAGCTACTCACCCCTGAACCGATCAGGAGATCCAAATCCCGCCTTCAGACGGGAAAAATCATGCTACTGACGCCCCGACAGCACCTAGGCTGCCAGGGCACCAGCATTTCGGTCAGGCGTAGTCACCCAGTTTGCAACCGAAGGCGTCCGGCGGCTGGATCACCTTGTCGCCAGCAACGACTTCAACAACTTCCCAGAAATCCTCCGGATTCTTCATGTCCTTCTTGGCCTTGCCACGAACAATGACTACGGGGTGCAGGTACTGGTGGTCCTGCGGCCGGTAGGCAAAATCACCCAGCAGCGAAGGAATGACTTCGCCCTTTTCCCACTGCTTGATGACATCGGGCGGGTAGAAGCTGCCTGCCTCGGTCACCATGCGAGCCCAATGGGCAAAGCTGACGTAGGCGTTTTCTGCGCCCCACTCTGGGCGATAGCCGTATTTTTTGGAAAAGGCCTCGACAAACATCTTGGCGAGGGGGTATTTGTCTTCCAGCGTCCACCAGAAATCGGTCGCCGCAAACACCCCGGCACTGATATCCACCCCGGCTTCCTTGGCAAAGAATGGAATTTGATAGGGCAGGACCAAGGTCATCTTGGGCAACAGACCAAACTGCTTGGCCTGCTGACTTGACAACACGGCATCCCGACCCCAATTGACGTTAATGAGGAAATCGGCACCAGAATTGGCGATATTGGTCAGGTATTGACTGAAATCCTGCGTACCCAACGGGGACACCTGATTGGTCACCACCGTCCATCCAGCTTCCTTGGTCAGATAATCCGCAACCGATTGGGTTGTGGTATGGCCATAGGTATAGTCCGGCGTCATGAAGGCGGCCTTGCGATTTTTGCCGAAATTCTTCACCAACACCGGGCCGATCGCATTGGCCGCCATTTCCCCGAAAAACCCCTGCCGGAACCCGTAACGCACACAATCCTTGCCGGTGGTGTCATTCGAACCGGAAATCCCTGGCATGTAGAGGATTTTTTCGCGCTGAGCAAACTTGTTCAGCGCCACCGCCACCGCCGACGAGGTGGAGCCGGTCATCAGAACAACCTTGTTGTTGTTGATGAAGGTCTGCTCCGACTGCAGCGCCTGGTTGGGCTTGGCAGCCGAATCCGCAGACACAAGACCCACTTTCTTCCCGAGCACGCCATTGTTCACTTTGGGCGCGAGCTTCTTCATCAGGGGGTGGTTGGTATTCATGTGCTCGACCGCAAGCTCCCAGCCCTTGAGCTCGTCTGCGCCCTGCACCGCATAAGCACCGGTCAAGGGAACAGCCGCCCCCAGATACACCGTATCGCCCTTGGACCCTTCGGGCCACGTACCCATGGCAGGCTTGTCGGCCGCATAGGCCCATTGCACGCCACCAAAAGTCGTCAGCAGAGTACCCGCACTCAACTGCAGAGCATCACGACGCGAAATGACAGCCGTCATCTCCTTTTGAGATTTAAAATCTGACATGTGTTTCCTCGTTGATTATTTCAATCCGAATAAACCCAGATTGGACCCGATAGTTTACAAATATTTGCAGCGATGAAAATCTGCCGACCATCGGGCCACGCCGACATCGATCAAAACCACAAAAACACGCCATTAAGAATAATAGCTTGCCGTTTCATACCCGAAACAACGCCAATTTATCACCACAGGAAATATCTTGAAAGACTGGAAAACCCTGCAATGAAATCTCCGCAAATGCCGTCATTCGTAAGGCATATGTAAGATAATAATAGCTTGTTGCCTCATACCTGAAACAGTACCAATCTAGCACCACAGGAAACAACTTCAAAGACTGGAAAACCCTGAAATGAAATCTCCGCAAACACCAACACTCGTCAGGTATATGTAAGATAAAGAAGGGCGACATTGTCAATCAATGCCTGATTCAATAGTTCCGGTCAACACCAGCAGCCCGCTCGCTTCGCTTCATTCAAACAGATCCGAATGTGTCCAGCATCGCGCTTCATCGCCCTTTTAGATCGTGATCGTCCGGGGTGCGACAGGTAACAGGTAGAGTCGGTGCGCATGCCAGTGCCTTCCAGGTTCTCGCGTGTTCCTGCGTATCGTCAGCATCTGTCTGGTGCAGCGCACACCTGATGCTTTGCTCGCCACTCAATGGCGCCAACGCATGCATTCCGCCGAGTTGACTGGGCTGGCGAACTGCCTTGCGCATGACCGATGCCTTGGGATGTCCCGTATCACTCCTTGCGACGTGTGGTGCAGGACATCCCTTGCGAAAGGATGCTACTGTCGCCGGAATTTTCTGAATGCCCATACTTGAGAGGCAAGCAAGGCATTTTTCATAGCCCCATGGGGATTGCATCTTTACTGTGAACGCCTGCACACCTACCCCCTCGTTCTCGCCCTGGCGCCTCTCCGTTGCCCCGATGTTGGACTGGACCGACCGCCACTGTCGCTACTTTCACCGGTTGCTCAGCCGACATGCGCTGCTGTATACCGAAATGGTGAACGCAGGCGCCGTTCTGCACGGCGGCACGGAAAGACATTTGCGGCGCAATGAAGAGGAGGACCCAGTGGCCCTGCAACTGGGTGGATGCGAACCGACAGCCCTCGCGCTCGCCGCGCGGCAGGGCGAAGCATGGGGATACCAGGAAATCAACCTCAATTGCGGCTGTCCCAGCGAGCGCGTGCAGCGCGGCGCCTTTGGCGCCAGCCTCATGAAGGAACCGCAGCTCGTGGCCGATTGCGTCAAGGCCATGCGCGATGCCGTCCAAGTGCCCGTGACGGTCAAGCACCGCATAGGCATAGGCCGCGATGAAAGCTACGACTTCGTGCGCGATTTTGTCGGCCAGGTGGCCGATGCGGGTTGCGAAGTCTTCATCGTGCATGCACGCAACGCCTGGCTGGAGGGGATCTCGCCCAAGCAAAATCGCGAGATTCCACCACTGCGCTACGAGGTGGTGCACCGGCTCAAGGCCGACTTTCCGGCTCTAACCTTCGCCCTCAACGGCGGCCTGGCGAGTGACGACGCAGTCACCGCACAGCTGGCCGGACTCGATGGCGTGATGATCGGGCGTGAGGCGTACCACAACCCCTGGTGGCTGGCACGCTGGGATGCGCTGTATTTCGGTGCCGCGCCCCAGGCGCTTGAGCGCGAAGCCATTGAGGAGGCCATGGTGGACTACATGGCACGCGAACAAACACGCTACGGTACACCTTGGCCCTCGGTTGCGCGCCATATGCTGGGACTGCGCCACGGCCTGCGCGGTGCACGCCTGTGGCGTCAGGTATGGAGTGACCACCACCTCAAGGAATGGCCAGCGCACGCGGTCATGGTTCGCGCCCGGGCCGCGCAAAACGCCGTGCAGGATCGTGCCGATCAACCCGCCTGAGCCACACGCCGTGCAACCCACCCAGCAAGCGGTTCCGGGCGGCCAAAAAAATACCCCTGGAACACGTCACAGCGGTTGGCCGCCAGAAAATCTGCCTGTGCCTGCGTTTCGACGCCCTCGGCCACGACGCGCAAACCGAGGTTGCGTGCCATGGCAAGAATGGTCTGCACGATGGCGGTGTCGCTGGGGTCTATGGGTGTGTCCTGCACGAAACTCCGGTCTATCTTGAGTTCATAGAGCGGCATGCGCTTGAGATAGGCCAGGCTCGAGTAACCGGTGCCGAAGTCATCGATGGAAAAGCGCACCCCAAGCGCAACCAGCTCTCCCATGCGCGCGATGGTCTGCTCCATCTGCTCAGCCAGCAGGCTCTCGGTCACTTCCAACACCAGATGGTCGGCACGGGCACCGCTCTGCGCAAGCAAGGATTGAACCCTGGTGACAAAGCCCTCATGACGAAACTGGCGCTGGCTCACGTTGACCGACAAGGGCACCAGCACACCAGCCGCCTGCAGTTGCGCCAGCGCGGTGCAGGCCTGCTCGACCATCCAGTCACCCATATGCACGATCAGGTCCGATGCCTCGGCCACAGGGATGAATTCGACAGGTGAAATGGCGCCGCGCTGCGGATGCTGCCAGCGCATCAGCAACTCGGCACCGACCACCGCGCCACCCAGTTCCACCTGGGGCTGCACAAAGGCGCTGAGCTGGGCAGTGGCAAAACCCACTTTCAAATCCTGCTCCAGCGCCAAACGCCGCTGCACGTCCGCCTGCATGGCAGCTTCAAAGAAGCAAATGCGGTTGCGTCCCAGATCTTTCGCCCGGTACATGGCGGTATCGGCTTCACGCAAAAGATCTTCCACGGCTTCGCCTTGTTTGGGAAACAGGGTCAGGCCAATGCTGACGCTGCTTGCAAAGCCGTATCCGCCAATGCTGAACGGAGCATCCAGAGCTCCGCGCAGGCTCTCTGCAAGCCGCAACGCCAGCAGGCTTGCCGTATCGAGCTGGTCTGACAAATCAATGGCCAGCACCACAAATTCGTCCCCCCCAATATGGGCCACAGTGTCGGTAGCAGGCACAGCCTGTGTCAAACGCTGCGCGACCTGCACCAGCAAGGCATCGCCAGCAGAATGTCCATGCGCGTCGTTGATATGCTTGAAATGGTCCAGATCCAAAAACATCAGAGCACCCACGCGGCCCGCATGCGTTGCGGCGCTCAGCGCCTGAGCCAGTCGATCGAGCAACATCCTGCGATTGGGCATTCCCGTAAGCGAATCGAAATACGCCAGACGGTACGTTCGTTCTGCTGCCTGCTTGCGCTCGGATATATCCCTCAGCAGTGCAATGAAGTGCGTCTCTGTGCCCAGTCCCGCGCCATGTTTGCGCGCCACCGACAGCTCAAACCAGCGGCTCTGACCGTCCACCATGAGCTGCAATTCATGCCCGGACGAATAGCCGCGCGCAGTTGCAGTCTCCAAGGCCGCGCGGCAACCGAATGCCGTTTTGCTCGAGGCCGCGTCAAGCAGGCTCTTGCCCAGCAGTTGCCCTGCCTGAGCATGCAGCGCAGACCCAGGGGCATTGTGGCAATGCAGCACGCATCCCTGTGCATCGAGTTCGAACATCCAGTCCGGCGTAGCGTCCAGCGTGGCCTGCAAATCGTCACGCGTCTGGCGCAACTCCCGTGTCATGCGTTCGGCCAGCGCCACGGCGTGATCGCGCCGAGTGGACAGGAACCAGGTAAACCACCCTACCGTCAGGCTCAGTACCGTGGCCAATAGCGCGACCAGGTTGCGCTCGCCCGAGTCAAATCGCTTGGCAATCATCGGCAGGGGCTGAGCCGCCACGGTCCAGGTACGCCCCGCCACCGGCAACGAACGCACGGATTGCCGCTTTAGCGGAGCACCTGTCACGAACCCTGGCGCTTGGTAGATAAGGGAGGCCGGTTGATTCATCGGCCCGTCGAAGATTGCGATGGCAACCTCATCGCCAACCAGTTGTCCTATGCCTTCGACAAAGTCCTTGATGCGAAACGGGCCCGAGACCCATCCCGTCAATGCAGCCCTTCGCTCTTCAACCGACCCAAGTGGCTGGCCAGCAGCGTACATCGGCAGGTACATGACCGCGCTGCGGTCGGTACGCAGGCCTACATCTTGGCGCAGAAGCAAGCTGCGGGTCATGGCGGGAAGACCCGAGTCACGCGCCTGGTTCTGCGCCTCCAGTGCTTCAGGCACGGTCGCGGTATCCACACCGATCACGCGCAGGTTGTCTTCCGATTGCGGTTCGATCAGCGTCAACGGACGGTACTCATCGCGACCAGCCGGAGCTCGCAGTCGATAGTCCAGAACACCAATGGCACGCATACGCGATACATGGGCTGCGGCCTCCCCACCCTTGACACGCACGATGTAGGCCACTGCCTGCAGGCCGGGCAAAACATGCTGCAGCTTGAGTTGCGCAACATAAGCGTGGAATTCCGTACGGTCAATGGATTCGGACGCCTCGTAGTACCCCTTCAGTCCGCGCAGCACAATCTCGTGAGCCGTCACACGGTCCTCAAGCGCATCCACAATGCGCTCCAGTGCCCTGCGGTATGCCGCATTTCGCTTGGCCTCGACCTGCCGGCCTTCGCCAGACCAGTACAGCGCAGTGGCCAGCAGCAAGACAAGGCTGATCACCGGCCCCATCAGGGTCGGCAGGCGCCAATGGCCTTGTTGGGTCCGAAAGCGTCGAAAGAAGAAATGCGGCGCAAACATGCAAGGGCAAGTCAATGCACCCGAAAGAGGTGCCGTGGTGCATTATTGATGCAGTTGCCGGCACTGAGTGCGCGGCCGGGTCAATATCGCCATCGCAGTGCAGACACGACTGGCGTTGCAAGCGAACCCGTCTGGCTGCGCGCCAATGCCAAACCAGCCACAATGCCCCTCCTTCGCAACGACACCATGCCCACATCCGAATTTGAACGCGAGCGAGCACGATTCCTCGAATTTCATACGCTGCATGCTGCGCAGTGGCACGCTGCAGCGGCCGCCTATGCAACGCAGCTGCAGGGCATCCTGGCGGGGCCAGTTCCTGGATGCAAGGTGGACTGGCGCATCAAGGACCCGCACGAGGCACTACGCAAGTTCTCGCGCAAATACCGCGCGAGCCTGGAAGAAAGTGGAACTCCTTACGAAATTAGCCACTACCTGAGCGACATGATCGGCCTGCGCGTGGTCTGCCTGTACGAAGACGAACTGGAGAAAGTGGCCACCACCGTGCGGGGCCATTTTGAAGTGATCGACATGACCGATAAGGTCAGCGCGGTCGAGGCTACGGAAGCGTCTTTCGGCTACAAAGGCCTGCACTTAGACCTGCGCCCGATACCCACACACGCAGCGGACGCGGTAACCGGGCCCAGGGATGCCTTTGAATTGCAAATCCGCACCGTCATACAAGACTCCTGGGCCATCCTGGACCACAAGATCAAGTACAAGAAAGCCATCCCCAGTCCGCTCAAGCGCCGTATCAATGTGCTGGCAGCCCTGTTTGAACTGGCTGATCGGGAATTCAGGCAAATCCGCGACGAGACCGAGCTCGAATTGCGCGCAGCGCCAGACGAGAGCGAGGACGAGCGCCCAAGCGATGCCCCTGCCACACAGCGCGATGTTGCCAACAGCCAACTCAATGCTTTCACATTCCTGAAGATTGCGACGCACTTCTTCAAGGATTTCGAGTTCGAGCCGCACAAGGTCGATGGCTTCGTGGAAGACATCCACGGCTGGGCTCCGGATATCAACCGCGCACGTTTCAATCACCTGGTGCGCAGCCACATCGGAACCGTCAAACGCTACCGGCTGTTCCTGGAGGAGAAGGATGGCGGGGGGTCGTTCAACCCCTACACCGTGATGCGCCATTGCCTGTACCTTGGTAACAAACAGGTCTTCACTGCAGCCTTGCGCAAGGTGGCCAGAACAAGATTTGATACCTGGCTTCAGTCGAATGCAGGGCGAGATAAAAATCAATAAAATGGGCCAGACCGCTTATCTATATTGAATTGTTAGCTCTCTTTAAGATAGCCATCTTTGGCAAATTCTCCCATTCCAGGTCTGCACGCTGTCCCTCACGCGACTTCTTATGCGTACTAGTACGGGGCTGCAGTCGTAACAGATCGCTGCTATATTGCACTGCAACATAAACGGATTCGCCCATGCTCTACCAGATTTACGAAACCCAGCGCTCGTTCATGGAGCCGTTTGCCGACTTCGCCCTCGCCGCGTCCAAGCTCTACAGCAACCCGGTACTGCCCTTTCAGAAATCGGCACTCGCACAGCGCATGTCTGCGGGTTACGACTTGTTGTACCGCCTGTACAAGGACTACGAAAAGCCCGCGTTCAACCTCAACACCGTACAGGTCGATGGCGTAGAAATTGCCGTTCACGAGCGTATAGAGATCGACAAGCCTTTTTGCGAATTGCGCCGCTTCAAACGCTTTTCGGACGACTCGGCCACGCTGACCAAGCTCAAAAACCAGCCCGCAGTGCTCATTGTCGCCCCCCTCTCCGGCCACTACGCCACGCTCTTGCGCGACACGGTGCGCACCATGCTGCAGGGGCATAAGGTGTACATCACCGACTGGAAGAACGCCCGGCTGGTGCCGCTTTCGGAAGGCGCTTTCCATCTGGACGATTACGTCAACTACGTGGAAGACTTCATTCGCCACCTGCAAGGCAAATACGGCAACTGCCACGTCATGAGCGTCTGCCAGCCCACGGTGCCCGTCCTCGCAGCCGTCTCGCTGATGGCCAGCCGGGGTGAACAGGTGCCGCTGTCCATGACCATGATGGGCGGCCCCATCGATGCGCGCAAATCCCCTACCAGTGTGAACGATTTGGCGGTCAAGCGCGGTTACGAGTGGTTTGAAAGCAATGTCATCTACCGAGTCCCCGACAGTTTTCCGGGCAAAGGCCGGCGCGTGTACCCTGGCTTCCTGCAGCACACGGGCTTTGTCGCCATGAACCCCGACCGCCATGCGGGCAACCACTACGACTACTTCAAGAACCTCATCAAAGGCGATGACGCCAGCGCCGATGCACACCGCGCCTTCTACGACGAATACAACGCTGTGCTCGACATGGACGCGGATTACTATCTGGAAACCATTGCGACCGTGTTCCAGAAGTACGAGTTGGTGAACGGCACCTGGGATGTGCGCGCACCCGATGGCAGCCTTGAGCGCGTGCGCCCCCAAGACATCAAACACTCTGCTTTGCTGACCGTGGAAGGCGAGCTGGACGACATCTCCGGCTCAGGCCAGACCCGCGCCGCGCACGCGTTGTGCAGCGGCCTTCCGGCCAAGGAGGAGCGGCACCTCGAAGTCAAGGGCGCAGGGCACTACGGCATCTTCAGCGGCCGACGTTGGCGCGAGACGGTCTACCCTCAGGTGCGCAACTTCATTGCCGAGCACCAGCTCGGGGTGTCCAGCGCCCCTGTGCCTGCGCCTGAAGCACCCAAAGTGGCCGTAACCAAAGCCGCAACTGCCAAGAAAGCCGTCGCAGTGGCGCCAGCACCTGCACCGCGCAAACCTGCCAGCAAGCGGGGGGGCGCATCTGCCGCTACCCGTGCGACGGCCAGCAAGAAGGCCACCGCAGCCGTCGCTTCTGAGCCAGCCAAGGCTCTGCCTTTGCCAGTAAAACCTGCACGCACCACTGCCGTGGCGCCGACGCTTGCCACACGCTGGGTAGACCCGGCACCCGCCGAGCGCCCTACCGGCGCGGCCGCTCCTGCACAAGAGCCAGAGGTCGACGCGAAAGCCACGGTCGTGACGGACGCACCGCCATCGTCTGAAACGCCCAAGCCGGCATCGCGCAAGAAGGTCTGACCATGCCTGTGCCGCCAGCGCCAGGCGGCCTGGCGGCGCGCATTGCCGTCGCCTTGCCACAAACGCAGTGCACCCGCTGCGGGTTTCCGGATTGCCAAGCCTATGCGCAGGCAATCGCTGACGGAGCTGCCGGCATTGATCAGTGCCCACCCGGCGGTGCCGACGGCGTGGCGCGGCTTTCCGCCATCACTGGCAGGCCGGTGATTCCCCTTAACGCAGACCACGGCGAGGAAGCGCCGCGCAGCATCGCCGTCATCGACGAAGCCTGGTGCATAGGCTGCACGCTGTGCCTGGATGCCTGTCCTACCGATGCCATCGTCGGCGCCAGTAAACGCATGCACACGGTCATCGAGGAACACTGCACCGGCTGCGCATTGTGCCTGCCGGTGTGCCCCATCGACTGCATCGCCATGGTCAACGCCAGTGGCGCGGCCACAGGGTGGCAAGCGTGGTCAAGCGTGCAGGCAGACCATGCCAAACAACGCTACGAAGCGCGGCAGGCGCGCCTTGCGCGTGACGACCACACGGCAGCCGTTCAGCAGCCACCGGCTACCGGCCCAAGCAGCAGGCAAACTGTGATTGAAGCCGCGTTGGCACGCGCCAGGGCGCGCACCCGAACGCATCAGGACACCAGCGACTTGTACACGCCGCAGCCCACGTACAGCTCGCCCACCAAGCACACATAGGACATCTTGGTCTGCACCTTGCCGGTGATCGGGTTGGCAATGTCGTATTCCACCCAGCCCGGCGAGCGCTCCGCCTGCGCCAAGATATCGGCCACCAACTGGTCGCCGGCAATTCCTGGGATGTCGCGCACCAAAGTGCCCACTTTCGCGGGGTTGCCGCCAAACGCCAGGTACGTGCCGAGACGGTCCAGCGCAAATACATACATGTCGCGGTCGTGCCAGGGTTGGCTCGGATCGGTCAGGGTGCGCAGGAACTGTTCTCGCGAAAGACCACGGTTGTACAGCCCCACGGCGCCTTCCACCAGCGCCCGCGCTTCCTGCGCCGTGCCTTGCTGGAGCTGAAACGAGGCCACCGCGCTCGAGAGCGTTGCCGCGCGCTCCCCGAGGGCAACGGACTGCTCCACTGCGTGCTCGACCATTTGGGCATTTTGCTGCGTGATCTGGTCCAACTGGCGCACTGCCGCGGTGATTTCCGAGAGACCAGTGCTCTGCTCGGCACCCGTTGTGGCGATTTCGGACATGGTGAGCGCCACCGAGCGTATGCCCGACGCCATTCCCGCGATGGTCTCGCCAGCTTTTCGAATCAGGCCCGCACTCTCTTCCACCTGCTGCACCGAAGCGCCAATGAGCTGGCGAATTTCGCGCGCCGCATCGCCAGATCGACCCGCCAGCATGCGCACCTCCGACGCCACCACGGCAAAGCCTCGGCCCTGCTCACCTGCCCGTGCTGCCTCGACAGCAGCGTTGAGCGCAAGGATGTTGGTCTGAAAGGCGATACCGTCAATGACACCGATAATTTCATTCATCCGCCGTGCGCCCTGCTGGATCGCCTCCACCGAGGCAACGGCGCGCGCCATGGCTTCGGCCCCTTGAGCCGCCGACTGGCTCACCTGGCTGGCGCGTGCGTCAGCGCCTTGTGCGGTGTGCGCATTGTTCTGCACCGTGCCCGAAAGCTGCTCTACGCTGGCTGCCGTCTCTTCCAGGCTGGCCGCTTGCTGCTCGGTGCGATCGGCAAGGGCACGGTTGTCGCTTGCCAGCTGATCGCCGGCATGTGAGACCAGCGCGGCATTGCTGCGCACATCGGCCACCATGGACGAAAGGGTCACCACCATGGCGTCGAGCATGGCGGCCAACCGGACGAGCTCGCCTTTGCCTTGCAGACCGGTGCGTGCCCGCAGGTCACCGCGCATGGCCTGGCCCATGGCACCTGTCAGCGCTGCAATGTCTGACGAAACCCCTGTCGCAGCGGCAGCGGCGGCATAGGCGACGAGCGCGGCAATTGCCGCAGCAATCCCCCATAACCAGCTCGCCTCCGCGCCTGAACTGGCAAAAGCCGCGAGCCCAAGCAAACCCAGGATGGCAAGGGCTGCCACGGCAAGCATTTGCTGCGCGACGCCCAGGCGTTCGAGCAACCAGCGGCCCGGCCGCAGGATCAACGATGCAGACATCTCGGTCTCTTTCTTTTTGTTACCCTCGGATCACACCCTTTCTGAGTGTAGACCCGCGAAGTTTCCAATTGCTTACGGCACCACTGCAGCCGGAGCCTTCACCGATAATGCCCTGATGAATCCCTTGCTCAATCGGCTCCAACCCTACCCTTTTGAGCGCCTGCGCCAGCTTTTTTCCGAGGTGGTTCCTCCCGGGCATCTCCCCGCCATCAGTCTGGGTATGGGTGAGCCCCGCCACGCAACACCGGCTTTCGTCACCCAAGCGCTCGTGGCCGGCCTCGGCGGCCTGTCCAGTTACCCGGCCACGGCAGGCGAGCCGAGGCTGCGCGAAGCATTCACAGGCTGGCTGGCGCGCCGCTACGGCTTGCAGCTGAACCCGGCCACGCAGGTACTCCCTGTCAACGGCTCGCGCGAGGCGCTGTTTGCCTTTGCGCAGACGGTGGTTGACGCTTCGCGGGCAAGCCCCGTGGTCGTCTGCCCCAATCCGTTCTACCAAATCTACGAAGGCGCCGCCCTGCTGGCAGGTGCAACGCCCTGGTACGCCCCCAGCGACCCAGCGCGCAATTTCGCGGTGGATTGGGACAGCGTGCCAGATGAGGTCTGGCAGCGCACGCAGCTCCTGTACGTCTGCTCACCAGGCAACCCCACGGGAGCCGTCATGCCGCTGGCCGAGTGGGAGAAGCTGTTTGCGCTCTCGGACCGGCATGGCTTCGTCATCGCCTCGGACGAGTGCTACAGCGAAATCTACTTTCGCGATACGCCGCCACTGGGTGGTCTGGAAGCGGCGGCACGGCTGGGGCGGACTGATTTTCGCAACCTCATGGCCTTCACCAGCCTGTCCAAACGCAGCAACGTGCCCGGCCTGCGCAGCGGCTTTGTTGCAGGCGATGCCGCGCTTGTGAAATCCTTCCTGCTCTACCGCACCTACCACGGCGGTGCCATGTCGCCGCCAGTGCAGGCCGCCAGCATTGCCGCCTGGGGCGACGAGGCCCATGTCATCGAGAACCGGGCCCTCTACCGCGCCAAGTTCGCCGCCGTGACCCCGCTGCTCGCGCCAGTGCTTGACGTTGCCTTGCCAGACGCCGGCTTCTACCTCTGGGCGCGCATTCCCGATGCCCTGGGCCTGTCCGACGAGGCGTTCGCACGCGCGCTGCTGGCTCAATACAATGTGACAGTGCTTCCCGGCAGCTACCTCGCGCGCGAAGCGCAGGGCGCCAATCCGGGTGCGCAGCGCATCCGCATGGCCCTGGTCGCCGAAACGGCGGAATGCGTGGAGGCCGCGCAGCGCATCGTGCAATTCATCCAATCGTTACCCTTGCAAAAGACCTCATGACACAGCAACTCCAGAGACTTATCGACACCGCGTGGGACGACCGCGCCAGCCTCTCGCCGGCCAACGCACCCAAGGAGATCGTGGATGCCGTCGAGCACGTGATTGCCGAACTCAACATCGGCAAGCTGCGGGTTGCGACGCGTGAGGCCGTTGGCCAGTGGACGGTGCACCAGTGGATCAAGAAGGCGGTGCTGCTTTCCTTCCGCCTCAAGGACAACGAAATCATGAAGGCCGGCGATCTCGCCTTCTTCGACAAGGTGCCAACGAAGTTCTCGCACCTCTCGCCGCAGGAGATGGCGGCCACCGGCGTGCGCGTGGTGCCGCCCGCCGTGGCGCGGCGCGGCAGCTTCATCGCCAAGGGAGCCATTCTGATGCCGTCGTACGTGAACATCGGCGCCTACGTCGATGAAGGCACCATGGTCGACACCTGGGCCACCGTCGGCAGTTGCGCGCAGGTTGGCAAGAACGTGCACCTCTCGGGCGGCGTGGGCCTGGGCGGCGTGCTCGAACCGCTGCAGGCGAACCCCACCATCATCGAAGACAACTGCTTCATCGGCGCACGCTCCGAAGTCGTCGAAGGCGTGATCGTCGAAGAAAACTCCGTCATCAGCATGGGGGTTTACCTCGGCCAGAGCACCCCCATCTACGACCGCGCCACGGGCGAGGTGAGCTATGGCCGCATCCCCGCCGGCTCGGTCGTCATCAGCGGCAGCCTGCCCAAGGAAGGTGGCAAGTACAGCATGTACGCGGCCATCATCGTGAAGAAGGTGGACGCCAAGACCCGCTCGACCACCAGCCTGAACGACCTGCTGCGCGACTGAAGAACAACACTGGCGCAGGTCCGCACGACACCACCCGAGGGAGTACACCATGAGCACGATGGAGCGAATCCTGCGCCTGATGGCCGAAAAAAAGGCATCCGACGTCTATCTGTCGGCCAACGCACCGGCACTGATCAAGATCAATGGCGAATGCGTGCCGATCAACAACCAGATCCTGCCGCCTGAAGCACCGCGCAACCTGCTGTCCGAAATCGTCCCACCCGACCGCATTGAGGAGCTGGAGGAAACCGGTGAGCTCAACATGGGCGTGCCGCTCTCGGGTGTGGGGCGCTTTCGCGTCAGCGGCATGCGCCAGCGCGGCAGCTACGCGGTGGTCATTCGCTTTATCAGCCAGCAGATTCCCGAACTCGAATCGCTCAACCTTCCTGCGATCCTGGGTGATCTGATCCTGGAGAAACGCGGCCTGATTCTGGTGGTGGGCGCGACCGGTTCGGGCAAGAGCACCACGCTTGCCGCCATGATCGACCGGCGCAACAACCTGCAGACCGGCCACATCCTGACCATTGAAGACCCGGTCGAGTACCAGTTCCGGAACAAGAAATCCATCGTCAACCAGCGCGAGGTGGGCTCGGACACACAATCGCTGCAAGTGGCCTTGAAGAACGCGCTGCGCCAGGCGCCCGACGTGATCCTGATCGGTGAAATCCGCGACCGCGAAACCATGTCGGCAGCCATTGCCTATGCCCAGTCGGGCCACCTTTGCCTGGCAACGCTGCACGCCAACAACAGCTACCAGGCGCTCAACCGCATCCTCAGTTTTTACCCTGTGGAAGTGCGCGAGACCATGCTCGGCGACCTGGCAGCGGCCCTGCGTTCCATCGTCTCGCAGCGCCTGGTGCGCACCACGAGCGGCGAACGCGTGCCGGCTGCGGAAGTCATGCTCAACACCAAACTCGTGGCCGAACTGATTGAGGGCGGCGATTTTTCTGGCGTCCGGGAGGCCATGGAAAAATCCATGGCCGAAGGCTCCCAAACGTTTGAGGAAGACCTGGCGCGCCTCATCCTCGAAAACCGCATCGACCGCAAGGAGGGGCTGGCCTACGCCGACTCCCCCACCAACCTCATGTGGCGCCTGCAAAACGACTTTTCGCTCGCCTCCAAAGCGGCGCAGGCCAACAAGCAAGCCAGCGAGGCGCAGGCCCAGGACGAAGCACCGTCGTTCACCGAAATCGTGCTCGATGTCAGGGGCGGCGATTGACGCATTCCATGTCCCCCACCCTCACACTGGCCGAACAACTGATTGCTCGCCCCTCCGTCACCCCCGACGACGCAGGCTGCCTGGCGCTGCTCACAGCGCGCTTGGCGCCGCTGGGCTTTGCCTGCGAAGCCATGGACAGCGGCCCGGAGAGCTTCCGGGTGCAGAATTTATGGTCAAAACGGCCTTCAGCGCATGATGGTAAAGGGCTTGCAGCTAGCAAAACGATAGTTTTTGCCGGCCATACCGACGTTGTCCCCACAGGCCCCGTGGCGCAATGGGGCAGCGACCCCTTCGTGCCCATGCAGCGTGACGGCAAACTTTATGGGCGCGGCGCAAGCGACATGAAAACGTCGATTGCGGCGTTTGTCGTCGCGGTGGAAGAGTTTTTGGCCGCCACGCCGGCGCCGCATCTCAGCATCGCCCTGCTGCTCACCAGCGACGAGGAAGGCCCATCCGTGGACGGCACCAAGGTGGTGGTCGAGCAGCTGCGCGCACGCGGCGAGCGGATCGACTGGTGCATCGTCGGCGAGCCCACCTCGGTGGCGCGCACCGGCGACATGATCAAGAACGGCCGCCGCGGCACGCTCAGCGGCAAGCTGGTCGTGCGCGGCATTCAGGGCCACATTGCCTACCCACATCTGGCGCGCAACCCCATCCACCAGGCGGTTCCGGCGCTGGCCGAACTCGCCGCCATGCGCTGGGACGGTGGCAACGCCTTCTTCCCGCCCACCAGTTGGCAGATGAGCAACATCCACGGCGGCACGGGCGCGAGCAACATCATTCCCGGCGAGGTGGTGGTCGATTTCAACTTCCGCTTCTGCACCGAATCAAGCGCCGAGAGCCTCAAGCAGCGCGTGCACGCCGTGCTCGACCGCCATGAACTCGAATACGAGCTGCAATGGACACTCGGCGGCCAGCCCTTCCTGACCACGCCCGGCGAACTGGTGGACGCGGTGCAGCGGGCGATTGCCGACGAGACGGGCCTCGCCACCGAACTCTCCACCACCGGCGGCACCAGCGACGGGCGCTTCATCGCCACGCTGTGCCCGCAGGTGGTCGAGGTCGGGCCGCCGAACGCCAGCATCCACAAGATCGACGAGCACATTGCCCTCGCCGACGTCGAACCGCTCAAGAACATCTACCGCCGCACGCTGGAGCACTTGAACACGCTGGCGGCTGCCCAGCCATGAACGTGCCAACTCTGCCGCCACTGGCTGGCGCCACGCTGGGCGCGTTGGTCGATTCGGGCGCCGCCTTGCTGCAAGCAGCCGGCGTCTCCTTTGGCCACGGCACCACCAACGCCCACGACGAGGCCGCCTGGCTGGTGCTCTGGCGCTTGGGTCTGCCGCTCGATACGGCCTTGGGAGACGAACCGGATTCCAGGCAAAATAGGCCTGTAACGCAGGCGGAGCTTGCGCAGGTAGCTACACTTTTTGAAGAACGCATCGCCAGCCGCAAGCCCGCCGCCTACCTGACGCAGGAAGCCTGGCTACAGGGCGTGCCGTTCTATGTGGACGAGCGCAGCATCGTTCCGCGCAGCCTGATCGCCGAGCTGATTGCCGACGGCAGCATCGATCCGTTCCTGAGCGACACCACCCACGCCGTGCTTGACCTGTGCACCGGCAATGGCAGCCTGGCCGTGCTCGCCGCCATGGCCTGGCCCGACATCGCCATCACTGGCGCCGACATTTCCGCCGACGCACTGGCCGTGGCCCGCATCAACGTGGACCGGCATGGCTTGGCCGATCGCATTGCACTGCTGCAGTCGGACGGCCTGGATGTGCTGCCTGGCCCCTGGGACCTGGTTGTTTGCAACCCGCCCTACGTGAATGCGCAAAGCATGCAGGCGCTGCCCGCTGAGTACCGCGCCGAACCTGCACTGGCCCTGGCGGGCGGGGCCGATGGCATGGATTTCATTCGCCGCCTGCTGCACGAGCTGCCCGACAAACTTACCGAAGACGGCGTGTTGCTGCTGGAAATCGGCAACGAGCGCGCGCACTTCGAAGCCGCCTTTCCCCATCTGCCGGTGTACTGGCTGGACACCAGCGCGGGCGCCGACCAGGTACTGCTCATCACCCAGGCCGCGCTGCGCGGCGGCGCAGGCCTGCGTTAGCGACCCCAGAGCCCTCCTGTCTCAGCCCAGCATCGCCCCCAGTGCCAAGCCCGTGCGCTGGCCAGGGCGGTGCGCCGTTTCCCACAGAGCGCCAACCTGCCCGTCCGGCCTTGCCGGACGCACGCGGGATAATCGCCCCAAGGTTTCCTATTTCATGATCACTCTCAAAAACGTCATTCTTCGCCGCGGCGCCAAGGTTCTGCTGGACCGCGTCAACGCCACCATCAACCCCGGCGAGCACGTCGGCCTTGTCGGCCGCAACGGGGCCGGCAAATCCAGTCTCTTTGCCCTGTTAAACGGCAACCTGCATGAGGATGGGGGCGATTTCTTCATCCCGACGCAATGGCGCATGTCGCAAGTGGCACAAGACATGCCAGAGACGGACGCACCCGCCACCGACTTTGTGGTCGCGGGTGACACCCGGCTCATGGAAGTGCAGGCTCAGCTCGCCGCCGCCGAAGCCGCGGACGACGGCATGGCCATCGCGCACGCCTACACCGACCTGCACGACGCCGGTGCGCACGATTCCGTGCCACGTGCGCAGGCGCTGATCCTTGGGCTGGGTTTCAAGGTATCGGAACTGGACAAGCCGGTCAATAGCTTCTCCGGCGGCTGGCGCATGCGCCTGCAACTCGCCCGCGCGCTGATGTGCCCGAGCGACCTGCTGCTGCTCGATGAGCCCACCAACCACCTGGATCTGGACGCCCTCGTCTGGCTGGAAGCCTGGCTCAAGCGCTACGAAGGCACGATGATCGTCATCAGCCACGACCGCGAGTTCCTCGACGCCGTGACCAATGTGACCCTGCACATCGACCACGCGCAATTGACGCGCTACGGCGGCAACTACAGCAAATTTGAAGATTTGCGCGCCGAGCAGCTCGAACTCCAACAGTCCAGCTTTTCCAAGCAGCAGGACAAAATCGCCCATTTGCAGAAGTTCATCGCCCGCTTCAAAGCCAAGGCCAGCAAGGCCAAGCAGGCGCAAAGCCGGGTCAAGGCACTCGAGCGCATGGAGAAAATTGCGCCGGTGCTGGCCGACGCCGAATTCACCTTTGAATTCAAGGAGCCAGTTAACCTGCCCAACCCGATGCTGGCGATTACCGATGCATCGTTTGGCTACCTGGGCGAAGACGGCGTGGAAACCACGATTCTGAGCAAGGTCAGCCGCAGCGTGCTGGCCGGCCAGCGCATCGGCATTCTGGGCGCCAACGGCCAAGGCAAATCGACGCTGGTCAAGACGATTGCCCGCACCATGGCCCCGCTGGCCGGCACCATCACCGAGGGCAAAGGCCTGGCAATTGGGTACTTCGCCCAGCAGGAGCTGGACGTGCTGCGCCCGCACGAGAACCCGCTGGAGCACATGATCCGCCTGGCCAAGGAAGCCGGCCCCAACAGCCGCGAACCCAGCCGAGAGCAGGATCTGCGCAGCTACCTGGGCAGCTTCAATTTCACCGGCGACATGGTCAAGCAAAACGTCGGCAGCATGAGCGGCGGCGAAAAGGCCCGCCTGGTGCTGGCCATGATCGTCTGGCAGCGCCCCAACCTGCTGCTGCTCGACGAGCCCACCAACCACCTCGATTTGGCCACGCGCGAGGCGCTGTCCATGGCGCTGAACGAATTCGAGGGCACCGTGATGCTGGTCAGCCACGACCGCGCCCTGCTGCGTGCCGTGTGCGACGAATTCTGGATGGTGGGGCGCGGCGCCGTGGGGCCGTTCGACGGCGACCTGGACGACTACCAACGCTACCTGCTCGACGAAGCCAAGCGCCAGCGCGAGCAGGCCAAGACCGAGGCGGCAACGGAAGCCATGGCCCCCAAAGCCCCTGTCGGCACTACAGAAAAGAGAGCTGTACCCGCAAGCGGGGCAAGCGCTGAAGCCAGAAAAGGCATTGAATTGGCGGCCAGCACGGCGCCCGACGCACGCGAGCAGCGCCGCCTGGCGGCAGAGGCCCGGGCACAGTTGGCGCAGCAAGTACGCCCGCTCAAGCGCGAGCTTGAGCAGATCGACCAGCGCCTCGCCACGCTGGAGGGCGAGCGCGGTGCTTTGGAAGCGCGGCTGGCCAGCCAGCCTACCCCGGCACAGATGGCCGAATGCGGCAGGCAGCTCAAGGCGGTGCTCGAAGAAACCCAGCGCCTGGAAGAGCGCTGGCTGGAGCTCTCTTCGGAACTGGAAGGGGCCGCGCAGGGAGGTTGAGCCGAGAAATCCAGGGCCCCAGCGCTTGCATGCAATCGACTGCCCTGGAGGTTTCAGGGGCTATCGCTTGCTGCACAAGCCTGGAAAGCTATGCATTGCATAGCGGTCATGCGAGGTTTTTCATGGGTTTTGCCCAGTTGCATTTTTTTGCGATCTGGGTGTCAACGGGGCGGGAAGCGGGGGCGTTGTAGGTCCATCTCAGGAGTTACCCCCCATGAACACCACCATCCACACTGCCCCATCTTGCTGGCCCGAAGACGAACGCGACCGCAAACGCGCACCCGCACGCTTCTGATCCACCTAGCCGAAGACGCTGCAGCCCGCCTGGCACTTGTCGTTTCAGGCACAAAAAACCCCGCCATTGCGGGGTTTTTTCATGGGCACGCAGCGCGTCAACCCATGTGCAGACCGCCGTTGACCGAGAAATCAGCGCCCGTCGCGTAGCCGCCCTCTTCCGAAGCCAGCCAGGCGATGATGGAGGCAATCTCGCTCGGCTCGCCCAGGCGCTTGACCGGCACGGTCGCGACAATCTTCTCCAGCACATCGGGACGGATGGCCTTGACCATGTCCGTGCCGATGTAGCCAGGGCTCACCGTATTGACCGTCACGCCCTTGGTGGCCATCTCCTGCGCCAGCGCCATGGAAAAACCATGCATCCCCGCCTTGGCGGCCGAATAGTTGGTTTGCCCGGCCTGGCCCTTCTCACCGTTCACGCTGCTGATATTGATGATGCGGCCCCAGCCCTTTTCCACCATGTCGGCCACCACTTGCTTGGTGACGTTGAACATGCTGTTGAGGTTGGTTTCGATCACCGCATCCCAGTCTTCGCGCGACATTTTGAGGAACATGCGGTCGCGCGTGATGCCGGCGTTGTTCACCAGAACGTCAATACTGCCGTGCTCGGCCTTGGTCTTGGCAAACGCCTCGACCGTGGAATCCCAGTCGCCGACATTGCCTACCGAAGCGTAGAACGTGTAACCCTGATCTTTCTGCTCGGCAATC
The DNA here is from genome assembly GCF_003570885.1 of Simplicispira hankyongi. Lineage (GTDB taxonomy): Bacteria > Pseudomonadota > Gammaproteobacteria > Burkholderiales > Burkholderiaceae_C > Simplicispira > Simplicispira hankyongi. The sequence goes on from NZ_QXJC01000001.1 coordinate 524,570, forward strand.
CACTTGGCGTGGTCGCGCGTGGGGCCGCAGCCGGCAATGACCGTGAAACCTTCCTTGTGCAGGCGCTGGCAAATGGCCGTTCCAATGCCGCCCATTCCGCCCGTGACGTACGCTACTTTCTGGCTCATATCTCATCTCCTCTTGGTAAATATCCGACGGGTACGCCTGTGACCACTCTAGTGGCGATCTGTGCCTTTGCTGTGCAGGTAAACACCAAGGTGCACGCTTTTTTTATTTCAGGACGTACCGTTGCTCGGGCCTGCTCAGCGCTCCAGTGCCAGCGCAACGCCCATGCCACCGCCGATGCACAGAGCTGCCAGCCCTTTCTTGGCATCGCGCCGCTGCATTTCGTGCAGCAGGGTGACGAGAATGCGACAGCCGGACGCACCAATCGGGTGGCCGATGGCGATGGCGCCGCCGTTCACATTGACCTTGGCGGGGTCGATGGCCAATTCCTTGTTCACGGCGCAGGCCTGCGCGGCAAAGGCTTCGTTCAGCTCGAACAGATCGATATCCGCCGTGCTCCACCCAGCACGCTGCAAGGCCTTGCGCGTGGCCGACACCGGGCCCATGCCCATGATGGCCGGGTCCAGACCACTGGTGCCGTAGGCGGCAATGCGCGCCAAGGGCTTGAGACCAAGCGCAGCGGCCTTCTTGGCGCTCATGACCACCACGGCAGCGGCGCCGTCGTTGAGGCCCGAGGCATTGCCTGCCGTCACGCTGCCGGCCTTGTCGAACGCCGGGCGCAGGCCCGCCAGGGCTTCGGCATTGGTCTTGCGGTTGAGGTATTCGTCGGCGTCGAACACCACCGGGTCGCCCTTGCGCTGAGGGATGCTCACGCCGACGATTTCATCGACAAAACGGCCGGCGTCCTGGGCCGCAGCGGCCTTTTGCTGGCTGGCGAGCGCCAGCGCGTCCTGCATCTCGCGCGTGATTCCGTATTGCTTGGCAACATTTTCTGCGGTGATGCCCATGTGGACCTGGTTGTACACGTCCCACAGGCCATCGACGATCATGCTGTCGACCATCTTCCAGTCGCCCATGCGCTGGCCGTCGCGCGAACCGTTGAGCACGTGGGGCGAGAGGCTCATGCTTTCCTGGCCGCCAGCGACGACGATTTCGCTGTTGCCCGTGGCAACCGCCTGGGCCGCCAGCATCACGGCCTTGAGGCCGGAGCCGCAGACGGCGTTGATGGTCAGGCCGGGGGTTTCCTTGGCCACGCCCGCCTTCATCATCGCCTGGCGCGCCGGGTTCTGGCCGGCGCCAGCCGCAAGCACCTGGCCCATGATGACTTCGCCAATCTGGTCCAGGCCAACGCCGGCGCGGGAAATGGCTTCGCGGATGACGATGCTGCCCAGCTCCGTGGCCGGAATTTTGGCGAGCGAGCCGCCGAACTTGCCCACAGCAGTGCGGGCGGCAGAAACGATGACGATGTCTTCCATGGTTCTTCCTTGGGTTGAAATGCTGTCTAAAGGGTATTCAGTGGTCCATTGCGCTTCAGGCTTTTTGCTTGACGTAACGGCCGGGCGCAGGCTCGATGGCCTTGAACTTCGTACCCTTGCCATAGCGTTTGGGTGCCGCGATCTGTTTGCCGGCGTGGCCGGCCAGCCAGTCGGACCAATCCTGCCACCAACTGCCCTTGTGTTCGGTGGCGCCTTCCAGCCAGGCGTCCAGCGTGGCGGGAAATTTGCCGTCGTCACGCGTCCAGTGCATGCGCTTGTTGGCCGCTGGCGGGTTAATGACGCCCGCGATGTGGCCCGACGCGCCCATGACGAAACGCTTCTTGCCCGGCAGCACCTGCGTGTTGGCATAGGCCGCGTTGATGGGCACGATGTGGTCTTCGCGCGAGCCGTAGATGTAGACCGGGAGCTTGAGTTTGCGCAAATCAAGCTTCTCGCCGCACACGGTCAGCTTGCCAGGCTTGATCAGGTTGTTTTCGAGATAGGTGTTGCGCAGGTACCAGGCATAGAACGGGCCTGGCAGGTTGGTGCTGTCGCTGTTCCAGTAGAGCAGGTCGAACGGCGGTGGCGTTTCGCCCTTGAGGTAGTTGCCCACCACGTAGTTCCAGACCAGGTCGTTGGGCCGCAGAAAGCTGAAAGTGGAAGCGAGGTCTTTCCCGCTCATCAGGCCACCGTTGCCCATTTGCAGTTCGCGCATGCGCACGAACCCTTCGCTGATGAAGACGTCCAGGATGCCGGTGTCGGTGAAATCAATGAGCGTGGTGAGGAAGGTGGCACTCGCCACGGGGTGCTCGCCGCGCGCGGCATGCACCCCGAGCGCATTCGAAAGGATGGTGCCGCCCACGCAAAAACCCAGGGCATTGACCTGGCTTGCGCCGGTGATCTGGCGCGTCACGTCGATGGCTTCCATGACGCCATGCTCGACGTAATCGTCCCAGGTCTTGTGCGCGAGCGACTCGTCGGGATTGCGCCAGCTCACGACAAAGGTGTGGTGGCCTTGCGCGACGCTGTAGCGAATGAGCGAGTTCTCGGGCTGGAGATCGAGAATGTAGAACTTGTTGATGCACGGCGGCACCAGTACGAAGGGCCGCTCGTACACCTTGTCGGTCAGCGGTTTGTACTCGATGAGCTGGAACAGGTCGTTCTCGTACACCACAGCGCCTTCGGTGGTGGCGACGTTGCGGCCAACCTCGAACAGGCTCTCGTCGGTCATCGACACATGGCCCTGGCGCAGGTCGTGCATCAGGTTGGCCATGCCCTTGGCAATGCTCTCGCCCTTGGTCTCGATGGCCTTGCGCTGCGCTTCGGCGTTGAAGGCCAGAAAGTTGCTGGGCGCCATGGCGGCAATCCATTGCTCGACGCCAAAGCGCACCTTGGCGCGGATTTTCTGGTTGCCCTCGATGGCGTCCGTCAGCCCCATGAGCGTGCGCGCATTGAGCAAATAGGCGGCGGCAGAAAATGCCGCTACCGGGTTGCTGGCCCAGCCTTCGCCCGCAAAGCGCTTGTCGGCGGGCGGCTGAGAAGCCTGCAAACCTTCCGCCCAGAGCTTGGCGGCCTCGTCCACATACTGCTTTTGCAGCGCCTGAAGTTTGTCGGGCGCCAGGTGTATCGAGGTGGCGGCCTCTGCACCGGCCACCGCGGGCAATTCGATTTGCTCGAAAGCGTGCAGCACGCGCTGCCAGCTCTCACCGAAAATTTCCTGGAATTTCTGGGCGCTTTGGGCCCAGAGCGAATCGGAACTCATGCAGTTTCCTCCTGGGCATGCGCCGCCCGATGGAGCAGGCGCCCGGTTGCGCCCACCGCTGCTATCGTAACCTCCGATCCCTGTCCTTTTCTGACGTTGGAGTGCGTATGTACCTGGTAGTGATGGCTTGGCTGTATGTGGTGGTGCTGATGGCGGTGGCCGAGGCGACGAGCACAACCGGCAGCGTGCTCGGCGCCCTCATCACCTTGGTGCTCTATGGCCTGCTGCCGCTCTCCATCGTGGTCTACATCCTGGGAACGCCCGGCCGGCGGCGCAAGATCCATGCACGCGAGATGCAGGAGCGCGCTGCTGCCGCGCAGGCCATGACCGCGCCAAGCTCAGTTGCGCCAACCTCAGCCGAGCCAGATGCAGGCGGCCATGCGCCCGGTGCCGCCGCCCACGGCGCCGTCCCGCCGATGCGAGAAGAAACGTGACGGCTGGCTGAACGTGCACCAGGCATCGCTGCCGTCGTTGCCATAGACCTGCGTGACACCCTGTGCCGCCAGGCGCTGGCGCGCCAGCGCCGGCAGGTTGGCCAGGAATTTGCCACCGCCCCGTGGGGCGAAATGCTGCTTGGCCGCGCCATCAAGGGCGCAAAAAACGGCACGCACGTCGTCGCCCACTTCAAAGGCTTTCGGACCTATGCAGGGCCCCAGCCAAGCGAGCAAGTCATTGGCAGGCTTTGCTCTTGAATGTATAGCTGCCAGCGCATTTTCCCTATGCGCTAGCGGCCGAAAACACTCCAAAACCGACTCCAGCACTCCACCCGCCAGGCCGCGCCAACCAGCATGCGCGGCAGCGACCCGGCGCCCCAGACGGTCGGTGAAGAGCACCGGCAGGCAATCGGCCACCATGATGGTGCAGGCCAGGCCCGGCGCCTGCGCCCAGGCGGCATCGGCAGGCGTACCATCGGGCACCTCGGCACCAAGCGGCACTGCGCAGCTTCCATGCACCTGGTCGAGAAACACCGGCCGCGCGCCCGGCGTGATGGATTGCAGGGCCGCCACAAGGCGCGCGCGGTTGGCGAGCACCGCCTGCGCGGCGTCGCCCACGTGCAGGCCCAAATTCATGCTGGCGTAAGCCCCGGTGCTGCAGCCGCCCGCGCGCGTGGTGCACAGGGCTTGCACGTGCGCGGGCGCAGGCCAGTCGGGGCGCAGCCAGTCGGCTGGCACACCAGGCAAGGCCTGCGCAGACGCGTCGGCCGGGTGACAATGCGGGCTGTCCATCTTGGCGGTGAGTGTACCGACAGCCCCTCGCCGCCGCCCCGCGATCAACCCTCACAAAGGCCCTGCATGAGCTACGTCTTTCCCCCACTACCCACCACCAGCATTCCCGTGCTCGGCACCGAGGCGCGCTTTCCCGTCCACCGCATCTATTGCGTGGGCCGCAACTACGAAGAGCACGCCAAGGAAATGGGCTTCACCGGCCGCGAGCCGCCCTTCTTTTTCATGAAACCCGCCGACGCGCTGGTGCTGGCGGCCGGCGACGCGCCCGCCCTGCTGCCCTACCCCAGCCTGACGCACGACCTGCACCACGAGATCGAGCTGGTGGTCGCCATCAGCAAGGGCGGGCGCAACATTGCGGCAGCGGACGCGGCCAGCCACATCTTTGGCTACGCCGTGGGCCTGGACATGACGCGGCGCGACCTGCAAGGCGAGATGAAAAAGCAGGGCCGCCCTTGGTGCATCGGCAAAGGCTTTGACGCCAGCGCGCCCATCACCCCCATTACCCCGGCGGCGCAAGCAGGCGACGTGCAGCAGGCCGGCATCTGGCTGCAGGTCAATGGCGCGGACCGCCAGCGCAGCAACGTGGCGCAACTGATCTGGAACGTTGGCGAGGTCATCGAGCACCTCTCCAAGGCCTGGGAGCTCGCGCCCGGCGACCTGATCTACACCGGCACCCCGGCTGGCGTGGGCGCCGTGCAGCGTGGCGACCTGCTCGAAGGCGGCGTCGATGGCCTCGCGCCACTGCGCCTGCGGGTGGCATAAAGCAACTCACTTTTCAATAGCTGCACGCGCAGGTGGAATAAGCGCTGACGGCCAATTTTCCCTTGAATTTTGCATGAGCCAGCACAGCCCCATCCAATACTGCCGCGATTGCGGCACGGCCGTGGCCTACCGCCTGCCCGACGACGGCGACACGCGCGAGCGCGCCGTTTGCCCCAACTGCGGGCGCGTGCACTACGAAAATCCGCTCAACGTGGTGGGCACTGTTCCCGTGCTGCCCGATGGCCGCGTGCTGCTGTGCCTGCGTGCCATAGAACCGCGCCGGGGCAAGTGGACGCTGCCGGCTGGCTTCATGGAGCTGGGCGAAACCACGTCGCAGGGCGCAGCGCGTGAGACCGACGAGGAAGCCGGCGCGCAGATCGCGCTCGGGCCGCTGTTTGCCGTACTCAACGTACAGCGCGTGGGCCAGGTGCATTTGTTCTACCGGGCCCACCTGTTGTCCGAGCGGCTGGACCCCGGCTTCGAAACCCTGGAGGCTCGCTTTTTCACCGAGGACGAGGTGCCCTGGGACGAGCTGGCGTTTCGCACGGTGAAAGAAACCCTGGTGCGCTTCTTTGCCGACCGGCGCACGGGCAGCTACGGTGTGCACTGCGTGGACATCGACTAGGGAGCCTCTGCAGTCAGAGCGTGTTTGCGATCTCTCAGGGCCGCGTTTCCACGAAAAACGGCACGTTGCCCTGCGCCGGAGCCGGCGCAGGCACCACCACACCGCGCTGCACCGGCGTGGTGACCACCATGCCTGGCTGCGGCTGCGGCTGCGGCTGCGGCTGCGGCTGCGGCTGCGGCTGCGGCTGAGGCTGAGGCTGCGGCTGAGACTGCGGCGCAGGTGGCGTTGTCACCACAATGCCCGGCTGCGGCGCAGGGGCCATCTCCGGGCTCGCGGCCTCCGGCGGCTCGCCGTCGGTGCCCGGCGGCAGGGGCTGCGCCCGGGGCGTCGCGTTTTCCAGCGGCACCAGCGGGGCTTCGGTGATCTCGGGCCGATCCGCTTCGGCGGGGGCCGGCGCGGCGGGCGCAGCGGGCGCAGCGGGCGTGGTGCCAGGCGCCGGCACGGCGCCTGCAGTGCGGTCCGGGGCGTCCGGCCCGCCGGTGCGGCGGCCGAACAGGTCGTACACCCAGTTGCGCACGCCGGCCACGGCACTGCCCACCCAGTTGGACTCGTTCTCGTCGATGAAGCGCTGGTTGCCGTCGATCACCTTGGCGCGCAACGCCTGCTGGAACACCTCGCCCACCATGGGCAGCGCGCTGTGCGCGCCCTCGCCCCAGTAGTCGCTGCGCAGGGTGATGCGCCCGTCGTTGAAGCCCACCCACGCGCCCGCCACGAGCTGCGGGTGCATCAGGATGAACCAGCCATCGGTGTTGTCCTGCGTGGTGCCGGTCTTGCCGGCCACGTCGGCGGTGATACCGTAGCGGCTGCGGATGGCCACGCCCGTGCCCTTGTCCACCACGCCGCGCATGGCGTCGCGCAGTTCCTGGGCGGCCCTCAATCCCAGCACGCGCTCGGGCGCGGCGGGGGCGAAGTCTTCCAGCACCTTCCCGTTCTTGTCTTCGATGCGCGTGATGACCCGGGGCGCGCGGTAGCGGCCGGCGCTGGCGATGGCACCGTAGGCCGCCACCATTTCCTTGAGCGTGACCGGGCTGGTGCCCAGCGCCAGCGAGGGCACCACGTCCAGCTTCGATTCGCGCACGCCCATAGCGCGTGCCAGTTGCGCCACGCGCAGCGGGCCCACCTCTTGCATGAGCTGCGCGGTGATGGTGTTCTTGGAATACGCCAGGCCGTCGCGCAGCGTCATCGGCATCTCGCTCGGCGGCTTGTTGCCGTCCGTCGGGCGCCAGACCTGGTTGTTGCCCAGCGGGATTTCCACGGCGGTGTCCATCAGCGTGTCGGTGGGCAGCAGGCCCTGCTCGAACGCGGCGCCGTACACAAAGGGCTTGAAGGTGGAGCCCGGTTGGCGGCGTGCGGCCTGCACGTGGTCGAACGGGTCTTGCGCGAAATCCCGGCTGCCCACCCAGGCGCGCACATCGCCCATGCGCGGGTCCATGGCCATGAAGCCGGCCTGCACACGCGTCTTGTCCTGGCGCAGCGTGCGCAGGAAGGCCGGGTCGCCCAGCAGGTCCTTCAGGGCGTCCTCGGGCGCCGCGCCCTTGGCCACGGCGGTTTCGTAGCGCGCCGATTCGCGCACCAGTTGCCGCACCAGCGGGCTCTTGGGGTTCCAGGCATTGCGCGCGGCCCAGGCCGAGTCGGCCACGCCCTGCAGCGCCCGGCCCTGGCGCGCGACAGCCTGGTTGGCGAGCTGCTGCAAGCGGTAATCGATGGTGGTGCGGATCACCAGGCCGTCGGCGTACAGGCTGTAGCCGTTGCGGTCGGCCCAGTCGATGAGCTGCTTGCGCAACTGCTGCGCCAGGTGCGGCGCGGGGCCGGCCGCCTCCACCTGGCGCTCGAAGCGGATGCGCAGCGGGCGCTTGGTGAGCGCGGTGTATTGCGCCTCGGTCAGCTTGCCGTGCTTCTTCATCTGCGCCAGCACGGTGTTGCGCCTTTCTTGAGCGCGCTCGGGGTTCAGCACCGGGTTGTAGTAGGCCGTGCCTTTGAGCATGCCGATGAGCGTGGCGCTCTCCAGCACGTTGAGCTGGTCGGCCGACTTGTCGAAATAGGTGCGCGCCGCCATCTCGATGCCGTAGGCGTTGTAGAGGAAGGGCACCGTGTTCAGGTAGGTCTCCAGGATCTCGTCCTTGGAGTACAGCGCCTCGATCTTCAGCGCCGTGATGGCCTCCTTGATCTTGCGCGTGAGCGTGGGCGCGCGGCCAATCTCCTCGGGGTACAGGTTGCGCGCCAGTTGCTGCGTAATGGTGGAGCCGCCCTGCTTATCGCCCCCCAGCGTGCGCACCAGCGCTGACGCCGTGCGCCGCCAGTCCAGGCCCCAATGGCTATAGAAGCGGTGGTCCTCGGTGGCGATCAGCGCATCCACCACCGGCGGGGCGATCTCGCTGAGCGGCACCCAGGCGCGGTTCACCCAGCGGTACTCGGCCAGCAGCTTGCCATCGGCCGCGACGAGCTGCGCCGGCTGCTCCGTCTTGGCCTTGCGGATGTCGCTGATGGCGGGCGTGAACGGAATCAGCACCAGCACATACAACACCATCGCCAGCCCGGCGGCGATGAACGCCCAAAGCAGGCTGTGCAGCGACAGCAGCTTTTCGGGCCGCTGCAGCATGCGCGCCCACACCGGGCGCAGCGCGGCCCAGCGCGTGCGCAGGAAAGCAGGGAAAGACATGGGAATTGGGGTCAAAAGTGGCTCAAACGCTTGGTGGACAAGCGCTAGAAGCTATCAAATTAGGAGTTTGCAGGCGGGATGGATGGCTTGCAGGCCCCTCGCATGGAGGGCGGGGGGTGCGCAGTTATACCGCCAATCGGCGGGAATTGCGGTTTGGGGTTGTAGCGGCCGAGGCGGCTTCGGGATTCGACGGCGGTGTAGCGCCCTAGTCGCGCGCTGGCTGAACCACGCTTCTCTTTACTGGTAATGCAAATATGAGCTTTTTCTTTTCTTCACCGGCAATGATGGCCTTAGCCTCGGTTTCTGCGCGAATGAGTCGATTCTCGAACACACCAATAGACTCTTTCAGCTTCGCGACACCAAAATTTTTAAAAAACATTATCGCTGGCACGTGAACACCAAAAACCTTATCAACAGCAATTGGTAAGCACCCATATGTTTCCTCCAGATTGCTTACCTCCTCAGGGGATTCTTTAAAAAGAATATCCATCACAAGAAATCCAAACCCCCCTATCTCCTCACCAGCTCTCGAAAAAAGATCACCTACAGCACCACGATGATATTTTCCGTCATCCTGCTGTTTATAATAAACACCAAGCTCAGGATACAAATTACGAATCAATAGCGCGAGCTGCCCATCATTAGCCTTCCCTGAAGGCGTTATGATACATTCTTTGTGATCAGCAATTACAGGTAGGACATAAAATCGAGCGTGCCTAACCCCATCTATCGACTTAAGAAACACTAGCACGTCATTCCATATGCGGGGATTATCAAGTATTCTATTATAGAAGAGATTTGCACTTTCATCGTCTAAGCGCCGGACAAAGGCGGCAGCATAGTATTCAAGAATACTCTTGTGCAAGTATGAAATAGAATCACTGCCATCTTCCAGCATAAGGCAAGCGACCTTTGTCATATCTTGTTTAAAATCTTCTAATTCGCATTTTATGTTTTCGGTATATGCAAGAGCACTCTCGAAGATTTCCTCAAATTGCTTATGAGAGATTGTTCGCGTATATCCCAGTTGAATCGTCATAAAGGAGAAAGCCTCAAACAGCTGTTGAAGCTTGCGCTCAGACAGGCCACAGTGATGTCTCCTATTGAAGTGCGCTTTCTGGCGATCATGCCTTGTGAAAACAACTTGAAATAGCCCTTCAAAAAACTCCGGAAGGGTGTCTGGAATTTCTGAGTCGGACTCATAGACAAGAACCACCAATGTCAGCATGAGTGGCGTGGTGATTAATGTGCTGATCTTACTGGGACTACTTTTTATTGCCTGGCGTAATGCCAGTGATTTTTTCGAATCAACCTTCAACCGATCCAAAAACGCACTATATTCGCTTTCAGCCAGCGGGGCTATGGGTAAGACTTGAAGAGATGTTGATTTTTGAATCTCGTGCCCTGGCCTTGAGGAAACAATCAATTTAAGTTCAGGATATTTTCTGACGAGACTCTCTATTTCAAGCGAAACATCTTTGACAATCACTTGATCCAATTCATCAAATCCATCTAGCAAGAGCGCCACCTTGCCCGACCTAAACATATAATCTAACGTTATGTCATCAACATCAATATCATAAGAATCCAATTGTCTAAATATTGCTTGAATGAGTCCAATTTTTGGGGTTAAATCTTTTAACTCCAAAAATACCGGCAACCATTTTGCATCATTACTTAGAAGCTCTTCTAACGCCAAACTCCTCATCATCACTGATTTTCCTTGCCCAACAATTCCTTGAACAACAACGGCATTGGCAGACAGTTCGTTAATTCTTGTGATTCTGACAGCCTTTTTATCAATTATAAATTTTGGCGGATGAAAGAATTCACGAAGCGAGATAGGACCCTCCGGCTTCCAAATTGTTCTGACTTGTTCAATTGCCTTTATTCGTCTTCCAATTTTTTGAATCGAACTTTTTTGCTCCCAGCGATTTAATCCACTCGCACCAATTTTCTTTGCCCCCTCATAAAGATCCTTTGTTATTGGCTGAATGAGCCGAATCACAGATGCGAGTGCGATTGCTTCGTTAACGGGCATGGTCTGGCTTGGAATTTGATAGGGAACTTGATGTTACAAGACGAGCGTCATCTGTTCATCGTCGACGAAGAGGACGAATGCAAGATTGCAGCCGACTGACGCAAGGAAGCTGACTGCCATGAGGTATTTTGGAGAGGCCCGACCTAACGGCTGCCTTCAACGGCGAAGCTCTTTAGCAGTAGCCAGCCCGCCACAGTGTCAGGCACCATAGGTGCTGACGCAGTTCAGGGGCAACGGCAGGGTGCAATGGAATGCGCGACGACGTGTAACCAGTCTGAAGCAGTAGGCTAGATGGGCGATGCAACCGGCCACTCTGGGTCGATTGCAGCTACCAAGGTATTCCGTCCCAACGGGAACCCTCGCATCCAGATCGATACACGGCATAAACGGCCTATGTCGACCCCAACCCCAACTGCTGCAAAAACGGCAGCGTCTTCTCCGCCGCGCGCTGCCCTTCAGCAATAGCCTCTTCGGCGCGGTAGAAATCCATCAGCCCCAGGTGGGCCAGTTGCGGGGCGATCATCACCTCGGGTGGGTCGCCGGCCATGCGGCTGCGGGTGATGCGCACCTGCATGATGTTGACGCTGGCCAGCACCACCTCCACCAGCGACGGCGTGGGCACGCGGGCGGGGTCGGGCGCGGGCAGCAGGGAGGCAAAGCCATCCTGCAGGCGGCTCAGCCAGCCGGCGGTGTCCTCATCGTTCTCCGGTGCTTGGGCGGGCAACTTGGCCGCGCCGTTCGCGCCGTTCGCGCCGTTGGCGCCGGGCCCGCGCAGATGGCGGCCCAGGATGTCGGCGTTCAGGTCCACGGCGATCACGATGTCGGCCCCCATGGCCCGCGCCAGCGACACGGGCACGGGGTTGACCAGCCCGCCATCGACCAGCAGGCGGCCTTCGCGCTGGGCGGGGGTGAACAGGCCGGGCAAGGCCATGGACGCGCGCACCGCGTCGGCCGTGGAGCCGGTGCGCAGCCACACTTCGCTGCCCGAATGCAGGCCCGTGGCCACGGCGGCGAACGGGATGTCCAGCGCCTCGATGGGGCGGTCGGAGAAGCGGTTGCGGAAGAACTCGATCACCCGCTCGCCCTTGAGCATGCCGCCCGAGAGCTTGAAATCCATGAACGAGAACACGGTGCGCCCGGTCAGGCCGCGCGCCCACTGTTCGAAACGGTCGAGCTCGCCCAGCGCATAGGCCGCGCCCACCACGGCGCCAATCGAGGCGCCGCAGACCAGGTCGGGCTGGATGCCGGCCTGCTGCAGCGCCCGGATCACGCCGATATGCGCCCAGCCGCGCGCCGAGCCGCTGCCCAGGGCGAGTCCGACGACGGGTTTGCGGGTCATGCGGCCGTTCTCCTTGTAACCGGTTGGCTGGTGGCGCGCGCCAGCACTCAAGCGCCCTGCCCGAGCAGCGCCCGCAGGCCGGCTTCGTCCAGCACGGGCACGCCCAGCTCCTGCGCCTTGGCGAGCTTGCTGCCGGCCTCCTCGCCGGCCACCACGTAGCTGGTTTTTTTGCTGACCGAGCCCGCCACCTTGGCGCCCGCGGCCTCCAGCAGGTCCTTGGCGGCCTCACGGCTGAGCGTGGGCAAGGTGCCGGTGAGCACCACCGTCATGCCCGCCAACGGCAGTTGCGTGCGCTCGGCCGGCGGGCCTTCGGGCCAGTGCACGCCACAGGCGCGCAGTTGTTCGATGACTTCGACGTTGTGCGGCTGGGCCAGAAAGGTGTGGATGGCCTCGGCCACCACCGGCCCGACATCCCGCACCTGCAGCAACTGCTCGGTACTGGCTTGCAAGATGGCGTCCAGGCTGCCGAAATGCCGCGCCAGATCCTTGGCCGTGGCCTCGCCCACCTGGCGGATGCCGAGCCCAAACAAGAAGCGCGGCAATGTCGTGCTCTTGGATTTTTCCAGCGCGGCCAGCAGGTTCTGCGCCGATTTCTCGCCCATGCGCTCCAGCGCTGTCAGGCCGACGAGGCCGATGCGGTACAGGTCGGGCAAGGTGCGCACCACGGCGCCATCGACCAACTGGTCCACCAGCTTTTCGCCCAGGCCGTCGATGTCCATGGCGCGGCGGGCGGCAAAGTGCAGCAGCGCTTCCTTGCGCTGCGCCGGGCAGAACAGGCCACCGGTGCAGCGGTGGTTGGCCTCGCCGGGCTCGCGCACCACGGCGCTGCCGCAGATGGGGCATTGCCTGGGCATGCGAAAGTTGGCCACATAGCTTGGCCGCTTGCCCGGCACCACACCCACCACCTCGGGAATCACGTCGCCCGCGCGGCGCACGATGACCTCGTCGCCCACGCGCACGCCCTTCTTGCGAATCTCGAACAGGTTGTGCAACGTGGCGTTGGTGACGGTGACGCCGCCGACAAACACCGGCGCCAGCCGCGCCACCGGGGTCAGCTTGCCGGTGCGGCCGACCTGCACGTCGATCCCTTCGATGCGGGTGACCATCTCCTGTGCCGGAAACTTGTGCGCCACGGCCCAGCGCGGCTCGCGCGTCTTGAAGCCGAGCTGGCGCTGCAGGGCGAGCGAATCGACCTTGTAGACCACGCCGTCGATGTCGTAGGGGAGCTGGTCGCGCTCAGCGGCGATGCGCTCGTGGAACGCTACCAATTCGCTAGCGCCTAGCGCTTGTGTGGTCTGCGCTGCGACCGGAAAACCCCATTGTTTCAGTTGTTGGAGCAGGTCGAAGTGGGTGGCGAAATCCGGGCCGCCCTGCGCCACCGGCGTGACCTCACCCAAGCCATAGGCAAAAAACCGGAGCGGCCGCTGCGCCGCAATCGCCGGGTCAAGCTGGCGCACCGCGCCCGCGGCGGTGTTGCGCGGGTTGATGAAGGTTTTCTGGCCGCGCTCGCGCTGGGCCTCGTTCAGCCGCTCGAAGTCGGCGCGCGCCATGTAGACCTCGCCGCGCACTTCCAGAATGGCTGGCACATCGCTCGGCAAGCGCAAAGGAATCTGGCGAATGGTGCGGATGTTGTGCGTCACGTCCTCGCCCACTTCGCCGTCGCCCCGGGTGGCGGCCTGCACCAACGCGCCGGCCTCGTAGCGCAGGTTCATGGCCAGGCCGTCGAACTTGAGCTCCGCCACGTAGGCGACAGGCGGCGCATCGGGCGCCAGACCGAGTTCCCGGCGTACGCGGGCGTCGAAGGCGAGTGCGCCAGCGGGCGACACGTCGGTTTCGGTGTGAATGGACAGCATGGGCACGGCGTGCCGCACCGGGGTCAGCTCAGGGCGCGGCGCGCCGCCCACGCGCTGGGTAGGCGACTCGGGCGTGACGCACTCAGGGAACTGCGCTTCCAGCGCCTGCAGCGCGCGAAAAGCGCGGTCGTACTCGGCGTCGGGCACCTCGGGCGCGTCTTGCACGTAGTACTGGTGCGCCCAGCGGTCCAACTGCCGGCGCAAAGCTCCTATCTTTATAGCTGCTTGCGCTTGCTCTGATTGCGCTGGAGCCGAAAAAAGGTCTAAATTTTTGGGCATCTCAGTGACTGTGGCGCTTCGAACCGCCGACGGCGTTTAAAACTGGTGCGAACCCCACCAGCGGCCGCCGCGCAAGGGCCGCCCCGCCGCGCTGGCGGCGTCCCCCCTCCCGCAACGCGCAGCGCTGCGAGAGAGGGGGCTGAGGGGTGCGGCTCCAAGCCTGCCTGCGCAGGCTTGGACATCCCCGAAGGGCTGGCGCCTCTGGCGGCTGCATGGAGGAGCGTAGCGGCTCAGGGGGGGCTTCAACTAAACACTCTCCGCGCCTGCGGCGAGCCAGCCGACAGGTCGCGGCCATCGAGCTGGTCGTACAGCAGCTCCAGGTCGGCGGCGATGGGGTCCATCGCCATGGCGGGCAGGGGGACACCGTTCTGGTCGCACAGCACCGCGTCCATGCTCTCGCACAGCAGGCGGGCGACCTCGCGCAGGCGCGCAAAGGGTTGCTCGCTGCGGTGCACCTGCGCGACGTCGAGGCTGAGCAGCAGCTCACGCACGGCGGATTGCTCCGGGTCGTCCGAGAGCGCGGCCTGGGTGTCGAAGGCCAGCGTCAACACGGCGCCGCCGCCCTCGCCGATCGCGGGCAACACCATGCGGCCGGGCAGCGTGCCAGCGACGAAACCGGCGCGCGCGGCGTTCTGGTGCACGTAGCCGGGGCTCCAGGCGGCTTGTCGGGCGCGCAGCAGGAACGCGAGCTGGGCGTCGTGGTCGCTGGCGAACTGGTCAAGCTCGCGCGCGCGGGCCACCTCGTGCAGCATGTCGGGAAAATCGGGGGCGGCACCCAATTCGTCGGCGAAGGCCTGCGTCTTGGCAACGAATTCAGAAAATTCAATCTCGTTGAGTGCGCCAGTGCGGTTGGCCAGTTGCACGCCTGCCTGGAAGGCCCGGTAGCGCTGGCCGGGCGCGGGCATCTCCCACTGGCCGGTGGCCTCGTTCTGGCCCTCAATGGCAAAGGGCTTGCTGCCAGCGCGGCGCGTGGGCGGCAGCGCGGCCAGCGCGGCCTCGCCCGTGTGGGCGTGCTCAAGCACCAGCGGCGCGACCGCATCGATCAGGGCGTCGAGCGCGTAGCGCCGCTCACTGGCGTGGCTGGTGGGGGGCAGCACCAGTGCGTCGTCCCCCGGCAGCGCAGGGGCGAAATCGCTCTCGCCACTTGCCGCCACCTGCGCGAAGCTGCCAGCGGCGCCGGGCGGGGCGTCCGCCAGGGGCACGGCACCGTCAAACGCGGGCTCCTGGCGCGGCGCATCGCTGCGCTCGGCCCGGCGCGGGGCGTTCTTGTGGCTGGTCCAGGCGTTCCAGGCCACGATGAGGGCCAACAATACGGCGCCGATCACGGCCAGACTCATTTGCAAGGTACTCATAAAAAACGTTCTCGGCTTGCGAAAAATAGCGCGCTAGACATAAGGCTCAATTCTGACCACTGCTTCGCCAGGGAACGGCAGCGCCCGTGGCGCGAAGCGGCGCAGGGGGAATCATGTGCCCACCATCGACAGCGCCGATTCCATGTCCACCGCGACGATGCGCGAGACGCCCTGCTCCTGCATGGTGACACCAATGAGCTGGCGGGCCATTTCCATCGCAATTTTGTTGTGGCTGATGAAAAGGAATTGTGTCTCTTTGCTCATGCTCGATACCAGTTTGGCATAGCGTTCGGTGTTGGCGTCGTCCAGTGGTGCGTCCACCTCGTCCAGCAAGCAGAACGGCGCCGGGTTGAGCTGGAAGATGGCAAACACCAGCGCAATGGCCGTGAGTGCTTTCTCGCCGCCCGAGAGCAGGTGGATGGTCTGGTTCTTCTTGCCTGGCGGCTGCGCCATGACCTGCACGCCCGAATCGAGGATTTCGTCACCGGTGACGATCAGGCGCGCGTTGCCGCCGCCAAACAGCTCGGGAAACATGCGGCCGAAGTGCTGGTTCACGGCGTCGAACGTGCCCGAGAGCAACTGGCGCGTCTCGCCGTCGATCTTGCGGATGGCGTCTTCCAGCGTGGTCATGGCCTCGGTGAGGTCGGCGGTTTGCGCGTCGAGGAACAGCTTGCGCTCGCTGGCGGCGGCGAGCTCTTCCAGCGCGGCCAGGTTGACGGCGCCCAGCGCGGCAATCTCGCGCTGCAGGCGGTCAATTTCGCCCTGCAAGCCCGACAGGCGGACGCTGCCCTCGGCAATCGAGACTTCGAGCGCCGCCAGGTCCGCCTCGGCGTCCTGCAACAGCGTCGTGTACTGCTCCAGGCCCAGGCGCGCGGCCTGTTCCTTGAGCTGAAATTCCGTGATGCGCGCGCGCAGGGGTTCGAGCGCGCGCTCGAGCTGCATGCGCCGCTCGTCGCTGGCGCGCAGACGGGCCGTGAGGTCGTCGTAGCGGCTGCGCTCGGCCGCCAGGGCCTGTTCGCTTTCGATTTTTTTCGCCAGCACCTGCTGCAGGCCGCCCTGGGCGGCGGCGTCGGTCAGGCGATCGAGCTCACCCTGGGCGCGGACGCGCTCCTCGGCCAGCGCCTGGGCTTGTGCCGTGGCCGTCGCCAGGGTGCGCTCAAGCTCGGCGCGCCGCTGCGCCGCGCTGCGCTGTGAGAACACGGCCTCCTGCGCCTGGCGCTCCAGGCTGCGCTGCTGCTCGCGGCATTCAGCGAGTTTGCGTTCGGCCTCGATGGCGCGCTCGCCGAGTTGGGCATGGCGCTCCTGCGTGTCGGCCAGTTGCATGTCAAGCTCTTCAAAACGCGCCTCGGCGGTGGCAGAGCGCTCGTGCAAATCGGCAAGCTGGGCTTCGACTTCGGCCAGATCGCCCTCGATCTGCGCGCTGCGCGCACGCGCCTGCTCGGCCAACTGCGCCATGCGCAGGTGCTCGACCTGCAGTTCATGTGCCTGGCCCTGCACCTCGCTTGCCTCGCGGCGCAGTTGCGCCAGGCGCTGCGCGCCGTCCTGGTACGCGGCTTCGGCGCGGACCAGGGCGTTCTTGGCCTCTTCGCTGATAAGCGCCTGGGCGCGCAATTCCTTTTCCAGGTGCTCGATTTCCTGCGCGCGCGCCAGCAGGCCCGCCTGCTCGGAATCCTGGGCATAAAAACCCACGCTGTGCGCGGTGACAGCGTGGCCGCCGGGCACGTAAATCGCTTCGCCGGGCTGCAGGCGTTCGCGCTGGGCCAGGGCGTCGTCCAGCGTTGGCGCGGTGTAGCAGCCCTGCAGCCATTCGGCGAGGATGCCGGCCAGCCCCGCATCGTGCACGCGCAGCAAGGCCGAGAGGCGCGGCAGGGCCGCTGCTGGCGGCGTGTGCGGCGCCACCGGCGGGCTGAAAAACGCCAAGCGCGCCGGCGGCGCCTCGTTGCCGCTGTGGCCGAGGAAGCCGCGCACGGTTTCCAGCCGCCCCACTTCCAGGGCCGAGAGGCGCTCGCGCAGCGCCGCTTCCAGCGCGTTTTCCCAGCCGCTTTCAATGTGGATGCGTGTCCACAATCCCGCCATGCCAGCCAGGCCCTGGCGCTCAAGCCAGGGCTGCAGCTTGGACGAGGTCTTGAGCTTTTCCTGCAGGGCCTTGAGGGCGTCCATACGCGCCGAGAGTTCGGTCAGGCGCGCGCTCTCCAGGTTGACCGCCTGCTGGCGCGTGCGCCGCTCGTCGTCGAGCGCCGGCACGGCGTCCTGCAGCTCGGCCAGGCGCGCGGCCTGCGTGTCCGCCAGTTCGCGGGCGGCATCGAGCTGCTGCTGCAGGTTGGCCAGGCGCGCCTCGTCCGGGGCCGCCAGGGCATTCCTGTCGGTGCGCAAGCGCTCGAAGCGCTGCTCCTGCTGGCGCTTTTGCTCCTGCTGGCTGCGCTGTTCGGCCGCCAGCACCTGAATCTGCTGCTGCACCTGGGCGACGGCATTGCGCTGTTCATCGGCAGCGCGCTGGCTGCTGCGCAAGGCGTCTTCGAGGTCGGGCAGCAAAGCGGCCTGTTCTTCGACCTGGGCAGCGAGCATTTCGGCGCGCTCCTCGGCATCTGCGCCAGCGCCGGTCTGGTTGTCGAGCTCGGCTTGCGCACCCGCGCTGCGGCCGGCCCACTCGTCGATTTGTGCTGCCAGTTGCACCAGGCGCTGCTCGACGCGTTGGCGGCCTTCGACCACATAGCGAATCTCGGCTTCCAGGCGCCCGACTTCGGCCGTCACCTCGTAGAGCTTGCCCTGGGCCTGGTTGACCTGGTCGCCAGCGGTGTAATGGGCCTGGCGCACGGTTTCGAGCTCGGATTCCACATGGCGCAGATCGGCGGTGCGCGATTCCAGGTCGTTCAAGGCCTGCAGGCCGTCCAGGCGCACGCGCTCTTGCTCGGCCTCGGCGTCGGCACGCTTTAAAAACCACTGCTGCTGCTGGCGCAGTTGGGCCTGGGCATTCAAGGCCTTGTAGCGCTGGGCCACCTCGGCCTGCTTTTCCAGGCGCTCCAGGTTGCCGCCCAGCTCGCGCAGGATGTCTTCGACGCGGGTGAGGTTCTCGCGCGTATCGTGCAAGCGGTTTTCTGTTTCGCGCCGGCGCTCTTTGTATTTCGACACGCCTGCCGCCTCTTCGAGGAACAAACGCAGCTCTTCGGGCCGGCTTTCAATGATGCGGCTGATCGTGCCCTGGCCAATGATGGCGTAGGCGCGCGGCCCCAGCCCCGTGCCCAGGAACACATCCTGCACGTCGCGGCGGCGCACCGGCTGGCCGTTGATGTAGTAGCTGCTGGTGCCGTCGCGGGTCAGCACGCGCTTGACGGCGATCTCGGCGTACTGGTTCCACTGGCCGCCGGCGCGGTGGTCGTTGTTCTCGAACACCAGCTCGACGCTGGCACGGCTGGCCTGCTTGCGGGTTGTCGTGCCGCTGAAGATCACGTCCTGCATGGATTCGCCGCGCAGCTCGCTGGCTTTGCTCTCGCCCAGCACCCAGCGTACGGCGTCCATGATGTTGGACTTGCCGCAACCGTTGGGGCCCACCACGCCCACCAGTTGGCCTGGCAGCAGGAAGTTGGTGGGTTCGGCGAACGATTTGAAGCCGGAAAGTTTGATCGAATTGAGTCGCACGGATCGCTCGGTAGCGCAAGCACCGCTGGCGCGGTGCCAACGAAGGTCACGGCATCGGCACACTGGCCCGGGCCAGCTCTCCGACGGGCTGCAATGTTACCTGAGCGCTCCCCTGTTTTCGGGCCTGGGGAGCCGGTTTTCGTGGCCGCAAGCAGCGCCGCTGCGCCCTGCTGCCAGCGGGTTGCGGCGGCAAGCCGCGCGATAGCTCCGGCCATCGCCGTGGTTGGCGCCCGGCCTGACGGCGATTTCGACAGCGTTCATTTTTTTAGCCTGCTTACAACCCACGACACTGGCGGAAGTGAGGCAAATCCCAACGCAGGTATCCAGAGGTATCTGTCATTGCGGCGACATGGAGTGGACGCAACAATCTCCCCATTGCACGACGAAGGAGATGCCTATGTCCATGGAATTGCTGCGCGAGCTGGCCGACCGGCCTCTGCCTTGCACCCTTACCAGCGAACACGATATTGACCGCCTGCGCGTTTTGCGCGCGGCCGGACTGATCGTGGCCCTGCTTCCCAAGCCAGGCTCGGAGAGCCAGCTGGGCAGAGTCCTCACCCTCACGAGCGCGGGCCGCCAGGCGCTTTCCAGGGAGTCGGAAAACGCTCCAGGATGAGGGCCTGAGGGTCTTTTATTCCCATATGAATCCCATGGTTATCTGAATAGTTGCTTGCGCAATAGTTGTCCTATCAATTAAATTCTCGGGCATGGATTCGCCCGATATTTCCGCTGCTTCCTGCCCGCTCGCCGCAGCGCCAGACACGGCCCCTGCGGGAGGCGTAGCGCCCGACTTGTATACCGCCGCCAGCATCCGGCCCGAGAACAGCGTGGGCTACCTGCTGCGCAACGTGCTCTCGTCCATCCGCAACATGGCCGATACACAGCTCCAGGGCCGTGGCCTTACCTTCGCCCAGTGCCTGCCGCTGTACAAGATTTCGCGCTGCCAGAACACCACCCTGGCGGCACTGGCCCGCGACATGGAAGCCGACCCAGCCGCAGTGACCCGGCTGCTCGACCGGCTAGAAGCCAAGGAACTGGTCGTGCGCGAGCGCTCCACCAGCGACCGCCGCGTGGTGCATGTGCACACCACGCCTCTGGGCACGGCCATGGCCGAAGAGCTGACGCCGGTGCTTGCGGACACCCTGAATGCCCATCTGGCGGGGTTCTCCACGGACGAATGGCAGCAACTGATTGACCTGCTGCGCCGCATGCTGGCCAATGGCGAAGCCGCCCGCAAATAACTTTCCTCTCAAGGCCTGTCATGTCTGACCTTTCGCGTCCGCGCTCGCGCGGCACCTTCCTTCGTGGCTCGCTGGCCCTGGCTGTCGCCAGTCTCCTGGTGGCTTGCGCCAACCCTGGTGCTGCGCACCATCCCCTGGAGCGCACCGCATCGCAAGCCCTGGGCCTGGCAACCACGCCTGCCAGCACAGCAGAACTTCCCACTGCGCAGTGGTGGAAGGCCTTGGGCGACGTGCAGCTCGACGCCCTGATGGGCGAGGCGCTGGCCCAGCACCCGAGCCTGGCCGTGGCGCGCGCACGCGCCGCCCAGGCGGCTGCGCTGGCCGACGCCCGCCGCGCGGCCAATGGGCCCCAGGCAGGTTTCGGCGCCGATGTCTCCCGCCAGCGCTACACCGCCAATGGCCTGTATCCGCCGCCGATCGCCGGCAACGTGTACAACAGCGAAAACCTTCAGGCCACCCTTAGCTGGACCCCCGATTTCTTTGGCCTGCACCACGCCGAACTCGAAGCCGCGCTGGGCCAGGCACGCGCCGCCCAGGCCGACGCCGCGGCCGCCGCCAATACCCTGGCGACGCAACTGGCACGCAGTTGGGTGGCGCTGGCGCGCATCCTGGCGGACCAGCAGGTGGCGCAGCAGGCGCTGGAGCAGCGCCAGTCCATCAAGCGACTGACCAGCGACCGCGTCACCGCCGGTCTCGACAGCCAGGTCGAGCTGACCCAGGCCGATGCCGCGGTGCCCGAGGCTGCGGCGCAAGTCGAAGCCCTGGCCGAGCAGGCGACGCTGGCACGCCGGCAGATTGCCGTGCTGGCCGGCAAGGCACCCGATGCCCTGCCCGCGCTCGCACCGCAACTGGGCGCACTGGCCCTGCCTGCCGTGCCTGCCGTACTCGGCGCCGACCTGCTGGGCCGCCGCCCCGACGTGGTCGCTGCGCGCTGGCGTATCGAGGCGGCGACGCAGGGGGTGTCTGCCGCCCGCAGCGAGTTCTATCCCAACATCAACCTCTCGGCTTTTATCGGGCTCAATGCGCTGGGGCTGGACAGCCTGTTCCAGGCCAGTTCACGCCAGATAGGGGTTGCACCCGCGCTGCGCTTGCCGATCTTTGACGGCGGGCGCCTGCGCGCCCAGTTGGGTGGCCGTCAGGCCGAGCTCGACGCGGCCATCGGGCAGTACAACGCCACGGTGCTTGACGCCGTCAAGCAGGCTGGCGACGCGCTGGCGTCGGTGCAGTCCATCGCCCGCCAGCAGGCCCTGCAACAGCAGGCGCAGGCAGGGTCGGAGAAAGCCTGGCGCTACGCCAAGGAGCGCTATGGCGCAGGCCTGGGCAATTACCTGGTGGTGCTGGGCACCGAAAGCCAGGTGTTGGCCCAGCGCCGCCAAGCCGTGGCACTGGAGGCCCGCGCCCTGGATGTGCGCGTGGCGCTGATGAATGCCCTGGGCGGCGGCTGGAGCGACGACACCGCAGCCCTGCAGACCGCCGCCCGTTGATTCTGTCAAGCCCCCCTATTTTCTGAAATTTCCGCAAGCGAGCCGACCATGAGCGAACCTCTGACCCCCCATGAAAACAAGACTGTCCGCCGCCGCGGCCTGACCCTGATTGCCGCCGCCGTCGTGGTGGTGGGCGTGGGCTGGGGCGCATGGGATTGGTTCAGTGGCCGCCACTTCGAATCCACCGACAACGCCTATGTCGCCGGCAACGTGGTGCAGATCACGCCGCAGGTCGGCGGTACCGTGGTGGCCATCGGTGCGGACGACACCGACCATGTGCAGGCCGGGCAGGCCCTGGTGCGCCTGGACCCGGCGGACGCGCGCATCGCGCTCGACCAGGCGCAGGCGCAACTGGCGCAGACCGTGCGCGAAGTGCGCAGCCTGTATGCCAACAATGCCACGCTCAAGGCGCAGATCAGCCTGCGCAGCGCCGATCTGGCGCGCGCCGAGGCCGAGGTTGCGCGCCTCGAAGACGACGTGCGGCGCCGCACGCCGCTGATGGCCAGCGGCGCCGTCGGCAAGGAAGAGTTCCAGCACGCCAATGCCGTCGTCAATACGGCAAAAAGCACCGCCACCGCAGCCCGCGCCGCCCTGCTGGCGGCGCAGGAGCAGCTCGCTGCGAGCCAGACGCAGACCGAAGGCACCAGCGTCGAGGAGCATCCCAACGTCCAGCGCGCCGCCGCCAAGGTGCGCGAGGCCTTTCTGGCCCTGCAGCGCATGGAACTGGTGGCGCCGGTGTCCGGCTATGTCGCCAAGCGCGGCGTCCAGCTCGGGCAGCGCGTGGCCGCTGGCGCACCGCTGATGACCGTGGTGGCGCTGGACGACCTGTGGGTCGACGCCAACTTCAAGGAAAGCCAGTTGCAAAAGCTGCGGATTGGCCAGAGCGTCGAGCTCGAAGCCGACGTGTACGGCAACAAGGTGGCCTACCACGGCACGGTGATCGGCCTGGGCGCGGGCACTGGCGCGGCCTTTGCCCTGCTGCCGGCGCAGAACGCCACCGGCAACTGGATCAAGGTCGTGCAGCGCGTGCCGGTGCGCATCGCCCTCGATGCCGCCGAGGTTGCCAAGCACCCGCTGCGCGTCGGCCTGTCGATGAACGTCAAGGTCGATATCGCCGACCAGAGCGGCAAGATGCTCTCGAGCACCCAGCGCAGCGACCCCGTAGCGGCCACGGCGGTGTACGACGAACAGTTGAAAGCCGCCGACGCGGCCGTTGAGAAAACGATTGCCGCCAACTTGGGCCACAAGGTGAGCGCGCGGGCCTCTGCTGCGGTCCTGGCTGCGGCGGTGCGCACGGCCACCCACTGAGCCGCCTAGCCCCCACACCATGACTGCTGCACAAGCCACCGCCGATGCTTCGGCGCTGCCTGCCGGCGCGCCCGACGCACCGCCGCCCCCTTCCGCGCCTGCCCGGCCCGCCCCCGTGGCGCATCCGCCGCTGCATGGCTCGGCTTTGCTGCTGGGCACGGTGGCGCTGTCGCTCGCCACGTTCATGAACGTGCTCGACTCGTCGATTGCCAACGTATCGATTCCCGCCATTGCCGGTGACGTGGGCGTGAGCCCGGCGCAAGGCACCTGGGTCATCACCAGCTTTGGCGTGGCCAACGCAATTTCAGTGCCCCTGACGGGCTGGCTCACGCAGCGCTTTGGCGCGGTACGCCTGTTCACCACGAGCATTCTGCTGTTC
The DNA here is from genome assembly GCF_003570885.1 of Simplicispira hankyongi. Taxonomy (GTDB): domain Bacteria; phylum Pseudomonadota; class Gammaproteobacteria; order Burkholderiales; family Burkholderiaceae_C; genus Simplicispira; species Simplicispira hankyongi. The sequence continues at coordinate 547,958 of NZ_QXJC01000001.1, forward strand.
GTGCTCACCTCGTGGCTCTGCGGTTTTGCCTCGTCGCTGGAAATGCTGGTCGTGTTCCGGGTGCTGCAAGGCGCCGTGGCGGGGCCGATGATTCCGCTCTCGCAAACCCTGCTGCTGGCCAGCTACCCGCGCGCGCGCGCCGGCATGGCGCTGGCGCTCTGGGGCGTCACCACCCTGGTCGCGCCCGTGGTCGGGCCGCTGCTGGGCGGCTGGATCACGGACAACATCTCCTGGCCGTGGATTTTCTACATCAACGTGCCCGTGGGCCTGATCGCTGCGGCGGTGACGTGGAGCATCTACCGGCACCGCGAGACACCGCGCAAGAAGCTGCCCATCGACACGCTGGGCCTGTCGCTGCTGGTGGTCTGGGTCGGCTGCACGCAGCTCATGCTCGACAAGGGCAAGGAGCTTGACTGGTTTGCCTCGCCGCTGATCCTCACGCTGGCCATTGCTGCCGTGGTGGCACTGTCGGTCTTCCTGGTGTGGGAGCTGACGGACGACCACCCGGTGGTGGATCTGCGGCTTTTCGGCAAGCGCAACTTTGCCTTTGGCGTACTGTCCCTGTCGGTGGCCTACGCATTGTTCTTTGGCAACGTGGTGCTGCTGCCGCTGTGGCTGCAGCAGTTCATGGGCTACACCGCGACCAACGCCGGCATGGCGCTGGCACCTGTGGGTATTTTTGCCATCATGCTGACCCCCGTGGTGGGGCGCAAGGTGAGCGACTGGGACCCCCGCCGCATGGCCACGGGCGCCTTCGTGGTGTTTGCGCTGGTGCTGTGGATGCGTTCACGCTTCGACACCCAGACCGATTTCTGGCACATCCTGGTGCCCACGCTGATCCAGGGCGCTGCCATGGCGTTCTTCTTCATTCCACTGACAACCATCACCCTGTCCGATCTGCCGCCCGAGCGCATTCCCGCTGCGGCCGGTTTGAGCAATTTCGTGCGCATCATGGCCGGCGCCATGGGTGTCTCGATCTCCACCACCCTGTGGGAGAGCCGGGCCGCGCTGCACCATGCCCACCTCACCGAAGGCCTGGTGCAGGGTCAGGGCGTATTCGGGCAGACCTTGCTGCAGCTCCAGGGGCTGGGGATGTCGCAGGAGCAGGCCTTGGTGCAAATCAACCGCCTCATCGACCAACAGGCCTTTACGCGCGCGGCGGACGACATCTTCGTCGGCTCGGCGTACTTGTTCCTGGTGCTGATTGTCCTGATCTGGTTCACGCGCCGTCCTGGCAGTGGGGGTGACGCCGGGGCCGCCGCAGGGGCGCATTGACGTTGGGCGCTATTTTTCTAACGAAAATGGCGCCAAACGCTTATCTGCATTGCGCCTGAAGCTATATTTTTGATAGCCGTTTCAGGCCATCGGCAGAGGCTTTGCTCACGCAGGCGCGTGCCCACGCACCAGCGCCACGAACGGTTCGGCGGGCACGGGCCGGCTCAGCAGATAGCCCTGCCAGGCGTAGCAGTGCTGGCGCGCCAGAAACTCCTGCTGGGCGACGGTTTCCACGCCTTCGGCCATCACCTGCAGGCCCAGGCTCGCGCCCAAGGCCACGATGGTGCGCACGATGGATGCGTCGTTCGGGTCCGTCAGCACGTCGCGCACAAAGCTCTGGTCGATCTTGAGCTGATCGAGCGGCAGGCGCTTGAGGTACGAGAGGCTCGAATACCCAGTGCCAAAATCGTCCAGCGAAAACCCGACACCGTAGGACTTGAGCTCGGTCATGCGCGTGGCCGACTCGTTCACGTCGTGCAGCAGCAGGCCCTCGGTCAGCTCCAGCTTGAGGCGCCTCGGCGCGGCGCCCGTGCTGGCGAGCGTGGCCAGCACCTGTTGCACGAAGCCAGCCTGGCGAAACTGGCGCGGGCTGACGTTGACGGCCAGCACCAGCTCGGCCAGTTGCGGGTCGCAGGCCCACTGCGCCAGCGTCAGGCAAGCCTGCTCCAGCACCCACTGGCCCAGCGGCAGAATCTGGCCGGAATCCTCCGCCATCGGGATAAAGACCGACGGCGAGACAAAACCGCGCTGGGGATGGTGCCAGCGCAGCAGTGCTTCGGCGCCCACGATACGGCCGTGGTCCACCTGCGGCTGGTAGTACAGCTCGAACTCGCCTTTGGCGAGGCCAGCGCGCATGTCTTCCTCCAGCGCAGCGCGTTCGTTGGCCAGGGCGTGCATGCTGGGGTCGTAGAAGCGCAGCGTGTCGCGGCCTGCGGCCTTGGCCTGGTACATGGCCAGGTCCACGCGCTGCAGCAGTTCGTCGACGCTGGCGTGGCCGGCACTGAACATGGCGACCCCCATGCTCAGCGTGCTGTGGTGCGCTTCACCGTCAATCAAGTAGGGCTTGCGCAGGGCGTCCAGAATCTTGTGGCCGATCTGCTCGCAGTGCGCCTGGGCCGATTCAGCGCTGTCGCCAACGCATTCGAGCAGCACGGCAAATTCGTCCCCCCCGGGCCGGGCCACGGCGTCATCGGTGCGCACGCACCCGACGATGCGCTCGGCGACCAGTTTGAGCAGGGCATCGCCGCGCTCATGGCCACGGGTGTCGTTGAGCGCCTTGAAGTTGTCCAGATCCAGCATCATCAGGGCGCAATGTTCCGGGGCTTTGCAGTGCGCGATCGCCTGCTTGATGCGGGTGACCAGCAGGCGCCGGTTGGGCAGGCCGGTCAGCAGGTCGTAGTAGGCCAGGGTGCGGATCTCCTTTTCGGCCGCCTTGCGCTGCGCAAGGTCGACAAAGGTGACCAGTAGCTGGGCCCCTACCCGCACGCCGGCCACTTCGAGCGCACGCGTCTGACCATCTGCTCCGGTGAGCTCGACTTCACCTTCGGGCAGCACCCCTTCGTTGCCGGCGACCCGATAGGCTTGCAGCCAGGCCGCCTGCAACTGGCTGCGATAGTGCGCATCCGGGTACGCTTTGCGCCACCAGACCTCGGCTTTCGGCACATCGGCCTGGGTATAGCCGGTCAGCTCGGTGAAACGCTGGTTGCACAGCGTCACATGGCCGTCGTGCTCCAACAGCATCACCCCCACGGGCAGGCGGTGCAGCAGCGCGTCCAGACGCGATTGGCTGCGCCGCAAGGCGTCCTCCATGGCGCGGCGAGCGGTGATGTCGTGCAGGACGACAATCGCCTGTGTCGCCGCGCTATCGCCCGAGCGCATGGCGCTGACCGTGCGCGCCACCCAGCGCTGCGGCAATGCCGCGGCGCTGGCTACCGGTGCCAGCGCACCGCCGAGGGACGCCAGCCCCAGCTCTTGCGTCAGCTCGCCACCCCCCAGAGTGCGCAGAGCGTGAAGATCCCCTTCGCTGCCTTCGGCGCCTGGCGTGGGCAGGAACAGATCACCAAGCACGCGCTCGCGCAATTGCGCGTTGCTCTGTCCCACGATGCTGCAAAAACGCGGGTTGACTTCGTTCAGCCGGCCGGTCTCGATATCCACCAGCGCCACCCCCACCGCCGCTTGCGTGAACAAGGCCTGGAACCGCCCCTCGCTTTTCTCACGCGCCGCGTCCGAATGGTGCGCACGCAGCAAGGCCAGGCGCCGTTGCCGCAGCAGCAGGCTGAGCACGGCGCCAAGCAGCAGCGTCAGCATCGCGGCCACGGCAGCGGTGTTGGCAGGCAACCGCCTCTCCGGCGGGCTCAGGAAGCGCTCGGTGGGCCGGAACACCAGTTGCCAGCGGCGGTCGTGCACCGCCACATTGCGCGTAGCCGGTCGCAGGTGCATAAGGGGCGCAGCCCCCGTGCTCCGGTAAAACACACTGGCCGGCTCGCTCCCGGGGGCCACACCGAGCGGCCCGAGGTCTGCGAGCTGGATGTCCAGGCCAGCTCCGCTTTCCCCCATCTGGGTGGAGTGCATCAGCTCCGGCACATTCACGGTGGCCGCCACGGCGCCGAGAAAATGCTCTGGCGGCGGCACTTGCATCCCCACACGCGCCACGTCGTAGACCGGCACGCGAATGACGAAGCCCGGCCGTGGCTCGGTCGCCTGCACCAGCATGAAGGGCTTGGAGACCACCGCCTCGCCCGTGGCGCGCGCATGCTGCATGGCCTTCAGATTGGCCGGCTGGGAGCCAATGTCGAAGCCCAGGATTTGCTCATTGCCAGGCACCGGCCAGATGTAGTCGGCGACAAAGTACTCGTCGCGCGGCACCAGCGGGTGTACGGCCAATCCCGGCAGGCCCAAGGCCTGCAAGGATGCGTCAGAGCGCGAGCGCAATTCAAACGCCGCAAGGTCTTTGGCCGCGACGCGGCGCGTGAACGCCAGGTTGACCAGGCCAGGGTTGCGCGACGTCGCTTCAAGCTCGTCCGCCGCGTGCTGGAACTGCGCACGCGTCAGCTCGGGGTTGGCGGAAAACAAGCCCCGCAGGCCATACACCACCTCGGTATCGCTTGCCAGCCGCGCCTTGAGCGCCAGGCTGACCTCGGTTGCCTGCTGCTCGAAGCGCGATTGCTCAATGAGGTTCAGCCGCCGCTGCTGCTCGAAGTACAGAAAGGTGGTGAACAGCAAACCCACGGCCACCAGCAGTGCGCCTGGCAACCAATAGGGAAAGCGGGAAGTGGTCGGGGCTCGGTGCATCTCCTGCAATGCTACCTGCACCGGCAGGCTTCTGAAAATAACAAGAAAAACAGCAGTTTTGGCACTATCAGAAAGGGATTGTTGCTATCGTTTTAGAAACCATTGGCATGCCAACCATGCCACAGCGCCGTGCGAACCCTGACCCGAAACTAGCGCTTGCGCCTACGCAGCGCGGACCACGGCACTTGCAAGATGGCGTCCATCACACAACAAAAGGGAAACCAACATGTCCATCTCGCTCATTCTGCTGATCGTCCTGATCCTCATCCTTGTCGGCGCCCTGCCCACCTGGGGCCACAGCCGATCCTGGGGGTACGGCCCAAGCGGCGGCATCGGTCTGGTCGTGCTGATCCTCGTCGTGCTGCTGCTGATGGGGCGGATCTGACGCTCTGCGCTGGCCAATAGATCGGGTGAACAGGCCCCAGGCGGCACCTTGCCACTGGCTACCGTGGCACAGGCCACCCGCCGCGCCCATCAGGCGCTCTGCCCCGCCGCGTGGGGGCTTGCCCTTTGCGGCGGCATCAGCAGCGCCTGCTGCGCTTCGACCGCACTGCGCAAAAAGGCCCAGGTCGCCTGCATGCGCGCAACGTGCTTGTTTTCTTCGGGCATGGACATCCAGAACGTGCGCACAAAGCGTGCACTGCCAGGCAGCACGGTCTGCAAGCTCGCGTCCTGCGCCGCCACAAATGCCGGCAGCACCGCCAGGCCCGCCCCGGCACGCACGGCCTCGTACTGCGCCAGCACGCTGGTGCTGCGCAGCGAGAAATGCGCCGGCCGGTGCAGCTCATCAAGAATTTGCAGCTCCTTGGTGAACAGCAGATCGTCCACATAGCTGACAAAGCTGTGCCCCGCCAAATCGGCCGCGCTGTGGATGGGCGGCCGCGCGGCGAGGTAAGCCTGCGCGCCGTAGAGCTGCAGCAGGTATTCGGCAAGTTTCACCACCAGCACCGCGCCGCGCGCCGGGCGTTCCAGCGAAATGACGATGTCCGCCTCGCGCCGCGAAAGGTGCACCAGCCGGGGCAGCGCCAGCAAATCGACCACCAGGCCTGGGTGTTCAGACGCAAAGTGCGCCAACTGCGGCGCCAGCACCAGGTTGCCAAACCCTTCGGTGGCCCCAATGCGCACCGCGCCGTGCAGGCCCTGGCGCACCCCGGGCGCGGCGTGCTCCACCGCCAGAAACGCCGCCTCCATGCCTTCGACCTGCGGCAGCAGGCTGCGGCCCGCCTCGCTCAGGCGGTGGCCCGCCGCTTCGCGCGCGAACAGCGGCGAACCGACCTGCTTTTCCAGCGCCTGAATGCGCCGCGCCACGGTGGTGTGGTCGACGCCCAAACGGCGCGCCGCACCCACCAGCGTGCCGGCGCGGGCCAGCTCCAGGAAATAGCGCAGGTTGTCCCAGTCCATCGGTATCCTCGAATTCGGGTTCGTTGTGCGTTTTTGCAAACTCCGTGCGCACGATTGTCTATTGTGCTGACAATTCTGCACAGCTACCATGGCCGGGTTCTGTGCACTGTTGCCAGTGTCGCTGCCCTGCCCTCTTTATTGGAGACTTCCCATGAACGCACCCACTCCCGTCGCCGCCCTGGCCCCCACCGTCAAGCTGCTCATTGGCGGCAAATTCGTCGAATCGAAAACCACCGAATGGCGCAACGTGGTGAACCCCGCCACACAGGAAGTGCTGGCCCGCGTGCCCTTTGCCACCGCGGACGAAATCGACGCGGCCATCGCCTCGGCCAAGGAAGCCTTCAAGACCTGGAAGAAGACCTCCATCGGCGCCCGCGCGCGCATCTTCCTGAAGTACCAGCACCTCATCCGCGAAAACATGGCCGAGCTGGCCGCGCTGCTCACCGCCGAACAAGGCAAGACCCTGCCCGACGCCGAAGGCGACGTGTTCCGCGGCCTCGAAGTGGTCGAGCACGCTGCCAGCATTGGCAACCTGCAACTCGGCGAGCTGGCCAACAACGTGGCCGGCGGTGTCGACACCTACACCCTGCTGCAGCCGCTGGGCGTGTGCGCCGGCATCACGCCGTTCAACTTCCCCGCGATGATTCCGCTGTGGATGTTCCCCATGGCGATTGCCACCGGCAACACCTTCGTGCTCAAGCCTTCCGAGCAAGACCCCATGGTCACCATGCGCCTGGTCGAACTCGCCATGGAGGCCGGCATCCCTGCCGGCGTGCTGAACGTGATTCACGGCGGCGAAATGGCCGTGAACGCGCTGTGCGACCACAAGGACATCAAGGCCGTCTCGTTCGTCGGCTCGACCAAGGTGGGCACGCATGTCTACCACCGCGCCACCCTGGCCGGCAAGCGTGCGCAATGCATGATGGGCGCGAAGAACCACGCCATCATCCTGCCCGACGCCAACAAGGACCAAACCTTGAACGCCCTGGCCGGTGCCGCCTTCGGCGCTGCCGGCCAGCGCTGCATGGCGCTGTCGGTGGTGGTTCTGGTGGGCGAGGCGCAAAAGTGGATTCCCGAGCTGGTCGAAAAAACCAAGACGCTCAAGGTCAACGCCGGCACCGAAAAAGGCACCGACGTCGGCCCGCTGATCTCCTGCGCCGCGCTCTCGCGCGTGGAAGGCCTGATCGAGCGCGGCATTGCCGAGGGCGCCAAGCTCGAACTCGACGGCCGCAAGCCCACCGTGGCCGGCTTTGAGAAGGGCAACTTTGTCGGCCCGACCATCTTCTCGGGCGTGAAACCCGGCATGGCCATCTACGACCAGGAAGTGTTCGGCCCGGTGCTGGCCATCGTGGCGGCGGACGACCTCGACCAGGCCATCGAGTTCATCAACGCCAACCCCAACGGCAACGGCACCGCCATCTTCACGCAGTCGGGCGCCGCAGCACGCAAGTTCCAGGAAGACATCGACGTCGGCCAGGTCGGCATCAACCTGCCGATTCCCGTGCCAGTCCCGCTGTTCTCGTTCACCGGTTCGCGCGCCTCCAAGCTCGGCGACCTGGGCCCCTACGGCAAGCAGGTGGTGATGTTCTACACGCAGACCAAGACGGTGACGCAGCGCTGGTTCGACGACAGCACGACCAGCCACGGTGTGAACACCACGATTAGTCTGAAGTAAGCCCCCGAGCGGCTCACGCCGCTCCCCCCTTCTCTCGCTTCGCGGGAAGGGGGGCGACGCCAGCGCGGCGGCGCGGCCAGCTTCGGCCCTGGCGCGTGGCCGCTGGAATTGGGCCGCGCTGAGTCGTACGCTGTACAGCTCGCGCCGCTCAGGCGAAATTTGAGTCAAATCAGGCTCTAGCGCTTATACCGTAAGCGCTAGCAGCTACAAAAACAAAAGCAAAACACAGCAGGAGAACCGCCGATGGACTTTGAACTCAACGAAGACCAGCGCGCCTTTGCGCAGACGGCGCGCGACTTCGCGGTGGCCGAACTCGCGCCGCACGCTGCCGAATGGGACGCGCAGGCCATCTTCCCCAAAGCCACCATCGCCAAAGCCGGCGAGCTGGGTTTCTGCGGCCTCTACGCGCCCGAATCGATTGGTGGTCTCGCCCTGCCGCGCCTCGACGCCACGCTGGTGTTCGAGGAAATGGCGGCATACGACCCATCGACGACCGCCTTCATCACCATTCACAACATGGCGACCTGGATGCTGGGCACCTGGGGCACAGAAGCCGTGCGCGAGCGCTGGGGCGCGCTGCTCACCAGCGGCGAAAAACTGGCCTCGTACTGCCTGACCGAGCCCGGCGCCGGGTCGGACGCCGCATCACTCAAGACCCGCGCCGACCGTTTTGAGGGTGGCTACCGCATCAACGGCGCCAAAGCCTTCATCTCCGGCGCCGGCGCCACCGACGTGCTGGTGCTCATGGCCCGCACGGGCGATGCCCAGTCGGGCGCGCGCGGCATCAGCGCCTTTGCCGTGCCGGCCGATGCCCCCGGCATCAGCTACGGCAAGAAAGAAGAAAAAATGGGCTGGAACAGCCAGCCCACGCGCACCATCAGCTTCGACAACGTCGAAGTGCCACTTGAGAACCTGCTGGGCGCCGAGGGCGAGGGTTTCAAGATCGCCATGAAGGGGCTGGACGGCGGGCGCATCAACATCGCCACCTGCTCCGTCGGCGCCGCGCAAGGCGCGCTCAACCAGGCGCAGAGCTACCTGCACGAGCGCAAGCAGTTCGGCAAAACCCTGGCGAGCTTCCAGGCGCTGCAATTCAAGCTGGCCGACATGGCCACCGAACTGGTTGCCGCGCGGCAAATGGTGCGCCTGGCCGCCAGCAAACTCGACGCCAGCGCACCCGACGCCTCCACCTACTGCGCCATGGCCAAGCGCTTTGCCACCGACGCGGGCTTCAACGTCTGCAACGAAGCGCTGCAACTGCACGGCGGCTACGGCTACATCCGCGAATACCCGCTCGAGCGCCTGCTGCGCGACAGCCGCGTGCACCAGATTCTGGAAGGCACGAACGAAATCATGCGGGTCATCATTGCGCGGCGCATGCTGGATGGCGATGCGCCGGACGCGATTCGCTAGCGAATCTATAGCTGCTACCGCATAGACAGCAAGCGCTACCGGCATTTTTACCCATTAATCCGCCGCTGCCCACCATGCCCGCCCGCCCCATAGCCGACGAAACCCTGCGGCTCATCGCCGCCGTGCGGGACGCACTGGCCGAGCACCTGGGGGCGGACGCCGTGGTGGACGAGCGCACGCTCTTCGGCGGCCACGCCTTCATGGTCCATGAGAAGCTGTGCATCGCCGTGAAAGGCGAAGACCTGCTGGTGCGCCTGCCGCCCGCCGAGCACGAAGCCACGGCCGAAACGCCCGGCCTGCGCGAACTGGACCCGCGCGGCGGCATGCGCGGCTACTTCTGGGTCGAGCCCGACGCCTACGCCACCCGCGCCCAGTGGCAGCGCTGGATTGGCGCCGCCCTCGCCTTCAACCCGCAGGCCAAGGCATCGCCCCGGCGGCACAAGGCGCCCGCTGCATCCAGCCTGGAAGTGCGGCGAAAGAACCACGGGCCTTAGCCCAGAAATTTCAAGCCTTTTCGGCCTCTGGCGCTTACCCCATAAGCGCAGGCAGCTATCAAAAGCAAAGCAACCCTTCCACCCACCATCACCCCCACCAGGAGACAACACCATGCACATCGCATTCATCGGCCTCGGCAACATGGGCGGCCCCATGGCCCTCAACCTGCAAAAAGCCGGCCACGACGTCCGCGCCTTTGACCTCTCGAAACCCGCCTGCGACAAGCTCGCCGCAGACGGCCTGAAGATCGCGCAGGATGCCACCGCCGCCGTGCAGGGCGCCGAAGTCGTCATCAGCATGCTGCCCGCCAGCCAGCACGTCGAGGGCCTGTTCCTGGGCCGTGACGGCCAACCCGGCCTGCTGGGCGCAATCGCCAAGGGCGCGCTCGTCATCGACAGCTCGACGATTGCCGCCGCCACCAGCCAGAAGGTCGCCAAGGCGGCTGAAGCCGCCGGCATCGCCTTTATCGACGCGCCCGTCTCCGGCGGCACCGGCGGCGCCATTGCCGGCACCCTCACCTTCATGGTCGGCGGCAGCGAAGCGAACCTGGAGCGCGCCCGCCCCCTGCTGGAAAAGATGGGCGCCAACATCTTCCACGCTGGCGCCGTGGGCGCCGGCCAGACCGCCAAGATCTGCAACAACATGCTGCTCGGCATCCTGATGGCCGGCACCAGCGAAGCGATCGCCCTGGGCGTCGCCAACGGCCTGGACCCCAAAGTCCTCTCAGAAATCATGCGCCGCAGCTCGGGCGGCAACTGGGCGCTGGAGAAGTACAACCCCTTCCCTGGCGTGCACGAGAACGCGCCCGCCAGCAAAGGCTACGCGGGCGGCTTCGGCACCGACCTGATGCTCAAGGACCTGGGATTGGCGCAGGAAAACGCCACGGCCATGAGGGCCAGCACGCCGCTGGGCGGCCTGGCACGCTCGATTTATGCGGCGCACAGCCTGGCTGGGCATGGCGGCGAAGACTTTTCCAGCGTGATCAAGATGCTGCAGAAGAAGGGGTAATGGGCGGGGCTGCAACGCCTGGCGTTTTGGCAGGCGCATGGCAGCACTTCCCATTGCAAGGCCTGGGGTCGCCTTTGCTGGAGTCCCAGCGCCCCTGGCGGTCGGGACAGCGAACGCGCGCAAGCACAGGCAGCGTGCGCCGTACAGAGAAGCCCGCGACGGCCCCTGACGCTCTTTACGAGGCCGGCCCTGCCTGGCGCTCGATGGCGGCTTGGACCATCGGTTGCGCCCATTCAGGCGTTGCCTTCAAGGCCTGGGCGTCGCTCGGCTCGGGAAAGAGCAACTCGCCCCGCAACGTTTCCATCACCAGCACCGGCTCCGGGATGTCCTGCCCGGCCGCCACCTGCGCGCTGTTGTCGAACACCTGAAGGCGGGTGAGCCGCGGCATGAGTTTGAGCAGGTTGAGGCGGGATGACACCCAGCGCTCCCGAATCTTTGCTTCGGCAATAGCGTGCCCGCCGCTGGCAACACGCGCTTGCACGCGCTGCAGGTGCAACTGCACCGACTGCAGGCCGCAAAAAATCATCAGGATGTCGTGCGTACCGGCCGCCTGGGCAAGCATGGCCGCAATGGTCTTGCCGCCCAGCGTGGTCTCAAAGGCGCAGTTGCTGCCATTCGTTATCGCCGCCTCCAGTTGAGAGCGGCCAAACTCCCAGGCGCGGGCGTTGGCCTCGTGCACGTTCAGACCCAACTGCACCACCAACTCTCGCGCAAAGCTGTCGGGGTTGAACCAGCTCAAGCCATGTTCGGCCAGCAGCGCGCCACCCACCGAACTCTTGCCCGCACCATTGACGCCAGCCAGTACCAGGATGAAGGGCCTGGCGCCAAGTCGAGCACCCGCATCCCCATCCGCTTCCGCTTCCGCCATCTAAAACGTGGCCCCTGCCTTGGGCCGCTGGGCGCTCTTGCCTCTGGCATCGAACAACCCCGCTACTTGCTGCTGCGCGCCAGGCGCCTGGAGCACAGCGAGCCGCGCATTGAACCGCCCCGTCAGGTCTTCCAGCACCGACTGCTCGCGCGCTTTGAGGGCCAGCATGTCGGTGGTCAATTGCCGATAGGTGGCAGCATCCACCAGCACCATCTCCACCGCCGAATGGCTCGTAATGGCCACGCTGCCCACCTCCCGCACCTGGCGCACCACGTCTCCCCATTTGTTCTTCACTTGCGAAGCACTTTGGCGGGGAAGGCTGTCGAGTTCAAGCAGTGCGGTGGTCACTGGGGCTCCTGATCAAGTGTCTGAGGCCATTGTGGCGAAAATAGACATATTGACCATTATAGACATTTTTCGCACATGAACCGGCCGCTCAGGCCAGAATCCACCCTGCAGCTCTTCCTGTGTGTTGCCGAAGGCCGGGGCTCGCAAGTACGGTCGGAAACCACGCGGCGCATCCCCGACGGCAACTGGGCGCCAGAGAAGTACCACCCTTCCCTGGTGTGCGCGAAAACGCCCGGCAGGCAACGTCTGCACTCGCGGGTTTGGCACCACCCTGATGCTCAAAGACTTGGCCTCGCGCAAGAGAACGCGATGGCGATAAAGGCCAGCACGCCGCTCGGCGGGCGCTGGCCGGGGGCTGGCGCACGCGATCTATGCGGCGCACAGCAACTCCGGCCACGGCGGGGGGAAAGACATTTCGAGCGTAATCAAGATGCTGCGCAAGAAGAGGCGATCTACGGGCTATCGCCCTTTCCCAATGCCCCCAGGCGCGGTAGCATTCGATTACCGCGTCCGCTTTTCTTTTTTGATCTGGCGTTTTTTAGGTTGGCGGATTCAAAACTGAAGCGCAACACCTGCCAACCTCTAAGGTCAGCAGATGCACTCCTCCCCTTCGCACTACCAGCAGCTCCAGCCTGAAGAGCGCGTCACCATCGCCAGCCTGACGCAGCAGAACCACAGCGTGCGGGCAATTGCCCGGCAACTGCGCCGCTCCCCGGCCACCATCAGTCGGGAATTAAGGCGCAACGCCTGTTCATTTGGCTATGGCAGCGCTCGTGCCCAGTGTCAATCCTCGCAGCGCAGATGCTCAGGCAGACCTGCGATCAAGCTGCACCCCGAGTCGGTCTTGCTCGCCCTGGTGATCCACCTCCTGCGACTACGCTGGTCGCCTGAACAAATTGCCCTGACACTGGCACGCTTGTATCCCCAAGGCCATGAGTACCGCGTGTCACACGAGAGCATCTACAACTGCATCTACGCCATGCCCGTGGGCGAGTTGCGCAAGGAGCTGATTGCTACCTTGCGCCATGCCCACAACAAGCGGCTGCCGCGCAGCAAATGTAAAGATCGAAGAGGCCAGATCCCTGACATGCTGAGCATCCATGTGCGCCCGCCCGAGATCGAAGACCGCCAGTTCCCGGGGCACTGGGAGGGAGACCTGATCAAGGGTGAAGGCAATGCCAGTGCGGTAGGAACACTAGTGGAGCGCACCAGCCGACTGGTCATGCTGGTCAAACTGCCTGAGTTCAGACCAGCCAGTGCAGCCAATGTTTTGCAGGCCTTCACGGACAAGCTGTTGGGCATTGCGCAGCCGATGCGCCTCTCCATGACGTACGACCAGGGAAGAGAGATGGCCATGCACAAAAAGCTCAGCGAGCAGACCGGCATAGCGGTGTACTTCTGCGACCCGCACAGTCCTTGGCAAAGGGGCTCCAACGAGAACATGAACGGCCTGGTGCGCCAATACTTGCCCAAAGGCACAGACCTGAGCATCTACAGCCAGGAGCAACTCGATGCGATTGCCGATGAAATCAACAACCGTCCCAGAAAGGGCCTGGGGGTACGATCACCGCTGGCTGTGTACCGCGAGTTGCTGATCAACAACCCGCAGCACTCCACTCTCATTCATTGAAAACTTGGGTGTTGCACTTCACTTTTGAATCCGCCGTCGTTCTGACGATATCAGGAGGGAAATGCGATGCGGAGATTTTTTATTGGACCGATAGCAGCGTTGGCGCTGTCGTATAAATTTAGTTAGGAGTCATCTATGAAGCAGTTTGTGTTTGAAAACAAAACAAAACAATTCCATGAAATGATCCTTTACGCACACAGCCCAGAGTTTGAATCTGCTAACGTAAAAGAAATGGAAAACTTCTTATATGTATTCCTAAAGCACTTTCAACACACAAAACACGACGACGGAAGTGTTACTCCGTTTGAAGAAACGAACTTTGCATCCCAACAGTGGCGTGCTTGTGTTGCCCATATACGACAAGCAATAGAGGTGAGAAAATCTAATTCACACCACAGGTGGTTGCTTGGTGTTTCTGTTGGCACGTTATCAGTTCTAATCTTGACTCTTGTATATCAAGTCTGGAGTACAGAATCCAAACGTGCCCACCAAGCGCAAGAATACAAAACAATAACACCCAGTAGACCTTTGCCCGCATCTCCATAATTCCTCCTAACAATTAATTCAAGCGGACTCGCTTCGCTCACCGCTTAATTCGTTAGGCAACTACATCAACAAGAAATTTATCATCCATGAGCAAGCTATCTATATCTCTATTTTTCTTCGAATTAATTGTTCTCGCAATGTGCTTGTCTGCTGCACATAAATTTCGAAAGCATTCTCTTGTCTTGTTGTGCGTCGGCTTGTTCATGATTGTTTTCACTGCTCTCCTTCTTAGTAGCTTTGGAATTACTGAAATGCTAGTTGGCTTCTCAAACGGCGCGGTTACTGCATCGAAATTGAAGAGTGAATTACTTCTACCAACACTGTTCGTCTCGTTCAGTGCAGGAGCAATAGGTGCAAACCTCATTGCTACTGCTATCACCGAAAGAGGGTAGCCCGTTGCCTAACCCAGTCAAGCGGACTGGCCTACGGCCAGCCGCTTACTTTGTTCGTTATACCTAGCCACAAACATTTCCGCGACACGCAATGCTCCAAAAACACATTGAAGACATCCAGTCCGGCATCAAGGCTGGCCGATATGGCAACGAAGCGTCCGTGTCACAGGGGATCGTCCTACGCCTACTCCAGGCTCTTGGTTGGCCAACCTATGACACGCAAGTTGTCTGTCCGGAGTACTCGCTAGAAGGTCGCAGAGTCGACTATGCGCTTTGTCACCCAGCCAGCAAGCCAATCGCATTTATTGAAGTCAAACAAATTGGCCAAAGTGCCGGAGCCGAGCGCCAACTCTTTGAATACGCATTTCACATCGGAGTTCCGCTCGCAATTCTCACTGACGGACAGGAGTGGAATTTCTTTCTCCCTGCAGAGCAGGGAGACTACACAGAGAGGCGCGTTTATAAGCTGGACATTGTTGAAAGGGAAATTTCAGAGAGCGTAGCGCGCTTGGACCGTTACCTCAGCTATGCCCAGGTTTCATCTGGGCAGGCCATCGCGGCGGCACGAGAGGATTACAAAAACATTTCCCGCAATAGGCAAATGTTTTCTAGCCTACCGGAGGCTTGGTCAAAGCTAGTCTCGGAAGAAGATGATCTTCTGCTGGAACTGTTGGCGGACAAGGTTGAAAGTCTGTGCGGGTTCAAACCAGACCTCGATACAGTCGCAAAATTTCTTCGCGAGAAGGTGTCGCTGAACAGCGGCGGGATACAAGAGCGCGAACGGCCAATCCAATTCACGAAGCCAGCCGCCGCACCCGCATCAATAGAGCCGAGGCCTCAGCGCCAAACAATTGCGTCTGAACATCCAGTCGGCTTCACGCTCGAAGGCAAGTTCCACCCCTGCCGCAATGGCCGCGAAGTTCTTGTCGGTGTGTTTGAGGCGCTGTCAGTTCGCGACGCAAGCTTTCTAGAACGGTTTGCATCTCGCCCTAAACATGGGCGCACTAGAAGGTATCTTGCGCGGTCTCCGGCGGAACTATATCCAGGTCGCCCTGATCTGGCCGCTGAGCACTTCTCAAAGCTTAAGTCTGGCTGGTTTGTTGGTACCAATGTCAGTCGTGCTCAAATTGAGCGCATCGCCGAAATGGCCTGCGAAGTTGCGCGTTTGCGTTTCGGTCGGGAGCTAACGGTCAATGTTGGAGAGTGAGCAGCAAGGTATAACTGGGCGGATTCAACGCGGACGTCAATGCTTCGGCATTGCCGCCGGTTAACCTGGGCGTTAATCCTCACAGTCGAGGGTATTGTGTCTCCAAGTAAAAACGCCCCGAGATCGCACGAAGAGTCACCTTCGAAGCGCATCGACAAGAAGATCAAGGAGCTTGGTGATTGGCGGGGCAGTACCCTTGCTCACGTTCGTGCCCTCATCCATCGAGCTGATCCTGACGTTGTAGAGGAAGTGAAATGGGTAAAGCCGTCCAATCCTGCCGGCGTTCCGGTCTGGTCGCACGACGGAATCATTTGCACCGGTGAGACGTACAAGGACAAGGTCAAACTGACCTTCGCTCAAGGTGCCTCGCTAAAAGATCCATTCAAACTCTTCAACGCCAGCTTAGAGGCAGGCACCAGACGTGCTATCGACATTTTTGACGGCGACGTTCTTAACGATTCAGCGTTCGAAAGTCTTATCAAAAATGCGGTGTCTTTCAATAAATCAAGCCACAGGCGTGAGGGCTAACGATTCGTATATGGATTCCCCCACAAGGGGAAGAAACTGATAGGTGTTTTGGCTGCTGGGAATCGCCTGCAATCGGCTATCCCGCATCTGAGGTTGGTTCTGTCGCAGTCCGTGCCAGCACGAAATCTGCGGGACCGGCGCGCAAACGCAGCAAGCGGCGTAGGTGAGCGCAAGCTGTTTTCTTTCCCGACTCGTTCAACCCCGCACAAATTGCCATGCCCATCTCTGGAGCCCAAGCCCTCGCCATTGGCGGTTCGCTCAGCGCAGCCGCTGCATTGGCGCATGCCGCGTGCGTCGTCGTGGGCGCACCGGCCTACCGGTTCATGGGGGCTGGCGAGAAGATGGCGCGCGCCGCCGAGGCGCGCAAGCTCCAGCCGATGCTCGTCACGCTTGCGATCACTGGGGTTCTGTTCGTTTGGGCGGCCTACGCATTTTCAGGCGCTGGCGCCATCGGCCGCCTTCCGTTCACCAAACTGGCGCTCAGCGCCATTTGTACCGTGTACCTGGGCCGGGCGGTGGCGTTCCCCCTGCTCAAGCCGGCGTTCCCCGAGAACTCGCCAACCTTCTGGCTGGTTTCATCTGGCATTTGCCTTGCCATCGGGCTGCTGCATCTCTATGGCCTCATCGCGCAGTGGCCGGCTCTGTGAGGCGGCGCTGCAGTATGCGGACATCTTCGCTTTACTTTCCGCACAGGGCGTTCTGACCGGCCATTGTGAGGCGCGGCTTACCGAGGGCGTTGCGCCTACCATTACAGTCAACGCCGCATCCAATCAATCGCCCCTAGACCCATGACCATCGAAACCCAAGACGACATCGTCGCACTCCAACGCATTGGCAAAATTGTCTCAATGACCCTGCAGCACATGCTCGACGCCGCAGAACCCGGCATGACGACCCGCGAGCTTGACCGGCTCGGCGAGCGGCTGCTGGAAGAGCATGGCGCGCGGTCCGCGCCGAAGCTCACCTACGACTTCCCGGGCTACACCTGCATCAGCATCAATGAGGAAGCGGCCCACGGCATTCCGGGCGACCGGGTGATCAGGGCGGGGGATGTGTTGAATGTCGATGTGTCGGCGGAGCTGGGCGGGTACTTCGCCGACACGGGTGGAACGGTGGTGGTGCCGCCGACCACGGCGCAGAAGACGCGTTTGTGCCATGCGACCCGTATGGCACTGGCCGAGGCCATGAAGGGTGCCCGGGCGGGGCAGCCCATCAACCGCATTGGTGCCGCCATCGAGCGCACGGCAAAGGCCTATGGTTTCAAGGTCATCGAGAACCTGGGCAGCCACGGCGTGGGCCGCGCGCTGCACGAGGAGCCCGAGCACATCGCGGGCTACTTTGACCCTTCCGACACGCGCCTTCTGCATGAGGGCATGGTGATCACCATCGAGCCCTTCCTCTCGACCAAGAGCCGCATCGTTGACGAAATGTCCGATGGCTGGACGCTGGTGGGCGCCCGCGGCAACCTGTCAGCGCAGTACGAGCACACGATGGTCATCACCAAGGGCGCTCCCATCGTGGTCACACAGCACTGACTGCGGACAAAATTCCGCCGACAAATGGCCTGGCGGGTTTCTTGGGCGGTCGGTGCGGCGGGCTTTCTCCGCTTCAGCGCACGCCCCGCAGCGCGCTGCCATCGACCGCCCGCGTCACCGGGCAGTTCGCCACCACGTTGGTCGGCTCCAGCGCCACCTCGCCGAGTTCCTCTGCGGCCAGCAGTTCTTCTTCGGATTTCAGCACGCGGCCGTTGGCAGGTTTTTTCCAGTGCACCATCACCATGCGCCACAAGGGGCTGTAGGCCGACACGGCGTTGGCATCACCCGCCGGCAGCGGAGCCGACTGGAAGATGCTGGCTTGCTCGCCGCCGGGAAACTTGTAAACCCGCTCCAGCACCGACGCGCGCCCGGTAATGCCCACGGCGCCGGCCAAGCGCGGCGCGTAGTTGGCGCCAGCGGCCTTGGCCATGGCGGCGTCGGAAATATCGGTGGTCACGTATTCCACGGTGCGCCCGTCCACCCAAGCTCGCTTGAGAGGCAGCACGGTTTCGGTTCTGCTGGCATTGAAGCTGTGGCTGGCGCAGCCGGCGAGCATGGAAGCCGCGAGCACAGCGGCTGCCGTGGCTGAAGTTTTCATCTGGCCTGACTCCTTTTTCCACCCATTCCAGCAAAAAAAAATCCCCGCTCCATGGTGGGCGGGGATAGGCTTCAAGGCGCTCTGGCGACGCCCTGAGACGCACTCACATGTGGTCGATCATGAGGCCTCAAGCGGTTGCAGCACGCCGCAGGCTGTGGTACGGCGTTGCGCTGGCGTTGCGCCATGGAGCCAACCATGGAGCCATCGCCGGTCGCAGCTGCAACTCATTCGCTCTGCTTCGCTCCACAACGCTGCGCCCCCAACGAGTACACCAGGCACCCCACGCGTGGAGGCGCCCGCCCACGCCAAAAGCGGTTCTACGGAGCCATTACGGGCAGCGCATCCATGCTCACTCCGCTCTTAAGGCCGGTGGAGCATCATCGTTTGGCTCGACGGTGGCAAACCGAGCAGCCAACAGATCGGCCTGCTCGGCAAACTTCTTCGCATTGGTCTTCCGCAACTGAGCCAGGTTCTGCAGCTTCCATCGCACGCCCGGCAGATGTTCGAGGTGATCAATGCCCAGCCGCGCCCACTCCGGTGTACCGGCGACCATCGATAGCAGAAAAAGCCGTTCCTCCTCGTCCAGTCCTAACTGGATCTCGCGCACCAGGCGCTCACGGGCGGCGAGCAATGCCTCCAACGGCACCGGCTCCGCCGTCATGCCATGAAAGTTGTGCGTGAAGTCGTACTGGATGTCCCGCAGCGGAGGGAACAGCACCTCGTGCAACGGACGGTTGCTGCTGACCAGGTACACGACGAAGGCGCGCCGGATACCGGGCGTGATGCCTTCGTGCGAAAAAAGCTGCATCACGTCGAACAGGTCGCGGGGATGCTGCCGATCCAGCGCCGCCACCAGCTTGCCGCCGTAAACGTCTTCCAGCGAGACCACCGGGATCTCCAGGTCGGCCATCAGCACATCACGCGCGGTCGGCGTGAGCGAGGCTTGACGCACCGGCAGCACGGTGCCCCGCATCACGAAATTCACTTCGATCTTGACCTGTACGGTTCCACGCCGCACCAACAGCTTGGTCTCCCCCTCTGCTGCCGCCGGTGCGTGCACCTGCAAGCCATGTTTCTTCAAGCGCTCAGCCGCTTGCCGGATGGCCTCATTGATGCGAACCAGCGCCTCGTCACGTGGCAACGTGTGGTCGGGAAAGACCAGATCAAGGTCCACCGACAGGCGCGGCATGTCGCGCACGAAGAGGTTGATCGCGGTTCCACCCTTCAGCGCGAACGTGTCGTCCACGAATACCAGCGGCGCCACCTGCGTCAGCAGGCGCGCGGTATCAAGATAGGTCTGATTCATCGTTTTAGCACCAGCAGGCCGTCGGCCGATCGGGACACCCACGGCCGGTCGCTGCCCGTCGGTAACGTGGCGGGATCGAGCTTGGCTGCCCAGGGCAGCGATGCCTCGCGGCCGAGTTGCAGGCAGAGCCGTACGGTCTTGACGCTCGTGCAGCGCTGCAGCAACTCGCGCAGCAGGTCGACACGCAGGCTGTAGGTACTTTCCACGAGCTCGCGCGCCTCCTGCAACGGCTGGCGGACGCCTACGTCGCTCAGCAACTCCAGCAGTGCGCGCTCCGGCGCCGACACCTGCGGCGCTCCGTTACGCTTCTCGAACGGCCCGGCGTGCAGCAAGGCGCCAGGCTGCTCATCGAAGAGCCGCTTGCGGTGGTACTCGGCCGGAAAGCGCTCGGTGAACCATTCGGGCAGGCGCCCGGCCGCCCAGCCATAGAGCTGCAGCACCGGCTGCTGCGCCACATACTGGCGCACGCCGTACCAGTCCAGCGCCGACTTGCCGCCTACGTGCAAGCCTTTGAAGCGACGCTGCAGCAGGGTCAGGCTCGGATGCAGCCCTAGGGTGTCGTTGGGCCGGCAGAAAACCCCGCGAGCCAAGCGCGTGAGCCAGCCCGCGCGCACATAGTGCACGGCCAAATCCACAGAGATGCCCAACGCCGCCAGGTCCTCCGAGGTCAGCGGCATCCCCGGCGGCAGGCGGGTATAGAGCGCATTTAGCTTGCTCGTTCCAGTCGTAGCCATACTGCGATTCAAACACTTTATTCAAACTTCAGTCAACTTGAAATGTGATTTTGAATCGTAGCCCGACTACGACAACAGAACTTATTCAAAATAACCAGGCCACCCGTCGACAGCCAAGCAAGAAATCCGCACCAATCCGCCCGACGCTGTGCATCCTTCGCTGGTTGCGGTGGGGCGTTTGATTGAGCGGCACTGCGCATCGACCCAGCCGCGAGAAACGCAGCCTCCAGAATAGACCGATCTCTTCGTGCCCTGCCCTGCACACCGTGACAGAACGGGGTCGGCCCGCTCCTGCCTGACATCCCGTTACTCCGGTTACTATTTGCCGAGCAAGGGGAACGAAGGAGGAGCACATCCAGTGCTGACAACCAACACAGCAGCAGAACTGTTTCGGCACCTGAGTGCGGAGAAAGCCGTGCTCTACCGCAGCATCATGGATGTATTCGCCGCAGCCAAGCGGCAGTACCGCCTCCAGCTGCGGCCGGATGAGGTCCTCGCTGAAGCCAACTGGTCCGGTTCCCCCCCGCGCCTTGAAGAAGTGAGCAGCGCCCTGGCCCAACTGGCGGAGTGGGGTAACCTTGAATCCCAACCCGACACCGCGCGCGTATCGTCGTTGAACGACTTCTACCGTGCCCGCTTTCTCTATCGCCTGTCCCACGGGGGCGAGGCAGTAGAAGCCGGTCTGGCGGTCTTCTACCAAACCCTGTACCGTCGCGCCGAACTGCAGACCGTTGCCCTGGAAGACATCACCAGCCGCCTTCTGGCGTTGCGTCAACTGGTTGACGACACCACGTCACTCGATGGCCCTGACGTTGCCAAGATGCATGAGGTGTTGCGTGATCTGGTCCGCGTTTTTGAGGACCTGGCCGAAAACGCTCAAGCCTTCATGGCCGGTGTGGCTCGCAGCCTTGAGTTGCAGCAGGCGGACGCGAACGCCGTCGTCACCTACAAACGGCGGCTGATCGACTATCTCGAACGGTTCATGGGCGATCTGGTCCGCCGTTCGGAGACCATTGCCCAACTCATTCAATACCTCTCCTCCCGTATCGATCACATCTTTCTGCAGATTGCCGAGCGAGAGGCCACCGACGCGGCGCCGGGTGATACCCAGGACCAGATCGACGAAAAAATGCGTCGCTGGCAGGGCTGGCGAGAGCGATGGAAAGGACTTCAAGGCTGGTTCCTGTCAACGGGTTCGGAGCCCCCTCAGGCGGAACTGCTGCGCGCCCGGGCGCGGGCCGCGATCCCCCAGTTGCTGGGTGCCATCGCGGCCATGAACGAACGACGCAGCGGGCGCAGCGACCGTTCGGCGGACTTTCGGATGCTCGCCCAGTGGTTTGCGGCTTGCGAAACCGAGAACGAGGCGCACCGCCTTGCGCGGGCTGCATTTGCGCTCCAGCCTGCCCGACATTTTTCGCTGAACCCACAGTCTGAAGACAACATTCCCGCGAGCACCTCCTGGCTGGATGCGCCGCCTTTACAGATCAGCCCGCGTCTGCGTGAGTACGGGGAAGCAACGCCCCGCGGCCCGCTGGCCCGGGTGCGTGACCGCAGCGAAGAACGGGCGCTGATGGCACAACAGCTCTCGGAAGAATCGCGCCAAGTGGAGGCGGCACGGCAACGTCTGGCCACCGGTCAACCGATCAAGCTGTCTGAACTGGGCGATCTGGACACGCACGCATTTGGCTTGTTCCTCAGCCTGCTCGGTGAAGCACTGGCCGAGCAGGCACACCCGGATCAAATTGTGGAGCGCCAGACCGGTGACGGACTCCTCCACATACGGATGGAGCCCCTGGAGGCGGACAGTCGTGCCCGCATCTCCACATCCAGCGGGGTGTTCTCTGGCCGGGATCACCTGCTCACGATCTCCCTGACCCAGGAGTCGATGTGAACATTCGCGTTGCGCCACGACAAGACAACCAGCGCATTGGGGATCTCCAGAAGGCGCAGCAGCAAGACGAGTTCAGCAGAGGCTTGCGTGCACTGTTGATGCGCCCCTTGATGGCAGCAGGACACGAGGACTTTTCTGCAGTGCGCCGCCAGGCCGAACGGTTGAGAGACTGGTTCGCCAGGGAAACCGGCTGGCCACTGCACGTGGACCGCGAGGGAGCGCGACTGTTCAAGCGACCCGCCAACCTCAGCGATGACACGAGGGGTGTACCTTCCTACGACAAGCGCCGCTATGTGTTGCTCTGTCTGGCTTGCGCCGTGCTGGAGCGCGCCGACCCTCAGATCACGCTTCAACTGCTTGGTGAACGCGTGATGCAGTGGGCATCAGAAGCCACGCTGCAATCGCGAGGCTTTGAGTTCACGCTTCGCACTGCCGCAGATCGGCGTGACCTGGTCGCTGTCTGCAGAACCTTGCTGGAGTACGGCGTCTTGCAACGCGTTGCAGGCGAGGAAGAAGGCTTCATTCACGATGGCAATGGCACCCAGCACGACGCGCTCTACGACGTGCAACGGCGAATGCTTGCAGGCATGTTGGCCGCTGTGCGTGGTCCCTCGACCTGGCGCTCCGCGGATGCACCCATTGGGTTCGAGGACCGCATGCGGTCTCTGGTTGTCGAACACCAGGTCGAGAGCGAACAAGGGCGACGTGACACCTTGCGCCATCACCTTGCTCGGCGCCTGTTGGACGATCCCGTGATCTACACCGCCTCGCTCGATCCGGATGTGCAAGCGTATTTCATCAATCAGCGAGGCACCATGGCGAGCCGCCTCTGCGAAGCTGCCGCCCTAACCGCCGAGCAACGTGCCGAAGGGCTGGCACTGACCGACGAGTCCGGTCAGTTGACCGATGTCTCGATGCCAGCAGAAGGCACCGAAGCGCATGCCACGCTGCTGGTGGCCGAACATCTTGCCCAACGTCTGCGTCTCGATTCCGGATCGGCAGGAACCACGGACGAAGCGGTTGCAGCTTTCTTGCGTGGCGCCGTCGAGCGGTATGGCCGCTATTGGCGAAAGTCGGTACGGGAGCCCGGCGCGGAACGAGAACTGGCCGACATCGCGCTGGACAGGCTCTACAAGCTCCAACTGGTCCATCGCGAGGAAGGTTGGATTCATCCCCGTCCAGCCATCGCAAGATTTGCGCTCGGAGAAACCCAGGTGCGCCCGCCCACATCACGCCCCGGCCGTCCAGATACGCTTTTTGACGAATGACAGACGCCCTCTTCACTCCATCGCCGTCACACCGCCCTGCCCTCCCCGAACCTCAGCGGGAGCGCTGGCAGCCACTGAGGCTGGGTCTGGTCGAACTCTTTCACTACGACAGCGAGGAATTCTGGTTCAGGGACGGCCATCTGCTCCTGCGAGGCAACAACGGAACAGGCAAATCCAAGGTGCTTTCGCTGACCTTGCCATTCTTGTTCGATGCCCAGTTGCGGCCGTCACGCATTGAGCCCGATGGCGACAACGGGAAGAAGATGGCCTGGAACCTGCTGATGAGTTCCTATCAACGACGCATCGGCTATACCTGGATCGAATTTGGTCGCCGGACAGCAGATGGTGTTTCACACTACCTCACCCTGGGCGCCGGCCTGTCAGCTGCGGTGGGGAAAACACAGGTGGACAGCTGGTTTTTTATCCTTGAAGGCGGGGCCAACGGCGCGGATCCCCGCATTGGCCAGGATATCTGGCTCACCAATGAACAGAAAATGGTTCTTACCCGGGAGCGCTTGCGCGAAGCGGTTGAAGGACAGGGTCGAGGCAAGATTTTCGAGAACGCACACAGCTACCGCCGCGCAGTCGATGAGCGCTTGTTCAAGATTGGGACCAAGCGCTATGAAGCGTTGATGGACACCCTGATCCAGCTGCGCCAGCCCCAGTTGTCAAAGAAGCCGGACGAAGCAGGGCTGTCGCATGCATTGACCGAGGCGCTACCGCCCATGCCCATTGAGCTGCTCGGAGATGTGGCTGAGGCTCTCAACCAGTTGGAGGAGGACCGTATCCAGTTGGAGGACATCCGCTCACTGGAACGTGCCATCAATCACTTCGAACAGCGCTACCGCACGTATGCAGGCACGGTGACGCGACGTCAAACCCGAGAGCTCAGGCAGGCCCAGACGGGGTTCGACAAGGCGAGCGAAGGACGCAACAAGGCCCATGTGGATTTGAAGGAGGCCCAGGACGCAGAAGTCCTGGCCCAAACCGATCACGCGGAGACCAAACAGATTTTGGCCGCTGCCAGGACCCGCCTGCAAACGCTTCAAAGCGATCCGGCCAATCAAGACGCCAACCGCCTGAGTCAGGCAGAAACCGATGCCAAGGAACGGAAAGCCGAGGCCGAAGCCGCCGAAACGCTCCGCAATCAGGCAAAGAAAAACCTGGACAGAGAGGAAGAGCGCAGCCGCCAATCAAACCAGCGCTCAACAGCGGCCAAGAGCGAGCTCCTGACAGCAAGAGCTCATTGCGCCGAAGCAGCAGAAACGGCGGGTACGGCGTCCTCGCTCACGGACAACCTGCTGATCACCCTCGTGCCGGAAGATCTGCCCCAGCTGGCTCCTGCAGAAATCCAGCAAGCGGCAACTCTGCTGCGCAATGCCACCAGCAAACGCCGGGAGGACATTCGTCACCTGGAGTCGCGACATACGGCGGTGAATGTCAAGCAACAGGCTCTGGTCAATCTGCAGGCCTCGCAACGTGATCGCCAGGCAGAGCTGGAAGAAGCGGCTGAGCGACGGGCCGTGGCCGACCTGGACACCGAAACTGCTGGCAACGAGCTGATCGACGCTTGGCACACCCATTGTTCCAACCTGGTCCACCTTCACCTTGACCAAGTTGCACCACTGGAACAACTTGTCGATTGGGTTACACGTCCAGAAGGTGCAAACCCCATTCAAGAGGCATTGACCGAGGCGTATCGGAAATCGACCCAACGCCATGCCGCCCAGCACTCGGCGTTGACTACCCAACAGAACACCCTCCAGTCCGAACAGGAAACGCTCAGCACTGAAAGGGATCGGCTGCTCGCCGGACACGATGCGGTTCCCACGCCTCCAGCCATGCGCGCCGCGGGGATACGCGATGAACGTCCAGGGGCTCCGTTGTGGCGACTGGTGGACTTTCAGCCGGATCTCGACGCGAAGCAGCGAGCGGGATTGGAGGCCGCGCTTGAAGCCTCGGGCCTGCTGGACGCCTGGCTGTCGCCCGACGGTGCATTGGTAGACGCCAATGGTGTGCAGTTGCTTGACAGCTCATGGGTACGTCGCCCGCCGATCCCTGGCCACCACCTTGCGAGCGCGCTGCACCCCGACGTCCCTGACGACAGCGCAGTGACCGCTGAACTGGTCGCGTCCTTGCTTGCCACCGTAGCGTATGGGTCGGAAGATCACGGCGAGAGCGAGTCGTGGGTCAGCGAGCGAGGCGGTTACCGCTTAGGTGCTCTCGCCGGCGCCTGGCAGAAGACACAGGCTGTCTACATTGGTCACACAGCCCGCGCGAACGCACGACAACGACGCCTCAACGAGATTGCCGACCGTCTGGACGAGATCGTCACGCTGCTGGAAGAGTTGCAACAAAAATTCCTGCGCCTCGCACAGGATGGACAAGAGGCGGAGCGTGAATGGAAGGGCGCGCCTTCCGACCATTCGCTGCGCGCGGCGATTCTCGCTGCGGCCGGTGCGGAGCGGGAAGTGCTCCAGGCCCGTCAGCGTCTTGACGCTGCGGATGCCCAATGTCGAACCGCTGAAGCGGAACTTCAGTCCGCCCGCGAGACCTTGGAGCGCGACGCTGCTGACCTTCAATTGCCTGCGGTGCTTGCGGACTTGTCGCTCATCAACGAAGCATTGGACCGATTCGCCAACGCTCATCAGCAACTGGCCCTGGCAACACGGGAATGGTGCAGTGCCTGGCCCGAGTACCAGACGCAACAGGAGCGTGAGAAAGAGGCTGTGGAGACCATGAGCGAACGGGAAGCGTCGTTCTTCGCAGCCAGCGAGCGCGCAGCTGAGTCTGCGGCGCGATATGAAGTCCTGAAAGGAATGATCGGCGCCAAGGTTGAAACGCTGCGTCAACAGCTGCAAGATGCATCCGCAGAGGTATCGATTGCCAATGGTGCGTGGGAAGCCGCCCAGTCTGCATTGACAACGGCCAGCGAGAAGCGTGCGGTGGCGGCAAGCCAAGCAGACACCGCTGACGCCGTACTGGCTGAACGAGCAGCCACCCGCGCGCACGCCATAGAGCGCTTGCAGCGCTTCACCGAGAGCAGCTTGCTGGCATCCGCTCTTCCGGACTTTCCGGTTCCGGACGGGAACATCCCCTGGACCATTGACCCGGCTTTGAACCTCGCTCGTAGGGCGGAGCACGCTCTCGCCCACATTGCAGACGATGAGGCGGCATGGGGTCGGATTCAACGACAGATCGCTGAAGACCTGACCGAGTTGCAGCGATCACTCAGTTCGCTGGGCCATCAGGCGACCTCGGAACCCAATGACTGGGGATTCTCTGTTCATGTTATCTACCTGAACAGGCCTGAGCGACCCGACGCACTGTCCAATCGGCTGGCCGACGAGATTGCGCAACGCAGCGAATTGCTCACAGCCAAAGAACGGGAGGTTCTGGAGAACCACTTGCAGGCGGAAATCGCTGCCGAGATTCAGCGCCTGATGCGCGCCGCCGACAAGCAGGTGGATGCCATCAACGAAGAGCTCCGCAAACGCCCCACGTCCACGGGGGTGCGCTACCGATTGCAGTGGCTCCCTCTGACACCGGAACAGGGCGCCCCCACCGGTCTTGAAGTCGCCCGCGAACGCTTGCTCAACCGAAGTGCCGACATGTGGTCGGCTGAAGACCGCAGCGTGGTGGGTGCCATGCTTCAGCAGCAAATCGCGGCGGAGCGCGCGCAAGCAGACGCCGGCACCACAGGTTCAAGCCTGGTTGAGCAGTTGGCAAAAGCTTTGGACTATCGCCGCTGGCATCGGTTCAGCGTACAAAGGCATCAGGATGGTCAGTGGCGCAAGCTCTCTGGTCCAGCCTCCAGCGGGGAACGCGCACTCGGTCTGACTGTTCCCTTGTTTGCGGCCATTTCCAGCTTCTACGGACGAGGAGGCAGCCCACACGCACCTCGCCTGATGCTGCTCGATGAGGCGTTTGCAGGCATCGACGACGCGGCCCGAGCACATTGCATGGGACTGATACGCGAGTTCGATCTGGATTTCGTGATCACCAGTGAGCGCGAGTGGGCCTGCTACGCAGAGCTTCCTGGCGTATCGATCTGCCAGCTCCAACGCCGCGAAGGCGTGGACGCGGTCTTCGTCTCTCGTTGGGCCTGGGATGGTCGAGCCAAGCGGCGGGAAGACGACCCGGACCGCCGCTTTCCCACTCAGTGATCCACATGGCGAACGATCCCGGTATTGATCCAAGGCTGATCCGAAGGCTCGGGGGCGGCGAGCTTGCTGAATTGCGACAGCGGATGAGGCAGCATTTCGAGCGCCATGGACGCACTCCAGAAAAATCGGGCTTCCACCTGACCAAGCTGAGCGCCGTTGAATACGAGGCGTTGGCTCTGCTCATCGGTCTACCTCCTCGATCCACCCAATCTGTCCGAATCGACATTGCCCGGTTCGACGCTGCCCTGCAGCATGCGGGCATGGCCAACTCGCTTCATGAAGCCCTGGAAATGCTGGATGGCCCCATCGTGAACCGAGCAGAGGCCAAGGCCGAGCTGCAGTCACGCTGGTCCAGCGTCACCGACGGTCAAGGGCTTCACCCCTCTCTGCAGGCGTGGTTGCAGGGTGCATCAGCCGTCGGCCTGCTCAAGCGGGTGTCCAAACAGGAGACCCAAACGGCTCACCTACTGCTTCAGCAAGCGCACGTGGTCTTGCTTCGCCTGCCAGCCCAGGGTCTGACACGCGCCCAACTGGCCGCCGAAGTGCTCGGCAATGCCCATGCCCTCGACACTGGACAAGCCGTAGCTTCGGTTGTGTTGGCCGTATTGCAACATGGCGCCAGTACCGATGAGCAGGAACAACCCCCTTCTGAGGAAGCCACAGAGGAAGCAGATGGCGCTCGTCGACCCAACGAACGGGTGCGAGATATCTGGGCTCGATCGGGCGTGCTCGTCAACGAGTTGGCCCGCCCTGCCCTGTTTCTGAATCTGCCAGTCCGCACTCCATCAAACACGCTGGCCGCACCAGGTGAACCAGGATACCTTTCCCTGCGCCGCCTCGTGAGAACACCGCCTGACTGGGACGTTGCGGATCAGATCATCTATGTCTGCGAGAACCCCAACATCGTCTCGATTGCAGCGGATCAACTTGGTGCCGCATGTGCTCCGCTCGTATGCACCGACGGCATGCCTGCAGCCGCGCAGCGTGTGCTGTTGAAAAAGCTGTCAGACGCTGGAGCCAAGCTGCTGTATCACGGTGACTTTGATTGGGCTGGTATTCACATCGCCAACAACGTCATGAAGCTCTGCGATGCACGTTCATGGCGATTTGGAGCCGAGGACTATCTCCAGGCAGTCAAGTCCCTCGCGCCCAAGGAGCGGGACCTAGAGGTTGTGCGCATTGCCGCATCTTGGGACTTTGCTTTGGTCGAGTCGATGCGATTGAAGGGAGTAGCCATAGCTGAAGAGGCTGTAGTCTCGCAATTGGTTGGTGATCTGCGGCATCCCCTTTGAAGTCAAATTGAACCTGAAGTGCATTCGTGTGCACCCTGTCTCGCTTGCCTCAGCGTCCGACCACCCTAAGAAGCGCTGCTCTTTGATACGATGAGTTTCAAGATGCAACGCCTTTTCAAGGCAAACAGGGAGCACCACATGGCCAATAGCCGCAACGTATTCATCAGCCACATCCATGAAGATGATCACCGTCTCACCCCGTTGAAGGACTTGCTGAACAAAGCAGGCATGGAGGTCCGGGACGGATCCATTCACAGCGACAAGCCCAACAACGCCAAGAGCCCGGACTACATAAAATCCGAAATCCTAAAGCCCCGGATCGAATGGGCTTCAGTGCTGGTGGTTCTGATTTCCCCAGACACAAAGGACAGTGATTGGGTGTCTTGGGAGATCGAATGTGCCGAGCGCATGGGTAAGCGAATTGTGGGTGTCTGGGACCACGGAGAGGCCCAATGCGACATGCCGCCTGCGCTTGACCAGTACGCAGACGCCATTGTGGGCTGGCAGGGTGAACGCGTGAAAGACGCGATCGAAGGACGCATCAACAATCGCGAACAGTCGGATGGCTCGCCCGCAAGTCCGCGCTCAGTCCCTCGGTATTCCTGCTAATCCATCGGCTATGCACTTGTATTCCTATGTGGTGGCGCGTGACTATGGTTTTGCGCCCAACCCATTCGGTGGCGTCTGCACCCTCGCCACTTGCAAGCCAGAGATCCGCCAACGTGCGGACGTGGGGGATTGGGTAGCCGGGTTGACCTCGGCAGCTGATCGGGCCACGCTAGGCTTCGTTTACATCATGAAGGTAGATGAAGTTCTCACTTACGATGCTTACTGGAACGACGCTCGATTCCAGCTTAAGAAGCCATCTCGCCGTGGAAGTGTGAAGCAACTGTTTGGGGACAACATTTATCACCAGAGCCCGACAGGTGTCTGGCATCAGGCGGACTCTCATCACAGCCTTGATGGGGGCGGCGCCAACCCAAGGAACATTGCTAACGACACAAGGTCGCACGGCGTGTTGGTCGGCCGTCGCTTCGCTTACTGGGGCAGCGCGGCCATTGATGTCCCGCAAGAATTTCTTAACTTCAATGGACACAGCATTCGACTGAATCGAGGGTATCGGTCGAAGTTTCCAGATGAATTCATCCGGGCCTTTGTCTCCTGGTTCGAATCGCTGGATGCACAGGGGTTTATTGCGCCTCCTTTCATGTGGCAGCGTCAGCGCTCAACCTGGGCCCGCCCGCAAACCTGACAGGGTATTCATGGAGTCCAAATGCCAAACGCCGTTCCAAAGCAACCTCCACTTACCCTCTCGCAGTACGCCAGCGCCGCAAGCGAGACGGACCGCTTTGCCAAGGTTCCGGGTGGAACCAGCAAGCTTACGTTCGGTTTTTTCGGCGAGGTTGGGGGATTGCTCGCTGCACTTAAGAAAGTCAATCGCGATCAACTCCTGGAATCGGAGACCGAGGTAGCAGGAGAAGAAATCGGCGATGCGCTTTGGTACCTCGTCGCAATGTCGGCAGCCCAAAACGTTGATCCTCAGCAACTCGGTCAGCATTGCCTCGCTTCGCTCCGTAAGCGATTTAATGAGTGTGACCATGATGGCCATGGTGCTGTCAGCTTTAGACAGATCGACGGCATCATTGACGTTCATGGCAGCGACTTGGCTCCGCGCCGAGTCGAACTGCTAAGTGAACTCGCACGAATGAGCGGTGAGGTGGTCGGCCACGGTACCCGCGAACAGTTGAGCCTAGGGGACGCTACTCGCGCCGATCAGTTCGGCCAATTGTTGGCCGTTCTCGGCCTTGTCTGCGCGTCATTCTTGCTGAAGCTGGAGGACGTCGCCCGAGACAATCTGGTGAAAATCCGCGGACGCTGGCCAGGGTCATCTAGAGCCTACCGGGATGCGTTCGATAACAGCTTCCCTGAACATGAACGGCTTCCTCGGATCCTACCCATTGAATTCATCGAACGCGGGCGAGTGGGTAGTACGTACGTGGTGCAGCGACTCAATGGAGTTCATGTTGGCGACCGTCTCACAGACAACAGCAATGAGGCCGATGACTATCGCTTTCACGACGTGTTCCACCTTGCCTACGTGGCGCATCTAGGGTGGTCACCTGTGATCCGTTCTCTGCTGAAGCTCAAGCGAAAATCCAACGCTGCGGTCGACGAAAATGAGGACGGCGCCCGCGCGATGATCATCGAAGAGGGGATCGCCACGTGGATATTCAACCATGCCAAGAGGCGCCGCTTCTACGAAGACGTGGAGCCCGGAAAGCTCGACTACGGTCTTCTCAAACAAGTCCACAGTATGGTGAGTGGCTACGAGGTTGATTCCTGCCCATTGTGGCAATGGGAACAGGCGATACTTGACGGGTTTCGCGTCTTTCGCGAGTTGCGAAAGACCGAGCACCGTGGAGGTATGGTCGTGGTGAACATGACCGATCACACCTTGACGTTTCAGCCAGCAACAAGAAGTGCCGAATGAACCCGAACACCTTCGTTCGAGAACTTGCATCCATCGAACTGATCAACGTGTTCAATCCGTATACGGACACGTGCCATGTGTACGACAAGAGCAATGCGGCATCTGTGAGACGAAGGAATCTCCGAACGTACTTGAGTGCGGCCCTGGCCCAAGGTGTTGACACGATTTGGATGGGGCGGGATCTTGGATACCGCGGAGGCAGGCGCACAGGCTTGGCGTTGACCGACGAGTATCACCTGGTTGATCTGGAGCGTATCTTTCCAAACACGACCTTTTCACGTGCAACGGTCGGGGACGCCGTTGCGGAACGTACGGCCGCAGAGATCTGGCGTGCTTTGAGATGCATTCCGAAGCAGCCGTTGCTCTGGAACGTCTTTCCACTTCACCCGCACGAACCCGGGAGCCAATTGAGCAATCGCCGCTTCGCGTCGCGCGAACTAGCGGCCGTTGAGGGGTTAAACGCACAGCTCATCCGTGAGCTGGGCGTCACGAGGATCGTCTCGCTTGGTCAAGACGCTGCCCACTACGCAAAGCGATTCGGAGTGGGCGTTGAGACTGTACGGCATCCGAGCTATGGTGGCGTGGTTGACTTTCGCCGAGGCATAGCAGAGTTGTATGGGCTTCGGGCAGACCTGATCAATCCTCAACAGAAACAAGCGTGTCTGTTTGCCGCGCAGTAGAAGGCTCCAGTGTCATTGCCCACTCGTCCGTTTCTCGTCCTTTACGTTGCGTGGCATCCAGCGTTCGAAGAAGGACATGCGATCGCCAAAAAACTTTACGATCACTATCGGCGTGAGCTATATAGCAATGTTGCGGGTGGTGCAGGACTGAGTGTGATCTACAGGCATGCTCCGGACCCTGCAACGTCAGCGCCAGCAGTAGTCGATTGCTCAGAAAGCGAAACCTGTGCCGTGGTCATGCTGATCGACGAACACTTTGCCAGTGATGAAAAGTATGTGTCTTGGGCAAAAGACTTGTTCACTCAGACAGATGCCATCGGACTAAGTGCTCGCGTTTTTCCGATTGCCATCACCGCTGGGGCAACCCACATTGGATTTGCCGAGCAGGCTGTACGTTGGGACCGATGGTCAACGCTGGACCATGAAGCGCGGCTGCGCCGCCTGACATCCGATCTGACATATCAGTTTTGCCGGATGTTGCGCGCCTACCTTGAGCACCTTGTCCGGCCACACGAGGAAGAAACTGCACTGGAACAGTATCTTAGAAAGGTGCAGATCTTCCTCAGCCACTCCAAGCACGACGCTGACGGGGAACGCATCGCCAAAGAAATTCGACAGCGCATTTTTGCTGGCGATGGTCTAGGTACGTTCTTCGACGTTCACGACATTCCTACAGGTCTGCGCTTTGACAGCGTCCTCTTGCAACAGGTCAAGGTCAGCGCGGTTGTTGCGGTACACACCGACAGCTTTTCTTCTCGGGAGTGGTGCCGACGGGAAATTATCGAAGCGAAGCGATGGAACGTCCCCTTGGTCGTCGCGGACTGCATTTCGGACACCGACGAGCGTGGCTTCCCGTATATGGGCAACGTTCCTGTCGTTCGGATGGATCCAGTCAAGGTTGACCGAATTGATCACGTCATCGCGCGCCTGCTTGATGAAGTGCTCAAGGACTTCCTATGGAAGTGCCGGGTTCAGTTGATGCAAAACGCTGGAACGCTTGATGCCGTATTTTTCCCTCGCTCACCCGAACTTGTCTCGTTGGCTGGGCTGAGCAATCAGGCGGGAGACCGCATTCTCGTCGTCTACCCGGACCCGCCGTTGGGTACTGAAGAGCAACGTCTCTTTGAACAGATCGCACCGCGCTATCAGTTGCGCAGCCTGACCGAATGGTTGGCATCAGCGAAGGCGACGCAGTGAGCTACAGCGAGCCCCTAAGCCATACTGCCATCGGAATCTCTATCTCTGGCAGCCAGGACATGGAAGCCCTAGGACTTGCCGAAGAGCATCTACGTGATGCCATGACTGAGGTGGCGCGACACTTGCTGGCGATGGGTGCGCGCTTGGTGTACGGCGGAGACCTCCGGGAGCACGGCTTCACCGAACTGCTCTTCGAATTGGTTGCGAGATACCGACGCGATGCGGACGTGGGTGACAGCCGACCCGCCATCGTGAACTACTTGGCGTGGCCGGTTCACCGCAGCATGCAACCCGAAAAAATCCAAACCCATTCCCAAGCCGTTGCAGGTCTGGCTGAGCTGCACTACCTAGACATTCAAGGCCGCAATATCGCGGCCGAGAAGCTGGAGGTATCCACCTCGCTTCCTACACCCGAAGAATGGTCCACAGGCCTTACCGCCATGCGCCACGTGATGACCAAAACGTGTGACGCGCGAATCATCCTTGGCGGGAAAGTCTCTGAGTTCAAGGGCCGTATGCCCGGTATTGCTGAAGAAGCTCTTTGCTCCATAGATTCAGGGCAGCCACTGTATGTGCTTGGGGGATTTGGAGGGTGTGCCCGCGGCATCGCCGAAGAACTGGGCTTGGTCGCTCCGCTTCAAGTACAGGCGACTCCCTGGGGCGACCGCGCCAAATTTAAAGGATTGACCGTTAACGCCCTCAACAATGGCTTGGATGAAGCTGAGAATCTAACGTTGGCACGAACAGTTCACGTCGACGAAGCCGTCGCGCTCATTCTTAGAGGACTGCTTCGGCGCTTCAGCGATCCTGATCGGTAAGTATCGGTTTTCGTGCTTTTCAAGCACCCCAAAAAAAATATCACGCGAACTTGGAAGCTGGTGCACAAGATCAAGGACCTTCAGCGGTGTCCCTGTCCGAATCGTCCCGGCGAGCCGAGCTGAGTGCCTTCTCCAGAGCTTTCTCCACCGCATCAATGCGGGACTGGCACACCTTGTAGGCGGCGACGGATTCCGTCACGATACTCAACAGATCATCGATGTTCGGTTCCTGCTGGTCACGCAAGGCCTGAGCGTGTTGCTGCAGCGTGCCGTAAGCTTCTTTGAACGTTTTCTGGGTCATTGGGCTCTGCCTTTCAACTCAGCGGCACGCTGGCCGTCTCTGAAATCGATGGTGATGTGGGTGTCTAGTGCAGTGGCGCTGGTGATCACCCGGCCTGTGGCGTCCCTGACGAGTGCAAAGCCTCTGTGGAGCGTCTTCTCGGGTCCCTGCCCTGCGATCTCTCGCATGAGCGCCTGAGCGTTGGTGCTTGCATCGGACAAAGTCCTTCGCGCGCGGGCACCTATGTCGTCGAAGGTTCTCGTCACGGCTTCTTGTCGTTGGCGCAGATCGGTGGACACCCTCTCGGAGACATAGCGCCATTCCGCTGTGCTCAGTACCTGCGCAGTGCGAAGCGACTGGCTGGCCTCGGCCCGGATTTCGTTCATCAAGGCCGGGACATCCCGCTGTGCCTGGTGCAGTTGCTGTTGCGCCAGGTGTTGGACGTCGGTCAACTGGCGTTGCGAGGTTTCGGCTGCAACACGCAGTTGATAAGCCGCATCGAGCTTGAGTTCAGACAACCACGCAGAGGTTTGCTGTTTCGCATGGGCCAATTCCTGTCTGGCGCCCGTTTCCACTGCGGTATAGAGCTGCGTGGTCATGCGACGCGAGTGCTCCAGGGCATGTGTTGCCCTCTGGGTCACGAATTCGAACATCGCCTTGGCTTCGCGCGTGCGTTTGACGATGGTGTGCTCGATCCCGGCGATGACTTTGGAGGGGGTGTCAAAACAGGCGTTTGAATCGACTCGGGTTTTCTAGACACCTCTGAGCCTCAAACCTGAGGCCCAATAGGAGGTGCCATGACAAAGCAACCATATCCCGAAGAATTCAAGATCGAAGCGGTCAAGCAGATCACCGAGCGAGGCCACCGGGTGGCCGATGTTTCTGCCCGGATCGGCGTGAGCCAGCACAGCCTGTACAAGTGGATCAAGGTTTACGCGGTGCCTGCGCCTGAGCGGCAGGCGCAGGCGTCCCAGACTGAGGAACTGCGGCGCCTGAAGGCTGAGCTCAGGCGCGTGACCGAGGAGCGCGACATCCTAAAAAAGGCCGCCGCGTACTTTGCCAGGCAGTCCGGGTGAGGTACGCGTTCATCAAGCAGCACGAGCAGGAATACAGCGTGCGGCGCATGTGCAAGGTGATGCAGGTCCACCCCAGCGGCTATTACGCATGGAAGGCGGCGCCGCAGAGCCTGCGTGCCAAGGAAGACCAGCGGCTGCTGAGCTTGCTCAAACAGGCGTGGCTGGAGAGCGGCGGGGTCTACGGCTACCGCAAGCTGACGCTGGACATGCGCGACCTGGGTGAGCGCTGCGGCAAGCACCGGGTGGCGCGCTTGCTCAAGGGCGAAGGCCTGCGCTCGCAGACGGGCTACGGCCGCAGGCCTGGGATGCGAGGTGGCAAGCCCGCAGTCGTCGCGCCCAACCACCTGCAGCGCCAATTCACGGTGGCCGAGCCCAACCAGTCGTGGGTCACCGACATCACCTACATCCGAACCCACGAAGGCTGGCTCTACCTGGCGGTCGTGGTCGACCTGTTCTCTCGTCAAGTGGTGGGCTGGTCCATGGGCAGCCGTATCGACACCGGCCTGGTCCTTGATGCGCTGCTGATGGCGCTGTGGCGCCGCCAGCCGCAGGCGCCTGTCCTGGTTCACTCCGATCAGGGATGTCAATTCACTGGCCACGAGTGGCAGACCTTCCTGCGTGAACACAACCTTGTCAGCAGCATGAGCCGGCGCGGCAACTGCCACGACAACGCCGTGGCCGAGAGCTTCTTCCAGTTGCTCAAGCGCGAACGCATCCGCCGGCGGATCTATACAACCCGTGACGATGCGCGATCGGACGTCTTCAACTACATCGAAATGTTCTACAACTCACAGCGCCGTCATTCGTCGGCTGCCGGGCTATCACCGGTAGAGTTCGAACAGCGACATTCCCAACGGCTCAAAAGTGTCTAGGAAAGCCGGGGCGATTCAGTGTGGACTGGCGCGAGCGGCTGGGGGCGTTCATTGCCGAGACCGACCGGGTGTTCGACCTCCTCGACGGCGTGATGCCCGAGATCGCCTGGTTGCAGGACACCGACACGCTGAGCTACCTGCACGCCACCGTGTCGCCGCGCGCCTACCCGGTGGCCGTGCCCGAGGTCCCCTTCCACCTCGATGCGCTGCTGGCCGATGCCCCGCTGCTCGGCGGTCTGGCGCCGATGCTGGGGAATGCGCACCTGCGCGTGACCACGGTGCGCGGGTTTCCCACATCCACCTGGCCCGGTGTGCTGGACGACCTGAATCGGCTCGGCTTTGCCTACCGCTGGTCCACGCGCTTTCTGTGCATGGACAAGGCCGAGGCAGAGAAGGAGCTGGGCCGCCTGCGCCGCCAGTGGTTCGCCAAGCGCAAGAACGTGATCGCCCTGCTGCGCGAGACGTTGTTCCAGCAAGAGTCGCCGCTGGTGGACACCGACGCGGGCAACAAGGCCGCCGACGCCGATGCGGCCCTGCAGGAACTGGGCAGCGACCAGGTGGCCTTCGGCTACGTGACCGCCACGCTCACCGTGCTCGATGGCGACGCGACCGCCGCCGATGAAAAGCTGCGCATGGCCGAGCGGGTGATCCAGGGCCGCGGCTTCGTCACCATCCCCGAGACGCTGAACGCCGTGGAAGCCTGGCTGTCGTCGATCCCGGGCAATGCCTACGCCAACGTGCGCCAGCCAATTATCTCAACGCTGAACCTGGCCCACCTGATGCCGGTCTCGGCCGTGTGGGCCGGGCCGGAGCGCAACCGGCACCTGGACGGCCCGCCGCTGGTCGTGACCCGCACCGAAGGTTCAACACCCTTCCGGCTGGTGACCCACGTGGGCGATGTCGGCCACACGCTGGTGGTGGGCCCAACGGGCATGGGCAAGTCGGTGCTGCTGGCCTTGCTGGCCCTGCAGTTCCGGCGCTACCCCGGCTCGCGCATCTTCGCGTTCGACATGGGCCGATCGATGCGCGCCACCGTGCTGGGCCTGGGCGGAGAGCACTACGACCTGGGCCACGACGGCGACATCGCCTTCCAGCCGCTGGCCGGCATCGACCAGGAGGGCTACCGCAGCTGGGCCGCCGAATGGGTCGAAGGCCGGCTGGTGCACGAAGGCGTGTCGGTGGGACCGGACGAGAAGGCAGCGATCTGGTCCGCACTGGGCAGCCTGGCCGGCGCGCCGCTAGAGCAGCGCACGCTCACCGGCCTGTCGGTGCTGCTGCAGTCCAACGCGCTGCGCCAGGCGCTCGCTCCCTACGTGCTGGGCGGCGCCCACGGCAAGCTGCTGGACGCCGACCACGACCGACTGGGCGCGGCCGACGTGCAGTGCTTCGAGATGGAAGAGCTGATGGGCAGCCGCGCGGCGGTGATGGCCGTGCTCGGCTACCTGTTCGCACGGTTCGAGGCCCGCTTCGACGGTGCACCCACCCTGCTGATGCTGGACGAATCCTGGCTGTTCCTGGACGACCCGGTGTTCGCGGCGCGCATCCGCCAGTGGCTCAAGACGCTGCGCAAGAAGAACGTGTCGGTGCTGTTCGCCACGCAGAGCCTGGCCGACATCCAGGGTTCGAGCATCGCGCCGGCCATCGTGGAGAGCTGCGCGAGCCGCATCTTTCTGCCCAACCCGCAGGCCACCGAGCCGCAGGTGCGTTCAATCTACGAGGCCTTCGGCCTGAACCGCCGGCAGATCGAGATCGTGGCCACCGCCGTGCCCAAGCGCGACTACTACTACCAGTCCCGGCTGGGCAACCGCCTGTTCGATCTGGACCTGCGTGCCGTGGCCCTGGCCTTTGCCGGCGCCTCCTCGCCGCAGGACCAGCGGCTGATCGACGAGGTACTGGCCACCTGTCCACCCGAGGGCTTCGCCCCGGCCTGGCTGCGCCGCCATGGACTGAACTGGGCCGCCGATCTCTTTCACCACCACACCGATCACCACCCCGGGCATGCCCGACCTTCAGGAGAAACGCCATGAGCCTTCGTGCACCGCTTCGCTCTTTCCACTCTTTCAAACCCCGCCTCGTCGCGCTGGCCACCGCTGCCGCGCTGACTCTGGGCGCCACACAACCCGCGCACGCACTGTTCGGCGTGGGTGACATCGTGCTGGACCCGGTCAACCTGGTGCAGAACACCATGACGGCCGCGCGCACGCTGGAGCAGATCAACAACCAAATCCGCCAGTTGCAGAACGAGGCGCAGATGCTGATCAACCAGGCGCGCAACCTGGCTAGCCTGCCGTTCAACGTG
Source organism: Simplicispira hankyongi (assembly GCF_003570885.1). Classification (GTDB taxonomy): domain Bacteria; phylum Pseudomonadota; class Gammaproteobacteria; order Burkholderiales; family Burkholderiaceae_C; genus Simplicispira; species Simplicispira hankyongi. The sequence goes on from NZ_QXJC01000001.1 coordinate 586,535, forward strand.
GTCAACCGCCTGCGTTCGACGCTGGACACAACCCGGCAACTGATCGCACAAGCTCAGGGTCTGGCCTACCAGGTGTCGCATCTCAACACCGAGTTCGCCCGCCTCTACCCTGAGCAGTACGCCGCCACCGTGAGCGGCAACCAGATGTTCCAGGACGCCCACCAGCGCTGGAAGAACACGCTGAGCGGCCTGCAGACCGCCATGCAGATGCAGGCCCAGGTGTCGCAGAACCTGAGTCTGGACGAAGGTGTGCTGGCCGATCTGGTGAGCCAGAGCCAGTCGGCCACCGGCGCGCTGCAGGCCATGCAGGCGACCAACCAGCTGCTGGCCCTGCAGGCCAAGCAGTCCATCCAGTCGCAGCAGCTGATGCTGACGCAGGACCGCGCCGCCTCGCTGGAGCTGGCGAGACAGGCCGCGGCCATCGAGCGCGGCCGTGAGGTGACGCGCCGCTTCATTGGCAGCGGCACGGGCTACACGCCGCAGGGCGTGAGCTTCTACAGCCACTGAAGCACCGGAGGCCCTGCCATGGACGACGTCGCCGTCATCGACCGCTTCCTGAACACCTTCTCCACCTACATCGACTCGGGCTTCGGGTTGCTGAGCGGCGAGGTCGCCTTCCTCACCGCCACGCTGGTGGCCATCGACATGACCATGGCCGGCCTGTTCTGGGCCATGGGCCACGCCACCGGCCAGGGCGAGGATGTGCTGGCCCGGCTGCTGCGCAAGGTGCTCTATGTCGGTGCTTTTGCCTACATCATCGGCAACTTCAACAGCCTGTCGGGCATCGTGTTCCGCTCGTTCGCCGGGCTGGGCCTGCAGGCCAGCGGATCGGGCATGAGCCTGGCCACCTTCCTGCAGCCCGGTCATCTGGCCAAGGCCGGCATCGATGCGGCGGCGCCCATCCTGCAGCAGATCAGCGACCTCTCGGGCTTCCCCGAGGTGTTCATCAACATCGCGCCCATCGTGGTGCTGTTCCTGGCCTGGCTCGCGGTGATCGTGAGCTTCTTCGTGCTGGCCGTGCAGCTTTTCGTGACGCTGCTCGAGTTCAAGCTCACCACGTTGGCCGGGTTCGTGCTGGTGCCCTTTGCCTTGTGGAACAAGACCACCTTCCTGGCCGAGAAGGTGCTGGGCAACGTGGTGTCCTCGGGCATCAAGGTGCTGGTGCTCGCGGTGATCGTGGGCATCGGCACGGGTCTGTTCTCGCAGTTCCAGACCGCTCCGGCCGAGCCCTCCATCGACCACGCGCTGGTGGTGATGCTGGCCTCGCTGTCCCTGCTCGGACTGGGCATATTCGGGCCTGGCATCGCGACCGGTCTGGTGTCCGGCGCGCCGCAACTGGGTGCGGGTGCGGCGGCTGGAACGGCGCTGGGTGCCACCGGCCTTGCGGTTGCAGGAGGCGCTGCCGTGGCCGGTGCTGGTGCGGCCGTGGCCGCCGGTACACGCATGGCGCCGGGCGCGGGACGCGCTGCGATTGGCGGTGGCGCATCGGCGGCCCGATCGGCCAGCGGCCTTGCGGCAGGTGCGAGGTCGGCCTACGAGGCAGGCGCTGCCGCGTCCTCGGGCGGACCGCTGCGCGCCGCTGGTGCGGGCGTGGCCAACGTGGCTCGCACGGGTGCCAGCGCCATGGGCCAAAAGCTGACCGAGGGTGCGAAGGCCGTGAAAGACAAGGTATCGGGCTTCGTGGCCGAGGCCGCTGCGCCTGCTGCGGTATCGGGCGCCGATTCGGCCACGTCCAGTGCAACCACCACGGCACCCGCCAACGAGCCGGCCTGGGCGCAGCGCATGCGCCGGCGCCAACAGATCGGCCATGCCGCCACGACAGCCGCACACACCCTGCGCGGTGGTGACGGCGGTGGCTCGGGCAGCGGTCCCAGCCTTCGAGATTCGGATTCCTGAGGAGAACCCAGCATGCGATTCAAACGACCGCAGGTGCGCTACGCCGACACGCCGCAGCCTGCCACCCCCTACCAATCGGCCGCACAGGCCTGGGACGAGCGCATCGGCTCGGCCCGCATGCAGGCCCGCAACTGGCGCCTCATGGCCTTCGGTTGCCTGTCGCTGGCCCTGCTGATGGCAGGTGGCCTGGTCTGGCGCTCTGCGCAGTCCATCGTCACGCCCTACGTGGTGGAGGTGGACCAGGCCGGTCAGGTGCGAACCGTCGGAGAAGCCACCTCGCCCTACCGCCCCGGTGATGCGCAGATCGCGCACCACCTCGCCCGCTTCGTAACGCTGGTGCGTTCGCTGTCTATCGACCCGATCGTCGTGCGTCAGAACTGGTTGGACGCCTACGACTACACGACCGACCGTGGGGCAGCCGTGCTCAACGAGTACGCCCGCACCAACGATCCGTTCGTGCGGGTGGGCAAGGAGTCAGTGACGGTGCAGATCACCAGCGTGGTCCGCGCCAGCGACGCCTCGTTCAACGTGCGCTGGACCGAACAGCGCTACGTCAATGGCGCGCCGGCCGGTACCGAGCGGTGGACGGCCGTGGTCTCCACCGTGCTTCAGACGCCGCGCACCGAGCAGCGCCTGCGCAAGAACCCCCTGGGCATCTACGTCAACGGCTTGTCCTGGAGCCGCGAGCTGGATGCGAACGAAGGAACCAAGCCATGAAAACCCTGAATACCAATACGCATCACGTTGTGGTCTCCCTTGCCCTTGCGACCGCCCTGGCAGGGTGTGCATCGCAGGGCGTGCCGCCGCCCGTGATCCCGCTGGACGAGCCGGTGATGGCCCAGCCGCTGCCCGAGCCACCTCAGCCGGTGGAAGTGGTCGCCGTGCCGAGGGTGCTGCCGATGCCCGCCCAGATGAAGCCGCTGCCGGAGGCGCAGGACAAGCCGCCAACACCCGAGCCCACCGACGAGCGACTTCGCGTGTCGCGCGCCAACGCAGAAGCCCGGGTGGCGCCCACGCGCGAAGGCTACGTCAACGCCATCCAGGTCTGGCCCTACACCGACGGAGCGCTGTACCAGGTCTATGCCGCGCCCGGCCGCGTGACAGTGATCTCGCTGCAGGCCGGGGAAGAACTGGTGACCGTGGCTGCGGGCGATACGGTTCGCTGGGTCGTGGGTGACACGTCCAGCGGCTCGGGCGACGCGCTGCGCGTGAACGTGCTGGTCAAGCCAGTGCGCACGGGTCTGAAGACCAACCTGGTCGTCACCACCAACCGCCGCACCTACCTGATCGAGCTGACTTCCACCGAAAGGGCCTGGATGGCGTCGGTCTCCTGGGACTACCCCAAGGACCACATGTTGGCGCTACAGCGGCAAGCCCAGGCCGCTCAGACGGCAGCGCCGGTGGACGCCGGGCTGACCCTGGAGCGGATCCGCTTCCGCTACGCGATCAGCGGCAGCACACCGCCCTGGAAGCCGCTGCGAGCCTTTGACGATGGCGAGAAGGTCTACATCCAGTTCCCGACCGGCATCGCGCAGGGCGAGTTGCCACCGCTGTTCGTCATCGGTGCACAGGGCGACGGGCAGTTGGTGAACTACCGCTTCCGCTCGCCCTACTACATCGTCGATCGCCTGTTCGGCGCGGCCGAGTTGCGGCTGGGCGCAGACAAGGGTGACGCGGTCCGCATCGAGCGCACGGATGGTGTGCCGCCCACCACTCGGAGGGACTGAGCATGGCCACGAACGACTCCACCCCATCGGGCGCCAGCAGCCGTCCCGCAGCGGCCAAGGTGTCACCCGAGTCGGTTGCTCTGCGGGCGCAGCCACAACCTGTGACCCGCCTGAATCGCCGCAGCCTCGCGTTCATGGCGGGCCTACTGGCCTTGGGGGTGCTGGGGGCGACGGTGTGGTCGCTGCAGCCCAAGGCGCGCCGCGAGGTGAACGACTCCGCCGAACTGTTCAACGTAGATCGGGTGTCGCGTTCCGAAGGCCTGGGAAAGTTGCCTACCGACTACTCAAAGCTGCCGCCACTGCTACCTGCGGCCGTGCCCGAACTCGGGCCGCCCTTACCCGGCGATCTGGGGCCGGCCATCGTCAAATCGCAACAGCCGGTGGTACCGAGCTATTCGCCGCCGGGACACGATCCCGCCGCGGCAGAGCGCGATGCCCGGCGCAAGGAAGCCGAGCAGGCAGCGGCAGCGTCGGTGTTCTTTCGCAGTGGTGGGCAGCGCGCTACCGCTGCTTCATCAGCCGCTGCAGCGCCTGGCGCCACCAGCAGGACACAAAGCAATATGGCCAGCTTCGACCCGATGGCGGCTGGGCTGACGTCCACGCCAGCGCAGGCTGGCGGTGCCGACGCCACGACGGCACAAAACGGACAACACCAGAAAGAGGCCTTCCAGAAAGCCGCATCCACGGAAACACGCAATTCCGGCTCTCTGCAACTGCCAGCATCGCCCTACCAGGTGATGGCGGGCACGGTGATCGCCGGGGCCTTGATCACCGGCATTCAGTCGGACCTGCCCGGCGACGTGATCGCCACGGTCACCGAACCGGTGTACGACACCGCCAGCGGCAAACACCTGTTGATTCCCCAGGGCTCGCGCATCCTCGGCCGCTACAACAGCCAGGTGAGCTTCGGCCAGAGCCGTGTGCAAGTGGTGTGGAACCGGGTCATCCTGCCCGACACGTCCTCGCTGACGCTGGACAACCTGGTGGGCTCGGACCCTGCTGGCCGGGCCGGACTCGAAGATGGCGTGGACTGGCACTGGGATCGCGTCTTTGCCGGTGCAGCATTGACGTCGCTGCTGGGAATCGGGGCCGAACTGGCCGCGCCCGAAAATCGGCAAGACGGCAACCGCATCGTGATCGCCGGCCGCGACAGCCTGCAAGACAGCGTGAACCAGATCGGTCAGGAGGTGACCCGCCGCAACCTGAACATCCAGCCGACGCTGACCGCGTGGCCGGGCCTGCCCATGCGCGTCATCGTCAACCGCGACCTGGTCCTGCGGCCCTACCAGCCGCTGTTTTTCGTCCGAGGGGGGCAGCGATGAGCACAAACCGTCAACTTCGCTTGGGGCCACTGCCCAAGACCGAAAGCGTCAAGCTGACCTTCTCATGCTCTGCCAACTTGAAGGCGGAGCTGGATCGCTACGCCGCGCTGCACGCGCAGACCTACGGCGAGGCTACCGATGCCCTGGCGCTGATCCCGCACATGCTGGAGGCCTTCATGGCGCGGGATCGGGGCTTCAAGAAGGGCTTGGCTGAATACCGTCGCCATACGGCTCCACCAGCCCCGCCAGTACCAACGGCGACCTCTACTCAGGTCCAGCCGACCAACTCCTCCCGTGGAGAATTGATGGACCGTGCAATGACCACCCACCTATGACACCTTGGTGCTACGCCCTGCTACGCCGTGGCGAGTTTTCTTCGACGACTTCTCTTTTGAGAATGGCATCAGGCGCTCGATGACCGCGCGCAGGAGCCACGCCATGAAAAACGAAAGGTCGGAACCGTCGTACAGACCCATCACGAGCTACCCGCCAGGTGCACTGGTGCGCAGTTCGGACATCTGCCGCGATCCCAGACGCGGCTATGCCGGCATCCTGCCGATCGACCGAAGCACCTGGCACCGGTGGGTGAAGTCGGGCAAAGCTCCGGCAGGCCGCTTCCTCGCCGGAACCGCCACGCGGGTCTGGGAGATCGAGACGGTCCGCAGCCTGGGAACATCTACGTCGTAATTTTGTCGATCCGGTCCGCCAGCCACTGCAACGCTTTGCGGCGCTCATCAGCGTATTCGGCATGGGTATAGGCCGCCACGACGGAACTGCGTTCCTGGTGCGCAAGCAGCCGTTCCACCACATCACGGGAGAACCCATTTTCCCGCAACAAAGTGGCTGCTGTCCCCCGCATTCCATGCGGTGAAAACTCAGGCACCCCAAAATCCAAACGCTTGATGAAATGGTTGAGCGTGGCGTCCGAGATTGGCTTGCCTTGCCCTCCCAGGAATCGCATCGGGAACACATATTCGCCATGCCCTGACATCTTCTTCAACTCCTGCAGCAGGTTGACTGTCTGCTCCGACAAGTAGACCCGGTGCGGGCTACGCATCTTCATGCGCGCGGCGGGAATGTCCCATATGCGTGCCCCCAGGTCGAACTCGCCCCACTTTGCCAGCCGCAATTCGGACTTGCGCACCATGGTCAGCATGAGCAACTTGACCGCATAGACGGTCACGGCACTGGCCGTATGCTGCATGCCGACCTTCTTCCAAAAAGCGGCCAGTTCCTTCTCCGACAAGTGCCGATGGTGGGTTTTGGGCGGCACCTTGATGACGCCCCGAATCGCCACGGCCGGGTTGCTGTCTACCAGCAGCTTTCGGATCGCGTGGTTGAAGATCTGCTGAATCAGTGCCCGGCAGCGATCAGCTGTTGTCGGCACATGCTTGAGCGCCTCCACGATGGTCAGCACGTGGGCCGGCTTCACCTCTGCCAAAGCCTTTTCCCCGATCGTGGGATTGATGTGAGCATCCAGCAGACGGATCGTCTGGCTTCGGTAGCTCTCGGACCGATAGAACAGGGTATCGGCGATCCACTGCTTGGCGAACGAGGCAAACGTGATGCGTGCACGGTCCTCCGCTTCCCGCTGAGCCGTTGTCTCCCGCGTGTACCGGATCGGGTCTACCCCCTTGGCCACCAACGCGCGCAACTCTGCATGCTTGTCGCGCGCATCGGCAATGCCGATCTCGGGATATGAGCCGATCGTCAACTTGGGCCGGCTACCGCCGAGCCGGTAGCTGTAACGCCAAACCTTCGATCCCGTGGCCAGTACCTCGACATACAGGCCCCCACCATCCGTCAGGACGTAGGGTTTGGCCTTGGGTTTGGCCGCGTTGATGACCGTCGCACGAAGGGCGTAGTTGACACTGCGATCTGCCATGGGTGGCTCCATGAAACCGGCGATAGGTCGCTGGTATGGCTCCATATTCTGCACCATGGAGCAATTCATGGAGCCATGGCGCCGCAATGCAGGCCGACCTCGCGCAACGATGGGCAACAAAAAAGCCCCTCTTCCAGAGAGAACGTGGCCTTTTTGCAACCCGGAACACCCGGGGGAAACCAGTTTACATGTTATCGATCATGACCTGGCCAAAGCCCGAGCAGCTCACCTGCGTGGCGCCGTCCATCAAACGGGCGAAGTCGTAGGTGACTTTCTTGCTGGCAATCGACTTCTTCATCGAGCTGATGATGAGGTCGGCCGCTTCCACCCAGCCCATGTGGCGCAGCATCATTTCGGCCGAGAGGATTTCGGAACCGGGGTTCACGTAGTCCTTGCCGGCGTACTTGGGCGCCGTGCCGTGCGTGGCTTCGAACATGGCAATGGTGTCCGACAGGTTGGCGCCGGGGGCAATGCCGATGCCGCCGACTTGCGCGGCCAGGGCGTCAGACACATAGTCGCCGTTGAGGTTGAGCGTGGCGATCACGCTGTACTCGGCCGGGCGCAGCAGGATTTGCTGCAGGAAGGCGTCGGCGATGCTGTCCTTGACGGTGATTTCCTTGCCCGTCTTGGGGTTCTTGAACTTCATCCAGGGGCCGCCGTCGATCAGCTCGGCGCCGAATTCCTTGGCGGCCAGGCCGTAGGACCAGTCGCGGAAGCCCCCTTCGGTGAACTTCATGATGTTGCCCTTGTGCACGATGGTGACGCTGGGCTTGTCGTTGTCGATGGCGTACTGGATGGCCTTGCGCACCAGGCGCTCGGTGCCTTCGCGCGAGACGGGCTTGATGCCGATGCCCGACGTGGCGGGGAAGCGGATCTTCGTGACACCGAAGTCGTCCTGCAAAATCTTGATGAGCCGCTTGGCCTTGTCGGATTCGGCTTCGAATTCGATGCCGGCGTAGATGTCTTCCGAGTTCTCGCGGAAGATGACCATGTTGGTCTTTTGTGGTTCTTTCACGGGCGAGGGCACGCCGTCAAAGTACTGGATGGGGCGCAGGCAGACGTACAGGTCAAGCTCCTGGCGCAGGGCCACGTTCAGCGAGCGGATGCCGCCGCCCACGGGCGTGGTGAGGGGCCCCTTGATGGACACCACATAGTCTTTGATGGCCGCCAGGGTTTCTTCGGGCAGCCACACGTCAGGGCCATAAATCTTGGTGGATTTCTCGCCAGCAAAGACTTCCATCCAGTGAATCTTCTTTTTGCCGCCGTAGGCCTTGGCCACGGCTGCGTCGACCACCTTGATCATGACCGGTGTGATATCGGCGCCAGTGCCGTCGCCTTCGATGAACGGAATAATCGGTTGGTCTGGCACATTCAATGACATGTCGGCATTGACGGTGATTTTCTGGCCTTCGGCGGGCACTTTGATGTGCTGGTAGGTGGTCATGGTCGCAAGACTCCGTTGGGGGCTGAAGGGCTTTCAGCAGGTTAGGCAAAACTCTCTAAACCTTTTAATTCTACCGACAAAAGATTTTGCAAATCCCTGTCAACGGCCCGGCCCGGGCGCCGTTGTGGACGGGCTTGGCAAGCTTTGCAAAGCACCAAAACAACCGGCGTTTCCCTTTTTCTGGAAAGTTCCTATGAACAAACTTCTTGCCACCCTTGCAGCAACTCTTTTCGTGTTCTCTGCCCAAGCCCAGACCGCCGCCCCCGCAGCACCGGCACCTGCCGCAGCACCGGCACCTGCCGCAGCACCGGCACCTGCCGCAGCACCCATGGCTGCTGCAGCTCCTGAGGCAGCACCCGCGCCCCAAGCAATGAAGGCCACCAAGACGCACAAAGCGGCCAAATCCCACAAGAAGACCGCCAAGAAAAAGGCCCACAAGGCTGCGGCAAAGGCCGCTTGATTGGATTTCCAGGCGACCTCGGCGGTGCTGCTCGCCACCCCGCCTGATGTATGAGAATGGCCCGCTTCGTGCGGGCCTTTTTTTGCCTGTATCGCAACCGTTTCACCGTTTTCTCGGAGTGTTCATGACTGGGCTTTCTCTGGCTCCCCGTTTTTCGCTGCCGCTTGTGCTGGCGGCGCTGCTGGCACCCTTGGCCAGCGTGCAGGCCCAGGAGGCGCCGCAGATGGATTTGCCGCGTACCGAACTCTCGGCCGGAATGTACCGCATCGATGCCCAGGTCGCGCAGACACCCAGCGAGCGCCAGATCGGGTTGATGCAGCGCCAGTCCATGCCGCCTCAGGAAGGCATGTTGTTCATCTTCGAGCGAGCCGGTGTTCAGTGTTTCTGGATGAAGAACACCTTGCTGCCGCTGACCGCTGCCTTTGTTGCCGACGACGGCACCGTGGTGAACCTGGCCGATATGCAGCCGGAGACCACCGATTCGCATTGCAGTAGCAAACCCGTGCGTTACGTGCTGGAAATGAACCAGGGCTGGTTCAAGGCGCGCAATGTCAAAGCGGGGTTCAAGCTTTCGGGCGCAGTGTTTGCCGCAGCCAAACGCTGACCAAATACCGAGGCAGCCTTCAAAAAGAAGAGCTACAGACGCTTATCCAGCCTGCGCAAAGTCCATTAATTAAGCAAAAAAAGCGGCCCCAAGGGGCCGCTTTTCATTGGAGCAACGCGGATCAGGCGAAGTTCGACTCGGCGAACTTCCAGTTCACCAAGTGCTCGAGGTACGCCTCAAGGAATTTCGGCCGCGCATTGCGGTAGTCGATGTAGTAGGCGTGCTCCCAGACGTCCACGGTCAACAGCGCCTTGTCGGCCGTCGTCAAGGGCGTGCCAGCGGCGCCGGTGTTGACGATGTCCACGCTGCCGTCGGGCTTCTTCACGAGCCAGGTCCAGCCCGAGCCGAAGTTGCCGGCAGCCGACTTGACAAAGGCTTCCTTGAACGCGGCATACGAGCCAAACTTGGCGTCAATGGCCGCGGCGAGCGCGCCGGACGGTGCACCGCCGCCAGCCGGCTTCATGCAGTTCCAGAAAAATGTGTGGTTCCAGATCTGCGCGGCGTTGTTGTAGATGCCACCGGTGGCGCTCTTGACGATCTGCTCCAGCGGCATGCTGGCGTATTCGGTGCCTTCCTGCAGCTTGTTCAGGTTGTCCACATAGGCCTTGTGGTGCTTGCCGTGGTGGTACTCCAGGGTTTCCTGGCTGTAATGGGGTGCCAGCGCGTCGATGGCGTAAGGCAGAGGGGGAAGCTGGTGTTGCATGGGGAACTCCTTTGGAATGGCTTGTTGTGGGCGCGCAGGCCAGCCGCGCGGGCTTCAACAGGCATTCTAGGAAGAACGCGCCGAAGCTGCTCGCTGCGGGGCCATGGCCCCACCGCTGCAGGGCGAAACCCGGTCTTGTCCTACAACAGCCGCGGCGGCACCACCGTCAGGTCAAGCGAGCCATCGGCCAAGCGCGCGCGCAAGGCAGTGGCGGGCGGCGCCTGGCGCACGCTGCGCACCAGCTCTCCAGACGGGGTTTGCAGCAGGGCGTAGCCACGCTGCAGCACCAGAGCCGGGTCCAGCAGTTGCAGGCGCAGGGCCGCGGTGGCCAGGCGCTGCTGATGCGCCCCCAGCGCAGACCTTAATTTTTGAGGAAAATCGGCCTCTAGCGCTTTTACTATCTGAGTTTCATGCTGCAATTTCAATAGCATTGCATGCTGCAGCCGCTGTGCAAGCCGCGCCAGGCCAAGCTGCTCGCGCTGCGCAATCTGCGAGGGCCGTCCCAGGCGGGCGGCGGCCTGGTCCAGGCGCAGGTGGCGCTGGTCAATCTGGCGCTCCAGCGCTTCGGTGAGGCGCTGCTGCAACAACGCAAGCGCAGCCAGCCAGGTGTCGCGCGGCGCCGACACCAGTTCGGCTGCGGCCGTTGGCGTGGGCGCGCGCAGGTCAGCGCAGAAGTCGGCGATGCTGAAATCGGTCTCGTGGCCCACACCGCAGACCAGCGGCACCGGGCTTTGCACCACGGTGCGTGCCAGCGCCTCGTCGTTGAAGGCCCAGAGATCTTCCAGTGAACCGCCGCCGCGCACCAGCAGAATGACGTCTATGGGCACGGCGCCAGCTTCGGGCGGCGCGGCAGCTCGGGCGTAGAGCTGCTCCAGCGCGCGCACCAGCGACTGCGGTGCCTGCGCGCCCTGCACCTGGGCCGGTACCAACAGCACCGGAATGTGCGGTACGCGCCGGCGCAGCGCGCTGACGACGTCGTGCAGGGCGGCAGCCCCGAGCGAGGTGACCAGGCCAATGCCGCGCGGCGCGAGGGGCAGCGGCCGCTTGCGAGCGGCATCGAACAAGCCCTCTTTTTCCAGTTTTTCCTTCAGACGAAGAAACTGCTCGAACAAAGCCCCCTGGCCGGCGCGCTGCAGATGTTCGACCACCAGTTGCAGATCGCCACGCTGCTCGTAGACGCCCAGACGGCCGCGCAACTCCACACAGTCGCCGTCCTTGGGGCTGAAATCGAGCAGACTGGCAGCGCGGCGGAACATGGCGCAGCGGATCTGACCGCCAGCGTCCTTGAGGGAAAAATAGCAGTGGCCGCTGGAAGCGCGGGAAAACCCTGAAATCTCGCCGCGCACGGCCACCGGATTGAAGCGCGCCGCCAAGGCATCGCCCACCGCACGGCACAGGGCGCCTACGTCCCAAACGCGTTCGCCGCCAGGGACCAGCGCTTGCTCAAACATGAGCGTGAAAACACGTGCTGGCGTGGCCTGCGCGCACTTGCTGCAGCGCAGTACTCCACAGCGCAGGCGCAGCGAGCACGCGCCCTACAATTTTTAGGGGAAATCGCCAGAAACCAAGCAAATACGTACAAGTCATTGATTTTATTGGATTTTTTACTGCACAAAAAATCATCAAAGTGTTCTAATCACGTATTGGCGCCACATTGCAGGCCATTGGCACTGGCTTACCCACAAAGTTATCCACAGCTTCTGTGGGCGAATGGCGAGGCGCTGCACCGCACAAGCCAAAGCACGAATGGCGCAAAAAAGCTGGTCCATAATGCCCGCTTGCCCAATCCGCGCGGAGAGAGAATTGCTGTCCATCATACAAGCCGCAGGCTGGCCCATCTGGCCTTTGGTCGCCTGCTCGATCCTCGCGCTGGCGCTCGTGATCGAGCGCTTCATTGCGCTGCAAACAGCCCGCGTGGCGCCGCCCAAACTGCTTGATGAAGCCATTTCCGTCTCTTCCGTGAGCTTGCCCGGCCCCGACGTGGTGGCGCAACTGGCGCAAAACTCGGCCCAGGGCGAAGTGCTGGCGACGGGCTTGCGGGCGCTCAACAGCAACCCACGTTGCACAGAAACCGATTTGCGCGCCGCCATGGAAGGCGCTGGGCGGGTGGTGGCGCACCGGCTCGAAAAGTACCTCAGTGCGCTGGCCACCATTGCCTCGGCGGCGCCGCTGCTCGGCCTGCTGGGCACCGTCATCGGCATGATCGAGATTTTTGGCTCGCAAAGCCCGGGGTCTGTCAGTGGTGGCGGCAACCCGGCGCAGCTCGCACACGGGATTTCGGTGGCGCTCTACAACACCGCTTTTGGCCTGATCGTGGCCATTCCTTCGCTGATCTTCTGGCGCTACTTCCGCGCCCGGGTAGACGCCTATCTGCTGACGCTTGAGCTCTCGGCCGAGCAGTTCTTGCGCCACTTGCTGCGCATGCAGAAGAAGTGACGCCATGGTGTGCAGCAAGCCAGTACCCTGGACGGCAGGCGTAAACCGGAGGTTCGCTCCATGAACTTCCGCTCCCGCGACCGGGAAGAGCCCGAGATCAACCTGATCCCCTTTATCGACGTGCTGCTGGTGATTCTCATCTTCATGATGCTGACCACCACCTACAGCAAGTTCACCGAGCTGCAGCTCACGCTGCCGGTGGCCGACGCCGAGCAGATGCGCGACCGCCCCAAGGAGATCATCGTCTCCGTGGCCGCCGACGGCCGCTATGCAGTCAACAAGAGCACTCTGGAAGGCCGCAGCGTGGACGACATGACCGCGGCCCTGCGCGCCGCCGCAACGGCCGGGCCGCAAAGCATCGTCATCATCAGCGCCGATGCCATGTCGCCGCACCAGTCCGTCATCACCGTGATGGAGGCCGCGCGCCGGGCAGGCCTCTCGCAGATCACCTTCGCCACGCAATCTGCCGCCAGCGCCGCTCCGGCGCAGCACTGACATGCAGCGCGTCTGGGCCCGCCGCGGTGCTGCGAGCCGGGCGCTGTGGCCCCTGTCGCTGCTCTACCGCGCCCTCGTTGCCCTGCGCCGGTACCTGTACCGCATTGGCTGGCTGCACAGTGCGCGGCTGCCCGTTCCCGTCATCGTCGTCGGTAACGTGGTGGCTGGCGGTGCGGGCAAGACGCCGGTGGTGATGGCGCTGGTGCAGCACCTGCAATCGCGCGGCATGCATCCGGGGGTGATCTCGCGCGGCTATGGCCGCCGCAGCCGAGGCGTGCACCATGTGCAGGCTGACAGCGCAGTCAGCGAAGTGGGCGACGAGCCCGCCCTGATCGCCCGCCGCTGTGCCGTGCCCGTCGTGGTGGCTGAGCAGCGCAGCGCTGCCGGACTCGCCCTGCTGGCACGCCACCCGCAGACCGATGTGATCGTCTGCGACGACGGCCTGCAGCACCTGGCGCTGGCGCGCGACCTGGAAATTTGCGTCTTTGGCGCGCAGGGCGTGGGCAACGGCTGGCCGATGCCGGCGGGGCCGCTGCGCGAGCACTGGCCACGCGCGGTGGATTTCGTGGTGTATGCGGGAAGCCCGCCGCCCTCCTCTGGCGCCCTCTCCTTTCCCATTGAGCGCCAGTTGGGCGACGCGGCCATCACGGCCAATGGCCAGCGCGTGCCTTTGTCGAGTCTTGCAGGCGAGGCGCTGCTCGCCGTCGCCGGGACGGCCCGCCCGGAAGACTTTTTTGCCATGTTGCGCGCGCACGGTGTGCCGCTGCAGCAGACACTGGCACTGCCAGATCACTTTGATTTCAATAGCTGGAAACCTAATACAGACAAGCGCCAGAGGCTTATTTGCACCGAAAAAGATGCCGTGAAACTCTGGCCCCGCTTTCCCGACGCGCTGGCCGTGCCGCTGGAAGTGCGCCTGGACCCCGGATTTTTTGCCGCACTGGACAAGCGCCTGGCCCAACTGGGCTCGCTATCATCGTCCCTCCGGTCGCCCTCTTGACCACCACTTCGCTTTTGCCGCACGCCGCCATGGAACCCCGTCTGCTCGAACTGCTCGTCTGCCCCGTCACCAAGGGCCCGCTTACCTACGACCGTGAGCGACAGGAACTCGTCTCGCGCAGTGCCCGTCTGGCTTACCCGGTGCGCGACGGCATTCCCATCCTGCTGGAGGCCGAAGCGCGCACGCTCAGCGACGAGGAACTTGAGGCGTGAGCACAGCGCCTGAGCCCACCGCCGGGGTGAGCAGCGCGGCATTCCAGGGCGCAGCGGTACGCTTTACCGTGCTGATCCCGGCGCGTATGGCGTCGAGCCGGCTGCCAGACAAACCCCTGGCCGACATCGCCGGCCTGCCCATGGTGGTCCGCGTGGCGCAGCGGGCCGCGCAGAGCGGCGCATTGCGCACCGTGGTGGCGGCCGACGACGCACGCATCCTGCGCGCCTGCACCGAGCACGGCGTCGAGGCCATTGCCACGCGCGCCGACCACGCCAGCGGCAGCGACCGCCTGGCGGAGGCCTGCGCAGCGCTGGGACTGGAGGGCGACGACCTGGTCGTCAACGTCCAAGGCGACGAACCGCTGATGGACCCGCAGCTGGTGCACTCGGTCGCTGCCATGCTGGCGGCCCAGCCTGCTGCCAGCATGGCGACCGCCGCCCACGCCATCGCTTCGCTGGAGGATTTTCACAACCCCAACATCGTCAAACTGGTACTGGATGCCCACGGCTGCGCGAGCTATTTCAGCCGCGCGCCCATCCCTTGCGCACGCGACTTGCGCGGTACCGAGTGGTGGAACGGCGCGGCAGAGCGGGCGCAGCCACGCCTGGGCAGCCTGGCGGGATTCACGCCACTGCGCCACATCGGCATCTACAGCTACCGGGCCGCCTTCCTGCGCAGCTTTCCCACGCTTGCACAGGCGCCTACCGAAGCCATTGAACAACTGGAGCAACTGCGCGCCCTCTGGCACGGCCACCGCATTGCGGTGCACCTGGCAGAGCAGGCACCCGGCCCAGGCGTGGACACGCCTGAAGACCTGGAGCGCGTGCGCGCCCTTTTTGCCTGAGTCGGCCCCGTAAGCAAGAGCGCGGGAAGCGCGTGCTATCCTCGTTTGCTGACGTGCACGCTGGCAGAGGGACAAAGGAACGACGTGTGCAAAGTCACCCGCTAACACCAACCAAGAGGACCCCATGAAACTCATATTGCTGGGCGCCCCCGGTGCCGGAAAGGGCACACAGGCCGCGTTCATCTGCCAAAAGTACGCCATTCCGCAAATTTCGACTGGCGACATGCTGCGCGCCGCTGTCAAGGCTGGCACGCCGCTGGGTCTCAAGGCCAAGGCCGTCATGGATTCTGGCGCGCTGGTGAGCGATGACATCATCATTGGCCTGGTGAAAGAGCGCATCGCCCAGGCCGATTGCGCCAATGGGTTTCTGTTCGATGGCTTTCCCCGCACCATCGTACAGGCCGACGCCATGAAGGACGCGGGCGTCAAGCTCGACTATGTGCTGGAAATCGACGTTCCGTTTGACGCCATCATCGAACGCATGAGCGGGCGCCGCTCGCACCCTGCCAGCGGCCGCACCTACCACGTCAAATTCAATCCCCCCAAGGTGGCCGACACCGACGACGAGACGGGTGAGCCACTCATTCAGCGCGAGGACGACAAGGAAGACACGGTCAAGAAGCGCCTGGAGGTCTACAGCGCCCAGACGCGGCCGCTGGTCGACTACTACGCTGGCTGGGCCGAACGTGACCCGGCAAGCGCCCCCAAATACCGCTCCATCAGCGGCACCGGCAGCGTGGAAGACATCACCGCCCGTGCGCTCCAGGCACTGGCCAACTGACGCCGCCGACCCCGGCAGCGCCAGCAGACAAAGCGCCCAGCGATGGGCGCTTTTTTTTTTGCGTCGCCCGTCCCGCCCGAAGCTGTACGCAGCTCACTGGGCCTGCATCAGCTCCAGCATCAGCGAAATGCGCGCCTTCACCGGCGAAAGCCCACCAGTCAGTGGCAAGCCATGGCCAGGCGTGCCTACGATCTGGCCGAACGGGCAACGGCTCCCCACACGCACCTGCACCCCTTCCTGCTGCGCCCGCTGCAAAGCGGCCTCAAGTCGGTAGTGCAAGCTTCCATTGCCCGTCGCTGCGACCACCAGGCCGCGCACCCCTGCCCGCACCAGAGCGTCCACCTGTGCCCCACTGGCGCCCGCGTGACTAAGGACAATTTCAACCCATGGCCAGGCAGCCCCCTCCTTGGGCACGGAGAAAGCGGGCTTGTCCACCTCCCCGGCACTGGGCCAAGGGTGTGCCAGGCGCAGGTGACCTTCTTCCATCCAGCCCACCGGTCCGACATCGCCTGAGCCCAGAGCGTCCAACCGGTAAGGGTGAAGTTTTTGCACATGGCGCGGCAGGTGCACTGCGCCCGCGCTCACCACACTCACACCGGCAGCACGGGCGCCGCAGGCCAGCGCCAACGCATCGCGCAGGTTCTGCGGACCATCAGGCGAGAGCGCCGTCGCAGGCCGCATGGCACAGGTCAGCACCACCGGCTTGCGCGCCTCCAAGGTGCAGGCCAGGAACCAGGCCGTCTCCTCCAAGGTGTCCGTCCCATGCGTAATGACAATGCCTTGAATCGCCTCATCCGCGAGGTGCACCACACACCTGCGGTGCAACGCGGTCCAGAGCTCGAAATCGACATTTTTGCTGTCAATCTGCGCCACTTGCTCTGCGTCCAGGTCCATTTCCGGCGGCAAGGCAAGGTGCCCAAGCCCCCCCAGCAAGGCCTGCACTGACCGTTCACCCGCCTGGTAGCCAACGTTGTCACCAGGCTGCACAGCGCTCCCGGCAATCGTGCCGCCAGTACCCAACACCATGATTTTTTGTCTCGCCACTTGCATCTCCCGAAAAACTGTTTAAAAATACAGGTACTGAAGCTTCATACAGGCCTGCTTTGCGCAGTACGACCATGTTCAACGGCCCCCGTCTTACCCCCAGACAGCAACAAATTCTGGATCTGATCCAGACTGCCATTGCGCAATCCGGCGCGCCCCCAACGCGCGCCGAAATTGCCACAGCCCTGGGCTTCAAGTCGGCCAACGCGGCAGAAGAGCATCTTCAGGCGCTGGCTCGCAAAGGCGTTATCGAACTGATCAGCGGCACGTCGCGCGGCATCCGGCTGCGCAGCGAGGCGGTACGCAACATCAACGCCGCGCGCGGCACCCAATTCAGCCTTCCCATTCCCGGACTCACCCAGCTTGCGCTGCCCCTGGTAGGGCGCGTGGCGGCAGGCTCTCCCATTCTCGCGCAGGAACACATCGAACAGACCTGGTGCGTCGAGAGCAGCCTGTTCGAGCACAAACCCGACTACTTGCTCAAGGTGCGCGGCATGTCCATGCGCGACGTGGGCATCATGGATGGCGATCTGCTCGCGGTTCGGCAAACACGCGAGGCACGCAACGGCCAGATCATCGTGGCCCGCATCGGTGACGAGGTAACCGTCAAGCGCCTGCGGCGCACGGCACACGCAATTGAGTTGCTGCCCGAGAACCCGGACTTTCCCGTCATCGTCGTCCAGCCAGGTGAGCCCTTCGAGATTGAAGGCCTGGCTGTCGGCCTGATCCGCAACACCATGTTGAACTGACCCTTTTCTATGCGCCGCAGGTGGCGGGCGCTTGGCGGGGCAGGAGCCTCACCATCCCTGCGATGCATAGCTACGTCAATCCTGCCTGTGTTCATCCATTTTCATGGGAGCTTCACATGCACAGTCTTCTGGCTCGCGCCTCACAACTGACTTTGTCCTTTTTTTCTGCGCGCCAATGGCTCGGCACAGCCGGGCGCCACATGCCCGCACGTCCCCGTCCCGCACACGATTTCCCGCACACGCGTGGTTTCACCCCCAACCATAGAACCGGATGTGCAGCGCAATCCGAGCAGCCGCCCGAGAGACATGCATGCAGCGCTGCGTCAGGCATGCTGAAAACTCACCCGGCGCGACCCGTGCGCGTACTGCGCATGCGTGAGGGCACTACAGAGCGGCTGGCCATCGTGGGCCGCATGGCCGACGTATGTGCGGAACTTGACCGCCTGGCTGCGCGCGAACGCCTTTGTTGACGAGAAGGCAAGGGGAAGTCTGCAAGGCACAATCGGGCGATGAATATCGTGATTCTCGACGACTATCAGGATGCGGTTCGCAAGCTCCACTGCGCAGCCCGCCTCGATGCCCACTCCGCCAAGGTGTACACCAACACCGTCAAGGGCGTTGGTCAGCTGTCAGTGCGACTGAAAGATGCGGACATCATTGTCCTGATCCGCGAGCGCACGCACATCACACGCCAGTTGGTCGAGAAACTTCCCCGCCTGAAAATGATTGCGCAGACCGGCAAGGTCGGCAACCATATCGACGTGGGGTCCTGCACGGAGCACGGCATTGCAATCTCCGAAGGCGTCGGGTCTCCCGTGGCGCCAGCCGAGCTCACTTGGGGGCTGGTGCTCGCGGCCATGCGCCGCCTGCCGCAGTACATCTCCAACCTCAAGCACGGCGCCTGGCAGCAGTCAGGACTCAAGGCTGCCTCCATGCCGGCCAACTTCGGCGTTGGCAGCGTCCTGCGCGGCAAAACCCTGGGCATCTGGGGGTACGGTCGCATTGGTCAAATCGTGGCCGGATACGGCCGTGCCTTCGGGATGAACGTGCGCATCTGGGGCAGCGAGGCGTCACGTGCGCAAGCACTGACCGACGGCTACCAGGTGGCCATCACGCAGCAAGATTTCTTTTCCCAATGCGACGTTGTTTCACTGCATTTGCGGCTTACCCCGGAAACCCGCCACTTGATCACCCTCGAAACTCTGTCCTATATGAAGCCCACTGCTTTGCTGGTCAATACTTCACGGGCTGAATTGATTGAGGCCGATGCCCTGTTGGCAGCACTCAACCGGGGCCGTCCCGGCATGGCCGCGATCGATGTTTTCGAAAGCGAGCCCATTTTGCAAGGACACGCGCTGCTTCGCCTGGAAAACTGCATTTGCACACCCCACATCGGCTATGTGGAGCTGGACAATTACGAGCTGTATTTTGGCTCCGCTTTCGACAACGTGCTCAATTTCATACGCGGCACACCTACCAATATCGTCAACCCAGGAGCGCTTCAGGTTCGACGGTAACGCAAGCCCGTACGCGGCTGGAAATTAAAAAGGCTTCCCGAGGGAAGCCTTTTTTGGGTTCAGGCACAAGGCCTGAAAACAGGACCTTAGTTCAGCGGGTTTTTCTTGCCATCGATGTAGTGGTACAACGTGATGGCGGGAGTCTGCATTTCGCCATTCTTCGTAAAGGCGATCGTGGCGGTCACGCCCTTGTAGTTGGACTTCGCCAGTTCTTTCACGTACACCTTGGGGTCCACTGAGTTGGCACGCTTCATAGCGTCGACCAGCAGCATCGTGGCGTCGTAGGTGTAGGGGCTGTACACTTGGAACTCGCCTGGGTACTTGGCGTCATAGCGCTCCTTCCACGCCTTGCCGCCAGGCATCTTGGCGAGCGACGAACCACCTTCAGCACAGACCACGTTGTTCAGCGTCTTGGCGCCGGCTGCGAGCTGGGCGAGTGCAGCGGTGCAAACGCCGTCGCCGCCAAAGTACTTCACGTCAGCCATCCCCAGCTGCTCCATCTGGCGCAGCATCGGGCCGGCTTGTGGGTCCATACCGCCGAAGAAGATGGCGTCCGGCTTCTTGGCCTTGATGGCGGTCAAAATCGCCATGAAATCCGTCGCCTTGTCGGTCGTGAACTGCTGATCAACCTGCTTCATGCCCAGGCCCGCTGCGGTCTTGGCAAACACGTCTGCCACGCCTTGGCCGTAGGCCGTGCGGTCGTCGATCACGGCAAAAGACTTGAGCTTGAGCGTATCGTGGGCATAGTGCGCCAAGCCTGCGCCAAGGGCGTTGTCGTTCGCGATGATGCGGAACGTGGTGTCATAGCCGGGCTTGGTCAGGCTGGGGTTGGTGGCAGCACCCGTCACCATGGGAATGCCGCAGTCGTGGTACACCTTGGATGCGGGAATGGTCGTGCCCGAGTTCAGGTGACCCACCACACCGGCAACCTTGGAGTCGCACAGCTTCTGGGCAGCTGCCGTACCTTGCTTGGGATCCGCTGCGTCATCTTCGGCCTGCAGTTCAAACTTGATTTTCTTGCCGCCGATGGTCACACCCTTGGCATTCAAGTCCTCAATGGCCATGCGCGCGCCATTTTCGTTGTCCTTGCCGTAGTGGGCTTGCGCACCCGACACCGGGGCGACGTGACCAATCGTGACCACTTGCTCCTGGGCCAGAGCCATGCCGGCAACAGCTGCAAACGCTGCGGCTACGGTCAGTTTCAACTTCAATTGCATAGGAATCTCCAGTAAAGATTAAACGCTGAGCATCTTTTTGTGTCTCAACGCCGAAGAAGATAACGCATATTCATGCCCAGCGGCACTAGGGAACACGCGCAAATCAGCGCAGCGCGATGCGCAAAAGCTGTCCTTATGCTGGCGGCGTTCCTACCCCTGCCGCGAGCTCGTCAGCGACTGCTTCGTACACCGCCTGACGAACTACCGCCTCGATCTCTTCGCGCAGGCGAGGGACGATGGAGCGGGTTTGCTCTTCCACCACTGCGGCAATGGCACCGCGAAGGCGAATATCGAGCGATACGTCCACACGTTGCATCACCCGGTGCACCAACAGCTCCTCAAAATCCTTGCTCAGCACCGAATGCACAGGTTCGGGCGGCGGCACCTGGGTAGCCGACCCTTTGGAAGGCGCGCTGGAGTGCGCCCTGGGCGTTGGTGCATCCGGCCGCAATGCTGCGGCACCAGGGACAGCTGGACGGCTCACAGCCGACGGCGCATGAAGCCCAGCCATCGACCCGGTCGATGGCGATGGCGATGGCGATGGCGATGGCGATGGCGATGGCGATGGCGATGGCGATGGCAATGGCGACGATGGCGATGGCCCGGCCCGCTCGGCAGCGGCATCCTGCACCACCTCGGTCAGGGTGGGTACAAATCGGGGCGGCACTCTTGGAACGGAAGGTTCTGGCATCACACCCCCTGCGCTAGATCGTGGCGCACCAGCGCGTAGCCACGTTGCACATAATGTCTCCAGCGCACGCGGGCGGCAGCACGGTCTGCCTCATCGTCGGCGACCACCACTTCAATCAGTCGCTCGAAGCTGCCAAACCCTGGCGGGACGCCGCCTTCCAGGTTCAGCAGCACCTGCCTGTGCGGCAGCTCACACGCATCGTCATGCGCCAACACGATGGGAGAGGCCTGCAGCAACTCTGGAGCATCCCCCAGCCTGCAGTGCGCAACAAAATCCTGCGGCGCCATGTTCCACAGCATGGCGTCGAGCGGGTCCATCAACGCCAGCGGCGTCCGGATCACCAAGCGCTGGCCCTGGCGCAGCAACTTTCGCGCTACACGGCAGGCGTATGTCACCTTGTCCGGTGCATTGAAGTGAAACGCAATCTCGGTCATGTACCAGAGATCTTGGCGGCGCGGGCAGGTCGCGGCGCCTTCTTGGCCCGACCGCGTGGCACGTTCTCAGAAGAGGCGGCATCTGGTTGTGCACGCGCAAGCAGCCAATTCACCAGCAAGCCCACCGGCCTGCCCGTCGCGCCTTTGGCCGTCCCACTCTTCCAGGCCGTGCCCGCAATATCCAGGTGCGCCCACGGCACCTCGCCCACAAACGACTGGAGAAACTTGGCAGCAGTAATCGAACCTGCCGGTCGCCCGGCCACATTGGCAAGATCGGCAAAATTGCTCTTGAGTCCTTCGGCATATTCATCGTCCAGCGGCAGGCGCCAGGCCAGATCGCCAGCACCTTCGCCAGCGGCGAGCAATGCCTGGGCCAGCGCCTCGTCTGAGGCAAACAGCCCGCTGCGCACGCCGCCCAGCGCGATGACACAGGCGCCGGTCAGGGTCGCGATGTCCACGATGACGGCCGGCTTGTGGCGCATGCCATAGCACAGAGCGTCGCACAGCACCAGCCTGCCTTCGGCATCGGTGTTGAGCACTTCGATGGTCTGTCCGCTCATGCTTGTCACCACATCGCCAGGCTTGACCGAGCGGCCGTCCGGCATGTTTTCACAGGCGGGGATCAGGCCCACGACATTGATGGCAGGCTGCAACTGCGCCAGCGCTCGAAAAACGCCCAGAACACTGGCCGCGCCACACATGTCGAACTTCATCTCATCCATTTCGGGCGCCGGCTTGATGGAGATGCCGCCGGTGTCAAACGTAATGCCTTTGCCTACGAGCACCACGGGCGCCTGCGAGCGGGCCGCGCCCGTGTAGCGCAGCTCGATAAAGCGAAGCGGCTCTTCAGATCCGCGCGCCACCGCGAGGAACGCCCCCATCTTCAGACGGCTCACTTCGGCAGGCCCCATCACCTTGCAGGCGATGCCGGGTTGCTTGGCAAGCGCCTTGGCCGCGTCGGCCAGCATGCGCGGCGTGGCATGGTTGGCCGGTCGGTTGCCCCATTCGCGCGCCAGTTCCACCCCGAGCGCCACCGCCACGCTGGATGCGAAGGCCTGTGCCACGGCGGTTGGTTCGCGCACGCCCACCACCACGCGTGACAGCGAAGACGCTTCTCCCTTGGGCTTCGTGAGCGTATAGACATAGGACACGTGCGCAGCACCTTGCACGGCGGCGGAGACTGCCGCCGCATTGGCCTCTGCGGCAAAGCAGATCGCAACCCGCTTGGTGCCGGGTGACCGAAAAGCGGCTGCGGCGCCCGCAAGTGCCTGGCGCACGCCACGGGCATCTCCCAAGCCAATCCCGGCAAAAAGAACCCGACGGGCGGCAATGCCCGCACTCTGGTAAAAGCTCAGCAGCTTTCCCGGCTTGGGATCAAAGTCCTTGTGCTTGATCGCCTCACCAATGAGGGCAGAAAGCGGATCGGTGCCAGCGACAAAATCCTGCCCGACAAGCACCACCAGTTGGTCGCATTTTTCGGCCGCAGCTGCCCGCAGGTCCATGGTTTTGAGATCAAAGTTCATAATCGCCTCTTTACATTGCGTCCATGTTATTCGATTCATCACTGCGCAAGGAGTTGGCCCGCAGCTTTGGCGCCACCCTGGTAGTCCTGGTCACGGTGGTCATGACCATGATCCTGATCCGTACCCTGGGGCAGGCCTCCAGAGGCAACGTCAGCCCGTCTGATGTCATGCTCGTCATGGGGTACACGGTCCTCGGCCAACTCCCCACCATTCTCTGTCTCAGCCTGTTTGTTGCCACCATCGGCAGCCTCTCGCGCATGTACCGAGACAGCGAGATGGTGATCTGGTTTTCCAGCGGCCGTGGCCTTGCCAGTCTGCTGCCCGCGTTGCTGCGTTTCGCCTGGCCGGCAATGCTGGGCGTGGCCGTGTTGTCGCTGCTCGCCTGGCCCTGGGCCAACCGGCAAGTTCAGGAGCTGCGCACGCAGTACGAACAGCGCGGCGACGTGGACCGGATTGCGCCGGGTGAATTTCAGGAATCCGCCAGCGGCAAGCGGGTCTTTTTCATTGACAAGGACAGCCCTGAGCCCAACACGGCCAGCAATGTCTTCATCGCCGCGAACGAGCACGGCACGCAGGCCGTGACATCGGCGCTCAGCGCGCACATCGAAATGCGCGGGGCAGACCGCTTTGCACTGCTGAGCAATGGGCAGCGCCTGGAAACCAGCACTGACAAGCCGGAAATCAAACTGAGCGAGTTCAAGTTGTACGGCACCCGTGTCGGCTCGGCCAAGGCTGGGCTGGGTGACGATGGCGCTGCCAAGACGCGCAGCACCCGCGAGCTTCTGGCGCAGAGCGCGCCCACATTCCAGGCCGAACTGGCATGGCGTGTGGGCCTGCCGTTCACCGCCTTCAACCTGGTGGTGCTTGGCCTGGGGCTGGCGAGCGTCAATCCCCGTGCCAGCCGCAGCGGCAATCTGCTATTTGCCTTGTTTGCCTTTGTTGTTTACTACAACTTCATGACGCTTGGGCAGAGTTGGGTCGAATCCGGGCGCTTTGGCCTGTTGCCCTACGTCGGCATGCTGCACGGCGGCGTGCTGGTGTTTGCGCTTGCCCTCATCGGCATTCGCCACAACCGCTGGTCATGGACCACACTGTGGCGCAGGAGGGCCGCATGAAGACCATTCGCCGCATGGTTCACCGCGAAGTGCTCGCTGCCGTGGCTCTGGTGACGCTCGGGTTTCTGGCGCTGTTCTTCTTCTTTGACCTGATCGATGAGCTGCGTTCGGTGGGCCGCATGCCCGATACCTATCCGGTCTCCCAGGCCGTGCTGTATGTGCTGCTCGGCATACCGACCCATTTGTACGAACTGCTACCGATCACGGTGCTGATCGGGACGATTTTCGTGATGGCGCGTTTTGCGCAAAGCTCTGAATTCACCATTTTGCGCACCAGCGGCCTCGGCCCAGGGCGTGCACTGGGCATGCTGCTGATGCTGGGCAGTGCATTCGTGATGGTGACCTTTGCCCTGGGCGACTATGTGGCGCCAGCGAGTGACCGCGCAGCGCAGGTGCTCAAGTCCAGAGGGCTTGCGCGCCTGACCACTGGCGGCACCGGCGCCTGGCTCAAGGAGCGCCAGGGAGACGATTCGGTCGCCGTGAACATTCGGACCATTCGCTCGGACGGCCTGATGGAAGGCATTCGCATTTATCGCTTCGACGCCCATAGCCGCCTTGTATCGCAAACCCTGGCTGAGTCTGCAAAGCTTGCAAGCGACGGGGAGGCGTGGCAGCTCAAGCAGGTGCACAGCAATACCTTTTTGCGAGATGCCGACGGTGAAACACAGAGCGCAGAGCGCCTTGAACTTGCCGAACTGCGCTGGCCTACGCGGATCACAGCCGACATGGTCTCGGCTGCAGTCCTCCAACCCGATCACATGGCAACCGTGGATCTCTTTCAATACATTCGCCACCTGGAGGCCAACGGCCAATCGGCACAACGCTACGAAATCGAGTTCTGGCGCAAGGTGTTCTACCCCTTGAGCTGCCTGGTGATGGTGGTGCTGGCCCTGCCTTTTGCCTACCTGCACTTTCGCGCGGGTTCGACCACCGGCTATGTGTTTGGCGGCGTGATGGCGGGTATCAGCTTCTTCCTGCTCAACAACGTGTTCGGTTTTGCCGGCACCCTGCAAAACTGGTCGCCTTGGCTCACGGCGGCGGCGCCAGGCCTTATTTACACCTTCGCCTCACTGGCCGCCTTCGGCTGGCTGGTGCTGCGGCGCTGACGGGCAGGCACGCCATGCACCACCCCGTTGGAATCGTCCTGTTTGCCCACGGGTCGCGCGATGCCGGCTGGCGCGCGCCTATTGAAGCGGTGCGAGCCGAAATTGAGCGCAGCCGGCCAGACGTCGAGGTACGCTGTGCCTACCTGGAGCTGTGCGAGCCCGACCTGGCGCAGGCAAGCCGCAGTTTGCACGCGGCCGGCGTGCGCACGCTGACCATCGTGCCCATGTTTCTGGGCACCGGGCGGCACGCGCGGGACGACCTGCCCCTGTTGGTCGCCGACCTGCGCGCACAGCACCCCGACATGTCCATCGAGGTGCAAGAGGCGGTCGGCGAGAACCCTCGCATGACGGCGCTGATGGCCGAAATTGCCTGTGGTGGCCCTCCGATCTAGTGTCGTACACACGGGATCAGACGCGATCCATATTGCATAATGATTGGCTTCTTTAGCCAAGATTCAATATGAACCTGCACCAATTTCGCTTTGTTCAGGAAGCCGCTCGCCGCAACCTGAACCTCACCGAGGCGGCGAAAGCGCTGCACACCTCGCAGCCCGGGGTGTCCAAGGCGATCATCGAACTCGAAGGCGAACTCGGCATTGATATCTTCGCGCGCCACGGCAAGCGCTTGAAGCGCATCACCGAACCGGGCCAGCATGTCCTCAAGAGCATCGAGCTCATCATGCGCGAAGTCGGCAACTTGAAGCGCATCGGTGAGCAGTACAGCGCCCAGGACAACGGCACCTTCAGCATTGCCACCACGCACACACAGGCGCGCTACGTGCTGCCGCCGGCCGTCGCGAAACTGCGCGAGGCCTACCCCAAGGTGAACATCAGCCTGCACCAGGCCACGCCCGACCAGGTGGCCCGTATGGTGATCGACGAGGTGGCCGAAATCGGCGTGGCCACCGAATCCCTGGTCGATTACCCAGAACTCGTCACCCTCCCCTGCTACGAATGGCAGCATGTGCTGGTCATGCCGCACGGCCATCCGCTGGCGCAAAAGGAGCGCATTGGCCTGGACGACATCGCCCACGAGCCGCTCATTACCTACCACCCATCGTTTACCGGCCGCACCAAGATCGACCAGGCCTTTGCCACGCGCCGGCTGCAGCCGAACGTGGTGCTGGAAGCGATCGATTCGGACGTCATCAAGACCTACGTGCGCCTGGGCCTGGGCCTGGGCATCGTGGCGGAAATGGCCATGCGGGACGATCCGGTAGGCGACCTGCTGGTGCGCCCGGCCGGCCATTTGTTTGGCCAGAGCGTGGCGCGCGTGGCGTTCAAGCGCGGCGCCTACCTGCGCAATTTTGTGTACCGTTTTGCCGAACTGCTGAGCGACCGCCTGGGCCGCGATCTCGTCATGCGCGCCATGACCGGGCAAGTAAACGACTACGAGCTTTGAACCTAGAAACCTCTCCCGCACCGACCATGGACCGCGCCACCGCACCCCGCACCCCGCACCTCACCAGCCGCCTGCCGCAAGTGGGCACCACCATCTTCAGCGTGATGTCGGCGCTGGCGGCCGAGCACGGCGCGGTGAATCTGGGCCAAGGCTTTCCTGATTTCGACTGCGACCCGCGCTTGCCGGACGCCGTGACCGCCGCCATGGGCGCTGGCCACAACCAGTACCCACCCATGCCGGGCGTGCCCGCGCTGCGGGAAGCGGTTGCTTCAAAAATAGAAGCGCTCCACGCCCGCCAATACAGCGCTGCAACCGAAATCACCATCACGGCTGGTGCAACGCAGGCCATCCTGACGGCGATCCTGGCCACCGTGCACCCCGGTGACGAGGTGATCGTCCTCGAACCCTGCTACGACAGCTACGTCCCCAACGTCGAGCTGGCGGGTGGCGTGGCGGTGCGCGTGCCGCTCACACCCGGCAGCTTTCGCCCTGATTTCGACAAGATCGGCGCCGCCATCACGCCGCGCACCCGCGCCATCATCGTCAACAGCCCGCACAACCCGAGCGCGACGGTCTGGAGCGCCGAGGAGATGCAGCAGCTGCAAGACTTGCTGGCGCCGACCGACATCCTGCTCATCAGCGACGAGGTCTACGAGCACATGGTGTTCGACGGCGCCGAGCACCAGAGCGCGGCGCGCTTTCCCGGTCTGGCCGCGCGCGCGTTCATCGTCTCCAGCTTTGGCAAGACCTTCCACGTCACGGGTTGGAAGGTGGGCACCGTGGCCGCACCCGCTGCCTTGACCGCCGAATTCCGCAAGGTGCACCAATTCAACGTGTTCACGGTGAACACCCCCATGCAGCATGGCCTGGCGGCCTACCTGCAGGATTCGGCACCCTACCTGCAACTGCCCGCCTTCTACCAGGCCAAGCGCGACCTCTTTCGCCAGGGGCTGGAAGGCTCGCGCCTGAAGCTCTTGCCCAGCGCCGGCAGCTACTTTCAGTGCGTGGACATCGCAAAGGTCAGCGACTTGAGCGAGGCCGATTTCTGCCAATGGCTGACCCGCGAACTGGGCGTGGCTGCGATTCCGCTCTCGGCGTTCTACCGCGACGGGTTTGACCAGCGCGTGGTGCGATTCTGCTTCGCCAAGAAAGACGAGACCCTGCGCGCAGCGCTGGAGCGGCTGCGGCGGCTGTGAAGGCTAGAGGCTCTGCGACGGACAGCTAATCCAGCTAAATTCTTAGCAAAAAATGGCTCTAGCGTATACCCCATAAGCGTTAGCAGCTATTAATTTAATAGCTTTCTGCGCGCTGTCCAAGCAGCGCTTGCCTGCGTTTTGGCGGACGTGGCCGCAAGGCCAACCCGCTGATCCGCGTCAAGTTTTCTGTACAGAGGACGGACTCAAGGGATTCACCCGAGAGCCAGCGCCAATGGAGCGAACCTAGACTGTGGCGTCCTGCGCCACCGTGGCCGCAGGCAGAGGACTGGAGTTTGCCTTGCAGCCTACCCAAACCGCCCATCCGGACTACTTCCACAAGGTGGTCGATTGCCAGTGGGCCTGCCCTGCCCACACCCCGGTGCCCGAGTACATCCGCCTGATCGGCCAGGGCCGCTACGACGACGCCTACATGGTCAACTGGGTGTCCAACGTGTTTCCCGGCATTCTTGGCCGCACCTGCGACCGGCCCTGCGAGCCCGCCTGCCGGCGCGGCCGGGTCGAGGAAAGCAATGGCGCCCACCCCGAGCCCGTGGCCATCTGCCGCTTAAAGCGTGTGGCAGCCGACAACAAAACCGCCGGAATCAAGGCACGCATGCCCGCCATCGCACCCCGCAACGGCAAGCGCGTGGCCTGCGTGGGCGCCGGCCCCGCATCGCTGACCGTGGCGCGCGACCTGGCGCCGCTGGGCTACGAGGTGACGGTGTTCGACGCCGAATCCAAGGCGGGCGGCTTCATCCGCAGCCAGATTCCACGCTTTCGCCTGCCGGAATCGGTGATCGACGACGAAACCGGCTACATCCTCGACATGGGGGTGCAGTTTCGCAGCCAGGAAAGCGTGGACTCGCTGCGTACGTTGCTGCAGCAAGGCTACGACGCGGTGTTTGTGGGCAGCGGCGCGCCGCGCGGGCGCGATCTGGAGATTCCAGGCCGGCGCGAGATCGAGGGCAACATCCATATCGGCATCGACTGGCTGGCTTCGGTGTCGTTCAGGCACATCACCCGCATCGCACCGCGCGTCATCGTGCTGGGCGGCGGCAACACCGCCATGGACTGCTGCCGCTCGGCGCGGCGCTTGGGCGGCACCGACGTCAAGGTCATCGTGCGCAGCGGCTTTGACGAGATGAAGGCTTCGCCCTGGGAAAAAGAGGATGCGCTGCACGAGGGCATCCCGATCCTGAACTTCCATGTGCCCAAGACTTTTGAGCACGACAACGGCCAGCTCACCGCCATGACCTTCGAGATCGTGCAGGCCGAGTACGACGCGCAAGGCCGCCGCAGCCTGGTGCCCACGGGTGAGCCCGAGGTGCGCGTGCCCTGCGACGTGGTGCTGATCGCCGTGGGCCAGGAAAATGCGTTTCCGTGGATCGAGGACGACGTGGGCATTGCCTTTGACCGATGGGGTTTGCCGCAGCTCACACCAGACACCTTCCAGTCCACCCTGCCCCAGGTATTCTTCGGCGGCGACGCGGCCTACGGCCCGAAAAACATCATTACCGCCGTGGCACAGGGGCACGAGGCGGCGGTGTCGATCGACCGCTTCCTGCACGGCGAAGACGTGCGCCAGCGCCCGGCGCCGCACACCAACCTGATGTCCACCAAGATGGGTATCCACGAGTGGAGCTACAACAACGACGTCTCGAACGACCTGCGCTTCAAAGTGCCATGGGCCAAGGCCGAGGTGGCGCTGGCCAGCATCCGGGTGGAAGTGGAGCTGGGGTTCGATGCCGCCACCGCGTTCAAGGAAGCCAGCCGCTGCCTGAACTGCGACGTGCAGACGGTGTTCAACCGCTCCACCTGCATCGAGTGCGATGCCTGCGTGGACATTTGCCCCATGGACAGCATTACGTTCACCTTCAATGGCGAAGAGGACGAGTTGCGCAAGCGGCTCAAGGCCCCCGCCGGGAACCTGACGCAAGCACTGATGGTTTCCGCGCCGCTCAAAACCGGGCGCGTCATGGTCAAGGACGAAGACGTCTGCCTGCACTGCGGCCTGTGCGCCGAGCGCTGCCCCACGGGCGCCTGGGATATGCAGAAGTTCCGCCTGGATACCACCCAGGCCGGCCCGCAATGCCGCGACGCCCAGACCACCCGCCACACGCTGGAGGCCGCATGAAGCCCATTGAAGCCGTCAACGACTTTGTCATCAAGTTCGCCAACGTCAACGGCTCGGGCTCGGCGTCCGCCAACGAGCTGTTCGCCAAGGCCATTCTGCGCATGGGTGTGCCAGTCAGCCCGCGCAACATCTTCCCCAGCAACATCCAGGGCTTGCCGACCTGGTACGAGGCCCGCGTGTGCGAGCGCGGCTATTCCGGGCGGCGCGGCGGCGTGGACATGATGGTGGCCATGAACCCGCAGACCTGGGACGCCGACGTGGCCGAGCTCTCGCCGGGCGGTTACCTGTTCTACGACAGCACCCGGCCTATTCCTGCGTCCAAGTTTCGCACTGACACCACTGTCATCGGCGTGCCGCTGACCGAGATCAGCAACAGCGCCTACACCGAGCCGCGCCAGCGCCAGTTGTTCAAGAACATCATCTACGTGGGCGCCCTCTCCATCCTGCTCGACGTGGAAGCCGAGGTATTCGAGAAGCTCTTTGCCGAGCAGTACAAGGGCAAGGAAATACTGCTCGATTCCAACATCAAGGCCCTGCACCTGGGGCGTGACTACGTCAAGGCACACCTGCAGGCGCCCCTGGGCATCCGGGTGCGCCGTGCCGACGAGGTAGGCGACCTCATTTTTACCGACGGCAACAGCGCAGCCGCCCTGGGCTGTGTGTACGGCGGCGCCACGGTGGCGGCTTGGTACCCGATCACGCCCTCATCGTCGGTGCCCGAGGCCTTCCAGAAATACTGCGACAAGTTCCGCATCGACCCGGACACCGGCCGCAGCAACTTCGCCATCGTGCAGGCCGAAGACGAACTGGCCTCCATCGGCATGGTGGTGGGCGCGGGCTGGAACGGCGCCCGCGCCTTCACCGCCACCTCGGGCCCGGGCATCTCGCTGATGACGGAGTTCATCGGCCTGGCCTACTTTGCCGAAATCCCAGTCACCATCATCGACGTGCAGCGCGGCGGGCCGTCCACCGGCATGCCCACGCGCACCCAGCAGTCGGACCTGCTCGCCTGCGCCTACGCCTCGCACGGCGACACCAAGCATGTGCTGCTGTTTCCCGAAGACCCACACGAATGCTTTGAACACGCCGCCGCAGCGCTGGACCTGGCCGACCGGCTGCAAACCCCGATTTTTCTCATGACCGACCTGGACATCGGCATGAACCAGCGCCTGTGCAAACCCTTTGCCTGGGACGACACGCGTACCTACGACCGGGGCAAGGTGATGACTGCCGAAGAATTGGAGGCGGGCAAGGATTTTGGCCGCTACAAGGACGTGGATGGCGACGGTATTCCCTGGCGCACCTACCCCGGCACGCACCCCACCAAAGGCAGCTTTTTCACGCGCGGCACCACGCGCGACTCCTATGCCCGCTACTCGGAGCGCGGGCCGGACTACCTCTACAACATGGAACGTCTGCTGCGCAAATTTCGCACCGCCGCCGACCTGGTGCCCCAGCCCGTGCTGCGCAGCGCGGCGCATGCCACGCCGCTGGGCGTAATCTACTTCGGCTCCACCAGCCCGGCCATGCAGGAGGCGCTGGATGTTCTGACGGCCTCCGGCACCGACATCGACGCGATGCGCCTGCGCGCCTTTCCCTTCCCCGATTCGGTGGACCGCTTCATCGCCGCGCACGAACAGGTGTTTGTGGTGGAGCAGAACCGCGACGCCCAGATGCACGCCCTGCTGGTCAACGAGCTGGGCGTGGACCCGGCGCGCCTCGTCAAGCTGCTGCACTACGACGGCACGCCGATCACGGCGCGCTTCATCACCCAGGCGATTCAGACCCATCTGCAAGGCGCCACGGCGTCGCTGAAGGAGGCCGCATGACCTACCTCGCCAAGCCCCGGCTGCACCACCCCACGCTGACCCACAACAAGGTGGGCTACACGCGGCGCGACTACGAAGGCCGCATCTCTACCCTGTGTGCGGGCTGCGGGCACGACTCGATCTCGGCGGCCATCATCCAGGCCTGCTGGGAGCTCGACATCGAACCCCACCGTGTCGCCAAGCTCTCGGGCATTGGCTGCAGCTCCAAAACGCCGGACTATTTTCTGGGCGCCTCGCACGGCTTCAACACCGTGCACGGGCGCATGCCCTCGGTGCTGACCGGCGCCAACCTGGCCAACCGCGACCTGCTGTACCTGGGTGTCTCGGGCGACGGCGATTCGGCCTCCATCGGCCTTGGGCAGTTCGCCAATGCCATGCGCCGGGGCGTGCGCATGGCCTATATCGTCGAAAACAACGGCGTCTACGGCCTGACCAAGGGCCAGTTCTCGGCCACGGCCGACCGGGGTTCGCGCAGCAAGAAGGGTGTGGTCAACAACGACAGCCCGGTGGACCTGGTAGGCCTGGCGCTGCAACTGGGCGCCACCTATGTGGCGCGCAGCTTTTCGGGCGACAAGGAGCAGCTCGTGCCGCTCATCAAGGGCGCCCTCGGCCACGGTGGGGCGGCGTTCATCGACGTCATCAGCCCCTGCGTCACCTTCAACAACCACAGCGGCAGCACCAAGAGCTACGACTACGTGCGCCAGCACAACGAGGCCGTGAGCCGCATCGACTTCATGCCCCGGCACAGCGAGATCACGGCGCAGTACGCGCCCGGCGAAGTGATCGACGTGCAGCAGCACGACGGCAGCCCGCTGCGCCTGCGCAAACTGCACACCGATTACGACCCCACCGACCGCTACGCCGCGCTCAGCTACATGAACGCCCACCAGGCGCGCGGCGAAGTGGTGACCGGTCTGCTCTACCTCGACCCGCAGGCCACCGACCTGCACCTGTCCCTCAACACCAGCAACACGCCGCTCAACAGCCTGGGGCCGGCCCAACTGTGCCCCGGCTCGAAAGCACTGGAAAAACTCAACGCATCGCTGCGCTGACCCTGTTGTCCCCTGCCAAAGGAGCCCTGCCATGGCCGAACGCACCGTGTTCCAGTCGATCTCCCAGCGCCACGTGGTGAGCCTGGGGCCCCAGGCCAGTGTCTGGGACGCGGCCTGCGTGATGACGCGCGCCAACTGCGGCAGCGTGCTCATCCTCGACACCCTGGGCGCCATCCTGGGCATCCTGACCGAACGCGACCTGATGACGCGCGTGCTGGCCAAGGCGCTGAGCCCCGAGACCACCCTGGTCTGCGACGTGATGACACCGCACCCGCAAACGGTGGGTCCCGACATGAAGGTCTCCGAGGCGGTGCTGATCATGATCGAGCGAGGCTTTCGGCACCTGCCCATCGTCTCGCCAGCGGACAAGATCCTCGGCGTTTTCTCGGTACGCGACGCGCTGCCGCGCGAGATCGGCGACGCGGTAAGCCTGGCGGAATTCAACGACCAGGTGAACGACGCCCTGGGCTGATGCGGCGACCGACATGCCGGCGCCAGTTCGACCCGCATAGGAACGGACGAATCATTGGCGTTCCCGTCTCTGGGATACTTGCGCCCCAGGAAACGGCCCCCTGAGAGAAAAAGAAAACCCACACCATGAGCCTCTTTGACCGACTCTGGGGCGGCGCGCGCAAAAAAACGCCCTCCCCCAAGCCTGCCGCCCCCGCACCGCTCGCAGTGGCAAGCGCTGAGCCAAAAGGCGCCGTGGAACGCCGCCAGTCCCCTCGCAAGAACGCCCGCAAGGGGACGCGGGCGCTGATCATCGACGACTCGCCGACCGTGGTGGCCGTGTTGCGCAAGGCGCTGCGCTCGGCCGGGTGCAGCACGCGCGAAGCGCTGGATGCCGAGCATGGCCTGGCGCTGCTCGACCAGGACCCGCCCGATCTGATTTTTCTGGACATCGTCCTGCCCGGCATGAACGGCTTTCATGCCCTGCGCCTGATCCGCAAGAACCCGGCGTACCAGCACATCCCCGTCATCATGATCAGCGGCAACGAACACGCCATCGAACAGTTCTACGTCAATCGCATCGGGGCCGACGATTTCATGAAGAAGCCGTTTTCCCGCTTCGAGATCTTTGCCCGCATTGAAAGCCTGCTCGACGATGACCTGGTGCCCCGCCGCAAAGGCTTGAGCACACCAGCGCTGGCCAGCGAAGCAATCCGCCCACGGACGGGCAGCGCAAGCGCGTAGGGGAAAAATATCAATCAAATTGGCCTCTAGCGCTTATCCACCAAGCGCTATTAGCTATTAATCTGATAGTTAAAAACCACCTCTTTGACCGGCTTCGGAGCCACAACAGCCCAGGCAGCCGCAAACCGTTTCACCCGGCCCCATCGGCCCCGTCACGCTCGCGGTCGCGTTTTGCCCGCAGCACTGCAGCGCGCCAGCGGGCCAGCGCCACCGCATAGCCAAGGGAGTAGCCCGCCAGCAGCCCATACGCGCACACCGTGGTGGCGCTGCCCATGAACTCTGCCGTACTCCTAGACACCACCGGCGCCAACCAATAGACCTCGGCGACCCGCCAGGCAATGCGCGCCAGGAACAGCGCGGACAGCGCAAACCCCAGGTGCGCATTGGGCGTGTAGAACAGCCCTTCGCCGCGCCGCGCTTCAAACTGCGTGTGGCGAACGCCCAGCAAGGAGAGCACCGCGCCCGCCAGCAGGCTGCCAATAAGCCACCCCACCCGACCCGGATGCGCCAGCGCTGCGTGCGCGACCCAGATGCTGAGCAGCGAATACACCGCTAGCGTGATCGGCGCCCGGTAGCGCGACAGGCGCTGGCGCCCAAACATCTTGCGCAGGCGCGCGTAGATGCGCCAGACAATCAGCGGGGAAAGCGTCAGCAGCGTGAGGGTGGACGAACCGGGAGCTTGCATGGGAACGGGGAAGAAGAGGTGGCCGTGGTCACGAAATAATCCAGCGGCCAATATAGTGCGTACGTCCATCGGCCTGTCAGCGCCTGTTCAAAGGTCCGTGGCTCATTGACAGAATTAAAGCAGCTCTCGCGCAGCGAGCAGGCCTGAAATGTCAGGCAATGCGATTTCTTCGATGCCCGCAATAGGCCCCCGACAGCCTCTGCCCCAGTTGCAGCCCACAACCAGCTCTACCCCTCACACCCCCACAATCCATCCTCCCGCGCCCGCAACAACACCGGTGCGATAAATATGCACAGGAGGCCAAACGCCGCCATCCAGCAAAAACCGGCCAGCGCCATCCAGGCAACAGAGTATTCCCCCACCCACGCCGCCCCTGCGCGCAGCAGCGCGGCCAAGGCAATCAGGCCCGCACCCCACATGCCCCACGCGCGCTCGTCAATCGCCAGGCCGCAGTGCGCGCGCCCAGCAATACAGATGACGGCGTAAATCGCCAGGCCAATCGTTCCCACGGTCAGCAGATGGCGCCCCGCAATGACGCCCGGGCCGCCGGCCAGCAGCGCCCAGCCCATCAGCGCGTAGCCCAACGCCATGCACAGGTACACGGCGTAGAGCATGAGCGGCCAGCGCCGCAGCAGCGGGCGGCCCACATGCCAGTCGCCCAGCAGGTTGAACACGGCAGCGGCGCTGGCGCAGGCCAGCCAGCCGCTGGTGCGGCTGCCCTCGTGCAGAAACTCGGCCAGGGTGAACAGGGCAATGCACAGCACCGCCAGGTTGCGCCGGTGTGGGCGGGCCAGGTAGGGCTCGGCGCCGGGGTCCGCCTGGTCGATGGCGCGGTTCACGATGCGCATGGAGATACGGCTCATGGCGACGACGATGAGCACCATCAGCAGGCCCAGAAAGGCGTGCAGCCAGCGCATGGGGTAGGCACCGCGCAGCGCATCGAAGTAAAAACCAGCGACCAGCAGTGCCAGGCCTGAGATCGCCCAGCCAAAGGCGTGGTGGCGCTGGCCGGCGGGCGTGCGAAATGCGGGCCAGAGCAGCACGATGAGCATGGCCAGCAGCGCGAACTGCGCCGTGCCCGCCACGGCCAGCGCGGGCAGCCCGCCCACGCCCGAGAGCCAGAAGCCCGCACGGCCGAGCAGCCACAGCGCGGTCAGCCAGCGCGCAGCACGGGTCGAGGCGCCTGGGGTGTTCGTGAACTCAGGCACGGCGGTGAGCACGAAACCGACCACCGCTGCCAGGCCAAAGCCCAGTAGCAGTTCATGCGCGTGCCACACCAGCGCACCGCCAGTGACGGGCGGCGGCGGCAGGCCCAGCGCCAGCACGGCGCTCCACAGGCCAATCAGCAGCACCGCCGAGCCCATCGCGATCAGAAAAAACGGCCGCATGGCGCACATCCACACCGGGTGGCGGGCCGAGAGCAGGCTGGGCGCTTGGCCTGGCGTGGCGGCTACCCGCATTGGCGGCTCCGGCTGCCGGGAAGTTGTGCGGCGCCTGGGTCTGCGGGTAGCGCTAGAGGCACGCGCGCACCCGGCAGGGGCAGCACCGCGGCTGCGGGTTCACTCGCAGCGCGCCCTTCTTCCTGCAAGGCATCGAGCCCAAAGGCCTCGCGCACCACCGGCACGCGCAGCAGTTCGGCGGTGTCATGGTAGACCGTCGCATCGCTGCGCGTCAGTGCGGCACCAGGCGGGGTATGGCGGTGCACGATGCGGCCCGGCGCTGCGGCCATGACCAGCACGGTATTGGCCAGGCGCACGGCCTCCATCAGATCGTGGGTGATCATCAGCACTGCGGTGCCCTGCTCCGCCTGGTGGCGCAGCAGCAGGCGGTGCAACTGGGCTTTGAGGCCAATGTCGAGTGCGGCAAAGGGTTCGTCGATCAGCAGCAAGTCGGGTTGCAGCACCAGCGCACGCGCCAACGCGGCACGGCTTTGCATACCGCCCGAGAGCTGGTGCGGGTAGGCGGCCAACGCCTCGGCATCGAGCCCCAGGGCGTTGCCCATCGCCTGGGCGCGGGTGCGCGCATCGGAGCGCGCCACACCTTGTGCACGCAGGCCCAGGGCGATGTTGTCAGCGGTGGTCTGCCAGGGCAGCAGGCGCGGCTGCTGGAACATGAGGGCGGGCTTGGCAAAGCCGCTGTGCATAGCCCCCTCTTGCAAGGTGAGCAAGCCGGCGCACAGGTGCAAGAGCGTGGTCTTGCCGCAGCCAGACGGGCCGACCAGCGCCACTACGCCGCCGGGGGGCAGCGTGAGGCTGACGCCGCCGATGACCTCTGTCAGGGCGTAGCTGTGGCGAACGTCTTGCAATTGCAAACTCATATAGGCGTCTCCCGCCAGCGCTCCACTTCGCGCTTGAGCGGCTCCAAGAAGCCGTACTCGACTGCCAGCAAGCAGCCCACCACGGCGACGATCCAGCCCATGGTGACAGCCGTATCGAGCTGCGCACGGCTGGCCGCGAGCGCTGCGCCCACACCATCACTGCTGGCCAGCAGTTCGGCCATCACGGTGACCTTCCAGGCGCTGCCCAGCGCCGTCACCCAGGCCGGGAACAGGTAGGACAGCACATGCGGGCCATACACCTCGCGCAGCGCCATGCCGCGCGGCAGTCGGTAGGCGCGCGCCATGTCGCGCAACTGCAAATCGAGCGTGCGCGTGCCTTGCAGCGCGCTCACAAACACCACGGGGAAGCAGGCGATGAAGACGGTGAACACGGGCGTGCCGTCGCTCATGCCAAACCACAGCATGGCGAGCACCAGCCAGGCAATAGGCGGCGTGCCCAACAGCACGGTGACCAGCGGGCGCGAAAGCACAGACGCGGTGACCGAAAGGCCGGCAGCCAGCCCCAGCAAGCTGCCCACCGAGACGGCCAGTGCCAGCCCCATCAGTGCGCGGCGCCCGGTGGCGACGATCGCGGGCCAGGCAGCGCCCTGCTGCACCAGGCCCCACAGCGCGGCGAACGCGGCGAGCGGATCGGGCAGGATCAGCGGGTCGTAGAAGGCGGCGACGGCCTCCCAGGCGGCAAGCAACAAGAACAGGCTGGCGGCGGCACCCCAGCCGCTCCACAGATAGCCAGGCAGGCCCCGGAGCACGCGCGCCAGCAGCCGCAGCATTAGGCAGCCTTTGCTGAAGCCGGTGCACCAATCCCGTAAAACGGGTCGGTAGGCAGCTTGCCCCCCACCAGCGCGGGGTTGCGCGCCATGAGCTGCCCAAAGAAAAACTCCAGTTCGGGCCGCGCTGCAGCGGCAGGTACATCATCGAGCTGGCTGACGGCAATGGCGTCGGCCACCGCTTCCGGGGTGAGCAGGTCGATGTGCTTGGCCATCATGGCGCCGCACTCCATGGGGTTGGCACGGCACCAGTCGAGCGACTGCGCGTAGGCTTTTTCAACAGCTGCCAGCACCTCGGGCTGCTGGCGCACGGCGCCCACGGCGGCAATACCGGCCTGTGGAATATGGGGTTTTCGGTGGAACAAGCGGCCCCACTCCTGCTGCAAATCTGCGCCCCGGTACAGATCGGGCGCGATCAGCCCGATGGGAAAGGAATGGGTTTTGCGCAGCGCCAGCGACACGGCGGGCTCGGCCAGCAGCGCATGCGAGACGCGCCGCGTGATCAGCAGCAGCATGGCCTCCATGGGGGTCGGCACGTACCGAATGCGAAAGTCCTTCTGCAAATCCAGCCCCTGCTTGGCGGCCAGCAGTTGCAGCACGATGTCGGGCATGTCGCCATGGAAAGGCACGGCGATTTCTTCGCCACGGTAGTCGGCCAGTGTCTTGCGATGGGCATCGCGCGTCACGAGCCACAGCGCGCCCCAGGTCGAGATGTTCAGCAGCGTGACACCCGCGCCCCGGTTGAACAAATTTGCCGCCACATTGCTGGGCATGGCCAGGATGTCGGCCTTGCCGCCCATGGCCATCATGCGCAGTTGGTCGGGGTCGCGCCAGGCGACAAAGCTCGTGCGTCCTGCGACGTTGGCCAGCGCATTGGTATCGGCCATGCGCATCAAGGGCGCCGAGACAATGGCGGGCGGTCCCGAAAGAGTGATGCCCTCGCGCAGCGGGGACGCGGGCGCGGCCTGCATCACGACTGGCAGGCTGCTTGCCACCAACCCAGCGAGCACCTGGCGACGTGAAAGACCTGAGGAATCCAAAGATTTCAGCACGACGATCCCCTTAGAACTGGTAGTTCAAGCCTACGGTAAAGCTGCGCCCCAAGCCTTGCAGATAGCCCGGCTGCGCTGCGATGGCCTGGTTGCGGATGGCGTAGGCACTGGCGTAGCGCCGGTCGGTGACGTTGTCGGCCTGCGCATACAGCGCCAGAGGGCCATTGCGCCATTCGAGCTTGAGGCCCAGCAGTGCATAGGCGTCCTGCTCGGCACCCGGCGTGTTGGCGTGGTCGGTCGGGGTGCTGACGGGCATCCAGCGCACGTTGGGGCCAAAGCGCCAGGCACCCATGTGAAGCATCACTTCGGCGTTGATCAGCTGGCGCGGCACACCGGCAATCTGCTTGCCCGCGTATTCGCCACCCCGAAACCGGAAGTCGCTGTAGGTCCAGCTGGCACGGTAGTCCAGTGCACCGATACCGATCCGCCGGCTGCCCGAGAGGCCCAGCTCCACACCCTGGTGGCGCGTGCCGCCACGGTAGTTGTAGGTGCCGACCTTGATGCCGTTGGCGTCGGTGGTTGAAATCAGCTCGTCCGCCAGCACACTGCGGTACACGGCAGCCGTCCAGTGCAGGGCGTTGGTGCCAGCGCCCCATTGGCCCGCGCCGCCGAGTTCCAGTGTGGTGGCACGCTGCATCTGCAGGCGCACCAACTCGGCCTGGGCCGTGGCCGGGCTGTTGGGCGCCACCGCGGCGCTGACGATTTCCCAGAAGGTGGGCGCCTCCTGGCTGCGGCTCAGGTTGGCCCACAGGCGCGTGGAGGGCGTGGCCGCCCAGTTCACGCCGACCTTGGGCGTGGCAAAGTTCCAGCTCTGGTCGAGCTGCGTGCCCGTGTCGCGGCTTTGCGCGTCGCGTGTGAGATGGCTCCATTGCATGCTGCCCAGCAGGGTCCAGTCGGGCGCCAGCCGCCAATCAGCCGCTGCCAGCGCCTGCAAATTTTGCGCACCCAGGTTGTAGCGGCCAAAGCGCTGCATCTCCTGGCCGTTGGCGGGATTGGTGGCGAACAGGTCACGGTCCATGGTGCTGTCGGCCCATGACACAGCTGTGCGCCAGCCCAAGGCGCCTTCACTGCCCGCTGGGCGCCCACTGGCTTGCCACTGTGCGCCGGTGGTATAGCTGTGCGTGACGGTGTAACTGGTCATGTTGTTGAACAGGTCGTCGGTGTCTTGCCAGTACACACCCACCTCCTGGCGCAGCGTGTCGTTGCCCCAGCGCGAGCGGTTCGCCAAGCGCAGCTGGGTGGCAGTGCGGCGCGGATCGCGCTTGTAGACGTTGAGCAGCGTGTCCTGAGGCGCGTTGCCGTCGCCCATGACACCGCGCGGGTCGGAGTGGATGCGATCTTTGGGTACCACATTCGGAATGTGAAAAGCCAGGTCTGTCCAGGTCAAATACGTACGGTTCTCAAACCCGCCCTCGCCCTGAAAGCCTACGTTGGCCTGCAAGCTGTCGCGCCGCGAATCCGAATGGTGGCGGTAACCGTCGTAACGGTCGCTGCTGATGGACACCCGGCTGTCAAAGCGCTCGCCGACACCGCCCACGGCTGCCTGTGCGCCGCGCCGGCCAAAGCTGCCGCCCTCCAGGCGCACACGGCCGCGTTCATCGGCACCCGTCATCGACACGAAATCCAGCTCCCCTCCCAGCATGGTGGCGCCGGGCGACCTGGCATTGGCGCCGCGCAACGCGCTGACGAAGGCGGCGTTGCGCGGCTCGATCATTCCGATGATGAAAGAACCATCGGCCTCATTGAGCGGCAAGCCGTCTTGCAGCAGCAATACACCCCGGTTGACCGGGTTGCTCTGGATGCCCGAGCCGCGAATCCCCAGGCGCGGCTGGTCGGTACCGCCAAAAAAATCTTGCAACACGATGCCGGGCTGGTAGTCGAGGGCGTCGCGCAGTGTGGCCAGACGGGCTTCCTTTTGCGGCTCGGCCAGATTGGTGCCTCCAGGCACCTGTGCCAACTTCTCACGCTCGGCCTGCACGGTCGCGGCGAGCGGCAGCTTGGTGCTGTCGCGGCTGGCGTTTACGGTGACCGGTGGCAAGCTGGTATCGGACTGAGCGAGCGCTTGAAGGGACGAGAAGGCCGAAACGCTGACGAGGCCACTCAGGTAAAAAGGACGCAAAAGAAGGCTTTTTGTCATATTGATATTGATTCGCGTTTGCATCTATTATGCCGAAGATTAGATGAATCTTTTGCTGGTGCAACAAAA
Source organism: Simplicispira hankyongi (assembly GCF_003570885.1). GTDB lineage: Bacteria > Pseudomonadota > Gammaproteobacteria > Burkholderiales > Burkholderiaceae_C > Simplicispira > Simplicispira hankyongi. Next base: position 627,596 of record NZ_QXJC01000001.1, read on the forward strand.
TTCCTGCACTGTCGGCCGGTTTACAGCGCTGGCGCATGCCTTGGCTGACCGAGCGTGGCAAATGGGACAATGCAAACGCTTGCCCACGCGCGGTCGCTAGCGACCGCCTCCGACCCACCCTTCTGGCTTGGCCCATCGGCCTGTTTCCCGAGACACCATGCAAATTGCCACCTGGAACATCAACTCACTGACCGTGCGCCTGGCCCAGGTGCTCGCCTGGCTGGCCGCCAACCCGGTCGATGCCCTGTGCCTGCAAGAACTCAAGCTCACCGACGACAAGTTTCCCCACGAGGCGCTGCGCGAGGCAGGCTATGAAGCCGCTGCTTTCGGCCAAAAGACTTACAACGGCGTGGCCATCCTGAGCCGCAAGCCCCTGCGCGACGTGGTGCGCAACGTGCCCGGCTCAGAGGACACGCAGGCGCGCGTCATTGCCGGCACGCTGGACACGCCACATGGCGCGTTGCGCCTGGTCAATGGCTACTTTGTGAACGGCCAGGCACCAGACAGCGAAAAGTTCGCCTACAAAATGCAGTGGCTGCAGGCGCTGCAGGACTGGTTGCGCACTGAGCTGGTCGCGCACCCGCAGTTGGTGCTGGTGGGCGACTTCAACGTGGCACCGGAAGACCGCGATTCGTACGATCCCATCGGCCTGGCGGGCACTATCCACCACACGCAAGAGGAGCGAGACCATTTCCAGGCGCTACTGGCGCTGGGGCTGCATGACGCTTATCGATTGTTCGAGCAGCCAGAAAAAAGCTACTCCTGGTGGGACTACCGCATGCTGGGTTTCCAGAAAAATCGGGGATTGCGCATCGACCACATCCTGGTGAGCGAGGCGCTGCGCCCCAGCGTGCGCGCCTGCACCATTGACCGCGCACCGCGCAAGAACCCGCAACCCAGCGACCACGCGCCGGTGGTAGTAACGCTGGCCGACTGACGCACCGCCCCTTCAGCATGCTGACGATTACGGCTATTTTGCTGGCACTTGCATTGGCGACTGCGCTGTGGCTGCGGCCCTGGCAGTTCCTGCGCGGTGGCGCATTGGTCTCCCCGCTGCTGGGCAGCCTGGTGGTGCTGCCCTGGCTGTGGGCCCTGCCCTGGATGCACACCATGCCTTTGCAAATGCACTGGTCATTTGCCTGCCTGGTGCTGCTCATGCTGGGCTGGCCGCTGGCGGTCCCCACCTTGTGCACCATCGCCCTGATGGCCGGCTTGCTGGGCAGCCAACCCTGGGAAATCGTGGTGATGCTGGCCTTCTGGCGCGGCGTTCTGCCTGCCACTTTGGCACTAGGCCTTGGCGCAGCCATTCGCCGCGTGATTGGGCCGCATTTGTTCGTCTATGTGCTCGGGCGCGGGTTTCTGGGCGCGGCCGCCTGCTTGTTTGCTGCCAGCGCCTTGCTGCAATGGTCAGGCCCGACGCAACCTGGGCTGAACAAGGAGTTGTCGCTGGTGGCTCACTGGCTGACAGCCTGGGGCGATGCCTTTGTCACCGGTATGCTGACCGCTATCTTTGTCGCGTTCAAACCCGAGTGGCTTGCCACCTGGTCCGACACACTTTATTTGCACAAAACTTAACGCCCATGACCACTGCCCGCGAATTTGCCCCTGGCCTCATCGTTCAAGGCGCAGACGCGCCCCTGCGCCTTGCCGATTTCCGCCTGATTGCGTTCGATATGGATTCCACGCTGATCAACATCGAATGCGTGGACGAGATCGCCGATGCCGCTGGCCGCAAGGCAGAGGTAGCGGCCATTACCGAAGCCGCCATGCAGGGCGTGATATCTGATTACAAGGAAAGCCTGCGCCAGCGTGTGGCGCTGCTCAAAGGCGTGCCGATGAGCCACCTGGAGCAGGTTTACACACAGCGGCTGCGTTTCAATCCAGGGGCACAGCAGCTGGTCACCGCAGCCAAGGCGGCCGGGCTGGCGACCTTGCTGGTCTCGGGTGGCTTCACATTTTTCTCGGACCGCGTTCGCGCCGGGCTGGGCATCGACTTCGCGCGGTCCAACCAACTGGAAGTATGCGACGGCGTGCTGACCGGACGCATGCTCGACCAGACCTGGGGCGACATCTGCGACGGCGCGGAAAAGCGCCGCACCTTGCTGGAACTGACCTCGCTCATGGGTATTTCACCCGCGCAGACCATTGCCGTGGGCGACGGCGCCAATGATTTGCCCATGATGGGCGCTGCCGGGCTCTCGGTGGCCTACCACGCCAAGCCAGCCGTGCGGGCGCACGCCAACGTGGCGATCAACGAGGGCGGGTTGGATCGTCTGCTGGAACTGATGCCGCCTGAAAAGGTGTGAAGGCCGGTATGCCGATCGACGCGGCGGCTTGCGGAACCGCACGGCTGGGCAATCCCGGCACCAGCCGCACAAGGCTCATATTTTGTTGCCCCGCCAGTTGCGGCTGGTTGGCAACCAAAAGGTCGGCCAGCGTATAACGATCAAGCACAGCAAAAAAGCTGTGCATCGCCTCGCCCAAGATGCCTTGCAACCGGCAGTGGCTGCTCAGCCGGCATTGGTTGGTGGCCGAATCAAAGCACTCGACAAGGCTGAAATCGGTCTCGGTGGCGCGCACCACGACACCCACGTTGATCTCACCCGCAGGCCGCATCAACCGCATGCCGCCGCCCCTCCCCCGCGTGGTTTCCAGCAGTCCGGCGGCGGCAAGCTGCTGCACGATTTTGGTCAGATGGCTGCGCGAGATCCCGTAGCTCTCGGCCACTTCGGTAATGGTGACTGGCTGGGACCGTCCGTCGCAAGCTGCGCAGTACATCAGCACGCGCAGCGTGTAGTCCGTCCACTGGGTCAGTCGCATAGGCACATTCGGGTTGGTAGAGAGATCACTCTGGAATTTTATTGCGATAAAATATTCACGCAACATGCCTCTTTAAGGATAAACCCCATGAACGCCCGCGTTGACGCCCTGAACCCCACCCTGGCACTGACCCCGCAAGCCACCATCGGCAGCATTGCCGTGGCATTGCCGGGAGCGACTGCCGTCTTTCGCCGCCTGAAACTCGACTTTTGTTGCGGTGGCCAAATAGCACTGGAGCAGGCCGTGGCCGACAAAGGCCTGGCGCTGGATTCCGTCCTGGCAGAGCTGGCGGCACTCAACCGCCCCGTGAGCGCCCCCGAAGCCGCAACGCCAGCCGAGATGGTGGACCACATCATTGCACGCTACCACGATGTGCACCGCGAACAATTGCCCGAGCTGATCCGCATGGCACGGCGCGTTGAGGTCGTGCACCGCGAAAACCCCAACGTGCCGGCGGGTTTGGGCGATCTTCTGGAAGAATTGCAGGCCGAGCTGCTTACCCACATGCACAAGGAAGAGGCCATCCTTTTCCCCATGCTCAAATCAGGCGGTAACCCCTTTGTCACGCAGCCCATCGGCATGATGCGCGCCGAGCACGTGGACCACGGCGCGGCGCTGGAGCGACTGCTCGCAATGACCAACGACGCCAACCCGCCAGCCGGCGCCTGCAACACCTGGCGTGCGCTCTACACCGGCATTGCGCAGTTTTCCGACGACCTGGTCAACCACATTCACACCGAAAACAACATGCTGTTCCCGCAATTTGAACCGGTAGCGGCAGACAACGGCGGTTGCGGGAGCTCTTGCGGATGCAGCTGAGCCAGCCAGCCACCCCCGCCACACCAAGCTGCGAGCGCGGCCCGGTCACCAGGGAGCGCTTGGCCACACTGGTGCATTCGTTCTACGCCGATGTGCGTGCCGATCCCCTGCTAGGGCCGGTGTTCGAGCACGCGCTCGCCGAGCGCTGGGAGCCCCACCTTGATCGCATGGTGGAGTTCTGGAGCACCGTGGCGCTGGGCAGCAAGTCGTTCAGTGGCAACGTCTTTGGCAAGCACATGGCGCTTGAGGACGTCACGCCAGCGCATTTTTCTGCCTGGGTACGGCTATGGGGCGAGCACACCGAACGCCTGTTCGAGCCTGACGACGCCCGCGAACTGCAGTTCACGGCGCACGGCATTGCACGCAATCTGTTTCAGGGGTATTTCGGCACGCTTCCCACCTTTGCGCACCGCGGCTGACACGCACCGCTGCGCGCTCAAGCGGGTTGGCATCAAGCGGCCTGCGTGCCCGACCACACCCACCAGGCCAGTACCAGATCATGCAGCCCGTTGCCGCGTCCAGCACCCGCCAGGACTGGGGGCGCGCAAACCAGCCCTGCAACTTCCGGCCAGCAAGTGCGAGGAACAAAAACCACGCCAGGCTGGCCGATGCCGCGCCGGCCACGAACGCCGCCTTGAGAAAGCCAGCCTCGCGCGCGCCCATAGAGCCCATCAGCACCACGGTGTCCAGATACACATGTGGATTGAGCAGCGTGATGGCGGCCAGCGCCAGCAGCACGGCACGCTTGGTGGGAGCTGCGGCCTCGGCTGACTTTGTTGCTTCTGCAGCAGCACGCCGGGGCAGCAAGCGCGACCAGGCCAGCAGGCCGTAGCACAGCAAAAACACCGCGCCGCCCAGGCTGAGCGCCTGCGCCAGCACAGGCCGGTTCGCCAGCATTTGCGCCATGCCAGCCACGCCGACCGTAATCAGCAGGGCATCGCTCAACACGCACCAGGCGACGCAGGCCCGCACATGCCGGCCACTGACCACCTGGCGCAAAACGAAAAGATTCTGCGCACCAATCGACGCCACCAGTGCAAAACACACGGTAAAGCCAGCGAGCCAGGAAGAAACGGCATTTGCAATCCACATGCCGCCATTCTGGTCAACGGGCAGTGTTAAGTACACTTCATTTTTCTAACCATGATTAAGCATTGCTGATGTTTGACTACGCTGCTCTCGAAGCTTTGGCCGCCGTGGTACGCGAGGGTGGCTTCGAGCGCGCCGCGCGGCGCCTGCACGTGACGCCGTCCGCCATTTCTCAGCGCATCAAACAGCTCGAAGAGCGCTGTGGCCAGGTGCTGGTGCTGCGCGGCTCCCCCTGCACGGGCACCGACGCCGGGCGCCAGCTGTGCCTGCATTTCGAACAGGTGGCGTTGCTGGAGCACCAGTTGCGGCGCAGCCACCCAAGCCTGGCCGGCCAGGCGGCAACCGCGCCGACGCTCAAGCTCGCCATTAATGCCGACTCGCTCTCGACTTGGTTCATGGACGCCTTGGCAGCCTTCACCGATACCGGCAATGAGCTGCTCGATCTGCGTCTGGACGATCAGGAGCACACGGCGCAGCGCCTGCGCGAGGGCGAGGTTCTGGCCGCCGTGACGGCCACAACGGCCGCCATTGCCGGCTGCAACAGTTGGCCGCTGGGCACCATGCGTTATGTGGCCGCCGCCAGTCCTGGTTTTGCCGCACGCCATTGGCCGCAGGGTGTGTCGGTAGAGGCCCTGGCCACAGCCCCCATGCTGACCTTCGACCCCAAAGACCGCCTGCAGGAGCAATGGTTGGCACAACTAGGCCTGCCGGCCCGGGCGCACCCGCCGCACCACTACGTGCCGTCCAACGATGGCTACGTCCGGGGCTGCGAGCGCGGCCTGGGCTGGGGCATGCACCCCCTGGCCCTTGTGGCGGAGCAGTTGGCGGATGGCCGGCTGGTACGCGTACTGCCCAACACCGACCTGCACATTCCACTGTTCTGGGTGCACCTGCGCAGCGCGCAGGCGCCTTTGGCGCGCCTCACCCACTGCGTCATGGCGGCAGCGCGTGCCTGGCTGGAACCGGCAGACGCGTGAAGATCACGTACCGCGCTTGGCACGCAGGCCGCGCTCGCTCAGCTCGGCGAGCACGCGCTCCACGTGGTCGCCCTGCAGCTCGATGACGCCCGCCTTGAGCGTGCCACCCACGCCGCAGGCCGCCTTCAACTCACGTGCCAACTGTGCCAAGGCATCTGCTGCCAGAGGCACGCTGCGCACCACGGTGACGGCCTTGCCGCGCCGGCCCTGGGTATCGCGGGCCACGCGGGCAACCCCGTCGCCCACGGGCGCCGCACTTCTTGCACAGAGGCAGTCGGCCACCGGCTGGCGGCAGGTGGGGCACATGCGCCCCTGCTCTGTGGAATACACCAGGCCACCCAAGCCGGCGGTGCGCTGCAAACGGCTCATGGCAGCCTGCTCACATGGCCAAAATTGAGGATGCGGGTGGCGGCAACCGTTTCGACAAAAAACAGCACCAAAGCGCCCAGAAAGCACATCACCCCCGCCAAAAAACTTCCGACGGCCCAGCGGGGGCTGTTGAACTCGGTGGTCTGCCCCAAAAACAGAAAAAGAATGGTCAGCCCGATGAGAAAACCGCACAGTGTCAGCAGGCCAATGCACAGCGTGACCAGCCAACCCCGAGTCCGCAGCAGCGCCAGTTCCGCCACGGTGCGGGCATGGACATCTGCGTCTTCGACGTTGCGCCGCTGCGCCTCCAGCACCCGTGCCCGGTCAACGATGCGGGCCAGGCGGTTGGCCACCGTGCCTATCATTCCCGAGACGGCCGTCAGCAAAAATACCGGTGCGACCGCCAGCTGAATGCTGTGGACAATGGCCCCTGAGTCGTCAACAAAGTTCATGCGGCCGGATTATCGCGGCGGCGGCGCACAATCGCCCACTGCCCACGCCTCCCCTTTCTTCTCTTGGGCCTTCCATGCCTTTTTCTGCACTCGGCCTCCACACCGCCCTTGCCCAGGCTGCGCAAACGCGCGGCTACACCGCGCCCACCCCCATCCAGGCAGAGATGCTGCCCGCCGTGCTCGCCGGCCGTGATGTGCTGGCACAGGCGCCCACGGGCTCGGGCAAAACCGCTGCCTTCGCCCTCCCCTTGCTGCAGCGCGTTGCGGCCCAGCCCAGCGAGCGCCCACGCCGGGTGCAGGCGCTGGTGCTGGTGCCGACACGCGAATTGGCTGCGCAGTGCGGCGGCGTGCTGCGCGATTTTTCCGCAGCCTGCTCGCCGCGTGTGGAAGTGGCACTCGCGTTCGGCGGTGTCTCGATCAACCCGCAAATGATGGCGCTGCGCGGCGGCGCCGATATCGTCGTGGCGACGCCGGGGCGCCTGCTCGATCTGGTGCGCCAAAACGCGCTGCGGCTGGACAATGTGCAGACCCTGGTCCTCGACGAGGCCGACCGCCTGCTCGACCTCGGTTTCGCCGACGAACTTGCACAAGTGCTGGCTTTGCTGCCGGCCAAACGGCAGAACCTGCTCCTGTCCGCCACGTTCCCGGGCAAGGTGCAGGCACTGGCAAAAGCCTTGCTGGATGGCCCCGTGCATATCCGGGTCGATGCAGTGCAAGAGGCGCCAGCCATCGCGCAGCGCAGCATTGCTGTCGATCCAGAAAAGCGCACGCAGCTGCTGCGCCACCTCGTCACGCAGGAAGCGTGGAGCCGTGTCCTGGTGTTTGTCGCCACGCAGTACACGGCGGAACACGTGGCGGAGAAGCTCTACAAGGCCGGTATTTTCGCCACGCCGTTTCACGGTGGTCTCAGCCAGGGCGCGCGGCGCCAGGTGCTGGAAGAATTCAAGGCCGACCGCTGGCAGGTGGTGCTGACCACCGACCTTGCCGCACGGGGGCTCGACATCAGCCTGTTGCCGGCGGTGGTCAACTTTGACCTGCCGCGCTCCAGCGCCGACTATGTGCACCGCATTGGCCGCACGGCCCGAGCAGGCGAGCAAGGGGTCGCGGTGAGCTTCGTCGTGCCGCAGAGCGAGCCGCATATGCGGCTGATTGAAAAACGCCTGGGCATGCAGCTGGCGCGCGAGGTGCTGCCCGGCTTCGAACCCACCGAGGCGCCCGCGCAAGCCGTCGCGGGCGCGGGCGGCATCAAGGGCAAGCGCCCCAGCAAGAAGGACAAATTGCGCGCTGCGGGCCTGCTACCCCCGTTGGAGTCGGGCCAACAGCCCGATCAGTCGCCTACATAAGGCGCAGCAGCAAGCGGCGTACCGTCAGCGTTCTCGGTCGGATGGATGCGCGGCGCCCGCTTGGCTGCGCGTGCCAGCACCTCCAGGTAAAACTGGGCTGCCTGCGCGGCAGCCGCTGCGTCCACCAGCGCCATGACGGCGCCCACCGCCACAGGCTCGGGCGCGTTCGGCGGCACGGCAAAACGGCAATCAAAATCCCAAAAATCAGCGCCCTCTGGCAGCGCCTTGCTGCGTTCACGGCGCAGGTATTTGCGAATTTCGTGCTTGATGGCGTCCAGGCGCCGGTCGGGGTGCAGGCCCTCGACCTGCAGGGAAAAAGTCTTTTTCATGGCCAATGGTAGCGCTCTACTTGTAAGCCCATGGTTACAGGGGAAGCAAAGTGCCACAATATTCCTTCATTGAACCTGTCCACGGCCATGATTGCGATGTCCGCCCTGCAAGAACTGCTGCATGCTCTGCCCGGCGCGGTGCTGCTGGCGCGCAACGACGTCATCGTGTATGCCAATGCCGCCAGCGCAGCGCTGCTCGAAGTGGCATCGCCTGAACAGCTCCACGGCCGCACGACCAATGAATTCGTGCACCCGCTGGACAAGCAGCGCTCGAGCGAGCGCATCTACCGCATCAGCAGCCAGGCGGTGGAGCCCGCTACAGCGCCCAACAAACCCTCGGAATTCCGACTCCGCACCAGCCTTGGCAACCTGCGCATGGTGCTGATCTCCAGCGTGGCCCTGGTGGTCGAAGGTGCGCCCGCCGTGCTGATGTGCGGCCTGGACATGACGCACCAGAGTGAGATCCAGCAGCAGCTGCGCGAGAGCGAGCAGAACTTCCGGCGACTGTTCGAGAGCATGCAGGATGTGTACTACCGCACCAACGCCCAGGGCGTGGTACAGCACGTAGGCCCCGGCGTGCGCCGGGTACTCGGCTACGAACCGCACGAGATTGAAGGCCGCACCGCGGAGTCGTATTACCCGCAAAGCAGCGACCGGGATGCCTTCAAGGCCGCCATCATGGCGCATGGGGAAGTCTCGGATTTTCCAGGCCAGATGGTGTGCAAGGACGGCAGCATCATCGACATTTCCATCAGCAGCCATGCCTTGTTCGACCACAACGGCCAGTTCGCCGGCATCGAGGGCATTTACCGCGACGTGACGCAGCGCAAAAACCTCGAACGCGAGCTGCAGCGCCTGGCCACCACCGACATGCTTACCGGCATGGCCAACCGCCGCGCATTCCTCGACGCTGCCGAGCAGGCCTGGGCCGAGGCGAGGGGAAACGGCCAGGCCATGTGCCTGCTGATGCTCGACCTGGACCACTTCAAGAACATCAACGATCGCAATGGCCACCTTGAGGGCGACCGGGTCCTCGTGGCCTTTGCGCAGGCGGTGCGCGCGCAACTGCGTGCCAGCGACACCGTGGGGCGCCTGGGTGGCGAAGAGTTCTGCGTACTGCTGCGAACGACCGACGCCGACAGCGGCAGCGAGGTCGCCACACGCATTCTGGAGGGCGTACGCACCATGCCGCTCACAACCGCCACCGGCGAACGCTTGAGCGTGACGGTCAGTGTGGGCTTGGCCAACCTGCGTTCTGTAGACCGCAGCCTGCACGAATTGCTCGACCGCGCCGATCAAGCGCTGTACAACGCCAAGCGCGGGGGACGTGACCGGGTAGCGTTCAATGCGGGCGGCGGGCCTTCACACACGGACTCCCTCGGACCAGAGCATCAGGACACTTAGATAGAAAATGGCCTCTAGCGCTTACCCAGAAAGCGCCATAAGCTATCTTATAAATAGCAACAAGCCCTGTGCAAATACCGCCCGCTGTCAATAGTGCGGGGGCATTTCGTCGCGCGGGTTGCGCTCACCGCCTTCAGCGCCCGGCGCCTGCTGGCGCAGTTGGACCAGCTCGCGCGCCAGCCGATCGATCTGCTCCTGCTGGCGGTAGATGTTGAGGTTGAGCCCATCCACCAGGTCTTCCAGGTAGCTCAGCTTCACTTCCAGGCTCTCGAACCGCTGGTCGCTATTGTTTGCTTCCCGCATGGCGTTTACAGGGCACGCGCCAGGCGCGCCACGCCTTCGCGAATCTTGTCCGCGTCGGCGGTGGCGAACGACAGGCGCAGCGTGGCGTTGTCGGGCTGGGAGCAGAAGAATGGCGCGCCCGGCACAAAAGCCACGCCTTTTTCAATGGCGCGCTTGGCAAACACATTGCCATCGGCCACCTTGCCGCCCGCTCCCGTCAGCCGCGCCCAGACAAACAGGCCGCCTTGGGGCTGCACGAACGCGATGGCATCGCCCAGCTCCTTGCGCAGCGCATCGCCCATGGCCTGTGCGCGTTCGGCGTACACCGCGCGCACCCTGGCCAGCGTGGCCGGCATGCGGCCGGCCTTGAGGTACTGCGCCGCCGTGGCCTGGGCAAACGTGCTGGTGTGGGCATCGCTGAACTGCTTGCACATGGTGGCCTTGGCCAGCAGCTCGGGCGGGGCAATCATCCAGCCCACACGCAAGCCGGGCGAGAGCACCTTGCTCAAGGAACCGCAATGCACCAGCAGCTCGCGGCTGCCGGGCACCTGGGCAGAGAGCGCCAACAGGCTGGGCGGCGGTGCCTCGCCGAAATACAGGTCGCCATAGGGGTCGTCTTCCACCACCAGGGTGTTGTACTTGACGGCCAGTTCCAACACCTTCTTGCGGCGCTCCAGCGGCAGCAGCGCACCGCTGGGGTTGCCAAAGGTGGGAATCAGGTAAACAAACTTCGGTTGGTGTTCGGCGATGAGCTGCTCCAGCACATCGGTCTGCACGCCATCGCCATCAATGGGCGCGCTGATGAGTTCGGCACCGTACAGGCGAAAACACTGGATGGTGGCCAGAAAGGTCGGGCCTTCGACAATGACCTTGTCACCGGGGCTGATCAGCGTCTTGCCCAGCAAATCGAGTGCCTGCTGGCTGCCGGTGGTGACGATGAGGTTCTCGGGCGCGATATCCTGCGCGCCCTTGCTGGCCATGAAGGCGGCAAGCTGCTCGCGCAGCGGCTGGTAGCCCTCGGTGGCGCCGTACTGCAGCGCCGCGCCGGGCTCTTCATCCAGGGCTGCGTTGCTGGCGGCGCGAATGCCGTCCACGTCGAACATGGCACTGTCGGGGAACCCCCCGGCAAAGCTGATGATGCCGGGCTTGCCCAGCAGCTTGAAAAGCTCGCGGATGGCAGAGGTTTCAACGTTGTTCAGGCGGTCGGCAAATTGCAATGGCATGGTGGGGTTCCGTAAAGTCTGGGCGCAATTGTCCCAAAACCGCAAGCGGTTTTCCTGCGTTTACGCCGCACGCACCGTAGACTGCCGGCCATGCCCATCGAACTGCCCAAAGAGACCCGAACCGCTGCCATTGCCTCCATCGAGCGCTACTTCTCGGAAGAACACGGCGAGCGCATCGGCAACATGGCCGCAGGCGCCTTGCTGAACTTCTTCCTCGCCGAGATTGGCCCCGCGGTCTACAACCTGGCGGTGGCGCAGGCGCAGGAGCGCATGCAGGCGCGGGTGGCGGAACTCGACATCGAACTGCAGGAAGACGCGTTCACCTGGTGGCACCGCAGCGCGGCGAAACGCTGAGGCGCGGCGCACACCGCACGCCGCCTTCGAGCCACTCACGCCGGCCGTTTTGGTGCCAGCACCACCAGCGCAATGCCGCCCAGGATGGCCAGGCCCGTCCAGCTCAGGCGCTGCGTCCAGGCTTCCCCCAGCAGCAGCGTGCCGCCCAGTGCCGCCAGCATCGGCACGCTCAGCTGCACCGAGGCGGCAGCGCTGGAGCGCAAGCGCGGCAACACGGTGTACCAGACGATGTAGCCCAGACCCGAGGTAACGGCCCCCGAACACAGAGCGTAGACCAGCCCGGCACCACTCACCGACAACTGCGTGGCGCACACGGCGACCAGCAGCGCGGCAAACGGGACAGCCCGCACGAAATTGCCCGCCGTCGCCGCGCCGGGATCCAGCGCCTGCTTCCCATACAGCGAATACGCTCCCCAGCCCACGCCGGCCGCGAGCATGAGCGCCGCGCTGCCGGGCGACGGCGCGCTCAAACCCGGCAGCAGCAGTGCCACCAAGCCGCCCATGGCGAGCACCAGCCCGCACCACTGGCGGGGCAACAGGCGCTCGCCGCGCCACAGGCCCGCTCCCACCATGGTCGCCTGCACAGCGCCAAACAGCAGCAGGGCCCCCACACCCGTAGGCAGGCGAACGTAGGCAAACGAAAACGCGGCCGCGTAGGCAAACAACCAAAAGGCTGGCACCCAGCCGCCCCGCGCGATGGGCGACACCTTGCGCACGCGCATCACCACCACCAGCATGGCGGCGCCGGAGGCCAGGCGGATGGCGGAAAAACTGGCCGGGTCGATGGAGCCGCTGGCCAGCGCCAGACGGCACAGCAACGAATTGGCGGCAAAGGCCAACATGGAAAGCAGGGTCAGGAGCACAAGGCGCATAGGACATCCAGGGGAAAACTGCTTGAAGCATACGGGCTCCGCGCGCGCGGCGCCGCTTGCAGCTTGGCCGCAAAGCCGTGCGGCGCCCCGATCCCGCCTCTTCTATAGTGGCCGGGCTGCCCATCCAACAAGCGCCACCCATGAAAACCGCACTGATCCCACCCTTTTTTGCTGCATTGCAGGCAGCCAACCCCGAGCCGCGAACCGAGCTGGAGTACAGCAGCCCGTTCGAACTGCTGGTTGCCGTGCTGCTTTCCGCCCAGGCCACCGACGTGGGCGTGAACAAGGCCACGCGCAGACTGTTCCCCATAGCGAACACGCCGCAAGCCATTCTTGATCTGGGGCTGGAGGCGCTGGAGGAGCACATCAAGACCATCGGCCTGTACCGCAGCAAGGCCCGCCACCTGATGCAGACCTGCCAGATGCTGGTCGAGCAACACGGCGGCCAGGTGCCCGACACGCGCGAAGCCCTCGAGCAGCTCCCCGGCGTGGGCCGAAAGACCGCCAACGTGGTGCTCAACGTGGCCTTTGGCCAGCCCACCATGGCGGTGGACACACACATCTTTCGCGTCAGCAACCGCACAGGCCTGGCGCCGGGCAAAACGCCGCTGGCGGTAGAGCAGCAACTGCTCAAACGTGTACCGCCCGAATACGCCGTAAATTCGCACCATTGGCTGATTCTGCTGGGCCGCTACGTCTGCCAGGCGCGCAAGCCGCGCTGCTGGGAATGCCTGGTTGCACCGTATTGCGACTACAAGCCCAAAACGCCACACCCCTAAGGTCGGCGCATAGCTATGTATTTTGTAGCTATAAGTTCTTTATTTGTAAGCGGTACGGCCCATAAACTTCCAAATATTGCGAAACGCTCCACCCCCAATAGCGTGCACGCCGCTGGCTATACTGAAATTCACCACCCGCCTGCGCACCCCACACTTTCTACGCATGAATTCCCTTGATCCGCGTTCCCTGATTGCCATGGGCGGCTTCATGGCGTTGGTGATGGGATTGGTGCTGGGCTTCATGCGGCGCTACTACCCTCCCAGCATCCTGGGGCTGGGCTACTGGGCACTGGCACCCGCCGTCTGGCTGATTGCCACGGTTTTCTTCGCCGCCCCCGGTCCATGGCCTCAAGAAATGGGACGCTGGCTAGGCAACGGACTGATCTTGCTGGGTTTCGTCCTGTTCCATGTGGGCTGCCGCTGCTTCTTCGGTCAACCCGCCAAATGGCGCCGAATCGTGGTTGCATTCGCGCTGGTCATGCTGTGCCTGGCCTGGTTTACCGGGCCCGAGCCGTCCTACCGCATGCGCGTGGCCATTGTCACCGCAGCCATTGCCGTGGTCCACAGCAGCACGTTGGTGTTCCTCTGGCTGAGCGGCAACCGCAATTTCCCGGTGCGCATGGTGCAGGTGACCCTGGCGCTGCACCTGTGCGTGCTGCTGGTGCGGCTGCAAAGCGTACTTTCTGTACCCGAAGTTGGAGACCTGATGGACGCCTCCACCGTGCAGTCCTTCTACCTCGGCGCCTACGTGCTGGCCGTGCTGCTGCTTTCCATTGGCGCAGTGCTCATGGCCACGGACCGTGTGCGCACCGAGCTGGAACACATGGCCACGCACGATGTGCTGACCGGCACGCTCAACCGCCGCGCCATTCTCGATTTCTGCGAGGACGAGCACGAACGCAGCCTGCGCTACGGGCAGGCGTTCTCGCTGATGATGATCGACCTGGATCACTTCAAGGCCATCAACGACACCCACGGCCACCAGCACGGCGACCGGGTACTGGCCCACTTTGCCGAATGCACCCGCGCCGCCCTGCGCCGCGCCGACCGCTTTGGGCGCTATGGCGGTGAGGAATTTCTGGTGCTGCTGCCCAACACCGCCACCGAAGCGGCGCTGCCCGTGGCAGAGCGCATTCGCACCGCACTGACCACTGGCCACGCACTTGACTGCACCGCCAGCATCGGCGTGACCCAATGGCGCGGCCCCGAAGACACGGTGGACGCCATGCTCGGCCGCGCCGACGCGGCGATGTATCAGGCCAAGGAACGGGGCCGCAACCAGACCTGCGCAGCCTGAAGCTGGCGTGCTGCGGCGCCCCGCGCACCGGCCTTTGAGCAGGTTCACGGGCCTCTTGCCAAACAAAACTGTATACATATACAGTATCGGTGTGCAACGTATGCACGACCCTAACCACCCCACAGGAGCCACCCCATGCTTGACCACATGACCTTCCGCGTCACCGACATCCAGCGCGCCAAGGCGTTTTACGGCGCCGCCCTCGCGCCCCTGGGCTACAGCGTTTCTTTCGAAGGAAACTACGGCATGAACATCCTCGGGTTCGCCTACCCCGACCCGGCGGAGCCCGACGGCAAAAAGGCCGACGTGTGGTTCATCGACGGCCCCTCGCCCTACGGCGGCCCGCCGGCCACCACAGGCTGCCACCTGGCCTGGAAGGCCCAGACCCGCGCCCAAGTGGATGCTTTTTACGCCGCCGCCATCGCCGCCGGCGGCAAGGACAACGGCGCCCCCGGCCTGCGCCCCGACTACCACCCCCACTACTACGGCGCTTTCGTCATCGACCCTGAAGGCAACAACATCGAGGCGGTGTGCCATTTGGCGGAGTAGGCGGGGCACGGTGCCTTGGCGTTGCTGGGCGGGAAATTTTGGATATCAATTAGCCAATACCGCCCGTCCATGTTGCGTTATGAGCTCTTACTCTAATAGCATTCACGTCGACCAAAAAGGCGCTCGACTTGATAAACCACGCTCTCCTGGCTGAACAGCCTCGCACCTTTTCTTCAGGCTCTTCTTCATCGCACACAGTACGGCAATGCCGTATAATCCTAAGTGAAAACTGTTGCCGAAACTGCCATCTTCCAGCGCTACGCCAGCGAAGCCTGGTCAGACGCCGAACGCGTTGAGTTCATCAACTGGATCGCCGCCAACCCCGACGCCGGAGATGTGATCCGAGGCAGCGGCGGCTGCCGAAAGGTACGCTGGACTTCCGCTGGGCAAGGCAAACGCGGCGGCGCCAGGGTGATTTATTTCAACGCGAGCACGGAGACCATTTGGCTCTTGATCGTTTACAAGAAAGCCAAGTTCGACAACCTCCCCACATCCTTCCTGGCGCAGTTGAAGCAAGGAGTCGAAGATGCCCACTGAAATCGAAAAATTCCAACGCGATCTGCTGGAGTCCGTCCAGCAAATGAAACGTGGCGAAGCCGCCCGCACCACCCAAGTCAAGCTGCCGGTGGCTGCGGAGGCACGCGCAAAAATGGGGCTGTCCCAGCAAGCGTTTGCATTGCTTCTGGGCGTTTCGGCGAGAACATTGCAAGACTGGGAGCAGGGCCGCCGCTCGCCTACGGGCGCGGCGAAGACATTGCTCCGTGTGGCCGTTGCACACCCGGAGGTTTTGCAAGAGTTGCGCGTGTAGAGCGATGCCCAACAGGCATTTCACGCAGAGCCCTTAAACGTTAGCCCCTCAAGACGATGAACGCACTTCCACCAGAACAACTCCTAGCAGAGGTCGAGGACGTTTTGCGCACAATGCCAGAGCGCAAAACTATCCGCCATGAACTGCCGGAAAACTACGCTTGGTTTGGACGTGCAGCCGCTCTTGTCGCTCAGTGGAACTCGGTAAAGTCAGTAGAGTTTGATGTGTGCGTTCGGCAAATACATAGCTTCATGGCAATGGATGCAAGTCAGGCGCTCGGCGGCATACTCACGCTACTTCAACAGGCTCGGCACGACCTTCGACTAAAGGCTGTTGGGCCGCTCACTGTTGCCATAGACAAAGGAAGCGTCTTTGACTATTTCGACGAAGTACGAAAACTAATCGAAGAAGCACAAACCGATCTACTTTTCGTCGACCCCTACCTAGATGCGGAGTTCGTTTCCAGGTACCTTCCGTTCGTAAGGTCTGGAGTAGCCATTCGTCTTCTAGGAAAAGAGAAAATGCCCACACTGGTACCAGCGGTGCAGGCATTCGCGCAACAAAACAGCGTAAACATACAAGTCCGTGCAGCAACCGCGCTGCATGACCGATTCGTCTTTATTGACAAGAAATCATGCTATCAATCAGGGGCCTCATTCAAAGATGGCGCAAAGAAGGCTCCAACAAGTCTGGCGCAAGTTAACGATGCTTTCGCTCCAATTCAAACAACTTATGAAACGTCGTGGAGCACCGCTCAGGTTCACATTTAGTGCCAGGGTCTAACTGACGGTTCAACTCGGACACCAACACTCGCCATGGATTCACCATTTTCATGGCCAGTGATCCTGCGAAGCAGAGTGGTGCCCAACATACAACGCCATTTCGCGCCAGCTCTGCCTCTCCCACACCGCGCAGATCCACAGCCAAATCGCCTTGCAGCGCATACGCAACAGGCGGCAACACCAAGGCTGCCCCTCACGCTGCAGCGCTTTGCTCCGACACCCCCGCCGCCTCAAAGCTAGCCATCTCACGCAAGATGGCGCAGGCCGATTGCAGCAGCGGCCAGGCCAGCGCGGCGCCGGAGCCTTCGCCCAGGCGCAAGCCCAGATCCAGCAGCGGCTCGGCCTGCATTTGCGCGAGCATGAGCTGGTGGCCGCGCTCGCCCGAGCGGTGGGCGAACACGCAGCGTTGCAGCACATGGGGCTGCAGGCGGCTGGCGACGAGCACGGCGGCGCTGGTGATGAAGCCGTCCACCAGGATCACGCGGCGCTCCTGCGCGGCCTGCAGCACGGCGCCGACCATGGTGGCCACCTCGTAGCCGCCCAGGGCGGCCAGGGCTTCGAGCGGCGTGGTGGTGGCGGCGTTGGCGTCCAGCGCCTGTTGCAGCACGGCGCGCTTGCGCTCGATACCTGCGGCATCGAGCCCGGTGCCCGCGCCCGTCACCTCGGCCAGCGGCAGGCCCGCCAGGCGCGCCAGTAGCAGCGATGCCACCGAGGTGTTGGCAATCCCCATCTCGCCCAGCAAAAGCGCGTTGCCCGGCAGCCCACGCACCACCTCCACACCGTTGGCCAGCGCCTGGGCACATTGCTCCGCACTCATCGCCGGGCCGACCGACGCATCCTGCGTGCCAGGCGCCACCTTGCGCAGCAACAGGCGCGGCTGACCGGGCGCGGCGTCGCGCGCCGCGATGGGCTTGGCCACACCACAGTCCACCACTGTGAGGCCCAGGCCATGCTGGCGCGCGAGCACACTCACGGCTGCGCCACCGGTCAGAAAGTTCTCCACCATCTGCCAGGTCACATCGCTCGGGAACGCCGAGACACCACGCGCTGCCAGGCCATGGTCGCCCGCACACACCAGCATCTGGGGGGCATTCAGCACGGGGGATTCGGTGCCCAGAATCACACCCAGGCGCAGCGCCAGGCGCTCCAGCAGGCCCAGCGAGCCCAGGGGCTTGGTCTTGTGGTCAATGATGTGCTGCAGGCGGCTGGCCAACGCGGCATCATGCAGGTCAGCAACGGATGGAAGTACGAAAGGTGATGTCATGGTGATGGAGAACACAAAGAACGCCGTGCACAAAGCGGCACAGCAGGGTTTTGAAAAAGAGGCGCAGGCCTACGCGCGCGGCAGGCCGGACTACCCGGCGGCGCTGTCGGCCTGGTTGGCGCAGACCGTGGGCCTGGGCCCCGGTCGCGAGGTGGCCGATGTGGGCGCGGGCACCGGCAAGTTCACCGCGCTGCTCGCAACCACCGGGGCCACGGTGGTGGGCGTGGAGCCCGTGGACGCCATGCGTGCCAAGATCGAGGCACTGCAACTGCCCACGGTGCGCGCCGTGGCAGGCACAGCGCAGGCCATCCCGCTGCCGCCCGGCACACTCGATGCCGTGGTCTGTGCGCAGGCCTTCCACTGGTTTGCCACCAACGAGGCGCTGGACGAGTTCCACCGCGTGCTGCGCCCCGGTGGCAAGCTGGGCCTGGTGTGGAACGTGCGCGATGAATCGATGGACTGGGTGGCCGAGCTCACGGCCATCATCACGCCCTACGAAGGCGATGCCCCGCGCTTCTACAAGGGCGACTGGCGCGAGCCCTTTTCGCACCCCGGCTTCAGTCCATTGGTCGAGACCCGGCTGCCGCACGAACATGTGGGGCCGCCACAGCGGGTCATCGTGGACCGCTTCATGTCGGTGAGCTTTATCGCCGCCCTGCCCGATGCCGAACGGGCCCAGGTGCGCGCGCAAATCGAGGCTTTGATAGCCCGGCACCCCGCGCTGCGCGGGCAAGACACCGTGCGCTTTCCGTACACCACCCTCGCCTACCACTGCGAACGGGTGTGAGGAGCTGCGGCGTACCACGGTAGCCGGTTTCCTACGGCGCCACCAGCGCATCCAGCACGCCCGGTGTGAAGCTGGTGCCCAGAAAACCCGCCAGGCCGTCAAACACACTGTCCAGCGTAGGCACCTGCGCGCCAAACAGCGCGTGCAGCACGGCGGCATCCTCAAACAGACCGTGCAGGTACACGCCCAGTACATTGCCCGCCGGGTTTTGCCAGGCAATGCCCGGGATGACCTCACGGGCCACATCGCCCTTGGCAGCCATGGCCGGGTGCTGGGCCGTCTGGCCGTGATGGATTTCGTAGCCCGTAGCCGGTACACCAGCCAGCGCAGCCCAGGCGCCCAACACCACGCCAAACTGCGTCTGTGTGCGCTGCACGGTCTTGGCGGGCTCGAACACGGTGACCAGCGGCAGCAGGCCCAGGCCGGGGCCGTTGCCGTCAATGCCCTCGGGGTCGATCAGCGCCTCGCCCAGCATCTGCAGGCCGCCGCACACGCCCAGCACGGCGCCGCCCTGCCCTGCATGCGCGGCAATCGCACGGTCCAGCCCCTGCGCGCGCAGCCAGGCCAGGTCGGCGGCGGTAGCCTTGGAGCCGGGCAGCACGATCCAGTCGCTGGGACGCAGGCCCGCCACATCGGCCGGGCTGCGCACCCAGAGCAGGCGCAGGCCGGGCACGTTCTTGAGCGGCTGGAATTCGTCGAGGTTGCTGATGCGCGGGTAGGCCACCACGGCCACGGTGGTGTGCACGGCGCCGGGCGTGGTGCTGCGGTCGTCGAACACGCCATCTTCCTCGGGCAGGCCATGGTGCCATTGCATGGGAATGGTGGCCACGGTGGGCACGCCGGTGCGCTCCTGCAGGTGCTGCGGCGCGGGCGCGAGCAGGCTGGCGTCGCCCCTGAACTTGTTGAGCACGAAGCCGTGGATCAGCGCGCGCTCGTCCTCGGGCAGCAGTGCCCAGGTGCCGTAGAGGTGGGCGAAGGCGCCGCCCCGGTCGATGTCGGTCACCAGCAGGCAGCGCGCACCAGCATGGCGCGCCACGCGCATGTTCACGATGTCGCTGGCGTGCAGGTTGGTCTCGGCGGGCGAGCCCGCGCCTTCGATGACGACCACGTCGTTCTCGGCGCGCAGCGCATCGAGCGCGGCGGCGATCTGCGGCCACACCACGGCGCTGCGGCCGCGCCAGGGCAGCGCGGTGAGCAGCTCGCTCACCTGCCCCAGCAGCACCACCTGGCTGTGCGTGTCGGCCTCGGGCTTGAGCAAGAGCGGGTTCATGCGCACTTCAGGCACGGCACGCGCGGCCAGGGCCTGGAAGTACTGCGCCGAGCCGATCTCGCCCCAGGCGCCGTCGACACCCTCGACCACGCGGGCGTTGTTGCTCATGTTCTGCGCCTTGAACGGCGCCACCTTCAGGCCCAGGTTGCTGTAATAGCGGCACAGCGCAGTGGTGAGCCAGCTTTTGCCGGCGCCGCTGGTGGTGCCCAGCACCATGACGCAACGCGCCGCCATCAGCCGTCCACCTCCGCCCAGCAATTGGGCGTCTCGTACAGCGTCACCTTGGTCAGCGACAGGTGGCGGCCGAAGCGGTCGTGGTAAACGTCTTTGAGAATGTCAAACGCGGCCTGGGCCAGGTTTTCCACCGTGGGCACGCGGTCGATGACCACCGTCTTGTGGCCCGGCATGCTGTCCAGAAAGGCGCGCACGGCGGTGTCTTTTTCATGGACGATGAAGGCGTGGTCCCACAGGTCCACCAGGTGCGCCTTGGCCAGCGCCTTGATGTCGCCAAAGTCCATGACCATCCCGTTGTCGGATGCGCCGTCTTTTTGCACCACATCGCCTGTGAGCGTGATGAGCAGCGTATAGCGGTGGCCGTGCAGGTTGCGGCACTGGCTGTTGTGGTCGGGAATGCGATGGCCGGCATCGAACTCCATTTTTCGCGTAATGGTCAGCATGGGTAGGTTCTGTTTCAGGGAATCTGCAGCAGCTTGTGGGTCTGCACCGACAGGTTCCACAGGGGATGGGCTTTGCAGAAGCCAATGGCCAGGCGCAGATTCGTGGCCTGCAGTGGCCCGTCCATGGCCTGCACAAAATGGTGTTCAAAATCCAGCGCGGCATAGTCGTCCAAGGGCTGTCCGGGCTGCGGAATGACGACCTTGATCTCATTGCCCCGGCGCACCACCAGTTCCGCGCCCATCTTGGGGCTGACGCAGACCCAGTCCACGCCGCCAGGAACCGGCAGCGTGCCGTTGGTTTCAATGGCCACCGCAAACCCGGCCGCATGCAGGGCGTCGATCAGGGGGGCATCGAGCTGCAGCAGCGGCTCGCCGCCTGTGCAGACCACGTATTTCTGCGCGGGGTAGTCCACAGGCCACAGGGCGTTGACGCGCGCGGCCAGGCTGGCCGCGTCGGCAAACTTGCCACCACCTTCGCCATCGGTGCCCACAAAGTCGGTATCGCAGAACTGGCACACCGCGCTGGCACGGCCCTCTTCCACGCCGCTCCAGAGGTTGCACCCGGCAAAACGGCAGAACACGGCTGGGCGCCCGGCATGGTGGCCTTCGCCTTGCAGGGTATAGAAAATTTCCTTGACGCTATAGGTCATGGGGGAGGGCCTCACACATCGACACGGGGGCGTATTGTCACCACCCGGTGCCAGACACCGCTGCCAGCAAGGCCTCCTGGGCCTGTGGCCCCAGAACGCCCAGCCGATACCAGCCGGTCAGACCGAAGGACGTGGTATCGCGCAGCTTGATGCCCTGCGCGCGCAAGTCGCGCAGCCGTTCGGGCCGGGCGGCACCCGGTGGCCGCGCGCAGAAGTAATTGGCCTGGCTGCCGGGCAGCACCTGCCAGCCCATGGCGGCACACAATGCCACCTGGCGCGCCTTCCAGTCGCGCAGCACGGGCAGGCAGTCGGCCAGCCAGCGCTGCGTGCGCGGCTGCGCCCAGGCCTGCAGCAGCGCCACGCCGTGCGCACCCACGGGCCAGGACGGGGCCAGTGCCACGAGGGCCGCAGCATCGGTTTCGCTGCCCTGCGGTGCGATGGCGTAGGCCGCGCGCACGCCCGTCAGGCCCAGGGCCTTGTTGGGTGTCCACAGTTGCCAGAGACCGCCCAGGCGCCCCGGCGGCGGCGCATGGCCTTCAAGGCGCAGGGGGTTATAGGCGCAGTCGAGCACGCGCAGTTCCTCGGCCCCGCCGCCCTCCCGCAGCCAGGCCGCCAGGGCCGTATCGTCCCGGCCCAGCGGGCTGGAGGGCTCGCAGGCCCAGTGCAGCGCCGCGCCCACCCCAGGCGCGTGCCGCACCGCCAAGCCCCAGGCGCGGGCGGCCTGGGCGTAGTCGCCGTAGCCATGCTGGGGTACGGCCACGGCGCGCACACCGCGCTGAGCGGCCAATGCGGTGATGCGGTGGATGAATTCGCTGGCGCTGCCCGCCAGCACGATGCGTGCGGGCGCCACGCCGTGAAAGGCGGCCAACTGCGCGCGCAAGGCGGCGTAGGCCGGGTCGGGGTAGCGCGTGGCATCGGCCTGCTGCACGGCGGCCAGCGCCTCGGGGCACGGACCGCAGGCGTTGGCGTTGGTGGAAAAGTCGTGCAGCGGCACGCCCTGGACATCGGGGCCGCCGTGCATGAGGCATGCATTCGGCATCAGGAACCCCTACAGAAAACTACCAAAACAATAGCTGACAGCGCAATCAGGACAATCGCTAGAGCCACTTTTGACACCAAATTCTGCGCACGCGCAGCATCGTGCGCCGTGGGCACGCGGCCCGCCGCATGGAGCTGGTACACGCCTGGCTTGGTCAGCCGCACGCCCAGCGCCAGCGCCATCGCCGCCATGGGCCAGCCGCTGTTGGGCGACGGGGTCTTGCGGGCTTCCTGCGCCAACCTGCGCAGCGGCACGCCCCCGGCCATCAGCGCCAGCAGCAGAGCCGTCAGCCGCGCCGGCAGCCACGAGAGCACATCGTCGGCCCGTGCCGCCCATTTGCCGGCCCATTGCCAGTAGCGGCCGCCGCGCATGCCGGGGTAGCCCCACATGGCGTCGGCGGTATTGGAAAATCGGTACAGCACCGCGCCGGGCAGGCCCGCCAGCGCGAACCAGAACAGGGGCGCCACCACCGAATCGTTCAGGTTTTCGGCCAACGATTCGATGGCGCTCTGGCGCACTTCATCGGCACTGAGCCGGTCCACCTCGCGGCTGACCACCCAGGCCAGGCGCGCACGGCCCGCCTGCAGCGATTCACCCAGAGCAGTTTCCACGGCGCGCACTTCGCCTTGCAGCGCGGCCAGCGCCAGCATCGGCTTGAGCAGCAGGCCCAGCGCCGTGGCCGTCAGCACGGTGACCAAGGCCGTTTGCACCGCTTGCGCACCCGCCATGCCAACGCCTTCAATATCCAGCCCCGGGGGATGGGCAGGCGCCGGGACACTGAGCCACAGCACCACGCCTTGCAAAATGGCGGCTGCTATCGTTACAAGAGCTGCCAAGGCACACCAGACAAGCGCTGCAAGCCAAAAATGCTTGAAGCATTGCTGGGTCTCGGCAGCCGGTGCGATGCGCGCTCCGCAGGCCTCCAGGGCGCGGCCCATCCACACCACCGGGTGCCAGCGCGCAGGCGGCTCGCCCCAGAGGCGGTCCACCGCCAGCGCCACGAGCACGGCCAGCGCCAGGCAGGCGCCACCAAAACCAGGATGTGCCGCGAGGGGATGGAGCCAGTACCAGGGCATGCAACGGGGGCCGTTCAGTCCTCAATCCCACGCTGCGCCGGAATGCCCGCCTGGAAGGCATGCTTGATCAGCGCCATCTCGGTCACGGTGTCGGCCAGCGCGATGATCTCCGGCGGGCAGCGGCGGCCGGTGAGCACCACATGCACGTCTTTGGGCCGCGTGCGCAGCGTCTCCAGCACGGGTTCGAGCGGCAGCCAGCCGTAGATCAGCGGGTAGGTGATTTCGTCGAGCACCACCAGGAAGTGATCGCCCGAGGCGATGGCGGCGCGCGCCCTGTCCCAGCCGTCGCGCGCCAGCTGCGCCGAGTGCTCCAGGTCTTTGCTCTTCCACGAAAAGCCGTCGCCCAGCCCCTCGATGGGAATGCCGAGCTGCTCGAACACGCGGTGCTCGCCAAAGCGCGCGCTGGGCACCTTCATGAACTGGAAGATGCGCACCACCTTGCCGCGCCCGTGCGCACGCAGTGCCAAGCCAAAGGCGGCGGTGCTTTTGCCCTTGCCGTCGCCGGTGTTCACGATGACCAAACCTCGGCGCTCGCCTTCCGGTTTTGCGTAATTTTTCTCGGTGGGTGCGGTTTCGATTTCCATGGAGTCCTTGTCAGACGACAGCTTCAGGGGCGTGCAGGCGGGGCAAGGCCAGCCACTGGCCCTGCACGCGGTGGATGGTGATGCGCTGGTCGAACACGGCCTCCAGCGCACGGTGCGTGGCCGGGTCGCGCGCGGCGCCGTGGTGCTGCAGGCGGCCGTCCTGCAGCACGGCCACGTCATCGGTCTGCAGCGCCATCGACAGCTCATGCAGCACGCTGACCACCGTGCAGCCGCGTGCCACCAGGCTGCGCACCAGCAGCAGCCAATCGGCCTGGTGCGGCGGATCAAGGTTGGCCAGCGGCTCATCCATCAGCAGCACCGGAGCGTTCACGGCCAGGGCGCGCGCCAGCAGCACGCGCTGGCGCTCGCCGCCCGAGAGCTGGCCCAGCGGGCGCTCGCGCCAGGCCCAGGCCTGCGTCTGGCGCAACGCCGCTTCGGCGGCGGCATGGTCGGCCGCGCTGGGCGGCTGCAGCCAGCCCTGGTGCGGCAGACGGCCCAGCAGCGCCACATCAAGCACCGTCAGGTCATCGGCCGCCGCTTCGTTCTGGCCCAGCCAGGCCATCTGCCGGGCGCGTTCGCGGGGCTGCCAGTCGTGCAGAACGCGGCCAAACAGTTGCACTTGCCCCGTCTGCGCCGGCAGCAGCCCAGCCAGCACCTTGAGCAAGGTCGATTTGCCCGCGCCGTTGGGGCCGACGATGCTGGTCCAGCGGCCCGCCGCCAGCGGCAGCGTGATGCCGTGCAATATGGAGCGTTTTCCTATTCCAGCGCTTACCTGATCTGCGCCAATAGCTATTTTTTCAGTAGCAATCACAACAGCCCCCCAGGGGATGTGCGCCGGTGCATCAGCCACAGCAAATAGCCGCCGCCGAGCACGGCGGTGAGCACGCCCACGGGCAGCTCCTGCGGCGCGAGCAGCCCACGCGCGAGCAGGTCGGCGCCGGCGAGCAGCGCGCCGCCCATCAGGCTGGAGAGCAGCATCAGCCGCCCGTGCGGCACCGGAGCGGCGGCGCGCACCAGGTGCGGCGCCGCCAGGCCGACAAAGGCAATCAAACCCGTCTGCGCCACTGCGGTGCCCGTGGCCAGCGCCAGCACCGCCACCAGCGCGGCGCGCAGCGGCGCCAGCCGCAGCCCCAGGCTCAGGGCGGTGGCTTCGCCCAGCGCCAGGCCATCGAGCCCACGCGCCAGCAGCCAGGCCACCACCAGGCACAGCAGCCACACACCCGCCATCAGCACGCAGGAAGTCCAGCCGACAAAGCCGGTGGAGCCCAGCAAAAACGCCTGCATGGCCTGCAGCGAATCGGGCGACAGCAGCAAGATGAGCGAGGTGAGCGCCCCCAGCACCACGCCCACCACCACACCGGCCAGCAGCAGGCGCAGCGTGTGCTGCACGCCGCGCGCCAGCACCAGCGTCAGCAGCACCGCCAGCACGGCGCCCACAAAGGCCGCGCCGGTGAGGCCCAGGCGCACCAGCCAGTGGCTGGAATACACCGAGACGGTGATGGCGCTTTGCGCCCCGCCCAGCATGCCGGCGCCGCCGCCCATCAGGGCCAGCGCCAGCGCCACGCCCAGCGAGGCGCCCGAGGCACTGCCCAGCAGGTACGGGTCGGCCAGCGGGTTGCGAAACAGCCCCTGCGCCACCGCACCCGCCAGCCCGAGCAGCGCGCCTGCACACCAGGCGCCGAGCGTGCGCGGCAGGCGAATGTCCCAGACGATTTTCTGCGCCATGGCGTGCGCCGCGCTGTCGCCCTGCGGGTTCCACAGCGCGGGCAGGAGGTTTTCAAACCCGCTGCTGCCCACCGCCGTGCCCAGCACGAACAGGCCCAGCGCCAGAGCGATGAGCACCAGCGCCAGCCAGCGGCCGCGCCGTGCGTGCACGGTGCTGGCACAGGTGGGCAAGGTGGCGGGCGGCAGGGGCATGACGGCGCTCATCGTCGCACTTCTTTGCTGGGCGCTTTGTCGGTGAGGCAGGTCGCCATCAGGCGGGCCGCTTCGGCCATGCGCGGGCCGGGGCGGATCAGCACGTCGGACTGCGCTGCGTCAAACCGGCACAGCCGGCCGTCCCGCAGCGCGCGCATCTGGCTCCAGCCGGGGCGCGCGGTCAGGCCCTCGGCGCTGCGCGCACCGACCATGATGAGGTCAGGGTCGGCGCGCACCACGAATTCAGGGTTGAGTTTGGGGAAAGGCCCGAGCGCCGCGGGAACAATGTTGCGGGCCCCCAGCCGCGCAAGCGTCTCGCCAATGAAGGAGGACGGGCCTGCCGCGTACGGCCCGCTGTTGACTTCGAAATACACCCGCGTGCCGCGCGCCGAGGCGGGCACCGACTGGGCGGCGGCCTGCACGCCTGCATCAATCACGCGCCAGACCTGCTGCGCATCCGCCACGCCCAGCACCTGGCCCACCTTGCCGAGCACGCGCTGCACGTCGGCGTGCGTCTTAGGCTCCAGCGCCACCACTTTCACGCCCAAGGATTCGAGCTGCGCCTGGGCGCGCGACGAGGTCGCCATCAGCACCACGTCGGGCCGCAGCGCCACGATGGCCTCGATGTTCGGGTCCAGCCCGCCACCCACCACGGGCAGTCGCACCACCTGCGCAGGCCAGTTGGAATAGCGGTCCACGCCCACCAGGCGCTCGCAGGCACCGAGCGCGCACACGGTCTCCGTCAGCGAGGGCAGCAGGCTGACGATGCGCTCGGGCGGGTGGGCCAGCGTGACGGTTCGGCCCCGATCGTCCACCACGCTGATGGGCGCAGCCTGCGCCAGCGTGGCCATGAGCAGCACCAGCACCAACAACACGGCCAGCACCGCGAGAATGCGTTTGATGGGCGTGGGTTTCATGGCGGGTCTTTCAAGGTGAGCGGCAGCCCGGCCGCCATCAGCGTGACGCGCTCGCAGGCCTGCGCCGCCTGCTGGTTCAAGAGGCCCAGCGCATCGACAAAGGCGCGCACTTCGCGTCCCATGGGAATGACCCCCAGGCCGATCTCGTTGCCCACCAGAACAACGGGCCCAGGGGTTTTCGCCAATACTTCAAAAAAGAGAGCTGCTTGCGCACGCCAGCCGTTCGTTAGAGCCTCTTTTTTATCAAAATTTTTATCGTGCCGAAATAGCCAGTGGGTCAGCCACAGCGTCAGGCAATCCACAACGATGAGCGTATCCGGCGCGCCGTGCTGCGCCAGGGCACCCGCCACATCGCGCGGCTCCTCCAGCGTCTGCATGCGCGGCACGCGCGCGGCGCGGTCGCTCTGGTGGCGGGCAATGCGCTGGCGCATTTCCTCGTCGTGCGCCTCTGCGGTAGCAATCAACAGCGCGCGGTGCGCGGGGCTGGCCGCCAGCCATTGGGCCGCCAGCGCCTCGGCGCGGCGCGATTTGCCGCTTTTCTGGCCACCCAAAATCAGCTCGCTGCGGACCACGGAGAGGCTCATGCTGCGCCTCCGAGCAACTGCGCAACCGCCACCGGGTTCGAGGCAAACCAGGCGTGGAAGTAGCTGGCACGCAGGCTGCCCAAGGCGAACAGCGGCTCGCCGTCTGCATCTGCTCCGCCGGGCCGGCTGCTGCGAACGAGCACCGGGGCGCTGCAGTCGGCGGTCGAGTAATGGAAGCTGTGGCCGCGCAGCATCTGGCCCGCCAAATCCAGTTGCCGCGGCCCGAGCGACGCCAGGCGCGCTTGCATGGCCGCTGTGCCGGGCAGCAGGCCCCACATGGCTTGCACGCTGCCGTCTTGCAGGCGCAGCGACTCGAACAGCGCCAGCATGCCGCCGCATTCGGCCCACAGGGGTTTGTCTGCGGCCAGATGGGCGCGCAGGCCGTCTTGCAGGCCCCGGTTGGCGGCAAGTTGCGCCGCGTGCAGCTCGGGGTAACCGCCGGGCAGCCACACGGCATCGCAAGCAGGCAAGGCATCGCCCGCCAGTGGCGAGAAAAACCGCACTTGGGCGCCAAGCTGCGCCAGGGTATCGAGGTTGGCCGGGTAGATGAAGCTGAACGCCGCGTCGCGCGCCACGGCCACCGTGCGGCCAGCCAGCAGTGGGGGCACGGGCAGACGGTCGGGCGGCGCCGGGAAATCCACCGCCCAGCGCTGCAGTTCGACCAAATCCATTTGCCCCAACGGTGTGGCGGCCAACGCATCGGCGGCGGCGTCCAGCCGGGCCAGCGCATCCGGCAGTTCGTGTGCCGCCACCAGGCCCAGGTGGCGCTCGGGCAGCAGGGCGGCATTCTCCAATGCCACGCGCGGCAAGGCGCCCAGCCAGTCGGCCGGCTCACGCAGCCCGCGTTGCAGCATCTCGGCATGGCGCTCGCCCGCCACGCGGTTGGCCAGCACACCCGCCCAAGGCAAGTCCGGCTGGTAGTGCCGTAGGCCATGCGCCAGCGCGCCAAAGGTGCCGGCCATGGCCGAGGCATCGACAACCGCCAGCACCGGCACGCCAAAGTGTCGCGCCAGATCGGCGGCACTGGGCTCGCCGTCAAACAGTCCCATGACACCTTCGATGAGCACCAGGTCGGCATCGCACGCAGCGGCATGCAGGCGCGCGGCGCAATCCTCGGCGCCGTTGATCCACAAATCGAGCGAATGCACGGGCGTGCCGCTGGCGAGCTGGTGCCAGTGCGGGTCGAGAAAATCCGGCCCGCACTTGAACACGCGCACGCGCCGCCCCTGGCGCGCATGCAGGCGCGCCAGGGCCGCCACCACCGTGGTCTTGCCCTGGCCCGAGGCCGGAGCGGCCACCAGAAGTGCGGGGCAGCGCGTCATCACACAAACTCCTGGCGTTGGATAACCCCCACAACGCTTGATCCTAGCCCGCACCAGGCGCGGGCCGCCGTGCAAGGGCCGCCCCGCCGCACCGGCGGCGTCCCCCTTCCCACGCGAAGCGTGAGAGAAGGGGGAAGGCGCGAAGCGCCACAGGGGGTTGAGCTCACAATGGCTCCCACTTCAGGCCGATATAGAGCTGGCGCCCGCCGGTGGCGTAGGTGCCTGCGGTTTCGTAGTTTTTGTCGGCCGCGTTGTCGATGCGGGCCAGCAGCGTGTAGTCGCGGGCGATGCGGGTGCTGGCGACCAGGTTGAACAGCGTGTAGCCGCCCAGCACCTTGGTATTGGCCGCGTTGTCAAAGCGGCGGCCCGAGGCCTGCATTTCCGCACCCAGGGTCCAGCCGGAAAGCACCGTGTCGGCGCCCAGCGTGGCGTGGCGCTTGGCGCGGCGGGCGAGTTGCTTGCCCGTATCGCGGTCGTGCGGGTCCTGGAAGTCCACCGAGCCGTGCAGTTGCACACCCGCGAGCTTGTAGGAGCCCGCCAGCGTGATGCCGCTGTATTCGGCGTTGCCGGTGTTGAGGTAGCAGCCAAATGCCTGGCCGCAGGTGCCGCCTGCCGCAAAGTTGATGAGGTTGGTCACGCGGTTGCGGTACGCCACGGCCGAGAAGGCGCTGGTGCCGCTGGCATAGCGCAGGCCCAGCTCGACGTTGCGGCTGGTCTCGGGTTGCAGCGAGGCGTCGCCGTACTGGCTGAAGCGCTGGTACAGCGTTGGCGCGCGGAACGCCGTGCCCGCCGACGCCGTGGCGCGCCAGCTTGGCGCAAAGGCGTAGCCATACGACAGGCTGCCGGTGCCCTTGCCGCCGAATTCGCTGTCGCTGTCGTGGCGCAGGTTGGCTTGCACTGTGTGTGCGCCGGTGTGGTAGCCATAGCCCAGGGCCAGCGCATCCTGCGAGCGGCCGCGCGAGAGGCCCACGCTGTAGGCGTCCAGCGCCGGGTTGTCCAGATGGTCTTCGCGGCGCTCGAGCGCGGCGCTCAGACGGTGCGCGCCCAGGCGCCACTCGTTTTGCCACAGGTAACCGCGCAGGTCCGTTTCGGTCAGGTAGAGGGACGGCGTGGTTGCGTAGCGGCTGGCCGAATCGCTTACCGAGACACGGGTGCTGTACACATCGCTCCACTGCGCGTCCCAATGCGCACCCACCGTCTGCAAGCGGTGTTGGTTGCGGTCGTCCACGGGCGCGGAGGGCAAGTAGCCATACGCGTCATAACCAGAATCAAGGCGACTGCTCAGGAGGCTGGCGCCGATCTTGTGCTGCGCGTTGACGCGGTAGTCCACACGCGCACTGCCACTGGTGCTGTGATAGCCGTCGTCATCCGGGTTGTGCACGCCGCTGGTCTTGCTGTCAAAGCCGCTGCTGCGCGCATGCGCCAGGCCCACGGCGTAGTCGAGTGCGCCATCCGGCCCGGCCGTGCCACTCACGCCAGCCTCGATCTTGCGCGTGCCCTGGTTGCCCAGGCCCACACCCACATAAGGCGCCGCCGGGCCTTCGCCCTTGCGCGTAAAGAGCTGGATGACACCGCCAATGGCATCCGACCCATACACCGCAGCAGCCGGGCCGCGCAGCACTTCGATACGCTCGATCTGCGCGAGCGGAATTTGCTCCCACAGGGCGCCGCCGGTGGATTGCGAATCGACGCGCACACCATCGATATAGACGGCCGTAAAGCGCTGCTCAGCGCCGCGCAGGTACACGCTGGCCGCATTGCCTAAACCTCCGTTGCGCGTCATCTCGACGCCGGGCAGTCGCGCCAGCACGTCGGCGATACCCGTCGCACCGCTGGACTCGATCGTCTCGCGGTCCACGATGGAGACGTCGGCCACCAGATCTGACAGAGGCTGCTCGGTGCGCGTGGCCGTGACAACGGTTTCTTCGAGCTGCGGTGCACGCAGGTTCTGCGCGACCTGTATGGGGGCAGCCTGCTGCGCACGCGCCACTTGCATGGCCAACAAGGACAGCGCAGAAAAGACAGCGGGAGACAGGCACAGCGCAGCCGCACGGCGCACACGGGAAGAGCGATTTTTCATGGGGAACAAAGAAAACAGACAACCCGTGCCGGCTTCCCCGCCAGCGTATGGGTGAAACGGCCGCACCCACCGCAAGGCGTGCGCAACCACCGTGTTGGCCGGTATCCGGGCTGGCGGCGCGCCTTTCACGGCCTTCCCAGGCGCTTGTTCAAGGCGCCCAGTGGCACTGGGTGTGAAAGGTGAATCGAAAGATTCGGCCGCTGACCGTTGCGGGGGCAGCGCAGGCTCGGCGGCACCGTGGACGGCACCCTCCTCCCTGCTTCCCGTTGAACTGCGACGTGCGAACCACGGCGCGAGCACCAACGGGTAGAGTTTACGACATGGTGCCCCCTCTGTTGCTTGCCTCGAACACGGCCGAAGGCCTTGGGACGCCCATCCCATCTGAAGAACTCCTCGGGCACAGATTTCTAGACGCCGACAAAGCGTATTTCGGAGCGCACCGCCTACAATTGTTCGGCTATGTCCATGGACTCTTCGTCACCCTTCGATCGGATTGCCAAACGCGTAGAGCAACTGCTCGTGCGCCACGAGCAGTCTGAACGCACCATCGCCCTTCTGACGGACCAGGTTGCCACGCTGACGCAGGAGCGCGATTCGCTGCGCTCACGTTTGCAGGCCGCGCGCGCCCGTGTGGATGCCCTGATTGAACGCCTGCCCCCGCCGCCTGCAGAAGAATAGGACGCGCCATGAAACAGCTGGAAGTGCAAATCATGCAGCAGAGCTACCTGCTCGGTTGCCCCGAGGGACGCGAAGCGCGCCTGCTCGACGCCGTGGAGCGCGTGGACACCGCCATGACCGCCATCCGCGACGCCGGCAAGGTGCGCGCCCGCGAGCGCATTGCGGTATTGGCCGCGCTCAATCTGGCGTTTGATCTTGCCGACCGCGAGGCCGCTGAATTGGCTCATCCCTCGGCATCTGCTGCGCCGTCGCAGCAAGCCGATTCGTCCGAAAGTGCACTCCCCCCCAGCGACAGCGAACGCCTTGAAGCCCTGGTCAAGCGCCTGGACGACGCGCTCGGCGCAGACGGACGGCTTTTCTGAAACCTTGTGCATCCGTGCGACGCCGGTGCCGTGCCAAGCCTACAATCAAGCGGTCTGCGGTGCTGTCGGGTTGTAATTCCTTGAACCAATGCTCATAGAGCCCGGGCTTGGTACATTGCTTGGTGAGCGTGATCATCTCGCGTCAGATGAACCCAACGTCAGGCTGCCCTCGCCCACCTGAACCCCCGGTTCAGGATGCCGGCTCGGCGGCATCCGCAGACACCTATGCCTTGAGCCACCAAGCGTTGCGACCCGCCCCAGGCAGCGCAAGTCTGGCGCCCCCCTCGGTTCATTTCCTCCTGTGATGATGTCCATTTCGCTCACCCTTTTGGCTGGTTTGGCCGTGCTCGGCCTGTTCACAGGGCTTCTCGCAGGCCTGTTGGGCATTGGCGGCGGCATGCTGCTGGTGCCTTTTCTTACCTACATCATTGGCCTGCAAGGCGTGGCCCCCGGTCTTGCCGTGAAGATGGCGATTGCGACGTCCATGGCCACCATCATGTTCACCTCACTCTCCAGCATGCGCGCCCACCACAGGCGCGGCGCGGTGCGCTGGGACATTGCACAGCGCCTGGCACCGGGCATCGTGATGGGCGGTCTGGCCGCCAGTCTGGGCATGTTTTCACTGTTGCGTGGTTCAGTCCTGGCCATCGTCTTCGCCATTTTTGTGAGTTTCTCTGCGCTGCAGATGCTGCGCGGAACCAAGCCTGCAGCCAGCAGGCAGCTCCCCGGAACCGCTGGACAGCTCGCCGCCGGCGGCGGCATCGGCTTTCTCTCGGGCCTGGTGGGCGCCGGGGGCGGCTTCGTCAGCGTTCCCTTCATGACCTGGTGCAACGTACCTATCCACAGCGCTGTGGCTACCAGCGCGGCGCTCGGTTTTCCCATTGCGGTGGTCAACGTGCTCGGATACGTGCTGGCCGGTCGCTCCGAGACAGGGCTGCCGCCTGCTGCATTGGGTTACGTCTGGCTACCCGCACTGGCGGCGGTGGCCCTGTGCAGCGTGCTCACCGCACCGCTAGGCGCCCGGGTGGCACACCAGTTGCCCGTGGCGCAGCTCAAGCGCGTGTTTGCCAGCCTGCTGTTCGGCCTGGCAGCCTACATGCTCTGGAAGGGACTCAGGGCGGGCTGAGCCGAAGCCAGCCACTGCTCGAAATCGGGGGCGGTCATGGCCGCAGCACACAGGTATCCCTGGTAGTGGCTGCAATGCATGGATTGCAGGCTACTGCGCTGCGCCTGGGTTTCCACACCCTCGGCCACCACCGTGAATTTGAGCGCCTGGCCCAAGTGCACGATGGCACTGACAATGGCGCAGTCGCCCTCGTCGTCCGGCAGGCCGCGTACAAAAGATTGGTCGATCTTGAGCTTATCGATGGGCAGGTTTTTAAGATACGCCAGACTTGAATACCCGGTACCAAAATCATCAATCGCCAGTGCAATGCCAAGGTCTGCAAGTGCATGCAAGCGCTGTGCTGCTTCCTGGGCATCTTGAAGCAGCATGGATTCGGTGAGCTCCAGTTCGAGACAGTGAGCGGGCAAGCGATGCTCCTGCAACAACTTGGCGATACGTTCCACAAAATCCGCCTGCCTGAGCTCGAGCGCCGACACATTGACCGACACCACAAGCGACAAGCCGGCGCGTGCCCAGTGGGC
This sequence comes from Simplicispira hankyongi, assembly GCF_003570885.1. GTDB lineage: Bacteria > Pseudomonadota > Gammaproteobacteria > Burkholderiales > Burkholderiaceae_C > Simplicispira > Simplicispira hankyongi. The sequence goes on from NZ_QXJC01000001.1 coordinate 660,998, forward strand.
CGCCTGCATCACGGACTGCTCCAGGACCCAGGCGCCGAGTGTGACGATGTAGCCCGTATCTTCGGCCAGGGGAATAAAGGTGGCGGGAGACACCACGCCCATTTCTTCATCCGTCCAGCGCAGCAGCGCCTCCACACCGACGATGCGGCCCGAGCCCATCTCCACCTGTGGCTGGTAGTGCACCTGCATGGCGTGGCGGCCAAGGGCTTGGCGCATCGCGTGTTCGAGCTTCATGCGAGCCAACAGGTTGGCATTCATCTGCGGCTGATAGAAGCCGAAATTGCCTCGCCCGCGCTCCTTGACGCGGTACATCGCCGAGTCCGCCTGTTTGATCAGTTCGTCCAGCGACATACCATCCTGCGGATACAGCGCAACACCGATACTGCACTGGATGGAAAAGCTCATGCCATCGAGCGAATAGGGCAGCAACATCTCCTGCAACATGCGCCGCGCCACGTTTTCCGCGGCAGCGCTGTCGCTGGCGTGAATATAGGCGACAAATTCGTCCCCGCCCAGACGGCACAACATGTCGGTCTGGCGCAGGCAAATCTGCAGCCGCGCTGCAACGAGGCGCAGCACCCGGTCCCCAAACGCATGCCCCAGCGAATCGTTGATGATCTTGAAGCGGTCCAGATCCAGCACGAGGATGGCAAATCCGGCCTGCCCTGGCCGTGCGCCGCGCAATGCCGACTCGACGCGCTGCGACAGCTGCAGGCGATTGGGCAGGCCGGTGAGCACATCGCTGTAGGCCAGTTCGTCAATGCGCTTGCGTGCCGCATGGTGCTGCGTGAGGTCACGCACAAAACCGATACTTTGCCCGATGTTGCCAGCCGCATCGCGCAGCGCCACCCAGGCCAATTGCACAGCGCAGTCGCCGTGCGAGGCGCGTGGCAAGGTCAATTCACCCTCCCACACCAAGTTGTTCTGCCAGGCGAGCTGCACTTGCTCCATGAAAGCCGGCCCGCCCGATGTGCCAAACAGGCCCGCTGCCGGGCGGCCCAGGATGCCGGCGATGGGAATGCCCATGAGCCGCTCGAACTGAGGGTTGACCTGGGTGACTACCTGCCTTGCATCAGCAACAAAAATGGCATACGGGCTTGCCTCAAAGGTCAGCGACGCGATGCGCAGTGCGGCCTCCGACTGCGTTTGTTCGGTGATATCCCGAAACGAGTACACCCGCCCCGTCACACTGCCATGGCTGAGTTGCGGAACGCAGCGCCGCTCCACAATCTGGCCGCCGTGCAGTTCCAAAACGTCACGCGAGGGCGTTGCCGGGTCGCGCGCTATCTCATTGAGTCGGTCCTGGTACGGTCCGGGCGCCATGACCCGACTCGCGAGATAGGCATGCAGTGCTGCATCATCGCGGCGCAATAACAGCGCCTGCGGCAGGTGCCAAATGCTGACCAGACGGTGGTTGAATGCACGAATGTGTCCGTCGAGACCGCAGACCAGAATGCCATCGGCGACGGAATCCAATGTGGCGCGCAGCTCTGCCAAGAGGCGTTCGAGCTCTCGCTCAGCGCGCTGGCGCTCGCTCAAATCAAGCATGGTCACCAACATCGAACCAAGGCCGGGAGCCATGGTCAGCGGCGTGACACGGCGCATGACAGGCACCAGTTCGCCATCGGCGCGCAACACCACGGTCATCGATTCAATGCCGTCGGCCACCACCTGCCGGGTATCGGTCCAGAACAGATGATCTTGCGGCGTTGCAGCAAAGCGCTCGACTGAGGCGCCTTGCAATTCCTCACGCGGCAGCCCCAGCAAGCTCGCGGCGCTGGGATTGGCAAACACGATGTTGCGTGCGCTTGCGTCCACCACCCAGACGGCCTCTTGCAGGTCGTCAAATGCGTTGTGCCATGACGGATCGATGGCGGTTCGGCTCACGGCGTCGCTTTCATGCCTTGTGCATCGACCGCACGCTCGAAAAAGTAGCAGATGCGCTTGCGTGGCGAGAGATAGTCCAAGGCCTCGCGCGGCAGTTGGGTAGGTTTGAGGCTGCGGCGAATGCCCAGTTCAGGCACTGTTTCAAGATCCAGGATGAGTGCCTGCTCCTTGGGAATCGCCGGATCGTGCACGATCACGCGCGGTCGCAGCGGACGCGAAGAATTGACCGACACCACAATGGCATAGCGGTCGTTGACGAGTTGCACCACAGAGCCCGGCGGGTACACGCCCATCATGCGGATAAAGACGCCCAACACCTGAGAATCAAATTGCGTCTTGCATTTGGCAAAAATGACAGACAGCGCCTCATGGGGCGTAAGCGCCTCTACTCCATGCACCGGGTTGCACAAGCGGTCGTAGTAGTTGACAAGACCCACGATGCGCCCGGCATTTCCAATCGCCTCGCCGCGAAGCCCCATGGGGAAACCGCTGCCATCGACCATCTCGTGGTGCTGTGCAATGCCGTCCAGCACGGCTGCAGGCAACTCCATTCGCCGGCCTATGTCGATCGAATAGCCCACGTGCTTCTGATAGCCCAGCAGATCGCCCAACGCCATGTCCTTGGTGCGCACCCATTGGTGCGGGGGCATGCGCGACTTCCCGATGTCGTGCAGCAAAGCGACCAAGCCAATGGCGCGCAGATCCCCAGGGCCAGCCCCTTGCGCCTTGCCCAGCAGCAAGCTGAGCACCATGACATTCACAGGATGCAGCGCATTGCGTTCGCCTACCCCCTCAGACAACAACCGAATCACCGAGTCACCGTTGACCAAAAGCCCATCCACGCAACGGCCCACCAGGGCTTCGCTTTGGGCACGTGCGTCCAAAGGCTGCTTGTCCGCCACAGAACCCACGCGAAGACAAGTTCGGGTAGCGGCCAGAAACTGTTGGTCACAGGCTGAAAGCGCCGCGTGCTGCGCCAGCAATTGCAGCTTCAACTGCTCAGCCGCTTCATCGCGCACGTTGTGTTGCGCTTCCTCGGTCCCTGCCTGTGTCCGGTCATCGCTGCGCACTGGCTCAGTGGAAGAGCGGTGAAATTCTGGGTCGCTGCGGGCGGGCAGGTAACGCACGGTGGGCAGCCCCAGGCTCCGGACAGTGTCTATTTGTTCCTGCGAGGCAATGCGAAAACTACCCAGCGGAAATGGGTGCTGCATCCAGTTGAGATCCAACTGGATGAACATGCCAACGCGCAGTTGGTCAATGGGAATTTCAATGGATGTGTTCACATAGTGCCTTCGCACATCCACGTGCAAAGTGGAAACTATTATCGGGTGACAAAACGCAAACGATTCGCGCATTTACTTGCAAATGCAGCTTCAACGCAACACTGATGCAGTATGTTTGCTATTGACAAATGAGCGAGGGGCGGATTATCAGGTCGTGCCACAGCGCCCAGGCTGCGATGCCGCACAGCAGCAGCCCGCCCAGTCGGGTACCCCAGTCGGCACGCAACCGGTTGGCGCGCTGGCGCAGTGCCAGCCAAGCCCAAGGCCCAGCCAGCAGCCACAGGCCGCTGCCCACGGCAAACATGGCCATAGTGACCGCCCCTTGCAGGGCGCCGCCGCTAAGCGCCGCCACAAGCAACGCCGAATACAGCAGACCACAGGGCATCAGCGCCCAGAGGAAACCTGTGGCGAATACCCCACCGGGGGCGTCCACCAGAGGCCGCACGCGTCCCCACACGGATCGCCCTGCCGCCTCGACCCAGGCGGGCTGGCGCGCCAGCAGAAGCATCATCAGCCCCCAGGCCAGCACCGCGACGTGCATGAGGATCCAGACCTGACGAAAGGCAGACGCCTGCTGCGTCACCCAGGCAAAACTCTGCATCGCAAATGCAATCAGCGCGCCCGCGCTGGCATAGCCACAAAGCCGCCCCAGGTGGTAGGCCATCAGGCGCCTGCGGGCGCCGCGCGGGCTTTGCCAATGCAACGGCTGAACGTCGGCGCTTGCCATTGAGGCGGTGCCGGCCGGTAAGGTCGGGCGCGTCACGGCACTGCATGGCGCTGCGCACATGACCAGGCAGTGGGAGCCTCCGACGAGGCCCATCGCCAACGCTGTCCAGGCCAGCGAGCCGAGCACGTCAGATGATGCGCGAGAAGCGCGCGCGGTTGCGATCGGACTGCAGGTAACGGTCGAACACCATGGCAATGCCGCGCACGAAATACCAGCCCATCGACGTGACTTCAACGCCGTCGGGCTTCAAGGCGACCAAGCCCTGCTGCTCCATTTCGACAAGCTGCTCCAGCTCGCGTGCGAAATATTGGCGAAAGTCGATCAGCCAGGACTGCTCAACCGATTCGATGTTCAAGGCGCCTTGGCACATGATGGCCATGATCACCGCGCGGCGCACCAGGTCGTCCCGCGAAAGCGCCAAGCCGCGCACGATGGGCAAATGCCCCTGGTTAAGCCGGTCGTAGTAATCCTCAAGCGTCTTGGCATTCTGGCTGTAGGTCGCCCCCACCCGTCCAATGGCCGACACCCCGAGCCCGATAAGGTCGCAATCGGGCTGTGTGCTGTAGCCCTGGAAGTTGCGGTGCAGGCGCCCTTGCCGCTTGGCAACGGCCAGCGCATCTTCGGGAAGGGCGAAATGGTCCATTCCCACGTACACATAGCCAGCGTCCGTCAGGGCATCAAGCGAGCGCGAGAGCATGGAAACCTTGGCCGACCCCATGGGAAGATCGGCCCACACAATACGCCGCTGTGGCTTGAAACGCTCAGGCAGATGGGCATAGGCATACAAGGCAATACGGTCCGGGCGCAATTCCTTGATCTGCTCCAGCGTGCGGTCGAAGGACTCAGGCGTCTGCTTGGGCAGGCCATAAATCAGATCGACGTTGATGGAATCAAAACCAATGGTGCGTGCAGATTCCACCAGGGCGAACACCTGCTCGGCCGGCTGGATGCGGTGCACCGCCTTTTGCACGTCTGGATCGAAATCCTGCACGCCAAAGCTCAGTCGATTGAAGCCCAGTTCCGCCAGCACCTTGAGCCGCCCGGCGTCTACGGTACGCGGGTCCACCTCAATGGAATATTCGCCGCCCGACACCAGCGTGAAGCTGCGCCGCAGCATGTCCATCAGTTCGCGCAATCCGTCATCGGACAAAAACGTGGGTGTGCCGCCACCGAGGTGCAGCTGGCTCACAATCTGGCCGGTGCCGCAATGCGCCGTGTGCAAGTCAATCTCCCGGCTCAGGTAGCGCAGGTACACGTCGGCACGGTCGTGGTGCTTGGTGATGATCTTGTTGCAGGCGCAGTAGTAGCACAGCGACTCGCAAAACGGGATGTGCACGTAGATGGACAAAGGCATCGCCTTTGCTGCGCTGCCCAGATGGCGCTGCTTCAAGGCCAGCACATAGTCGTTCTCGCCAAACGCCTCTACAAACCGGTCGGCCGTCGGGTACGAGGTGTACCGCGGTCCGGAAACATCGAAACGGGTCAGCAATTCTGGCGTGGCAACGGTCATGGATTCTCCTGGAGAGGCGCTACTGTGCCCCACAGTAGAACGCAGCTTCTTGACCATAATCAAGAATGGACGGCGCCCCTTGGGGTTTGAAGGTACAGACTGCAATAGTTCATAATTTGATGTATGTCAGCATCCAGCACACCCACGGCTCGGCAACCCGCTGCGGCAAAAGCCTTGCCGACAAGCGATATTGCGCACATTCCCATCCAGGACGCATCGTCAACCTTCCGCGTTGCCTGTTCCAACTGCAATCTGCGTGAGCTCTGTCTGCCCGTGGGACTGTCGAGCGAGCAAATGGAGCGCGTGGATGATGTGGTGGCGGTGCGGCGCAAAATCAAGCGCGGCGGCATGCTGTTCCGCAACGGCGAGGCATTCACATCGCTCTACGCGATTCGCACGGGTTTTTTCAAGACCTGCGTGGCCACCGAGGACGGACGCGATCAGGTGACGGGTTTTCAGATGGCGGGCGAGATCATCGGGCTCGATGGCATCGTCAACGACCACCACAGCTGCGACGCCGTGGCCTTGGAGGACGCCGAAGTGTGCGTCATGCCGTTTGACCGTATCGAAGAGATTTCGCGTGAAGTCACCGCCTTGCAGCACCATGTGCACAAGATCATGAGCCGCGAAATCGTACGCGAGCATGGCGTCATGCTGCTTTTGGGCAGCATGCGCGCGGAAGAGCGTCTTGCCGCCTTCCTGCTGAACCTGGTGCAGCGCCTGCACGCGCGCGGTTTTTCACAAAGCGAGCTGGTGCTGCGCATGACGCGAGAAGAGATCGGCAGCTACCTCGGCCTGAAGCTGGAAACCGTAAGCCGCACCTTCTCGAAGTTTGTCGAAGAAGGCATTGTCGAAGTCAAGCAGCGCCATGTGCGCATACAGGACCCCGAGGCGCTCAAGCGCATCGTCAACAGCCAGCAGGAATTCCGATAACCGTCCCCGGCGCTACACACAGACGCAAAAAAACCCTGTCTGCGCTTGGAAACCCGTTTTTTTGCCATTAGCATCCCTCTGCCAGTGGAGAAACAGGTTTTCGCTGGTCCATCGAACACCCAACCAGGAAAAAACCAACATGGCAACTGCAAAAAAAGCCCCGGCCGCTGCCGGCGCCAAGACGGCCGCTCCCGCAAAGAAGCGCACCCCCAACGCCGCCTTCATGAAGGCCCTCACGCCCAGCCCGGCCTTGGCTGCCGTCGTAGGCGCTGCACCGCTGCCCCGCACCGAAATCATCAGCAAGCTGTGGGTCTACATCAAGGCGCACAACCTGCAGGACGCCGCCAACAAGCGCATGATCAATGCCGACGCCAAGCTCAAGGAAGTGTTCGGCAAACCGCAAGTCTCGATGTTCGAAATGGCGGGCCTCATCGGTAAGCACGTGAAATAAGGCGCTTTGCGCTCACACTCAGGCCGGCTTTTGCCGGCTTTTTCACGCCATGCGCACCAATGCTGTTGGAAATCAGCATCATTGTTAACGCGAATAAATCTCATTTGATTTAGAATAATACTCTGTCACGAGGCACAGCCACGGTTTTCCCAGCCACTGCTTCTTGCGCCTGATGGGCCCACGCCCACCAAGACCCAAGTCCACAGCAACCGGAGAACCCTTTTGGCCCACGCTCGCACACCGCGTCCCCCTTCCCAACCCGTCTCGACGGCACCTTCAACAGCAGGCGCCGACAAGGCCTTGATTCCGCTGGGGGCCTTGATGCTGCTGGCAACCTGCAGCGGCTGGGCGCAAACCGCGCCCACGACCGGCGCGCAGCTCCCCACCGTCACCGTCAAGGGCAGCGCAGACATCCAGAACAAAGACACGCTCAAGCCCGCCACCACCACCATCGGCAAAGGCAAACAGGCCCTGCGCGACATTCCGCAGAGCGTGACCGTATTCACCGAGCGGCTCATGACCGACCGCAACCAGGACGACTTTCGCGACGTGCTGCGCAGCACGGCAGGCGTCACCTTCCAGGCGGGCGAGACCGGCGAGGAAGACATCCGCCTGCGCGGGTTCTCGCTTGGCCAGGCCGGCGACATTTATGTGGATGGCATGAAGGACGCCCCGCTCTACGAGCGCGACACCTTCAACAACGACAGCGTCGAGGTGCTCAAGGGCTCGGCCTCCATGCTGTTTGGCAAAGGCTCGACCGGCGGCGTGGTCAACCAGGTCAACAAGATGCCGCTGCTGATGGACCAGCACGAAATCAGCTACACGCTGGGCACCGGCCAGGAAAACCGGCTGACGGGGGACTTCAACTTTCTCACGGGCGAGAACGCCGCCTTTCGCCTCAACGCACTGGTGCACGACGAAAAGAACTACGGCGCCAAACAGCGCAAGCTCGGCATCGCCCCCACCTACAGCTGGGGCATTGGCACGCGCGATGAGTTCTCGGTGGGCCTGTATTCGCTCGATATCGAGGGGCGGCCGCTTTACAACCACCCGTGGTTCCTCAACGACGGCAAGCTGGTGCCTTCACTGCCGGCGCGCAACTACTACGGACTGGCCAGCGACAAGCTCGACACCTCGGCGCAGTACGTCACGCTGGCGCACACGCATCGGTTTGATGACAACGGCGAACTCAAGACGCGCCTGCGCCACGGCCGCTACGAGCGCGACCTGCTGGCCAGCGCCGTGCGCTTCGCCGCCGGCACCACGCAGGACAACCTGAGCGACAGCACCGTGATCACCCGCTCGCCCAAAGGGCGCCTGGGCATCAGCGAGCTGACGCAACTGCAAAGCGACTACACCAACACCTTCAACTGGGGCGGCCGCAAGCACGCGCTGATCGCTGGCGTGGACCTTTACCACGACGATGCCAAGCGCGACCAGCGCTACACCGGCACGGGCAGCATGCCCGACACCACCGTGGGCACGCCCGACGACGGCGCCGTACGCCCCACGCCGCGCGGCGAGCCGACGTTCAACACCTTCGACGCGAGCAACGTCGGCTTGTATGCGCAGGACACTGTGTCAGTGACCGACACCGTCAAGCTCCTCGGCGGCCTGCGCTACGACGACTTCAAGGCCTCGTACCACACGCCTATGGCGCTGTCGAATGAGCGCTCGGACGGCCTCTGGAGTCCGCGCGTCGGCATCATCTACCAGCCGAACGACAGCAGCTCGTACTACGCTTCCTACGGCACCTCCTACAACACCTCGGGCGACACCTACCAGTTCGGCCTGAGCGTCAATAACAGTACGGCACGCGCCTCCAACACGCCACCCGAGAAGAGCCGCAATTTCGAGATCGGCGGCAAGTTCGACCTGTGGGGCAAGCGGGCACTGCTCAGCGTCGCGGCCTTCTACAGCGAGAAATATAACGAGCGCAACACCGATCCGGATTCGGCCGCTACCCAGGAACTTCTCTCAGGCAAGCGCCACGCCGCAGGCATGGAATTCAACCTGGCCGGCCGCATCACGCCCAAATGGGAAGTGTTCTTCAACCACACCTGGATTCCCAGCGCCAGGATTGACGAGAGCAACGTAGCGCTTGCAGCCGGCGACGGTGGCGCCCAAGTGAAGGGCGACCGGCCGGGCCTGACACCACGCCACAGCGGCAGCCTCTGGACCACCTATGCCGTGGCGCCGCAGTGGCGCCTCGGCGCGGGCGTGAACTACCGTGGCGAGCAGAACCCGGACGGCCAGCGCTCGGTCACGGCCGGCAGTTTTGCCGTGGTGGACGCCATGGTGGAATACACCGTGAACGACAAGACCAGCCTCAAGCTCAACGTTACCAACCTCACCAACAAGCTCTATGCCGACACGCTGTACCGCGGCTTCTACGCCCCAGGCGCCGCCCGCAGCGCACAGCTGACGGTCAAGACGCGCTTCTAAGAAAGCCTGCAGGCCATGTTTTTGCACATCAAGAACCTGCTCATGGCAGAAGAAGTCGCGCAAATGCGTGGCCTGCTGGGGGACGACGCGCCCTGGGTGGACGGGCGCACCAGCGCCGGCACCCAGGCGCTGGCGCACAAGCGCAACCAGCAGTTGGCGCAAACCAGCGAAGCGGCCAGCACCCTGCGCCCCCTCGTGCTGGCCGCCTTGCAGCGAGACCCACTGTTCTTCTCCGCTGCGCTGCCGCGCAAAATTTTCAACCCGCTGTTCAACCGCTACAGCGGCGACACCAACTTCTACGGCGCCCACGTTGACGGCGCCGTGCTGCGCTCCCAGGCCACGGGCGAATGGGTGCGCAGCGACCTCTCGTGCACCGTTTTTCTGAGCGATCCGCAGGAATACGACGGCGGCGAACTGCTGATCGCGCAGCCGGGGGGCGACCAGCGCATCAAGCTGCCGGCCGGCGACGCCATCCTCTACCCCGGCTCCACGGTGCATCAGGTGGCGCCGGTGACGCGCGGCGCCCGCATCGCCAGCTTCTTCTGGGTGCAGAGCATGGTGCGCAGCACCGAGCAGCGCGAGTTGCTGTTCGCCATGGACATGGATTTGCTGCGCCTGCGCCAGCGTGTGGGTGAAAGCGACAGCGCTGTGGTGGGCCTCACGGGCACCTACCACAACCTGCTGCGCATGTGGGCGGACGCCTAGGCCTGCCACCCGAAATTGTTCTTATTTTGATAGCTGCTTGCACAATACCCATAAGCGTTAGAGGCCATTTTGACTCTAAATTCTTCTCGCACCCCGCAACGGGAGGCGCTGGCCCCCGGCACGCTGACCTTGGCCGACCACGAACGCCATGCACGGGCGCGGCTGGACGCCAATGCCTGGGCCTATTTCAGCGGTGGCGCGGGGGACGAGCACACCCTCCACGCCAACCGCCACGCCTGGGACAGCATCGCATTGCTGCCGCGCGTGCTGCGCCCGCTGGCCGGTGGACACACCCGCTGCACGCTGCTCGGCCGTGAGCTTGCCCACCCGATCCTGCTCGCACCCGTGGCGTACCAGTGCCTGGCGCACCCGGACGGCGAAATCGCCACGGCCTGGGCGGCGGCGGCCCTTGGCGCCGGCATGGTGCTGAGCATGCAATCGAGCACCACGCTGGAAGCGGTGGCCGCGGCCATGGTGGGCGAGCGGTCCGCCGGCCCGCTCTGGCTGCAGTTGTATCTGCAGCACGACCGCGCTCTGGTGCGTGAGCTGATTGCCCGCGCGGAGGCGGCCGGCTGCGAAGCCCTGGTACTCACCGTGGACGCGCCGACCAGCGGCGTGCGCGACCGCGAGCGTCGCGCCGGTTTCGCGCTGCCGCCCGGCATCCGCGCCGCCAACGTGAGCGCCATGGCGGCACCGCCACCAATGCGCCTGGGCGCTGGCCAGAGTGCCCTGTTCGACGGCCTGCTCCAGCACGCCCCCACCTGGGACGACGTCGCCTGGCTGCAGGCGCAAACCCGCTTGCCGGTGCTGCTCAAAGGCGTGTTGCATCCAGAAGACGCGCGGCTTGCCGCTGCCCAGGGTGTCGCCGGCCTGATCGTCTCCAACCACGGTGGCCGCACACTGGACACCGCGCTCAGCACTGCCAGCGCCCTGCCCCGCATTGCCGACGCCGTGGGCGGCGCACTGCCGCTGCTGGTCGATGGCGGCGTGCGACGGGGCACCGATGTGTTCAAGGCCCTGGCGCTGGGCGCCACGGCGGTGCTGGTCGGCCGCCCAGTGGTCTGGGGCCTGGCGCACGCCGGCGCAGCGGGCGTGGCCCACGTGCTGCGCGTGCTGCGCGACGAGTTGGAAGTGGCCATGGCGCTCACCGGTTGCGCCACGCTCGGCGGCATCAGCCGCGCGGCGCTGGCACCGGCACCAACGGCGGCAGTCGTTTAAAAATTTGCTAATGCGACCGATTCGTATTTATAATAAACCACCTCAGCACCTTTCGGCCCCTGCGGCCTGTTGCCATGATCGTCTGCGTTTGCCGCCGAATTTCCGACCGCGAAATTGCCCGCCATGCCAAGGCTGGCATGGGCTTTGACGAAATTCAATGGGAGCTGGGCGTGGCCACCCAGTGCGGCCGGTGCGAGAATTGCGTCCGCGAGGTGGTTGCACAATGCAGCGCCGACAGCCCGGTAGCGGCCGTGCGCAATGAATCTCAGCTTGCCTGCGCCTGCGCGCAAGGCGGGACTTGCGCCTGCGCAGCCTGAGACTTGGGCATGCTGGCATTCGCGCTCTGCCTGTCGCTGGCCGCCGTAGGCTTGGCACTTTCCTGGATTTTTAGGCGCTGAATTGGTAGCAAAATTGGCTGCCAGCGTATGTACCGTGTGCGCTGGCAGCTATTCTTTTTGATGTCTTCTGATCATTTTTCACCCGTATCGCACAGCAAACGCAATGCCGCAGTCTTCGCCGGCATTGCCTTGGCGCATGGCGCTGCCTTGTGGGCGCTGCAAGCTGGGTTGAGCCACCAGCGGCCGATAGAAGTCATCGTTCCCGCGGTGCTGCTGAGCGAGTTCGTCGCACCGCCGGCACCTCCCGCCCCACCGCCGCCCAAGCCCGCAGCGCCACCGCCCGTTCCGGTGAGCCAGCACACCAAACCTACCCCCAGACCGGCACCGGTTCACACACCACTGCCCAGCCCGACCCCCATCGCCAACGCGGCACCGGAGGCTCCCGTGGTGAGCGCGCCGGTGCCGACGCCCGCACCCACCAATGCGCCGTCGGCACCGCCTGCGCCGCCGGCACCTCCCGTACCACCGGCGCCACCCCGCATTGATCTGCCGTCGAGCAACGCGGCCTACCTGAACAATCCGGCTCCCGCCTACCCATCGATCAGCAAGCGCATGGGCGAACAGGGCAAGGTGGTGCTGCGCGTGCTCATCAGCGCCGATGGGCGGCCGGAACAGGTGGAAATCAAGCAATCGAGCGGTTTTGACCGGCTGGACCGGCAGGCCCACGACACCGTTCTGCGCTGGCGCTTCGTACCGGGCAAGCGCAATGGCGTCGCCGAGACCATGTGGTACCTCGTGCCGATCAACTTCGTTCTCGAATAATTAACGGATCTTCAGGAGTTTTCATGGAATCGCAATTCGGCTTGGCCAACCTCTGGAACCAGGGCGACCTGATCACGCGAGGCGTCGCGCTGCTGCTGCTGCTGATGTCCCTGGCCACCTGGGCTGTCATCGCCATCAAGGCGCTTGACATCGTGCGCTTCAAGCGCGACGCCCGTGCAGTTCAGACGTTCTGGCACAGCGACGATTTTGCGGCAGCACTCGCCACGCTGGGCACTGACCCGGCAAACCCGTTTCGCGCACTGGCCATCGAAGGGCGCGAGGCCACAGCGCACCACCGCAATACCAAGGGCCAGTTGCACGAGAGCCTGGATGTGAGCGACTGGGTCACCGGGAGCCTGCGCAACAGCATCGACGAATTCACGGCCCGCCTGCAATCGGGCCTGGCCATCCTCGCGTCGGTAGGCTCCACCGCCCCGTTCCTCGGGCTGTTCGGCACCGTCTGGGGCATTTACCATGCCTTGATCGCCATCGGCACCTCAGGCCAATCGACGATTGACAAGGTGGCCGGCCCCGTCGGCGAGGCCTTGATCATGACGGCGCTCGGCCTGGCCGTGGCCATTCCCGCCGTGCTCGGCTACAACGCACTGGTGCGCGGCAACAAGCACATTCTGGTGCGCATGAACAGCTTCGCCCACGACCTGCACGCGTATTTCGTCACCGGTGCGCGCGTTTCAGGCGGCGACGCTGGCAAGGTGCTGCCGCTCAAAAAGGGAGTCTGAGCATGGCCTTCGGCACCCAGGACGACACCGACGAAGTGATGAACGAAATCAACATGACGCCGCTGGTCGACGTGATGCTGGTGCTGCTTATCATCTTCATCATCACGGTGCCTGTCATGAAGCACTCGGTCAGCGTCGATTTGCCGAAAGCGAGCGTGCAGGCCGAACAGGTCAAACCTGAAACCCTGCGCCTGTCGGTGCAGGCGGACGGCAGCTATGCGCTCGACGGCACAGCCCTCAGCGACGAGGCACTGGAGCAGCGCCTGCAGGCGGCCGCCGTGCAGACGCCGCAGCCCGAACTGCACCTCAGCGGCGACAAGAATGTGCGCTACGAACGTGTGGCGCTGGCCCTGGCCGCGGCCCAGCGCGCCGGTGTGCGCAAGATCGGGTTTGTCACCGAGCCCAAGCCCTAGGACACGCGCTCCTGTAGACAAAAAAATCGCACAAGGCATTGACCAAATGAATGCGAATCAATATCATTAGCGAATGCCAACATTGCAAACCCTTGCCGCCGAATCACCGGACTCCTGCGCCACCGCTACCCACAAGAACGATAGCGCCATGCGCCCGACGCCCGTGTGCAGCAACACCGCGCAGCCGTGCTTCACCTGGCAGAGCGCCGAACTGCTGCAAGGCAACAAACGCGTGCACATTGCGCACAACGGCGGTGTCTACCAATTGCAGGCCACACGGCAAGGCAAGCTCATCCTGACCAAATAGTTCCTGATCTCGTTTCATCGTGGGGCGACTCCAGTGCCAGGGGGCACATGTCGTTGTTTGCCAGCCAGCGGGCCCTGCCCTTGTAGCCAGGCTTTTTTCCCCCCACGTGGCAGCGTTGCGCTGCCAGTTGGCCGCTTCAGCCCAGCGCGGCAATGCCTGCGCGGGCAATCTGCACGTCTTCGTTCGACTTCACGCCGCTCACGCCCACCGCGCCCAGACAGTTGCCGCCCTGCAGGATGGGCACGCCGCCTTCAAGCAGCGCCTCGGCGCCAGGAGCGCTCAGGAAGGACACGCGGCCGCCATTGACCATGTCTTCGTAGGTTTTGCTCTCGCGCCGCCCCAATGCCGCCGTGCGGGCCTTGCCGGGCGCAATGTGTGCCGAAAGCGGTGCCGCACCGTCCAGGCGCTGCAACCACAGCAGGTGGCCGCCCGCATCCACGATGGCAATCGTGACCGCCCAGCCGTTGGCCAGCGCCTCGGCTTCCGCGCCTGCCGCAATTTTGCGAATGTCGACGAGTTCAAGTTCGGTGGTGGTTTTCATGCAGACGTTCCTAAAAAGTAGCCGGGCCGAAAGAGCGAGGCCGAGGCGTTGGAGCATAGCGGGGCCTGCATGCGCAGGGAACCAAACGCCGGGTAAAAGAATCATGACCAAAACAAGCCCATTGCATCGATTGATGGCAAAGGCAATGCCCACGCCTTGCAATGGTGGATGGGACCACCATCTAGAATGCCACTTACCCGCACCGTGCGGGCCACTCTGGAGAGACACCATGAACGATCGGGTTACCCCCTTCCCCTCCTCTGCGGGCTACGGCACTGGCGTATCGCAGGAGCAGCGCCACAGGGTGCTGCGCAATACCTACTGGCTGCTGGCCTTGAGCCTGCTGCCCACCGTTCTGGGCGCCTGGGTTGGCGTGGCCACGGGCATCACGCAGTCGCTGCGCGGTGGCCTGGGGCTGATGGTTTTCCTCGGCGGCGCCTTTGGCTTCATGTACGCCATCGAGAAAACCAAAAATTCTGCAACGGGCGTACCGGTGCTGCTGGGCTTCACCTTCTTCATGGGCCTGATGCTCTCGCGCCTGATTGGCATGGTGCTGGGTTTTTCCAATGGCGGCCAACTCATCATGACGGCATTTGCCGGCACGGCCGGCGTGTTTTTCGTCATGGCCAGCTTGGCCACGGTCATCAAGCGCGATATCTCGGGCCTGGGCAAGTGGCTGTTTGTCGGTGCCATGGCGATCGTCGTGGGCGCTGCCATCAACGTGTTTATCGGCTCGACAGCGGCCATGATGGCCATTTCGGTGGCGGCCATCGGCGTTTTCAGTGTCTACATGCTGTACGACCTCAAGCGCATCCTGGATGGTGGCGAGACCAACTACATCAGCGCTACGCTGGCCCTGTACCTGGACCTGTTCAACGTGTTCCAGAGCCTGCTCATGCTGCTGGGCATCATGGGCGGCGATAGCGACTGATCTCACTGCGTTGACACCGCAGGCAAAGGCTCCGTATCGGGGCCTTTGTTTTTCCGAATCCTCAAGCCAAGGCTTCTGGCGCCGATATGACCTGTATGCGCTCAACCTTTCTGCCATCGCTGCGTCTTCCGATCGCACTTGCGTTGCTCAGCCTGCTGGCGGCCTGCGACATCCCTGGCCTGGGGCCTGACCCGCGCGTTGCACAGCGCGAGGAAGAGGCCAAAGCCATTGGCGGTGCTTGCCGCTTCGCCGTGCGCGGCATTGAAGACTGCTACGCGAACAATCCGAAATCGTCCAAGGCAGCCATTTTTGCCGGTTGGAAAGACATGGATGGCTACATGCGCGACAACAAGATCGAAGGCATTCCTGCTTCCGGTTCTGCCGCAGCGACCCCACCCGAAGACACCCCGGCACCCGTCGCGGCGGCAAGCGCCCCGGCCAAGAAATAACGCGGGGCTGGCGTCAGACTCGCTCGAACACCGCCATGCTCTCCACATGCGCTGTATGCGGGAACATGTTCACAGCCCCCGCCGCCGTGCAGCGGTAACCCGCCAGATGCACCAGCAGGCCGGCGTCGCGCGCCAAAGTGGCCGGGTTGCAGCTCACGTAGACAATGCGGCGCGGCGGCGTCCAGCCCTCGGCCCCGCCGGGCAGTGGCAGAGCGTCTTGCACACCCCGGCGCGCCTGCTCGATGTCGGCCAGCGCTTTGGCGAGGGCAAAAGCGCCTTCACGCGGCGGGTCTACCAGCCACTTGTCGGCAACCCCGTCGGCCACCAGCATCGCAGGCGTCATCTCGAACAGGTTTCTAGCTACGAATTTCGTAGCTGCTAGCGCACGACCCATATGCGGTAGAGCCCTATTTGACTCATAATTTTGCAGCGCACGGGCCACCAGCACCTCGCTGCCTTCAATACCCAAGACCTCGCCCGCCTGGGTGGCCAGCGGCAGCGTGAAATTGCCCAGGCCGCAAAACCAGTCAATCACGCGCTCGTTGGCTTGCACATCCAGCAGGCGCAGCGCCCGCACCACCAGCACGCGGTTGATGTGCGGGTTCACCTGCGTGAAGTCGGTGGGTTTGAAGGGCATGGTGATGCCGAACTCGGGCAGCGCATAGGCCAGCTGAGGCCCGCCCTCATCGAGCAGGCGCACCGTGTCGGGGCCCTTCGATTGCAGCCACCATTGCACACCGTGCGCGGCGGCAAAGTCGCGCAGGCGCTGCAGGTCGGCACCAGACAGCGGCTCCAGGTGGCGCAGCACCATCGCCGTGACCGCATCGCCGCAGGCCAGTTCAATCTGCGGAAGCGTGTCGCGCGCGTCCATGTCGCCGATCAGCGCGCGCAGCGGCATCAGCATGGCGCTGACGTGCGGCGGCAATACCGGGCAGACGCGCATGTCGGCGACATAGCGGCTTTTGCGCTCGTGAAACCCAATCAGCACCTCGCCCTTTTTCACCACGTAGCGCACGGACAAACGCGCGCGGTAGCGGTAGCCCCAGGCGGGGCCTTCTATCGGGCGCAGCACAATCTCGGGCTTGATCTTGCCCAGGTGCCACAGGTTGTCTTCCAGCACCCGCTGCTTGACCGCCACTTGGGCTGCCGGGTGCAGGTGCTGCATCTTGCAGCCGCCGCAGGCGCCCGCGTGCAAGCCGAAATGCGGACAGCCAGGGCGCACACGCTGCGAAGATTCGCGGTGAATCTCGGTCAGCTCGGCCTGTTCCCAGTTGTTCTTGCTGCGGGTGCGTCGGGCACTGACCCGCTCGAACGGCAGTGCGCCATCGATGAACACCACCTTGCCATCGGGCCGCCGGGCAACGCCCTGCGCGTCGAGGTTCAACGACTCGACTTCCAGCCACTCGGGCGCCTGCACGGGCGCCAATTCTTTCGTATCGCTCATGGGGCCGATTGTCTCAGGCCCGCGAAGCGTTACAGAAACCGGGCCATTCAAGCGCCGCGGTGGGTGCGGGCCACTCGGGCCGGCCGTACCTTGCTCGGAGCCGGTTGAACCATGCTGTGCAGCGTGTCCAGCTTGTGGATTTCCAACTCGCAGCCGGTCGGCTCAAGCGCAAAGACAAGGTGCCCGCCCGGAGCCACCAGCGGCATCGTCGCATGCAGCGGCATGGACAGGTCGACCGGTGGTTGCAACGATCGGTACACCACCGTGTTGTCCGGCGCATACACCAGGTAACAGGCGGCACTTGCCGCTTGAACCAGAGAGGTGGCTGCAATCAGCACGGCCGCTTTCCAAAGTGCGTGCATGGAATTTCTCCTGAGGGTGTGAGGGACAAGGGACAGGCCATTATGCAAGCCTCTTCGCAGCCCGCGCCGCGCGCCCGGCGACCTTACGTGAGCGGTAAACGCGTGGAATGCTTGACCTCTTCCATCACCGCGTACGTGCGTGTCTCACGCACGCCCGGCAATTGCCAGAGCACCGCTCCCGCGAAAGCCCGGTAGGCGTTCATGTCGGCGGTACGTGTCTTGAGCAAATAGTCGAAGCCCCCAGCCACCATATGGCACTCCATGATTTCCGGGCGTACCTGCACCGCGGCATTGAATTGCTCGAATACGTTGGGCGTGGTGCGGTCCAGCAGCACCTCGACAAACACCAGCATCGCAGCGCCGAGTTTGAGCGGGTTGAGCCGCGCCTCATAGCCCAGCACATACCCGTCGCGCGAGAGGCGCTGCACCCGGCCGAGCACTGCGGTGGGCGACAAACCCACTTGCTCGGAAAGGCGGAGATTGGAGATACGTCCATCCTCTTGAAGAATCGAGAGGATTTTTCGATCTATTCTGTCTATTTCGTTTTTTTCTTCTGACATATTGGATTTATTGACTGTAGATATTTATAAATTCGAAATTTTATTCTCTCACCCGTGACGCATGATGCGCCATTCCTTGTCCTTCTGGCCTCGCACCATGCCCAACATGACTGAACCCTTTGCTCCCCGCGCACCTGTGGGCGTCTTGCAGCACGCAGCACTGCAGGCGCTGTGCCGGGCACCCGAACCCGAAGCACTCGCGCCCCTGCTGGTGCTGGCACGCAGCGATACCGCAACGGCAGATCGGATTCACTCCCTGGCCCGCCGCCTTGCGGGCACATTGCGCGACCGCAAAGGCGGCGCCGGGCGCGCCGGGCTGGTGCAAAGCCTGCTGCAGGAGTTCTCACTTTCTTCCCAGGAAGGCGTGGCCCTGATGTGCCTGGCCGAGGCCTTGCTGCGCATTCCGGACAAGGCCACGCGCGATGCGCTGATCCGCGACAAGATCGGCAACGGCCAGTGGGAAGCGCATCTGGGCAAGAGCCCCTCGCTGTTTGTCAACGCAGCCACCTGGGGCCTGCTGCTGACCGGCAAGCTGGTGGCCACGCACAGCGAAAAGACTCTGTCCTCATTGCTCACCCGGCTCACGGCCAAGGGTGGCGAGCCCTTGATTCGCAAGAGCGTGGACATGGCAATGCGCATGATGGGCGAACAGTTCGTCACCGGGGAGACCATCAAAGAGGCACTCGCCAACGCCCGTGCGCGCGAAGCAGCGGGATTTCGCTTTTCGTACGACATGCTGGGCGAGGCCGCACTGACGCAACCAGACGCCGAGCGCTACCTGGCGGCGTACGAAGCCGCCATCCACGCCATCGGCCAGGCCTCGGGTGACCGCGGCATTTACGCCGGGCCGGGCATTTCCATCAAACTCTCGGCTCTACACCCGCGCTATGTGCGGGCCCAGACGCAGCGCGTGCATGACGAGCTCTACCCGACGCTGCTGTCCCTGGCCACGCTGGCGCGCCAGTACGACATTGGCCTGAACATCGACGCCGAAGAAACCGAGCGGCTGGAACTCTCCTTGGAACTGCTGCAACGCCTGTGCACAGAGGACGCACTGGCAGGCTGGAACGGCCTGGGCTTCGTCATCCAGGCGTACCAGAAACGGTGTCCCGCTGTGGTGGACGAAGTGATTGCCTTGGCGCGCCAGAGCGGGCGCCGCTTGATGATTCGGCTCGTGAAGGGCGCTTACTGGGACAGCGAAATCAAGCGCGCCCAGGTCGATGGTTTGAGCGACTTCCCGGTGTACACACGCAAAGCGCACACCGATGTCTCCTACATCGCCTGCGCCCGCAAGCTCCTGGCGGCTCCCGACGCCGTTTTCCCGCAGTTCGCCACGCACAACGCCCATACGCTGGCAGCCATCTATGAAATGGCGGAGCCGGCCACCTACCGCCCGGACCAATACGAATTCCAATGCCTGCATGGCATGGGTGAGCCGCTGTACGAACAGGTCGTGCGCCCCGTCAGCCAAGGGGGTCTGGGCAGGCCATGCCGCGTCTATGCCCCGGTGGGCACGCACGAAACCCTGCTCGCCTACCTGGTACGCCGGTTGCTGGAGAACGGCGCCAACACCTCGTTCGTGAACCGCATTGCCGACGAAAGCATCGCCCTGGACGAACTGGTGCGCGACCCTGTCGACACGGTGGACGCGGCGGCGGTCGTCGAGGGCGCTGCCGCGCTGCCGCACCCACGCATCGCGCACCCCTGGGCACTGTACGGACCAGCGCGGCGCAACTCTGCCGGACTGGACCTGGCCAGCGAGCCGGTTCTGGCAGACCTGGAGACTGCCTTGCAAGACTCGCGCAACCAGCGCTGGCAGGCCGGCCCGCTGCTCGCCTGTGATGTGGCCGAAGGCGCACGGCTAGCCGTGCGCAACCCGGCCGATGCGAGCGACACCGTAGGCGAGGTGCAGGAAGCCAGCCTGCAGGACGTTGAGCATGCGCTTGCACTCGCCCAGGCTGACGGTCAAGCGTGGCGAGCCACCCCGGCAGCAGAGCGCGCCCAGGCCCTGCTGCGCGCTGCCGACCTGGTGCAGGCCGACATGCCGGCCCTCATTGCCCTGCTGGTGCGCGAGGCCGGTAAAAGCGCCGCCAATGCCATTGCCGAAGTGCGTGAAGCGATTGATTTCCTGCGCTACTACGCGACTCAGGCCAGCAGCACCCTTGCCCCCTCACAGGCGCAGGCTCATCCCGAAGTCCAGGCGCTTGGCACCGTGGTCTGCATCAGCCCATGGAACTTTCCACTTGCCATTTTCACGGGGCAGGTGTGTGCCGCGCTCGCCGCCGGCAACTGCGTAATCGCCAAGCCGGCGGAACAAACCCCGCTGATCGCCGCGCAGGCGGTTCGCCTGCTGTGGCAGGCGGGAGTACCGCGCGCCGCGCTGCAGTTGTTGCCTGGGCGTGGCGAAACCGTCGGTGCAGCACTGGTCGCAGACCCGCGCGTAATGGGCGTGGTCTTCACCGGGTCCACCCAGGTGGCCCGTGCCATCCAGCACACGCTGGCAGGGCGGCTCGACAGCGCAGGCCGACCAGTGACGCTGATTGCCGAAACCGGTGGCCAGAACGCCATGGTGGTGGATTCCTCAGCGCTGGCCGAACAGGCCGTGGTTGACATCCTCGCCTCGGCCTTCGACAGTGCCGGGCAGCGCTGCTCAGCACTGCGCGTGCTGTGCATTCAAGAAGACGCTGCCCCCCACCTGCTGCCCATGTTGCGCGGCGCAATGGGCGAACTGCGGCTGGGCAACCCGGCCCTGCTGGCCACCGACGTCGGTCCCGTCATCGACGCCGAGGCGCAAGCCGGCATTCAGGCGCACATTGATGCCATGCGCGCGCGCGGCTGCACTGTGTTCCAGTCGCACGACTCGGCACAAGCTGGCCCAGGCACCTTCGTCTCGCCCACGCTGATTGAACTCAAAAGCATCAGCCAACTGGAGCGCGAGGTATTTGGCCCCGTACTGCATGTGGTGCGCTATGCGCGTACTGCCCTCCCCCGGTTGCTCAAAGACATCAACGCCACGGGCTACGGCTTGACGCTGGGGGTACACACGCGCATCGACGAAACCATTGCGCAGGTGCTGGCGCAGGCACATGCCGGCAATGCCTATGTCAACCGCAACATGGTGGGCGCTGTGGTGGGCGTACAGCCCTTTGGCGGCGAAGGCTTGTCAGGCACCGGCCCCAAAGCCGGTGGGCCGCTGTACCTGCGCCGCCTGGTCGCGCAAGCACCCGGCAGCGCCCGCGGCACGATTTGCAGCCCCGATACGGAAGACGCACCCTCCGCCCTGGCCCCGCTCAATGCCCTGCAGCAATGGGCGACGGCCACAGGCCGCTCCGCGCTGGCAACCAGCTGCCAGATGTTTGCAGCCCAGTCTCCCACGGGTGTCTCTCAGACCTTGCCTGGCCCCACGGGCGAGCGCAATGTCTATTCGGTGCTGCCGCGTGCCATCACAGGTTGCCTGGCAATACAAGACGTCGACTTGCTAACGCAGCTTGCGGCTGTGCTCGCCGTGGGATCGCAGGCTCTGTGGCAGGGGAACGCTGCAGCAAGCCTGCGCGAACAACTGCCCGCCGCCGTGCAGCAGCACGTCACGCTGGCTGCCGTGGGCGTGCTGGACGCGCCAGCACTCGACGTGGTGCTGCAACACGGAACAAGCGCCGACCTGCAGCGCAGCAGCGAAATCCTGGCCAAGCGCCCGGGGCCCATAGTTCTGCTGCAGGGCCTTGCACCTGGCGAGACGGCCATTGCTCTGGATCGATTGGTGCTGGAGCGTTCGCTCAGCGTGAACACCGCAGCGGCCGGCGGCAACGCCAGCCTGATGACCATAGGCTGATAAGTGGCCTGCGCTCAGAGCGCATGGCTGACGAGCTTGAAGTCAGGGTCTTCCGCAAACGCCTTGACGCTGAAACCCAGGCTGCGCATAAGCTTGAGCATGCCAGGGTTGTTGGCCAGCACCAGGCCTTCCATTTCGCTCAAACCACGTTCACGCGCTACGTCCATGATGCTGAGCATCAGGCGCGAACCCAGGCCACGGCCACTGAAATCGTCTGCCACTACGAGGGCGAACTCACAACTGCTGTGGTCGGGATTGGTGATGTAGCGCGATACGCCGACAACGCGCTCGGTCTCCACCATTTCCCCATCCGCGCCCGGCGCGCGTTGCTTGAACACGGCGACCAGCGCCATTTCCCGGTCGTAGTCGATCAAGGTGAACCGCGCCAGCATGCTGGGCGGCAGCTGCGCCATTGAGGAGATGAAGCGGAAATAACGGCTCTCAGGCGAAAGGCTGTGCACCAAGGCCTGGAGCATCTGCGCATCGTCAGGACGTATCGGGCGTACCGTGTATTCGCCGCCACCGCTGAGCGGCCAGACCTGGCGAAAGCGTGCCGGGTACGGCAGGATGGCCAGATGGCTGTAGTGCGCGGCACTGCCGCTGGCCTGCGGCGCATGGTCGACCACGATGCGAGCATCCACCGCAATGACGCCGGAGGCATCGACGATCAACGGATTGATGTCCATTTCGCGCAACTGCGGAAGCTCGCACACCATTTCGGAAACGCGCAGCAGCACCTGTTCCAGCGCATTGCGGTCCACTGCGCTTGCGCCGCGCCACTCGTCCAGGGTTTCAGCAACACGGGAGCGCTCAATGAGCCGGCGCGCCAGGAACTGGTTGAGGGGCGGAAGCTCCATGGCTCGGTCATCGATCAGTTCGATCATGGTGCCACCAGCGCCAAAAGTGATCACCGGACCGAAGGGATCGTCGGTCACCAAACCAATACACACTTCGCGGCCACGCCGGCTGCGCGCCATCTTCTGCACCGTCACGCCGTTGATGCGCGCGTTGGGCAGCTGCTGCTTGACCCGCTGCACCATATCGGTATAGGTGTCGCGGGCATTGGCGCCGCTCATGATGTTGAGCGCCACGCCCTGCACATCCGACTTGTGGCTGACGTCGGGCGAGTCGATCTTGAGTGCCACCGGAAAACCCAGCTGCGTCGCGATCATCATCGCTTCGGTGGCGCTGCGAGCCAGAATGGTGTTGGTGACAGGAATGTGGAAGGCGGCCAGCAGCGTCTTCGATTCCATCTCGGTGAGCACCTTGCGCCGCTCGGCCAGCACACCTTCGATGACCAGCCGAGCCCCCTCGATGTCCGGTTTCGCCAAAGTAGTCAACGGTGGCGGCGTTTGCTGCAGCAACTGCTGATTTTGGTAAAACGACGCAATGTTGCCGAAAGCGCCCACGGCAGCTTCCGGTGTGCGAAAGCTGGGAATGGCTGCCTCGACCAAGACAGCGCGAGCCGCCACCACGGAGCTGTCGCCCATCCAGCACGAGAGCAGCGGTTTGCTCATCTGGCGCTTGGCTTCAACGACCGCCTGTGCCACCGCCGTGGCATCCACACCCGTCTTGGGCGAGTAAATGGCCAACACGCCGTCGATTTGCCGATCGCGGCTCGCCGCTTCCACCGCAAGGCGGAAATGCTCGGGGCCGGCCTCTTCCGACAAATCGATCAAATCGCACAAGGAAGCGAGCAGCGGTAACTGAGGCTGCAAGGCTGCAATGGATTCAGGCGACAGACGCCCCAGGTCAAGAAGAATCTCGTTCACCCAATCGGCTGCCAGAACCCCTGGCCCACCTCCGTTGGTCACGATAGCAAGCCGCCGGCCCACAGGTCGGTAGCGCGATGCCAGGCACTTGGCTGCCGAAAAAAGCTCTACAAACGACCGCACCCGCACGGCACCCGCACGGCGCAGCACGGCGTCGAACGCATCGTCGCTGCCGACGATAGCGCCGCTGTGGGTTTGTGCTGCAGCATTACCCGCAGGTTTTCTACCCGCCTTGAGAACGACCACGGGCTTGGCGTTGGCCGCGGAGCGCAATGCACTCATGAAGCTGCGCGCGTTGGAGATACCCTCTAGATAGACAACGATGCTGTGCGTCTGTGGATCGCTGGCCAGATAGTCCAGCACTTGGGCACTGTCCAGCGACGTGTTCGGCCCCACCGACACGACGGACGAAAACCCCACGGCATTCTGGGCCGCCCAGTCCAGGATGGATGCCGTCAACGCCCCAGACTGCGACACCAAGCCAAGAGACCCCTGGCGGGCCAGTGGCCCTGCCACACTAGCGTTGAGCCCAAGCGCAGGGCGCTGAAACCCAAGGGAATTAGGCCCCAGCAGGTACACCCCTTCGCGATGGGCAATCTTGGCCAACACCGCCGCTTCGTCCTGCCCCATGCCGCTAGAAATAACCAACGCTGCGCGACATGCCATGCGCCCCGCCACCTCCAACGCCGCCGGCACATCTTTCGGAGGCAGCGCGATGATGGCCAGGTCGGCGCGCGCCTGTGCCAGATCGGCCAGAGTGCCAGTGGTTTCAATGTCGAGAAACTGCAAACGACCGCCGAAGCGCTGGGCACTGATCGCTTCGCGAAGCAACCTGCCTTGCGGGATCTGGCTCTCCTCGCGTGCAGAGTCGCCGGAGAAAACGACGATGGATTCTGGTGAGAAAAGAGGTGTCAGAAAGTGCTTGTCCACTGGTGTTCCTCCAACCCCGGTCAGCTTATTGGTACCACCTGAGCTGAAAATGACAACGGGTCACAGCATTGCTGCTGTGACCCGTTGTCTCTAGTCAAATTATTGGTCGGCGTGAAAGGATTCGAACCTTCGACCCCTTGCACCCCATGCAAGTGCGCTACCAGGCTGCGCCACACGCCGAACAGCTTCGAATTATAGATCCAAATCACGCTGCCACCGACAGAAGACCTCGGATTTCAAACAATTCACGGCGTACCGATTCGAGGTCTGCGGGCAGTACTGCCTGAGGGGCTGGGCCATTGGGATCAGATCGCGCTACGTGGCCCGCATCCAAGGCGTCTTGCAGCGGATCACCGGCGAAGGACAGCGCCTGCGCCCCGTCTTGAAGCTGATTGCGGGCACCACTGATCGTGAAGCCTTGGTCGTAGAGCAGATCCCGTATGCGACGAATCATCAGCACCTCATGGTGCTGGTAATAGCGCCGGTTGCCGCGGCGCTTCATAGGGCGCAATTGTGTGAATTCCTGCTCCCAATAGCGCAGTACATGCGGCTTGACAGCGCACAAATCGGCCACTTCACCAATGGTGAAATAGCGTTTGGCTGGTATGGAAGGAAGCGCAGATCCCATGAAACGAGCGCGCCACCGCGCGCAAGATGCGATAAACCTTCTAGCCTACAGCAGACGCATCCGTTGCGCTATGCGTTGTAACGGCCCAACAACGCGGAAGCTGCATCATTCCGAGGGGAAATGCCCCTGAATTTGTTCCTTGAGCTTGGTACTGGCATGAAAAGTCACCACCCGGCGTTCACCAATGGGGATGGCCTCACCCGTGCGCGGATTGCGACCTGGGCGGGGTGCCTTGGTGCGAATCTGGAAATTGCCAAATCCTGATAACTTGACATCGTCCCCCTCCACCAGGCTGCGCGCAATCAAATCGAAAAACGCGTCCACCATGTCTTTGGACTCCCGCTTGTTCAGCCCGATCTGGTCAAACAAGAGCTCCGCAAGCTGCGCCTTGGTGAGCGCGGGCGTTTCCAGGCTTTCCACTGAAAATTCGATGCGTTGCATCGTATGTCTCCTAGGCCCGCAGGCGAGCGCCGTGGCGCAGACCCAGTTGCTCCACGATCGTCTGCACCGCCGTATCGATCTGCAACTCGGTCAGCGCGGTTTCCCCCCCAAGCACCAGTCGAATCGCCATGCTCTTCTCTCCCACGGCAAGCGAGCCAGGCGCTGCAAGCTCGCCAGTTTTGTTGAGCTTGGGCCGGAAGACGTCAAACAAGACCACATTGCGCAGAAGACCGGCATCCACCGCACTGGCGATGGTGTCCTTGATCTGCGCGTAGATGATGCGCTCGTTCACCACGACCGCGATATCACGTTCCACCACCTGGTGCCGGGCAACTGGACGGAACGCTGGCACCGTGCGGCGGAGCACCGGGTCAAGTTCCAGCTCAAACATCACGGGCGCCTGAGCAAAACCCCAACTCTGTCGCCACTTGGGGTGCAGTTCACCCACATACCCCACAGCACAACCGTCGACCAAAACCCGTGCACAGCGACCGGGGTGCATGGCGGGATGCTCTGCAGCCTCAAACACCGGCACGCGCGGTGCCAACAATGCCTCGACGTCGCCCTTGATATCGAAGAAATCGACATTGCGCGGGCTAACCGACCATTGGACACCGTCGGCAGGGCCGAAGGCGAGACCGGCAACGCGCTGCGGCTGGTGATAACCCGCCACACTGTTATCAGAGTCCTGCACGGATGCGTCGCGCAAGAAGATGCGGCCAATCTCGAAGACCCGCACCCGCTCTGCCCGTCGGTCTGCGTTGTACTTTAAAACCTGTAGCAAGGAACCTAGAAGGGACGAGCGCATGACGCTCATTTGGGACGAAATTGGATTGAGCAAACGGATCGGGGCAGTGTTGGAGGTCAACTCACGTTCCCAACCCTCGTCGACAAAGCTGAAATTGATCGTTTCCTGGTACCCCAGCGAGGCGATCTGACGCCGCAAGGTGAAGGGACTGCGCCTGCGCTCCTCGCGCAGCGTGGGCGTGACAGGCGCCAGCGGCGGCGTATCGGGCAATTGCCCGTATCCCACGATCCGCGCAACCTCTTCGATCAGGTCTTCTTCAAGCGCAAAATCAAACCGGTAGAGCGGCGGTGTGACGGTGAGCACGTCGGCCGACTCGACCACCTCAAGGCCAAGCCGTGTCAGCACCTCGGCGCATTGGGCTTGCGAGAGCGGCATGCCGATCACCTTGGCCGCCCGGGAGACACGAAGACTCACGGGGACGCGCTGTGGCATACGCGGCTGTTGGTCATCGACCGGGCCACAAACCGTCTCGGGCGTGCCGCAAATATCCAGCACCAGTTGCGTGATGCGCTCAATGTGCAGGACTGTCTGCTCGGGGTCTACCCCTCGCTCGAAGCGATGCCCTGCCTCGGTGGCGAAGCGAAACTGCCGCGAGCGGCCGGCCACGGCTGCAGGCCACCAAAATGCTGCTTCGATGTAAATATCCTGCGTGTCGTCGGAGACGGCCGTCGCATCGCCACCCATGATGCCGGCGAGGGATTCGACCTGCACTTCGTCCGCAATCACGCCCACGCGTTCGTCCAGATCCACCGTGCTGCCATTGAGCAAGGCCAGTCTTTCACCCACGCGTGCCCAGCGAACGTCAAGGCCTCCGTGGATTTTTCCGAGATCAAAAATGTGCGAGGGCCGCCCCAGTTCGAACATCACGTAGTTCGAGATATCCACCAGCGGCGAGACGCTGCGCTGTCCACAACGCGCCAAACGCTCCACCATCCACGCGGGAGTGCTGGCACGCGGGTTGACCCGGCGCACGATGCGACCGGAAAACCGTCCACAGAGGTCGGGCGCGCTGATCTTGACCGGCAAGGTATCCAAAATATTTGCAGAAACTGAGCCAATGTTTGGCTGCATGAGTGGGGAACCGGTCAGCGCAGCCACTTCACGCGCCACCCCGAAGACGCTCAAACAATGCGCCAGATTGGGCGTCAGTTTGAGTGTGAACAACGTATCGTCCAGCGCCAGCACGTCGCGTACGTTGGCACCGAGAGGCGCCTCAGAAGCGAGCTCCAGCAGTCCACCGTGGTCGTCGGACAGCTTGAGCTCCTTGGCAGAACACAGCATGCCGAAGCTTTCCACCCCACGCAGCTTACCTACGCGAATAGCAAATGGCTTGCCATCTTCTCCGGGTGGTAGCTGCGCCCCCACGACAGCGCAGGGCACCTTGATGCCAACACGCGCATTGGGTGCTCCGCAGACGATGTTGAGCAGTTGCGCTTGGCCAATATCCACCTGGCAAATGCGCAACCTGTCGGCATCGGGGTGCTGCACCGCCTCACGGATTTCGCCCACCACCACACCGGTGAAAGGGGGCGCGACCGGCCGCAGTTCTTCGACTTCCATGCCGGCCATGGTCAAGGTATCGGCAAGCTCTTGCGTGCTCAAGGGCGGATTGCAAAATTGGCGCAGCCACGATTCAGGAAATTGCATGAGGAGATTTTTGGTTCGTCAAAAGAGCGCTGGCGCGCTGATCGCAGGGCAGTGGAAAGCGTCCTTGCACATCACTGGAATTGCGACAAGAAGCGGATATCGCCGTCAAAGAAGAGCCGCAAATCATTCACCCCATAGCGCAGCATGGTCAAGCGGTCAAAGCCCATGCCAAAGGCGAAACCTATGAAGCGCTCGGGATCGAGCCCCATGTTGCGCACCACATTGGGGTGCACCTGGCCTGACCCGGCCACTTCCAGCCAACGACCGGCAAGCGGCCCGCTTGGAAATTGAATGTCAATTTCGGCACTCGGCTCGGTGAACGGGAAAAAACTGGGTCGAAAGCGCAGCACCAAGTCGTCTGTCTCGAAAAAAGTGCGGCAAAACGCGGTGAAGATGTACTTCAAGTCCTTGAAACTGACGTTCTCGCCGATCCACAACCCCTCGCACTGGTGAAACATGGGCGAATGCGTGGCATCGCTGTCTACACGGTAAGTGCGACCAGGCGCAATGACGCGAATTTCCGGCATGGGCTGGCCGGCATCGATTGCGGCGCGGTGGCGCTTGACGTGCGCGATCGCATGGCGAATCTGCATCGGACTGGTGTGCGTGCGCAGCAAATGGGGCGCATGCTCGCTCCCACCTTCCAAATAGAAAGTGTCATGCATGGAGCGTGCCGGATGGTCTTCGGGCGTATTGAGCGCCGTGAAATTGAACCAATCGGTCTCGATTTCCGGCCCATCGGCCACCTCGAACCCCATGGAGCCAAAGATGCTCTCGATGCGCTCCAAGGTCAGCGATACCGGATGCAGCCCGCCCTGCCCACGTTGGCGCCCAGGCAGGGTCACATCCAGGGCTTCGGCGTGCAACTGGGCATTGAGCTCGGCGTCGGCCAAAGCCTGCCGCCGGGCCGTCAAAGCAGCCTCTATGGCTTGTTTGGCAAGGTTGATGGCCGCACCGCGCGACTTTTTCTCGTCGGGCGAGAGCTGCGCCATGCCCTTCATGAGTTCTGTCATGCGCCCCGACTTGCCAAGGAACTGCGCCTTGGCGTTTTCGAGATCGGCCGGCGTGCCACTCGCAGCAAAAGATTGCTGCGCGGCACCCACCAAGGAATCCAGATCGTTCATAAGTGCTCTTGAAAAAGAAACAAGGGCTAGCGCCCTTTCAAGCCCTAGCCCTTGTCATGGTTGCGGTACAAGCTATCAATAAAATAGCAAGTCGCTACGCTCAAGCAGCCAGTTTTGCCTTGACCTGCTCCACAATGCTGCCAAAGGCAGCCTTGTCGTGCACAGCCAGATCGGCCAGCATCTTGCGGTCGATCTCGATGGATGCCTTCTTCAGGCCGTTGGCGAACTGGCTATAGGTCAGGCCCAGCTCACGGGCTCCAGCGTTGATACGGGCAATCCAGAGGCGGCGGAACACGCGCTTCTTGGCACGGCGATCGCGATAGGCATATTGCCCAGCCTTCATGACCGCTTGTTTGGCGATCCGAAAGACATTACCGCGGCGACCGCGAAAACCCTTGGCAAGGGCCAGAACTTTTTTGTGACGGGCGTGAGCCGTTACACCACGTTTGACGCGAGGCATGTGAGTACTCCTTGTTCGTCCGTTGATTACAGGCCAGCGAAGGGCAGCATCTGCGCCATATGACCCATATTGGTCTCATGGACAGACGTGATGCCACGCAGATGGCGCTTGTTCTTGGTGGTCTTCTTGGTCAGGATGTGACGCTTGAAGGCGTGGCCGCGCTTGACGGTACCACCCGGGCGAACGCGAAAGCGCTTCTTTGCGCTGCTCTTGGTCTTCATTTTGGGCATGGAAATGCTCCTTTTATTGTGCTCGTGAGGCGCCTGCAAAACAGCTTGCAAGCTTGTTGGCCCCGAGACACTTCTTTTGACCGGTTTTGCATCCGGCCCAGGACAGCGGCAACACCGCTCTCCATTTTTTGATCGCCCAGGCGAACCCGGGCGGATCAAAATCTTAAATCTATCGTCAGGCTGCGTTCACGTCCGAACCAGCAGCCACCTCAGCCGATCGCGCAGCCGCAGTCTTTTTACGTGCCGGTGCGATCATCATGATCATCTGCCGACCTTCAAGCCGGGGAAACTGCTCCACGAGAATGGTGTCACCCAAATCGTCGCGCAGTCGGTTAAGCAACGCCAGACCGAGATCCTGGTGCGTGATCTCACGGCCA
The DNA here is from genome assembly GCF_003570885.1 of Simplicispira hankyongi. Taxonomy (GTDB): domain Bacteria; phylum Pseudomonadota; class Gammaproteobacteria; order Burkholderiales; family Burkholderiaceae_C; genus Simplicispira; species Simplicispira hankyongi. The sequence goes on from NZ_QXJC01000001.1 coordinate 691,310, forward strand.
CGAAAACGCAGCGTAATCTTGCATTTGTCACCCTCAGCGAGAAAACGCCGGATGTTGCGCAACTTGATGTTGTAGTCGCCGTCATCGGTGCCCGGGCGGAACTTGATTTCCTTGATCTCGATGACCGTCTGCTTGGCCTTCGCTTCCGCCGCACGCTTTTGCTCGATGTACTTGAACTTTCCATAGTCCATCAGACGGCAAACAGGCGGGTTGGCCGTCGCGGAAATTTCCACGAGGTCCACATCCAGCTCCCCGGCCATGCGCAAGGCGTCCATCAGGCTCACAACACCCAAAGGCTCGTTCTCTGGGCCCGACAAACGGACTTCCGGGGCCATGATTTCACGGTTCAAGCGGTGCTTGCGCTCTTCACGGTGGCGACGATCACGAAATTCAGTAGCTATGGTTCTCACCTCTTGTGTTGAATTTAAGAATCCCAAGACCGCCCAAACACCGCCGCAAAGCGGCTGGCATCAGACAATCTCAAGTTCTTTCGGCAACTGCGCTGGTAAGAAGTCGAATGAAATCATCGACTGGCATTACCCCGAGATCCTTGTTGCCTCGGGCGCGCACTGCAACGGCACCGGCTGCACGCTCTTTCTCGCCAGCGACGAGGATAAAGGGCAGCTTTTGCAACGAATGCTCACGTATTTTATACGTAATCTTCTCGTTTCGTAGATCCAGCGCGATGCGCAGCGGGTGCTGGGGCACCGCTTGCTGGATTTTTTCGGCAATTTCACGACAGTAATCGCCCTGCGCGTCAGTGATGTTCAGAATACCCACCTGCACCGGCGCGAGCCAGACCGGCATAGCCCCAGCGTGCTGCTCGATCAGAATACCAATAAAACGCTCCAGGCTGCCGACGATGGCACGGTGCAGCATGACGGGTCGATGTCGGTTGCCGTCCTCACCGACGTACTCGGCATCCAGCCGCTCTGGCATGGAGAAATCGACCTGGATCGTGCCGCATTGCCACTGGCGTCCGATGGCATCCTTGAGCGTGTACTCGATCTTGGGCCCATAGAACGCCCCCTCGCCCGGCGAAATTTCGTACGCGCAGCCCGAGGCGTCGAGGCTGGTGATCAGCGCTGCTTCTGCTTTGTCCCAGCTTTCATCCGAGCCAATGCGCGCATCGGGGCGCGTGGCGACCTTGTAGATAATGTTCTCGAATCCAAAGTCTTGGTACACCTTCTGAAGCAAAGCGGTATAGGCGGTGCATTCCGCAAGAATTTGGTCTTCGGTGCAGAAGATATGCCCATCGTCTTGCGTAAAGGCGCGCACACGCATGATGCCGTGCAGGCCGCCCGTCGGCTCGTTACGGTGGCACTGGCCAAACTCACCGTAGCGCAGCGGCAGATCCCGGTAGCTCTTGATGCCCTGCTTGAAGATCAGGATATGCCCGGGACAGTTCATCGGCTTGAGCGCGTATTCGCGCTTTTCCGATTCGGTCGTGAACATGTTTTCGCGGTACTTGTCCCAGTGCCCGGTCTTTTCCCAGAGCGTCTTGTCCAGAATCTGCGGGCCTTTGACTTCCTGGTAGCCGTTGTCCTGGTAGACACGGCGCATGTACTGCTCCACTTCCTGCCACAGCGTCCACCCCTTTGGGTGCCAGAACACCGTACCAGGCGAATGCTCGTCGATGTGGAACAAATCCAGCTCACGCCCCAGCTTGCGGTGGTCGCGCTTCTCGGCCTCTTCCAGCATCGTGAGGTATTGCGCAAGCTCGTCCTTGGTCGCCCAGGCCGTGCCGTAGATGCGCTGCAGCATCTCGTTGCGGTGGTCACCGCGCCAATACGCGCCTGCCACTTTCATCAGTTTGAAATGCTTGAGCTTGCCCGTGCTCGGGACGTGGGGGCCGCGGCACAAATCCTCAAAAGTGCCTTCGCGGTAAAGGCTGACATCCTCGCTGCTGGGAATGCTAGCGATGATTTCCGCCTTGTAATGCTCACCAATACCTTTGAAATACGCGACTGCTTCATCACGTGGCAGCACACGACGCACCACTGGCTCGTCCCTGGCGGCAAGAGCCGTCATGCGTTTTTCGATGGCTTCCAGGTCTTCTGGCGTGAACGGGCGCTTGTACGCAAAGTCGTAAAAGAAACCATTTTCAATTACCGGGCCAATCGTGACCTGGGCATCCGGAAAAAGCTCCTTGACTGCATAGGCAAGCAAGTGCGCCGTCGAGTGGCGAATTACGTCCAGTCCTTCAGCATCCTTTGCCGTCACGATAGAAAGCGGACTATCCTGGCTGATCAGATAACTGGTATCGACCACCTTGTCGCCCACTTTGCCCGCCAGGGCTGCCTTGGCGAGGCCTGAACCGATCGAGGCAGCCACTTCGCCAACGGTGACGGGGCCCGGATACTCGCGCTGCGAGCCATCGGGAAGGGTGATGTGAATCATGGGAATCCTTGTCGAATCTTGGGGGAAACCGCGCGGCGCCCTTCAAAGCAAAAGCGCGGACCATGTCCGCGCTTTTCAGGTAAAAGTTGAATCCTGTGCAGGCACGAACAGCCAGCCTCAGCGGCTGGTAACCATCTCCGGTGTAGTTCGCGGTGTCATAACCAAAGTGCCTTTCTTGCCCTTGTTGGTGGATTCTGCATTTCATTTTAACCGGTACAAAAAAAGGCCCGCAACGAGCGTTGCGGGCCTTTTCACATCTCCGCAGAAAAAATCAGTGGAACTGCTCTTCTTCGGTGGAACCGGTGAGCGCCTTTACGCTGGAGGAGCCACCCTGAATCACGGTGGTGACGTCGTCGAAGTAGCCCGCACCCACTTCTTGCTGGTGCGACACGAAGGTGTAGCCCTGCTCGCGCGCTGCGAACTCAGGCTCTTGCACCATGTTGACGTAGTGCTTCATGCCTTCGCCGCCAGCGTAGGCGTTGGCGAACTTGAAGGTGTTGAACCAGTTGATGTGGATACCGGCCAGCGTGATGAACTGGAACTTGTAGCCCAGCGCCGACAGGTCTTCCTGGAACGAAGCGATCTGCTTGTCGTCAAGGTTCTTCTTCCAGTTGAACGAGGGCGAGCAGTTGTACGACAGCAACTTGCCGGGGCAGGCCGTCAGCACGGCTTGCGCGAATTCGCGGGCGAAGCCGATATCGGGCACGCCGGTTTCGCACCACACCAAATCGGCATAGGGAGCATAGGCCACACCGCGGCTGATGGACTGCTCCAGACCATTCTTGACACGGTAGAAACCTTCTTGCGTACGTTCCCCGGTCAGGAAGGGCTTGTCGTTGGCATCGTAGTCCGAAGTGATCAGATTGGCGGCTTCAGCATCGGTACGAGCCAGGATCAGGGTAGGCACACCCATGACGTCGGCAGCGAAGCGGGCGGAAATCAGCTTCTCGCAGGCTTCTTGCGTGGGCACAAGCACCTTGCCACCCATGTGACCACACTTCTTCACGGCTGCCAGCTGGTCTTCGAAATGCACACCGGCAGCGCCTGCGGCGATCATGTTCTTCATCAGCTCGAAGGCGTTCAACACGCCGCCAAAACCAGCTTCAGCATCGGCCACGATGGGCAGGAAGTAGTCGATGAATTCCTGGTCGCCCGGGTTGAGACCACGTGCCCACTGAATTTCGTCCGCACGCTTGAATGTGTTGTTGATGCGGCGCACCATGGTAGGCACCGAGTCGTAGGCGTACAACGACTGGTCGGGGTACATGGTTTCCGACGTGTTGCCGTCCGCAGCCACTTGCCAGCCCGAGAGGTACACGGCTTCCAGACCTGCTTTGGCCTGCTGCATTGCCTGACCGGCGGAAATGGCGCCAAAGGCATTCACATAGCCCTTTTTGGCACCGCCATTGACCTTCTCCCACAGCTTCTCAGCGCCGCGCTGGGCAAGCGTGTGCTGGGGCTGCAGGCTACCGCGCAGGCGCACGACGTCGGCGGCGGTGTAGCCACGCTTGACGCCCTTCCAGCGGGGGTTTTGCGCCCAGTCTTTTTCGAGGGCAGCAATTTGCTGTTCGCGGCTCAGTTGTTGGGTGAGGGATTGGGGCATGTGAACTCCATGAAGGTTGAAAAAACGACCGCGCTGCTCGGCAGTTGCATGGCTTCACTTTAAGTCTTCTATAAGACTTGTGCAAGCTCTTATGTCTTATAGAAGAGTCAGATTAATTTTCACAAAATCAAGATGTTGCGATGAACTTTTCACATTACAAAATCATCTTAATGAAACGGGCTCTTCGGTATTGGCGTGGAACGTTATCAAATTTTCACATCAAGAAATGATATTTCCATAATATGAAACTTCTTGCTGCCATTGATCGAAAACTTCCCCATCCCCTAGCCGTTGTCCACAGCTGAGCTGTTTTACCTGCGCACCTATCTGCCCGTCAGGTAGACCACGTGCGGCTTGCGTCCCTTCATGCGCTGCTTTGGAATCGTCCAGGTCGCGCTCTCGAAATCGACCTCACCCCAAGTGGCCTGGATCAGTTCGCTCTTGCGAACCAAGGTCACCATGATCATGCGCAGCGCCAGCCGGATGGACGGATAGGTCGCCACCGATTCCATCATCCGGATCTCCAGCGGTGACAGGGCGCGATCCTTGGGCACGAAGGTCGCTATCGACGCTTCGCCCACTCCGGCCGCTGGGTTGTCCACCTTCTCTCTATGAAGTAGGGTGAAAGCATAGATTTGCTTCACGATGTCGCGGGTGTGCATCGCAGTGGCCGGGGCGCCCCACCCTTTCACCTTGCCGCACAGGGCGCGCAAGTCGTCGGCGGTGATTTCGTTGAGCATGCGGTTCTGGAAGGCCGGCAGGATGTCCCGATCAACGATGCTCTTGCGCATCGCTCGCGTGCTGTCGGCCATCCGGGCACCGGCAAGCCACTGGGCGGTCATGTCGCCGAAGTTCTTGGCGGCGGTCAGGCGGCGCTTCTCGCGCTGCTTCTCATGCGCCGGGGACTTGCCCTGGGCGACGGCCTTCTTGGCATCCAGCAGCTTTTCGCGGGCCATCGTGAGCGAAATGCGGGACGGCCCATACCGTCCAATGGTCAGCGTCTCGCGCCGGCCGTTGAGACGGTAATCGTAGCGGAAGGTGACGGTACCGGTGGGCGATACCGTCACGTACATCCCATCTCGGTCAGAAGCCTTATAAGTCAAGGGCTTAGGCTTCAAATTGCGCAGTGCGGTGTCGGTAAGCATCGAGGTTTTCCTCCTGTTGGTGACGGCTTTTACCGTCAGGGGTCAGGAGACCTGCTGATGCCCGGAAAGCCACATGAAATCAGCTTTCCAGAGGAGACTTTTACCGTCAAAGACCGATTTGGTCTCAATAGTGAACGGGAGGGTCTTAATCCGGCCTCCGGTTCTTACCGCCACTTTTACCGCCAACCTATTCCGCTGGCCGGCGATAGCCACCGATAGCTGCAGTCACGTATTTCTTTCTAAATCAACACGTTACGGCAGTTTTTCGATAGCTGGCGATAGTCCCCGAAGGACCTGATTTCACTCCCACTCAATCGTCGCTGGCGGCTTGGAACTGACGTCGTAGGTCACCCGATTGATACCCCGGACCTCATTGATGATGCGGCCGGAAACTTTCTTGAGCAGCGCGTAGGGCAGCTCGGCCCAGTCGGCCGTCATGAAGTCGCTGGTCTGCACGGCGCGCAGTGCCACCACATAGTCGTAAGTGCGGCCATCCCCCATCACGCCGACGCTCTTGACCGGCAGGAAAACGGCGAAGGCCTGGCTCGTCAAGTCGTACCAACTCTTTCCGCTTGCCTCGTCCTTAAAGTTGCGCAGTTCCTCAATAAAGATGGCATCTGCACGGCGCAGCAGGTCGGCATATTCCGGCTTCACTTCGCCCAGAATACGCACGCCCAGGCCGGGGCCGGGGAAGGGATGGCGATAAACCATCTCGGGCGGCAGACCCAAGGCTACGCCTAGCTCGCGCACCTCGTCCTTGAACAGATCGCGCAGGGGCTCTAGCAGCTTCAATCCCAACTGCTCCGGCAGGCCGCCCACGTTGTGGTGGCTCTTGATGGTGACCGCTTTTTTGCTCTTGGCGCCACCCGATTCGATCACGTCGGGGTAGATAGTGCCCTGCGCGAGCCATTTGGCGCCCTTGGCACCAGCACTGGTCAGCTTGGCTGCTTCCTGCTTGAACACCGTGACGAACTCGCTTCCAATGATCTTGCGCTTGGCTTCCGGATCGGCGACGCCCGCGAGCTTGCCGAGAAACAGCTCGCTCGCATCGACACGAATCACTTTGGCGTGCAGCTTGCCAACAAACATGTCCATGACCATGTCGCCTTCATTGAGGCGCAGCAGGCCGTGGTCCACGAACACGCAGGTCAGCTGATCACCAATGGCACGGTGAATCAGCGCAGCAGCCACGGATGAATCCACTCCGCCCGACAAACCAAGAATCACTTCCTCGTCACCCACCTGCTTGCGAATCAGTGCCACTGCTTCGGCCACGTGGTCGCGCATGACCCAATCGGGTGAGATCTGGCAGATGCCCAGCACAAAACGCTCGAGAATGGCCTTGCCTTGCCGCGTATGCGTCACCTCCGGGTGAAACTGCACTGCATAAAACTTGCGCTCCTCATCGGCCATGCCCGCGATGGGACAGGAATCGGTGGACGCCATGAGTTTGAAGCCAGGAGGCATCTCGGTCACGTTGTCACCGTGGCTCATCCAGACATGCAGCATGCCGTGGCCTTCGGGCGTTGCGTAATCCTGGATGCCTTCGAACAACTGGGTGTGGCCACGTGCACGGACTTCGGCATAACCGAATTCGCGCTTATGCCCGCCTTCGACCTTGCCCCCCAGCGCGGCAGCTATTGCGTACATGCCAAAGCAGATACCGAGCACCGGAATACCGAGTTCGAACACCACCTGCGGCGCCCGCAGGGTTTCGTCTTCCCAGAGGCTGGCATGGCTGCCCGAGAGGATCACACCTTTGAGCATGCCGTCTGCGGCGAACTCGCGGACCCAGGCATCGGTCACGTCGCAAGGGTGCACCTCGCAGTACACATGGGCTTCGCGCACACGGCGGGCGATCAACTGGGTGACCTGGGAGCCGAAATCGAGAATGAGAATTTTCTGGTGTTGCATGGCAGGCGACAGAAAGAAAGACAAAGGCCCGAACACCGTGAACTGGGTTCGGGCCTGCGGAGCAGTAGCGTCAGTCGGCGCGGTAGTTCGGCGCTTCCTTGGTGATCTGCACGTCGTGCACGTGGCTTTCGCGGATCCCGGCTGTGGTGATCTCGACGAACTCGGCCTTGTTGTTCATGTCTTCAATGGTGGCGCAACCGCAGTAGCCCATGGCGGCGCGCACGCCACCCGCCATCTGGTAGACGATGGACACCATGGAGCCCTTGTACGGCACACGGCCCTCAATGCCTTCGGGCACTAGCTTGTCGGCGTTCGGATTGCCCGTGCTCGATTCCTGGAAGTAGCGGTCAGCGCTGCCTTGCTGCATGGCGCCAATGCTGCCCATGCCGCGGTAGCTCTTGTAACTACGCCCTTGGAACAAGATAACTTCGCCCGGCGCCTCTTCCGTACCTGCAAACATGCCCCCCATCATGATAGTGCTGGCCCCAGCAGCAAGCGCTTTGGCAATGTCGCCGCTGAAACGCACGCCGCCGTCGGCGATCAGGGGCACGCCCGTGCCCTGCAAGGCAGTGGCGACGTTGTCAATGGCCATGATCTGCGGCACACCCACGCCTGCGACGATGCGCGTCGTGCAGATCGAGCCAGGGCCAATGCCCACCTTAACGGCGTCGGCCCCTGCCTCCACCAGCGCAAGCGCAGCTCCGCCCGTGGCGATATTGCCGCCGACGACGTCGATATGCGGATAGTTCTGTTTGACCCAGCGCACGCGCTCGATCACGCCCTTGCTATGCCCGTGCGCCGTATCGACCACAATGGCGTCCACCCCGGCTTTGACGAGCGCCTCAACGCGCTCTTCGGTGCCCTCGCCCACCCCCACGGCAGCGCCCACCCGCAGGCGCCCCGAAGCGTCGCGCGCAGCGTTGGGGAAACTGGTCTGCTTGGTGATGTCCTTCACCGTGATCAGGCCCTTGAGCTCGAAGGCGTCATTGACCACCAGGATGCGTTCAAGCTTGTGCTTGTTGAGCAGCGCCTTGGCCTGCGCAGGGGACGTGCCATCGCGCTCGTTCACCGTGATGAGCTTCTCGCGCGGCGTCATGATCTGGTGCACCTTGACGTCGTAGCGCGTCTCAAAGCGCAGGTCGCGCCCCGTCACGATGCCGACCACCTTGCCGCCATCACAGACCGGGAATCCTGAGATACCCAGCTGCTCGGACAATTGCAGCACCTGCAGCACGGTATGTTCCGGCGTGATCACCACCGGATCGCGCACCACGCCCGACTCGTAGCGCTTGACCTTGGCCACCTGGGCCGCTTGCTCCTGCGCGGTCAGGTTCTTGTGCACGATGCCGATGCCGCCTTCCTGGGCAATGGCAATGGCCAGGCGTGCTTCCGTGACCGTATCCATCGCGGCGGACACCAGCGGCAGGTTGAGACGGATATTGCGGGAAAACCGGGTGGCGAGAGAGGTGTCCTTGGGCAGGACCTGGGAATACGCTGGCACCAGCAACACGTCGTCGAAGGTGAGCGCTTTGCCAAGAAGGCGCATGTGAAAGCTCCAAAAAATCAATTGTACCCGCCACTTTTGCTGGCGACTTCGGCGCAGCAGCCGCTAAACTGCAAGCATGAAGCTGCACAAACTCTGTCTGGTGACGCTGGCCTGCGTTTGGTCGGTGGGCGCCGTAGCGCAATGGCAATGGATCGACAAGGACGGCCGCAAGGTTTTCAGCGATCGTCCGCCGCCGCTGAGCATTCCGGATAAAGACATCCTTCGCCAACCACAGCAGCAACCTCGACCCGTAGCGCCAGCCAACGCCGATGCAGACACGCAGGCAGATGCGCAGCCTGCCGCTGCCAAGGCGGCTGCAAAGCCTGCCGCCAATGCGCCAGGCAAAGGCGTAGACAAGGAGCTCGAAGAACGCAAGGCCAAAGCCGATGCGGAAAAAGCGGCCAAGGACAAGGCAGACGAGAAAAAAATGGCTGCCGCCAAGGCAGAAAACTGCACCCGCGCCAAGCAGTCCAAGGCCACGCTGGACTCGGGTCAGCTCATGAAACACACCAATGCCAAGGGCGAGCAAGTGTTCCTCGACGACGCAGCGCGGGCCGCCGAGCGCAAACGCGCACAGGCGGTCATCGACTCGGACTGCAAACCCTGAGCATCATCGCTTCGGAACCGGTTTGCGTACAAACAGCCCGGCGCTTCGCGCACCCTGGCTAACAAAGCGTTCACGCCGGGCCACCTTGGGATCCACCCTCAGCGCTCGGTAGGTCTCTACCCGATCGCCATCACGCAACACCTGGGTGAGCGGCGCAGCCTTGCCCCAGATACCGACAGAATCCAGGGCTGTCACATCGCAGCCAGCGAGGCGCAGGGCGTCCACAAGTTGCGCGCCGGCAGGCATATCACCGCACCATTCGCGCACCGCGCCTGGTTCTGTGCAGACGGCCACCGTCACCCGCAGCCTCTGTGGCACTTGGCCAGCGTCAGCCATAAACCTGCTCGGCGCGCTTGACGAAGGCATCCATCAAGCTGCTGGCAATACGATCGAACACCGGCCCCACCACCGCGGCCAAGGGTGCGCTGTTGAACCCGTAATCCAAATGCAGATTAATGCGCGCTGCGCGCTGCGCGCCGTCCCCCACGGGTTGGAAATGCCAATCGCCATTCAAGCGGGAAAATGGACCCTTGATCAGTTGCATCTCCACCCGCCGACCGGCCTCATGCAGGTTGCGGGTAACAAAACTCTGGCGAATCCCCGCCATGGAAATGCCGATTTCTGCCACCACGCCGCTGCTTTCCTGTTCCAGCACACGGGCGTGGTCGCACCAAGGAAGAAACTCGGGATAACGGTCCACATCGGTGACGAGGCTGAACATTTCCTCCGGGCTGTACCAAATGAGGACAGATTTGTTGACGTTCTTCATGAAATGGGACTGCGGGGCGCCAGGCCGCGCTCCGACCATGGCACACCCTAGAATCAGGACTGCGCGAGAACAGCAATTGTAAAGAGGGGCGTCCGCCCCCTCCGCTGGCGCCTTACGACCCGATGGCCAAGAAACCTGATTCCAATTCCCGCATCGCCGACAACAAGAAGGCCGCGTACAACTACTTCATTGAGGAGCGCTATGAGGCAGGCTTGGTCCTGCAGGGCTGGGAAGTGAAGGCGCTGCGCGAAGGCAAGGCGCAGCTGACAGATGGCTATGTGGTGATCCGCGAGGGCGAGCTGTACCTGATTGGATGTCAGATCAATCCGCTCAAGACCGCGTCCACCCACGTCAGCCCCGAGGCCGCGCGCACCAAAAAGCTCCTGCTGCACAAGGAGGAGATCAAGCGCCTGATCGGCAAGGTCGAGCAAAAGGGCTACACGCTGGTGCCCCTGAATCTGCATTGGAAGGACGGCCGGGCCAAATGCGACATCGCCCTGGCCAAAGGCAAGGCCGAACACGACAAGCGCGACACCATCAAGGACCGCGAAGGCAAGCGCGAGGTGGAACGCGCCCTGAAAAGCCGCAGCCGCTGAGGCAGCGCGCGGTAGGGGCCCGGCACCGAGTGCCAAAGGGCACCGGGCTTGGGTTTTTTTGCGGAGCCGTGGAATAAACATCGGGGCCCATGTGTTTGTTCAAGTGCAAGGCAGCATCCGCCTCCGCCTGCATCCCACCTGGAGAAACCCATGAAAAGATTGATCTCGATGGCCGTATTCGCCGCAGCAGCCTCGCTGGCTGGCTGCGCTACCATGGACGACTCGCCCGTGAAAACCATGGACGGCGCACTGGTCGGCGCTGGCGGCATGACGCTCTACACCTTCGACCGAGACGCCGCGGGCAGCGGCAAGTCGGCGTGCAATGGCCCCTGCGCCGCCAACTGGCCGCCGCTGATGGCCAGCAAGGCCCCCGGCGGCGACTACAGCGTCATTACCCGCGACGACGGCATGACCCAACTGGCCTACAAGGGCAAGCCGCTGTACTACTGGTCCAAGGACACCAAGCCTGGCGACAAAACCGGCGACGGCGTGAACCAGGTTTGGCATACCGCACGACCATAAAGTTCACGAAGCACCGCAGGCATGAACCGCACCCAGGTCGTCGAGCAGCTGCCCGGGCTGCGCCGTTATGCCCGGGTGCTGACGGGCGAGGCCTGGGCGGCCGATGATCTCGTACAGGACACGCTCGAGCGCGCCTGCAGCAAGTGGCTGCTGTGGCGTACGGGAACTGACCTGCGCGCCTGGCTGTTCACGCTGATGCACAACCTGTACCTCAACCAGCGCCGCGCGCTGTCCTCGCCAGCGCCCGTCAATATCGAGGACGTCCAGGACCAGTTGCCCGGTGGCAGTGGACCTTCGGATGAGGCGCTGGACCTGGAACGCTGCCTGCAGCGCCTGCCGCCCGACCAGCGAGCTGTGCTGCTGCTGGTCGCCATGGAGGACATGAGCTATGAAGACACAGCCCGGATCCTGGGCATCCCGGTGGGCACCGTCATGTCGCGCCTGTCGCGGGCCCGCACACGCCTGCGCGCGCTGATGGACCGCGAACCCACACCAGGCCTCTCCCAGGCGGCCCCCGCGGGCGCGCCGACCACAGGCCCGGCACCTGCACTGCGCCGCCTGAAGTAACGACCATGACCCGCTCCTCCACCATCGATCCGAGCCAGCACGCCTCTCGCCCTCAGGCCGACGAGAGTGCCCACTGGCATGCGCTGGTGGACGGCCAGCTGCCACCCGCACAGGCGCAGGCGCTGCACGAGCAACTGCTTGACGATGAGGCCGCCCAGGACGCCATGGCCCACTGGCGGGCGCAGGGGGACCGGCTGCACGCGCTGCACCAGGATCTGCTCCACGCCCCCGTCCCCGACATGCTGCTCGCCGCCGCGTTGCGAACCGCAGACCGCGGGCAGCAGCAGGCGAGGTGGTGGCGCTGGGGTGGCATGGCCGCCTCGGTGGTGCTGGCCTTTGGGCTGGGATGGACGGGACGCAGCCAATGGCCCGGCCTTGCACCTGGCGTTGCACCTGGGAGCAGCATGGCAATCCGGAACGCAGCGCCGCTGGCGGCAGAAACCCCGCAGCGATTTGCCCAGCAGGCCGCGGTGGCCCACGCGGTGTACCAGCCCGAGGTGCGCCACCCGGTCGAGGTTACCGCCGCGCAGCAAGACCATCTGGTGCAGTGGTTGTCCAAACGGCTGGGCCGGCCGCTCAAGGTCCCTGCCCTGGGCTCGCTTGGCTACGAACTGGTCGGCGGTCGGCTCTTGCCCGGCGATACCGGGGTACGCGCGCAGTTCATGTACCAAAACAGCGCAGGCCAACGGATCACGCTGTACCTGGGCGCTCTCGCACCCGCGTCGGCCGGTGCCGTCCGCAGCGGCTTGCCGGGACCAATCGCCCCGGCGCCCGGGGCGACTTCGCCCTCCGACACCGCTTCTTTCCAGTTCACCCAGACAGGCCCGGTGTCCGGCTTCTACTGGACAGACGCCGGATTTGGCTACGCCTTGAGCGGGCAGCTCTCGCGCCCGGAGCTACTGAGCCTGGCAACAGCCGTGTTCCAGCAATTGAATCTCTGAGGCCAACGACAGTTCAGGCCAACTGGGCCAGCGGATGTGCGTAGGCAGGCCAGGGGCTGGTAAAGAACGGCGCCACCATCGCGGGTGTCACGTCTTCGATGCGCGCCGGGTTCCAGTGGGGCGTATGGTCCTTGTCCACGGCGAGTGCACGGATGCCTTCCAGGGTTTCGCTCTGGCCTGGACGCAGGGTGAAGCAGTGGCGCACCATGTCGCGCTCCATGCGCAAATCGTCGGCCAGTTCCATGCTCCGCGCACGGCGGATTTGCTGCAGAACGACGCTCAGCAACAAGGGCGAACGCTTGCGCAGTGTCGCCGCGGTGTCGTGCTCCCACTCGCCGTCAGCGGCTTCGAGGGCAGCCACGATTTCGCCCACGCTGGGGAGTGAAAAATATTGGTCAATTTGAGCTCTAGCGCTTATGTAATATGCGCTTACAGCTATCATTTTTGATTTCACAAGCGCGGTAACCGCACCAGCGTCAGCGAAGTGCTGTGTCCCCAGAGCCTCCCACAACGACGCCTGTGTCTCCAGTGCGATGCGCCCGTCCGCCAAGCCCAGCGCCAGGGCGGCATCCCCTCCGATCGCCTCGCCGGTCAGCGCCAGCCACTCCCCCGTATGGCCGGGGCAGCGCGAAAGAAAGTAGCCGCCGCCCACGTCCGGAAACAGGCCAATGGCCGTCTCGGGCATCGCCATCTTCGTGCGCTCGGTCACCAGCCGCAGCGCAGCACCCTGGCTGATGCCCATGCCGCCACCCATGACGATGCCATCCATGAAGGCAATGTAGGGCTTGGAGTAGCGATGGATCAGGTGGTTGAGGGCGTATTCCTCGGTGAAAAAATCTTCCAGGCGCGGATCGCCCGTACTGCCCGCCTGGTGCAGAAACCGGATGTCGCCGCCAGCGCAGAAAGCGCCAAACGGACCTTCCTTGTTACTGCCGCGCACAGCGACGGCCAGCACGGCGGGGTCGTCCTGCCAGGCGAGGAGCTGCTCCATCAGGCCGCGCACCATGTCAAGCGAGAGCGCGTTGAGCGCACGTGGCCGATTCAAGGTAATGAAGCCAACCTGGCCTCGTCGTTCGCACTGCAGTTCCACCAAATGCTCCGTCATGTCTGCTCTCTCCACCCCAGTAATTCGTTGAAAACCAGTGCGCCAATCACCAGCGCGCCTCCCGTCAGCACGGCCGGACCGGGTCGCTCGCCCGCGCCCCACCATGCCAGCAAAATACCAAAAATCACCTCCAGCAGACCGAGAAGCGCCATCTCGGGCGCTTTCAACACCCGGCCGCAACGCACCACCAGCAGGCAGGGGACCGCCAGCTGCACCAGACCCAGAAAAGCGAGCAGCAGCAGGTCATGGCCGGAGGCGGCAAACGGCAGCGCAAGCGGCAGGGTAGCCAAGCTGGAGATCACGGCGCCGATCAGTACCGCAGGCATCAGGTCGACCGATTCCCCATGGCGCTGCGCGTGCTGCACCACCGTCCAGTTCACGGCCGCAGCCAGGGGCACACACAGGGCAACCAAGGTGCCCGCCAGCGGTACGCTGCGCACCTGCGTACCGAACATCCAGGCGATGCCCAGCCCCGCCACTGCAATGGCCATCCCGGTGCGGGGGGCGATGCGATGGCCGATGAAAACCCGGGCTACCAGAGCGGTCAGTAGCGGGCCAGAGGCCATGGTGACCAGTACGTTGGCCACCGGCATGAGCGTGATGCCGACCATGAAGGCCGTGAACATCACGCTCCAGCACACGCCCGAGAGCCACAGGGCATGCCCGCCGCGCAATAGCGGCGCCAGGGCGTTTCGCCCGCGCACGGCAGGCAAAAGCACCAGAAGAGAGGCGAGCGTGAACACGCTGCGCCAGAACGTCACCTCGAAACTGCGCGCCTGCTCAAGGTGGCGGGTGACCACGCCCGCTATCGACCACAGAAAGGTGGCACCCACCATGGTCCACACCGCGCGGGTATGGGTCAGGCTTCGTCCTGCCTGCAGCAACGAAGCTTGGGCCGGATGCGTTTCCATCACGCGGCAATGAAGGCGCGCGCAGCGCATTGCAGCGGCCACCGCGCTGGGGCCAGCGCTACCGGGGCTTGTGCGCTCATTCCCGGCTGGCGCGCTTGCGGTCACTCTCTTTCAGGTGGCGCTTGCGCAGGCGAACGGACTTGGGCGTGATCTCGACCAACTCGTCGTCTTCAATGAACTCAACGCCGTACTCCAGCGTGAGGTCAATCGGCGGCGTGATCTTGATGGCGTCTTCCTTGCCCGAGACACGGAAGTTGGTCAACTGCTTGGTGCGCGTGGCGTTCACCACCAGGTCGTTGTCGCGGCTGTGGATGCCGACGATCATGCCCTCGTACACCGGGTCGTTGGCCTTGACGAACATGCGGCCGCGGTCGTCGAGCTTGCCCAGGGCGTAGGTGAAGATTTCGCCGTCGTCCATGGAAATCAGCACGCCGTTCTTGCGGCTGCCGATCTCGCCCTTGTGCGGCTCATAGCTGTCAAAAATGTTGGAAATCAAGCCCGAGCCGCGTGTCAGGTTCAGGAATTCGTTGGTGAAACCAATCAGCCCACGCGCAGGAATGCGGTATTCCAGGCGCACGCGGCCGCGGCCGTCCGGCTCCATGTTCACCAATTCGCCTTTGCGCTCGCCCAGCGCCTGCATCACGCCGCCCTGGTGGGTTTCCTCGATGTCGGCGGTGACCAGCTCGATAGGCTCGTGCTTGACGCCGCCCACGTCCTTGAACAGCACGCGGGGTTTGGAGACGGCCATTTCGTAGCCTTCGCGGCGCATGTTCTCCAGCAGGATGGTCAGGTGCAACTCGCCCCGGCCCATCACTTCAAAAATGCCTTCTTCATTGGTCTCGCTGACGCGCAGAGCCACGTTGTGCTGCAGCTCTTTCTGGAGGCGGTCCCAGATCTGGCGGCTGGTAACGTACTTGCCTTCGCGGCCAGCCAGCGGGCTGGTGTTGACGCAGAAATTCATGGTCAGCGTGGGCTCATCCACCTTGAGCATGGGCAACGGCGCCGGGTTCGTGGGGTCGGTCACCGTCACGCCAATGCCGATATCCGAAATGCCGTTGATCAGCACGATTTCGCCCGGGCCGGCCTCGGTGGCCTGCACGCGCTCCAGGCCCTGGAAGGTGAGCACCTGGTTGACGCGGCCTTTGAAGGATTTCCCGTCCGGGCCCTCCATCACGAGCACGTCCATGTTGGGTTTGATGGTCCCCTGGTTGATGCGGCCCACCCCAATGCGGCCGACGAAGGTGGAGAAATCGAGCGCCGAGATCTGCAGCTGCAGCGGCGCATTCTCGTCGCCCTCATGCGCGGGAACGTGCCCGAGCACGGTTTCAAACAGCGCCGACATGTCCGGGCCCCATTGTTCGCCCGGTTCGCCTTCTACCAGCGACGTCCAGCCGTTGATGCCCGAGGCGTAGACCACCGGAAAATCGAGCTGCTCGTCGGTTGCGCCGAGCTTGTCGAACAAGTCAAATGCAGCGTTCACCACCTTGTCGGGGTTCGCGCCGGGCTTGTCCACCTTGTTGACCACCACGATGGGCTTGAGGCCCAGCGCCAACGCCTTCTTGGTGACGAAACGCGTTTGCGGCATCGGGCCTTCCTGCGCGTCGATCAGCAGCACCACGCCGTCCACCATGGACAGCGCCCGCTCGACCTCACCACCAAAGTCGGCGTGGCCGGGGGTATCGACGATGTTGATGTGCGTGCCCTTCCAGGACACGGCGCAGTTCTTGGCCAGGATGGTGATGCCGCGCTCGCGTTCGATGGCGTTGTTGTCCATCACCGTGTCGACGACTTTTTCGTGTTCGGCGAAAGTGCCCGACTGGCGCAGCAGCTGGTCCACCATGGTGGTTTTGCCATGGTCAACGTGGGCGATGATGGCGATGTTGCGAATTTGCTTGTTCATGTCGTTTCCAAAATACCGGCGTTTGCGGCGCTCGGCGTGCTCTTCAAGATTTGTTCGATTTCGATCGGGCTCAGCAACCGGTCGGGGATAAGTTCGCCTGCCACCACGTGGCCCGCGCCCAACAGCGCGGCAGGCGCTTGCCCGAACACCGCAACTTCTGGCGCATCGGGCCAGGCGCCGCGGCGGCGCAGACCGGAGAGAAAACGCCCGGCCTCGTAGGCGTCCAGCTCAATGCGAGGTTGACCGGCGAGCAACAACTCAGCCGGCGCCAGGCAGGCAAGGCGAGCGTCTTCGTCCATGGCTTCCAGCGCCTCAAGCGTGACGCAATCGGCCAGCCCCAAGCCTCCGGTTTCAATGCGGCGCAAAAAGGTCAGGTGGGCGCCACAACCGAGTGCCGCTCCGATATCTTCGCCGAGGGTGCGGATGTAGGTGCCTTTGCTGCATTTCACTACGATATTGATAGCTGGATGCGCAGATGTATCCTGCGCTGGAGCCAGATTTAACTCAAAAATTTCTACGTTACGCGGCGCGCGCTCCACCTCAATGCCCGCGCGCGCGTATTCGTAGAGCGCGCGCCCGTCCTTCTTCAAGGCGCTGTGCATCGGCGGCACCTGCGCCATGGGGCCGGTGAACTGGCGCTGCACAGCCGCAAGCCGCTCTGGGGAGAGTGCGTCAGCCGGAACCGGCCGCTCGGCCAGCACGTCACCTTCCGCGTCGCCCGTGCTGGTCGTCACACCGAGGCGCGCCACCGCGTGGTATGTCTTAGGGGCGTCGAGCTGCAACTGGCTGAATTTGGTCGCCGCGCCAAAACACAGCGGCAGCACGCCAGTGGCCAGCGGATCGAGCGTACCCGTATGGCCCGCCTTTTCCGCGCGCAACAGCCATTTGGCCTTTTGCAAGGCTTGGTTGCTGGAGAGCCCCAGCGGCTTGTCGATGAGCAGCACCCCATGCACCGGGCGCCGCTGCACCCGAATGCGGGGAGCCGGCGCGGTCATTCGTTGTCTTCTTTTGAGCGCGAAGCGACCGCCTGGGCAATCAGCGCATTCATATCCGCCGCATGCTCGGGCGTGCGGTCGAACACGAAGTGCAGCGTGGGCACGGTATGGATGTGCAGGCGCTTGAACAGACCGGCGCGCAAAAACCCCGCCGCCTGATCCAGTGCTTCTTGCGTGGCGGCCGGCTCGCCGGTCAGCACGCTGTAGAACACCTTCGCATGGGCGTAATCGGGGGTCACCTCCACCGACTGGATGGTGACCATGCCGACGCGCGGGTCCTTGAGCTCGCGCGCGATCAGCTCCGACAGATCGCGCTGGATCTGGTCGGCCACCTTGAAGGCGCGGTTAGGCGTGGAGGATTTCTTGGCGGCCATGTTAGTAACCCACTGCGCCAATCACCGACGACGCCGCGTGAACGTGGCGCGGCCAATGCCAGCGCCCCCGCACAAGGGCCGCCCCGCCGTGCTGGGGGCGTCCCCCTCCCGAATCGCAAAGCGATTCGAGAGAGGGGGAAGGCGCGAAGCGACTCAGGGGGTGCTTCATAGCGTCCGCGCGATTTCCTTGACGTCGAAGAATTCCAGCTGATCACCTTCCTTGACGTCGTTGTAGTTCTTCAGCTTGATACCGCACTCGAAACCTTCCTTGACATCCTTGACGTCGTCTTTCAGGCGGCGCAGCGACTCGACTTCGCCGGTGTAGATGACGACGTTCTCGCGCAGCAGGCGGAACTTCGCATTGCGATGCACCATGCCGGACGTGATGTACGAACCCGCAACGGTACCGATCTTGGAGGCCACGAACACCGTACGGATTTCGGCCGTGCCGATGATCTCTTCGCGCTGCTCAGGTGCCAGCATGCCGGACATGGCCACTTTCAATTCATCGACGGCGTCGTAGATGATGCTGTAGTAGTGCAGTTCGACATCGTTGGCTTCAGCCAGCTTGCGCGCACCGGCGTCGGCCCGCACATTGAAGCCGATGACGATGGACTTGGATGCAATCGCCAGGTTGATGTCCGACTCGCTGATCGCGCCTACGCCGGTATAGACCAGTTGCACCTTGACTTCGTCGGTCGAGAGTTTGAGCAGCGACTGCGACAGCGCCTCTTGCGAACCCTGCACATCGGCCTTGACGATGATGGGCAGCATCTTGACTTCGCCCGCCGTCATGTCGGAGAACATGTTCTCCAGCTTGGCTGCCTGCATCTTGGCCAGCTTGGTATTGCGGAACTTACCGGCGCGGTAGGTCGCGATTTCGCGTGCACGGCGCTCGTCGGTGAGCACCATGAACTCGTCGCCAGCCTGCGGCACTTCCGTCAAACCCTGGATTTCCACCGGAATGGACGGACCTGCGGACTTGGCGGTCTGGCCATTTTCATCCAGCATGGCGCGCACGCGGCCAAAGGTCTGGCCGGCAAGCACCACGTCGCCCACCTTGAGCGTACCGGACTGCACCAGCACCGTCGCAACCGGGCCACGGCCTTTGTCGAGCTGCGCTTCAATCACGAGGCCCTTGGCCAGCGTCGTCACCGGCGCCTTGAGCTCCATCACTTCGGCTTGCAGCAGTACCTGTTCAAGCAGCGCGTCGATGCCCATGCCGGTCTTGGAAGACACTTGCACGAAAGGTGTGTCGCCACCGTATTCTTCAGGCACCACCTGCTCGACCACCAGCTCCTGCTTGACGCGCTCAAAGTTGGCGTCGGGCTTGTCGGACTTGGTGATGGCCACCACCATGGGAACACCGGCCGCCTTGGCGTGCTTGATGGCTTCCTTGGTCTGCGGCATGACGCCGTCGTCGGCTGCCACCACCAGAATCACGATGTCGGTCGCCTGTGCACCACGGGCACGCATGGCGGTGAACGCCTCGTGACCGGGGGTATCGAGGAACGACACCATGCCGCGCGGGGTCTCGACGTGGTAAGCCCCAATGTGCTGCGTAATGCCGCCCGCTTCACCCGTCGCCACCTTGGTGCGGCGGATGTAGTCCAGCAGCGAGGTCTTGCCGTGGTCCACGTGGCCCATGACGGTGACAACCGGCGCGCGCGAGACGAGCTCGGCGGTTTGCAACGATGCATCCTCTTGCGCAAAAGCTTCCGGATCGTCCAGCGCGGCGACCACGGCCGTGTGGCCGAGTTCCTCGACCACGATCATCGCGGTGTCCTGGTCCAGCGGCTGGTTGATGGTCACCATCTGGCCCATCTTCATCAGCGCCTTGATGACTTCAGACGCCTTGATGGACATTTTGTGCGCCAGCTCGGCCACCGTAATGGTTTCAGGCACGTGCACTTCAATGGCGCGCATCTCCACCGGTGCGGCGTGTGCGTGCTGATCAGAACGGTCGCGGTCGTTGCCACGGCGGCCGCCGCTGCGCGAACCGCTGCCACTGCGCCAGGCACTGGCTCCACCACGTCCACCGCCCGTGTCGCCACGGGTGGGAATGCCCTTTTTCTTGGCTGCGTCACCCGCCCAACTCGACGAGAGCTTGGCTGACTTGACTTCCTTGCCGGCACCCCCTGGGGCACCTGGGGAGCCCGCCGCACGCGGTGCCGCACCAGGGGCGGCAGCCGGCTTGTGCAAGGTGCCCTTCTTGGCGTCGCCAGCGCGCGCAACCACCTTGGGCTCTTCCGGCTTCTTGGCTACCAACACCTTGGCAGGCGCCGACATCATGGAGCGAATGGCAGCGGCTTCCGCCAATGCCTTGCGACGGCGCTCATCCAGATCGCTGGCGCGTTCGGCTTCCTCGGCGGCACGCGCGCGGGACTCGGCTTCGGCCTTCTCACGCGCTTCGGCCTGTGCGGCCGCGCGGGCTGCGGCCTCGGCGGCCTGCTCACGCGTGGCCTCCTGCTTCTCAGCAGACGCCTGCGCCTTTTTCTCGGCTTCCTGCGCGGCATAGGCTGCGGCGCGCTCTGCGGCTTCGCGTTCGCGCTGCTCGCGCATCTCGCGGTCGCGGCGTTTCTCGCTCAGATCCTGCTCCTGGCGGCTGATCAGCTCGGCCTGGCGACGCGCTTCCTCCTCGCGGCGTGCGAGATCAGCGTTGTCCTGTTCTGGCGCCTGCTCCACGTCTTCCGGCACGGCATCAATGTCCGACAGTGCTGCAGCCTCCGCCGCATCGTCACGCTTGACGAAAGTGCGCTTTTTGCGCACTTCCACCTGAATGGTACGCGCCTTTCCAGAGGCATCGGCCTGCTTGATTTCGCTGGTGGAGCGCTTTACCAAGGTAATTTTTTTGCGATCCGATGCTGCAAGACCATGGCTGGCCTGCAGATGCGCGAGCAGCTTTTGCTTGTCGCTCTCGGTCAGAACGTCGGACGCAGCGGCCTTGGAGACACCGGCAGACTTGAGCTGTTCGAGCAAGACGTCAGAGGTTTTTTTGAGTTCGCTGGCGAACTCGGCAACGGTATTACTGGACATATGTGGTTCGTGCCTCCCGACCTTTACGCTTGCCCCGCGAACCAATGCTCGCGTGCTTTCATGATCAATGCCTTGGCGTCGTCTTCGGTTTGCCCTGTCAGCTCGATGAGCTCATCCAGGCCCAAGTCGGCCAAATCGTCGCGTGTGTGTACGCCACCCCCAGCCAGCTTGGCAATCAGCTCGGGCGTCACGCCTTCGAGATCGCGCAAATCCTGAGAGACGCTCTCGACACTGTCTTCGCGTGCGATTTCCATAGTCAACAAGGCATCCTTGGCGCGCGCGCGCAGTTCGTTGACGGTGTCTTCGTCGAAACTCTCAATCTCCAGCATTTCCTGCAGCGGCACGTAGGCCACTTCTTCGAGGGTGTTGAAGCCCTCTTCGATCAGGGTGTCGGCGATCTCCTGGTCAACATCAAGCTTTTCCATGAACAGGTGACGCGCCATATTGGTCTCGTTGGCCTGCTTCTGGGCCGATTCGGCAGCGTCCATGATGTTGATTTTCCAACCCGTGAGGTCAGACGCAAGGCGCACGTTCTGGCCGCCACGGCCGATGGCAATGGCGAGGTTTTCCTCATCCACCACCACATCCATAGCGTGCTTTTCCTCATCGACCATGATCGATGAGACATTCGCTGGCGCCAGGGCGCCAATGACAAACTGCGCCGGGTCTTCGGACCACAGCACAATATCGACACGCTCACCAGCGAGTTCGTTGGTCACGGCATTGACGCGCGTGCCACGCACACCGACGCAAGTGCCGATGGGGTCCACGCGACGGTCATGCGAGAGCACGGCAATTTTGGCCCGGCTGCCGGGGTCACGGGCACAGCTCTTGATCTCCAGCAGGCCCTGCTCGATCTCGGGCACCTCATGGCGGAACAGCTCGATCATGAATTCTGGCGCCGAGCGCGAGAGGATGATGGGCGCGCCGCGCAGCGTCAGGTCCACCTCCATGATCATGGCGCGCACGCGGTCGCCGCTGCGCAGGTTTTCCTTGGGAATCATCTCGCTGCGGCGCAGACGCCCTTCGACGCGGCCAGACTCGACAATGAGGTCCCCCTTGTCCATGCGCTTGACGGTACCTGTCAGAATCTTCTCGCCACGCGACATGAAGTCGTTCAGCAACATTTCGCGCTCGGCGTCACGAATCTTCTGCAGGATGACCTGCTTAGCAGCCATCGCGCCAATGCGGCCGATGGGCACAGATTCGATGCCTTCCTCAATGTACTCGCCGACCTCAACGTCTGGAACGCGCTCCCGCGCATCCATCAGCAACTCTTCAGCGTCAGGGTTTTGCAGACCGGCGTCGTCAGGCACCACCAGCCAGCGACGGAAGGTTTCGTAGTTACCGCTGTCGCGGTCAAGCGCCACGCGGATATCTACTTCGCCGGAATAGAGTTTTTTCGTCGCCTGGGCCAAGGCGGATTCAACGGCACCCAGCACCACGTCCCGCTCAACGCTTTTTTCGCGCGAAATGGCATCCACCAACATCAACAATTCGCGATTCATGCAACGACTCTCCTATTTCTTTCACCTTGGGGCCACACGCAGGCGGCCCGGACCGACTTCATCCCTCACGGGATATCACCCCGACGCCGCCCCCGCGCCGCGCCCTTTGAAATTCACAATGGGCGCCAAGCGCACCTCCTTGAGTTCATCAAGTGCAAAACCCAGCGCCTGGAGCGGCGTCTGCGCCCGTTTGGCGCTGACACGCTGACCAGGCTTGATCGGCGGCTCGTCGCGCCACGTAATCTGCCAGCCGCCACCCTCGGCACGCTCAAGCGTGCCGCGAAACTTCTTGCGCAGCGGGCTCACCTGCCCTGCCGCGGCAGCGCCTATGGGCTGCTTGAGGACAAGATCAATCACCTGACCCTCAAAACGCACAAAATCCTGCTCGTGGCGCAAAGGCCGATCGATACCGGGCGAAGACACCTCAAGCCGCGTGTACTCCACCGCATCCACTTCCAGCGCAAACTGCAGCTGCCGCGTGACCTTCTCGCAATCTTCCACGGTGATGAATTGCTCAGACCGCGAACCACCGATTTCTGCCGGCGCCTGCCAAGGCAAATCAATGGTGATGCGCAACAGGCCACCGGGGCAGCGAGCCACCTCGACCAAGTCGTACCCCAGGCCGATGACAGTTTGCTCGACGATTTGCTGCAGCGCCACGTATTGAATTCAATTCCGGAAAAACAAAAAACCCGAGAACCCCCTGAGGCTTCGAGCTCCAAAAGCTTACGGCCAAAAAAAACGGGCGGTTGGTACCCGCCCGCTTGGTCGTGAGAGAGCCATTGTAGCCCGGAAAACCTCCTCACAAAAGCCCCTGGCCCCTGAAAAACGCAAAAACAGGCCTTGCCACACCCCCAGCAAACGGCTGGCGCAGGGCCGCACGGTCAGTTCCTGCTTGCACGGACCCGCTCGAACAGCGCCTGCCCCTGCGGGTCCACCCCAGGCGCCAGCCCTGAGGCGCCCGCCTGCAGGTTGCTGATGAGGCGCGTCAGAACGCCGGCCTGCGGCAGCAAGGGGCCGAGAAAGCGCGTGCCACTGGCATCGGCCACTAACAGCGTGGGAAAGGTTTCCACGTCGACATCGCCCGTGACTTCGGCTTCATCCTCGATGTCTACCCATTCAAAGCGAATCGCCGGCCACTGGCGCGCAACGGCTTCGAACGTCGCACGGTAATCGCTGCAAGTATTGCACCAGCCGGCGCATAGACACACCACCCACAAGAGGCTGGGGGCCGACTTCGGTTCGGTGGCCAAAGGTTTCACGGCGTGGGACTGCGTCATAGGCATTTAAGGGAGGCGCCGCACCATAGGTGCGCACGACAGGTCGCCATGGTAGCCGCAGTCGCTCTGGTCACAGAACATGTTTACGATCTCTCCAAGGTCACACAAGCGTCTTTTCAGAACGGCATACAAGATGCAGCAGCCTGCCCGGAAAGTCGCTTTCCCTTCAGATTGGGGCGAAATCGGGCGATTTCCACGTCCGGCAGCTTGGCAATGGGCATGCACCGATGCTGCGCAGCCAGGCTTAAACTTGTCCTGATTGCGCCCGAATGCGGCCCCGGATGGATCGTCAACACGTTCTGATAGGAGATCCCATGAACAAGGTCTACGCCTGCATCGACGGCCGCACCACCACCGCCGCCGTCATCGACTGGGCCGCCTGGGCGGCGCAGCGCCTGTCTGCGCCACTCGAATTGCTGCATGTGCTGGAGCGCCCGCCCGAGCTGCCCAACGTGGGCGACTACAGCGGCACGATCGGCCTGGGGGCACAAGAGGTGCTGTTACAGCAACTGAGTGCACTCGATGAGCAACGCAGCAAGCTGGCGCAGCAGGCCGGACGCGACATGCTGGAAGCTGCCAGCCTGCGCGCCCAAGCTGCCGGCCTGCCGGTGCCCGCCACGCACATGCGCCACGGCGAACTCGTCGATACCCTTTTGGAACTCGAACCCGAGCTGCGTTTGTGCGTGCTGGGCGCGAACCACCGGGCCAGCGGGCCGCGCCGGCTGCACCTGGACCACCATGTCGAGCGCGTCATCCGGGCGCTGCAACGGCCGGTACTGGTAGCCACCAGCGAGCGCTTTGCCCCGCCCGAGCGCTTTGTGGTGGCCTACGACGCCAGCCCCACCGCCCGGAAAATGGTGGACATGGTGGCTGCCAGCCCCCTGCTGCGCGACCTGCCGGCACTGATCGCCATGGTGGGCGAAGACACGCCCGAGGCGCAGGAGCCACTCGCTGCTGCCGCCGAACTGCTGCGCGTCGCGGGTTTTTCGGTGCAGACGCGGCTGTTACCGGGCGAGCCCGAAAGTGCGCTACCCGAACTGCTCGCCAGCCAGGGCGCGGCCCTGCTGGTCATGGGTGCCTACGGCCATTCGCGCATTCGCCAGCTCATCGTCGGCAGCACCACGACGACGCTGCTGCGCTTGTCCGATGTGCCGGTGTTGATTCTTCGGTAACTCTGTTTTTGATAGCTGCTAGCGCTTACCCAATAAGCGCGAGAGGCCATTTTTATCGGATTTTATGCCTACCTCAGACACGGTCCGTTCTCCCTGAGCCTGGAAGGCCGATCCGGCAAGCTCCAGCAGGCGCGCAATGCCGACGGGCTCCTCGCTCAGCAGCGGGACGATGGCCCAGCGCGTGGCGTGCTGCGTGATGACGGCATCGATCTCGCGCAGCTCGTTGCGGGCGCGCTGGCGCAGCAGCGGCGAGGTCACCCGAGCAGCCGCCACGCTGTTGTTGATGACCCAGGCCCAGGGCTCAATGCCGGCGCGGCGCAGGTCGTTCTGCAGGTTGGCGGCTTCCAGCACCGGCGTGGTCTCGGCCAGCGTGACCAGAACCACCTTGGTCTGCTTGGGGTCCTGCAGCTGCATCATCGGCGTGGTGAAGTGCACGCCTGTGCTGCCCATCTGGCGCACGATGTCGCGGTGGTAGGCGCCGGTGGCGTCCAGCAACAGCAGCGTGTGGCCGGTGGGGGCCGTGTCCATCACGACAAACTTCTTGCCCGCTTCGCGGATGGTGCGCGAGAAGGCCTGGAAGACGGCGATTTCTTCGGTGCACGGCGAGCGCAGGTCTTCTTCGAGCAGTGCGCGCCCTGCGGCGTCGAGCTTGGCGCCCTTGGCTGCCAGCACCTGCTGGCGGTAGCGCTCGGTCACCTCGTGCGGGTCGATGCGGCTCACGGTGAGGTTCTCCAGCGCACCGCTCAGGGTTTGCTCCAGGTTGGCCGCCGGGTCCGACGTGGACAAGTGCACCGCAAAGCCCCGGTGCGCCAGCTCCACAGCGACGGCGGCGGCCAGGGTGGTCTTGCCGACGCCGCCCTTGCCCATCAGCATGACCAGCCCGTGGCCATCGGCGGCGATGCCATCCACCAGCGCGGCCAGGCGCGGCAGGTCGGTCTGTGGCTGCTCGCCAGCGTCGTCAGACATCACCGCCGGTACGGTCTCCACCAGCAACTGGCGCAAGGCCTCGCGCCCCACCAGGTTGAAGGGCTTGAGCGCCACGAGGTCGGTGGGCAGCGCCTGCAAGGCGGGCGGCATGGCGGCGAGCACGGCCTGCTCGCGCCGGCAGATGGCGGCGGCCAGCGGGTCTTGCGCCGCTTCGCCGGGCGGAAACACGCCGTTCACCACCAGGAATTGCTGCCCCAGGCCGATCGCGTCCAGTTCGCCATGCGTGCGCGCGGCTTCGCGCAGCGTGGACTGCTGCGCGCGCGCCACCAGCACCAGCCGGGTGCGCGTGCCGTCGGCCAGCGCCGCCACGGCCGCCGCGTACTGGCTGCGCTGCTTTTCCAGCCCGACCAGCGGGCCCAGGCAGGAGGCATCGCCCTTGCCAGACTCCAGAAAACCGCTCCAGGCCCCCGGCAATTGCAGCAGGCGGATGGTGTGGCCGGTGGGCGCGGTGTCAAAAATGATGTGCTCGTAGCGCGCGTCCAGGCTGTCGTCGGTCAGCAGCGCGGTGAATTCGTCAAACGCGGCAATCTCGGTGGTGCAGGCGCCCGAGAGCTGCTCTTCAATGCCCTTGACCACGTCGTCGGGCAGCACGCCGCGCACCGGCCCGACGATGCGGTCACGGTAGCCCTGCGCGGCCGCCTGGGGATCGATCTCCAGTGCCCACAGGCGCGGCACCTCGGGCACGGCCGTGACCTGGTTGCCAATGGCGACGCCAAACACCTGGCCCACGTTCGACGCCGGGTCGGTGCTGACCAGCAGCACGCGCTGGCCCTGCGCGGCCAGTTGCATGGCCGTGGCGCACGCCAGCGAGGTTTTGCCGACGCCGCCCTTGCCGGTGAAAAATAGAAAGCGCGGCGCGCTGTCGAGAAATTTCATAGGGTCTTTCGGTTCAGCAGCAGGCGCCGCCCGAGCAGCAAGCGCCCGTGGACTGCGGCTCGGCAGCGGGCAGCGCGATGCCGGCCCAGCGCGCCAGATCGCTGCGGCTGGGGTAGCGGCCAGCCAGCGCCACCTCGCCCGCCACCAGCGTGAGCGGCAGGGCCTCCTGACCCGAGCGCTGCAAAAAGCCTTTCACCAAGGGATTCTCGGCAAACGCCAGGGGCTGCTGCGCGAGGTTGAAGCGCTCGATCTGCGCGCCGTTCTGGCGCGCCCAGTCGGCATCGGCGGAGAAGTTGACGAGGGCTTGGTCCACGTCAGTGCCGCACACGCCGCTGCTGCAGCACAGGGCCGGGTCAAAAATCTGGATGGTGCTCATGGGGAACTCCTGGTATTTGGGGCCTGTTAAAGGCCCTAGTGGGAAGACAGGCCGCGTGCGGTTTCCTCTAGCAGGTGCTGTTGCAGCTTCTCGACCGGTAGGTTGAGCAGCAGTTCGAGGCGGCGCTTGATGGCGTGCAGCGTCTGGCGGAAGGCCTCGCGCTTGACTGCATCCGGCGCATCGCCCGCCGACGGGTCGGCATAGCCCCAGTGCGCGCTGGCGGGGTGGCCGGGCCAAAGGGGGCAGACCTCGCCTGCAGCGCTGTCACAGACGGTGATGATCAGGTCCATGTGGGGCGCGCCCGGGGCGGCGAATTCGTCCCAGTTCTTGCTGTGCAGGCCCTCGGTAGAAATACCGGCGCGCTGCAGAACCTCCAGCGCCAGCGGGTGCGGCTGCTGCCCGGGCCGGGGGCTGCTGCCAGCCGACCAGGCCTGGAAGCGCCGCGTGGGTGCCCGGCTGTCCAAGTGGTTAAGCAGCGCTTCGGCCAGGATGCTGCGGGCGGAGTTGTGGGTGCAAAGAAACAGGACGTTGCGCATGGCTTGTGGTCGATCCGAAGGATGGTGGAGTGGAAAAAGGCCTGCGTTTTGGGGCGTCAGGCGCGGTTGGTGCAGGCTGCCATGGCGCCAGCCGGCAGACAGGCCTCGGGGTGGCCTGCGCAGCATTCGTCCGTCAGGTAAGCGATCAGTTCGACCATCAGGGGAATGTGGGCGCGGTAGCGCTGGTAGCGCCCCTCCTGTGTGGCGGTGAGCAGGCCGGCCTGCGTGAGGGCCTTCAGGTGAAACGACAAATTGGTGGCTGGCACCCCCAGCGCGGCCGCAATCTCGCCCGCCACCAGGCCCTCAGGGCCTTGTTTGACGAGGAGGCGAAAGACATCAAGCCGGACACCCGATGCCAGCGATTCAAAGACAGTGGTAGCGGTTTCTTTTTCCATTTTGCAATTATTCAATAATAATTGAATAATTGCAACGTAATGAACCCAAGCGCACAAGGCGTCAGGCGGCCCGAACGAACCGGCTCCGCTTCTCAGGCCGACACGCGGATGGCCGAAAAAGCCAGGTGGTGCATGAATTCACGCAGGATCAGCAGCACAGCCGCAAACGCTGTGCTGTCGGGCAGGCCTTCGAGTACCGCCGGGCGGCCCTCGGCCACGGCGGTCAGCCGCTCAAAAGTCTGCTCCATGCGCTCCAGGGGCAGCACCATGCACGCGCCAGGGGCCACGCCCGCCATCAGGGCAATGTCACGCACCGACGGGTCCGTCGACCACAGAGTGGAACGGGGCGGCAACAGCGCAGCCAGGCGCATCACTTCGTCCTCCACCGTGGCAATGGCGTTTTCCATTTCCAGCGGCGTCGGCGGGCTGCGCCGGAAGAACATTTGCGCCGTTTTCAGCGCACCGATCGGCAGTACGAGGGTGGCGGCCGCCTCGGCGCCCTCCCCCGTGGCCACGACCGTGTGCTCGGCACCGATGTGCAGCACCGTAAGAGCCTCGGTCGACCCGGCATACACGCGCACCGTTCGGTAGGCATGGCGGATGCTCGCCTCCGCATCCCAGGGCGTCGGTGCGGGTTCAGGGGGCGTAGCGTGTGGTTCCATGGAATATTTCCTTCGGTGAGCGCCCTTGCCGCCAAGGGCCAAATGCAAACCAAGCGCCTGAACGGTCCAGGCGGGGACCGAGCACACTAGGCGATCTGCTCAAAATCGATGAAACCCCGCTCCACATTGGTCGCCACCAATTTGACGCGCAGCTTCTGGCCCACATCCAGGTGGGTGCCAACGCCCACCAGCATGCCTTCGGCAGGCGGCACGAAGATGCGCACCCAGGTGGCGCGGTCGGTCGCGCCGGTGACGACGGCGTCGAACTTTCTGCCCACCAGCCCCTGCAGGTACAGCGCGGCTTCGGACTTGCGCACACTGCGCTCCACCTTCTGCGCTGCGTCTTCCTGCTGCGTGCAGTGCTCGGCCAGAAGCTCCAGCTCCGCCGCGCCATAGGGCGAGTGCTCGCCCTGCAGCAGCGCCTTGACCATGCGCAGCGTGATCAGGTCGGGGTAGCGCCGATTGGGCGCGGTGGAATGGGTGTAGTCGCGCACCGCCAGGCCGAAGTGGCCGATCGGCTCGCCGCGCGGGCGTTCCACCACGTATTCGCCCGAGCCCATGAGCTTGACGATCACTAACGAGAGGTCGGGAAACCTCAGCGGGTCGGCCTTGCGCCGGCGCGCCAAAAAACCCTCCAGCGCGCGCGAATCGGGCGCCGACGGCAGATGCTCGCCGTATTTGGCGGCCACCTCCACGATGCGCTGCCAGCGCTCGGGCGAGCGCACCACCCGGCGCAGGGAGCTGGCGCCGTGCTGCGCCAGGAACTGCGCGGTGCAGGTGTTGGTGGCGATCATGAATTCTTCAATCAGCTGGCGCGCGCGGTTTTGCGCCTGCTGGACGATGTCCACCACGCGCTCTCCCTCGAACACGGCGCGTGGCTGGAAGGTTTCCAGGTCAAGCGCGCCCTGCTCGCGCCGGCGTGCGCGCATGCGCTGGGCCACGGCGTCCTGCGTACGCAGTTGCTCGTCCATACCCGGCACGTCGCGCGCGGCGTCTGGCAAATCGCCCACGCCCTCGATCCACGCGGACACGGCCTCGTAGGCCAGCTTGGCCTGGTTGCGCACGCGGGCACGGTGCACGGTGCTGTGGGTCACCACGCCACCGTGGTCGACCAGCATTTCGGTGACGATGGCCAAGCGGCTCTGCCCGGCATTGAGCGAAGTCAGGTTGGTGGACAAACGCTCGGGCAGCATGGGAAACACCCGTGCCGAGGTGTAGACCGAAGTGGTGTTGGTGCGCGCATGCACATCGATGGCGGAGTTTTTCTTCACCAGCGCGTCCACATCGGCCACGGCGACAAAAATCTTCACTGCACCGCGGCCCATGGCAGCGCAGGCGGTGAGCTGGTCGAGATCGAGCGAATCGTCGTTGTCGATGGAGCACCAGGGTAGCGC
Organism: Simplicispira hankyongi; assembly: GCF_003570885.1. Lineage (GTDB taxonomy): Bacteria > Pseudomonadota > Gammaproteobacteria > Burkholderiales > Burkholderiaceae_C > Simplicispira > Simplicispira hankyongi. The sequence goes on from NZ_QXJC01000001.1 coordinate 721,427, forward strand.
CGTGAGGTCGCGGATGGTGGAACTGGCGTCTCTGCCTGGGCCCGTGATGGCATGGAGTTCCTGGAGGGCGCCAGCAGGAAATTCGGGTTCCAGGCCGCGCTCCTTCATAGCCTCGGTGGCAATGCGAACCAGGTCGCTGCGGCGAAAGTTTTGTGGATGGCTCATGGTGCAACTGTAGGGCAGCGGATCAGTGCGCCGGACCCGCAGCGGGCCGCACGCGCACAAAAACCGCCATCGCCGCCAGCGACAGCGCAGCCGCCAGGCCAAACGCCAGGCTGGGGGACAACGTCCACAGCGCCCCGGCCACGAGCGAGGCCGGCAGGTACAGCAAACCCGTAACGAAGTTGTAGGCCCCCATGGCCGTGGCGCGGCGCTCGGGTTCGATATCGGCAATGAAGGCCTTGCTTTGCGACTCTTCAATCGCATAGAAAACGCCGTAGATGCAGAACACCGCGATCATCTCCCAGCGCGTGCCGGCAAACACCATCCACAGGTTCAGGCCGGCGTACGCCCCGTAGCCCAGCAGCACGATACGGCTGCGCCCTACCCGGTCGCCCAGGTGTCCCACCAGCGGCGCCACAACGACGCAGGTGGTGTTGAACAAAGCATAGAGCAGCACCACGTCGGTCATGCTGAAGCCCACGTCGTGCGCGCGCAGCAGAAAAAAGCCCAGGCTGAAGTAGCCCAGCGCAAACACGCCGGCCGGCAGCAGGAAGCGCTTGAAGCCGGGGCTGAGCTGCTGCCAGTTCTGGCGCAGGCCTTCGCGCGGATGCGGCTGGCCCGGAGCGTTCGAGATGAGCATGAGCACCAGCACGGCGAGCACCGCCGGCACCACGGCCACCAGGAACAGCAGGCGGTAGGTGCTGGCGGATTCGCCCAGCCATTTCAACAAGCCGTAGGCCACCAGGGGGCCGACGACGGCGCCCGATTTGTCCAGCGCCTTGTGTACGCCGAGCGCATAGCCGCGTGTGGCCTGGCCCGCCACCGACACCAGCCAGGCGTCGCGCGGCGGCCCGCGAAAGCCCTTGCCCAGGCGCTCGAGCACACGGAACACCGCCAGGCCGGCAATGGACGAAGACACCAGCAAAATCAGTTTGGCCACTGAAGAAAAACCATAGCCCGCCGTGGCGAACCACTTGCGCTGACCGCTGCGGTCCGACAACCAGCCGGCCAGGTAGTTGAGCGAGGAGGCGGAAAAATCCGCCAGCCCCTCGATGAGCCCCAGCAGCGCACTCGATGCGCCGGCCACCGTGGTGAAGAACACGGCGAACACCGAGAAAATCATCTCCGAACTCAGGTCGGTGAGAAAGCTCACCAGGCCGAGCTTGAGCACATCGGGGTGCAGCTTGGCCCTGGGTTGGCCCAGCGCTGGAGGCGCCGTGGAGTCAGGTGCTGCGGGTGCGGACGGAAGCGGTGGCTCTGGGTGCATGTCTGTCGGGCGGCGCCCAGAGGCGGCCGGGTTAGATACTATTAAAACTATAGCTGGTAGCGCATACGGTATAAGCGCTAGAGGCGATTTTTATCTGAAATTTTTCTGCCCATAGCAAGGCAGCATCAAGGAAGCGGCGCGAAATCAATAAACCCCTGGGCCACATCGGCGCTGAGCAGCTTGACACGCAGCTTCTCGCCCACCTCCACCTGCGCCCCGGCGCCCTCCAGTTTGCCTTCCACCGGCGGCACCAAGGTACGAATCCAGGTGCCCCGGTTGTTCCTGCCGGTGACGATGGCGTCGAACTCGGCGCCTATCTTGTCCTGCAGGAACAGCGCGGCCTCAGACTTGCGCAGACTCCGCTCCACCTTCGTGGCGGCGCTTTCCTGGTGGTTGCAGTGCTCGGCCAGGGCCTGCAGTTCGGCCACGCTGTAGGGCGCGCTCTGCCCCGCCAGCACCGCCTTGACGAGCCGGTGGCTGATGAGGTCGGGGTAGCGGCGGTTGGGCGCGGTGGAGTGCGCGTAGTCCCGAATCGCGAGGCCAAAGTGGCCATAGTCCTCGATGGCTACGGTTTTTGAGCGATCCACCGGCACGCCGGGCTGGGCATCCTCGATCACGTATTCGCCCGCGCCCATGAGCTGCACGATGGTGAGCGAGAGGTCGGGGAAACGCAGCGGATCGGCTTGGCGCCGGCGCTCCAGAAAGGCCTCCAGCGCCTTCGAATCGGGCTCGGCCGGCAAGCTATCGCCGTATTTCTTGGCCACCTCGACCACGCGGCTCCAGCGCTCGGGCGAACGCACCACACGGCGCATGGCCAAGCCGCCGTGCCGCTCCAGAAACTGCGCGGTACAGATGTTGGTCGCCACCATGAATTCTTCAATCAGCTGGCGCGCGCGGTTGTGCTCGCGCTGCGAAATGGCCACCACCTGATCGCCTTCGACCTGTGCGCGCGGCTCGAAGGTTTCGAACTGCAATGCGCCCTGCGCCGTGCGGCGTTGGCGCAGCGCCTGGGCGGCGGCGTCCTGCAGGCGCAGTTGTGCATCCATGCCGGGCGCGGCACGAACGGCGGCAGGCATTTCGCCGTTGCCGTCCAGCCAGGCGGCCAGAGAGTTGTAGGCCAGCTTGGCCTGGTTGCGCACCTGGGCGCGGCAGATGGAGAAGCCACTCACCTGCCCTTCCGCATCCACCACCATGGCCGTGACGATGGCCAGGCGGTCCTGGTGCGCGCCCAGTGAGCTGAGGTCGGTGGAGAGCCGCTCGGGCAGCATGGGAAACACGCGGGCCGCGGTGTAGACCGAAGTGGTGTTGCGCTGCGCCTGCAGGTCGATGGCCGAGCCCTTGTGCACCAGCGCATCGACATCGGCAATGGCGACGGACACCGTCCACCCGCTGCCCGACGGCTCGCAGCAGCTGAGCTGATCGATGTCTTGCGAATCGTCGTCGTCAATGGAGCACCAGGGCAAGGCACGCAGGTCGCGGATGTTGGGCCCAGCCTCCTGCGCAGGGCCGGCAATGGTGGCCAGCTCAGCCAGTGCAGCGGCTGAAAAATCCGGGGCCAGGCCGTGCGCGGCCAAGGCCGCCACCGCAAGCTGCACCAGGTCGCTGCGACGCGAAATGGCTGGGGTGGTCGCTGTGGCATGGACCTGAACGGCTTCGGTGCTGGAGGGTTCGCTCATGCCGCAATGGTAGAGCCTCACGCGCCTACCAAAGGGGTATCCGCCCATGGCGCTTATTCCATTGCCCAATCCATCGAGCACGCGAAGGCGAAGCGCAGACAGTGCTGTAGCACAGGAAGCGAAGTCGGCAAAGGAATCGCTTGATTGAGAAATGGAATCACCCGGCGTTCGGAGTCCGAAACCTGCTTTCGTCGATTGGCTGGGGCCGGGATGGCACCATTCAATGGCATTCAGGTCGAGAGGGGATTGCTATCATAACAATAGCATGAACCGCTGAACTGAAAGGCGCTAGGTGCCAATTCCGGCAAAAAAATCTACCAATACCGTCAGGACGGATGATCGGCTGCCTACACTGAGACACGCAACACGCCTGGCCGCGCCAAATTGCGGCGACCCATGCCCCGTCCAATGAAGTGATTTCCATGCCTACCAGAATGACGCGCTCGCCTTCTCCACCCGAGGCTACCGGGTCAATCGCCACCCACCATGGCCTGAGCGCCGCCGAGGCTGCCCGCCGCCTGGCTGCGGACGGACCCAATATGCTTCCCGGCAGCGCACCCAAGTCCAGTTGGGCCATCGTGCGGGACGTGCTCACCGAGCCGATGTTCCTGATGCTGTTGGCCGCGGGCGGCATCTACCTGGCGCTGGGCGACCGGGGCGAGGCACTGTTCCTGCTCGGCTTCGTGTTCGTGGTCATCGGCATCACGCTGGCACAGGAGCGCAAGACGCAGCGCGCCCTTGAATCCCTGCGCGATCTGTCGGCACCGCGCGCGCTGGTCATCCGCGACGGCCAGGAGCAGCGCGTGGCCGGACGCGACGTGGTGCGCGATGACCTGCTGGTGCTGCATGAGGGTGATCGCATCGCCGCCGACGCCCTACTGATCGACGGCCAGCTCGAAGTGGATGAATCGCTGCTCACCGGCGAAGCGGTGCCTGTGGCCAAGCTGTCCGTGGTACAGAACGAGCAGACGGCCGCCAACGCCGGGCCGCCCCAAGAGAGGCCAGCCCCCTTGGGGGGCAGCGCGGCACACGAAGTGGCAAGCGTGGGGGCACTATTCGCCAGCACCGTGGTCACGCGGGGCGTGGGCATGGCCCGGGTGTGCGCCACCGGAGCCCAGACAGCCGTCGGACGCATTGGCGCCGACCTGGCGGCCACCACCGAGCCGCCCTCGGCGCTGCAGGAAGGCTCACGCCGGCTGGTGCGCAACCTCGGCATCGGTGCCTTAGTGCTGGCGCTGGCCCAGGTGCTGCTGGGCTGGTGGTGGAACGGCCGGCCGCTGCTGGAGAGCCTGCTCTCGGGCATCGCCCTGGCCATGGCCATCCTGCCCGAGGAGATTCCGGTCATCCTCACCGTGTTCCTGGCCCTGGGGGCGTGGCGCATCGCGCACCAGAAGGTCCTGACGCGGCGCGTCACCGCCGTCGAGGCACTGGGCGCCATCACCGTGCTGGCCGTGGACAAGACGGGCACGCTCACCGTCAACCGCATGGCGGTGGCGGAACTGGCCACTCCCGAACAGCATTTCCGCCCCGAAGGCGCCAGCCATCTGCCCGAAGACTTTCACCTGCTGGCCGAATTCGCCATGCTGGCGACGCCGGGCGATCCGTTCGACCCCATGGAAAAGGCCATTCAGCATTTCGGCCACCAGTGGCTGGAAGGCACCGAGCATGTGCATGACGGGCGTGAGCCCGAGTTCGAATACGCCCTCTCGGGCGAGATCCTGGCCATGACGCGCGTGTTCGCCAGCGACGAGCCGGACGTGCACCTGCTGGCCACCAAGGGCGCACCCGAGGCCGTGGCCGATCTGTGCCATCTCGACGCGGTGCGGCTGGGCGCGATCCGCAGCCAGGTTGAAGCCATGGCCGAGCGCGGCCTGCGCGTGCTGGGCGTGGCGCGGGGGCGCTGGCGGGGCCAGGCCCCGGCGCCCGACCAGCCCCCGCCCTGGCCGCAAAGCCAGCACGACTTCGATTTCGACTTCCTGGGCCTGGTGGCCCTGGCCGACCCACCCCGCCCCGAGGTGCCCGCCGCGCTGGCCGAATGCCGACGCGCCGGCGTGCGTGTGATCATGATGACCGGCGACCACCCGGCCACGGCCCGCGCCATTGCCCAGCAGGTGGGCCTGTCAGACCGCCCCGACGTCATCACCGGCGCAGAGCTGGAAGCGCTGGACGATGCGGCCCTTGCCGAGCGGCTGCGCCACGTGGACCTGTGCGCGCGCCTCCAGCCCCAGCACAAGCTGCGCCTGGTGCAGCTGCTGCGCGCCAGCGGCGAGGTGGTGGCCATGACCGGCGACGGCGTGAACGACGCCCCCGCACTCAAGGCCGCCGACGTGGGTATCGCCATGGGCGAACGCGGCACCGACGTGGCGCGCGAGGCCGCCGCGCTGGTGCTGCTGGACGACAGCTTTGCGCGCATCGTGGCCGCGATCCGCCAGGGACGGCGCATCGACGACAACGTGCGCAAAGCCACGCGCTTCACCTTTGCGGTCCACATCCCCATCATCGCGCTGGTGCTGGGCCCCACGCTGCTGAAATGGCCCACGCTGCTGATGCCGGTGCATATCGTGCTGCTGCAGTTGCTGATCGACCCCACCTGCGCGGTCGTGCTGGAAGCCGAGCCCGAAGCCAGCGGCAGCATGGAACGGCCGCCCCGCCCTGTTTCCGACTCGCCCTTTGCCATGGGCCCCTTGCTTTACTCCGTGCTGCAAGGCATTGGCATGGCGGCCGTGCTGCTGGCTGGGCAGGCCTGGCTGGCGGACCAAGGCTGGAGCAGCGCCCAGAGCCGCACCGTGGTCTTCCTCACGTTGGTGCTTGGCGTGATGCTGTTGATTCTGGCAAACCGCGATCTGTCGCGCCCCGCGCTACTGGGCATCACCGCCCCCACTCCCTGGCTGTGGCGCATCACCGCCGCCATGCTGGTGCTGCTGGCTGCGGTGCTGGCCATTCCATGGCTGCGCGCCCTGATGGGGTTGGTTTTGCCCGGATCTCAGGGCATGGTGGTGGCCGCGGGCCTGCTGGTGCTGTGCCTGGCGTGGCTGGAACTGCTGCGGCTGGCGGGACGGCGCCTAGTGCGGCCCCGGTTGCCCGGGCCTGCTCTGCGCCAATAAAACGACCTACCGTGCCACGGGCGGCGCGGCGTGGTCCAGGTCGGGCAGGCGCCACGGGTCCACATGGGTCATGAGGTTGAGCACACGGTGGCGCTGCAGCACGCGCTGGCGCGCTGCAACGGCAATGTCGTGGCCGGCCTCCACGGTCAGCGCGGCATTCACCTCCAGGTGCGCATCAACGACGATCATGTCGCCCATCTTGCGCGTGCGCACGTCGTGCACACCGCTCACGCCAGGGGTGTCGAGCAGCGTCTGGCGGATGGCCTGCACCTCCTGCTCGTCCACCGAACGGTCCATGAGGTCGTGCAGCGCATCCCAGCCAAACCCCCAGCCCATTTTTGCGACCATGAAGCCGACGATGAGCGCGGCGATCGGGTCCAGGATGGGATAGCCGGCCAGATTGCCGGCGATGCCGACACCCACCACCAGCGACGAGGCGGCGTCCGAGCGCGCATGCCAGGCGTTGGCCACCAGCATGCTCGACTTGACGCGCTTGGCCACGGCCAGCATGTAGCGGAACAGCAGCTCCTTGCCCAGCAGCGCGCCGCCAGCCACCCACAGGGCGATCACATGCACCTGCGGTACGGTTTCGGGGTTCTCCAGCTTGACAACCGCGGACCACACCATGCCCACGCCCACGCCCAGCAGCAGCAGACCCAGCACCAGCGAGGCGGCTGTCTCGAAACGGTGGTGACCGTAAGGGTGGCCCTCGTCGGCGTCTTTCTGGGCATGGTGGTTGGCGAACAGCACCACGAAGTCGGCCACGAGATCCGACAGCGAATGGATGCCGTCGGCGATCAGGCCCTGCGACTTGGCCAGCACGCCCACCACGATCTGCACCGAGGTCAGCAGCACATTGACCCCCACGCTCACCCAGGTGCTGCGCGATGCGGCGGCGGCCCGCTGCTGGGGCGTGTGTTCGGTGTGCTCGGTATCGTCTTCAAGTTCGCTGAATTTCATCGCCGGGGTTCCGTAGTGTCAGCACGCCTTCGCGCCACGCGGGGATTCTGCCCCGCCGCTGCGGCGGCCTGCCGGTGGCATAGCAGAAAACATCAGCCCGCAGCGCCAGCGCCGGCGGATTGGATCTCGACCGTGATATGGACCAGTTCCTCGTGCACCCGCAGCTGCTGCTTGAAATATTCCGGGTCTGCACCCGGTGCCGTCACCAGCGACACGATGCAGGCATAGTCGCCCCGGCCCACGCGCCAGACGTGCAAATCGCTGATGCGCGCCGGCACCGGGCTGGCCGCAATGACCTCGCGGATTTCCTCCACCACCGGCGCCTCCATCTCGGCATCGAGCAACACCTTGCCCGCGTCGCGCAGCAGCCCTTGGGCCCACACGGCCACCAGGCCCGCGCCCGCCAGGCCCATCACCGGGTCGAGCCAGTCGAAGCCCCAGAGCTTGCCGCCGAACAGCGCCACGATGGCCAGCACCGAGGTGGCCGCATCGGCCAGCACATGCAGGTAGGCCGAGTGCAGGTTCAGGTCATGGTGGTGGCCCGCATGGCCATGGGAATGCCCGTGGCCGTGGCCATGGTGGTGGCCGTCGCGCAGCAGCCAGGCGCAGGCCAGGTTGACGAGCAGACCCAGCACACCGATGGCGATGGCCTCGTCATAGTGGATGGGCTGGGGCGCCAACAGCCGCTGGAGCGACTGCACCAGCATCACGCCCGCCACCAGCACCAGCGCCAGCGCGCTGGTGTAGCCCGCCAGCACCTCGATCTTCCAGGTACCGAAGGAAAACCGCCGGTCGTGCGCATAGTGCCGCGCCGCCGCATAGGCCATGGCCGACAGGCCCAGCGCCAGCGCGTGCGAACTCATGTGCCAGCCGTCGGCCAGCAAGGCCATGGAGTTGAAGATCCAGCCGCTCGCGATCTCGACCACCATCATCGCCGCCGTCAGGGCCATCGCCCAGCGCGTATGGCGTTCGGCCAGCGGGTTGCCCTGGTGGAAATGGTGGGAATGGGTCCAGTCCGGGTTCTGGGCAGAGGCTTGCATGGGAGGAAGGCGGCGGGAGAATGCCTGAAATATACTCCACCCCAGTATCAAAAAGGGCAAGCACCATGGCACACACCATCGCAGGGAAGAAGCAGTTGCTGGCGCGCGTGCGCCGCATCCAGGGCCAGGCCGCTGCACTGGAAAAAGCCCTGCTCGCCGAGACCGACTGCGCCGCCGTGCTGCAGCAGATCGCGGCAGTGCGCGGCGCTGTCAACGGTCTGATGGCCCAGGTACTGGAAGGCCACCTGTGCGAGCACGTAGGCGCACCAGGGCTTTCAGAGGCGGCCCGCAGCGAAGCCATGAACCAGGTCACGGCCGTGCTGCGCTCGTACCTGCGCTAGCCTCTGCACGAATCGTCGCGCCGTGTGCATCTGCGGCCTCGGGCGATCCGCAGCGCCCACTTGCCACGCAATTCGTGCAGAGGCTCCTTAGCCGAAATGCATCGGGCCGCACAGAGCGGCCCGATGATTGCTACTTATTTAATAGCTATATGCGCTTATCCAGTAAGCGCCACAGGCCGTTTTTATATAAAACAGGCACTGTGCAGAGCGCTCGCCCTGCCTGTCCGCTTCCCCTCAGGGGAAAGTGAAGTTGGCGGTGGCGGCGCCCCCAGCGGTCAGGGCGGGCAGCACAGCGTCCTTGTCGGCAAAGCCCGGCAGGCTGGCGCGCAGGGTGTACCGGCCGGCCGCAGACGCGTCGGCAGCGAACACCAGCGGCGCGGGCGCTGCGGCATAGGCGGCCACCAGCGGGGCGCTGACCGGCAGCGAGAAGGCATAGGCGCCCGTAACGCTGTTCACGTACTGGCCGTCGATCTCCACGGTGCCCACTGCGAGAGGTTGCAGCGCGCGCACCAGCGTGTCGGCTGGCGCGGTGCCCGTAGCGCTGGCGCTGGCCGAGGGTGGCAGGGCCACGGGCGCAGCCGCACTGGCCACGGGTGTCACGGTCTCCGCCGCCACGGGCACCCCGGTGACCACGGCCGACGTATGGCCCGGTGCCGCCATGACCAGCGTGTAGTTGCCTGGCGCCACGGGCTGCAGCAGGAACTTGCCGGTGCTGTCAGAAGTGGTCGCTTTCACGACGGTGCCGTTGACCTGCAGCGACACGCGGGTGGCACCCGCGCTCAGGGCCGGGTCCACATACCCTTGCACGCCGGACACATAGCGCGGGATCACCGCCACCACCGGCTTGAGCAGGTACTGGCCGGACGCCCCGGCCTGCACCACCGACTTGCAGGCATCGAAGTCCAGCACGAAATCGGCCATCTTGTTCTCGGCGATGTCGATATTGATGTTGGTCTTGACACCCGACTGCTGGCCGCTCGGCGTCTTGAGGGCCACTTCGCGGCCGCCAGTGGGCAGCACCGAATTGGCCAGCGGCTGGGTGGCGCTGTTGTCGGCCAGCACCAGGCGCATCTGGGTGTATTTGCCCGTGGGCAGCGGTACCTGGCCCAGTTCCATCAACACGCCATTGGTAAGGCCGAGGAGGTCCACCCGGCGCGCGGGGTTCAGCACGATTTCGGACCAGCCAGCATCGGCATCGCTGGCGCTGCTGTTCTGGTGGACACGGACTTTCGTGACGGTGACATTGACAGCGTCGTAACCGCAACTGGGCGCATCGGTCAGTGCCAGACGCAGCGTGCCGCTGCCCGCGGCGCTGTCGCTGCCACCACCACCGCAGGCCGCCAGACCGGCCAGCAGGGCGGCGCCCAAGGTGAACTTCATATTTCGGAATAAGGTCATGAGGGGTCTCTCTCGGTTGGCACACTCTTCAGGCAGTGCGATTGAATGCGAATTTTTCACATTCATAGAATAAAGGCCCGACACCCCGCGACCCGTAGGACTGCGCCCTCCGCGTGGAAACAGATGTAAGAACGTGTGTTCACGATCTCCCAGCCTGCGCACGGGGGCAGACCATGGCGCGCCGGCTTTGGCCTGCGTCTTGTTGCGGCCGGCGCCCCGGTCAGCGCACCGGCAACGCCGTGGCCGCCGCCACGAGACGCTGCGTATAGGGGTGGCGCGGTGCGTCGAGCACCTGGCCGACGCTGCCGCTTTCGAGCACCTCGCCATCCTTCATGACCAGCACGTCGTGCGCCATGGCGCGGATCACCTCCACGTCGTGCGTGATGAGCAGGTAACCCAAGCCCTTGTCCTTCTGCAGGCGCTGCAGCAGGGCCAGCACCTGCTGCTGGATGGTGACGTCGAGCGCGCTGGTGGGCTCGTCGAGCACCAGCACGCGCGGCTGCACGATGAGCGCCCGCGCAATCGCCAGGCGCTGGCGCTGGCCGCCCGAAAACTCATGCGGGTAGCGCGCCAGCAGGCCCGGAAATTGCGCGTCTGTCAGGCCTACCTCGGCGAGCGCAGCCTCCACCCGGCGCCGGCGCTCGGGCAAGGGCAGAGCCGGTTCATGCACGCGCAGGCCCTCACCGGCAATTTCCTCCACCGTCAGGCGCGGCGAGAGGGACGAGAACGGGTCCTGGAACACCACCTGAATCTGCCGGCGCAAGCGCTGGTTGGCGGGCGTGTTGCGCGCGCTGGGTGCCTGCCATGCACTGCCCACCACCTCGACGCTGCCCTGGTACGGCAGCAGGCCCAGCAAAGCCTGCGCGAGTGTCGATTTGCCCGACCCTGATTCGCCCACCACGCCCAGCGTGCGGCCGGGCAACAGGCACAGGTCGGCGCCGTGCACCGCAATGAATTCGCCCTTTTTGAACCAGCCGCGCACCCCCGGCAACGGCGTCGGGTAGCCCACGCGCAGGTGTTGTGCACGCAACAGCGGCTTTGCGGCCGCATCCGGCGCGCCCTCCACCACGTCGCGCTTGGGCTGGCTGGCGATGAGCCGGCGCGTGTAGGCGTGCTGCGGGGCCCGAAAGATGTCGGCCACGGGGCCCTGTTCGACCAGCACGCCCTGCTCCATCACGGCCACGCGGTCGGCAAAGCGATGCACCAGATTCAGGTCGTGCGTGATGAGCAACACCGCCATGCCAGTCTGGCGCTGCAGGTCGGACAGCAGGTCAAGAATTTGCCCGCGCAGCGTGACATCGAGGGCCGTCGTGGGCTCGTCGGCCAGCAACAGTTTGGGGCGGCTGGCCAGCGCCATGGCAATCATGGCGCGCTGGCGCTGCCCGCCCGAGAGCTGGTGCGGGAACGCGGTGGCGCGGCGCGCAGGCTCGGGGATGCCCGTGCTTGCAATCAATTCGATAGCTGCCTGCCAAGACTGCGCCTGCGTCAGCGCCTGTTTTAGCTCCAAAACTTCGCTGATCTGCCGGCCCACCGTCATCAGCGGATTGAGCGCCGTCATGGGTTCCTGGAAAACCATGGCAATGTCGCCACCGCGCACACCGCGCAGCTCGCGCTCGGTGAGTGCCAGCAGGTCGCGGCCCTCAAACAGCGCCTGGCCCTGCACCAGCGCATCGCCTGCCAGGCGCAGCAGGCTGAGCGCGGTGATGGTTTTGCCCGAGCCCGATTCGCCCACCAGTGCGAGTTTTTCGCCGGGTGCGATCTCGAAGCTCACATCGCGCACCACTTCCTTGGCGCCAAAGCGCACGCACAGGTCGTGCACTTGCAGCAAAGGCTGAGCCGAAGTTGCCGTCACTTATCTGCCTTGCGGGGGTCGAGCGCGTCGCGCAGCGCGTCGCCCATAAAAGTCAGCAGCAGCAGCGTGACCACGAGCACGGCGAAGGTGGAGAGCGAAATCCACCACGCATCAATGTTGTTCTTCCCCTGGCTGAGCAGTTCGCCCAGCGACGGCGTCCCCGGCGGCACGCCCAGGCCCAGAAAATCCAGCGAGGTCAGCGCAAGGATGGCGGCGCTCATGCGAAACGGCAAAAACGTGACCACGGGCGTCAGGCTGTTGGGCAGGATGTGGCGCCAGATGATTTGCCCGTTGCCCACGCCCAGCGCCCGCGCGGCCTTGACGTAATCGAGCTGGCGGTTGCGCAGGAACTCGGCGCGCACGTAGTCCGAGAGGCCCATCCAGCCAAACAGGCTCAGCAAAACCAGCAGCAGCCCAATGCTGGGCGCGAGCACTGCGCTGAAGATGATCAGCAGATACAGCTCGGGCATGGAACCCCAGATCTCGATGAAGCGCTGGAACGCCAGGTCCGTCTTGCCGCCAAAGAAGCCCTGGATGGCGCCCGTCACCATGCCCAGCAGCACGCCGGTGGCGGTGAGCGCCAGTGCAAACAGCACGCTGACGCGAAAGCCGTAGAGCAACTGTGCCGCAAGGTCGCGCCCCCGGTCGTCCGTGCCCAGCCAATTCTCGGTCGTGGGCGCTGAGGGATTGGGCTCTTTGGCAAAATAGTTCAGCGTGTTCGGGCCGTAGGGGTTGAGCGTGAACAGCGCCCAGTTGCTGCCTTCCTTCAACTTCTTTCGAATGTACGGATCCAGATAGTCGGTGGCGGTCAAAAAATCGCCGCCGAAAGTGGTCTCGGGGTAGTCCTTCAGCATGGGAAAGTAGAGCTGCCCTTCGTAGCGCACCACCAGCGGCCGGTCGTTGCTGACCAGCTCGGCACACAGACTCACCGCCACCAGCACCACGAAAATCACCAGGCTCCAGTAGCCCAGACGGTTGCGCTTGAAGCGCAGCCAGGCGCGGCGGCTGGGCGACAAGGACGGCGGCGCCGACGCCGCCACAGCGCCATCGCCAGCGCCCCCACGGATCGGGCTTTGTCCTGCCGCCAGGGGCGCCCCCCCTGCGGTGCGAAGGCGGCCTTCGGCCGATGCAGGGGGGCTAATCGAATTTGACACGCGGGTCCACCCACACATAGCAGAGGTCGGAAATCAGCTTGGTGACCAGGCCGATCAGCGTGAACAGGTACAGCGTGCCCATCACCACCGGGTAGTCGCGCCGGATCACGCTCTCGTAGCTCAGCAGCCCCAGGCCATCGAGCGAAAACAGCGTTTCGATCAGCAGCGACCCCGTGAAAAACGCGCCAATGAACGCCGCCGGAAACCCCGTGATGATGGGGATCAGCGCATTGCGAAACACATGCTTCCACAGCACCTGGCGTTCAGACAGGCCCTTGGCACGCGCGGTCAGCACATACTGTTTGCGAATCTCTTCCAGGAAGGCGTTCTTGGTCAACATGGCCGTCACCGCAAAGCTGCCCGCCACCATGGCGATGATGGGCAGCGTGATATGCCAGAGGTAGTCCGCGATGCGCGCGCCCCAACCCAGCTCGTCCCAGTTGCTCGACGTCAGCCCGCGCAGCGGAAACCACTGCAACTGCCCGCCGAATATGACTAGCAGTGCCACACCAAGCACAAAACCCGGAATGGCATAGCCGACCAAAATCAGCAGCGTCGTGACCAGATCGAAGCGGGAACCCGCCCGCACGGCCTTGGCCACGCCCAGCGGCACGGCGACCAGGTAGCTGATGAAAAAAGTCCACAGGCCCAGGCTGATGGACACTGGCATCTTTTCCTTCACCAGTTGCCACACGTCCTTGTTCTGGAAAAAACTGCGCCCGAGATCGAAGCGCGCGAACTGGCCCAGCATCTGGACAAAACGCTCCATCGGCGGTTTGTCAAAGCCATACAACTTCTTGATTTGCTCCAGGCGCTTGGGGTCCACGCCCTGCGCGCCGCGGTAGCCCAGCCCGCCGCCCTCTGCGCCCGCCCGCCCTGCGCCCGCTTTGGCCTCGGCGAGGTACTGCTCCACCGGCCCGCCGGGCACGAACTGCACCACGGCGAAGGTGAGCATCAGTACGCCCAGCAGTGTGGGCAGCATGAGCAGGATGCGTTTGAGGATGTAGGCGAACATGGCTTAGCGCGGGCTGGGTTCGGTCTGAGGTGGAATGCGTACCCACCAGGTGTCGATCACCCAGGTTTCGCCCGGAGAATACGGCGGCACCACGTCTGGCTTGGCCAGGCGCCAGGCGTTGTAAGCCATGCGGTGCGTGCCCGCGCTCCACTGCGGGATGAGGTAATGGCCGGCCACGATGGTGCGTTCGAGTGCATGGCAGGCGGGCAGCAACTGTTGCTGCGTTTTGGCGCTGGTCATGGCGCTGATCATGGCATCGACCGCCGGGCTCTTCACCCCGGCGAAGTTGCCAGAATCCTCCGTGTCAGCGGCCTTGCTGCCAAACAGGTCGGCGAATTCCTGGCCGGGGTTGTTGGTGCCCTGGTACGCAATCGACGTGATGTCGAAATCGAACTTCTGCAGCCGCTCCTGGTACAGCGCGAAATCCACCGAGCGAAACTTGAGCGTGATGCCGAGCTTTTCCAGATTGCGCATCCAGGGTGAGACGGTGCGCACGCCACCTTCGTTGCTGTCCATGTATTCGAGCACCATGGGCTCGCCCTGAGCGTTGCGCAGCAGCCCGTCTTTCACGGCCCAGCCTGCCTCATTCAGCAGGGTTTTCGCATGGCGCAGGTTGTCTCTCAAACTGTGGTCGCCATCGGTGCGCGGGGGCTGCGGCATGGGACCGAACGCAGCAGCGGGAATGCTCTTGCGCCAGGGCTCCATCAGCGCCAGTTCCTCGGACGAGGGGCTACCGTGCGTCTCGCAAGCGGTGTTGCCAAACAGGCCGTGCACGCGCTGATAGGCCCCATAGAAGAGCTGGCGGTTCATCCACTCGTAATCGATTGCCAGGCCCAAGGCCTCGCGCACGCGCTCATCTTGCAGATAAGGCCGGCGCGTGTTGAGCACATAGCTTTGAAACCCCGTGGGAAGCTTGTGCGCGAATTCGCCCTTCACCAACTCGCCCGTGTCGAACTTCTTGCCGTTCACGCGCCGGGCCCAATCGCCCGCGCTGAAGAAACGCATCAGGTCGAATTCGCCCGCCTTCAACGCTTCGAGCCGGGCCGTGGCGTCCTTGTAGATCTTCACTTCGATGCGGTCGAAATTGTTCTGGCCGCGTCGCACGTTCAGGTCGCGCGCCCAGTAGTTCGGGTCACGCACGTAGGTGATGTCCTTGCCAAAGCGCACCGGGCCGATTTTGTAAGGCCCGCTGCCGATCGGAATGTCGGTCACCACCTGGTCGAAGGGTTTGGACCTGCCGTTCTCCCTGCCCCAGGCACGGCTGAAAATGGGCAGGCCGCCGACGGTCAGTGGCAGTTCGCGGTTGGGCTTCTTGAAACGAAAGCGCACGGTGCGGTCGTTCACCACATCCACACCCGCCACGTCGATCAGCAGTGTTTTGTAGGCGGGCGAGGTGAAGGGCCCCACCAGCGTCTCGTACGTCCAGGCCACGTCCTGCGCCAGCACCGGGTCGCCGTTGTGAAAGCGCGCCTCGGGCCGCAGACGGAAGGTGGCCGAGAGGCCATCGCTCGCCACGCTCACGTCTTCGGCCAGCAGGCCGTAGCCGGTGGCGGTTTCATCCAGCGAGCCGGTCAGCAGGCTGTCGAACATCAGCTCGGTCAGGTAGGCCGGCGCCGCGCCGCGCATGGTGAAGGGGTTGTATTTGTCGAAGGTGGAGGTGCGCTGGTTGCTCACCAGGCGCAACTCGCCACCCTTGGGAGCATCAGGATTCACATAGGCGAAGTGCGTGAATCCGGGCGCATACAGCGGCTCGCCCCACAGCGCATACGCATGCGCTGCCCAGGCCGGCAGCGCCAGCCAGCAGGACAGGAAGATCAGCCAGATTCGCATGCGAGAATTCTGCACCACGCTGGCAAGGCTCCCGCCCCACAAGGCATGCGGCAAACCCTGCCCTGGCCAGCGCATTCACTTTCCCATTTCGCTACAGGAGAACCACCATGGGCTTTCTAACCGGCAAGAAGCTGCTGATTACCGGCGTGCTGTCCAACCGCTCCATTGCCTACGGCATTGCACGCGCCTGCCACCAGCAGGGCGCCGAACTCGCCTTTAGCTACGTCGGCGAACGCTTCAAGGACCGCATCACCGAATTCGCCGCCGAGTTCGGCTCCGAGCTGGTGTTCGATTGCGACGTCGCCAGCGACGAGCAGATCGAGCGCATGTTCCGTGATCTTTCAGCCACCTGGCCCAAGCTCGACGGCTTCGTGCACAGCATCGGCTTTGCCCCGCGCGAAGCGATTGCCGGGGATTTCCTCGAAGGGCTCTCGCGCGAAGGCTTTCGCGTGGCGCACGACATCAGCGCCTACAGCTTCCCGGCCATGGCCAAGGCCGCCCTGCCCTACCTGAACGACAAGTCGGCGCTGCTGACGCTGTCGTACCTGGGCGCGCTGCGCACCATTCCCAACTACAACACCATGGGCCTGGCCAAGGCCAGCCTGGAGGCGAGCGTGCGCTACCTGGCCGAAGCGCTGGGCCCCAAGGGCATGCGCGTCAACGGCATCAGCGCCGGCCCCATCAAGACACTGGCCGCCAGCGGCATCAAGGATTTCGGCAAGCTGCTCTCCGGCGTGGCCAGCGCCTCACCCCTGCGCCGCAACGTGACCATCGAAGACGTGGGCAACGTGGCAGCGTTTCTGCTGAGCGATCTGGCCAGTGGCATGACGGCCGAAATCACCTACGTGGATGGCGGTTTCAGCCAGACGGCAGGCATCAGCCGCGACATGGTGTAGGCTTCAAAATTTAAAGCCAAATCAGCCTTTAGTGCTTGCCCCTTATGCGCATGCAGCTCTCACTAAGATAGCAACATGCAGAGACGGCTCGCGCTTTTTTGGTGTGCGCTGGCGCTGTGGGCACCCGCCCAGGCCGGGGAACCGCCGGCCCTGCTGCTAGCGAGCGTCTACCGGCCAGGGTTGCCCCTGGCCGACTATTGGGTCAGCGAAAAATACGACGGCGTACGCGGCTATTGGGACGGCCAGCACCTGCGTACCCGAGGCGGCGAGCCCGTCACCCCGCCCGCCTGGTTCACCGCCAACTGGCCGAGCACGGCGATGGACGGTGAACTGTGGGCTGGGCGGGGCCAGTTTGCACAGGCCCAGTCCACCGTGCGCAGCGTGGACGCTGGCGACGCCGCCTGGCGGCAGATGCGCTACATGGTGTTTGACCTGCCGGCATACCCTGGCACTTTCGACCACCGCCTGCCAGAGCTGCAAAGAACGATCGCGCACATTGGTCAACCCTGGGTACAGGCGGTTGCGCAGCACCGCATCAGCAGCCCGGAAGCACTGCACGCCCTGCTGCTGCGCACGGTGCGGGCGGGCGGCGAGGGGCTGGTATTGCACTGCGGCGATTCGCTCTACCGCGAAGGTCGCAGCGACGATCTCATCAAAGTAAAAACCCACGACGACGCCGAAGCGCGTGTGGTCGCTCACCTGCCCGGCAAGGGCAAGCACGCCGGCAAGATGGGGGCGCTGCTGCTCGAAATGCCGGGTGGCCAGCGCTTCAAGCTGGGCACGGGCTTTAGCGATGCAGACCGCGCCGCACCGCCTCCGGTGGGCAGTTGGGTGACCTACCGCTTTCTCGGCACGCACGACAGTGGTCTGCCGCGCTTTGCCAGCTTTGTCAGGGTGCGCGAGGACATGCCGACCGAGCATTAAAAAACCCGCCGGCCATGTGCACGGCGAGCGGGTCGGGCTGGGCAAGCCGCACTTACTTGGGCATGAGCACCTTGTCGACCACGTGAATCACGCCATTCGACTGAACCACGTCGGCAATGGTCACGTCAGCCGTGCCACCCTTTTCGTCGGTCACCGTGACGCCCTTGCCCATGGCACCCGCCTTGGCTGTCAGCGTGCCGCCCTCTACCGTCTTGAGCTTGGCCATGCCGTGACCGTCGGCGATCATTTTCATGATGGCAGCCGCGTCGTACTTGCCGGCCACCACGTGGTACGTCAGCACCTTGGTCAGCGTGGGTTTGTTCTCGGGCTTGAGGAGCGTGTCCACCGTGCCGGCGGGCAGTGCAGCAAAGGCGTCGTTGGTGGGGGCAAAGACGGTAAATGGACCTGGACCCTTGAGCGTCTCGACCAGGCCTGCAGCCTTGACGGCGGCGACCAGGGTTGTATGGTCGTTGGAGTTGACGGCATTGTCGATGATGTCCTTGCTGGGCAGCATGGGCGCACCGCCCACCATGACCTGGGCCGTCGCAGGCAGTGTGGCGGCAGACAGGGCAACAGACAGGCCGATGGCGGCAAGACGGGGTTTGAAATGAATGCGCATGGAAAACTCCTATGGGGTTTGAGACAGACCGCTCGAACAAAAAATCGGGCGGCTGACAACCCATACGCATGCGTTGGCCGAGTGGATTCAGAGGGCCTCAAAAAAAATCGCTCCACGGCCTGCGCCGGGAGCGATCTCATGCCGGCGTCTTCGCGTCAGACCTGCCGGTGAAACGGTCCATCGTCGCCCACCTGCACCAGGTTTTCGACAGTGGCCAAGGGCTTGGGCGCGCGTTCTGCGTCGCCCGCGGCCACGCAATCGGCGTAGTAACGCACGGTGCCCGCGTCGTCCTCGATTTCCACCAAACCGTGAATGTCGGTTTCGAAGCCTGGGCACAGCTTGGCAAATTCGCGCGCGAACTTGAGGTAGTCCACGATCTTCTTGTTGAACACCTCGCCCGGAATCAGCAGCGGAATGCCGGGTGGGTACGGCGTGACCAGGCCGACGGTGATGCGGCCCTCCAGATGGTCGATTTCCACCCGCTCGGTCGTACGGTGCGCGATATGCGCGAAGGCATCCGATGGTTTCATGGCCGGGGTCAGATCCGAGAGGTACATCTCGGTCGTCAGGCGCGCGATGTCGTACTTGGCGTACATCTCATGCACGTGCTGGCACAACTCCTGCAGCCCCATGCGCTCGTAGCGTTTGTGCTGCTGGCAGAACTCGGGAAGGATGCGCCACATGGGCTGGTTCTTCTCGTAATCGTCCTTGAATTGCTGCAGCGCGGTCAGCAAGGTGTTCCAGCGGCCCTTGGTGATACCGATGGTGAACATGATGAAGAAGCTGTAAAGCCCCGTCTTCTCCACCACCACGCCGTGCTCGGCCAAATACTTGGTGACGATGGATGCCGGAATGCCCGTCTTGTCGAACTTGCCGTCGAGGTTCAGCCCGGGCGTGACGATGGTCGACTTGATCGGGTCGAGCATGTTGAAGCCGTCGGCCAGCTGGCCAAAGCCGTGCCACTTGCTGCCCACCTTGCGGCTCTTGCTGTCGCTGCGGATGATCCAGTCTTCAGCGCGGCCAATGCCTTCGTCGACCAGCTTTTCCGGCCCCCAGACCTTGAACCACCAATCTTTCTTGCCGAACTCTTCTTCAATCTGGCGCATGGCGCGGCGAAAATCCAGCGCCTCCAAAATGCTTTCTTCCACCAAGGCAGTGCCACCGGGCGGCTCCATCATGGCGGCGGCCACGTCGCAACTGGCAATGATGCTGTACTGCGGGCTCGTGCTGGTGTGCATCAGATAGGCCTCATTGAAGAGGTGCCTGTCGAGCTTGGTGGTCTGCGAATCCTGAACCAGCACATGGCTCGCCTGGCTGATGCCGGCGAGCAGCTTGTGGATGGACTGCGTAGCGTAGGTCACCGAATGCTGGGGCCGCGTACGCTTCTTGCCCATGGCGTGGTAGCTGCCATAAAACGGGTGAAACGCTGCATGCGGCAACCACGCCTCGTCAAAGTGCAGGTTCTCCACGTAGCCGTCGAGCATGCCCTTGATGGTTTCGGTGTTGTAGAGCACACCGTCGTAAGTCGACTGCGTAAGCGTCAGCACGCGCGGCTTCACCTTTTTGGCATCCACGCCCTTGAGCAGTGGGTTCTTTTTGATCTTGGCCTGGATCGTGGCTGGCTCAAACTCGCTTTTCGGAATCGGGCCAATGATGCCAAAGTGGTTGCGCGTGGGTTTCAGGAAAACCGGAATCGCCCCCGTCATGATGATGCTGTGCAGGATGGATTTGTGGCAGTTGCGGTCCACCACCACCACATCACCCGGCGCCACGGTGTGGTGCCACACCATTTTGTTCGACGTGCTGGTGCCATTGGTCACGAAGAAGCAGTGGTCGGCGTTGAAGATGCGCGCCGCGTTGCGCTCGCTCTCGCCAATGGCGCCGTTGTGGTCGAGCAGTTGGCCCAGCTCCTCCACCGCATTGCAGACGTCGGCGCGCAGCATGTTCTCACCATAGAACTGGTGGTACATCTGCCCCACCGGGCTTTTGAGGAACGCCACACCACCCGAATGCCCTGGGCAGTGCCAGGAATACGACCCATCCTCTGCGTAGTCGAGCAGCGCCTTGAAGAACGGCGGCTGCACGCCTTCGAGGTAGCTCTTGGCCTCGCGGATGATGTGCTTGGCCACGAACTCGGGCGTGTCCTCGAACATGTGGATAAAGCCATGGAGCTCGCGCAGGATATCGTTGGGCAAGTGGCGGCTGGTCTTGGTTTCACCGTGCACGTAAATAGGCACATCGACGTTCTTGCGCCGCACTTCTCCAATGAAGCTGCGCAGGCTCAGCACGATTGGATCCAGCCCTGATCCCAGGGTGAATTCTTCATCGTCAATCGACAGAATGAAGGCGCTCGCCCGGCTTTGCTGCTGCGCAAACTGCGACAGATCGCCGTAGCTCGTTACCCCCAGCACCTCGAAGCCCTCGGACTCAATCGCCTGGGCCAGCGCGCGAATGCCCAGCCCGGACGTGTTTTCCGAGCGGTAATCCTCATCGATGATGATGATGGGAAAGCGAAACTTCATGCGGGGCCTCCGAGCAGCCGCGCCTCTGCGCGGCGATAAAAAGCGAAATAGCCGCGCAGTGTAAGGAATATGTCGACCCGATCGCGTAAGTCTCTGTCTTTTGACCCAGAATGCGGGCTCATGAAGCAATAAGCATACGGAGGCGGCGGGATGGCGGAATCGACAATCTGGTGGCTGCTGGCGGGGGGCACGGTGGTGGCCGAACTGCTGACCGGCACCTTCTACCTGCTGATGCTGGCCGTGGGCTTTGCAGCGGCAGCCCTCGCGGCGCACGCAGGCGCGTCCACCGTGGTGCAAATCGTGACCGCCGCCTTGGTGGGAGGCGGCGCAGTCGTCGCGTGGCACTGGGCCCGGCGCCGGCGCCCCGGCGATCCTTCTGCCCGGGCAGACCGGAGCGTGAATCTCGACGTGGGCGAGTTGGTCATGATCGACAGCTGGAATGCCGATGGCACCGCCGCTGTCAAATACCGCGGTGCCAACTGGACTGCCGTGCACCGCAATGGCGTCACGCCCAGCGTGGGCATGCACCGTGTGGCCGAACTGGTGGGCAGCCGTCTGTTGGTCGATCCAGTCTGAGCGCCCACACCTATTTCAACGACACAGAGGGAACGTTCTCCATGCAAGTCGCCATCGTCATTCTCGTCATCGCCATTCTGTTCATCGCGCGCTCAATCAAGGTCGTGCCGCAGCAAAACGCCTGGGTCAAGGAGCGCCTGGGCAAGTACGCCGGCACCCTCACGCCCGGTCTGAATTTCCTCGTGCCGTTCGTGGACCGCGTGGCGTACAAACACAGCCTGAAGGAAATCCCGCTCGACGTGCCCAGCCAGATCTGCATCACGCGCGACAACACGCAGTTGCAGGTGGACGGCATCCTGTACTTTCAAGTGACCGACCCGATGCGCGCGAGCTACGGTTCGAGCAACTACATCGTCGCCGTGACGCAACTGGCGCAGACCTCGCTGCGCAGCGTCATCGGCAAGCTCGAACTCGACAAAACCTTTGAAGAACGCGACATCATCAACGCCCAGGTGGTGCAGGCCATTGACGAGGCAGCGCTGAACTGGGGCGTGAAGGTGCTGCGCTACGAGATCAAGGACCTCACGCCTCCCAAGGAAATCCTGCACGCCATGCAGGCCCAGATCACCGCCGAGCGCGAAAAACGCGCCTTGATTGCCGCCTCCGAAGGCCGCCGCCAGGAGCAGATCAACATCGCCACCGGTGAGCGCGAGGCCTTCATCGCCCGCTCAGAAGGCGAGAAGCAGGCGGTCATCAACAACGCACAGGGTCAAGCGGCCTCCATTCTGGCCGTCGCCGATGCCACGGCCCAGGCCATTGAACGCGTCGCCAACGCCATTCGCCAGCCCGGCGGCGATCTGGCGGTACAGCTCAAGGTGGCAGAAAAAGCCGTGGAGGCGTACAGCAAGGTCGCAGCCGACGCCACCACGACGCTGATCGTGCCTAGCAACATGACCGAGGTGTCGGCATTGATCGGGTCGGCGATGAAGATGGTGCAGAGCACTGGGCAGCGCGCCGCGTAGAGGTTCTTTCTTCCAACGCTTTTCGCATTGCTAGCCGAACGGATGGCACAGGCCATGCGGTAAACGGACCAAGTGTCCGGGTTTGGTGGAGAAGCGTTGGTACTGTTGCAGCCCGATACCTCGGAAGAGAATTCCCTGCACCTGGCCCACAAGCTGCGACAAAACTCGCCGATCCGCCAGTTGCCAGCCTGGGCACGCTCGGGGCTGCCAACATAGGCTTGGCTTGCATGGCGGCAGGAAGTACACAGCGCTTGGACGCCTGGCTCCAGCATGCAGACGACGCACTCTGGCAAGCCAAATACGAGGGGGCGGAACCGAACCATGGCGGCGAAAATTTCTGGTGACCGTCCACCAACCTGCCTTGCAGGCAGAGCAGGCGATCCGCACGACGACCATTGACGGTGAGGCGGACACACTGCCCGAGCTTGCGGACCCATCCCCCATGAAATTGGCCAGGGCGCTGAAATCGCACACGGGCGCAAGACAGACGCGCCAGTCACGCTCTTAATCACGCCAAAGCGCCCAGCACGCACCGCGCACATGGCATAATCGTGGGCTTCGGAGAGGTGGATGAGCGGTTTAAGTCGCACGCCTGGAAAGCGTGTGTGGGTTTATCCCCACCGCGGGTTCGAATCCCGCCCTCTCCGCCAGATACAGGCCTAAGGAAAGTCTGCATAAATCGGCTTCCGATGTGCTCGGCGAGCCGATGAGCTGAGAAAATCTGAAGCATGAAGCAAGCGGACCTTGGCCTGAACCTGACAACCAAGCGCACGCGCAAGCGTGAGTTCCTGGGGGAGATGGAGCGCGTGGTGCCGTGGGCGGAACTGGTTGCTCTGATCACGCCGTACGCACCGCAAGGCAATCGCGGACGCCCGCCGTTTGCTGTGGAGACCATGCTGCGGGTGCACTTCATGCAGCAATGGTTTACGCTGAGCGATCCGGCCATGGAAGAGGCACTGCACGACGTGCCGTTGTTCCGTGAATTCGCTGGCCTGACCTGGGACACCGCAGTGCCCGACGAGACGACGATTCTTCGATTCCGCCGGCTGCTGGAAGAACACAAGCTGGCCCCGCAGATCCTGGCGCTCATCAACGAACTGCTCAGCGCCAAGGGACTGCTGCTGCGCACCGGCACCGTCGTCGATGCCACACTGATTGCCGCACCGAGCTCGACCAAAAACGCATCGGGTAAGCGCGACCCGCAGATGAAGCAAAGCCAGAAGGGCAATCAGTGGTACTTCGGCATGAAGGCCCACATTGGCGTGGACGCGGACTCGGGTCTGGTGCACACGGTGCGGGGAACGGCAGGCAGCGTCAGCGATGTGGTCGAGGCCAATACCTTGCTGCACGGCGAGGAAGTCGAAGCCTGGGGCGACGCTGGCTACCAGGGCGCTGCCAAGCGGGCCGATGCCAAGGAGGGCGTGCGCTGGAACATTGCCATGCGCCCGGGCAAACGCAAGCTGCTGGACAAGACCCGGCTGGTCGACGACCTGACCGACCAGCTCGAACGCATCAAGGCCAGCATCCGGGCCAAGGTCGAGCATCCGTTTAGGGTGCTCAAGCGCCAGTTTGGCCACGTCAAGGTGCGCTACCGCGGCTTGAGCAAGAACACGGCACAACTGCACACGCTGTTTGCGCTGTCCAACCTGTGGATGGCCCGGCGAACTTTGATGAGAGCGCAGGGATGAGTGCGCCTGCAAACGGCCAAGGGGCCGAGAGAACTGCCCGTACAGGCTGAAAAATCGCTGCGCCACGCGCCCATTCTGCAAATTGGCTCAACTGGGAGCCATCAGCACACTCAAAGTCGCTTTAAGCAGAGCATCCCTAAGTGATTGATTCACTTAGGCCTTTTTTATTTTTAAAAGCGCTCACGCTGAAGCAACTGACTACTCCCGATTCACGCTGCGCCCAACACCGTCCTGCCAGCGCCAAGCATCCTGGCACATGCGCTCCACGCCATGACGCGCTCGCCAGCCCAGCAGGCGCTCGGCCAGCGCCGGGTCGGCCCAGCACTCGGCCACGTCGCCAGGGCGCCGCGCCACCACCTGGTAGGGGACCGGGCGGCCGCTGGCCTGCTCGAAACCGCGAACCATCTCCAATACGGACACGGGTCGCCCAGTTCCCAGATTCACGGTGAGTACGCCCGTGTGGCTTTGCAGGTAGCGCAGCGCCGCCACGTGGCCCTCTGCCAGATCGCAAACGTGGATGTAGTCGCGCACACCCGTGCCGTCGGGTGTAGGGTAGTCGTCGCCATACACGCTGAGGCATTTGCGTTGGCCAGCGGCCACCTGCGCCACATAGGGCAACAGGTTGTTCGGAACGTCTTGCGGGTCCTCTCCAATCAGACCACTCTCATGCGCCCCGACCGGGTTGAAGTAACGCAGCCGGGCAATGCGCCATTGGCCAGGATTGGCCGTATCCACATCGGCCAGTACCTGCTCCATCATCAGCTTGCTCCAGCCGTAAGGGTTGGTGGCGGTGAGTGGGAAATCTTCGCGGATGGGCGATCTGGCCGGATCGCCATACACCGTGGCGGAGGAAGAAAACACCAGCGTGTGCACCTGTGCCCGCTGCATGGCGCGCAACAGCGATACCGTGCCCACCACGTTGTTGTCGTAATAGCGCAAGGGCTCACGCACAGACTCGCCCACAGCCTTGAGTCCAGCGAAGTGCATGACGGCAGTAATGGGGTAGTTCGCAAACACGCTGTCCAGCAAGGCCGCATCGCGCACATCGCCCTCAATGCACTGGGGCACCACCCCGGTGATACGGCCGACGCGCTCCAGCACGCTGCGGCGGCTGTTGCTGAAATTGTCGAGTACGACATACGGCTGGCCTGCCGCTGCGAGCGCCACGCCAGTGTGTGAGCCGATATAGCCGGCGCCTCCGGTCACCAAAATCATGTAGCGGCTCCCATTAGTAGCGATTGGATGGCGAACGCGAGGTCAACAGAGCAGAAGCGGCGTGAATACATCGAAAAATCCTGTGCTTGCTTTGGAGAAGGCTGCGAACGAAACCCCTAAAAGAAAAACGGGCCTTGACGGGCCCGTTTTCGCTAATCCAACCTCTCCGTGCAGTCCTATTGTCGCAGCGTCACCCCGGTCTTTGCTTGCAATGCCTCGAACGTTACCCCAGGTGCGAGTTCGATCACCTTGAGGCCCTCGGGCGTCACGTCGATCACGGCCAGGTCGGTGATGATGCGGTCCACCACGCCCACACCCGTGAGCGGCAGCGTACAGCTGGGCAGAATTTTCAGGTCTTCGGTGCCGTCCTTCTTGCGCGCCACGTGCTCCATGAGCACGATCACGCGCTTCACACCGGCAACCAGGTCCATGGCGCCGCCCATGCCCTTGACCATCTTGCCGGGAATCATCCAGTTGGCCAGGTCGCCTTCTTCGCTCACCTGCATGGCACCGAGAATCGAGAGGTTGATCTTGCCGCCGCGAATCATGGCAAAGCTGTCGTGGCTGCCGAAAATGGACGATCCGGGCAGCGTGGTCACGGTCTGCTTGCCGGCGTTGATCAGGTCGGCGTCCACCCGGTCTTCGGTGGGAAAGGGGCCGATGCCCAGCATGCCGTTTTCCGACTGCAGCCACACCTCTTTGTCACCAGTGAAATTGGCGACGAGCGTAGGAATCCCGATGCCGAGATTCACATAGAAACCATCTTCGAGTTCTTGCGCGGCGCGGGCCGCCATCTGGTCTTGGGTCCAAGGCATGTCAGGCTCCTTTCTTGTCGGTCAGCGTGCGCTTTTCAATGCGCTTTTCCGGGTTCGGGTTGTGCACGATGCGGTGCACGTAGATACCAGGCAGGTGCACTTCGTCAGGCACCATGGCTCCGGTCTCGACGATTTCCTCGACTTCCACGATGCAGACCTTGCCGGCCATGGCCGCGGCCGGGTTGAAGTTGCGTGCCGTCAGGCGAAACTGCAGGTTGCCCGATTTGTCTGCGCGATGGGCCTTGACGAGCGCCACGTCCGGCACCAGCGAGCGCTCCATGACGTAGGTTTCGCCGTCGAATTCGCGCAGTTCCTTGCCTTCGGCCACCATGGTGCCCACGCCGGTCTTGGTGAAGAACGCTGGAATGCCGGCGCCACCCGCGCGCAGCTTTTCGGCCAGCGTACCTTGGGGAGTGAATTCCAATTCAAGCTCACCGGCCAGGAACTGGCGCTCGAACTCCTTGTTTTCCCCCACGTAGCTGGAGATCATTTTCTTGATCTGGCGCGTCTCAAGCAGTTTGCCAAGACCGAAGCCGTCCACGCCTGCGTTGTTGGAGACCACGGTGAGATCCTTGACCCCGCTGGCCTGGAGCGCCTCGATCAGGGCCTCCGGAATCCCGCACAGCCCAAACCCGCCAACCGCCAGCAACTGGCCGTCCTCCACCACCCCCGCGAGGGCTTCGGTGGCTGAAGCAAATACCTTGTTCACGCGTCTCTCCTGTTGATTAGGTTTATCGAACGATACTACGTATTAATATAGGTAGTTTTTCGTAGATATTTTCACCATGCCCATTGACTATCGTCTTGCATTTGAAATGGCCCCGGTGGGCATGGTGGTGTCCCGCAATCGGGACATGATCGACTGCAACGACCATCTCTGCGCCATGTTTGGTGCCTCGCGCGAGGTGCTGGTGGGGCAGTCGTTTCGCATTCTCTACCCGAGCGCCGAGGAATACGAACGCCTGGGCGCGCACATGGAACCCATCCTGAACGCCAAGGGGCACTACTCGGACAACCGCATCATGAAGCGGGCCAACGGCGAGATGTTCTGGTGCCATGTCTCGGGCCGTGCGCTCGACCGCGCCGATCCCCATGCTGCTGGCATCTGGACGCTGGAAGACCTGAGCGAGCGCCGTGCCGTGAAATCCAGTTTGACAGGACGCGAACGTGAGGTGGCAGCACGCCTGCTCGAAGGTCTGACGTCCAAGGAAATTGGCAAAATTCTGGACATCAGCCACCGCACCGTAGAAATTTACCGCGCCCGGCTGATGCGCAAATACAGCGCATCCACCGCCGTGGACTTGGTGCACAAACTCGTCACGGGCTGAAGCCGAGACTCTCACCCCCTGCCCGCCTTCAAAGGCACCGGCTATCACCGCCTTGCATAAATACGATGGGCCAAGGCTCGCCCTTTTCATAGAAAACGAAAATAATAAATTCATATTAATAGTTATTAGCTATTAATTGGAATAGAGACCCTGCCCCTTGCCATCTGGCCAGGAGCCAGCGCTCAATATTTTGTTTTCGTATGAAAGGATTCACCATGTCCAAGCTCACCACCGCCGCCGGCGCACCTGTTGCCGACAACCAGAACGTCATGACAGCAGGGCCACGTGGCCCGATGCTGCTGCAGGACGTGTGGCACCTGGAAAAACTCGCCCACTTTGCCCGCGAAGTGATCCCCGAACGGCGCATGCATGCCAAGGGTTCGGGTGCGTTTGGCCACTTCACCGTCACGCACGACATCACGCGCTACAGCAAGGCCAAGCTGTTTTCAGCCATCGGCAAGAAAACGCCTTTGGCGATGCGCTTTTCCACCGTGGCCGGCGAGCGCGGTGCGGCCGATGCCGAACGCGATATTCGCGGCTTTGCCATGAAGTTCTATACCGAGGAAGGCAACTGGGACCTGGTGGGCAACAACACGCCGGTGTTCTTCCTGCGCGACCCGCTGAAGTTCCCGGACCTGAACCGCGCCGTCAAGCGCGACCCGCGTACCAACATGCGCAGCGCCGAGAACAACTGGGACTTCTGGACCCTGCTGCCCGAGGCGCTGCACCAGATCACCATCGTGATGAGCGACCGGGGCCTGCCCAAGTCCTACCGCCACATGCACGGCTTTGGCAGCCACACCTTCAGCCTGATCAATGCGAAGAACGAGCGCTTCTGGGTCAAGTTCCACCTCGTCACGCAGCAAGGCATCCAGAACCTGACCGACGCCGAAGCCGAGGCCCTGGTCGGCAAGGACCGCGAAAGCTCGCAAAGCGACTTACTGAACGCCATCGACAACAAGGACTTCCCGCGCTGGAACCTGAAGATCCAGGTCATGCCCGAGAAAGACGCGGCCACCTACCACCTCAACCCCTTTGACCTGACCAAAGTCTGGCCGCACGGCGACTACCCGCTGATCGACGTGGGCGTGTTGGAGCTCAACCGCAACGCCGAGAACTACTTTGCCGAAATCGAGCAACTGGCCTTCAACCCGGCCAACGTGGTGCCCGGCATCGGTTTCTCGCCCGACAAGATGCTGCAGTCGCGCCTTTTCAGCTATGGCGACGCACAGCGTTACCGCCTGGGCGTCAACCACCACCAGATTCCGGTGAATGCGCCGCAATGCCCCTTTCACAGCAACCACCGCGACGGCGCGATGCGCGTGGACAGCAACAACGGCGCGGAGGTGGGCTACGAGCCCAATAGCAAGGGTGCATTGCAGGAGCAGCCCGACTTT
This sequence comes from Simplicispira hankyongi, assembly GCF_003570885.1. Classification (GTDB taxonomy): domain Bacteria; phylum Pseudomonadota; class Gammaproteobacteria; order Burkholderiales; family Burkholderiaceae_C; genus Simplicispira; species Simplicispira hankyongi. The sequence continues at coordinate 750,168 of NZ_QXJC01000001.1, forward strand.
GCCGAGCCACCGCTGTCGCTCGAAGGCGCAGCCGACCACTGGAACCACCGCGTGGACGAGGACTATTACTCGCAGCCGGGCAACCTGTTCCGTTTGATGGCGCCGGAAAAGCAGCAAGTGCTGTTTGACAACACCGCCCGCTCGGTCGGTGGCGCGTCAAAGGCCATCCAGGAACGCCACATTGCCCACTGCACCAAGGCCGACCCGGCCTACGGCGCCGGCGTGGCGGCGGCACTCGCAGCACTCAAGGCGGGCACGCTCAAGTAAGCAGCGCGGCATGACGCAAGGCGCTCGGCTTCGGCCCGGCGCCTTTTTCGTGCCCGCCTCTGCCCAAAGATGGCCGCACGTATCATTCCCGGCAGAGACAACAGCTGAAACCAAGGAGCCCACCCATGACCGCACGCTACCCCGCGCCCGACCTCAACGCCCTGCCCGACGACATCAAGGCCAAAGTGCTGGAAGTGCAGGAAAAGGCGGGCTTCATCCCCAACGTATTTCTGGGCTTCGCGCGCCGCCCCGCAGAGTGGCGCGCCTTCTTTGCCTACCACGACGCGCTGATGGACCCCGAGAGCGCGGGCCGCACCAGCCATCTCACCAAGGGCGATCGGGAGATGATCGTCACCACCACCAGCGCGGCCAACCAGTGCCTGTACTGCGTGGTGGCCCACGGCGCCATCCTGCGCATCCACGAGAAGAAGCCTTTTGTGGCCGACCAGGTGGCGGTGAACCACCGCAAGGCCGACATCAGCCCACGCCAGCGCGCCATGCTCGATTTTGCGATGAAGGTCTGCCTGCGCTCGGCCGAACTTGACGACAGCGATTTCGAGGCGCTGCACGCGCATGGTTTTGACGACGAGGACATCTGGGACATTGCCGCCATCACCGCGTTCTTCGGCCTGTCCAACCGCATGGCCAGCTTTGCCGGCATGCAGCCAAATCCCGAGTTTTACCTGATGGGGCGCGTGCCTCGGCAGAAGCAATAACTCCTGAATTGATAGCTGTTAGCGCTTATGGGATAAGCGCTAGAAGCCAATTTTCCTTGAAGCTTTGACAATGCGGCGCTTGCGCACCACCGCGCGGCTCACGGCGTCACCAGCGCCCGCATCCAGCCGGGCAAGTCCATTGCCTTCTGCCTGGGGAAATCCACCCAGATGGTCGTCGCCCCGCCGGCCGCGCAGACCACGCCAGGCGCAGCAATGCGCTCCATCGTGCCCCAGGTTTCAAACGTGGTGCGGCCCGGGTCGCTGACGTAGAGCTTGAGCAGCACCTCGTCGGGGTACTGGAGCTGCTGGTAAAAGTTACAGAAAGCGTTCACGATGACCGGCCCCTGGCCCGCCGGATCGGGGTTGCAGCCCGCGGCCACCATCCAGTCGATGCGTGCCGTCTCCAGGTAGCGGAAGTACACCGTGTTGTTCACATGGCCCATGGCGTCCATGTCGCCCCAGCGCACGGGAAAGCGCATTTCGTGCACCAGTTTCTTGTGCTCGGGAATTTCGATTCTCATGGAATACAACCGATTAAAGCTAGGAAGGCCTGGCGTGGTGCGAAGCGCAAAAACTGGCGCGCGCCAATACCAGTGCCGCCGTGGATCTGGCTTCGCCAGTCCACCGGAGGCGTCCCCCTTGGGGAAAGGCGCGAAGCGACGCAGGGGGAAATTCAGACGGCAAAACCGTCGTCGGCGGCAATCACTGCGCCATTGACAAAATGGCTCTGGTCGCTGGCCAGCATGACGATCAGCGCGTCCAGGTCCTGCGGCTGGCCCACGCGCTTGCGCGGCAGCATGGCAACAAGTTTCTGGCCGTGCTCGGTGTGCCAGTGGTCGTGGTTGATCTCGGTGTCGATGTAGCCGGGGCACAGCGCGTTCACATTGATGCCAAAACGCCCCCATTCAAGCGCCATCGCCTTGGTCATTTGCACCACGGCCGCCTTGCTCATGCAGTAGGCGCCAATCTGCGGCAGCACCTTGAGCCCCGCCATGGAAGCGATATTGATGATGCGCCCACCGGTAAAGCTGCCGGGCGCCGCACCGCGCGAGCGCGCCAGCATGCGCTTGCCGACTTCCTGCGCGACGAAAAAGGCGCCTTTGACGTTGGTGTCGAAGATGTAGTCGTAGTCGTCGGGTGTCACATCCTGCAGGCGCTGCGTAGTGGAGACGCCCGAGTTGTTGACCAGGATATCGATGGAACCCATCTCAGTCTCGGCATGCGCCACGGCGGATTTGATGGAATCGAAATCGGTCACGTCCAGCTCGACCACATGCGCGTCACCGCCCTCGCCCTCAATACGGGCGCGCAGCTCCTTGAGTTTCTCTATGCGGCGGCTCGCCAGCACCACGCCAGCGCCGGCCTTGGCCAGGGTGCGCGCAAACTGCGCCCCAAGGCCGCTGGACGCGCCGGTGACAAAGGCCACACGGCCCGAGAGATCGATGCTGTAGGCCATCACTGCACTCCTTGAAAAATCAAAAATAGAACGGTCGTTCTTTTATCATCGCCGTTGCATACAATCGGTCGCATGCCGGACAGTTGCGCCCCATGCGCTGCCGGGAGAATCCCCTTCATTATCAAACGCAGATCCCACGCCATGACCAACGAAGAAATCCTCAGCGCCCACGGCCCCCGTGAATCCATGGAATACGACGTGGTGATCGTCGGCGGCGGGCCGGCGGGCCTGTCCACCGCCATCCGGCTCAAGCAGCTCGCCGCGCAGCACGCGAAAGAAGTTTCGGTGGTGGTGCTTGAGAAGGGCTCCGAGCCGGGCGCGCACATTCTGTCTGGCGCCATCATGGACCCGAAGGCCCTGACCGAGCTGTTCCCCGACTGGAAGGAGCGCGGCGCCCCGCTCAACCAGCCCGTGACCGGCGACGCCATGGTGTTCCTGAGCGAAAAATCGTCGTTCCGCACGCCCAACCTCTTTTTGCCCAAGTGCTTTCAGAACCACGGCAATTACATCGTCAGCCTGGGCAATGTCACGCGCTGGCTGGCCGAGCAGGCGGAAGCGCTGGGCGTGGAGATTTTCCCCGGCTTCCCCGCCGCCGAAGTGCTCTACAACGACAACGGCAGCGTCAAGGGCGTGGCCACCGGCAACATGGGCGTGGGCAAAGACCACGAATTGACGGGCGACTTCCAGCTCGGCATGGAGCTGCACGCCAAGTACACGGTGTTTGCCGAAGGCGCACGTGGCAGCCTCGGCCGCCAGCTGATTGCCCGCTTCAAGCTCGACGAGGGGTGCGATCCGCAAACCTACGGCCTGGGGGTGAAGGAGCTGTGGGAGATCGACCCGGCCCGCCACCAGCCCGGCTTTGTGCTGCACACCGCCGGCTGGCCCATGGACAGCGACACCTATGGCGGTGCCTTTCTGTACCACGCCGAGGACAACAAGGTTTCGCTGGGCTTCATTACGGGGCTGGACTACAGCAACCCCTACCTCAGCCCGTTCGAGGAATTCCAGCGCTGGAAGACGCACCCGAACATTCGCTGGTACCTAGAAGGCGATGAATCCAAGGGCATCAAACCAGCCAAGCGCATTGGTTACGGCGCACGCGCCATCACGGCGGGCGGCCTGCTGAGCCTGCCCAAGACCGTGTTCCCCGGTGGCGCGCTGGTGGGCTGCGAGGCGGGTTACCTGAATGTGAGCCGCATCAAGGGCAGCCACGCCGCCATCAAGACCGGCATGTTGGCGGCAGAAGCGGCATTCGACGCCATTGCCGCCGGCCGCCAGCACGACGAGCTGACCGCCTACCCCAAGGCATTTGAAGAAAGCTGGCTCTACACCGAGCTGAACAAGGCACGCAACTTCAAGGCCTGGTTCAAGAAGGGGCTGACCACCGCCACGCTGATGAACGGCATCGAGCAATTCGTGCTCAAGGGCAGCATTCCCTGGACGCTGCACCGCGACAAGCCCGACCACGCCTTCCTCAAGCCCGCCGCCGAGTGCAAGCCCATTGCCTACCCCAAGCCCGACGGCAAGCTCACGTTTGACCGACTCTCCAGCGTGTTCATCAGCAACACCAACCACGCCGAGAACCAGCCGGCGCACCTCACGCTCAAGGACGCCAGCGTGCCGGTAGCCATCAACCTGGCGAAATATGCCGGTCCCGAGCAGCGCTACTGCCCGGCCGGCGTGTACGAGTTCGTGCCGGACGAGGCCAAGGGCGGCAATGCACAGCGCCTGCAGATCAACGCGCAAAACTGCGTGCACTGCAAAACCTGCGACATCAAGGATCCGACGCAGAACATTGTCTGGATTCCTCCCGAGGGCGGTGGCGGGCCGAACTACTCGGGGATGTGACAACGAATCAAATTCTATAGCAAAGAGCCCTTTATCTACCTGCGCTAGAGGCTGTTTTTCCTTGAAACTTTCACGGTGGAAGGCGTTGGCGTGGTGCAGCGCTTCGGCTTCCTCCCGCGAATGCGTCAAGCCGCCGGGGACAGCACAAACTGGCCCATCGCACCGGCGAGCCGGTTGGCTTGTTCCTTGAGGCTCTGGGCAGCGGCCGCCCCCTCTTCCACCAGCGCCGCGTTCTGTTGCGTCATCTGGTCGAGCTGGTCCACCGACTGGCTTACCTGCCCAATCTGCTCGCTCTGCTCGGTGGAGGCGGCGTGAATCTCGGCCATCAGCGTGCTGACGCGTTCCACGCTGCGCACGATATCCCCCATGGCGCTGCCTGCCGCCACCACCAGCTTCGCGCCATCGCTGGCCTTGGTCACGCTGTCGGAAATCAGAACGCGAATTTCGCGCGCCGCCGCGCTGCTGCGCCCCGCCAGCGCGCGCACCTCGCTGGCCACCACGGCAAAACCCCGGCCCTGCTCGCCAGCACGTGCCGCCTCAACGGCCGCGTTGAGTGCCAGGATGTTGGTCTGGAAGGCAATGCCGTCAATGATGCCGACAATTTCGGCAATCTTCTGGCTGCTGGCGTTCACGTCCTCCATGGTCCTGACGACCTGACTCACCACCGCGCCGCCCTTGCCGGCCACCTGCGAGGCGTCGGACGCCAGCCCATTGGCCTGGCGGGTGCTTTCCGCGTTGGCGGACACCATCTGCGCGAGCTGGGTGATGCTGGCAGCGGTCTGTTGGAGGTTGCTGGCGGCATGTTCGGTGCGCGCGCTCAGGTCGGCATTGCCGGCGGCCACCTCCACCGCGGCCGTATGGATGGAGTCGCCAGAATCGCGCACCTCGGTGACGACGAAATGCAGGGACGCCACCATCTGGTTCAACGCCGTGAGAAGCTGGCCGATTTCATCGCCGCGCTCCGTCTCCAGATGCACCGTGAGATCCCCACGCGCCACCGTGGTCGCCGCCTCTGACGCCTGGCGCAGCGGCAACACGATGGAGCGGCGCAGTAGCCAGCCGAACAGCGCCGACAACACCAGCACGATCAACACCGCCACGCCGCTGATCCATTGGGCGCGCGAGGCGCCCGCAATCATTGCGTCTCCTTCGGCCAGTGACGCCTTTTCGGAATCGACCAGCAGTTGGTCAATCGCGCCCAGGTACGCGGTCAGCGCCTGGGCATGCTCGGCCAAGTCTTTCTGGCTGGCGATCTTGGATTCCAGCGCATTCTTCATTAGCGCGTCGCGCAGCGCGCTGTATTGGGCGCGCTGAGCCAGCACAGCCGCCCAGACCAGCTCGGTCGCATCGCGCGTGGAAGACTGCGCGCACGCCGCTTCGATGCGCTTGCGCGATGCCTCCTCCTTGACCAACTGCGCGCGCATTTCGGTCAGCAGGGGAAACACTTCCTGCGTCGCCGTTGCGCGCAACGCAATCTGACCAATGAGCACAGACTGCGTTTTCCAGTCGCGCACGGCGCGCTCTATGGGCAACTGTTCGCGCACCAGCAAGCCCGCCTGATGCTGCGTGGCCTCTCCGGTGAACCAGGTGGCCGCGCCCAGAACCGCCACCGCCAGCCCCAGCAGGCCAAAGCTGAGCGCCAGTTTCTGGCCCACGCTCAAGCCAACCCTTCGCCCAGGCGCCGGCGATGGGGCGCGCACAGCCGCAACATCCGCCGGGAGGCCGGCTTCGGTGCTGCTGCCCAAACATCCATATACCGGCACAGCAGGCAAGTGGTTCATTTTGATTCCTTTGCATTCCACAGAGCCCAGCAAAACGGTTGTGCAAACGCTGTTGGCGCCGCCACATCCCCAGCGAACAAGGCGCCCTCCTCGCAAGACACTCAAGCACCTGGCGCGCCGAACCCGCCGCCGCCAGGCGTCGCGATCTCAAAGACATCGCCCGCAGCCATCTCAGCCTCACCGATGTGGCCAAGCGCCTCGATGTCGCCATTGGCGCGCACCACCCGGTTGGCGCCAGGGCGGCCCGGCGCCCCGCCGGCCATGCCGAAAGCAGCATGGACTCGGCCGTTGGACAAAATGCTGGCCGTCATCGGCTCGAGGAAACGCAGCCTGCGCACGCCACCATCACCACCGGTCCATCGCCCGGCACCGCCCGAACCCTGGGCGATCTCGAAGCTCTCCAGAAGCACCGGGAAGCGGAACTCCAGAATTTCCGGGTCGGTCAGGCGCGAGTTGGTCATGTTGGTCTGCACGACGCCGGTACCGTCAAAGCCGCGCAAGGCCGCTCCATTGGCGTCCAGCACGGCGCCAGCGCCACTGCCGCCGGCAATGGTTTCGTAGTACTGGTATTGCGCATTGCCAAAGGTAAAGTTGTTCATGGTGGGCTGGCTGCCCGCCATCACGCCCAGCGCACCAAACAGGGCATTGGTGATGCAGGTGGACGTTTCCACATTGCCCGCCACCACGGAAGCCGGAGGATTGGGGTTCAGCATGGAGCCCTGCGGAATGACTACCTCGAGTGGGTTGAGACAGCCGGCATTGAGCGGAATATCGTCCTCCACCAATGTGCGAAACACGTACAACACCGCCGCCATGCACACCGCGCGAGGCGCATTGAAGTTGTTCGCCTGCTGCGCGCTGGTGCCGGAAAAGTCAATCACCGCGCTGCGCTCTGTGGCATTCACTTCAATCGACACGCTGATCTGCGCGCCGTTGTCCAGTGGCAGCGTAAAGCGGCCACTTTTGAGGTGCGTGATGACGCGTCGCACCGACTCTTCGGCGTTGTCCTGCACGTGACCCATGTAAGCCTGCACGACGTCCAGGCCGAACTGCTGCACCATGCGGGTGAGTTCCTGCACGCCTTTTTCGTTGGCTGCAATCTGCGCGCGCAGATCCGCCATGTTCTGCGCGGGATTTCGGCTGGGGTACGGCGTGGTGCCACCGCCCGTGGCAAGCAGCGCCAACACTTCGGTCTCCCGCAAAGTGCCACGGTCCACCAGCTTGACGTTGTTGAGCTGCACGCCCTCTTCTTCGATGCGGGTGGAAAACGGCGGCATGGAACCTGGGGTCGTGCCGCCGATATCGGCATGGTGCCCGCGGCTTCCCACGTAAAACGTGGGCGCGTTCGCGTCCGATACATACACCGGCGTGATCACCGTCACGTCGGGCAGATGCGTGCCTCCGTGGTACGGGTCGTTGAGCATGTACACGTCGCCCCGGTGCATGCGTCCAGCATTCTCGCGAATCACCGTCTTGATGCTCTCGCCCATGGAGCCCAGGTGCACCGGCATGTGCGGCGCATTGGCGATCAGATTGCCTACGGCATCGAACAGCGCGCAGCTGAAGTCGAGCCGTTCCTTGATGTTGACCGAGTAGGCGGTGTTCTGCAGTTGCAGGCCCATTTGCTCGGCAATGTTCATGAAGAGGTTGTTGAACACTTCCAGCAGCACCGGGTCCACCGTGGTCCCGGCGGCGTATTGCAGGGCGCGCGCCTCGACACGGTCGAGCACCAGGTGGTCTCGGTCCGTCAGGCGGGCCGACCAGCCGGACTCCACCACGGTGGTGGTGTTCTTCTCGGCAATGATCGCTGGTCCGGGAATCACGTCGCCAGGCCGCAGGTCCTCGCGCACGACCAAGGCCGCTTGGTGCCATTGGCCGCCGGAATACATGGGCGCTTTCTCGCGCAGCGGCACCGCGCGCTCAGGGTGCACATCCATCCTCGGCTCTTCGGGCGCGTCGCCGGCAATCACGGCCTCCACGGATACCGCTTCCACCACCAGGCGCTTTCCTTGCATCAGGAACGCGAAACGCTGCCGGTAAGCCGCCTCAAACGCCTGTTTGATCGAGTCGATATCACCAAACGGCACGATCAGAGCCGAATCCGTGCCTTCATAACGCACGTGAACGTTGTGGTGGACGGCGACTGGGTTGTTCCCCACCTGCTGGGACTCCAGTTCGGTCTGGGCGGATGCGCCCAGCGCTTCGAGTCGCTCCGCGATCAGCGGCAGATTCTGGGTATCGAGCAGCATCTCCACTGCCTGCTCACGGATCACTGTCTGGTCCGCCAGACCCATGCCGTAGGCAGACAGAACGCCCGCCAAAGGATGCACAAACACGCGCGACATGCCCAAGGCATCGGCCACCTGGCACGCGTGCTGCCCACCCGCGCCGCCGAAGCATTGCAGCGTGTAGCGCGTTACGTCGTACCCGCGCGCCACACTGATCTTCTTTATCGCGTTGGCCATCTGCTGGACCGCGATCTGGATGAAGCCTTCCGCCACTTCTTCGGGCTTGCGGTGGGTGGTGGCCGCCAGTTCAGCAAATTTGGCGCGCACGGCGTCTGCGTCTAGCGCCTCGTCGGCATTTGCACCAAACACTTTGGGGAAATACCGGGGCTGGACCTTGCCCACCATGACGTTCGCATCCGTCACAGCGAGCGGCCCCCCGCGGCGGTAGCTGACCGGACCCGGGTTGGCCCCTGCGCTCTCGGGTCCAACGCGGAAACGCGCGCCGTCGTATGTCAGCAGCGACCCCCCACCGGCAGCCACCGTGTGGATGCTCATCATGGGAGCACGCATGCGCACGCCAGCCACATGGGTTTCAAACTCGCGCTCAAAGGCGCCTGCATAGTGGCTCACGTCAGTCGATGTGCCGCCCATGTCGAAGCCAATAACCCGCCCCTGCCCTGCTATGGCTGCCGTGCGCGCCATGCCCACAATGCCACCGGCAGGGCCACTCAGGATCGCATCCTTTCCCTGGAACAGGTTGGCGTCGGTCAGGCCACCGGACGACTGCATGAAGAACAGCCGGACTCCGGGCATTTCGCTGGCCACCTGATCGACATAGCGCCGCAAGATGGGTGAGAGATAGGCATCGACCACCGTGGTATCGCCCCGGCTGACGAACTTCATCATGGGGCTGGTTTCGTGCGAGGTGCTGATTTGCGTGAATCCAACCTCCTGCGCGAGCCGCTTGGCGATGGTTTCATGCTCCGTATACCGGTAGCCATGCATGAATACGATGGCCAGGCTGCGGATTCCACTGGCGTAGGCGCCGGTCAGGTCGGCACGCAGCGCCTCTTCGTCCAGCGCCTCCAGCACTTTGCCGTGCGCGCCGACACGCTCCTTGGCTTCGACCACTTGGCTGTACAGCAGTTCAGGCAGGTGAATCTCCCGGTCGAATAGGCGTGGCCGGTTCTGGTAGGCAATGCGCAGCGCATCGCGAAACCCGCGCGTCGTCACCAGCAAGGTGCGCTCGCCCTTGCGCTCCAGCAACGCATTGGTGGCAACCGTGGTTCCCATCTTCACGCACTCGACCAGATCGGATGTGACTGGCTGGCCAGGTGCAACCCCCAAAAGGTGGCGTATGCCCGCCACAGCCGCATCCCGGTACTGTTCGGTGTTCTCCGACAACAGCTTGTGGGTGAACAGAGAACCATCGGGAGCCTTGGCGACGATATCGGTAAAGGTACCGCCTCGGTCTATCCAGAACTGCCAGCGGCTGGCATGGGTCGAGGAGGAAGTTTGCGTGGTATTGAGAGCCATGGTTCAACGTTCGAAGTAATAAGGAATGAAAATCTTGGTGGCTTCATAGCCGACGCTGTTTACCCATTCACGGGAAAAGCGTTCTCCCAGGCGCTTGAGATCTGCATCGAAATCAGGCGGTACGCGCTCCACCTGGATTCCGTTGTGCTGGAGTTCTGTAACGGACGCCTCGGCGGCGGCCTGGCTCATCGCCCAGCCGCGCTTTTCGGCATCGGCGGCGGCCGTCACAAGCGCCTGCTGCATGGCCGGCGTCAGTGCGTCGAAGGCCTTCTGGTTCACAAACACGATGTTCTTGGGGAACCAGGCATTGATGTCGTAGTAGTACTTGATCTTTCCCCAGACCTCGTTTTCCACACCGGTCAAAGCGGAAGTGATCATCGAATCGAGCCGATTGGCGGACAGCGCGCGATGGACGCCCACCATGGGAACATCCACCGGTTGCGTACCCAGCAGCTCCGCGATGCGCACCGTGGTCGGGTTGTAGGTGCGCATGCGTGTCCCTTGGAAATCGCTTTTGCTGCGCACCGGTGCGATGGAGAAGAGCCCTTGTGGTGGCCACGCCACCGCGTACAGGGCTTTCAAGCCGATTGCTTTGAAATGCGCGTCGATCAGCGGCCGTTGCAGCTGCCACATGCGCCTGGCGTCTGCATAGGTACGAACCACGAACGGCACGGCGTCGGCACCCGCGATCGGAACCTCGCCCACAAAGCTGGTCATGATCGCCTCGCCCGCCTGCACCTTGCCGCTCTCAACCGCTTTCGGAATCTCGGCCAGTTTCACCAGCGTGTTGTTCGGGTGCACAGCGATGCGCAAGCCGCCCTGGGTAGCTTGATCGACATCGTTCGCGAACTGCACCAGGTTGCGGGTATGGAACGTGTTGACCCCATAGCCGGTAGCCAGCTGCCACTGGGTCTGCGCATGCAGGACAGGAACAGCGAACAACGCTGCCGCCATCAAGATGACTTTCATGCAAAGCTCCTTGTGAAAAGGGTCGGGCGATTCGTCCGTGGGCGCCACCGCCGCGCACGCTGGCAGAGGCTCTGCGCCTTGCGCCGGGTCTTGCAAACGTCTTCAGTTCTGCATCTGGTGTGGCAGCCAGAGCACGATGTCGGGTGCGAAGTAGGTGATGAGCACGGCTACCAGCATCAGGAAGAAGAGCGGCATCGCGGTGCGTGCAATCCAGGTCACCTCTCGCCGGGTGAGCCCCTGCAGCACGAACAGGTTGAAGCCCACGGGCGGCGTGATTTGCGCCATCTCCACCACCAGCACGATGAAGATGCCGAACCACAGCAGGTCAAACCCTGCCGCCTGCACGGTGGGCAGCAGCACGGCGATGGTCAGCACCACCATGGAGATTCCGTCCAGAAAGCAGCCGAGCACGATGAAGAAGATCACCAGCAGCACCATCAGCGCAAAAGGTGCCAGATGCAGCGAACCAATGAATTCCGCGAGGTGTCGCGGCAGGCCGATGAAACCCATGGAGAGCGTAAGAAACGCGGCCCCTGCCAGGATCAGACCGATCATGCAGTAGACGCGGCATGCGGCCACCAGTCCGTCCTTGAAGCGCTCCCAGCTCAGCGAGCCCTCGATCGTGGCCAGCAACAAAGACCCTGCAACCCCCAGCGCAGCGGCCTCGGTGGCGGTAGCAATGCCGGTGTAGATACCGCCGAGCACCAGCACGATGAGCGACACCACCGGAATCAGAAAGCGCGAGGCATGCAGCTTTTGCACGAAGGTGGTGGGCGCATCCGGCGCGGGGACCTTGTCCTTGTTCAGCAAGGCCCAGACGACGATGTAACCCATGAACAGGGCCCCCAGAACCAGACCTGGAATGATGCCGGCCAGAAAAAGCTTGCCGATGGACACGTTGGCCGCTACGCCGTACACGATCATGATGATGGAAGGCGGAATCAACAGGCCCAGCGTACTGGCACCAGCCAAGGTCCCCACCGAAATGTCGTCGGGGTAGCCGCGCTTCTTCAACTCCGGCAGCGTGATCTTTCCGATGGTGGCGCAGGTTGCGGCAGAGGAACCTGAGATCGCCGCGAAAATGGTGCAGCCCACCACGTTGGTGTGCAGCAACCGGCCGGGAAGCCGATCCAGCCAAGGCGCCAGCCCTTTGAACATGTTGTCCGAAAGGTGGCTTCGAAACAATATCTCGCCCATCCACAAGAACAGGGGAAGCGCGGTCAGCGTCCAGGTCGACGTAGAGCCCCAGATGGTCAGCATCATGCTGTCGCCCACCGGACGGCTGGTGAAAAGCTCCATGCCGATCAGCCCCACGCCCAACAGCGACAGGCCAATCCACAATCCCGAACCCAGCACTGCAAACAGCAGCACAACGAGCGCAACGGCAATAATCAAATCCATGATGGGTGTTCCTGTCAGGCTATTCGGTACGTGCGGCCTCGCCGCCTTCGGCAATCAGGGCGCCGCCCCGCAAACGCAGCAGCAGCGCATGCACAAAAGACAGTACGAAGCCGAGGCAACCGATGGCCATGCTGATCTGCGGAATCCACAGCGGCGACGCGTCTGCAGCAGGCGATACGTCGTGGGTGATATAGGAGATCCAGACCGCCCGGCACGCATACCATGCAACGAACAATGCAAGAGCAGTTGCCGCAAACAGGCAACCGATCTCGAATATTCCCCGGCCTCTTGGCGACAGGCGGTTGATAACCAAGGTGACGCGAATGTGGTCGCCGTTCACCAGCGTTGTTGGCAGCGCAAAGAACAGCGCCGCTGCAATGGCATATCCCGCATACGCATCCAGTCCATTGATCGCAATGAACGGCACCTCGCGTGAAATGACGCCCAAGATGACGATGACAAAGGCTGCCACCATGGAGATGCCTGAGAGCACCATCAGCAGCCTGTAGAAATTTCGGACGAAGTGGTCCATCGCGTGCTCCCTTGCCGCTGAATAAACGTATTGGTTTTCGCTGGTCCTGCGCTGCAAGCACAGGGTTGCGGGCCTCGCGAATGTCACCCGCAGCGTTGGTGGCTCTATGGCTTGCGATAGGCGTCGACAATGGCCTTGCCATCCGGCCCGACCGACTTGATCCAGTCCGCGGTCATCTTCTCGCCGATATCGGCGAGGGTCTTCTTGATGGCATCGCTGGGCTCGCCAATCGCCATGCCCTTGGCACCCAGCTCCTTGATGTACTCGGAATCGAGTTTTTCACTGGCGGCCCAACCGCGTGCTTCCGCGTCCGCGGCAGCTTTCATGACCGCCTCCTGTGCAGGCTTGTCGAGCGCCTCGAACGCCTTGATGTTCACCACCGTGGCATTGCGCGGCAACCACGCACTGACCGGATAAAAATATTTCACCTGCTCATACAGTTTGGACTCGACACCGCTCGCACTCGAAGTCAGAAAATTCTGGACCGTATTGGTCGCCAGCGCCTGTCCCAGTTCCGAGAGCTGGATCGTGACCGGCTGCGCCTTGAGCATTTCAGCGATTTTGGTGGTGGCCGGGTTGTAGGCACGCATGCGCGTTCCGACGAAATCGGCGGGGGTGGTCACCGGCTTGAGCGAATACAGCGACTGGCCCGGCCACGGCACGGTAAACAGAACCTTCAGGCCTTGCGAGGCGAGCAGCTTGTCTTGCGCGGGCTTGGCCGCCAGATACAGCCGCTTGGACTGGGCATAGTTGGTTGCCAGGAACGGCACAGAATCGATACCGAACAGCGGGTTCTCATTCGATGCCCCCGAAAGAATGAACTCGGCGGCCGGAACCTGACCCGTTTGAACGGCTCGCTTGATTTCATTCGCCTTGTAGAGCGAACCTCCGGGGTGCAGTGTGATCTTGAGCTGTCCACCTGTCGCCTTGTCGACGTCCTTGGCAAACTGCTGCACGTTCTCCGTCTGGAACGTGTTGGCCCCGTAGCCGGTCGGCAGGTCCCATTTCACTTCGGCGTGGGCGCCCCACATGCTCAGGGCGGCCGTCATGCACAGTGCAAATTTCTTCATGTCTATCTCCTTTAAAAACTGGCTAGCTGGTGGTTAAGAAGATCGGTGACCAACATGCACCCCGGCGCATGCGTGATGCAAAAAGGCGGCTGCGCATTCAGGATGACCGACTGCGGCGTCACCCCGCAGGCCCAGAAAACCGGGATGTCGCCAGGCATCAGCGATACGGCGTCGCCGTAGTCGGGGCGGGCCAGATCGGCGATACCGATCAGCGCCGGGTCACCGATATGCACCGGTGCCCCATGCACGTTGGGAAAGCGCGAGGTGACTTGCACGGCGCGGATCACATCGGCGGCAGGCATGGGGCGCATGGTCACCACCATGGCCCCGCCAAAGGGGCCGGCCGGCACGGTTTGCACATTGGTGCGGAACATGGCGACGTTCTTGCCTTCGTCGACGTGGCGCAGGCGAATTCCAGCCTCGATCAACGCGTACTCGAAGGAGAACGAGCAACCGAGGATGAAGGTGACCAGGTCCGGCCGCCAGACGCTGACAATGTCCGCGACCTCCTCCGCTGGCTCTCCATGGCGCCAGATGCGGTACAGCGGCACGTCGCTGCGGATATCGATGCCCTCACCCAGCGAAGGCAGGGTGAACTGGCCGGGCTCGCTCACGGCCAACACCGGACAGGGCTTGGGGTTGCGCTGACAGAACCGCAGAAAATCACAGGCAAGCACCTTGGGCAGGATGACCACGTTGCCCTGCACGTGGCCGTCTGCCAGACCACTGGTATGCGAGGTCCACAGGCCCCGGCGGATGGCGTCGCGTACCTGATGCGGGTTGCTGCTGCCCTCGGCTCCAAAGACCGCAAGCACTTGTTCTTGAGTTGAATCCACCGTATTTCCTTGCATTGAGAGAAGTCAAATGCATGACGTTGGGCGGATTGTGTTGGCCTGGAATCGCGCTGGCAAACTCAAAAATTTCTTGTCAATGCATCGATTTTTTCGATGCATTACAGAGGAGCGGCCTACCTCAGAGAAAAACCTAGGGATATCCCTAGGTTTTTCTCTGAGGGTTTTTACGGAGGTTTTCAAAGGCTCACGGCGAAACCAGAAGCAAGGGCTCGGCGTGCCATCTGCGAGAACGTCGGACACCTTTTGCGATGCAACGTCCAGGGCAGCAGACCGGGGCCGTGCGCATCACGCCGCCGGATCTACTTGTTCTGAACAGGCAAGGTGTCCAGCGCAGTCAACAGCTTGTGCGCGTCAATGAACGCCAACGCAGAACGCACCACCGTTTCTGCAGCGGCGGACGCAGGATCTTCGTGGTAGCTCAAATGAATCGGTAGCGGTTTGAGCGTTACCTCACAAGGCAGTGCACGCAGGTCTGGAAACGACAGCATTCGCTCCACCGCTTGCCGAGGCAGCGTCGCTACCCCAAATCCCGCCTGCACGAGCTGCACCATTGCCGAAATGGATGAAATCGCGTGCACGCAGCGCGGTTCCACTTGCGCATTTCGGAACAGATCGAGCAGATACACGTGCGGCTGCGAGCCACGCTGGAACGTAAGAATATCGGTCGCAGCAAAGTCGCCAAGCGCATAGCTGCGTTTTCTGTGCAGTTTGCGATTTCCGACAAACACCATTTCCATGGGCGCGAGCGCCTGCGTGCGTATTCCATCGCCCGAGACCGGCAGCGCCGCAAAGCTGGCATCGAGCATGCCGCGCCTGATCTGGTCCAGAAGAACAGGGGTCGTCTCCACCGTCAGTTCCAGTTCAAGCAGCGGGTTGTCACTGCGCAATTGCTCCACCCACGGGATCAACCAGGAATGCAGAACGGATTCAATGACACCAAGACGAATCGAAACCTCCAGCGGCGCGCCCGAGCCCATTTCGGCTTTGAGCTGTCGCTGCAGTTCGAGCATGCGCTTGGCATACACAAGAAAACGTGTTCCTGCTACGGTCAGCTTGAACTGCTTGTCCCGGCGGTCAAGCAGAACGACACCCAACTCGTCTTCCAGTGCTGCCACCCGGCTCGACATGGCCGACTGCGTAAGAAACAACTTGTCTGCCGCGCGCGTCACGCTCTTGAGGGCGGCGACCCAATAGAAGGCTTCAACAAATCGCAAATTCATGGCGGTTTCAGGCAATGCAGGGTCAATAGATTTCCAGGGGAAGATCGGCCTTCTTCAAGGTACGCAGGACGAAGCTGGAGCGGCTGTGCCGTATGCCTTTGATTTTGTAGAGTTTTTCGCGCAGGAGGCGCTCGTAATCGCGCGTATCTTTCACCACCACACGCAGCAAATAGTCATAGTCGCCCGAGACCAGATGCGCCTCGATCACCTCGGGAATGCTGGCGAGGGTCTCGCCAAACTTCTCCAGCGTGTTGTCGGAATGGCTGTCGAGCGTGACCTGCACCAACACCGTATCGGCCAAGTCCAGCGCCTGCGGGCTGATGCGCACGGTGTAGCCCTCGATCACGCCGGCCTCTTCCATCTTCTTGATGCGGCCCCAACACGGCGAGGGGCTCAGGCCCACGGCTTGGCCAATCTCTTGAAGACTCGCGCGGGCGTCGCCCTGCAGCACAGCGAGAATTTTTCTATCAAGTCGATCCATACAAAAAATTATCCAATAAAACTCTTAGAGAGAAAAAATTATTCTTCAAATTCAGATAATTGACGGAAATTTAGCAAATTCTTCTTCGAGCTTGCCGGCACACTGTGGACATCAAGGCGCTCTTACCGGAACGCACGAACTGCCGGGGCCCTGGCTGGTTACCACTAGCCAGGGCACAGTCAGACCGGTAATTGCTGGCTGGTCATCCCCTGCTGCGCGCCTGCCGTAGAATTCCACAGGTCAGGAGAGAGCGCCCGCCCCGCACCGGGGCTGCGGCGCCGCCGAAGGCGCAGGTTCACCGAACGCTCAGGCAAAAGGACTGGCAACCGCCCGCAGCGATGCGGGCGTTTCCTTGCTGGAGAGAGGCCGGGCGCTGCGCAGAGCAGCGCCACCGGCCCACCGAAGGAGCAAGCCGCACGGCCAGCCAGGGCGATGGGGTGAATCTCTCAGGTAAAGCGGACAGCAGGGCAAATTCCGTGGCCTCCGGGCCGCGGCCCGCATTTGCCCCGAGATCTGCCCATGACCGCTCCTGCTACCGACCTCAAGACCACGCCGCTCAACGCCCTGCACCTGGAGCTTGGCGCGCGCATGGTGCCGTTTGCCGGCTATTCCATGCCCGTGCAGTACCCCGCCGGCCTGATGGCCGAGCACCGCCACACGCGCACGGCGGCGGGCCTTTTTGACGTCTCGCACATGGGCCAGTTGCGCCTGACCGGGACCGACGCTGCGGCTGCCTTTGAAACACTGATTCCCGTGGACGTGATCGGCCTTGCGGTAGGCAAACAGCGCTACGGCCTGCTGCTGAACGACGAGGGCGGCATCCTCGACGACCTGATGTTCTTCAAGGAAAGCGCCGACAGCCTGTTCGTCATCGTCAATGGCGCCTGCAAGGTGGCCGACATCGCCCACATCACGGCGCGTATCGGCCAGCGCTGCACCGTGCAGCCCCTGCCAGACCACGCCCTGCTCGCCCTGCAAGGCCCGCAGGCGGCCACCGTGATGGCACGGCTGGCACCCGGCATCGACCAACTTGTCTTCATGACCGGCGGCAACTTTGCCGTCGCTGGCACCGACTGCTTCGTCACGCGCAGTGGCTACACCGGGGAGGATGGGTTTGAGATTTCGGTGCCCGCGAACGAGGCCGAGGCCCTGGCACGTGCGCTGCTGGCCCAGCCGGAAGTTGCGCCCATCGGCCTGGGCGCGCGCAATTCGCTGCGACTGGAGGCCGGCCTGTGCCTCTACGGCAACGACCTGGACACCAGCACCACCCCCAGCGAAGCGGGCTTGAACTGGGCCATCCAGAAGGTGCGCCGTACGGGCGGGGCGCGCGCTGGCGGTTTCCCTGGCGCCGAAAAGGTGCTGGCGCAAATCGACGACCCAACCCTGCTTATCCGCAAGCGCGTCGGCCTGATCGCTACCGAGCGCGTGCCAGTGCGCGAGCCAGCGGTCCTGGAGAACATGGACGGCCAGCAAGTCGGCCAGGTCACCAGCGGCCTGCTGAGCCCCACGCTGAACCAGCCGATTGCCATGGCCTATGTCAGTTCGGACTACGCAGCGCCCGGCACCCAGCTGTTTGCCATGGTGCGCGGCAAGCCCGTGCCGATGCAGGTCGGTGCCATGCCGTTCGTCCCGGCACGCTATTTCCGCGGGTAACCCTGCGGCAGTTCCGCATTGCCCCCTGCGACACCGACCGCTACAGTGGCCGGTCCTCTTTCTTCAAGCTTTTTTCTGGAGCATTTTTATGACCGTCAAATACTCGCGCGACCACGAATGGGTGAACATCAGCAACCCCGAAGCCGCCACGGTGGGCATCACGCTGCACGCACAGGACGCGCTGGGCGACGTGGTGTTCGTCGACCTGCCCGAAGTGGGTGCCACTTTTGCCCAGGGTGAGGTGGCTGGCGTCGTGGAGTCGGTCAAGGCCGCCGCCGACGTCTACATGCCGGTCGCCGGCGAGGTGGTGGAAGTGAACGAAGCACTGCGCGCCGACCCCTCGCTTGCCAACACCAACCCGCTGGGCGCGGGCTGGTTCTTCCGGGTGCGCGTGAGCGACCTGACGCAGTTCGATGCCCTGATGGATGAGCCGGCCTACGCCAATTTCACCAAGGGCGCCTGAGCGACTCCCTCGTTTCCCCCGCTTTCGCCTGCGCAGCCCGCGCGGGCGAAAGCTCTATTTTTCTGTCCACGCCGATGACTTCCACCCCTGCCCTGCGCGCGCTTGAAAACGCAGCCGAATTTCTGCCCCGCCACATCGGCATTGACGCCGAAGACGAAGCGCTCATGCTTTCGGCCATTGGCGAAGCTTCGCGCCGAGCGCTGATCGACTCCATCGTGCCGCGCTCCATTGCGCGCCGCACCCCCATGGATTTGCCGCCCGCCTGCACCGAAGCGGATGCGCTGGCAGAACTCAAGGCCATCGCCGGGAAAAATCAGGTACTGCGCAGCTTCATCGGCCAGGGCTATTACGGCACGCACACGCCAGGCGTCATCCTGCGCAACGTGCTGGAGAACCCCGCCTGGTACACGGCCTACACGCCCTACCAGGCCGAGATTTCGCAGGGGCGCATGGAGGCGCTCATCAACTTCCAGACCATGGTCTGCGACCTCACCGCCATGCCGGTGGCCAACGCGTCGATGCTGGACGAAGCCACGGCCGCGGCCGAGGCCATGACGCTGGCACGCCGCTCGGTCAAATCGAAGAGCATGCGTTTCATCGTGGCCGGCGACGCGCACCCGCAAACCATTGAAGTCCTACAGACGCGCGCCGCGCCCATGGACATCGAGGTGGTACTGGCCAATTCGCTCGAAGAATGGAACGCCGCGTTGGATGGCGACTACTTTGCCGTGCTGGCCCAGTACCCCGCCACCAGCGGCCGCATCGACGATCTGCGCGCCGACGTGGCGAAGGTGCATGCCAAGCAAGCTGCCTTTGTCGTGGCTGCCGATCTGCTGGCGCTGACGCTGATTGCCCCACCGGGCGAATGGGGCGCCGACATTGTCGTTGGCAGCACGCAGCGCTTTGGCATGCCCATGGGCGCGGGCGGCCCGCACGCCGCGTTCATGGCCTGCCGCGACGACTTCAAACGCTCCATGCCCGGCCGCCTCGTAGGCGTGAGCGTGGACGTGCATGGCGACCCCGCCTACCGCCTGGCGCTGCAAACGCGCGAGCAGCACATTCGCCGCGAAAAGGCCACCTCCAACATCTGCACCGCGCAGGTGCTGCCAGCCGTGGTGGCCAGCATGTACGCCGTGTACCACGGGCCACAGGGCCTCTCGCGCATTGCGCAGCGCGTGGCGAGCTTCACGGCCATATTGACCCGCGGGTTGCAGCAATTGGGTGCGCCAGTACGCGAGCAGGCGACCTTCGACACGGTCACGCTCAAGACCGATGGCGCTACCAAAGAAATAGCTGCTCGCGCAGTATCCATGGGCGCCAACCTGCGAATTTACTTTGAAAACTGGCTGTGCATCTCGCTCGACGAGACCACTACCCGCGCCGATATTGAGTTGCTGTGGAAAATTTTCGCCAAGGATGGGCAGGCGACTCCTTCCTTCGGCGCATTCGAGAACGGCGTTGAGCCGCTGATTCCGCCCGCCCTTCGCCGCGGCAGCGCCTTTCTCACGCACCCGGTGTTCAACACCCACCACAGTGAGACCGCGATGCTGCGCTATATCCGCCAGCTCTCGGACAAGGACTTGGCGCTGGACCGCAGCATGATCCCACTGGGCAGTTGCACCATGAAGCTCAACGCCACCAGCGAGATGGTGCCCATCACCTGGCCGGAATTTGCCAACATTCACCCATTCGCGCCCGCCGACCAACTGGAAGGCTACCGCTTGCTCGATGAGCAGCTGCGCGCCTGGCTGTGTGAGGCCACCGGCTACGCGGGCGTCAGCCTGCAGCCCAATGCCGGCTCGCAGGGTGAATACTCCGGCCTGCTGGCCATCCGTGCCTACCACGCCGCCAACGGTGGTGCGCACCGCCATATCTGCCTGATTCCGGCCAGCGCGCACGGCACCAACCCGGCCAGCGCACAGATGGCCGGCATGCAGGTGGTGGTCACGGCGTGCGATGCCAACGGCAATGTCGACATGCTTGACCTGGCGGCCAAATGCCAGCAGTACAGCGCCCACCTGGCCTGCGTGATGATCACCTACCCCAGCACGCACGGCGTGTTTGAAACACAGGTGAAAGAGCTGTGCGCCCTGGTGCACCAACACGGGGGCCGCGTGTACGTCGATGGTGCCAACATGAACGCGCTGGTCGGCATTGCCGCACCGGGGGAATTTGGCGGCGATGTGAGCCACCTCAACCTGCACAAGACCTTCTGCATCCCACACGGCGGCGGCGGGCCGGGCGTGGGGCCGGTATGCGTGGTGGAAGACCTGGTGCCTTACCTTCCAGGCCATGCCACAGGCGGTATCGCTGGGCGCGTGGGCGCGGTGAGCGCCGCGCCGCTGGGCAACGCGGCGGTCCTTCCGATTTCCTGGATGTACATCCGCATGATGGGCGCCGCCGGCCTGCAGGCCGCGACCGAAGTGGCCATCCTCTCGGCCAACTACATCAGCGCACGCCTCAAACCCCATTACCCGACGCTGTATGCATCGGCCAACGGTCACGTCGCGCACGAATGCATCCTGGATCTGCGGCAACTCAAGGACACCAGCGGCGTGATGGCCGAAGACGTGGCCAAGCGCCTGATCGACTACGGTTTTCACGCGCCCACGCTCTCGTTCCCCGTGCCCAACACGCTGATGGTCGAGCCCACCGAGAGCGAGACATTGTTCGAGTTGGACCGCTTCATTGGCGCCATGATTGCCATCCGTGACGAGATCCGCCAGATCGAATCGGGCGCCTGGCCGCGCGACGACAACCCGCTCAAGAATGCGCCCCATACCGCCCACAGCCTGGTGTCTGAAACCTGGGACCACCCATATCCCCGGGCGCTGGCGGCCTACCCTGTCGCGGCCCTGCGCAGCAACAAATACTGGGCGAGCGTGGGCCGCGTGGACAACGTGTACGGCGACCGCAACCTGTTCTGTAGCTGCATTCCGGTCAGCGCTGCCGAATAGCCCCGCGCGATGCGCCCCACCCGCGCCTGCCTGGCCTGCCAGCCCTCGGCACGGTATGCGTTGGTGCAGTCGGAGCCCGCCATGGCCCGATGGCATTCGGGGCGCTGAACCAAAGCCGCTCCAGCCGCGTCGCAGCGCTCCCGCGTACACTCGCTCGCATGCCCGCCGCCCGTGCGCGCCTGCGCCACGGGTGCTTGCCCCATGAATGAGCCTGATCTCTCCTACCTGCTGCGCAAATCCGATCCGGCTGCGTATCCGCCGCAAGCACAGGACTGGCCGGTGTCAGAGCGCCGCAACCCCGACGCTCGCCCCGCCGGCTCTGTCGCCAGCCTGATCGCGGAGCTGCGCAAATCCCAGGCCGAACTGAAGGCGCAAAACGAGGTGCTGCGCTACAGCCAGGCCGCAGCCGAGAGTGCATCCGAGCGTTTCGAAGCGCTGTTTGCCAGTGTGCCACTGGTACTCATGGTGATCGATGCACACGACATGGTGGTTCAGGCCAATCCCATGGCGCACCGCTCGTTTCAGCCAGGCGAAGGCGATCGCCCGCTGACTGCGCTCATGCCCTTTGTGGATGCTGCACACGCACAGCGCGTGCAGCACGCGTTTTCGCAGGCGGCGGCGCAAGGACATGCCGAAGCAACCGAAGTCGTATTTCGCATTGGCGAGACCACGCACATCACGGGCGACCTGCACATCGCGCGCATCGAGACGCCACAGGAGAACAATCTCTCGCAATACCAGTTCCTCTGCGCCCTGGTAGACCAGGGGCCGCTGCTGGCCGAGCGCCGCGCCTTGCAACAAAGCACAAGAGAGCTTCAACAGCGCAACGAACAGCTCTACGCTGGTGAAAAGCGCCTGGCGGCCGTGATCAACTCAGCGCTCGACGCCATCGTGTGCGTGGACCGGCACCAGCGCATTACCGTGTTCAACCCCACGGCTGCCGCGCTGTTTCAGTGCGCGGTCAGCGACGCCCTGGGAAGCCCGCTCGAGCGCTTTCTGCCCAAGGCGGCCGAGGCGCTGTTGTTTGCACCGCTCACCACACAGGCCCTGCTGGGTGAAATGACGGCGCGCACCGCAAGCGGACACGAACTGGCCGTGGAGGTGAGCGTCTCGTTCGAGCAGCACGCCGACGGCGAGACCACCACTGTGTTTGCCCGTGACCTCACGGCGCGCAAGCGTGCAGAGGAGCGGCGTGGCGAGTTGGAACTGCAACTGCGCGAATCGCACAAGATGCAGGCCATCGGCACCATGGCCGGCGGTATTGCGCACGACTTCAACAACATCGTCGGGGCTATTTTGGGCAACGTGGAGCTGGCGCGGGCGGATTGCCCCCCAGACTCTCCTGTGCAGGAAAGCCTGCGCGAAATCGCCAAAGCCGGCCGCCGCGCCCGCGACCTGGTGCGCCAAATCCTCACCTTCAGCCGCAACGAGCCACCTCGGCGAACACCGGTTCGCCTGGAGGCGCTGCTGCACGACACCGAGCGTCTGCTGCGGGTCACGCTACCGCCCACGGTTGAACTGCAGGTGCGCGCGTCCAGCGCCCTGCCCCCCATACTGGCCGATGCGACACAGGTTGAACAGGCCGTTCTCAACCTGTGCACCAACGCCATCCAGGCGATGACCGGGCGCCGCGGCCACGTCACGGTACAAGCCCACCCGGCCCAACCCGATGCCCGCGTTCGCGAGCGCCTGGGTCTCGCAGCGGGCCGCTATGTGGCCATCATCGTGCACGACAATGGCCCGGGCATCGATGCAGATACGTTGACGCGCGTGTTCGAGCCGTTCTTCACCACCAAGCCCGTGGGCCAGGGAACAGGGCTCGGTCTTGCCGTCGTGCATGGCGTGATGCGCGCCCACGGAGGCGCTGTGGATGTGCGCGCCACCTTGGGCGAAGGAAGCTGCTTCACTCTTTACTTCCCCGCAGCCGAAGACGAGGCACAGGCGCCTGAGTTCGTTGCCAGCACCCCCGCGCCGCTGGTGGCCGAGGCGCCGCGCACGGGCACTCCTCACCATGTCATGTACGTGGACGACGACCAGGCGCTGGTCTTTCTGGTGCAGCGCCTCCTGCGCCGGCGCGGTTACCAGGTGAGCGGATTCACCGATCCGCGCGGCGCCCTCGCGGCCCTGGCGGAAGCGCCCTGGAAATACGACCTGCTGGTGACCGACTACAACATGCCGGGCTTTTCCGGGCTGGACCTCTTGCGCGAGGCGCAAAGGCTGCGGTCCGATCTGCCGGTTGCATTGGCCTCTGGCTACGTCACGCAAGAGATCGAAGAAGCGGCGATCCGCGCTGGCGCGCGCGCGCTGGTGCACAAACCCAACGACGTCGAAGAACTCTGCACCACCGTGCAGCGCCTGGTGCGTGGCGATGCCTGAACCGCAGGCACCACCGCCAGACGTGGTCGCCATATTCGCAGATGCGGACCTGCTGGTGCTGGAGAAGCCTTCCGGCCTGCTGTGCGTGCCAGGGCGCGGGCCTGACAAAAGCGACTGCCTGAGCCAGCGTGCCAGTCAGCGCTGGCCGGGCGCACTGGTGGTGCATCGCCTGGACCAAGCGACCTCTGGGCTGCTGGTGATGGCACGCAATCCCGAGGCGCAGCGCCTTCTGTCGGCCGCATTTGCCGAGCAGCGGGTTCACAAACGCTACCAGGCCATCGTGCACGGAAGACCGCACGACGGGCCCGCAGCGCAAGCGGATGGCGGCTGGAACACCATCTCCCTGCCCATCGCCGCAGACTGGCCGCGCCGCCCGCTGCGCGTCATCGACCACGCACTGGGCAAAGCCAGCCAAACCCAGTGGCGCATCCTCGGACCGGCCCAAGGTAGCGATGCCACTCGGCTGGAACTCGCACCGCTCACAGGGCGCACGCACCAGCTGCGCGTGCACCTGTCGGCCATCGGCCACGCCATCCTGGGTGATGCCTTGTACGGCGACGCGGCCAGCGCCCCCCGATTGCTGCTGCATGCCACGCGAATGGCTTTCGCGCATCCGCGAACCGCGGAACCACTGCAGTTCACCTCGGCGCCAGAGTTTTAGGTGTTCTCGGCCTCTACCGCTTACCAGGTAAGCGGTTCCAGATATCAATTTAGTAGCACTAAGGAATGGACTCAGGCACCACCATCGCCCAGTGGCAATAGCGACCGCTGGCTGGCAAAAAACCTGGCGTCCCCCGTCAAGGGGTCGGTGAAGGCCAGCGAACGCGCGAGCAACTGCAAGGGCCGAGACCAATCGCCCTCCGGCGGGTCGTTCACTTCGGGGTAGAACGCGTCGTTGCGCAGCGGCAGACCAAGCGCCGCCATGTGCACGCGCAGCTGGTGGCGTCTGCCCGTGACCGGCCGCAGGCGGTAACGTGCCCAATCAGTGCCCGTCTCCAACACATCGATATGCGTGAGGCTGTTGGCCGGACCGCTTACCTCGTGCATGCGAAAAAACTGCGGGCTTTCCTCAAGGCGGCTGGCGCGCTCACGTGGCGGCGTCCCGTGCGGCCAGATGGGCGCAATGGCCTCGTATTCCTTGTCGATGCAGCGCTCGCGAAACAGCGCCTGGTAGGTGCCACGTGTGGCCTGCTGCACCGAAAACAGGACCAGGCCCGCGGTGTCCCGGTCAATCCTGTGCAGGGGCGAGAGCTCACTCAAGCCGTAGGCCCGCTTGAGCCTCACGAGCAGGCTGTGGTGCAGATAGCGGCCCGAGGGCGTGACCGGCATGAAGTGCGGCTTGTCGGCCACCAATAGGTGGGCATCGCGGTACACCACGACTTCTGCGTCCGGCGGTCGGGGCTCGCTCGCCAGGCTGCGGTAGTAGAACAACCTGAGACCGGGTACAAACAAACTTACAGGGAGCACCGTTTGACCGTGCTCATCCACGACTTCCCCCGCCGCCATACGCCGTTCCCAGTCGGCACGGGAGACCTTGGGAATGCGATCGCAGAGAAAATCCAACGCCAATCCATGCCCTTTGGAAGGCAGCACCACACAGCTCGGGCTCACACCATCGCGCATCGGCAGTACAGCTGGGCGGCGGTTTTTTTGCATGGCGTTGGGTAGATAGGCCTGTCGAGGGCCGAAAAATTGTAGCCCTGCGGCGGCAAGGAACGGTCAATCACCCGCTTTCTTGGTATCTCTCCGCAAAATCGGTAAAAACCCCAGTGTGCAGTCCCTATCCCGTAGATCACTATCGAGAGAGAAATTCCGCTTTTTCAAGGATCCCGGCTTCATGCCAGATACCCCCACCGACTTACGCTCCGCCATTTTCTCCAAAACCACCACCGGGCAGCAAGAAATCGCCTCGCGTTCGCTGGGACTCAGCCCCTTGGCGCGGCGGCTGCTGGTGCTGATTGACGGACGCCGCACCGGACACGACCTGGAGCCCTTTGTGGCCGGGCACGAGCTTGCGCAATACCTGAACGAACTCCTTGACCGCGACTGCGTAGAAATGAAGGCTGTGCTGCCAGCGAAGGCCTCCCCGGCAACCGGCTCTGCGGCCGAGGCATCCATGCTTGCTCCTGCCTCCACCGACTGGCTGGCCGTTTTGCCACCAGCAGAATCGCGCAGCGCCAAGGAAATGGAAATGGCGCGCAATTTCATGACCAATACCGTCAACAACATCTTCGGACACCACAACCGTATCAGTCTGATCGAGTCGATCTACAACTGCAAGAGCAGCAGTGAATTGCGCGAGGTGTACCACGCTTGGGCCCAGGCACTGGAATCCAATTCAATAGGTCACAAGCGCCTGCCAGAACTGCGAGAAAAACTTTTTGCAGTGCTGTAGCAGTATGTTCTGCTTGCCTGCGCAATACATGAACGACGGGGTATAGCGGTCTTGATGTAGGACAAGGGCGGCAAACCTCGCCTACGCGCCAACTCCTGCTGGGGCCGCCGTAGCATAGCGGGCCTATGGTCACCATCGACCCCCCAAGCGCTCCGCCGTCACCGCAACGCCCTGCCCTGGCACGTCTCCTTTGGCTGCGCGCTGCGCTTGTGCTGTGCGCGGCCACCTTGGTGTTGCCGTTCGCCACGCTGCTGGCGGTGCACCTGATCGACTGGAACCGGGCCAGGCCATGGATCAATGAACAGGTCAGTGCAGCCAGTGGCCGGCATTTTGAAATCAAGGGAAATCTTGAGGCCCACTGGATCTGGCCCCAGCCCCTGGACACCGGGTGGCGCCACTGGGTTCCGGGACTTCTGGTTCAGGCAAGGGATCTGGAACTGGCCAATCGCAAGCATTTTGGCGATCTTGGCTCCCTGGATGCGCCAAGCACGCGCTCCCAGCCACCCTCCCTGGCCCCACCTGCCCGCAAGGATGGGGCTGCCGACACACAACCGCTCATGGCGCAAGTCAAGCAAGCCAGCGCAAGCCTGCGGCTGCTGCCCTTGCTGGGACGCGTGGTATTGATCGACACGCTGATGCTCTCTGCCCCCGACATAGCGCTTGCGCGCAAGAAAAATGGCGAAAACAACTGGACTTTTCCCCGCCAGACGCAGGAAGCCGATACGGCACAGCCCAATCCCTGGAGAGTAGACGTGCGACAGCTGGGGCTTACCCAGGCCCGCCTCTCGTACACCGACCAAATGCAGCAGCTGGCGCTGCGCGCCGCCATTGAAGAGCAAGACAAAACGGCATCGACTGACGAGGACAGTGCCCGCTATGGGCTGCGCGTCGAGATGAGCGGCAATTTCCGCAATGCGAAACTTAAAGGCTGGGGACGTGTGGGGCAGTTGCTGTCATTGCGCGATGCAGCAGTGGAATACCCCGTGGACTTCGAAGTGCGTGCCGGGAACACGCGCGCGCAGGCGCGAGGCACTGTGTCCAACCCCCGCAAGCTCTCTGGCGTCGATTTGCAGGTGCAGCTCGAGGGCGACTCCATGGCCGATCTCTACGGGCTGACAGGGCTCGTGCTTCCCAATACGCCACCTTACAAGACCAGTGGCCATCTGGTCGGCAGCCTGGAGCCAGAACACGCAACGTGGGATTACGAGGACTTCTCCGGCACCGTGGGCGAAAGCGACCTGGAAGGGCATCTCACCTACACCTCCGGGCAACCTCGGCCGCATTTGAGGGGGCAATTGAAGTCCAAAAAACTCCGCTTGGCGGATCTCGGCCCCATCATTGGCACGACCCAAAGCACAGAATCAGACAAAAAGGAAACTGCCCGCCCCGGGAAGGTTCTGCCCAACACCAAATTCGCAACAGATCGCTGGGGGGCAATGGACCTGGACATCGCCTTTCTCGGCGAAAAATTGTTGGGCCCATCGTCTCTGCCCTTGGACAACCTGAGTATGCGTGCCACCCTCAAGAACGGCACATTGCACCTGAACCCCTTGCGCTTCGGCGTAGCCAAAGGGCGGATTGATACCCAAGTGGACCTTGATGGCCATACAGACCCTCTGAATGCCCGCATTCATGCGACGGTGGACGGCCTTAAACTGTCTGCGTTGTTTCCCAAAGTGGCATTGATGGACAAGAGCCTCGGTCGTATGGACGGCGCGTTGGCTCTGGCAAGCAGGGGGGACTCCATTGCCAGCATGCTCGCCAGCAGCTCTGGCGAGGCGCGCCTGTATGTGCGTGACGGCACACTAAGCAAGCAGCTCCTGGATCTGGCCGCGCTCAACTTGGGCAGCGTAATTGTCACCAAGCTGTTTGGCGCTGACAAGGAAGTGAAACTGCGTTGCGCCATGGCGGACTTTGGCATCAAGAACGGCATGGCCCAAACGCGCTCGGTCAAATTGAGCACCAACGAGGCGGTAGTCGAGGCGGTCGGAACGGTTGACTTTGGGCATGAATACATCAACCTGCGTGTCAAACCTGAATCGTTGCAATGGAAATTCTTCTCGCTGCGCACGCCACTCACCGTACGCGGCCCCTTCATCGATCCCAAGGTGGGATTTGAGGCAGGCCCCTTACTGGCTCGTGCTGGTGCTGCAATCGTCGCCGCGGTCGCGGCACCCACAGCCCTGGCACTTGTGCCCATCACGGTCCCAGCGGCAGAAGACGATGCCGAATGTGCCCAGCTGCTTGCCCGCGCCGATGAGGCGGTCAAGGTGGGGCCAGAAGGTGCGAAGCCCAAGCCAATAACCCATGCACACAAATATTCGGACTACCGTTAGCCGTTAGCCGTTAGCCGTTAGCCACTTGCCCTGGACTGCATGCACAGCATGCAGTGCCCACCACGGACAAGGCTTCGGGGCGGCTGACCCGCATGCGAGCGCTCGTCGGCCAAACGGTTTCTGGTCCGTCACCCCAGGCGACGGGATGAGAGGGGCACAACCAGCGCCATGGGTGCCTTGCAAGTGCTGGTGCCGCTCTGGCACAGCACTCAGGGGGCGTGCAACGCAGTAGTGCTGACCACTATGCCGTCCTGATCGGCATACAGCCAATCACCAGGACGCACCGATACCCCAAGCACTTGAATCGCGACATCGCGCTGCCCTTCGCCACGTTTGGTGGTTGGCAGGGGCATGAGACCGAGGGCGCAAATCCCCACTGACGCAGCCGCCAGTTCTGCTGCATCGCGCACACAGCCGTCGACCACGACGCCGGCCCACCCATTCGCCGCAGCCGCAGCCGCCAGGTTGCCCCCCACAAGAGCGCGGCGCAGCGAGCCACCACCGTCGACCACCAAAACGCGGCCCTCGCCGGGCGTGTCGAGCGCAGCCTTTACCAAAGCATTGTCTTCAAAACATTTGACTGTGCTCACAGGCCCGGCGAATACGCGCTTGCCTCCGAACGATGACAAGCTCGGAGGTAGCACGCGAAAAGCGCCGCTGTCGTCTGTCTTGTGCAGGTCGCAGAAGTCGCAGGTTGAAAAAAATGGGAAAGGGGACATTGCAGCGTCTGCCATGTGTCGGGTTCCAAGCGAAAGTCAGGTGCGCATGTGGATTTTTCGGCAATCGTCTGGTCGTTCGCCATTGGGCACAGGACAGCGATTGACCTCGAAAGGTGAAAACGAGAGCAAGGTGGTCAATGCGCTGGATGCAATCGTCATTGCCCAAAACAGGAAGAACGCCAGCGTGTACACGCCCTGGCGAGACAATCCAAGCGGCTCACCAAACCAGTGCAGATCACTCGGATCGACCATGGCAAAAACCAGCATTTCGAGCAGGCCCGCGACCAAAAAGGCGGGCCATGCAATCCACATCAGGCGTTGGGTCCACATCTGCTTGCTTCCTCTAAAGGTAATTGGGCGCAGCGATTTCAGCGCGGTACGTCTTCAGCCGGTGTTGCCGCATGGTTGCGCCCTTTCATCGCAGGGGCAAGGCTGTGCTCCTGTGCGGTGAGCGTCTTGTTGATGGCCATGCCATGCTGGTAGTAGTTTTCATCGATCACCGGATCCGGCGTTCGAATGGCCAGCCACAGGGTGACAAACGATGCCACCACGACGACGGCAGGTCCACCAAAAATGAGCCAGACAAAGCCAAATTTCCACCAGGGTTGGGGCTTGGAAGAATCAGCAGAAGGAGCGGATGGGTTGATCATGAGGGTCAATCAGGGAGGTAGGCGGCACCGACCATGGCTGCGAATTCAGTCTGATCAGCGTGGCACCAGAAAAACCGATTTTTCGCGGACATGCGCATTCGTGCCAATGGCTTCAATATCAAAATGCACTGGGTGAGATCCAGGCTCGGCCGAGCCATAGGGAATGCGCAGATTGACCGGCACCCAACGCGACTGCGCAGCCTCAATTTCGAATTCGGGCTCCGAGGCCAACTCCAGCCCATCGAGCCCCGCGGCACTGATGCGGTAGCGGTGCGTGGTTTCGGTGGCGTTCATGATCTGAAGTCGATAAATATTCTCAAGTTTTCCCCCTGCCACGATACGCGACAGTGCAGCCCTGTCCCGCACCACATCGACCTTCAACGGAGTGCGCATGATGAGGCTTGTCAGCATGCCCACGCACAGCGCCACCAGAATACCAGTGTAGATGAGCACGCGCGGGCGCAGCACGTGGCGGAAAATCTCCGCCTTGCCCCAGCCTTTGACCACGGCGTTCTGCGTGGAAAACCGGATCAACCCGAGTGGATAGTGCATCTTGTCCATCACGCTGTTGCACGCATCCACGCACAGACCGCAACCGATACATTCGTATTGCAGGCCATCACGGATATCAATGCCCACGGGGCAGACCTGGACGCACAAAGTGCAATCAATGCAATCGCCCAGCCCCTTGGCCTTGTAATCCACCGTCTTGACGCGGGGACCACGCGGCTCGCCACGTGCTTCGTCGTAGGTGACGATCAGTGTGTCCTTGTCGAACATCGCACTCTGGAAACGTGCGTACGGACACATGTACTTGCACACTTGCTCGCGCAAGAAGCCGGCATTGCCATACGTTGCGAACCCATAGAACAGCACCCAGAACACTTGCCAGCTTCCCTGGAGCGCCAGCAGCTCGATACCCAACTGGCGAATGGGCACGAAGTAGCCGACGAACGTGAAGCCTGTCCATAGCGAAATCAGCACCCACAGTGCTTGCTTGAGCGATTTTTTCCAGATTTTCTCGGCCGTCCACGGACCGTTGTCGAGTCGCACGCGGGCGCTGCGATCGCCCTCGACCTTGTGCTCGATCCACATGAATATTTCGGTGTAGACCGTTTGTGGACAAGCAAAACCGCACCACAAGCGACCGGCCACTGCGGTGAACAGAAACAGCGACAACGCGGAGATGATCAGCAAGCCCGTCAAATAAATGAAGTCCTGCGGGTACAGCACCAGGCCGAACATATAGAAACGGCGCGCGCCCAAGTCGAACAGCACCATCTGTCGCTGTCCCCACTCCAGCCACGGCAGACCGTAGAACACGGCCTGGGTGAGAAACACCAGGGCCCAGCGCCACCGCGCGAAAAACCCACTAATTGAACGTGGGTAGATCTTCTTCTGCGCCTCGTAGAGAGAAGACACAGAGTTCTGTGCAGATGGCTCCGATGCCACTGGGGCAATCGGGATAACCTTGCGAGGCTTATCGCCTGGGGTATTCATGGAAAACTGCTTTAGAAATTCAGCACATCAGGACGAAAGTGCCACGTACAAAGAAATTTCAGACCCTCGGGACAATTCCCCTGGTTGCAGCGATCGGATACCGACCCCGGAAACCAGGGAAATGCGCAGGGTCATTGTGCAGCTTTGGGCCGGTTCGACAGACCCCATACGTAGGCGGTCAACACACGTATTTGTGGCTCGGTGAGCTTACTGGCCTGCGCGGGCATCTCATTGGTTTTCCCATTGTTGACCATGGCAGTGATGGCTGCCTCGCCCCAACCATGAAGCCAGATGTCGTCCGTCAAGTTAGGCGCTCCGATCACCTGGTTGCCCTTGCCGTCCATGCCGTGGCAGGCAGCGCAAGCAACGAACTTGGACTTGCCTAGCGATGCGCGCACCGAATCGTGCGGGCTGCCAGAGAGGCTGAGCACGTAATTCGCCACATTACGCACGTCGTCCGCCGTACCGACCGCCGCAGCCATAGGCGGCATCATGCCAATCCGGCCATTGTGGATCGTCTCACTGATGTTTTCTGGCAGTCCACCGTGCAACCAATCCTTGTCCGTGAGATTAGGAAAACCCTTGCTACCGCGGGCATCAGAGCCATGGCACTGCGCACAGTTGTTCATGAATAGGCGCTCGCCAATGGCCATGGCCGGTGGGTCACCCGCCAGTTGCTCCGTCGTCAAAGAGGCAAACCGTGCATACACAGGAGCGATCTCGGCCTCGCCCTTTTGCATTTCCTCCTGGTATTCCTTGACTTCGGTCCAACCCAGCTTGCCGGCGAAATTTCCCAACCCAGGATAAAACGCCAAGTAGCCCAGGCCGAAAACGATGGTGATGACAAACAGCCACATCCACCAGCGCGGCATGGGGTTGTTCATCTCTGTCAGGTCCTCGTCCCAGACATGGCCGGTGGTGTTGTCGGTTGTGGCATCGACTTTCTTGCGGGCGGTGAACCACAGCAGCAGCAGGCAGCCGATGATCCCGGCCAGCGTCATGCCGGCGACGTAGATCGACCAGAAATTGTGGGTGAAATCGCTCATGGGATGTTCTCGTTTTCGGAGCTGATCGGATCAATCTTGTTCGAAGGGAAGACGTGCGGCTTCTTCAAAGCGCTCGCGGTTGCGGCTGGAAAATGCCCATATGCCTATACCCAGAAAGCAGGCGAACGACAGCAGCGTGAACACGATGCGCAAGGTAGTGATATCCATGGTGTTCTCCTGCCGTTATTTGAGCGAGCGGCCCAGCACTTGCAGATAGGCCACGACGGCGTCCATTTCCGTCTTGCCCTTGACTTCGTTGGCTCCGGCGGCAATCTCCTCGTCGGTGTACGGAACACCTACTCTGCGCAGGGCTCTCATGTGCGGCGCAACATCTTGCGGATCGACCATGCCGGTATTGAGCCAAGAGTAGGCCGGCATATTGGATTCAGGCACCACGTCCCGCGGGTTGTTCAGGTGGATGCGGTGCCATTCGTCGCTGTACTTGCCGCCTACGCGTTGCAGGTCCGGACCAGTACGCTTGCTGCCCCATTGGAAGGGATGGTCATAGACGAACTCACCCGCCACCGAATAGTGGCCGTAGCGCAGAGTTTCCGCACGGAAAGGCCGAATCATTTGCGAGTGGCAGTTGTAGCAACCCTCGCGCTGATAAATATCACGGCCCATCAGTTGCAGCGCCGTGTAAGGCTTGAGTCCCTTGATGGGCTCGGTCGTGGATTTCTGGAAGAACAGCGGCACGATTTCCACCAGGCCGCCCACCGCAACCACCAGAACGATCAGCACGATCATCAAGAAGTTGTTGGTCTCGATGCTCTCGTGCGAGAAGCCTTTGGATACTTTGTTGGTATGTGACATGAATCAATCCTCAAAACTCAGGCGTGGGCGGGCTTGAGGGCCGGTATCGCCACCGTGGAGGAGCGGCCGGAACTTACCGTCAGCCAGACGTTCCAAGCCATGATGAGCATGCCGCTGAGGTACAGCAGTCCGCCGATCACCCGAATCACATAGAAGGGATAGGTGGCCTTGACACCCTCAACGAAGGTATAGGTCAACGTGCCATCCGCGTTCACTGCACGCCACATCAGGCCTTGCATCACCCCGGAAATCCACATGGACGCGATGTAGAGCACGATGCCGATAGTGGCAAGCCAGAAGTGGAGTTCAATGGCCTTGACAGAATGCATCTTCTCGCGACCGAACAGGCGTGGAATCAGGTAGTAGAGCGAGCCGATGGTGATCAGTCCCACCCAACCAAGCGCACCCGAATGCACGTGGCCGATCGTCCAGTCCGTGTAATGGGAGAGCGCATTGACCGTTTTGATGGCCATCATCGGACCTTCAAAAGTGGACATGCCGTAGAACGACAACGAAACGATCAGGAAGCGCAGGATGGGGTCTTCACGCAACTTGTGCCATGCACCCGACAGTGTCATCATGCCGTTGATCATGCCGCCCCAACTGGGAGCCAGCAGAATCAGCGAGAACACCATGCCGACCGACTGCGTCCAGTCAGGCAGGGCCGTGTAGTGCAGGTGGTGCGGGCCCGCCCACATGTAGGTGAAGATCAGCGCCCAGAAGTGGACGATCGAGAGGCGGTAGCTGTACACAGGCCGGTTCGCCTGCTTGGGAATGAAGTAGTACATCATGCCCAAGAAGCCCGCCGTGAGGAAGAACCCGACCGCGTTGTGGCCGTACCACCACTGAACCATGGCATCCTGCACGCCGGCATAGGCCGAGTAGCTCTTCATGAAGCCGGCGGGCACTTCCGCGCTGTTGACGATGTGCAGCAGTGCCACCGCCAGAATAAAGCTGCCGTAAAACCAGTTCGCCACGTAAATGTGGCGCACCTTGCGTATGCCGATGGTGCCAAAGAACACGATGGCATAGGCTACCCATACGATGGTGATGAGGATGTCGATGGGCCACTCAAGCTCAGCATATTCCTTGCTGGTGGTATAGCCCAACGGAAGGCTGATGGCCGCAGCAAGAATCACCAGTTGCCAGCCCCAGAAGGAAAAGGCCGCCAACGGCCCACCAAACAAACGCACCTGGCAGGTGCGCTGTACGACGTAATAACTGGTCCCCATCAGTGCACAGCCACCGAAGGCAAAGATCACCGCGTTGGTGTGCAGTGGGCGCAAACGCCCGTAGCTGAGCCAGGGTATGCCGAAGTTCAGCTCTGGCCAAGCCAGCTGGGAGGCGATAAACACGCCGACCAGCATGCCGACCACGCCCCATACGACGGCCATGATGGAAAACTGCCGGACAACGGTGTCGTTGTAATAGCCGGCATTTGCTGTGGTTGAAGGAGTCATCGATTACCTCTGGAAGTCTGCAAAAATATTAACCGTGTTGTAAGTAATGTTTTTGACCAACGTCAATTCTCTCGAAGAATGCGCTCCGCTTCCTGGTCGATATTTTCGAACTGGCCACGATAGACCGCCCACCAAAGACCGAGCAGCACGAGCAGCACCAAACCTACGGACAGCGGGATGAGCACATACAAAATATCCATGGAAGTTCCTTGAAGATCAGGCACGCATCGGCGCATGGACGAGGGAAGTGCATTGCGCCTGTGCCTCTACCAGTGGCGCGAGCGGCGGCATGGCACGCGCCAGGCGCGCCGCGTTGAGCACCACCAACAAGGAGCTTGTGGCCATGCCCAGGCCAGCGAGCCACGCCGGCATCCACCCAGCAATGGCCAGCGGGACGCACAAGGCGTTGTAGCCAGCCGCCCACCAAAGGTTTTGCCGCACCACACGCAGCGTCTTGCGCGCCAGCACGATGGATTGCGCAATCAGACGCAACTGCCCGCCCAGCATCACGAAATCGGAACGCAAGCGCGCCAGCGGCACAGCGCTACCGAAAGCGAAGGAGACGTGGGCAGCGGCGAGCACGGGGCCATCATTCAGCCCGTCACCCACCATGGCGACGCGATGCCCGCTTGCCTGCAAGGCGCAAAGCGCAGCCAGTTTGTCGGTCGGCGTGCAATCGCCCCGCCAATTGGCAATACCCGCCCGCCGCGCCACGCGGCCTACCGATGCAGACCGATCGCCCGAAAGCACCTGTACTGCAATACCGGCTTGTGCCAACGCACACAGCGACAACCCGGCATCACCGCGCAATTGCTCGTCCAATTCAAAACGTGCGCTCAGGCGACACGAAGCGGCGTCTTCGGCCCAGCCCATGCACACCTGCACGCAGTCACGCTCAGGCAACGCCACGCCCACATGCGCGGCAGAGCCCAGCAGCAGCGTCCGTGCCGGACCGGTGCCGCCGATAGTCCGAACTTGCGCGCTGAGGCCCCGCCCCGGTATTTCGACAACCTCGCTCACGTCCCAAGACGGAGCGCCTTGCGGCAAGGCTTGCTCCGCAGCCGCCACCAGCGCACGCGATACCGGATGCAGCGAGTGCCGCGCCAGCGCTGCCGCCAGCTCCAGCGCGGTTGAAGGCGAGAAGCCGCCCGTCGCCTCGGTGTGGCGCAGCACCATGCGGTCGAGCGTCAGCGTGCCGGTCTTGTCAAACACCACCGTATCAACGCCAGCCAGGGTTTCAAGCGCCTGCAGATTGCGCACCAGAACGCCTTCGCGCGCCAAGGCACCAGCGGCCGAGAGCATGGCCACGGGGGTGGCCAGCGACAGTGCGCAGGGGCAGGTAACAATCAACACCGAGACCGCCACCATCAGCGCGTGCTGCGGGTCGCGCGGCCACCACCACAGCAGAGCCGCCAGAGCTGCCAGCAGCACGAAAACCAAAAAGGGCCGCGCCACACGGTCAGCCAACTGGGCCAGGCGGGGCTTCTGCAGCGAGGCGCTTTCCATCAGCGCGACAATTTCGCCAAAGCGCGTGTCGGCGCCCAAGCGAACGACTTCCATCTCCACGGCGGCTTCCAAGTTAATGCTGCCCGCACAAACCGATGCCCCCACGGTGCGCCAGCGCGGTGCGGACTCGCCGGTCAGCAAGGCCTCGTCCACCCGAGAACTGCCGGCTGTCAAACGCCCATCCGAAGGGAACGCCTCTCCGGGCAGCACGCGCACCACGTCGCCCACTGCAAGGCGGCGCACCGGAACGCGGACAAAGCTGCCGTCGCCGCTGCGTCGCTCGATGCTGTCCGGCAGCCGGTTCATCACGGCTTCGAGCGCGCCGGCAGTACGCTCACGCAGCCGCAGCTCCAGCCAACGCCCCGTCAGCAGGAAGAAGACAAACATGGTCAGTGAGTCGTAGTACACCTCACGCCCAAACAAGCCCTCGGGCTGAAAGGTGCCCAGCGTACTCACCCCGAACGTGATCGCCATGCCCAAGGCGACTGGCAGGTCCATGCTGATGCGGCGATGGTAGACATCTGCCAGGGCGCTGGAAAAAAATGGGCCGCAGGCAAACAGCACCACCGGCAAGGTAATGACCCAGGAGGCCCAGCGCAGCAGGGACTCCATTTCAACGCTCAGGTCACCAGGCTGCGCGATGTAGGCCGGCCACGCATACATCATCACCTGCATCATGCAAAAGCCCGCCACCAGCAAACGCCACAGTGCACGGCGGTTCTCGCGCACGCGTTGCGCGCGTGCCGCCTCATCCACTGCAGGAAGTGCACGGTAGCCCGCTTTGCGCACGGCATTCAGCCATTGCGAGGGCCGCGTGGCATCCGCAGCCCACACCACGCGCGCGCGCTGGGTCGCGGCGCTGACATCGACCTGCTCAATTCCGGGGACCGCGCGCAGCGCGTCTTCTATGGTCAAGGCACAGGTTGCGCAATGCATGCCCTCGATGACAAGATGCGATTCCCAGTGATTGCCTTCGCCTGCAGACTCCACCGGGCGGCCAAACGCAGGCCACTCCGCAGGGTCGTCGAGCAAATTTTCCACGCTGTGGAGCTGCTCGGCAGAGACACCTTGGGCTTGCGGCAGGGGTGCCGAAGTTGCTGGTACCGAAAAACTCTTTGACATGGCGCAAGCTTAACCCACACTACTTTCATGGAATTGACTTGAATCAAGTCCGAGAGCGCACTCGGCGCCTACGCTGTGCCCATTGTTGTGTTCATCCAAGAGGCCTCTCATGTACCAGCGCATTCTCGTTGCCACCGATGGCTCCGATCTCTCCAAAAAAGCGGTGCAAAGCGCCCTGTCCCTCGCGGCTTTGACGGGCGCGACGCTGGTGGCGCTCAAGGTGGTGCCGCGCTACCCGCGCAGCTACATGGAGGGCGCATTGCCAGTGGACGCCCAGAACGTCAAGCAGATCGAAGCGCAATGGACCGCAAACGCCCAAACAACGGTAGACGCCATCAAGGCCGATGCAAGCGCCCAGGGTGTGACGGCCAAAGCAGTGGTGGCCAAGTCTGATCTGGTGGCCGAAGCGGTGATTGCCGCGGCCAAGAAGCACAAGTGCGATCTGATCGTCATGGCCTCGCACGGCCGCAAGGGCATCAAGCGCCTGCTTCTGGGAAGCGAAACCCAGCATGTGCTGACGCATTCGCATATCCCCGTGCTGGTGCTGCGCTAGGGCAATTCTAAGGCGCCGCTGCGCCACCTGCGGGTGGCGAAATTTCAAGTAAAAATAGCTGCTAGCGCTTATAGGGTAAGCGTTAGCAGCTATTTTTTTGATAGTCCTCCACACCGTACTGGCGTGCGAGTTCGCGCATCGCCTGCTGTGCCGGACGTGCCAGGCAACGCACCAGCCATTGCGCGCTCAGTGGGTGTGCTGCCAGCAGGGCGCGTGCCGGCATGGCCCAGGCGAGCACGCTGGCGACGCACAGGTCGGCCACGGTAAAGCGGGTACCGGCCAGCCAATCTCGGCCGCGCCCATGCTGAGTGCGCAGTTCCGCCTCCAGTACGGCAAGGGGGACGTTGAGGCGCCTTTCCGCAGCGGCCGCCAGATCGCTCTTGCGCTGGGCTTCTGGCATGACGCGCCGGTGCATGAGCACGGTCAGGGCATCTTTCTCCAGTTCGGTCACCGTCCAGAAACTCCAGCGCAAGGCCTGCGCGTCTTCCTCTGGCGTCGCAGGGCTGATCCCCACGCCATCGGGCTTGCCGTGGTAGCGCGCAAGGTAGAGCGTGCAGGCCATGCTTTCCCACAGCACAACCTTGCCCTCTGGGCGTTCATCGACCAGCACGGGGATATGCCCGTTGGGGTTGAGCGCCCGAAATTCAGCGCTGCGCGTGGCACCTTCCTGGTAACGCAGGGGTACATGGTCGTAGGCGAGGCCCAGTTCCGTGGCGGCCCAGAGGGGGCGCACGGCGCGGGATGCGGCAATGCCGTAAATGGTGAGGGACATGGCACGTCTTTTGATGGGTGAAGGCCGTCCGTTCGCGAGGCACAAGGCACAGTCCCCTCTCCGTCGGCGGCAGCGCGTCGAGAATACCTGAGGGCCCACGCGCGCGCCCTGGCGCCACCACGCCGCGCTTTTGATGCAGCGCAATATCGACCAGCATCCGCGCGGTGAGGCCGTTCAAACGCCCGCACGCCCACAGACAATACAGGCCCTGTGACTTTGCACCGCATCCCCAAACACCGCTACCGCGCGGCCAGCCTGCTTGCACTGCTGGCTGTGCTGGCGCAGCTGTGGATGGTGCAGCTCAGCCACCAACATCTGGCGGCGCAGGCATCGAACTGGCTGCAATGGGGGGAGGTTTGCAGCACGCACAGCCCCGATGCCCCGGCGCCAGACGACACCGGCCACCCCATGGGCATGGGCGGCATGGACTGCCCGGTCTGTGCGGTGGCGGGTACGGGGATGGCGCCCGTGCCGGCGCCCGCGGTCGTTGCCTTGTTCGCTGCGCCGGCAAGTTCTGCACCTGCCTGGCTGCGCGCTGCGCGTCTGCCTGCATTCGAGCGCGGCGTGCGGCCACCCGCGCAAGCACCTCCTGCGGCGCTGAGCTGAGTTTTCGGTTTTTCGGACGTGTTCCCACGCAGCCGCGCTGGGGGCACTTGGGCGCACACGCCCGCCTTTCCTTATTTTTCGAATGGATTCGCATGCACCCCCTTGCCTTGCTTTCACTGCGCTCACGCGCCTGGCCCACTGCCGCATTCCCCCTCCAACCGCTGTGCGCCCTGCTGGCCGCCCTGCCCTTCGCCTGTCTGGCGCAAGAAGCCTCCTTGCCTGCCGTAACGGTGCACGCCCCCCACCAGCAAGCCCCCGCAGTGCTGCCGGACCAACCCACGCCAGAGGAACTGGCTGCCCAGCGCGCCACCAGCGCCGATACCGCCAGCCTGCTGCAGAACATTCCGGGCCTGAGCCTGCAAAGTGCCGGTGGCATCTCCAGCCTGCCCAGCGTGCATGGCATGACGGACGACCGCCTGCGCATCCAGCTCGACGGCATGGATCTGGTGTCCTCTTGCGGCAACCACATGAACCCGCCGCTGTCGTATGTCGATCCTTCACGGGTGTCCGCCGTGCGGGTGTTCACCGGCACGGCGCCGGTCAGCGTGGGCGGCGACAGCATTGGCGCCAGCATCCAGGTGGAGACGGCGCCCCCGGTCTTTGCCGCGCCCGGCCAGGGCCACCTCATGAGCGGTGAAATCGGCACCTGGGCGCGCAGCAACGGCAACGGCTTTGGCGGCCATGCCAGCGCCACCTACGCCACCGAGCAACTGAGCCTGCGCTACGACGGTTCAACCGCGCAGGCCGACAACTACTACGCCGCACGCGCCTTCAAGGCCGCCGGCCCGGCCGGTGCCGACAAGCCGGGCCGCATCCTGGCCGGCGACGAGGTCGGGTCGAGCAGCTACAAGGCACGCAACCAGTCACTCTCGCTGGCCTTTCGCGGCGACGCCAGCCTGTTGGGCCTCGAAGTCGGTATGCAGGACGTGCCCTACCAGAACTTCCCCAACCAGCGCATGGACATGACGCGCAACGACAGTACCCACGTGAACCTGCACTACCAGCGCAGCTTTGCCTGGGGAGAGCTGCAGGCGCGTGCCTGGCACGAGCAGACCCGGCATTCCATGGACTTCGGCCCGGACAAGCAGTATCGGTACGGCGTCGCCACCGGCATGCCCATGGACACGCGCGGCAGCACCAGCGGAGCCAAGCTCTCGGGCGACATTGCCCTGTCGGCGCAGGACACCCTGCGCGTGGGCACCGAGGCCTTGCGCTACCGGCTGGACGACTGGTGGATGCCCTCGGGCGGCGGGATGGCGCCCGACATCTTCCGCAACATCGCCGATGGCCAGCGCGATCGTTTGGACGTCTACGGCGAATGGGAAGCGCGCTGGAGCCCCGCCTGGGTGAGCCAAATCGGCCTGCGCAGCAGCCATGTGCGCAGCAACAGTGGCGAGGTCCAGGGCTACAACGCGAGCTACGGCGCCGACGCGGCCGCGTTCAATGCCACAGACCGCAGCCGCAGCGACCAGAACCTCGATTTCAGCGCCCTGGCGCGCTACACACCCAACGAGAGCAGCAGCTACGAATTCGGCTTCTCCCGCAAGACCCGCTCGCCCAATCTGTACGAGCGCTTCGCCTGGTCCACGGGCGGCATGGCGATGCGCATGGTCAACCTGGCCGGGGACGGCAACGGCTACGTCGGCAACCTCAACCTGGCGCCTGAAACTGCCCACACGCTGAGCGCCACCGCCGACTGGCACGACGCCAGCGGCAAACGCTGGGGCGTGCGCCTGACACCCTGGATCAGCCAAGTGCGCAACTACATCGATGCCGAGCGCTGCAGCGGAGGCAGCGGCATGATGAGCGTCTGCAACGCCGCCAACCTTGCGGCCCAGCAGAAATTCGTCTACCTGCGCTTTGCCAACGCCGATGCGCGGCTCTGGGGCATGGACCTCTCCGGCTTCCTCGACCTGGGCCGCAGCAACACGCTCGGCGATCTGCGCCTCGATGGCGCCATCAGCCAGGTGCGCGGGCACAACCAGGACACCGGCGACGGCCTCTACAACACCATGCCACTCCATGCACGCCTGGCGCTGACGCAGCAAAGCGGCGCCTGGAGCAGCACCGCCGAAGTGCTGCTGGTCTCGGCCAAGACGCGCGTTTCTGCCCTACGCAACGAGCTACCCACCGCCGGCTATGGCCTGCTGAACCTGCGTGCCAGCTACCAGTGGCAGCAGTGGCGGTTTGATGCAGGCATCGACAACGTGGCGAACCGCTTCTACGTCCACCCGCAGGCCGGCGCCTACGTCGGCCAGGGCGCCACCATGGGCGGCACGGCAGTGCCTTGGGGCGTCAGCGTGCCGGGCATGGGGCGCTCGTTCAAGCTGGGCCTGACGATGCAGTTCTAAAACCACCCCATACGGAACTATAAAAATAATAGCTGTCTGCGCTTATGGTGATTGCGCTAGAGGCTATTTTGGCGTTAAATTTTTTACTCTGCCGGCGGTGCCGATGCACAGAGCTTGATACTGGCGTGTCCACAGTCGGGACATACCGGCTATTCTGGAAGCGTTGCACGCCACCGGGCGTCCACGCTTTCAGGAGAACCCCATGAGCCAAGAACTGACCACCGCCCAAATGAACGAACTGCGTGCCTTGCTGCTGGCGCGCCGCGCCGATCTGCTGGTGCAAATGGAACAGAACCGTGAGAACCTGACACCACCCAGCCAGGACGAAGGCGCCGTGCTGCAGCGCAACGTAGCGCGCGAAGTGGACCAGACGCTCACCGACATCGACGCCACCGACCTGGTGCGCATCGACCAGGCGCTCAAGCGCATGGACGAAGGCACTTACGGCGAGTGCGGGGAATGCGGCTGTGCCATCCCCTTCGAGCGCCTGAAAATCGAACCGCAGACGCAGCACTGCGTCACCTGCAAGTCGCGCTGGGAACACCAGCACACGGGCCGCTGAACCTTTGGCGGCTGGCTCTTTGGCATAGGAGGTGTTGCCATGAAGACCTTGAACTGCGTTGCTGCGTTGCTGCTGGGTTCCTTCGCGGTAGCGCCCACCTTGGCCGCCGGCCCACCCAGCGCACCTCCGACAGGCGCCACAGCCCTCACCCCCACAGCCGATGGCAGCGGCGTGCTCGACCCACGCGCCCGCACCGTGTGGGCGCGCTGCGTCGAAGGCATGCAATGGAGCGGCAGCACCTGCAGCGGCCGTGCCTTGCTGCTCACCCGTGCCGAGGCCACGGCCCGTGCCAAGGCCCGCAGCACGGCAGACGGGCATGCCTGGCGCCTGCCGCGCAGTCTGGAGCTGCGCCGGCTGGTGAACAAGCAGGCGACACCGCCAGGCGTGGATGCCCAGCTGTTCCCCGCTGCCCCGGGCGGCATGTACTGGTCCGGCACGGCCAATGTGCGCCAGCTCTCGGTGAACCCCTACAACTACGGCAACATCGAAAACGGCCTGACCAAGGGCGGCACTCGCCTGGCAGCGCTTGAAGGCTGGGCGGTGGACATGGACACTGGCGAAGCCTTTGGCGACATCTCGCGCGCCAGCAAGCTGCCGGTGCGGCTGGTGCACGGCGCGGACTGACCGGCCGGCTCTGCGCCCCGCTTGCCCGACAATCGCGCATGCCCTTTTTTTCCGCCGAACCTGCCTATCGCCACGGCACCCCGACACGCACCGCTGTGCTGCTGTGCAACCTGGGAACGCCCGACGCGCCCACGCCCGCAGCGCTGCGGCGTTACCTGGGTGAATTCCTCGCTGACCACCGCGTGGTGGAAATCTCCAAGCCGCTGTGGTGGCTGATCCTGCACGGCATCATCCTGCGCACCCGGCCCGCCAAATCGGCCGCCAAGTACCGCAGCATCTGGACCGACGGGGGCTCGCCCCTGGCCGTATGGACAGAGAAACAGGCCAAGCTGCTACGCGGCTGGCTGGGCGAAGCCGGCGTACCAGTGCTGGTGCGCCACGCCATGCGCTATGGCAACCCGTCCATTGCCAGCCAGCTCGACGCGCTCAAGGCCGAGGGTGCCACACGCATCCTTGTACTGCCGCTGTACCCACAGTATTCGGCGACCACCACCGCCAGCGTGTTCGACGCGGTCTACGCCTGGGCCGCGCGTACGCGCAGCGTGCCCGAACTGCGCTTTGTCAACCATTACCACGACCATCCCGGCTACATCGACGCGCTGGCCAAAAAAATCGAGACCCACTGGCGTGAGCATGGCCAGGGCGAGCAACTGGTCATGAGCTTTCACGGCGTGCCCGAACGCACGCTGCACCTGGGCGACCCCTACCACTGCGAGGCGCGCAAGACGGCGCGCCTGCTGGGCGAACGGCTGGGTCTTGCAGAGACGCAGCTGCGCGTCACCTTCCAGTCGCGCTTTGGCAAGGCCAAATGGCTGCAGCCCTACACCGAGCCGACGCTCATCGAGTTGGCGAAAAGCGGTGTGCGCCGCGTCGATGTGGTGTGCCCCGGTTTCACCAGTGACTGCCTGGAAACGCTGGAAGAAATCAACCAGGAGGCGCGCGAAGCCTTCCTGCACGCGGGCGGCGAGCAATTCCATTACATCGCATGCCTGAACGACAGCCCGGCGTGGATGGCGGCGCTCTCCGACATTGCGCAGCAGCACCTCGCCGGCTGGCCGCTGCAGCCGGCCAACCCAGGTCTGCGCGACGCCTCGCGCGAGCGCGCCCTGGCCTGCGGCGCGCGCGACTGACCACGGGGCGCGGGGTTAACCCCCGGCGACAAGCGCCTGCAGCAACAGGCTGGCGATGCGCTGGCCGAGCGCCTCGCGCCGTGCGTCCGGGCTGGCGGCCAGCGCAGAAGCCTTGGCCACTTCAGGAAAGCCACGCGCCGGCGCCAGCGCCTGCACCACGGCTTGCAGTTCGGTCTGATCCCCACTCTGGGCAGCAATGGCCAGCCGCGCAGTAGCGGCATGGCCGCGACGCTCCAGTGCGCGCACCAGGCGCAGCAGGCTGTCCGCCAAGCCCAGCAGCACGGCGTCTTCCAGGGTGAGCTCCTCGACACCCTGCAGCTTGTGCCTGAGCTTGCGCGGCAACTGGCTCCAGCCCTGGCTGACCACTCCGCCCACTGCAGCCCCCAGTGCCGTGGCTGCACCGAGTGACATGCCAGCCAGC
This sequence comes from Simplicispira hankyongi, assembly GCF_003570885.1. Classification (GTDB taxonomy): domain Bacteria; phylum Pseudomonadota; class Gammaproteobacteria; order Burkholderiales; family Burkholderiaceae_C; genus Simplicispira; species Simplicispira hankyongi. Next base: position 794,542 of record NZ_QXJC01000001.1, read on the forward strand.
GCGACATCGGCGGCGAGCCCCACGGCCGCACCTACCGCAGCCCCCGTTCCCAGCTTGCGTCCGGCGTCCTGCAGGGTTTGGGGGTGGAAAAGATCGGCTTGCCAGCGCCCACTGGTCCAGGGAGACAGGGCCAGGTCGGCTTCATCCGGCCTAAAACCGTACACGCCCAGGATGGCCTGGACCACCTGCTGGGTGTGCCCGGCGAGGGATTTGCGAAACTGCGCCACCGCCTGCTCCCGACCGGCGGGCGCTTCCAGCTCCGCACGGGGCACCGCCCGGCGCTGCGCCGCCGCGTGCACCAACAGGCGAGCCACCAGCGTGGCAGCGGCCACGCGCCGGGCCTGCGCCTGGCGATCGAGCTCGGCGACCACGGCCTGCAGTTCAGCCTGGCGCGGCCGCAAGAGCACGCACAGATCCTGAAACAGCTGCCGCTCCGCACCCACAAAGGGCGCCACGGCGTCGAACTGCATCCATACGTGCAGGTTGAAGCCCGCCAGCACGTCGCGCCAGCCATCGGCCCGAGCTCCCGAAGCCGCAATGAAGTTGAGCACCGGCATCACCGGCCGCGCGCAGGCGCAGAGCAGCTCGATCTCGCTGCGGTATTTGGGCAACACGTCCTGGCGGCAATCGATGACGTACACCGCAGCGTCCACCTCCAGCATCTTGCGCAGCACCTTGGCTTCCTGCTCGTAGGCAGCGTGCGCCTCGGGGCCGGCAAGGAAAGCGCGCACGCGCTCCACCGGATTGGCAAAATCGCCGGGCAAACCCGCCATGTAGTGCTGCAGCGCCACAGCGTCTTCCAGGCCGGGGGTATCGAAGAAGCGCACCGCAGCGCGCCCGTCGACGTGCAGATCGATGCGCTCCACATGGCGCGTCGTACCAGGGCGGTCCGACACTTCGCCAAAACTCTGTTTGCGCGTCAGCGTGCGCAGCAGCGAGGTCTTGCCGACATTCGTGTGGCCGACCACCGCGATTTCTATCGGCTGGCTCATGGATGCGCCTCCACCCAGCGCGAAGCGTCGGCGAGGCCGTCAAAAACACTCCAGGCACCCAGCCCGCTGGCATCCATCCAGGCATGCCAGCGCTGCAGGCCCGTCGCACCCGCACCCGCACTCTCGCCCGCTTCGCTTGCGCTGCGTAGGCTCAGCACCAGGGCACAGTGCTGTGCCGACGCAGCCGCTTCGCGCAAAAAGCGCGCCACGCCACGGTCGGGTGAGGCCTCGGCATCGCACACCACGACCAGAATCTTGGGCTGCAACTGGGCCAGGCGCGCATGCACCTCGGCTTGCTCTGCCATGCTGCCTGCAATGCGGGCCACGAATGACGCACCTTCCCCCAAGGCTTGCGGTGGCCAGGGCACGCTTGCAGGCAACTCAAACCCCACGACGGCCTTGGCGGTGCCATACCCGGTTCTGTTGCGCATCGGAGCCACCATGTGCTCGGTGCCGGGTTCCTCCGCGTCGGTCACCTCGGCCGGCTCCAGCGCCTGCAAGCGTGCGAGCAACTGCTGGTAGTAGGGATCGGCGAGCGGCAGGCCCATCCGCCGCGCCGCCCGCCTGACCACCAACCAGCACCACAACGCGCACAGGGCGCGTGGCAACAGGCCGTACAGCGCCACGCAGGAGAGCAACCACCAGGCAGCCTCCCGGGCGGGCCACGCACCTGCGGTCTGGGCGCTGTTCGCCAGCGTTGGAATGGGAACGCCCAGCCAGGCTGGCAAGGCCCCGGTCACGCGGGCAAACGCCGCAAACCAATCCGGGCCCAGGATGGTGGTTTCCCAGGTCAATCGGTACTCGCGAAAGGCGAAAGCGAACAGCAGACCGCCCAGCAGGAAGACAAAGCCCAGCGCCCAGACCGCATGGCTCACCAGGCCGAAGGCCCAGGGAGCAAGACGCTCACGCGCCAGCAGGCGCACGCCGGCGCGCACCAGTGGCGCTGCCTGTGGCCCACGCCAGAAGGGCAAGCGCAGCGCGAGCCCGGTCAACAGGCGCCCCAATGACAGCGAAGCGCCGGCCGAACTGCTGGCGGCACGCACCAGCCACACAGAACCCAGCCAGAACAGCAGCGTCAGCAGGTGCAGGCCCAGCGTGGAGACCAAGGCACTCGCCGCATTGATGCTGCGCCCATCGGTCAGTACGGCAAAAAGCAGGCCGTTGGCCAAGGCGAGCACGGCCGCTGCCGCCAACACGATCAGCAGCCAGGCGGCCTCGTGCCAGCGCGTCAGTTGCGCCACCAGCCCAAGGCGCTCGCCCAGCAGCCAGGTGCGCTCGTGCAGCTGTTCCCGAGGCGCGGCATGGCAGCGCTGCGCACGGGCCAGCTCCTGGGAATCGTCAAGCGGGCCATCCTGCTCGATCAGTTGCAGCGCCTCGGCCAACCAAGCCGTGGCAAATGGCGAGTGCGCGATCCGTGTCATGCCGAAAAAATGCGGGCGCCGCTGCCTGGCAAGGCAGCGGCCAGGCGATGTCGCGCCTTCGTCTGACAGGCACTGCGCCGCATCCGGTGTGAAATGAAGGCTCCGGTGCGCAACCGCACCCCCCCACCGGGCCCCATTCCCCACGGAGCACGACCATGAAACGCCTCAGCCCACAACGCTTCGCTCCCAAGCATTCGCTCGTAGCATTCGTGGTGGCGGTGGCCCTCGCCCTGGTCGCCTCTCTGACGCAACTGCTGCCCGACATCACCGCCCAGTCGGCAGACGCCATGTCCAACTTGCCCGACGGGTTGGGCTTGGCGATGCCAGACGCCGGCACCAAATAAGCCTGTCCACCCACGCCTAATCAACGCGGGGCTCCTGGGCTGCGATGGCCGCACGGCGGCGAAGGCGTGCGACCTCGTCCACCTGACCGGCACGCTCGGCAAGCCCGATCTGCACTCCCAGCCAGGCCAGCAAAGGCCGACGCCAACCTTGGTGAGATGCCGTCTCCACCGCCAGTTGCACCACTTGTGGCGATGCGGCCCCGCGCACAAAGGCCGCGCCCGCAGCCACCATGCGCGCAAGCGGCTCTTGCTGCGCCGCAATAGCGGCAGCGACCTGCTGGGGCGCCGCAGCCGCCGCCGCGCGCTGCGCCTTGGGCAGCCGCGCCACATCCGCCGGGCCTGCCTGGCCCGAAAGGTAGCGCGCGTACGCTTGCTCATCGGGCGTGGCATCGACTGCCAAAGCCTGAAACGCAGTGCAAGGCCCTGTCACCAGGCTCGCAACCTGCGCCGCACAGCGCAACAGCTCCAGGCGCGCCAATTGGGCCGCATCGCCCGTACGCGATACCTCACTGCGGGCACGCGCGAACTCAGCGCGCTCAACGCGTTGATTGCCTTCGAGGTACGCCTGCACGCCGCGTTCGGCGGCGCCATGGGCATTCAGCTGCCAATCCGGCGTAGGCGGCTTCGAGCTGCACGCGGCGAGCGCCGACAGCAGGCCAGCAGCGGCAGCGCGAATCCACGGTCTGGCCAACGGCACGCACTTCATGGCAGCACCATCTCTTTCTCGCGCGCAAAAGGCCAGCGCCGGTTGATGTCATTGACCAGGCTGTCCACCTTGCGCAGGCTCGCCTCGACGTCGGCGCGCAGCGCCCCCAGGTCGGTCGTACCCTCACGCACGTTCGCGCCCACGGCCTGGGCCTCCACCAGCACCGCATCCACCTTGGTCAGGCTGGTGCGTGCATCGGCCAGGAGCTTGCGCAATTCGACCACCGTGGCGCGCGCCTCGGGCATCACGCCCTCTTTGCCAAAAACCTGCTCATCGGCGTGGGCCGCCATGCGGTCGATGCGGGCGAGCAAAGCGTTGGTGCGGTCCAGCGTTTGCACAATTTTCTTGGCGTCGGCGTCGCCCCCCATCAGCACGCTCAGTGCCCCGCCTGGGCCTTGCAGGCGCTCGGTCAGCGTGCGCACATTCCCAAGACTCGCACCCAGCGCCGCATCGGGGTCGGTCATGGCGGTCAAGTTGCCGAGCAACTCGCGGGCCGACGCCATCAATTGCGGAATTTCCGCCGTCGCGTCGCCACGCAGGACGGGGCGCTCAGCGCCATCCTGCAGCGGCGGGTCGTTCATGATGCCGGTGTAGGCGCGAATGCCGGTGCCCCCCACGATGCCACGCACCAGGGTGAAGACACTGGACTGGCGCAGCCAGTGGGCATCCTTTTGGGGGACGTCGATCAGAATGCGCGCGCTGCCGTCGGTGGCCAGCTCAATGCGGCGCACGCGGCCGATAGGGAAGCCCGAGAAGGTCATGTCCATGCCGACCACCACGCCTTCAGAGTCGTCGGCCTTCAGTACCAGGCGCTGCGTGGGCTCAAATGCGCCGCGCGCATAGAGCAGGTACAGCGCCGACCCCACCACCAGCAGCAGCGTGAAGACCAGCAAGGCAAAGGCCTTCAGACGCAAATGCGCCACCGGGCGAATCAACTCGTCCTGGTGCAATGCGGCATCTAGTGGCGGGGGTGGGTTCTCAGAGGTCATGCAATACGAAAAATCAATAGTAGTTGCCGACCAGCGACACCAGCTCGATCAACAGCAGCACGGCAAACATGCGCGCCAGCCCTCCGAGCTCGGAACGGCGTTCGCTGGCGCCCAGGTCGTACATACCGGCGGTCATAGGGATCACGGCAATCGCCAGGCTGAAAAACACCGTCTTGAGCACAAACACCAGGGTTACTTCCGGTGAAAAGACATGGCCGAACATGCGGGTGAAACTGACCAGTCCAGCCGTACCCAAGCCAAAGACGCTGAAATAGGCCATGGCAAGCGCCACCACACAGGAGAGCGCCGCCAGCGTCACGCTGGCAAAACCGGCAGCGACCACGCGCGGCAGAAGCTCCATGCGCACCGGGTCGGCACCGGTGCGCTCAAGCACCACCAGTCGCCCACTGCGGCGCAGTTGCGCAAGCTGCGCGCCGCTTGGGATGGCGCAGCGCATGGCAACGAACATGGCCGCGGTGAGCGGAATCAGTTCGAGCACCAGCACGCGAATCACCATCTCCAGTGCATAGCGCGAGAGCCCGTAGCTCAGCGCGGTGACGACCACAATCCGGGTGATGATCAGGCTCAGCAGCGCAGCGAGCGCGGTGAACCCCAGCAGAATGGGCAGGGTGTCCAGGTACATGCGCCGCGCCAACAGGTGCCGGCCCACCCGGCTATAGCTTGATGGAGAAAGCACCAGAACCAGCACCACCGCACCCAGGTAGACAATGCGCCACCAAGCCAGCGCCCAGCCCCAGATCAGCTGCGCAAGGCGCTCGGGCAGGGCATGAACAGGTTGGGGCAACCACATGCCCGCATGATAGCGGTGTCCGGAGAAAAATACGTAAAATTCGGCTCTAGCGCTTATTCATATTGCGCCAGCAGCTACAGATAATGTAGCAAATCGTTCACCCTCATCCTGCTCCCTGGGTTTTCCATGGCAGTAGCGCCCTCCATGACCGGCACTCCCTCGCCTCCTCCAGCGTCCCCTGAAGTGGTCCCACACAGCCTCTTGGAGGATGCCATCGCCATTGCCACGGGGGTGCTCCTGATTTCTGTCGGTATCGCCTTCTTCACCAGCGCCGGACTGCTGACCGGCGGCACCGCAGGGCTTGCGTTTTTGCTGCACTACGCTGCCGGCTGGGGCTTCGGCAAGGTGTTCTTCGTGCTGAACCTGCCGTTCTACTGGCTGGCGCTGCGCAAGTTCGGCAAGCGGTTTACCGCCAAGACCTTTGCCGCCGTAGCGCTGCTCTCGCTGCTGACCGAGCTGCAACCACAATTTCTGAAGTTTTCCTACCTGCAGCCGCTGTATGCGGCGCTTGCGGGGGCCTCATCACCGGCACGGGTTTTCTGGTGCTGTTTCGCCACCGCTGCAGCCTGGGCGGGGTCGGCATTCTGGCGCTGTACTTGCAGGATCGCCATGGCTGGCGCGCCGGGAAAATCCAGATGGGACTCGACTGCACCATCGTGTTACTGGCCCTGTGGAGTGTGGAGCCGGCGCGCGTGGCGCTGTCGGTGGTGGGCGCGGTGGCACTGAACCTGGTGCTGGCCATGAACCACCGGCCTGGCCGCTACATGGTGGTGTAGCGGCTTCGGCCTTGGTTCAGACGCGCCACTTTTCCAATAGTTTTTCTGGATTCAGGCTGTCGTAGGTCTCGAACGGCTGGTGAATCCAGGGGTTGGTGGGCAGGAATTCCACCGAATAATCGGCCTTGAAGGTCGATACGCCCTTGGTCCAGATCACGGCGCTGCGCAGCTCGGTGATCGGGCTGTAATTGGTCTTGAGCATGTTGATCACGGCATGCAGCGTGTGACCAGTGTCCGCCAAATCGTCCACCAGCAGCACCCGGCCCGCAATTTCTCCCTTGGGGGTGGTGATGAAGCGCGCAATATCCAGATGCCCTTGCACCGTGCCTGCCTCGGCGCGGTAGGAACTGGTGGACATGATGGCCAGGGGTTTGTCGAAAATCCGGCTCAGAATGTCGCCCGGGCGCAGCCCCCCGCGCGCCAGGCACAGGATGGTGTCGAACTGCCAGCCGGACTGGTGCACGCGCAGCGCCAGTTTTTCGATGAGGTTGTGGTACTCGTCGTAACTGACGTAGAGGTGCTTGCCGTCTTCGGTCAACATGGGTTTGCTCCTGATAAAATAGCAGCTAAATGAAGCCGGTGTTGCGAAAATCGACGTTTCAGCTTGGAAGAAACGGGTGCTGCATCATGATGGTATGGTCCCGGTCCGGACTGGTGGAAATCATCGCCACCGGCACGCCCGTCACCTGCTCTATGCGCTGCAGGTACAGACGCGCGGCGGGTGGCAGGTCTTCATAGCGTGTTACGCCCACGGTCGACTGCGTCCAGCCCTCCATCACTTCGTACACCGGCGTGCACCGCGAAATATCGTCAGCGCCCATGGGCAGGATGTCCACATGCGCGCCATCGAGTTCGTAGCCGGTGCACAGCTTGAGTTCAGATAGGCCGTCCAGCACGTCCAGCTTGGTGATGCACAGGCCGGTCAGGCCATTGACCTGCGCACTGCGCTTGAGCAGCGCGCCATCAAACCATCCGCAACGGCGGCTGCGGCCAGTCACCACGCCTTTTTCAGCCCCCACCGTGGACATGTGGTAGCCCGGTGTGCCTGGCTTTTCCCACTCGAGTTCGGTCGGGAACGGCCCTCCTCCAACACGCGTGCAGTAGGCCTTGGTAATGCCAAGGATGTAGTGCAGCATGCCAGGCCCCACTCCTGAGCCGGCTGCGGCATTGCCCGCAACGCAGTTGCTCGACGTCACGTACGGGTAGGTGCCGTGATCGATGTCAAGCAAGGTGCCTTGGGCACCTTCAAACAGCAGGTTCGCGCCCGCCTGATGGGCGTCATTGAGCTCGCGCGACACGTCGGCCATCATCGGCTTGAGCTGCTCGGCATCTTCCATGGCCTGGTTATAGACAGCATCGAAATCAACAGCCGGGGCGTGCAGGAAGGTGGTCAGGATGTGGTTGTGCAACTCCAGCAAGACACGCAGCTTGGCGGCAAAACGCTCGGGGTGCTTGAGGTCCTGCACCCGCAGGGCGCGCCTGGCGATCTTGTCTTCATAGGCCGGACCGATACCCTTGCCGGTGGTGCCAATTTTCTCGCTGCCGGCGCTCTCACGGACAGTTTCCCGCGCAGCATCCAGTGCTGCGTGGAACGGCAAAATCAGCGGGCAGGCCTCGCTGACGCGCAAGCGCGAACGCACCTCGACACCCATGGCTTCGAGGCGGGCAATTTCTTTGAACAACTGCTCCGTCGACAACACCACGCCGTTGCCGATATAGCACTTGATGCCGGGGCGCATGATGCCGCTGGGGATCAGGTTCAGCGCCGTCTTGACGCCATTGATGACCAGCGTATGGCCTGCGTTGTGCCCACCCTGGAAGCGGACCACGCCCTGCGCGCTCTCGGTCAGCCAATCCACCAGTTTGCCCTTACCTTCGTCACCCCACTGGGTTCCCACGACAACGACGTTCCGCCCTTTGGTACTGTTCATCTCAGATCCGGTTCAAAAATCACACAAGACGTCAGAGCGCAAGCGCCACCCATTCGCCACCAACGCTCACCAGCTCCCTGTCACAAAGAAACTCGTCCACTTCACTTTCTTGGCCGGGCAACACGCACACCACGGTTTCACCTGCTTGGCGCAATGCCGCAACAGCTGCGCGCACGTCTGCCGCATCGGCCCAGGGCGCGCGAATCGCGCCGCGCAGGCCGCGCGCAGGAACAATGCCAACAAGCTGTTTGAGGTCCAGGCCAAAACCCACCGCAGGGCGCCTGCGACCGAACGCGGCGCCCACGGCGTCGTAGCGCCCGCCTTTGGCGACAGCATCGCTCGCACCATGGGCATAGACAGCAAAATGCGCGCCACTGTAATAGGCATAGCCGCGCAAGTCCGCAAGGTCAAAGCTCAGCCGTGCACCGGCCACACGGTTGGCAAGCCATTTCAGATCATCGAGCGCCACGCCAATCGCCGCAGTGGCAGGCAGCACACGGCGCGCCTCGTCGAGCACAGCACCATCACCATAGAGCTGCGGCAGCGCGCGCAAGCCCTCGCGGGAGGCCGCCGGGAAGTCCCGGGACAAGGACGCGAGTTCGCTCGCATCTTTCGCCGCCAAGGCGGCATAGACAGCCCTCTGGCCGCTCTCATCGAGCTGCACGGGTTCGAGCAAACTGCGAACAATGCGAATGTCGGCCATGTCCACGCAGGCGGTGCGCACCTGCGCTACCTCAAGACAAGCCAGCGCCAGCTCCAGCGTTTCCAGATCGGCTTCGCGGCCTGCATGGCCATAGGTTTCAGCGCCGAACTGCAGTGGCTCACGCGAAACATGCGGGCGATCAGGCCAAGTACGCAACACCGGGCCGCAGTAGCACAAACGTGTGACGCCGCGGCGGTTAAGCAGTTGGGCATCGATACGCGCCGCCTGCTGGGTAGTGTCGGCGCGCAACCCCAGCATGCGACCCGACATCTGGTCCACCAGCTTGAAGGTCTGCAGATCAAGCGCTTCGCCAGTCCCCGTCAGCAGGGAGTCGAGATGCTCCAGCAAGGGTGGCATGATCAGCTCATAGCCATACCCTCGCGCGGTATCGAGCAGGCTGCGCCGCAGTTCTTCGATGTGCCGGGCCTCGGAAGGCAGCACATCGGCAATGTGATCCGGAAGGACCCAAGCAGACATGTAAAGAAGGGAAAGCAGAGAAAGGGTTGATTCTACCGGCTGCACCGCAACCGACAGGCCACCAGCGGCACGGCGCAGTGCAATGGCCCCGCGCCACGGGCACGAGCGCCGTGCCCGCAGTGCAGTCGTTTACTTGCGCGCGCCGCCTGCCGCGCCTGGAGCATCTGGCGTTGGAGAGCGCAGCATGCGGAAGAAGTCCGAGGACGCCGGGTCTATCACCACTACATCGCTTTTCTTGTTCATGGTGGCCTTGTAGGCATCCAGACTGCGGTAGAACTTGGCAAATTGCGGGTCACGGCCAAAGGCATCCGCATAGATTTTGGCAGCCGCTGAATCGCCTTCGCCCTTGACCTTCTGCGCATCGCGGTACGCATTGGCAATGGTGATTTCGCGCTGGCGGTCTGCATCGGCGCGGATCTTCTCGCCCTCGGCCGCCCCTGTCGAACGCAGCTCATTGGCAACGCGCTTGCGCTCGGCCTCCATACGGCGGTACACGGACTCAGTGATCGCCTCGACATAGTCAATCCGCGTGATGCGCACATCCACCACGTCGACGCCCCACGGCTTGGCACCGCCCACCGCCTCCAGGACTTCGCGCTTAACGTCCGCCATCAAGTCTTCTCGCTTGAGCGAAAGCAGCTCCTTGACGGTGCGTTTGTTCACTTCCTCCTGAAGGGAGTTGCGCACCACCCGGGTAAGTTGCATAGCGCCCGCGTTTTCGTCCAAGCCAACGTTGCGAATGTATTGCGAAGGTTCGCTAATGCGCCAGCGCACATACCAATCGAGCACCACGCGCTGCTTTTCTGCCGTGAGCATGGGATCTGAGTCGGTACTGTCAAGCGTCAGCAGACGCTTGTCGATGTACGAGACGTTCTGGAACGGTGGCGGAAGCTTGAAATTGAGCCCCGGTTCCGTAATCACTTCCTTGATCTGCCCCAAGGCGTACAGCACGCCGAATTGGCGTTGATCGACAACAAAAATCATAGAGCTGAGCAAGGCCAGCGCCACGAGGATGGAAGTTGCAATAAAACCGACCCTATTCACTCTACTCTCCTAGCGCGATTCGCGCTCACGCGAACGATTCACATCGCGTACGCGGGAATCACTGGGGATGTTGGAAGCGCCCGCTGACAGCGGCGTGGTGCTTGTCGTGTTGGCTGCTGGTGCCTCTGGCACCACCGCGGCAGCGCTGGCACCCGTGCCCGCCAAAATTTTGTCCAACGGCAAATACAGCAGATTGGAGCCGCTACGCGAATCCACCAACACCTTGGTAACATTGCTGTACACCTGCTGCATGGCATCAATGTACATGCGGTCACGGGTGACCTGGGGCGCCTTTTCGTATTCCGCCAGCACTGCCTGGAACCGTTGCGCGTCACCCTGTGCCTGGGCCACGACACGCGCCTTGTACGCGTCGGCTTCTTCCTTGAGACGAGAAGCAGTGCCCACGGCCCGCGGAATCACGTCGTTGGCATAGGCCTGTGCTTCGTTCTTGGCGCGCTCGCGCTCCTGGCCCGCCTTGAGCACATCATCAAACGCTGCCTGGACCTGCTCAGGTGGGCGTACGCCTCCTTGCTGCAAATTGATGGCCAGGACTTCCACCCCCACTTTGTAGCGGTCGAGCATGGTCTGCATCAGCGTGCGTACACGCGGAGCGATCTGGTCGCGTTCGTCGGCAAGCGCCGAATCCATGCGCATCTTGCCCACCACTTCGCGCACGGCCGTCTCTGCAGCCTGCACCACCGCTTCGCCCGGATTGCGGCTCTCGAACAACCAAGCTCGTGCGTCACTCAGGCGGTACTGCACGGCAAATTTGATTTCAACGATGTTCTCGTCTTCCGTCAGCATAGCGGATTCACGCAGACCAGTGGATTTGATGATGCTGTCACGACCAACGTCTACCGAACGAATTTGGGTGACAAAAACCAACTCATGGCGCTGAATCGGGTAAGGCAGCCGCCAATTGAAACCCGCGCCGACAGTGGACTTGTACTTTCCAAATTGCGTGATAACCGCCTGCTGGCCTTCCTGCACGATAAAGAAGCCCGTTCCCAACCAGATCAGCACCACAATGCCGGCAATCAGACCAATCCCGACACCAGCGTTTTTCATGTCGGGTTGAAAGCTTCCGCCGCCAGGGCCCTTGTTGCCGCCCCCTTTGCCGCCAAACAGACCGCCAAGCCGCCTGTTGAAATCGCGCCAGAGCTCGTCCAGATCGGGCGGCTGGCCACCCGCCTTCGGATCGCGCGCGCGCGGGTCAGGGCGCTGCTCGGAAGCAGGCTCACCCTTTGCTCCTTCGTCCCCTCTGCCCCATCGGGGGTCATTGAGGTTGAAAACGCCAAGAAGACGCAAATACCAGGGCGCCGCGCGCCGCGGCGAAGAAGACGAATTCATGCGCAAAATTCTCGGTTTCTGTGAATTTGGTGATAGGTATGAAAACTGGGACTGAAAACGGAAAAATCAATTGTCTTCTGGAACGGTACTGGAAGAAGCTGTGGCCGCCAATACGATCTCGCTGATTTTCGCTCGCAACGGTGCAATACCAACCGATTTCAATGCACTGACAAATACGCGAGGCACTACACGCCCGCCAAGATCGTAGCTGTCCACCAGATCACTAGGTTGCTGCGCTGGGGGAATTTCATCGAGTTTGTTGAACACCAGCAGTTGCGGAATGTCCTGGGCGCCGATTTCAAGCAATACTTTTTGCACCTGCGCAATTTGCTCGGGAAAACCGGCGTGCGAGGCATCCACTACGTGCAGCAACAGATCGGCTTGGACCGCCTCCTGCAATGTGGCTTCAAACGCCTCGATCAGGCCATGCGGCAGGTCGCGGATAAAACCCACGGTGTCAGACAAGGACACCGTAGTTCCGATATCGGCCAGATAAAGTTGCCTTGTGGTGGTATCCAGCGTGGCGAACAACTGGTCTGCCGCGTAGGCACGCGCCTTGACCAAGGTATTGAACAAGGTGGACTTGCCGGCGTTGGTGTAGCCGACAAGCGAAATATTGAAAACGTCGGCCCGCGAGCGGTGGCGCCGCTGGGTGGTGCGGTGGCGCTTGACCTTGACCAACCGCTCCTTGGTCCGCTTGATGGCCTCGCCTATCATCCGGCGATCGAGTTCTATCTGCTTTTCCCCTGGGCCACCCCGCACGCCGGCACCGCCCGTCTGTCGCTCCAGATGCGACCAGCGCCGCACAAGCCGGGTGCTTAAATACTTGAGCCGAGCCAACTCAACTTGCAGCTTCCCCTCGTGGCTTCGTGCGCGTTGCGCAAAAATTCCGAGAATAAGCAATGTGCGGTCATTGACCGGCAGCTCCAAGACACGCTCAAGATTGCGCTGCTGCGCTGGACTGAGGGACTGATCGAAAAGCACCTCTTGCGCTCCATGCATCTGGGCCAGAAGACGCAACTCTTCTGCCTTGCCGGAGCCAATAAACAATGCGGCATCGGGAGCACTGCGCTTGCACGTGATACGCGCAACAGGGTCGAAGCCAGCCGTCTGCGCCAAAAGACCCAGCTCCGCGAGATCAGCATCGAAATCGGGCAAACCGAGGTCTACCCCGACCAAGAGCACCGGGGTGGCAGACGAAGACGAAATTGCGGGAGAACTCAACGGCGCGCGCTTGCCACATGCGCCAGCGGTCGCGCAAAGGCACCAAGAAAAATCATCGCACGTCGCCTGGCTCGTTCTCGCTCTCTACCGATTCCGCAGTAGTAAAGCTCACGGGTCTGCCGGGGACGATCGTCGAAATCGCATGCTTGTAGACCATTTGCGTCACAGTATTGCGAAGCAGCACCACATACTGGTCAAACGACTCAATCTGGCCCTGAAGCTTGATTCCGTTGACAAGGTAAATGGACACCGGTACATGCTCGCGCCGCAAGGCGTTGAGGAAGGGGTCCTGAAGAAGCTGACCTTTGTTGCTCACGATATTCTCCGTGTTCAAGTTTGTTGTTGTAGACGATCTACCTTACCACACTAGCGCCCTGTTGCCAGATGACTTGGCGGTCGTCATGCGAGCCGATGGGGCTTGGTTGCTGCAACGCTGCTCGGAGCCCACAGCAGCGCCACATCACAAGAAATCACGCCAAGGCTTGCCCCCACGGTTCACGCTTCCCCCTTGTCAGCGTAGGGGTTGTGAGACGTTTTCATCTCTATTCGAAGCGGCGTGCCTACGAGATCGAACTCCTTGCGAAAACGCGCTTCCAGGAACCGCTTGTAGGCATCCGTGACATGCTCCAGCGAGTTGCCATGCACCACAATCACAGGAGGGTTCATGCCCCCTTGGTGCGCATAGCGCAGCTTGGGGCGAAACATACCTGCTCGCTTGGGGCTTTGGAACTGTACCGCCTCAAGCAACAAGCGCGTGAGAACCGGCGTACTCATCTTGCAAGTGGCCGACTTGTGCGCTTGCGTCAATGCAGCCCACAGTGGCCCCAGACCCTGCCGCTTTTTCGCAGAAATGAAATGCAGGGAGGCAAATTTGAGGAAAGCCAGCCGACTTTCAATAGAGCGCTCAAGCAACTGGCGCTGGTAGTCGTCCACCGCGTCCCACTTGTTGACCGCGAGGACGACGGCACGGCCGCGCTCCAGGATATAGCCCGCAATGTGAGCATCCTGATCAGTCACACCCTGCGTCGCATCGAGGAGGAGGAGCACAACGTTCGCCGAATCAATGGCCTGCAAGGTCTTGACCACCGAAAATTTCTCGATCGCTTCGAACACCTTGCCTTTTTTCCGCAAACCCGCAGTATCAATCAGCTCAAAACGCTGGCCATTGCGCTCAAAAGGCACAGCAATCGCATCCCGGGTAGTGCCAGGCAGGTCAAAAGCGACGAGGCGCTCTTCGCCCAGCCAGGTATTAATAAGCGTCGACTTTCCTGCATTGGGGCGTCCGGCCACCGCGAGACGAATCACCGATTTATTGTCCGCGGACAGGGGCGATTCTTCCGGCTCGGGAAGCATCCCAAGAGCCAAATCAACCAAACTACGAATACCCTGGCCGTGTGCGGCCGAAACAGCATGTACCTGACCCAGGCCCAACTCATAGAACTCGGACAGTTGAATGCCTTCGAGCATCCCCTCTGCCTTGTTGGCCACCAGCACGCAGTGCTTGCCCAAGCGGCGCAGGTAATTGGCAATATCATGGTCCTGAGCCGATACGCCCGCGCGCGCATCCACCACAAATATGACCACATCGGCCTCAGCCACTGCCTGGCGAGTTTGCTTCGCCATTTCGCTGTAGATGCCGGCTGACGCCTCGGGCTCAAACCCCCCGGTATCGATCACGATAAATTCACGCGAACCTTGCTTGCCATGACCGTAGTGCCGATCACGCGTAAGGCCAGCAAAATCGGCGACGATAGCGTCACGCGACTTGGTCAACCGATTGAAAAGGGTCGATTTCCCAACATTGGGCCTACCGACAAGCGCGATAACTGGGTTCATGGTGCGCAAACAGCCTCAGTTGGGCCTAAAGCCGAACACGCCACCAGCGCGCGTTACAACGACAAGGGTGTCATTCGATACGACAGGAGCAATCTCAATAGGCGATCCGTCGGTCGCCATGCGGTTCAGAGGACTTGCATCATCACGCGACAAAAAGTGCACGGTTCCAGAATCGTCACCCACGACGACCGATCTGCCAAGCAGCAAGGGAGCGGAAAGCCGCCGATAGCGCAGGCGCTCGCTCGCCCAAATGCGCCTGCCATCTTGACGGCTCCAAGCCACCAGATTTCCGTTGCTTTCAGCGCCGACAACAGTGGTCGCATCACCAGAAATTCCATCTCCTCCGTTGGATTTCTGCACCCATTCAACACGCCCACCTGCCAGGTCCGCGCAAGCCACGCTTGCTTGAAATGCGCGGGCGCACAAGCTGGCCTTCACCCTGCTTACCGGGCCCACCAACTCCACCAAGCGCTCCACATCGTTGGTACCGCGGGCGTTCGCCAACGGAGCATCCCAACGCACACTGCCGGTATCGGGATTAATGCCCACCAGCCTTCCGGAAATACCGGCTACCAATGTATCCCCCACAGCAAGCAAAACGCCAGCCTGCCGCAGCACCAATGGCGCTCCAGTACCCGGCAGAGTCCAAAGCGGAGCGCCATTCGCCGCGTCAAAGGCAGCGATGGACCGATCGGCTGCCATCACGAACACGCGCTCCCCTGCCACCAGGGGCGCAGTAAAAACCTGTGAAGCAAGCCGATGGCGCCAAACCTCTTTCCCAGACTGCAGCACAACCAGGTCGTTCTCGCGCGAGACGATCGCACTCGAGTGCCCGTCACTGCCTACGCCTGCTGCGATTCCATCAGCCACCTTGGTGCGCCAAATGTCAGCTCCTGTTTGCGTATTGAGACTCGCGACTGTTCCATCTGAAGAGGCAAGGGTGACCGCACCGCCATCGGCATGCACCTGCAGAGTAAGCCCTGCCGTGCTTCCAATACGCGCGACCCAAGCCTGCCGCACGCCAAGAACAGGAACATTTGGGCCAAGGTCCGCAGGCTTAGGATGCTCAGCGCCACCTTTCCACAACGAACAAGCAGAGAGCAACGAAACGCACACGAACGCAGCAGAAAACCTGACACTGCGGCCAAAACCAGGGAGCAAGGCAGTCATTTCACCGCATCCTTTGTATCTGCAACCGCAAGCAAATCGGGTCGCACACCTAAAGCATTGAGTTTCACTTCCACTAAGCGCCGATAGTCGGTGGCAGGCTCAAGTGTTTGGTAAGCGAGTGTGTATTGCGCAACCGCTTCGTCCCGCTTGCCCAACAGCTTGAGAGCATCCCCTTTTCGATCAGCCGCCACCGCCGCGAATTCTGGTGCGATGCCCGTCTTGAGCTGGGTAAGCGCCTCTTCGTTGGCTCCTTGCGCGATCAATACACTGGCAAGCCGCAAGCGTGCAACAGATTTGTACCCCTCATCGCTGCCATTCGAAGCCAGCCAAACCAGCGCCTCCTTTGCCGCATCCAGCTTGCCCGACTCTTCCTCTATTTTTGCCACCAAGAGCGCCGCCTGAGAAGCTTGGGTCGTACTGCCGTGTTGGCTGCGCATGTCGCCAAAAGCCTGTTCCAGGCGCTTCACATCTTTTTGCGCTGCAGCGGCTTCTATGGCATCGGACAATGCACTGGCTTGGCTCGCCTGTCTTGTTTGCCAAAACTGGTACCCATTCCATCCCGCCAAGGCCAGAAGAATTGCGGTAAGTACACCCGAAATAAGGGTGCCCCAAGATGCCCAGAAATGCTTGAGCTGGTCCAGTTGTTCTTGTTCTTCGAGATCTAGATGATTTGCCATGGGGTGTAGTCAAGATGTTGCAGGAGGAAGCAGGTGTTCCGCCCATAGGGTAGCGTCCGCCAAGCGCTCTTCCCGTTGCGCGCCTTCGCCATCGCGTAGCGATTTAACAAGGCACGTGCCACGTGCAAACTCGTCGGCGCCAAAAATAATCGCACTGTGTGCGCCGCTTGCATCGGCCCGGCGCAACTGAGATTTCATGCTCCCCATGCCTTCCGAGGCGCCGGAGGGGCTGTGCATCTGCACCCGAACGCCGCTCCCTCGCAACTGCTCAAGCACCACCGATGCGGCGGGAATCATATGCGCATCGGGTACCACGGCATATGCATGCGGTTCGTGCCGACCTAAGCCGAGCACTTGCTGCTCATTAAGGAGTTCGAAGACACGCTCCACCCCCATGGCCCAGCCGACTGCAGGTGCGGGTTTGCCACCGATCTCTTCAATGAGGTAGTCGTACCGACCACCACCACAGATGGTCCCTTGGGAGCCCAATTCGCTCGTAACAAACTCAAAAACAGTGCGATTGTAATAATCCAATCCTCGTACCAAGCGAGGATTGAAAGACCAATCCACGCCATTGGCATCCAGAATTTTTGTCACCAAATCAAAATGTTTCAGCGACTCATCATCCACATAATCGCGCAGACGCGGCGCACCATCAATGACGGGTTGCATCAAAGGGTTTTTGCTATCCAAAATTCGCAAAGGATTGCTGTGAAGACGCCTTTTGGCGTCTTCATCCAAAACATCTGCATGTTTTTCAAAATAGGCGATAAGCGCAGCACGATGAGCTGTGCGCTCCGGAGGTTGCCCTAGCGTATTGAGCTCCAAACGGATATTTTTTAACCCAAGCTCTTTCCAAAGAGCATTTGCCAGCAAGATAAGCTCGGCATCAATTTCGGCACCAGAAAATCCAAGTGCCTCTGCTCCAATTTGATGGAATTGACGGTATCGTCCGCGCTGCGGTCGCTCATGCCTAAACATAGGCCCCATGTAATACAACCGCTTACCACCGTCGTGCAGCAGGGAGTTTTCAACAACCGCGCGCACCACGCCAGCGGTATTTTCTGGTCGTAATGTCAAGTGCTCGCCATTTAAACGATCTTCGAAGGAATACATCTCCTTCTCTACAATGTCTGTTACTTCGCCGAGCCCTCGGACAAAAAGCGCCGTATGCTCTACGATAGGCGTTCGAATATTTCGATACGCATAGCGCGCCATCAGATCACGTATTTTTTCCTCAAACCATTCCAAGCCTGCCGAAGTCGGAGGAAGAATGTCATTCATCCCTTTTACCGACGTTATTTTTTCTTTTTTTGGCTGTAGCATTTTTATATCAAATTTTTCACAATACGAAAGAGCTTGTAGATTCTAGAGATTGCTTGCTCTTCCAAAGCGTTCCTCAATATATTTCTCAACAAGCACACGAAACTGCGAAACGATATCGTCTCCGCGCAAGGTCATCCGTTTTTCACCATCTATATACACAGGTGCCGCTGGAGCTTCACCCGTACCCGGTAAACTGATTCCAATGTCGGCGTGCTTGCTTTCCCCGGGTCCGTTGACGATGCAGCCCATGACCGCCACTTTGAGCGACTCGACACCAGGAAACGATTTCTTCCACTCCGGCATGCGTGCACGCAAAAAATCGTCGATATCTTTTGCAAGTTCCTGAAAAGTGGTACTTGTGGTCCGACCACAGCCTGGACAAGCTGTTACGCTGGGAACAAAGCGTCGCAATTCGAGCGCCTGGAGAATTTCCGAAGCCACCACCACCTCCTGATTTCGGCTCTCGCCAGGTTGCGGGGTAAGTGACACCCGAATTGTGTCTCCAATTCCTTCCTGAAGCAAAATAGAAAGCGCCGAGGCAGAAGCCACCGTCCCTTTGGTGCCCATGCCTGCTTCTGTCAAACCAAGATGCAAGGCATAGTTGCATCGTTTGGACAATTCCCGGTAAACAGCAACCAGATCCTGTACTCCGCTGACCTTGCAGGAGAGAATAATTTGCTCGCCTGCAAGACCAATTTGCTCAGCCCGCTGGGCGGATTCAACAGCGGAGGAAATCAACGCCTCATACATCACCTGCCGCACATCCCACGGAGTGGGGCGGCGGCTGTTTTCATCCATCAAATCAGCAAGCAACTCTTGGTCCAAACTCCCCCAATTCACACCAATCCGCACAGCCTTGTTCCACCGTGCTGCAGCCTCAATCATCATGCCGAACTGACGATCCCGTTTTTCGCCTTTCCCTACATTTCCCGGGTTAATACGGTATTTCGACAATGCTTTGGCACATGCAGGGTAGTCTGTCAGCAAGGTGTGCCCATTAAAATGGAAATCTCCAATTAATGGCACATGAACACCCATGCGGTCGAGCTGCTCCCGGATATAAGGAACAGCCAAGGCAGCCTCGGGCGTATTCACCGTAATACGCACAAGCTCAGACCCTGCCAAGGCCAGTTCCTTAACCTGAATTGCAGTCTCCACTGCATCGACAGTATCGGTATTGGTCATCGACTGAATACGCACCGGCGCATTCCCGCCTACCGTCACCACGTGGCCATTGCACTCAATACGTGCCTGGCGCGTAAGTTTTCTCACTGGCTCAGAAAATGAAATGGGTTGTTTGTCGGACATCTTCTGAATCACGGTTGGATCTCAAACCTTGCCACATTTTCCCGTGCCAAGGATGCAATATCGAACTTCTCTCCCATCACACTTACCTCTGTCGCATCAGCACGCCCTACGACCACGCTCAATCGGCCTGGCTGATTGACGGAGGCAGTTTCTCCCGCGCGCAATGTGCGCTCAAGAAGAATTGCCCCCTGCGCGTCTTTCACCTGAACCCAGGTCTCACCACGTGCAGTCATCATCAGCCGCGGTGTGTTCACGGCGACTGGTTGGTCCGGCTCGGATGCGAGTGTGGTGGGAATCGGTTTCATTGCTGGAGTCACTGGCTCCACGGGCGCCACTGGTGCGGTGGCCTGCGGCGTAGCCGCTGCGGCTTCTATCAGTTTGCCAGCTGCAACAGTGCCAGCAGATGACGGCAATGTGTTGACCACCGCAGATGGCTGTGAGTTGGGGGCATTTGCAAAATCCAGTCGGAGCCATGCGCTCGGCATCCACGCAAGAACGCCAGCCCCTAACAAAAGGACGATGACCAACAACCCAAGTGGCCGGGAAACCCGCGCCAATACGCTCCTCGACCCCGAGCGCTCCGAGCCATCTCGAAAAACTGCATTGACGCCAGCATGATTGGCAGGCAAGAACTGAGCAGCAGCCTGTGGCAGCAACGCAAGCACAGGAGCAGGGTCCATTTTCAACGTCCGGCAAACACTGCTCGTCAACGCACGGGCAAAAACAGCATCTGGCAAAGCCTCTAAATCGTCTCGCTCAAGTGCTTCAATCTTGCTGACCGGGACTTTGAGAGAAAACGCAATTGTCTCGATATGAATACCCGCGGACAACCTGGCCTGGCGCAGCAATTGCCCTGCGGAAGAAGCCGAAGTATTGTCACAAACACCCTCCACCGACTCGTCCCACTCGCCCTTACTCATCAAAAGCACCCCGTTGGAAGTCAGCGAGCTGGCGTGAATCAGGAAAACGGCGACGCAGTTGATCGCCAAGTTGGCGCACAGCTACCGAATCGCCGAGGGCTTTTTCAATTTTGATACCCAGCCAAAGCGATTCTGCATTTGCGAGATTGGTATTGTTAATTCGCCGAATATAGAATTGCGCACTCTTATAATCTCCCCGCTGGAATTTCAGCGCGCCAATGTTGTAGCCAATGAATGGATTTCCTGTATCAAGTTCATAAGCCGCCAGGAGCGTTTTTTCAGCAACCGCCGGATTACCCGCGCGTGCCTGACACAACCCCTGCGTCATAAGGGTTTTACTTCTATCGCTGTATTTTGGATTTGCCAATACAGTCGTAAAAATCTGATCTGCTTCAGTATATTTCTTTAACTGGCACAAAAGCCAGCCACGGTTGTGTAGAATATCTGGATCACCTGGACGCAATGCCAGTGCGCGCTGAAAGCTATCATCGGCCTGCACGAGATCATTGAGCTGCATGAAGACAAGCCCCCGCACGTTGTATGCGTCGGGGTAGCTGGGATCAATTGCAAGCGACTGCTTCACTTCATCCAAGGCCACCTTAGTCTGTCCTAGACCCAAATAGCTGACGGCCAGTTCCAGGCGAATACGTGCGCGGCGTCGCACCTCGGGCTCATCTGACGATGTCAGATACTGCCCTTCCTGCGCTCCAGCCGTCGTTTTTCCGAGCCCGGCGCATCCAGTGAGCCCCGCTCCCATACCCAAGAGCAAGCACAGCGTCAAAAGGGTTTCGATCCAAAATCCCCAACGCACGGAAGACTCAGTCAATGTCGGCCTCCTTAAAAGCGGATGCCGCCTTCTCCGCAAAATGAATGGGCGCAGTGCGACGCACTGCCATACGCTGTATGACGCGCGTGCGATCCTTGACTTCCCCTGCAAGCTGCCCGCACGCCGCATCAATGTCGTCTCCCCTCGTTTTCCTGACGGTGGTCACAATGCCTGCATCATTGAGCATCTGTGCAAATTCAGCGATCACACTTTGCTCTGAGCGAACCAATCCTGATGCAGGAAACGGGTTGAACGGAATCAAATTGAATTTGCACCACTGCCCGACAGGCCCAGCATCGCGCACCAGCGCAATTAATTGCCGTGCGTGCTCAGGACTATCGTTAACTCCATGGAGCATGCAGTATTCAAAAGTAATGAAATCTCGCGGAGCATGCTCGAGATAGCGCACACAGGCGCTCATCAATTCTTGCAGCGGGTATTTGCGGTTCAGCGGCACCAAGCTGTCACGCAGCACATCGCCGGGAGCATGCAAGGAAACCGCAAGCGCAACAGGACAATCGACCGAAAGCCTATCCATGAACGGCACGACGCCTGAGGTGGATACGGTGACCCGGCGACGCGAAAGCCCGTAGGCATGGTCATCGAGCATTGTGCGCAAAGCGGGCACCAATGCTGCGTAATTTTGCAAGGGCTCGCCCATGCCCATCATCACCACGTTGGAGATGACCCGATCAGCGCAACCCAGCGTACGGCGCAGGGTGTGTTCGGCAAACCAGAGTTGCCCGATGATTTCACCTGCCGTCAGATTTCGGCTGAAGCCCTGGTGTCCGGTGGAGCAAAACCTGCAACCCACGGCGCAGCCGGCTTGCGAGGAGACACACAAGGTGCCCCGCCCGTCTTCCGGAATAAATACCGCCTCAATTGCGTTACCGCCTCCCACGTTGAAAAGCCATTTCACCGTACCATCGGTCGAGCGATGTTCACTGGCAATGGGAGGGGCCTGAACATAGGCATGCAACGCAAGTTTTTCGCGAAACCCCTTGGCAATATCGGTCATCTTGCCGAAATCGGTTTCTCCCTGCTGATGAATCCAGCGAAACAACTGAGTGGCGCGAAAGCGCTTCTCCCCAAGGTCTTGGCAAAAATCTGCCAGCCCTGCCAGGTCGTATTCGAGAAGATTCTTTTTCATGCCTATGTGCCCCAGTTCTCAACGTACAAATGCCGCAAACCCAGGGCTTACCAAGCTCTCAACGAGAATACACGGCCATGCCGGGAAAGAAGAAGCCAATCTCCACCTGAGCAGTCTCTAGCGCATCAGAGCCATGGACGGCGTTGGCATCGATGCTGTCAGCAAAATCAGCCCGAATCGTGCCCGCATCAGCCTTCTTGGGATCCGTTGCACCCATCAATTCACGATTTTTCAAAATCGCATTTTCGCCTTCCAGCACTTGAATCATGACGGGACCCGAAACCATGAAATCCACCAGATCCTTGAAGAAAGGACGCTCTTTGTGCACGGCGTAGAACTGCTCGGCCTCACGGCGCGAGAGATGCGCCATACGAGCAGCCACAATGCGCAAACCAGCTGCCTCAAAACGTGCGTAGATTTGACCAATGACGTTCTTGGCAACTGCGTCGGGCTTGATGATGGAGAGGGTGCGTTCAGCAGACATTCTTGAAATTCCTGTAGTAGAAAGAAATCATCTTTTGCCAGTGCGACAAAACTCTTGATTCTAGCTGGCGCTGCGGCAGACGCCGCAAGCGAGGCCAGGTACACCTGGCTCTGCCTTAACGCCCACGCCGACGAGCACCTGAAGCGGAACGGGTGTCGCGGCGCTGCTCTTGGCGCTGACGTTTCAGGCTATCCAAGCCAATGTAGCCAACGGAGGTCTTCAACGGATCGGGTTGCGCTCCCGTAGCTGCGCTCTTGGCATTGGCTGGCTTGCGTCCAGAATTGGGCAGCGCCGCAGCGCCGTCGCGAGATCGGGTGCGTGTGTCGCGCCCTCCTGAACTGCCGAATCGCTGCCCAGGCCCGGCCGGCTGTCTGGGCGCAGTTGCCCCCGCTGCCTGCACCAACGCGCGAATGTCTCCTTCTCCGAGTTCAACAAAAGTGCCTCGGCGCAGGCCTTTGGGCAGCACCATGGCGCCGTAGCGAATGCGGATCAAGCGGCTGACCGCGTGTCCCACGCTCTCCAGCATGCGCCGAACTTCGCGATTGCGCCCTTCCGAGATGGTGACGCGGTACCAGCAGTTGGATCCCTCACCGCCACCTTCTTCGATAGTGCCAAATGCAGCCAAACCGTCGTCGAGCTGGACCCCGGCGAGCAGGCGCTCTTTTTCTTCCGCGCTCAACGCCCCCAGAACGCGCACCGCATACTCACGCTCCAGGCCAAAGCGGGGATGCATGAGCTGGTTGGCAAGCTCACCAGAACTGGTGAACAGTAGCAAGCCTTCTGTATTGAGGTCCAGCCTTCCTACGGATTGCCACTTCCCATGTTGCAGGCGCGGAAGTTTGCGAAAGACGGTTGGACGATTTTGTGGATCGTCGTGCGTTACCACCTCGCCAACGGGCTTGTGGTATGCGATGACACGTGCAGGAGGAGGGTCAATGCGGTAGCGTATCGGCTTGCCGTTCACCTTGACCTGATCGCCATATTGAATGCGCTGGCCAATGTGGGCAGGCTCGTTGTTGACCGAGATTCGCCCCTCTAGGATAAGCTGCTCCATTTCCAGGCGCGAGCCCAAACCCGCTTGCGCCAAAACCTTGTGCAGCTTGGGCGTTTCCGTCTGAGGTGGCAAGACACGCTTGAAAACGGTATCTACCGCTTCGGTCGTGTCGGCGTCAAACTGCCCGGACACCACATCGGCAAAGACATAGCCCTCTGAATCAGGCTGTTGCGCATGCCGAGCACGTTGAACGCCACGCGCTACAGCGTTTCCACCCGCCCTTTTTTGCACGCTCTGCTCCTGTCCGGGCTCGGAATTCCCTAGTGCCGAAGCATCGGAAGAGGAAGGAGCGACAAAAGAGTCTGCCGGAAGTGCGCCCCTGGGGGCCTCGGGATGGTTCATATAGGTACGACGTAGATAACGTGCTGCTTACTGACTGATAGCATCAGCTTGCCTAAACTCAGAAAATTCAGGTTGTTCCAAAGACACTCCCACGTGCGACTGCACCGATGCATCCATGGCACTGAATGCATGTGGAAGATCAAGCTCAGGCAATTGGCTGAGCGACTGTAAGCCGAGATCGTCCAAAAACTGCCGTGTGGTGGCAAGCAATGCCGGCCGCCCCACCGTTTCGCGATGGCCAATCGCTTCAATCCATCCCCGATCCTCAAGCTGCTTGAGAATCAGACTGTTGACCGTGACCCCACGCACCTCTTCGATGTCACCACGCGTCACAGGCTGGCGGTAGGCAATGATGGCCAGTATTTCCAATGCTGCCCGAGAATAGCGGGGCGGCTTTTCTGGATGGAGCCGATCAAGAAATTCGCGCATCGCAGGCCGCGACTGGAAGCGCCACCCAGAAGCGATTTGCACCAGTTCCAGACCACGCTGTGCCCATTCAAGTTGCAGGTCCTCAAGCAATTGCTTGATGGTGTCCGCTCCGATCGCATCGTCGAACAAAATACGCAGTTCGCGCACGCTAAGGGGCTGCTGCGCGCAAATCAGGGCGGTTTCGAGAACCCGTTGGGCGTCCACCGTCATCATGGTCGTCGGCGTCTCCGGGAAATGGCTGCGCAGCGGCAGGTCAAAAAACAAATAGGGAATTTTTTTGGGAGGGGTGAGCGTGGTGCGCACGCACAGTGTGCACTGTGTCAAACCCTGACCTCAAACAAAAAAACCGCTGACATGCAGGCTTGAGGCGCTTAATTGTAGTGCAATGCACCCAGGAACCGACGTGTCACATCCCTTGAAGACCCGCTGCACGCAAGGCACTCTGCATATCTGGGGGAAGGCAGGCGTCAAAAGAAAGCGGGCGCCCTTCCACTGGATGGTCGAACCTCAAATGAAAAGCGTGCAGCGCTTGGCGTGAAAGACCAAGGTCTGGTGTACCGCCATAGAGGACGTCGCCCACGAGCGGTAAGCCGATATGCGCCATGTGCACCCGTATCTGGTGGGTTCGGCCTGTATGCAGGGTGCAGCGCACCAGGCAATGCGCCGGGCCTTGCTCCACCAGGCAAAGGTCGGTTCGCGCCGTCTTGCCCGCCTGCCGCGTCAGATCGACCACCGCCATACGCAGGCGGTTGCGCGGATCGCGGCCAATGGCGGCGTTCTCCTCACGCTCCGCCGGCCCTTGCCAGCGTCCCTGTGCGATCGCAAGGTAGTTCCGATGCACTTGGCGCATGCCAATCATGCGCACCAACACGTCCATAGCAGCGCGTGTGCGCGCCACCACCATCAAACCACTGGTGTCCTTGTCAAGGCGATGCACGATACCAGCGCGCGGCACTTGCGCGGCACTGGCATCACGCCCCAACAAGGCATTTAATAGCGTTCCACTCCAATTGCCGGGGGCGGGATGCACCACCAAGCCTGCCGGCTTGTTGACCACCATCAGATGTGGATCCTCGTAGATCACATCAAGCGCGATGTTTTCTGCACGAAACGCTTGGCTTTCCTGCGTGGGCCGCATTTCCAGTTCAATGCAATCACCCACTTTCACACGCAGTGAAGGTTTGCGCAAAATTTGGTGGTTGACGCACACGGCGCCAGCAGCCACCAATTGCTGCAAGTACGAGCGCGAAAACTCGGGCACCTGCTGCGCCAAAGCCCGGTCAAGGCGCTCGCCATGGTGTGCACTGACTATTGCCAACCTGCGGACCTCAATGGAAGCCGGCGTGTCATCTGCTTCGTCGAGGTCTTCTTGCAAAACACTCGACACGAAAGCGCGCTCGTGCGCCGAAGGGGCCATTCGATCAACGGGCCGGCAGGTAGCGCGCGGGATCGACAGGTTTTCCTTGGCGGCGGATTTCGAAATGGAGTTTCACCCGATCAGAATCTGTGCTGCCCATTTCGGCAATTTTCTGGCCCCGGCGCACTGTCTGGTCTTCCTTGACCAGCAGCGTTCGATTGTGGGCATAGGCCGTAAGAAAAGTATTGCTGTGCTTGAGGATGATGAGGTTTCCATAGCCTCGCAAGCCCGCTCCCGCGTACACCACGCGCCCGTCGGCCGCAGCCAGAATGGCGTCGCCACTCTTACCCCCAATATCCAAGCCTTTGTTGTGTGCTTCGTCAAAACCCGCAATCAAGCTACCGCTCGAAGGCCAGATGAAGCTGGTACCGTCTTCAGCGGCGGCTGCGCCCGCCACCGCAGGCGCTGCAGAAGCAGTAGCTACAGCAGGTGCTGCCGATGCCGATGCCGATGCCGATGCCGATGCCGATGCCGAAGGCGGCTGCGACTGCGCGGGCGCTCCTGCGGCCACCGGGGCGACTGAAGGTGGAGCGACAGGGCGCGTGACCACCCCCGGATTGGCTTGCGCAGCATTTGCGACACCTGGGGGCGTTACCCGAAGCACCTGGCCTACTTCGATCAGATTGGTATTTTCTATCTGATTCCAGCGCGCAATATCTTTCCAGCTTTGGCCCGTGTCGAGGCCAATCCGAATGAGGGTATCCCCCGGTTTGACAATATAGGTGCCAGGACGCGCGACGTTGTCTTGTTGAGTGGTGGTCGTAGGCGAAACCACTACTGCAGCCACGGGAGCAGACGCCGCAGCCGTCCCCCTGTCTTCCACCGGGGCACGCGTCATTCGAGTGCTGCATCCTGCGAGCGTCAAACCGGCAATCAACAGGGAAATCCCTAGAACACGAACACGCGAAACCAGCATAAGTATTTTCCTTCAACCAAGACCCGATTTTAGGGGTACGAAATGCACGGGCTCGAGCAAGGTTTGCGTAAAGCCTTGCGCTGAGCGATCAATGACCAGCAGAGACTGAGTTCCAGAAGCGTCGGCAATCGGCGCCACCAATCGCCCACCCACCGCCAGCTGCTCGCACCAGGCAGGCGGCAAGGCCGCTCCACCAGCAGCCACCAAAATGCCGGCATAGGGAGCGCCAGTGGGGAAACCCAAGGTTCCATCCCCCAAGAGCAGATGCACATTGGCAAGGCGCAACGGCCGCAAGTTGGCACGGGCACGCTCATGCAATCCGCGAAGACGCTCGATGCTGTAGACCTCCCGTGCAAGCCTGCTGAGCACCGCAGCTTGATAGCCACAGCCCGTGCCGATTTCAAGTATGCGGCCTAAGCCATTGGTGCGCGCACCAGGCGCCCCAAGAAGAAGCTCCACCATTCTGGCGACTACGCTGGGCTTGGATATGGTTTGTCCAAGGCCAATCGGCAAACTGGTGTCCTCATAGGCCTGGTTGGCCAATGCAGAATCAACAAAGCGGTGTCGTTCCACCGCGCGCATGGCCTTGAGCACTTCAAGGTTGGCCACGCCCCCTGCCGCAAGGCGCTCAATCATGCGCTCACGTACGGCGGACGAATCGAGGCCGACGCCCGCAGGGGCTACCGTTGACGCCCATGAGGCAATGCGGCGCGGAGCCGCAGTCGAACTGTGTGCTGGCACTGAAGCGCCTTTTGGAGACGCCGCGATGCGTGCAGGGAATCCCGGTCGGCGCTGGTTCATGCCGCTTCCGAAGCACCTGCACCATGCGCGCTGGTACCCCACTGCGCGGCACTCTGGGCCCAATACCGAAGATTGTCATGATCGGTAAGGTCAACCTTCAGAGGCGTCAGCGCCACATGGCCGTGCGCAGTGGCATGGAAGTCGGTCCCTTCGGTATCGTCCTTGGCAGCACCGGCACTGCCGATCCAGTACATCGTGTCGCCGCGAGGGCTCTCTTGCACAATCACGCGCTCAGCGGAATGGCGACGCCCCAGCCGACAAATTTTGAGCGAACGCATGGCATCGAGCGGCAAATTGGGCATGTTCACATTGAGCAGCCAGGGCGGCTGACCCGACAGGCTGCCTGCCGTCAGCTGCTGCACGATCTCAGTTGCCTTGGCAGCCGCTGCCTCAATTTCGCCCCAACCTTTATCGACCTGTGAAAACGCAATCGCCGGGATACCAAACAAGTAGCCTTCCATGGCCGCGCCCACCGTGCCTGAATAAATCGTGTCGTCACCCATGTTGGCGCCGTTGTTGATCCCCGAAACGATGAGGTCGGGCCGATAGTCAAGCAGACCTGTCAGCGCGATATGCACGCAATCAGCGGGCGTGCCATTGACGTAGCGAAAACCGTTCGAAGCGGTCTGCACATACAGAGGCGCGTGCAAAGTCAATGCGTTCGATTTGGCGCTGTTGTTGTGCTCGGGCGCCACCACCTCGACTTGCGCTACGCGCGCCAGCGCCGCATGCAGCGCCACGATGCCGGGCGCCTGAAAGCCGTCATCGTTGGAAATCAGTATCTTTAGGGTGCTGGGCATCGGCTGTGGATTGTAGGCTGCGCACCGCGACCAAAGCCCCACCCCAAACGCCGTCGCTACCGAGACATTCACACCCTCAATGCCCACCCTATCATCGCGATTTGTCGAATCAGGAGACATCCCATGCACGCTTGGCTATGCACCCAACCCACCGGCGTCGAAGCCCTCCAATGGACACAATTGCCTACACCGGTGCCAGGTCCCGGTCAGGTGCTCATCGAAATCAAGGCAGCGAGCCTGAACTTCCCTGATCTGCTGATCGTGCAGAACAAGTACCAGATGAAGCCAGCCTTGCCATTTGTACCTGGCTCGGAATACGCAGGTGTGGTGCAGGCCGTGGGGCCGGATGTCACCCATCTCAAACCAGGACAAAGTGTTGCCTGCCTGTCGGGCACCGGTGGCTTCGGGACCCACACGCTGGCGCCCGCGGCGCTGTGCATGCCCCTGCCCGACGGGTTTCCCCACGTGGACGCGGCGGCCTTCATCATGATCTATGCCACCTCCTGGCACGCACTGGTGGACCGCGCAGCGCTCAAAGCGGGCGAGACGGTGCTGGTACTCGGGGCAGCGGGCGGCGTGGGAACCGCCGCCATCCAGATCGCCAAGGCCATGGGCGCGCGGGTGATCGCAGCAGCCTCCACCGATGAAAAATGCGCCTTGTGCCGGTCACTCGGGGCCGACACCACCATCAACTACAGCACCGAGGACTTGCGGGACGCCATCAAAAAAGCGACCGACGGCAAAGGGCCGGACGTGATTTACGACCCGGTGGGCGGCGACTTCGCCGAACCGGCGTTTCGCTCGATTGCCTGGCGCGGCCGTTACCTTGTGGTGGGCTTTGCCTCGGGTCCGATTCCCTCCCTGCCCCTCAACCTCCCCTTGCTCAAGGGCGCATCGCTGGTGGGCGTGTTCTGGGGCGAATTTGCCAAACGCGAGCCCAAGGCCAATGCGGCGATGATGGGGGAGTTGGCACAGTGGTATGCGCAAGGCCGCATCAAGCCCGTGATCGACCGCACCATGCCGATGGCAGAGCTGCCGGCAGCCTTTGCCCGCATGGGTTCGCGCGCGGTTCAGGGGAAGCTGGTACTGGTGAACTGACGCTTTCCTGCTCCAGAAAGCACGTTGCCCCTTGCGGGCATGTCACACTCGCGTGTCTTTTTTCAGGTGATGGTTCATGGCTGAGCGGAATCCTTCGGACCTTGCGCGCGAAACGTTGAAACAACTCGCTGTTCGACGCATGGCGCCTACGCCAGATAATTTTCGCAATATCTACGACGAAATCGCGGGCGTTCGCAGTCCGGCGCCTTTCCCTGAAGGGCCGCTGCGCCAAATTTTGCGTGTGGTCCCTGGGCAAACCCCAGTGCAGCGACGATTGCTGGACCAGTTTGAAAAGGCGGTCGGCGCAAACGACTGGACGGCGCTCCAGGCCGTCATGGTCGGGTACGCCAAACTCGGTTTGGGCGGAGCTTCGATCGCTGAATCGGCACAGGCAGCCCAGCCAGCAATTGTGCTGCCAGACGATCTTGCCGAGCAGATTGCCCGGATGGTGGACAACACGCTTGCCGGGCTGAGCACGGACGACACGCGGGTCCACCTGCTCGGCGATCAGCTGGTGCAGTTCCTGCGCTCCCCCTCTCCTCCCGCCAGTACCCTGCAGTTGATGCTGGCCAACTTCAGCTTCCGGCTCTCCTTTGCCACGGAAGACCAGGCTGCGGTGCGCAATTTGCTGCTCGAACTGCTGCACATGGTGTTCGAAAACATGGCGGCATTGAGCGTGGACGATCGCTGGCTGGCTGGCCAGACCGAGGCCCTGGTACAAGCCACGGCGCAGCCGCTGACGCTGCGCCGGTTGGACGACGTGCAACGCCGCCTCAAAGACGTCATCTTCAAGCAGACCGAGGCCAAGGGCCGGATGGTGGAAGCGCAGGAGCAGATGAAGGAGATGCTGAGCGCCTTCATCGAGCGCCTGGGCACGATGACCGAAGCCAGCAGCATCTACCATGAAACCATGGAGGGTTGCGCAGAGAAAATTGCCCGTGCCAGCACACTCGAAGAGATTGCACCCGTGCTCAAGTTGGTCATGGGCACCACACGCTCGATGGCGCTCGACAGCCGCGCAGCGCACGACGAACTGCACGAGTTGCGCCAGCGCGCCCAGGACAAGCACGACGAATTGGTGCGCCTGCAGCAAACACTCGACCAGGTGAGCCTGCAGGCACGCCACGACCCCCTTACCGGCTCGCTCAACCGCAAGGGGCTGGACGAAGTGCTCGAGCGTGAAATCTCGCGTGGCCGCCGCGCGGAGACGCCGCTGTGCATAGCGCTGCTCGATGTGGACAATTTCAAGCAGATCAACGACCGCCTTGGCCATGCGACGGGCGATGCAGCACTGGTGCACCTGGCCGATGTGGTGCGCTCGGTCATGCGACCGCAAGACATGCTGGCGCGCTACGGCGGAGAGGAATTCGTCCTTGTGCTGCCTGACACGGCGCTGGCGTCCGGGATTGAGGCCATGCAGCGCCTGCAGCGCGAGCTGACCAAGAATTTCTTCCTCAAGGACAACGAAAAGCTCCTCATCACCTTCAGTGCCGGGGTGGCCGAACTGGCGGCCAGCGAAGACAGCGACGGGGCGATCAAGCGGGCCGACCAGGCGATGTACCTGGCCAAGCGCCAGGGCAAGAACCGTGTCGTTGCCGCTTGACCGCCGTGGTGCATACACCCCTTGATCGGCGGTACTTTCTCGCGCTGGCGGCGCAGACGGCCGTGGCAGGAACCCTGCCACGCTCCGCCTGGGGCGCGCGCGCCTTGCACCACGACCCGTTTGGCCTCGGCGTAGCCAGCGGCGACCCAAGCCCTGACGGATTCATTCTCTGGACGCGGCTGCTTGGCGACGGCGCACCGTTGGCGGACACCGCCCTTCCCGTGCGCTGGGAGGTGGCCGAAGACGCCGCCTTTCGCCGCATCGTGCAGCGCGGTTCCGCCATGGCCATGCCCGAGCTTGGGCACAGCGTGCATGTGGAAATCAAGGGCCTGCCTTCTGGTCGCTGGTACCACTACCGCTTCCACCACGGCGCCGCCACCAGTCGCGTGGGGCAGGCGCGCACCGCACCGGCCCTGCAAGACCTGCCAGCGCGCTTGCGGCTGGTATTCGCCTCGTGCCAGCGCTGGGAGCATGGCTACTACGCCGCCTGGGCGAACGTGGCCCGCGAGGCTCCCGATCTCGTGCTTTTCCTGGGCGACTACATCTACGAATACGCCACACCCACAGACCCCATGGGCCTGGCGCGCGTCCACGCCCTGCGCCACGCCAGCACCCTGGCCGATTTTCGCGACCGGTACGCGCTGCACAAGAGCGACCCGCAATTGCAAACCGCGCACGCAGCGTGCCCATGGGTCGTCACCTGGGACGACCATGAGGTTCAAAACGACTGGGCGGGAACCACCGGCCGTTGGGACCGCGCTGGCTTTGCAGATTTGCGCAACGCGGGCTTTCAAGCGTTTTATGAACACATGCCGCTGGGCGCCGCCAGGCTCGCGGGGCCGGGCTTTGCCGCACTGCAGCTCTACAGACGCCTGGCCTGGGGCCAACTCGCCCAGTTGCATGTCCTCGATGGGCGCCAATACCGCGACCGGCAGGCCTGCCGCCGTGCCAACGCATCCGGCGCTGGCGCCGTGCCAGCGGGGCAATGCGCAGAACTTGAACAGGCCACACGCAGTTTTCTTGGTGGCACGCAGGAACGCTGGCTGGATGCGGGCTTGGCACAGGATGCTGCGCGCGGCGCGCGCTGGAGCGTGCTCGCTCAGCAGACGCTGTTCTCACCGCGCCACTACCCTTCTGGCATACAGTCCACCGACACCTGGGACGGCTACCCCGCAGCGCGCGAGCGCCTGACGGCCAGCATCGCGCGGCACACGCCGGCACGCACGGTGGTGCTGGGGGGCGACATTCACCAGAACTACGTCTGCCGGGTGCCCAAGAAGGCGCAAGCGTTGGAGGGGCCGGCGGTAGCGAGCGAGTTTTGCGGCACCTCGATCTCCTCGCGCTCCGGTGCCACGCAGGTAAAGCTCGATGCCATCGTGCGGCGCAATCCGCATATCTTGCTGGCGCGCTGCGGTGAGCGCGGTTACGGCCTGGCCGAGATCACGCCCACGCTCTGGACCACCCACCTGCAGGTGGTGCAGGACCCGATGCGGATGGACAGCACCGTCCACACACTGGCGAGCTTTGTCGTCGAACCCGGCCAGCCTGGGCCGGTTCGAGAGGCGTAGGCTGGGCCGAAAAACTATCGAAATAGTAGCTGCTGGCGCATACTGGATAAGCGCTAGAGGCCAAAAACACCAATATTTTTAGCCTCTTGATTTGGGACTGACAAACAGATCGAGACGTCAGACGTCGATGGCCGCCGCCGACCCAGCTTGCTTGCGCAACTCGAACTTCTGGATTTTTCCGGTACTGGTCTTGGGCAACTCGCCAAACACCACGGCACGTGGCACCTTGAAGCCGGCCAGGTGCCGCTTGCAGTGGGCGACGATGTCCTCCTGCGTGGTCTGGGCGCCCACCTTGAGCTCCACGAAGGCGCACGGCGTTTCACCCCACTTCGGGTCTGGCCGGGCGACCACGGCAGCGGCAAGCACGTCCGGGTGGCGGTAGAGCACGTCTTCGACCTCGATGGACGAGATGTTCTCGCCGCCCGAGATGATGATGTCCTTGCTGCGGTCCTTGATCTTGATGTAGCCGTCGGGGTACTGCACGGCCAGGTCGCCGCTGTGGAACCAGCCACCGGCAAAGGCTTCTTCGGTGGCCTGTGGGTTCTTCAGGTAGCCCTTCATGGCGATGTTGCCCTTGAACATGATCTCGCCCATGGTTTCACCGTCCTGTGGCACGGGCTGCATGGTTTCGGGGTTGAGCACACGCACATCGCGCTCAAGGTGGTAGCGCACGCCCTGGCGGGCGTTGAGGCGGGCGCGCTCGCCGATGTCGAGCCCGTCCCAAGCGGCGTGCTTGGCGCATACCGTCGCGGGGCCGTACACCTCCGTCAGGCCATAGACGTGGGTCAGGTCAAAGCCCATCTTTTCCATGCCCTCGATCATGGAAGCCGGCGGCGCCGCGCCCGCCACCATCGCCTTGATGCCGGAGGGCACGCCAGCCTTCATGGCGTCGGGCGCGTTGACCAGCAGGCTGTGCACGATAGGCGCGCTGCAGTAGTGCGTGACGCCGTGCTCGCGCATGGCATCGAAAATGGACTGCGCATCCACGCGGCGCAGGCACACGTTGACACCCGCGCGCGCCGCCACCGTCCACGGAAAGCACCAGCCGTTGCAATGGAACATCGGCAGCGTCCACAGGTAGACCGCGTGCTTGGGCATGTCCCACTCCAGCACGTTGCTGATGGCGTTGGCCGCCGCACCGCGGTGGTGGTAGACGACGCCCTTGGGGTTGCCCGTGGTGCCGCTGGTGTAGTTCAGCGCAATGGCATCCCATTCGTCGCCCGGCAGTTCCCAGGCGAAATGCGGGTCGCCAGCGGCCAGGAAAGTCTCGTAATCGGTGCCACCCAGCGGGTGCGCAGCCGGTCCGTACAGCGCGTCCTGCACCTCGATCAGGATAAGCGGCTGCTTTGAGCTGCGCAGCGCCAGCGCCTTGGCAAGCACGCCCGTAAATTCCGGGTCCACGATCACCGCCTTGGCTTCGCCGTGGTCCAGCATGAAGGCGATGGTCTCCGGATCGAGCCGGGTGTTGAGCGCGTTGAGCACGGCCCCGGCCATGGGCACACCGAAATGCGCTTCCACCATAGGCGGCGTATTGGGCAGCAGCACCGCCACCGTGTCGTTCTTGCCAATGCCCAGCCGTTGCAGGCTGCTGGCGAACTGGCGGCAACGCGTGTAGGTCTGTGCCCAGGTCTGGCGCAGGTTCCCGTGCACGATGGCAAGCCGGTCTGGGTAGACCTCGGCACTTCGCTCCAAAAACCCAAGTGGCGAGAGCGGGGCGAAATTGGCTGGGGTGCGCGGCAAATGCTGGTCGAATACGGATGTCATGGAACCCCCGGAAAAGTAGGTAAAAAAAGCGCCAAGCGCACACAATTCAATCACAGCATGCCCAGCTTGCGCCGTGCTGTCACGCGCCGCGGGTCCGCTGCTTGGCGCGGTACATGGCGGCATCGGCGGCAGCCATCAGGCCGCCAGCATCCTTGGCATCGCGCGGAAAGAGCGCAAACCCCACACTCGCGCGTATGGGCTGCACCCGCCCATTCAATTCAAGCGGCTGCGCCAGGGCCTGTTCAAGTTTCGCTGCCACCTGGGCAGCCTGCTCTGGTGTGTCGAGGTTCTCGCAGAGCACGGTAAATTCATCTCCCGCAAGCCGTGCCACGGTATCGCTCTGGCGAACAGTCTGCGTTGTCGTCCACGCCACGGCCTTGAGCACGGTGTCGCCAGCAGCATGCCCCAAAGCATCGTTGATCGCCTTGAAGTCATCCAGATCCACGAACAGCAACGCACACAGGTGCCCGGTTCGTTTCGCCATGGCGAGCGCCTGGGCAAGACGCTGCTCGAACATGCGGCGATTGGGTAGGCCCGTGAGCGGATCGTGGTACGCCAGATGCGCCATGTCGTGGTGGCGGGCGCTCAGTTCGTCGAGTTGCCGTCCGATCTGCTGCTCCATATGATTCAGGCTGCGCGCCAACTCACCCAGTTCATCACCCCGATCCACCGGCAACGTCCCGTGGCTGCGGCCTGCCGCAAAAGCCTGGGTCGCACGCACCATGGTCTTGATGGGGCCAGTGGCCACGCGCGAGACCAGCGCCGCCAGCAGCGCGGCTGCCGCACTGAGCACCACCAGCAGCCACAAGATGCGCCGGCCGAAATTCAAAACCTCGTTCTGCACCACGTTCAGCCGCTGCGAGAGGCCCACGACCATGAAGCGCCCATCTTCCTGCCCACCGTAGGGCAAGCGGGCAAAGGCATAGGCCTGGCGCACGGTGCCGCCGTCGTCCTGGCTGAATACCTGCTCACTCTGCTTGCCCTCCAACAGCGCTCGCACCGAGGGAAAGCGCTCCTGAATCAGAATGCGCTCGCCCTGGTTCTCGGCACCCAACACCTGCGCGGCGTCGGGGTGGTCAAGAAAATCACCCCATTGGTTGCTGAGATAGAAATCCAGCCCTTTGGGCAGAGTGGCACGGAAAATAGCAAGAAATGTGGGGGCACTCACATCCACCACCAAAACGCCGAGCAAATGCCCGCCGCTGGTGACAGGCATCGACAAATGGAAAACTGCTTCGGACGAGGTAGCTGCCTCGTCGAATGGCGTCGCCAGATTGATCTCCGATATGTAACTGGCGTCTACCGGCAAGCGCAATGCCTCAAAAAAGAAAGGCCGGTAGGCCTGCTCATGGAGTTCGGCCTGCTTGGCCTGCACGATGGATTCGCCCTGACGGCGCACCCGCACCAGTTCAAGTCCATGGTCGGCAACGCCGATGAGCCGGATCTGGCGATAGGCCGGCCTGGCCCCCAAGGTGGCCTTGAACGCATCGGCTATTGCAACACGCTGCTGCGCGTTCAACGGCTTTGCGCCGTGCGCCAGTGAAGACGCCACCGTTGTCAGCATTTGGGCATCGCGCGTAACGGACCCAAGCCCCGTCTGAAGGTAGCGCACCAACAAGCGTGTGGTGCCAAGCAATGCACTTTCTGCACGTGCCTGCAGCAGACTGCGTCCGGCATCAAAGGTGTAATAGGCAGCAAACGACGCCGCAAGTACGCTGAAGCTGGCAAGCAATAGCCCGAGGCGAAAGGCAATGCTGGTGCGCATGGTCAGAAACGCTCCGGCCGCTCGCCCGAAACGATGCGGCGCCACAGCCGTGAGCGCAGGGCTTCGTCTTCCAGCGGCTCCAGCCACAGAATTTTGGGGCTGGCTGCGCCTGCCTCAAGGC
Organism: Simplicispira hankyongi; assembly: GCF_003570885.1. Classification (GTDB taxonomy): domain Bacteria; phylum Pseudomonadota; class Gammaproteobacteria; order Burkholderiales; family Burkholderiaceae_C; genus Simplicispira; species Simplicispira hankyongi. Next base: position 830,685 of record NZ_QXJC01000001.1, read on the forward strand.
CTGGCGCTGGCTCCAAGGTGTTGGCCAACCCCTGGCGCAGCGTCAACGTATGGCTGACCGAGGGCTCGAGCATGTAGTTGATCCATTGGTGGGCCAGCAGTGGTTCTCGTGCCCCTGCCGGCACCGCCCAGCAATCGAGCCAGGCCAGAGCACCTTCACGGGGAATCACGTAGCCGACATCAATTCCCGCATCGCGCAGGAGCTTCAATTGCTGCTGCCCATAATTGGCAAACAGCAGCGCGGCCTTGTGGTCCCGAAACAATCGTACGGCTTCTTCAGGCAAGTTGTAGAACGCCAGCAGATTGCGGCGCAGTTCCACCAGATCGAGCGCCAGGCCTCGCATCTTCTCTGGAGGGATATGAAACGGCGGCAGGCCACGGTGCAGCGCGGCAAGGGAGAACCCATGGTCTGCGCTGTCAAACTCCAGCACCCGGCCGTGCCATTTCGGGTCCCACAGCGCTGCCCATGAATCCGGCGGAGCAGCCCATTGCGTGCGGTCATAGATCAAGCCCATTTCTGACCAGGTATAGGGCACTGCATAGACCCGCTGGGCATCCGAAATTCCGGCAATGGCCGAGAGCGGGTGAAACCTCGGCAACTGGTGGGCAAGATTGGGAATGGCCTGCACATTCAACGGCTGCAACTTCTTCGCATCCACAAGCCGTGCGATCTCTACCGTATTGGCGGCCACCACGTCAAACGCCGGCCGTGCACTCGCCATCTGGCTGCGCAAGGCTTCATCCGAGCTGACGATGGTCACTTCGACGCGCACACCATGGCGCTTTTCGAATTGCGCCACGACATCCGCGTCGGCATACCCCGGCCAAGCCAGAACACGCAGCAGCGGTGCGGCCTGCGCCGACACCGCAAACGCGCATGTTCCCAGCCAGCAGATCCATACCCATCGGAACTTGGCAAGCAGGTTCCATAGAGCCATTCGACCACCCATTGCCACCACGCATTGCCCTTTCCCTAAAACGTAACAAACAGTTTACGCGGGACAATGGCGTCGTGAGCATCCCCCAAACTTTTATCCAGGAGCTCCTCTCGCGTATCGACGTGGTTGAGGTGGTAGGCCGCTACGTTCCGCTGCGCAAAGCGGGCGCCAATTTCATGGGTCTTTGCCCGTTTCACGGGGAAAAGTCGCCTTCCTTCAGCGTAAGCCCGTCGAAGCAGTTCTTTCACTGCTTTGGCTGCGGCAAAAGCGGCAACGCCATCGGTTTCCTGATGGAGCACGCCGGTATGGGCTTTGTGGATGCTGTGGAAGACCTTGCGCGCCAGGTCGGTCTCACCGTGCCGGACGACCATGCCACTGCGGCAGACAAAGAGCGCGCGGCAGCGGCACGCCAGCACCAGGCTACGCTGAGCGAAGTGCTGGAAAAGGCGGCACAGGACTACCGAAAGCAGCTGCGCCAGTCGTCCAAAGCGATCGATTACCTCAAGGGCCGGGGCGTTTCGGGAGAAGTGGCTCAGCGCTACGGCCTGGGCTATGCACCGGAAGGTTGGCGGCACCTGGCCAGCGTTTTTCCACAGTACGACGAGCCCTTGCTTGCCGAAAGCGGCCTGGTGATCGTGGGCGAAGAAGATGGCAAACGCTACGACCGGTTTCGCGACCGCGTGATGTTCCCGATTCGCAGCGTCAAGGGCGAATGCATCGGCTTCGGCGGCCGGGTGCTCGGCGACGACAAGCCCAAATACCTCAATTCGCCCGAAACCCCAATATTCCACAAAGGCAACGAGCTCTACGGCCTGTTTGAGGCGCGCACCGCCATTCGCGAATCCGGTTTCGCACTCGTCACCGAAGGCTACATGGACGTGGTGGCGCTGGCCCAGCTAGGTTTTGAAAATGCGGTGGCCACGCTGGGCACGGCCTGCACCGCCGAGCACATTGCCAAGCTGCTGCGCTTTACCGACGGCGTGGTGTTCAGCTTCGACGGCGATGCCGCCGGCCGCCGCGCAGCGCGCAAAGCCCTGGACGCAGCCATCGCGCACGCAAGCGACACCCGCAGCATCAAGTTTCTGTTCCTGCCGAGTGAACACGACCCCGATAGTTTTGTGCGTGCGCATGGTGCCAGTGCGTTTTCACGCCACATTGCCGACGCCTTGCCCCTGAGCCGCTTCTTGATCGAAGCCGCCAGCGATCAGTGCGATCTGGGCACGTCAGAAGGCCGTGCCCGCATGTCCAGCAATGCGCGCGCCCTATGGGAGCCCTTGCCGGACGGTGCGCTCAAGCGCCAGTTGCTGGGCGAACTGGCAAGCCTCGCCCAACTCGACCCGCTGGATTTGCAGGAAGTGTGGCAGCAGGCTGCCGCTCGCACACGACCCCCTGCACCAGCGGCGCAGCGCGCGGGCGCTAGCGCTTCGCGCAGCAAAGGGCGCGAGGCCCCTGACATGGCCTTTGCCCCCTCCCCCGGCACACGGCGCGGGCGCGGAGCGCCCGCCAGTCGCAGCGACCATGCGGCGCGCCTGCTGCTCTCGCATATGGATTTCATCGATTCGCTCTCGCATGAAGACAATGCCTTGCTGTGTGCCCAGGCCGCGCCCCACGGCCCCCTGTTTGCCTGGATCGAAATGCAGTTTCACGAGCACGGCGCCTTGCCCTGGGCAGTGCTGCGCGAATCCTTGCGCGGCCATGCCTGCGAGCCCCTCGCAGCGCGCGTAATGACGGGAGCCCATGCGCAGACCGAGGGAGACACCCATGAACTGCAGCAGGAACTGCGCGGCCTGCTCAACCGCATGCTGGTAGACCAGATCAAGCTGCAGGAAAGTGCCGCCATCGCCGATTCAGCAAGCGACCCACAAGCCCTGCAACGCTACCGCGCACTGCAGGCCAGACGTCTCGCACTGGAGCGTCTGGCTCCGTCATCGTCTTGAAAAACGCAATATCGGTATAATGTAAGGTTCACTGGCAAGAGCGACAGCAACACCTCCGGGCCGGGCAACCGTGACAAACGCGCACGACCGCCCCCTTACCGCAAGGATTGCACACCAAATGATCGCCCAGACATCTTGCCTCGGAGCCCCATGGCTCCAAGGGTAAAGCTCAGCTTTTCCCTGTCACCCGCGCCGGGATTTCAGGCGCTTGTGTTGTCTTTGTTTCTTCTTGACCCGAGGTTGTCCATGCCCGCTCAAAAGCCAGCGAAGTTGCCCAAGTCCGCTCCCGCCAAGACCTCGCCCGTTTCTGCCAAGAAACCCGCTACCAAGGCTGCCGCCAAGGCAGCCGAGACGCCGACCGCCAAGAAAGCTCCTTCCGTGCCCATGACTGCCGCCAAGACCTCTGCTCCCGAAAAAAAGAAAACCACTGCCCGCGCAAAGGCCGGCGGCCCTGAGACCGAAGAGCCGGAAGTGACCAAAAAACCCGCGGTCCGCGCGACCAAGGGCGCAAGCTCTGCCAAGGCCGACAAGGCACCCAAGGCAACTGCTCGCAGCAAGAAGGGCAAGGCCGACGCCGACAGCGACGACGCCGACCTGTCGGACATTGAATCGGATCTGGAAGGTGAAGTCGAAGAGACAAGCGACGCAGCAACGACCGAGACCCCGGTCGAAAAGGTCAAGCCCCTGCGCATGAAGATCAGCAAGGCCAAAGAACGCGCCTTGATGAAAGAATTCGGCCTGGACGAAACCGTCCTCTCCGAAGAAGACTTGGCCAAGCGCCGCTCGCGCCTCAAGACCCTGATCAAGCTGGGCAAGACCCGCGGCTACCTCACACACGGTGAAATCAACGACCACCTGCCCGACAAGCTGGTCGATCAGGAGACGCTGGACGTCGTGATCTCCATGCTCAATGACCTGGGCGTGGCCGTCTACGAGCAGACACCCGACGCCGAACAACTGCTGGTCACCAACACGGCCCAGACGGCTGCCACCGAGGAAGAAGCCGAGGAAGCCGCCGAAGCCGCTCTGTCCACCGTGGACAGCGAATTCGGCCGCACCACCGACCCGGTGCGCATGTACATGCGCGAAATGGGCACCGTGGAATTGCTCACGCGCGAGGGCGAAATCGAAATCGCCAAGCGCATCGAAGGCGGCCTGATGGCCATGATGGAGGCCATCAGCGCCTCGCCGGCGACGATCGCCGAAATTCTCAATATGGGTGAGGAGATTCGCGAAGGCAAGGTCGTCATTTCGACCATCGTGGACGGTTTCTCCAACCCCAACGAGGCCGACGACTATGTGGCCGAGGAAGACTTCGACGAATTCGACGAGGACGACGACGACGACGGCAAAGGCGGCAGCAAGGCACTGACCAAGAAGCTCGAAGAACTCAAAAACGAGGCGCTGCGCCGCTTCGACAAAATGCGCGAGCTGTTCGAGAAGGTGCACAAGATCTACGACCGCGACGGCTACGGCACACCTGCGTACGTCAAGGCACAGCACGCCCTGTCGGCCGAGCTGATGACCATCCGCTTCACCGCCAAGACCATTGAAAAGCTGTGCGACATGGTGCGCAGCCAAGTGGACGACGTGCGCAAGAAAGAACGCGAACTGCGCCGCATCATCGTGGACAAGTGCGGCATGCCGCAGGAAGCCTTCATCAAGGAATTTCCGACCCACCTGCTCAACCTGGACTGGGTCGAGAAGCAGGCGCAGGCGGGCAAGCCCTGGAGCGCGGTGATGGCACGCAACATCCCGCCCGTGCAGGACTTGCAGCAAAAGCTGATGGACTTGCAGTCACGTGTGGTAGTGCCGCTCTCTGAGCTCAAACTTATCAACCGCCGCATGAACGAAGGTGAAGCCAGTTCGCGCGACGCCAAGAAGGAAATGATCGAGGCCAACCTGCGCCTGGTCATCTCGATTGCTAAGAAATACACCAACCGCGGCCTGCAGTTCCTCGATTTGATCCAGGAAGGCAACATCGGCCTGATGAAGGCGGTGGACAAGTTCGAATACCGCCGCGGGTACAAGTTTTCGACCTACGCCACCTGGTGGATTCGCCAGGCCATCACGCGTTCGATTGCCGACCAGGCACGCACCATCCGCATTCCGGTGCACATGATCGAGACCATCAACAAGATGAACCGCATCTCGCGCCAGCACCTGCAGGAGTTCGGCTTCGAGCCCGATGCGTCCGTGCTGGCCGAGAAGATGGAGATCCCGGAAGACAAGATCCGCAAGATCATGAAGATCGCCAAGGAGCCGATCTCCATGGAAACCCCCATCGGCGACGACGACGACAGCCACCTGGGCGACTTCATTGAAGACGGCGCCAACACCGCGCCGCTCGAAGCGGCCATGCAGGCCGGCCTGCGCGACGTGGTCAAGGACATCCTCGATGGCCTGACCCCGCGCGAGGCCAAGGTGCTGCGCATGCGTTTCGGCATCGAAATGACCAGCGACCACACGCTGGAAGAAGTGGGCAAACAGTTCGACGTCACGCGCGAGCGCATCCGCCAGATCGAAGCCAAGGCACTGCGCAAACTGAAGCACCCCAGCCGCAGCGACAAACTGCGCAGCTTCATCGACTCGCTCTGAGTCGCCTCTCCTCTCGCAAAGCCCCGGTCCGCATCAGCAGGCCGGGGCTTTTTGCTGGGCGCGCTGCATGGGGGTCGGAAACATCTCGGGACGGCAACAGACAAGCCAGGCGGGAGATTGCCGGCACCCGGACACAATCCGGCCACCTGGAGGCTAAGCGCTCAGGTGGCTTCGCCTTTTCTTGCACTTTCCACGGCTGTAGCGACCGCGCCCTCACCCTCCAGCGCCTTAATCTCTGCCATGGCGTACCCCAAACCTCCCAGCACTTGCACAGTATCTGCGGCAAAGCGCGGCGCATCGGCCCGCACCCCCAGACGCTCGCCACCCATGCGCAGCGGCAGCAGCGCGACCAGGGCATCTTCGCCTGCGCGCTCGCCATCGGGCAGCTTCATGCTCTGCAGGCCGCCCGAGGCCAGGAGGTGCGGATCGTGCAGCAGGTTCTCCGGTTTTTCGATGCGGGCAAACGGCAAACCTTCTGCCTCGAAGCGCGCAGCGAGCGCAGCCGCGTCCAGTTGTCCAAAACGCTCGCGCAACAGCGGAATCATCCGCTCCCGGGCGCGCACGCGGTCGTTGTTGCTGCGCAGGCCTTCGTCCTGCAGCAAATCATCGAATCCGAAGACGGTGCACAGCCGCACCCATTGCGGATCGCTCACGGCCGCAAGAAACACCTGTTCACCATCGCCAGAGGTGAAGATGTCGTACACGCCCCAGGAATGGATGCGCTCCGGCATGGGCGCGGCGGGCTGGCCGGTGACGGCAAATTGCATCATGTGCTGCGCGACCAGGAACACGTTGTTCTCAAACAGCGCCGAATCAATTTCCTGGCCCTGCCCCGTCTGGTTGCGCTGCATCAGCGCCGCAAGCGCCCCAATGGCGCCAAACATGCCGCCCATGATGTCGTTCACGCTCGCACCCGCCCGCAGCGGATCGCCCGAGCGGCCCGTCATGTAGGCCAGGCCGCCCATCATCTGCACCACTTCGTCGAGCGCACTGCGGTGCTCATACGGCCCGGGCAAGAAGCCGGTGTGGTTCACATAAATCAGGCCGGGGTTGGTCTGGCGCAGCGTGGCGTAGTCCAGCCCGAGCTTGGCCAACGAGCCGGGTTTGAAGTTTTGTACCACCACGTCGGCCGAGCCGGCCAACCGCAGGGCCGCTTCCAGCCCGCGCGGGTGGCGCAAATCGAGTGCCACGCTCTTTTTGTTGCGGTTGAACAGCGGGAAGAAACCAGCGCCGGCGCCTAGCAAATGGCGGGTTCTGTCGCCATCCACCGGTTCCACCTTGATCACCTCGGCCCCCAGATCCGCCAGCACCAGGCCGCATGTCGGGCCCATGACCATGTGGGAAAACTCGACCACCCGCAGGCCCGCCAGCGGCAGCTTCGGGCCTTCGGCAGCAGGCGAAACGATGGATTCTGGGGTGGTTTTGGCGGGCATCGGTCAGATTGGGAAGGCGAGGTGGGGCGCGCAGCATGATGCCAGAGCATTTCGTGGTGCACTTGCAACAAATCGGCGCAAAACGCGTTTCTTGCCATCCTCGCATGAAGGGTCTGGTTTTGGAGCTATTAAACTTGTAGCAAATTCGGTTCAGCGCTATATTGGCCTATCCGCCCGGCAGGCGCTGACCCGGCACCGAACCAAGGCCCTAACCACCGCGAGGAGAAAGCCGCATGAGCTCAAAGGAAAACGTCGCCATCAACCAGTTGTTCGAACGGCTTGAATGCCGTTACGCCCTGCGCGTACTCTGGGCACTGCGCGACGGCCACCCGCAAACCTTCCGCCTGCTGCAAGACAGCGTAGGCGGCATCACGCCCAATACCCTGAACACCCGCATCAAGGAAATGCGCGAAGCGGGTTTTCTGGACCACGGCAGCGACGGCTATATTGTCACGCCGTCGGGCGCCGACTTGCTCAAGCGCCTCTCCGACGTGCAGGCCTTCGCCAACCGCTGGGTGGCTGGGCGCAACAAGAAGTGACGCGCCATGGCGTGACGCCTGGCTTTACAAGATATTAGATGAAAATAGCGGTTAACGCTTGATACATAAGCGTTGTAAGCTATTACTTTAGAAGTATTTTCGAGAAATTTTATGGCACTCACCACCACCAGCTCCGGCTTGCAGTACGAAGACACCACCCTGGGCGAAGGCGCCGAAGCTACGAGCGGAACGCCGGTATCGGTCCACTACACGGGTTGGCTCTACAACGATGGCGTCCAGGGCGCAAAGTTTGATTCCAGCCGTGACCGCAACGCCCCCTTCGCCTTCAATCTGGGCGGCGGCATGGTCATCAAGGGCTGGGACGAAGGCGTGCAGGGCATGAAGGTGGGCGGCCAGCGCACACTCATTATTCCGGCCAGCCTGGGCTATGGCGCGCGCGGCGCCGGTGGCGTAATTCCGCCCAACGCCACGCTCAAGTTCGACGTCGAGCTGCTCAAGGTCGGCCACTGATTCCATTTCTCAATCAAACGATTACTTTGTCGGCTTCGCTTCGCCAGTACGCCTGTACTGTCTGCGCTTCGCCTTCGCGTACTCGATTGATTGAGAAACCGAATCAACAGTTCACATTTCTGTTTTGGGCTGCGGGCGCAACGGCGCCGGCCGGGTCATCCAGCTCACGACGATGGCCGCTATCAACCCGGCCGGCACCCCGAATACGCCAGCCGATACCGGCTGAATGCCCCACCATAGACCATCGGCCAGCAGCCAGGCGGGCAAGTTCACCTGAAGGACCGGCACGTGGGACAGCAGGTAGTACGCGGCAATGCCCAAGCCGCTGAGCATGCCGGCAACGGCACCCTGGCGTGTGGTGCCGCGCCAAAAAATACCCAGCACCATCACGGGCACAAAGGCCGAGGCTGCCAGGGAAAACGAGGCCGAGACCAGCGGCAGAATGTCTGCCGGCTTGAGCGCAGCGATGAAGGCCGCCGTCAGCGCCACGGCCAGCAACGCGAACTTGCTGAGAATCACGCGCTGCTCGGGCGAGGACTTGTTCGGCCGCTCGCGGAAGTACAGGTCGCGCACCAAAGCATTGCTGATGGTCAGCAGCAAACCGTCTGCCGTGGAGAGCGCCGCCGCGAGCCCGCCTGCGGCCACCAGGCCCGACACCACATACGGCAGACCGCCGAGTTCGGGCGTTGCCAACATGATCAGATCGGCACCCAGCCGAATTTCACCAAACTGCACAATACCGTCGCCGTTCATGTCCTCGACCGACAGCAGCGAAGCGTCCACCCGCGTCCATTGCGCCATCCAGTTGGGCAGCGCATCGAAATGGCTGCCCACCAAATTGTTCATGACCTCGAATTTCACCAGCACGGCCAGTGCGGGCGCGCTGAGGTACAGGAGTGACACGAAAAACAGCGTCCAGGCGACAGAGCTGCGTGCTCCGGCCACCGTGGGCGAGGTGTAGTAGCGCGTGAGCAGATGCGGCAGGCCGGCCGTTCCGACCATCAGGCAGAACATCAGCGCCAGAAAATTGCGCCGCGAATTGGTGAAGGCCGCCTGCATTTGCGGCGAACCGTTCGGGTCGCCGGCATAGGGCTGGGCATGTGGCGGCAGACCGCCCAGCGGCAGTGCGCGGGCATAGTTTTCCCGCATCTGCCGCTCCCACAGCAGACGGGCCGCTGCGGCATCGCGCGGCAGGGCGGCCAGTTCCCGGCTGGCCGCAACGATGAGGCCGACGTCGGCATTTTGCGCACGCAGGCGGTGTATCCGCTCCTGCAGGTCTGTGCGTTCATCCTCCAACGCCTTGTCCACATTGCCCAGGCGCGCTTCGTATTCCTGGGCGCGGTGCAGATACGCTTGCACCACTTGCTGCTCCAGGGGCGAAGCGAGCAGCCCGGCCTCCAGATCGGCGATCTTGCCAATCTGCTTGCCGTACACCACCAGCGCAACCGGATTGCCAAGCTGCTTGTACGCCAGCCAGGACACCGGGATCAGGAACGCCAGCAGCAGCATCACGTACTGCGCCACTTGCGTCCAGGTGATGGCGCGCATGCCGCCCAGGAATGAGCACAGCAGCACGCCTCCCAGGCCGAGCATGATGCCGATTTCGAACTGAACGCCGGTCAGGCGCGAGGCAATCAGGCCGATGCCATAGATCTGCGCCACCACATAGGTGGACGAACACACCACGGCCGACAATGCCGCGATCACGCGCGGCCAGCGCCCACCAAAGCGTACATGGAAGAAATCGGGCACCGTGTACAGGCCCATGGCGCGCAAATGGGGTGCCACCAGGATGGCCACCAGGCAAAACCCCCCTGTCCAGCCCAGCAGGTAGGCCAAGCCTCCCGCCTGGCCTGGCGTGCCCGAGTAGCCTTGCAAATACAGCGCGCCTGAAAGACTGATGAACGACGCAGCGCTCATCCAGTCGGCCGCAGCCGCCATGCCGTTGTACATGGGCGGAATGCGCCGCCCCGCCACGTAGTACTCAAGAGGATCGGTGGTGCGGCTGTACACCCCAATTGCGGCATACACCATGACCGAGAGAAACAAAAAAATCGGTCCGATCCAGTAGCGCGAGAGGCCATGCTGCTCCGCCCAGGTCATCAGGGCGAGAAAAGCGAGCACGCCGGCCACGTAGAGCGCAAGAATTCGGTGCAAGCGCCGCGCATAGCCGCGCTCGTCGGCCGCCTGCGGGGTCAGTGGCTCAGCCAAGCTCTCGCTCCCCATCCAGCGCCTGGGCCGCGCGCGCATCTTCGCGTTCAAACCGGCTCATGGCCCAGGCATAGACCACGACGATGGCAATGAACACGAACACCGCCCCTTGCGACGCCATCCAGAAACCGACCGGCCAGTCGCCCACGGAAAACAGCAGGTCGCGCGCAAAAAAACAGACGCCAAACGAGGTAAGCGCCCACACAACGAGGAGCGCCGCCTTCAGCCGAAGGTGCCGCACATCGTGAAGATCGGGCGGAAAGGCATGCGGGGCGCCCTCTTCTCCTGGGTCGGGTGCCCCGCGTGGCGGCAGCATGGCCTCAGTGCGCTGCGGCCAGTTGCTGCCAGGTGGCGACCACGCTGTCTGGGTTCAGCGAGATCGACGAAATGCCCTCGTCGGCCAGCCACTGCGCGAAATCTGGGTGGTCGCTGGGCCCCTGGCCACAAATACCGATGTACTTGCCCTGCGCCCGGCAGGCCTTGATGGCCATGTGGATCAGCGCCTCGACGGCCTTGTCGCGCTCGTCGAAATCCTTGGCCAGCAGTTCCAGGCCCGAATCGCGGTCCAGACCCAGGGTGAGCTGCGTCAGGTCGTTGGAGCCAATCGAGAAGCCATCGAAGAAGGCGAGGAACTGCTCGGCAAGCAAGGCGTTGCTGGGTATCTCACACATCATGATGAGCTTGAGCCCATCCTTGCCACGCTGCAGTCCGTGCTGCGCCAGCAACTGCGTGACACGCTCGGCCTGGCCCAGCGTGCGCACAAAGGGCACCATCACCTGCACGTTGGTCAGGCCCATGTCGTTGCGCACGCGCTTGATCGCCTCGCATTCCATGGCGAAGGCTTCACCAAACTCGTCGCTCACATAGCGCGCGGCGCCACGGAAACCCAGCATCGGGTTTTCTTCCTCGGGCTCGTAACGGCTGCCGCCGATCAGCTTGCGGTACTCGTTGCTCTTGAAGTCGGACAGCCGCACGATGACCGGCTTGGGCCAGAAGGCAGCGGCAATCGTGGCCACTCCCTCGGCCACCTTGTCAACATAAAAGGCCCGTGGACTGGCATGGCCACGCGCCACAGATTCGACGGCTTTTTTCAGATCGGAATCGATGTTCGGGTAGTCGAGGATGGCCTTGGGGTGCACGCCGATGTTGTTGTTGATGATGAATTCGAGCCGCGCCAGGCCCACACCCTGGTTGGGCAGTTGGCAGAAGTCAAAGGCGAGCTGCGGGTTGCCCACGTTCATCATGATCTTGGTGGCAATCTCGGGCATCTCGCCACGCTGCACCTCGGTGACTTCAGTTTCCAGCAGGCCGTCGTAGATGTGGCCGGTATCGCCCTCGGCGCAACTCACGGTCACCAGGGTGCCGTCCTTGAGCCGCTCGGTGGCATCCCCGCAGCCCACCACGGCCGGAATGCCCAGCTCGCGCGCAATGATGGCGGCGTGGCAGGTACGCCCACCACGGTTGGTGACGATGGCCGAGGCACGCTTCATCACCGGCTCCCAGTTCGGGTCGGTCATGTCGGTGACCAGTATGTCGCCGGGCTGTACCTTGTCCATCTCGCTGATGCTGTGCACCAGGCGCACCGGGCCGGTGCCGATCTTTTGCCCAATGGCACGGCCTTCGGCCAGCACGGCCCCCCTGCCCTTGAGCTTGTAGCGCATCTCGGCCTGATTGCCCGCCTGGCTCTTCACCGTCTCAGGCCGGGCCTGCAGGATGTAGAGCAGGCCGTCCTGGCCATCCTTGCCCCACTCGATGTCCATGGGGCGGCCGTAGTGCTGCTCGATCACCAAGGCGTACTGCGCGAGCTGCTCGACGTCGGCATCGGTCAGCGAATAGCGGTTGCGCTGCTCGGCCGGCACGTCGATCGTCTTGATGAGTTTGCCCTTGAGCGCGCCTTCGGCCTTTTCTTCCGCTGTGGTGAACACCATCTGAACCAGCTTGGAGCCCAGGTTGCGGCGAATCACGGCCTTGTTGCCGGCGCGCAGCATGGGCTTGTGCACATAGAACTCGTCGGGGTTCACTGCGCCCTGCACCACCGTTTCGCCCAGACCGTAGCTGCTGGTGATGAACACCACCTGGTCGAAGCCCGATTCGGTGTCGATGGTGAACATGACCCCTGCCGCGCCCAGGTCCGAACGCACCATGCGCTGTACCCCGGCCGACAGCGCCACCACGTCGTGCGCAAAACCCTTGTGCACGCGGTAGGAAATCGCCCGGTCGTTGTAGAGGCTGGCAAACACCTCTTTCATCTTGTGCAGCACCTCGTCAATGCCATGCACATTCAAGAAAGTCTCTTGCTGGCCAGCAAAAGAGGCGTCGGGCAGGTCTTCCGCCGTCGCCGACGAGCGCACCGCAAAGGTGGCATCGGCGTTGCCAGCGGAGAGCGTGGCAAACGCGTCGGTAATGGCCTTTTGCAGATCGGCCGGGAAGGGCTGGGCCTCCACCATGGCGCGAATCTCGGCGCCCGCAACCGCCAGGGCGCGCACGTCTTCGGTGTCCAGCGCCGCCAGGCGCTTGCTGATCTTGTCGGACAGGCCATCGTGCGCCAGAAACTGGCGGAAGGCGTGCGCCGTCGTGGCAAAGCCGGTGGGCACGCGCACCCCGTGCGGCAATTGCGAAATCATCTCGCCGAGGCTGGCGTTCTTGCCGCCAACGACCTCGACGTCGCTCATCCTCAGGTTTTCAAACGGTACGACCAAGGCGGTCGCGTCAAAGCGTGCAGACATGGGAGGGCTCCAGAAGTTAAAAGCGGCTCAGTGCACGCGTCGACCTGCGCGGTCGGACGGGCGACCATGCGATGCTGCGTGCGCTGTATTTGTGCTTGTGGGCGGCAGGAAGGCATGGGATGAATTCGGATAATCGGCGACATTGTAGGTCCGCCCTCCTGTCACCCTCCTGTCTAGCTTCCCATGCACACACGCACCGTCTACTTCGTCTCCGACGGAACCGGCATCACCGCCGAAACCTTTGGCAACGCGATCCTCGCGCAATTCGAGCTGACGCCCCGGCGCCTGCGCGCGCCTTTTACCGATACCGTGGACAAAGCGCACCAGGTGGTGCGGCAAATCAACCACACCGCAGACCTGGAGGGCAGCAAGCCCATCGTCTTCACCACGCTGGTCAACATGGAGGTGTTGAAAGTGCTGCAAGAAGGCTGCAAAGGCATGCTGCTGGATATGTTTGGCACCTTTGTGCATCCGCTGGAGCAGGAGCTGGCCCTGAAGTCGCACCACCGTGTCGGGCGCTTCTCGGACATCAGCCGCAGCAAGGAATACACCGACCGCATCGAGGCCATCAACTTCAGCCTGGCGCACGACGACGGCCAGAGCCACCGCGACCTGGCCGGCGCCGACGTCATCCTGGTGGGCGTGAGCCGCAGCGGCAAAACCCCCACCACGCTCTACCTGGCCATGCAGCACGGCCTCAAAGCCGCCAACTACCCGTTGATTCCCGAAGATTTCGAGCGCCACCAACTGCCGCCCGCGCTGATGCCTTACCGCAAGAAAATCTTTGGCCTGACCATCAGCCCCGAGCGCCTGTCGGAAATCCGCAGCGAGCGCCGCCCTGACTCGCGCTACGCCAGCCTGGAAAACTGCCGCATGGAAGTGCACGAGGCCGAGTCCATGATGCGCCGCTCGGGCATCCGCTGGCTTTCGACCACCACCAAGTCGATCGAGGAAATCGCCACCACCATCCTGCAGGAGCTGCAGCCGGAGCGGCTGGTGTATTGAAACGGCAGCGCGGGAGGGGCGCAGACGGTGACGAGGGGCAACGGGTGCGAGACGCGCGCTGCGGGTGTGCAGCGGCCCCAGGTAGTTTCCTGGAAAATTTTAGATAAAAATAGCCTCTGGCGCTTATCCATTAAGCGCTAAAAGCTATCGATATAAGAGCAATTTGGAGATTCCAAGGTGGCATCCTGAAACGGTGTCATCCAGAAGTCTGGCGATGAACGAGGCCTGTCCGTCAATCGGCTGTGGGGCTGGATTCGACCCGCTGGAGCTATTCTGCGTCGGTAAGGCGGTGACTCATTGCAGCGGTTGCGGTCTGTCAGCTATGGTAACGGCTTCAAATCCAGTTCTCTCAGGAAAGCGTTGTGCTTGTCCTTCGCAGCTGCAATCGCTTTTTCGATCTCCAGCAACTCACGGTGGGTGGCAGCAAGGTCAATCTCGGCCTCGCCCACTGCCGTGCTGATGTAGCGCGAGATATTCAGGTTGAAGTCGTTCTTCTCGATCTCGGCCATTTCCACCCGGCGTGAGTAGCGTGCTTCTTCCTCGCGGTACTGGTAGGTCTTGATGATCTTGGCAATGTGCTCATCCGTCAGCTGGTTCTGGCGCTTGCCCTTGGCAAAATGCTCGGCCGCGTTGATGAACAGGACATCGTCCGGCTTCTTGCACTTTTTCAGCACCAGGATGCAGACCGGAATGCCCGTGGAATAGAACAAGTTGGACGGCAAACCAATCACCGTGTCGATGTGGCCGTCCAACAATAGCTTCTTGCGAATGCGCTCTTCCGCCCCACCCCGGAACAACACCCCATGCGGCAGGATGATGGCCATCACGCCTTCGTCCTTCAGGAAGTGAAAGCCATGCAGCAAAAAGGCGAAGTCTGCCGCCGACTTGGGCGCGAGGCCGTGGCTTTTGAAGCGCACATCGTCCGCCATGGCCTCGTTGGGCTCCCAGCGGTAGCTGAACGGCGGGTTGGCCACGATGGCATCAAACGCAGGCTTCTTGGCCGGGTTCAGCTCGCGCAGCATGTCCCAGTCGTTGGTCAGCGTGTCGCCGTGGAAGATTTCAAACTCCGTGTCCTTCACCCCGTGCAGCAGCATGTTCATGCGCGCCAGGTTGTAGGTGGTGATGTTTTTCTCTTGCCCGTAAATCTTGCCAATGCCATGCGGCCCCATGCGCTTGCGCACGTTCAGCAGCAGCGAACCCGAGCCACAGGCAAAGTCCATCACGCTGTCCAGCCGTTGCCGCGCGCCCGTGCGCGGCTCCTGGCTGTCCAGCGTCACGATGGTAGAGAGGATGTCCGAGATTTGCTGCGGCGTGTAAAACTCGCCCGCCTTCTTGCCCGAGCCCGCCGCAAACTGGCCAATCAGGTACTCATACGCATCGCCCAGCGCATCCATCTCCTTGGAGAACTCCGCCAGCCCATCGGCGATCTTCTGGATGATGGAGCACAGTTTGGCATTGCGCTCCGTGTAGTTTTTGCCCAGCTTGGGCGAGGCCAAGTCAATCTCGGAGAACAAGCCCTGAAACGTGCTCTGAAACGATTCGGTTTCGATGTATTTGAAACCCGTTTGCAAGGTGTGCAGCAACTCGGCATCTTGCGTTCGGGCCATGTTGGCAATGCTGCTCCACAGGTGCTGCGGCTCAATCACGTAATGCACCTTGCGGCGCATCTGCTTTTCAAATTCGGGCACATCGTCCAGGTTGCCCTCGTACCAAAGCTGCAAGGGTGTCGATACGGAGCTGTCAATCTGGGTCGGGTAGTCGCTGCCCAACTCCTTCTTTGCTGCAGCCTCGTAGTTGTCCGACAGGTAGCGCAAAAACAGGAACGACAGCATGTAGTCGCGGAAATCGTCCGCGTCCATCGCCCCGCGCAGTTGGTCGGCAATCGCCCACAGGGTATTGCCCAGTTTCTTTTGGCTTTGTTCAGTCATGTTGTTGTTTGTGTGCAGAAGGCTCAGTGCAGCTCAGACGGCGCACCACAGCATTTTTTGAACTTCTTGCCACTGCCGCAGGGGCAGGGCTCGTTGCGGCCCAATTTGATGCTCATGCGTTGTGCCTGCTGGCGCCCTGCCACGGCGTGCCGCAGTGGAAGCCAAAACGCATGAATTTGCTGCACGCTGTGCGCAATCTCCCCCGCAAGGGCTTGGCGTTGCTCAGGGGTACGCGTCAGCGCGTCTTTATCGGGTGAAAAGTCATCTTCGCCCAGCAAACCGATAGGGCGATACCACTGCTTGCCTTGTGGGTCATTCAACAGCGCTTGCCACGCCGTGCGGTTGAGGTTGACGCCCTCAGAAAAACCATAGGCCCACATCTCTGGGTCCTCAAACTCCCCCAACTCCCCATATTGCGTCGTTCCCCACAGCGGCTCCACAAACGGCGGGCGCTGCCCAAAGCCGAAGACGATGCTGTTGAAGTGGCGCATCACCAGACTCAGCACGCGCTCCATTTGGTCGGCGTCCACACCGGGAAGCACCATGCCGCCGTCAGCCTGCCCCCAGACCTTGGGCAACCAACGGCTCGGCATTACCGTTTCCGGCCCAATGGCAATGGCATGCAGAAAGCCGTCGAGCGTATCCAAGGTCATGCTCTCTTCTTCATCCAGGTAGAGCAAAAACTGGTCTAGCTCATCCAGCTCTGCTTCAGACAGAGGCCCAATCATCATGTTGTACTTACCGCCAAGCACCGACTGCTCCAGCTTGCGCAGCAACTCTGGCGCCGCAGCCTTGGCCGCTTGCTGAGCCTGGGTCACGAAGCTCGCGATTCCTTCTTCTTCAATCGCCAAAAAGGCCGCCTCCAGCGCCGCCTTGTCGGTTTCAAACGGGTCGTCCCAAACCGTGGACGTACCGTGCCCGTCCACCACCTCCAGAATCCAGGCGCTGTCAGGGCTGCGGTAAATCTGGATGCTCAGCGTATGCCCGTCGGCGCGGTAGGTTTGCTGCAGCGGGGAGTAAATGATTTCAATGTCTTCCGCCATGGTTCACAAATCCTCGACCCGGTACTCGCTATAGCCTTCGTAGTAGTAGCTCACGTCGATGCCTTTCATGTACAGCTCGCGGTCGTTTATCTTGTCGGTCAATGCATTTTTGAGCAGGTGTTTGATTTCCAAATCCTTGACCACGCTACGCTCCATGGCCGACAAATACTCCGCCTTGTCCACTGCGTTCCAATCAATGACCTGCTGGAGTTCCTTCTTCAGTATCAAGTCCAGCCAGATGCGCGTTGCGCGTCCGTTGCCCTCTCTGAAGGGATGGGCCACATTCATTTCCACGTATTTTTCAATGATCTGATCAAAATTCAGCTGCGGCATGGCGCTGATATGCGCCAGCGCCTGCTGCAAATACATGACCGGGGCAAACCGAAAATTGCCCTTTGCCAAATTGACGTCACGCACTTGCCCCGCAAACGCATACACCTCACCAAACAGATACGCATGGATATACGCCAGCCCGGCAAAGGTGCCCACTTCCACGTGGTCGATATCACCGCTTTCAAACAACTGCTTGGCCTTTTGCTTGCTCAGTTTTTCTTCTGCCCGGTTGAGTTCAACCTGGCTTGTCAGCTGCAGTTTGTTGCCTAAGACCATGGTGTGACCTTTGCGTTAGAAGTTGATCGGGTGTGAAGCGTCATGGTTTAGAGCGATTCTTGAGGGTGTTTTCCAGTGCCTTCAAATCGGCTTCATCCTGCGCGTCCGCTGCGCGGGCTTCCTCAGCCTTGCGGCGTTGGTCAAAGTCCAGATACAGCGGCTCCAGCTTTTGCTCCATGCGGGCGTGGCTTACCATGCCTGCCCCGCTTAGCAGTGGAAAGCCGTTGGCGACGATGATCTGCCCCACGTTCTCGCGCCAAAAGCCCATGCTGGTGATGGTTTGCCGCTTGGCGCGCAGCTCTGCGGTTTCCAAGAAGATCACCACCAGCCGGTTCAGGGTGTCCACTTCGTCTTCGGTCAGGTAGTTTTTGGCCACCAGAATGTCCTGCTTACGCACCTGGGTGCCCTTCCAGGTCAGCAGGCCGAAATGCGGGTCGGCAGGGTTGGCGCGGCTCACGATGAGTTCTGCCGCCGTCTTTTGCGTTACCGCATACAACAGCAGGTTTTGCACCGTGGCAAAAAAGGTCTGCGTGGCCTCATCCGTCTTGTCGTAGTCTGCAGCCAGGGCAAACAGGTCGCGCACCTTTTGATAGAAGCGCTTTTCCGAGGCCCGAATGTCCCGGATGCGCGCCAGCATCTCGTCAAAGTAGTCCGGGCGGCCATCCGGATTCTTCAGCCGCTCGTCGTCCATCACAAAGCCCTTGACCAGGTACTCCTTGAGCACCGTGGACGCCCAGCGGCGGAACTGCACGCCACGCGGCGAGCGCACGCGGTAGCCCACGGCCAGGATGGCGTCGAGGTTATAAAGCGTGACGGGCCGCTGCACCTGGCGCGTGCCCTCGGTTTGAACTACCGAGGATTCCTCGGCAGTTGCCTCCCGACTCAGTTCGCCATCTTCATAAATGTTCTTGAGGTGCAGCCCGACGTTGTCCGCACTGACATCGAACAGCTCGGCCATTTCCCGCTGGGATAGCCAGACGGTTTGATCTTTGGCGCGCAGTTGAATCTGGCTCTTGCCATCATCTGTGGTGTAAAGAATCAAATTATTCATGGCATCTGGGGCACGGCAGCTCTGTGGGCGGGCTGTCCAAACATCTCTGGCAGCGCAAACTCATAGCGCCCCAGAAATGCTTGGAGAATTTCTTTGAACAGCTTCTTGTTGTCGTCCACCATCTCCGAAGGCTGGTAAATGTCGTACTTTCCATGGCTCAGCAAATTGAGCGCGCGGGAGAACAAATCCGCATCGTCCAGCCCGTGGATGCAGGTCGAGAAATCATCCCGCCCAAAAAAGGTGGCCGTCTTCTCCAAAATGCTACGCAGCATATTGAAGTGGTAGGTATAGAGCTTGCCGCTTTGGGCGGCCTTTTGCAGTTCGGCCAACATGGACACATGGTGGAAAAACGGTGTGTCGTCCGTCGCACGCAGCGTGTACACCGTGCCGCGTTCAGGCCGCTGCAACAGGTATTTTTTGTGCGCGTCCTTCTTCAGCTCATTGCACACCACGTTAAAGAAGAGCGAATGGTGGGAAGACACTACGGCTTTGATGGGCGCGGGCACCGAGCGTGGTGCGTTCTCCGCACCCGCAGGGCCATCAACCGCCACGGCATCTTGTCGGGTTCTGCTTTTGGCCTTGCGCAGCAGCTTGGCCAAATCGCTGGCGACTGCAATCGCGTTGTTGTCGTCCAGCGAGGTGATCGGGTCGTCAATGTAGAGGTACTTCACCCACGCATAGGCTTCCAGCCCGTCAATCACCCGCTCGCAAATGGCGATGAACAGGCACCAGATGAAGATATTCTCCTCACCACGAGATACCTTGATATGGCGCTCATCGTCACTTTTGCGGAAGCTGATGGACCACTGGTCGTAATCAATATCGAAAAGAAAATCGGCGTAGCGGCCCAGGTAGTAGCCAATCCGCTCGTCCAACGCCAAATCCTTCAGTCCCTTGAAGAATTTTGAATCTGCATTGATATGTAGCCGCCGCTCTTTGTCTTCCTCCAAGTCGTTGTCCCAAGAGAACAAGTCTTCGGTAAAAGCGTTGAAATACAACGTGTCTGGCTGGCCCTTGTTTTTGCGCTTACCCGCATCCTTGAACTCCATGGACAGCCGAGTTTTACCCGTGCCGTTGTAGGCGTAGAGCAGCACAAACTCTTGATTGCCGCTGTTGAGGTCATCGCGCAATCTAGTTGCAAGCCCCCTCAGGCTGGTGAAGCGATGAATCTTCGGTTTCTCGCTCATGCCTCAACCACCTCTGGCGGAGGGAAAAGCTTCTGCATCAGCCCTTTTTTGTGAGTCTTGAGGATTTCGAGTTCTTGAGAGGCGGTGGTGATGAGGGTGTTGAGGGCGGTGAGGCAGTCGGCTATGCGTTGTTGCTCAGCCAAACTTGGAACATGTATAGGCAGAGTCTTTAGTTCACTCGCCAGAATGTGTTTAATAGTGTTTCCGGTCGTAATCTGGAATATGGCTAATTTTCCGATTGGCGCATAAAAATACTGCCCAAAAAATTCAGAACTTAGCTTCTTCCTCGGAGTAAGAATGACTAATGCGTGGCAATTGGCGCCATCGAAATCAGGACCAACGACTGCACACTCTCCGACATGTCCTGATTGAACCATCAAGATATCACCTGTCTTGAGATGTGACTTGCGTTGCCGGTTGTGGAAGTCATTGGTAATAAAAATGAGGTTGTCGGCATCAATCATCCCCTGCTTAATATTCCGGCCTTGCAAGTATCGGACACCTTCGCTCGTCGTGTAATACGGGGTCGCTGTGCCGACAAAACCATTTCGGATAGGGTCGAAATATGCTCCAAGAGTTGTCTCCTCCCACTCCCCCGCATCCCGAAACTCAGCAAACCTCAAACGCGGTTGGGTTTCGCCTTCACGGGGGAAAAGCTGCTGCATCAGCCCTTTTTTATGGGTCTTGAGCGCATCAAATTTGCGCGCTTGCGCGGCGATCAGCTCGTCCAAGGAACTCAGGCAGTCGGCGATTTTTTGTTGTTCGGCAGGTGACGACACGGGCAAAGGCATTGCCATGAAGTCGTCACTTGAAATGGCCATTCGATCATGCCGTGCGCCTGTGCTGGATGCCTGCCGAATATAGGTGTGCCAGCCTGTCGTCTTAAAGTAATGCTCATAAAACTCGTTGCTATCGTTTTCGAACTTGAATACGGTATACAACGGCGACATGACGCCCGTTTCGATTTTATTTTTCGAAATCGGACCGACGGGTGCCGTTGTAGAAATGCGTGGGTTATAAACATAACTCCCGATCTCAACGATGAAATAGCTTTCGAGGTTTCCTTGTATAGCAATGTCTTTATCAAAGAAGTCCCGTTGATCTACCACTCCAAACTCGGCAGAGTTAGTTAATACGCGGGTAATTTTTTGATCGCGGTTTTTCTTCTTGGTGCGCCTTGCCAATTGACTCAGAGGCACTACCCGCCACCCCTCAGCCGCTAAAAAATCAGGAAATCGCAGCTTAGGCATCAGCGGTTTTGTTTGCTTATTGCTCATACGCACTCAGCCCCGAAATCTCCCGCCCCTGCGCACGCTTTTGCAGCAAGGGCACCAACTCTTTCATCAACGCCGTTTCTGCCTGCGCCCGCGCCTTCCAGCCCAAGTCCAGCGGGGCCATCAAATCACTGAGCGCCTCACCATCAAAAATCATGCGCTGCAAGATACCGTCCACAAAGGCTTGCAGCGCAGCGGGGGCCAGTTGGTGGCGGGCGGCGATGTCGGCAAGCTCGGCGCTGTCTTTTTCCTTCTTGAACTTCGTGTAGCCCTCGCGGATGGCGGCCTCGCTCAGGCCCTCGCCTACCTTCAGGGTGTGGATGTAGGCGGCGATGTCTTCGCGCTCGTTCATGAATTTGGCGTCGGACAAGATCAAGCCCAGCAGCTCCTCCTTGGTCATCTTTTGCTTGCCGCCGCCTTGCAGCCCCTGCTGTGAATAGCGGGACATGAGGCCCATGATGTAGTCGTAGTCGATCACGCTGCTGGCAAACAGCACGAATTCAAAGTCGAGCTGGTCCACCTCATCGGATGCACCGCCCTGCTCCGTGCCGCTTTGGTCGTGCTGGGCTTGTTGCGCTTTGAGGCGCTGGGCGGTTTCCAGGTAGGCACCGCGAAAGGCTTGCAGTCGCTCGGCGGGCAGGATGTGTTCGATGGCTACTGTGTTGTCTGCAGTGAGGTCGGTGTATTGGTCGAGCTGGGTTTTCAGGCGCTGCACTTCTTTGAAGTTTTGGATAAAGGCGGCGCGTGCATCGTCGCCCTTCAGGCTGTGCACGGCCTCGGGCGTGCAGGCCAGGCCCTGGCTTTGCATGAAGTCGGCCAGTTTTTGCACAGCGGCGTCCAGCTTTTGGATGACCACCGGCGCTTTGTCTACCAGCCAAATCTCCCGTGCTTGTTCGCCCGTTTTTTCGCCGGAGAACAGGGCAATGGCGGCGTCCACATTGGCTTGCTGTTGTCGAAAGTCCAGGATATTGCCGTAGGGCTTGGTGCCGTTGAGCACGCGGTTTGTGCGAGAGAACGCCTGTATCAAGCCGTGGTGCTTGAGGTTCTTGTCCACGTACAGGGTGTTGAGGTATTTGCTGTCAAACCCGGTGAGCAGCATGTCCACCACGATGGTGATGTCGATTTTTTTGGCCGCCGGGTAATCCGCATTGGGCCACTGGTGGTCTTTGATGCGCTTTTGTACGTCTTGGTAGTACAGGTCGAACTCGCCGATGCTGTGGTTTGTGTCGTAGCGGGTGTTGTAGCGGGCCAAAATGGCTTTGAGGGCGGCTTTTTTGCCTTCGGGGTCCACCTGGTTGTCTGCTTTTTCTTGGGGCAGGTCTTCTTGAATTTGCCGCACATCGGCATCACCCTCTGCCGGGGGCGAGAACACGCAGGCGATGTTGAGCGGCACAAAGGCGGGGTCTGCCGCTTGTTTGGCTTGTTGAATCTCGTCAAACAGGCGGTGGTATTCAATGGCGTCGTTGATGCTGGCGGTGGCCAGCACGGCGTTGAAGCGGCGGTGGGCAGTGGCGGTGTCGTGCTTGGCCAGTATGGCTTCGATGACGGCCTTTTTGGCCAGGGCCTCGCCGGGCTTGGGTGGATTTTTACCCTCAGGCTTGTAGTAGTCCACATGGAAGCGCAGCACGTTGGCGTCTTCAATGGCGTGGGTGATGGTGTAGGCGTGCAGTTGTTTTTGGAACAGGTCTTCCGTGGTCTTCATGGAAGCCTGCTCGTCCTCAATCTGCGTGCGGCTGGAGTTGGCTTCAAAAATGGGCGTGCCGGTAAAGCCGAACAGTTGCGCCTTGGGGAAGAACTCTTTGATGGCCTGGTGGTTGTCACCAAACTGCGAGCGGTGGCATTCGTCAAAGATAAAGACGATGCGCTTATTGGCCAGCGGTGCCAGTTGCTCTTTGTAGGTGGCCTTGCCGTCTTTCTTTTGCTGCTTGTTGCGCTTGCTGTTCTCATCCAGCGCCAGGCCCAGCTTTTGGATGGTGGTGACGATGACCTTGTCGGCGTAGTCATCCGACAGCAGGCGGCGCACCAGGGTGGCGGTATTGGTGTTTTCTTCGACGCAGCCTTCTTGAAAGCGGTTGAATTCCTCGCGGGTCTGGCGGTCCAGGTCTTTGCGGTCCACCACAAAGAGGCATTTCTCAATATCAGGGTTGTCTTTAAGCAGGGTGGACGCCTTGAAGGACGTGAGCGTTTTGCCGCTGCCCGTGGTGTGCCAGATGTAGCCGTTGCCGCTGTTTTGGTGAATGCACTCGACGATGTGCTTGACGGCATAGACCTGGTAGGGCCGCATCATCAGCAGCTTTTGCTCTGATGCCACCAGCACCATGTAGCGGCTGATGGTCTGGCCCAGGGTGCACTTGCCCAAGAAGTTGTCGGCAAACTCGTCGAGCTGGGTGATCTTGTGGTTGGCCTCGTCGGCAAACTGGTAGATGGGCAAAAACCGCTCGTCTGCATTGAACGCAAAGTGCCGGGCGTTGTTGTTGGCGAAGTAGTAGGTGCTGGTGCGGTTGCTGACGATGAAGAGCTGCAAAAAGCTCAGCAGCGTTTTGGTGTAGCCGTTGCCGGGGTCGTTTTTGTAGTCAACGATCTGCTCCATGGCCCGGCGGGGGTTGATGCCCAGGGTTTTGAGCTCCACCTGCACGCACGGCACGCCGTTGATGAGGATGAGCACGTCGTACCGGTGGTGGCTGTAGTCGGTGTTGATGCGCAGCTGGTTGACGACCTCAAAGGTGTTCTTGCACCAGTCTTTGATGTTGACCAGGGTGTAGTTCAGCGGCGTGCCGTCTTCGCGCGTGAAGGCATTGATGCTGCGCAGGGTTTTGGCGGCGGTGAAGACGTCGGGGGTGACGATTTCGTCCAGCAGGCGGGCAAATTCGCCATCGGTCAGGTGCACGCGGTTCAGGGCCTCGAACTTCTCGCGAAAGTTGCGCTCCAGCGCGGCGCGGTCGCGGATATCGGGGCGGTATTCGTACTTGAGGTTTTGGAGCTTGCCGATGAAGCCGTATTCGATCTGCTCTTCTTTGACGGCGGGGCTCGGGGCTCCTGATGGCAGATCGTAGATTGACTTGGATGAAGGCATGGGGGAGGAACGTGCGTTGGCCATAGACCGGAAGGCAATGCGGGGGCGGGTTGGTATAGATTGTGACCGTTGCCCTATGCAGTACGCCGTCCTGAATGCATCAATTGTGGGGCGAGTGGGCCCGATCAAAGAGCTTGCCGATCTCATGCAGCGTCCAGCCTTGTTTCCAGCGCTCCCACATCAGCGCCTTCTGAGTATCTGAATCGTAGATTCTTGGTCGCTGCTTCATCCGCAACACTCCTTCCGCCTAGCCGGTGGTTAGTGTGTTGCATCGACCGGTTGAATCCGCCGCCGAAACCCGTCTTCCCCTCTGCACAAGACAAAAGCCCAAAACGGCGGCGCCATTCCCCACAGCCCCGTCACTTCCAATTCAATAGCTACCAGCGCTTGCTGCATAAGCGCTAGAGCCCTATTTCACTTGAAATTCAAGCTGGCGCCGCCACCTGAATCAAGTGGCCAAAGGCCGAGAGCGTAGCCTTCGGCCCATCGCCGGCAGCCATCACGGTCTGTGGGTACGGCCCTTGCCCTGCCCTGCCCTGCCCTTCATTGCGCCGCAAGAAATCAGGCTTGTGCCACGTTGATCGTGTGCGCCGAAATGGCAGCCACCGTGTCAGGCCCGCAGCCAGCCCTTGGTCCTGGCGACATTGACGAAGGCTTGAACACCGGCGGCGATGTCGGCGTTGGCATCGGGAAAGACTTTCTCCAAGTCCTGGATGATGCCCTGGACGCTGGCTTGGCCATCGCAGCGCTTCATGATCTCGCCGGCCGTATCGTTGAGTTTGATCAGCCCCTCCGGGTACAGCAGGATGTAGGCGTTCTGGCTCTCTTCCCAGCGGAAGAAGTAGTGCGGCGCGAGGCGCGGCTGAAGCCCAAGGTTGTCGGTGGTGTCCATCATCAGGGCCCGGTAAATGCGGCGCCGGGCGGAGGCGGTTGCTGCCTTCGCCCGGACACCGCTTAGCGCACGTAGACGTAAGCAGTGACTTCAAAGCCGAGGCGGATTTCGCAGTAAGCAGGGGTTTCCCAGGTCATGACAAGTCTCCTTGGTAGCGGAACGGCAACATGCTGTTCCTTAATGGATTGTGGGTTTCGTGCCTTGCGCCCACTAGCCGCATTTCGCGAAAAGCGGCTCATGAAAATCATGAACTGCCCCGTCTTTTTCCATCGGTGTGTAGCGGCCCCAGCCGCTGACCTGCACGTCGCAGTACGCCAGCATCATGGTGTCCAGCATGGCCCACAGGATGTCGAGCTTGAACTGCAGAATCTCCAGTGCGCGTTGCTGCAATTCGCGCGTATTGAAATGCCCGAGCGTGATGCGCAGGCCATTGCAGACATCGCGCGGGGCCTCGCTCAGGCGGCGCCGAAAGTACGCATAGCCATCCGGCTCGATCCACGGGTAGTGCTGTGGCCAGAACTCCAGCCTCGACTGGTGGATGCCGGGGGCGAACAGCTCGGTCAGTGACGCCGCTGCCGCCTCCTGCCATGGCCGCTGGCGCGCGAAATTGACGTAGGCGTCGACGGCAAAGCGCACGCCGGGCAGCACCAGCCGCTGCGATACGGTGTCCGCGCGTGCCAAACCCACCGCTTCGCCAAGCCGTATCCAGGCTTCGATACCGCCCTCATCGCCCTGGCAGCCATCGTGATCGAGGATGCGCTGCACCCAGTGGCGCCGTACTTCGCGCTCTGGGCAGTTGGCCAGAATTGCCGCATCCTTGATCGGAATGTTGATCTGGTAGTAGTAGCGGTTGGCCACCCAGCCCTGAATCTGCTGCGGCTGCAGTTGCCCCCGGTGCATCATGACCTGAAACGGATGGTGGATGTGGTAGCGCCCGCCCATCGCGCGCAGGCGCTCTTCGAATTCCTGGTCGCTCCAGGCTTGCAGTGTGTTCATGGTTGGTCTCCGGTATCGATCCGCATGCCGTCCCAGGCCAGTTCGACGCCAGCACGCTTCAACGCGGCGTGTTCCAGCGAGTCTTCGTCCAGGATCGGGTTGGTGTTGTTGATGTGAATCAGCACCTTGCGCGGCTTGTCAAAGCGCGCCAGCAGCGCCAGCATGCCGCCCGGCCCCGATTGCGGCAGGTGCCCGATGGCGCGCGCCGTATGGGTCGACAGGCCGAGGCGGATCATTTCGTCATCGGTCCAGAACGTGCCGTCGAGCAGCACCCAATCGGCATCGGCAAGGTAGGGTTCCAGGTGCGGCTCCATGGCGCCGAAGCCGGGGGCGTAAAAAATTCTTTTCCCGCTCGCCGTGTCTTCGATCAGCACGCCGATGTTGTCGCCGGGGCGCGATTGCTGGCGGTAGAGCGAATACGGCGGCGCCTTGCTGACCAGCGGCACGGGTGTGAAGCGCAGGCCGCTGACGGCGGGCACGGTGAATGGCGTCGGTGGCTCCACCTGCAAGGCTTGCCAGCGGACCGTGCAAAAGTGCGACAGCACGTTGAAGACGGGGTTGCCGGTGGAGAGGTCTTCGTGCACCTGCGCGGTGCACCACACGTCGAGGGGCTTTCCTTCTCGCAACATGAAGAGGCCGGTGGTGTGGTCCACCTGGGCATCGATCAGCACCACCCCGGCGATGCCGGTATCGCGCTGGGCACGCCCCGGTTGCAGACAAGGGTTGGCGCGGATCTGGCTCAAAAGGTCGGGTGAGGCGTTGAACAGCACCCAGTCGCTGCCGTTGCTGCTGACCGCAATCGAGGACTGCGTGCGTGGCTGGGCGCGCACGCTGCCGCGCCGCACGCCGTCGCAGTTGCGGCAGTTGCAGTTCCATTGCGGGAAGCCGCCGCCGGCGGCCGATCCGAGTACCAGAAGTTTCATGGCGCCAGTGTGTGGCGGCGCTGCGGCCGCCGCATGCAGGGATTCGTGAAACCACCGTCAAGGTTTTCTGGAGCCAGGGGCATCGCCCTTGCCTCCGACTTGGGTGCAGGCGCACTGGGGCGCACCTGGGAGCCTCGTGCCCGGTTGGCCGGACTCTCTCTTCACGGCGGCACTTTGGTCGCCAACCTCGCGTCGATCCGGGAAAGCGCCAGGCTGCAAGCACTGGCTCTGGCCGCGACCTGCGCTCAAGAAAATCACTAGCCAGCTTTGCGTACAAACCTGAGGCAGTTCTCCACGCGATCGCGTCGCGCCGCTTTCCGCCTGGGCCAACAATGCCGCCAAGGGGTCTTTCGTTTCGACCGGCCTCATGCAAATACAGGAGACGGGTATGCCAAAAGAATCGCAAGGACTCACGCTGGACGGCCAGGGAAAGCCGCTTTGGCTGTCGCTGGAGCTGACCTACCGCTGCCCACTGAAATGCTCATGGTGCAGCAACCCGCTCAATTTCGAGGATTACACCGAGCGCGAACTCTCGACCGAAGAATGGAAAGCCACGCTGCGCGAAGCGCGTGCCTTGGGTACGCTGCAACTGGGCTTCACCGGTGGCGAACCCTTGCTGCGCGATGACCTGGAAGAGCTGGTGGCCTATGCCGACGGCCTGGGCCTGTACACCAACCTGATCACGTCCGGCATCGGGCTCACCGAAGCCCGCTTGATTGCCTTGAAAGAGGCAGGCCTGAAACAGGTGCAACTGTCGCTGCAGGCGCTGCGCTCGTCGCTGACGGACGAACTGGTCGGCGCCAAGGCGCACACCCGCAAATTGGCGGCGGCGCGCCTGATCAAGGCCCACGGCTTTCCCATGGTGATGAACATGCCGGTGTTCAAGCAGAACATCGACCAGATCGATGCCATGTGCGCATTCGCCGCCGAAATCGGTGTCGAGTACATCGAGTTTGCCAATATCCAGTACTACAACTGGGCCATGGTCAACCGCGATGAGCTGATGCCGACCCTGGAGCAGGTGCGCGAAGCCGAAGCCACGATCCAGCGCTGGCGCGACAAGCTGGGCGACAGCATGACGCTCTATTTCGTCATTCCGGACTACTACGAAGGCCGCCCCAAAGCGTGCATGAACGGCTGGGGCGCCATCAGCCTGACCATCGCGCCGGATGGCGTCGCGATGCCCTGCCTCGAAGCGCGCGTGATCCCGGGCCTGGAATTCGTGTCGGTGCGCGACAAGCCGCTCTCGTGGATCTGGCACGAATCGCCGCTGTTTCGCAAATACCGGGGGGTCGACTGGCTGCCCGAGCCGTGCCGTTCGTGCTCCGAGAAGGAAAAGGATTTTGGCGGTTGCCGCTGCCAGGCCTTCCTGCTGACCGGCGACGCCGGCAATACCGACCCGGCCTGCAGCCTGTCGCCGCACCACCATGTGGTGCAACAGGCGGTGGCCAGCACCGTGCAAGCGCTGCGCTTTCGCAAACCCCTGATCCGGCGCACCAAGAGCGCGGTGTCCACCGCCTACATGGAGGAATGAACCATGCGCCATCCTTACGACACGGCCGCCGGCACGATCGTGCTCGGCCTGCTGCTGACTGGGGCCTTGGCCGCCCTGGCGCGCTTGCTGATCGCCTGAGGCACAGCATGGACAGTCTCTCTATCGATCTGCTGCTGCGCTGGGGCCATTTCATCGCCGGCGTGATCTGGGTTGGCCACAACTATTCCAGCGTCATCCAGCGGCCCAACTGGCGTGCGCTGAGCGCCGCCGATCTGATTGACGACCAGAGCCCGCGCTTCCAGGCGCTGCTGCACCGCGAGCACGGCACGTTTCGCTGGGCCTCGGTCGTCGCCTGGTCCGCCGGCATGCTGATGCTCTGGCGCTACGGCTGGCTGATGGGCGCCATTACCCTGCAAGGGACCTTGGCGCCGATCGGGATCGGCATGTACATCGGCACGCTGATGATGGCCAACGTCTGGCTGGTGCTGTGGCCGCACCAGCAAAAAGTCCTCGGCCTCAAGCCGGCCTCCATCGCCGAGCGCGTGCGCTGCTCGCGCATCACGCATTTGTCCTCGCGCACCAACACCATGCTGTCGATTCCCTTGCTGTTCTTCATGGCAGCGGGCGCCCATGGCGGCCTCCTGGCGGGCTGACGCGGCAATGGCGCAGCACGACGCCCCGGCGAAGGCAGCCTGGAATTTCGCCGCCGGTCCGGCGCGGCTGCCGGATGCCGTGTTGGCACGGGCCGGCGCCGCCCTGTTCGAGCGCGGCGCCGATGGCGCAGCAGCCATCGAACGCCCCTTCACCGGGGCCGGCTTTCGCGAGGTGCTGGCCGACGCCCGGCAGCGCCTGGCGGCCTTGCTCGGCGTCCCCGACCACTACCGCGTGCTGTTTCTCGCCGGCGGCGCCATGCACCAGTTCTCCATGCTGCCGATGAACCTGCTCGACCCGGCATCGGGCCTGCGCCGCGTCGCCTATGCCGACTCGGGCTATTGGTCGCGCCGGGCGATGCAGGAGGCAGCGCGCTACGCCGAAGTGGCGGTGGTTGCCAGACATGCCGGCGCGCTGCCGCTCACCGCACCGCCGCTGGACGACTGGCAGGTGCCGCCAGATTGCGCCTACTGCCACATCACGGCCAACGAAACCGTGGACGGCATCGCTTACCCGGCATGGCCCAATACCGGCGCCGTGCCGCTGGTGGCCGATGCGACCTCGTGCTTTCTCAGCGCGCCGCTCG
Organism: Simplicispira hankyongi; assembly: GCF_003570885.1. Taxonomy (GTDB): domain Bacteria; phylum Pseudomonadota; class Gammaproteobacteria; order Burkholderiales; family Burkholderiaceae_C; genus Simplicispira; species Simplicispira hankyongi. The sequence goes on from NZ_QXJC01000001.1 coordinate 860,250, forward strand.
ACGTGTCGAAGTTCGGCCTGATCTATGCCAGCGCGCAAAAAAACATCGGTCCGTCCGGCCTGACAGTGGTCATCGTGCGCGAAGACCTGCTGCGGCGCCCTGCCTTGGCCGCCCCCTCGGCCTTGTGCTATCGCCTGCAGGCGGCGCAGGACAGTTGCCTGAATACGCCGCCGACCCTGGCGATTCACCTTGCGGCGCTGGTCTTCGACTGGATTTCTGAATCGGGCGGTCTGGTGGCCATGGCAAGTGCCAACCGACGCAAAGCTGATTTGCTGTACAGCGCCATCGACAGCAGCCAGGGTTTCTACACGGCGCCGGTCGCCCATGGGCACCGCTCGACCACCAATGTCCGCTTCCATCTGGCGGATGAGCGCCTGACCGAAGTTTTTTTGACCGACGCCGCAGCCGCCGGCTTGCACCACCTGCGCGGCCACCGCCAGGTCGGCGGCCTGCGTGCCAGCCTCTACAACGCAATGCCGGACGCAGGGGTCGCTGCGCTGGTCGACTTCATGGCGGAATTTGCCCGAGGCCACGGGTGAACACCGCCTGGCTCCCCACCCGGCCTGGGCTGGCCGGCGGAATCGACAACGACGGCAGCCGGGCAGCGGAACTGCTGGCCGCCGGGTTCGGCAGTGTGGAGTTCGGCACGGTAACGCCCCGCCCTGAGCCTGGCGCCAACCCCGGCGCCAACCCCGGCGTGGTTGCGCTGGCTGCCCGTCTGCGGGCGCTGCCGCCGCGCGCGCAAGGTGCTGCCCGTGTCGGCATCGGCATCGGCATGGGGGGCGACGCCGCGCCGGAAACCCTGGCCGCCGAATGGTGCTGCGGGTACCAAACCGCCTGCGAAGTGGCCGATTACCTGAGCTTCAATTTGAGCGCGCGCCGCTACCAAGCCTTGTTGACGCCTGCGCATTGGCCGCTGCTGCTGCAGGCATTCGACGCTGTTACCCACGAACGCCAACAGCACACTGCCGTTGGCGGCCAGTACCTTCCCCTGGCGCTCAAACTGCCGCTGGGGCCGGCGGGCGGGTTCCCACTGGCACTGGCTCAAGCAGCGGCCGCAGCCGGCTTCGATGCCGTGACGGCGGTGCTGCCCGCCAGCAGCGAACGTCTCGACCGGCTTCGCCTGCTGCGCGCACAACTGCAAGGCCAGGCAGCCATCGTGGCCGTCGGCGGCATACGGTCGGCGGGCGATGTGCGCGCCGCACTGGCAGCCGGCGCCAACGCGGTGCAAGTCCATTCTGTGTTCGCGCAACAAGGCGCTGCCTGCCTGCCGGATCTGCTCCATCTGGATCTTCAGGCCTAGGGTGCCAGCGTCAGATCGACCGTGGTCTGGCTTGGCAGAACACAGGCGCTTTCGCTGGATGTCATCGGCCCGGTCATGTGCCTGCAAGGGGAGCAACGCCGCATGGCGCGCCGAGTGCGGTGCCCCCATCCTGTGAGCCCTGGTGTCATACCGCTTGGCGCGCACAACAATGCCGCCAACGGCCAGCTCGACCTCGTCGCCACCCTTTGAGAACAAAGCGGTGGCGCCTGTCCCGCAATCTCTAAGCTTTCAATTTGATAGCTAAAAGCGACCGTGGATATTGCCGTAGAAGCCAATTTTTATTGAAATTTCCGGCAAGAACCGACCCCACGGATCATCCGCCCATCTGCGCAATCGCCTGGCGGAAACGGCGCAGCGACAGTGCAAACATCACCACGCCAATCAGCAGCAGCGCCACGAAGGATGGCCATACCACCGCCAGGCCCGCCCCGCGAAACAAAATGGCCTGGCCCAGTTCGGTGAAATGCGTGGTGGGTGCGAGGGACATCACCGCTTGCACCCACTCGGGCATGCTCTCGCGCGGCGTCATGCCGCCCGAGAGCATTTGCAGCGGCAGCATCACCAACATGACCAGCAGGCCGAACTGCGGCATGTTGCGTGCCAGCGTCGCCATGAAGATGCCCAGCGACGTGGTGGCAAACAGGTGCAGCACCACGCCAGCAAAGAACAGCCACAGCGAGCCCTCCACCGGCACCCGCAGCAGCCCCAGCACAACGCCGTGCAGGGACAGCAGCGTTGCCACCACCACCACCAACCCCATGGCCCACACCTTGGCCAGCATGATTTCGGTGGGCGTCACCGGCATGACCAAGAGGTGCTCGATGGTGCCATGCTCGCGCTCGCGAATCAGCGCCGCGCCGGTCAGAATGATCGAAAGCATGGTGACCTGCGAGACCAGCTCCATCAGGGAACCAAACCACACATTCGAGAGCGTGGGGTTGAAGCGCATGCGCGTCACCAGCTCTACCGGGGGAGCCTGCGTGCCCCGGTTGCGCTGCACGAACTCACCCACCTCGCCCGCCACGATCTGCTGGGCCAGGCCACTGCCTGCAAACGCCTGGCTCATGCGCGTGGCATCCACATTGAGCTGCACAGTGGGCGAGCGCCCGGCCAGCACATCGCGCTGCAGGTTCGGCGGAATGACCAGCACCAGCGTGTAATGGCCTGCGTCCAGCGCCGGATCGACCTGGGCATTGGTGATGCGCACCGGCGCATTGAACGCGGGCGGGTAAAACGCACTGAAAATACGCGCCGACAGGGCCGAATCGTCCTCGTCCACGATGGCCATCGGCGTGTGGTGCAGCGTTTCGGGCATGGCCGTTCCCGCAGTGTAGATCGCCACGGTAAAGGTGTACACAATCAGGACCAACATCATCGGGTCGCGCCACAGGCTCCACAGCTCCTTGACGCCCAGCAGGCGGATGTTGGTCAGGTGGTGCAGCAGGCGGCGCATGCTCACTTTTCCTGCTTGCGCAGCAGCAGCACCGCCACGCCCAAAATCACCACCGGCGCCACGGTCAACGGCCAGAACGAGGCGGCCAGGTCGTGAAACCCCAGCGCCTTGTTGAACACCCCCCGGCTGATGGTGAACATGTGGCTGGCCGGATAAATCTCGCCGATCCAGCGCCCCGCACCCTCCAGCGACGACACCGGGTTGATCAGGCCGCCAAACTGGATGGCAGGCAGCATGGTGCCGATCATGGTGAAGAACATGGCCGCAAGCTGGCTGCGCACCAGGGCAGATGCCAGCAGGCCCAGCCCGGTGGCGCTGATGGCAAACAGCAGCGTCGCCAGTGTGAGCGTGGCCAGGCTGCCGGTGACAGGCACGCCAAACACGGTCACGGCCAGCAGCAGCATCATGGCGAAATTGAGCATGGACAGCGCGAGATAGGGCAACTGCTTGCCCAGCAGAAACTCGGTGCGCGTGGTCGGTGTGACGTAGAGATTGATGATCGAACCCAACTCCTTCTCGCGCACCACGGCCAGCGCGGTCAACATGGCCGGCAGCATGAGCAGCAGGATGGGGATGACCGCTGGCACCATGGACGGCAGGCTCTTGACGTCGGGGTTGTAACGAAACCGCGTTTCCACGTTCACGTTGCCTGCGGGCGCTGCGCCGGTGCGCGCTGCAATCGTCTGCACCAGCCAGTACTGGTGCATGCCCTGCACATAGCCGGCCACGGTTTCCGCGCGCTGCGGCATGGCACCATCGATCCAGGCGCCGATCTCGGCCTGCTCGCCGCGCTCCGCATGGCGGGCAAAGCCGCTGGGGATTTCCAGCGCCAGCGAAATTTTGCCGCTGCGCAGGCGCTGGTCCATGTCGGCATCGTCCCGCAAAGGCGGCTGCTCGCTGAAGTAGCGCGAGCCCGCAAGCTGCAGCGCATAGTCGCGGCTCAGCGCGGTCTGGTCGCGGTCGAGCACCGCAAAGCGCAGGTCTTCGACATCCATGCTGATGCCGTAGCCCATCACAAACATTAGCAGCAACGAGCCCAGCAGCGCCAGCGCGCCGCGCACCGGGTCGCGCTGCAACTCCAGCGACTCGCGCCAGGCATAGCTGTAGAGGCGCCGCAGGCTGCGCCGCCAGGCGGGCTCGCGGGGCGGCGCAGCGGTGGTGGCGCGCGGGTCCTGCGCGGCTTCGGGCGTATCCGCCGCGCCGCCGCCGGCCTGCACCAGGCAATCGATAAAGGCCTGCTCCAGCGTCTGCGCTGCGTGCGCCGCCACAATGGCCTGCGGCGTATCGCTGGCAAGCACCCGGCCCGCGTGCATGAGCGAAATACGGTCGCAGCGCGCCGCCTCGTTCATGAAATGGGTCGAGATGAAGATGGTCACCCCGTCGCGGCGCGAGAGCTCGATCATCAGGCGCCAGAAGTTGTCGCGCGCGATCGGGTCGACGCCCGAGGTCGGTTCGTCGAGGATCAGTAGCTCGGGCTTGTGCACCATGGCGACGGCGAGCGAGAGGCGCTGGCGGTGGCCGAGCGGCAGTTTCTCGGGCAACAGATTCAGAGAGTCCTGCAGGCCAAAGCGCTGCGCCATCTCGGCGGCGCGGCCCGCGACTTGCGCTTCGGGCACATGGAACAGGCGCGCGTGCAGCAGCAGGTTCTGCTCCACCGTCAGTTCGCCATAGAGAGAGAAGCCCTGCGACATGTAGCCCACGCGCTGGCGCGTGGCGATGTCCTTGGGGTCCACCGCATGGCCGAACAGCAGCGCACTGCCCTCGCTGGCGGGCAGCAGGCCCGTGAGCATCTTCATGGTGGTGGTCTTGCCGCAGCCGTTCGACCCCAAGAAACCAAAAATCTCGCCCCGGCGGATGCGCAGGCTGACCGCATCGACTGCGGTGAAATCGCCAAACCGCATGGTCAGGCCCTGCGCCTCGATGGCCACCTCCTGCGCCTGGGCGTCCGACAGGGGCGGAATTTCAATCACGCGGTGCCCGCGCCGCCGCTCCTCGGGCAGCAGGCCGATGAAGGCGGCTTCCAGATCGGCTGCGCCCGTGCGCTCCAGCAGGCCGCCGGGCGTGCCTTGCGCCAGAATGCGGCCCTCGTCCATGGCGACGAGCCAGTCAAAGCGCTGCGCCTCGTCCATGTAGGCGGTGGCCACCACCACGCTCATGCCGGGGCGCTGCTGGCGGATGCCCTCAATCAGGTCCCAGAACTGCGCGCGGGCCAGCGGATCGACGCCGGTGGTGGGCTCATCGAGAATCAGCAGGTCGGGGTCGTGGATCAGCGCGCAGCACAGCCCGAGCTTTTGCTTCATGCCGCCCGAGAGCTTGCCGACAGGGCGCGCCAGAAATGGCTGCAAGCCGGTGGCGCGGGTGAGCTGGTCGATGCGCCGGCGACGCTCCTGCGCGCCATGGCCGAACAGGCGCGCAAAGAACTGCAGGTTCTCTTCGACCGAGAGCGTGGGGTAGAGGTTTTTGCCCAGGCCCTGGGGCATGTAGGCAATGCGCGGGCAAACGCGGCGCCGGTGGCCGGCGCGTGCCATGTCGCCGCCCAGCACCTGCACCCGCCCCTGCTGCACCACGCGGGCCCCTGCCATCAGCGCCAACAGGCTGGACTTGCCCACCCCGTCGGGGCCGATCACGCCCACCATGCAGCCTGCCGGCACGTCCAGGTCGATATCGGCCAGGGCCTGTACCTGCCGATAACGCAGCCCAACACCCGCCAGCCGCGCCACGGGCGCCAAGCCCGTATCGCTCACGGCTGCCCTTTGATGGCCAGGTGCTCGGGCCACGCGGCCTGCGGGTCGGTGCGGATCCAGGCCATGCCGGGCAGCCCGGTCTTGACCTGCTCGATGTGGCGCAGCAGCAGATCGCGGTCGATCTGCGCACGCACGCGGAACATGAGTTTTTGCCGCTCACTCGCGGTTTCCACGGTCTTGGGTGTGAACTGGGCCGTGCTGGCCACAAAGGACACACGCGCCGGAATCACGAACTGCGGCGCGGCATCGAGCACGATGCGCACCTCGCTGCCCAATGCCACCCGGCCTGCGACCGCCTCCGGCAGGAAGAAGGTCATGTACACATCCGACAGGTCGACAAGGCTCAGCACCCTGGCGCCCCCCGCCACGATTTCACCAGGGTGTGCAATGAGAAACTGCACGCGGCCGTCGCGCGGGGCCTTGAGCTCGCTCTCCGCCAGATCCACATCAATGCGCTGCAGCGTGGCTTCCATGGCCTGGACGCTGGCCTCGGCGGCGGGCACCTGGGCGCGTGCTGCATCCACCCCGGCCTCGGCCGCACGCGCCTGGGCCTTGGCCGCATTCAGCGCCGCCTGGAGGTTGCGCACCCGGGCGCGGTCGTCGTCCAGCACCTGGTCGGACAGGAAACCGTCGCGCGCCAACTGCTCGGTGCGCGGCAGGCGGCGCTGGGCCATCTGCAAATCGGTTTCGCGCTGCACCACCTGGGCCAGCGCGGCCTGGTGGTTGCCCACGGCCTGTGCCACCTGCATCTGGCTGGTGGGCACCGCCTGGCGCGCCTGCTTCAGCCGTGCCAGGGCTTCGTCGCGCTGCGCCTGCAAGCCGTCGAGCTGCAAGCGGGCCAGCACCTGTCCGGCCTTGACGAACTCACCTTCGGACACCAGCAGCTCGCTCAAGCGGCCCGGCTGCTTGCTGGCAACGGCGATTTCCGTCGCCTCGATGCGGCCGTTGCCGCCGACCAGGCCAGCCTGCGGGTCGGCCGTGCGCCAGGGCGCCCAGGCCAGCAGCAGCGCCGCGCCGACCAGCAACAGTGCGCCGGCCGTCAGAACCGATTTCCAAGCGATCTTCATGCCGCCATTGTCCCCTCGCCGCCGGGCCGCACGGACGCCACCCGGCACCTGTTTGCCCGCGATCAAGAAAAACCACCCGGACAGCGCCGGGTGGTCTTATTTTGATAGCTGTAAGCGCTTACTGGATAAGCGCTAGAGGCCATTTTTACTACAAATTCAGGCCGGCACCGGGGTACGGATCAGGTAATCGAACGCGGCCAGCGCCGCCTTCGCCCCATCGCCCGCCGCGGTGATGATCTGCTTGTACGGCGCGGTCGTGCAGTCGCCGGCGGCGAACACGCCGGGCACGTCGGTGCGGCCGTGGGCGTCCACCTGGACCTCGCCGAAGCGCGAGAGCTCCACGGTGCCCTTGAGCCACTCGGTGCTGGGCAGCAGGCCGATCTGCACGAACACGCCGTCGAGCGCAATGTCCTGCGCCTCACCCATGGTGCGGTCGGTGTAGGCCAGGCCCGTCACCTTGCTGCCGTCGCCCAGCACCGCCGTGGTCTGCGCGTTGGTAATAACGGTGACGTTGGGCATGCTGAGCAGCTTTTTCTGCAGCACCGCGTCGGCCTTGAGTTCCGGGGCGAATTCCAGCACTGTCACGCGCGCCACGACGCCGGCCAGGTCGATGGCCGCCTCGATGCCGGAGTTGCCGCCGCCAATCACGGCCACGTGCTTGCCCTTGAACAGCGGGCCGTCGCAGTGCGGGCAGTTGGTCACGCCCTTGGTGCGGTACTGCTCCTCGCCGGGCACGTTCATGTTGCGCCAGCGCGCACCGGTGGAGACGATGACGGTGCGGCTCTTGAGGCGGGCGCCGTTCTCCAACTCCACCTCGATCAGGCCGCCGGGCGTGCTGGCGGGCACCAGTGCCTTGGCGCGCTGCAGGTTCATGATGTCCACCTCGTAGTCGCGCACGTGGCGCTCCATCGCGGCGGCGAACTGCGGGCCCTCGGTGTGCTGCACCGAGAGGAAGTTCTCGATGCCCACGGTGTCGAGCACCTGGCCGCCGAAGCGCTCGGCCGCGACGCCGGTGCGTATGCCCTTGCGCGCCGCGTACACCGCAGCGGCCGCGCCGGCCGGACCGCCGCCGACGATGAGCACGTCGAACGGCGCCTTCTCACCGAGCTTGGCGGCGTCGCGCGCGGCGCTGCCGGTGTCGATCTTGGCGACGATTTCGGCGAGCTCCATGCGGCCCTGGCCGAAGCGCTCGCCATTCAGGAACACGGTGGGCACGCCCATGATGCCGCGCGCCTCGATCTCGTTCTGGAACACGCCGCCGTCAATCGCGGTGTGCGTGATGCGCGGGTTCAGCACGCTCATGAGGTTGAGCGCCTGCACCACGTCCGGGCAGTTGTGGCAGGAGAGCGAGTAGTAGGTCTCGAAATGGAAGTCGCCGTCCAGGCCCTTGACCTGCTCCAGCAGCTCGGCCGCTTCCTTCGACGGGTGCCCGCCGACCTGCAGCAGCGCCAGCACCAGCGAGGTGAACTCGTGACCCAGCGGCACGCCAGCGAAGCGCACGCCGCTGTTTTGCCCAGGGTTGGTGATGAGGAACGAGGGCTTGCGCACATCCAGGTCGTTCTTCTCGACCACGGTGATCTTGTCCGACTGGGCGCGGATGTCTTGCAGCAGTTCGCGCAGCTCGTTCGACGCCGTGCTGTCGTCCAGCGTGGCGACCAGTTCCACCGGGCGCTGCAGGCGCTCCAGGTAGGCTTTCAACTGGGTTTTGAGGGTGTCGTCGAGCATTGCGGAACTCCTGAAATTTGAATTTTTGGGCGTAAAAAAACCCGGGCGCCAGGCACCCGGGCGTCTTGGAGCGCTTAAGGAGGGCGCTTAGATCTTGCCGACGAGGTCCAGCGAAGGGGCAATGGTCTTCTCGCCTTCCTTCCACTTGGCCGGGCAGACTTCACCAGGATGCGCCGCGGTGTACTGGGCGGCCTTGAGCTTGCGCAGGGTTTCCTTCACGTCGCGGGCGATTTCGTTGGAATGCACTTCCATGGTCTTGATAAAACCATCGGGGTTGATGATGAAGGTGCCGCGCAGCGCCAGGCCTTCTTCGTCGATGTGCACGTCAAAGGCGCGGGTCAGGTGGTGCGTCGGGTCGCCGACCAGGAAGAACTTGGCCTTGCCGACGGCGGGCGAGGTTTCGTGCCAGACCTTGTGCGAGAAATGCGTGTCGGTGGTGACAACGTAGACCTCGGCACCGGCCTTCTGGAATTCTGCGTAGTTGTCGGCCGCATCTTCAACTTCGGTCGGGCAGTTGAAGGTGAAGGCGGCGGGCATGAAGATCACCACGGACCACTTGCCTTTGATGGTTTGGTCCGTCACTTCAACGAACTTGCCGTTGTGGAAGGCTTGGTTCTTGAACGGCTGGACTTGCGTATTGATGAGGGACATTGCTGCTTTCCTTTCGGGTGATGAACTGAACACGAAGGCAAGTCTAGACACAATCAATCAATAAAACCAATCAATTCATTTCATAGTATCGATGCCTTTTAACTATTTCAATACCCCGATCAGCGCACAGTGGCCGGCGCTGGACGCACAATGGCGCCTTCATTGCCGCACACGATAAGGAGTCCCGCTATGCAAGGCGACGCACAGGTCATTGGCTACCTCCAGGCCCAGCTCAAGAACGAGCTGACCGCCATCAACCAGTACTTTTTGCACTACCGCATGCTCAAGCACTGGGGCTTTGGCAAGCTGGCCAAGAAGGAGTACGAGGAGTCCATGGGCGAGATGAAGCATGCGGATATGCTGATGGACCGCATTTTCATGCTCGACGGCCTGCCGAACCTGCAAGACCTGGGCAAGCTGATGATTGGCGAGGACGTGCCCGAAATTCTGGCCTGCGATCTGGGCCTGGAGCGCGGCGCGCAAGCGACGGTCAAGGAAGGCATGGCGCACTGCGAATCGGTGCGCGACTACGTTTCGCGCGATTTGCTGCAAACCATCCTCGACGACACCGAAGAGCACATCGATTTTCTGGAAACGCAGATTGAGCTGGTCGCCAAGGTCGGCGTGCAAAACTACCTGCAGTCGCACATGAGCGAACTTGAATAGGCCGCAGGCGGCTGCGCAACCGAAGCGGGCCAGGCGCCCGCTTTTTTATTGCGCATGCGAGCTTGCGCCCATCCTCGCACCGGTTTGCGACAATGCCCGTACCCCTCGCCTGCCCTATCGCCCCCATGCACGAAACACCTCCGCCTGCACCGCCTGAGCCGCCTGCCACCCAGCGGCACAACCCCTTGCACGGCGTGACGCTCGAAGCCATGGTGCGCGCGCTCGCCGAGCATTACGGCTGGCCGGGCCTGGCCGAACAGATACCAGTGCGTTGCTTTCAGCACGAGCCCAGCGTGAACTCCAGCCTGAAGTTTTTGCGCAAAACGCCCTGGGCGCGTGAGAAGGTCGAGAGCTTGTACCTCTTCATGCTGCGCGAGCAGCGCCGGGCGGCGCAGTAGGCATTCACCTAAGGCGGGTCGTGCTGCCAGTAGCGCCGCCCGACCTCGCGCTCACAGCGCACTGCCTCGGGCGCGTCCGATTGCCAGGTCGCGGCGCCGCAATGTGCCGAATCAACCACCCGTGCACCATGCTCGCGCAAGCGCTGCACCACGATCGGCGCGGGGTGGCCAAAGCGGCTGCGGTAGGCGGCCTGTACCAGCGCAATTTTCGGCTGCACCGCGGCAAGAAAAGCGTCGCTTGACGAGGTTTTGCTGCCATGGTGCGGGACCAGCAGCGCATCGGCAGCCAATGGCGCTCCGGCCTCCACCAACGCCAGCTCCTGCGGTCGCTCGATATCACCGACCAGCAGCGCGCTGGCGCCGCTCACAGCCCGCACGTGCAACACGCAGCTTTGTGCATTCGGCTTCTCGCCACGTGGCAACACGGCAGGCGCCGCCTGCAACGGGTGCAGAACATCGAACTGCACACCGTCCCACGTCCAGGTCTGCCCCGCGACGCAGGGCGCCCAGGCACGCAGTGCGAGCAGCGCGGCCTCACCAGCAATCGACCCGGTCAGCGCAGCCTGCGGCTGCTGGGCCAGTACAGCACTCGCGCCACCGGTATGGTCGCTGTCGCGGTGGCTGAGCATGACGGTGTCCACCCGCTCACCCAGCGAGCGCAGCAGCGGCACCAGCACGCGATCGCCCGCATCGCTTGCCAGGCTGTAGCGTGGGCCAGTGTCGTAAAGCAGCGCGTGCCGCGCGGTACGCACCAGCACCGCGTTGCCCTGGCCAATGTCGGCGGCAAGCAACTCGAAACTGCCCGGCAGCGGCCTCGGCGCCTGCCACAGCAGCGCTGGCAGCAGCAGCGGCACGCCGGCCAAACGCAGGGATGCGGGCAGGCGCGCAGCCAGCAACACGCCGCCGATCACCGCAGCCAGCCCCGCCCACAGCGGCGCCGCCGCCACATCGAACTGCGCCCACGGCCAGGCTGCCAGCCAGCCCAGCCAAATGCCCAGCAGTTGTACGCACCAGGCCGCCACCTGCCATAGCGGCGGCCAGAGCACGCCAGCGAAGGCCAGTGGCGTGACGATCAGCGTGACCCAAGGAATGGCAACGAGGTTGGCAAAAAAACCGACCAGCGACACCTGGCCAAACAGCAGCAGGCTGAGCGGCGTGAGCGCCACGGTCACCGTCCATTGCTCGCGCAATAAGGAGAGAAACTTGGCCTTGGCGCTTATGGTACCTGCGCTACCAGCTATCGGATTAAGAGCAAACAACACCCCGACAGCCACAAAGCTCAGCCAAAACCCGGCCTGCAGCAGGGCCCAAGGGTCGAACAGCACCACGACCGCACAGGCCAGAAGCCAGATAAGCGGCCAAGGCCAGCGCCGCCCGGCAAGCTTGAGGCCCACCACCACGGCCAGCATCAGCACGGTGCGCTGCGCAGGAATGCCCCAGCCGCTGAACACCGCATACACCGTTGCCAGCAGCAAACCACCGAGCAGGGCCGCAGACTGCGCCGGCCATGCCAGGCACAGGCGCGGCGCGCGCCGCCACAGCCCACCAACAGCCAGAGCCGCCAGCCAGGCAAAGAGCGTGATGTGCAGGCCTGAGATGCTGACCAGGTGCGCGACCCCCGTGGCCCGAAACACGTTCCAGTCGCTGCGGTCGATGGCACGCTGGTCGCCCGTCACCAGTGCCGCCACCACGCCGGCGGCACGCACCTCGGCCGGCCCCTCGGCGGCTGCGGCCAGTCGGGTCAGAATCGCATCTCGGACGTTCTCACGCAGTTGCAGCACCGGGTAGCGCAGCGCGGCGTCCAGACGCGCGGGAGGCCCGTCCTTCGGTCCGGCCCGCACATAGCCCACTGCCTGCACGCCTTGTTCCCACTGCCTGAGCTCGTAGTCAAAGCCGTTCGGGTTGCGCGCGCCATGCGGCGCCTTGAGCCGCACCACCATGCGCCAGCGCTCACCAGCGTGCGGCGCGCCGGCTTGCTGGGGCTGCGCACCGCTCGCACCGGCCTCGTGGTACCAGGCCAGGTCGATGAGCGGCGGCACTTGCAGAGACTTTCCCTGCAGGCTGGCGGAATCGACCTGCAAGCGAAAGCGGACACCCGTCTCCATGGCTTCCGGCAAGCCTGCCACAGTGCCGGTCACCATGATGTCTTGCCCCTCCAGCGCCGGGTTCAGCGCCGCGCGCGCGTAGTGCAGGGAGCGCAATCCGCAGAGCGCAAACACGGCAAGTGCAAACGCCACCAACACGAGAAAAAACGCCCTGCGCGGCCTGGATGTCGCCCGCCAGCTAAGGGCGCCCAACGCCAGCGCGACACCAGCGGCGCCGGTGGCGGCATACCCCGCTGCCGTCCATAAAGTGGGCTGCTGGATTTGCAACGCAGACCCCACCACCACGCCGAGCAGCCCCGGCACCAGCACGACAAGCCGCATCGGCGCCATGCGCAGCCCTTGCCGTTGCGACGGAACAGGTGCTGGCGGTGCTGGACTGGAATCCGACGCAGAGGTCATCGCAGAGGCTGGCGCCGGGGTCATTGCCGGATGGGTGGAATGTTGGGTTTCTGCCTGTGTACCATGCGCGGTTTCCCTACAGCAAGAATCTGCCATGAACGTTTACGACAAACTCAAAGAACTTCAGATCACCCTGCCACCGGTCTCGGTGCCTGCTGCAGCCTACGTGCCCTACGTGCAGACCGGCAAGCTCGTCTTCTTGAGCGGCCATATTGCACGCAAGGACGGCAAGCCTTGGGCGGCACAATTTGGCCGCGATATTTCAACGGAAGACGGCAAGGCTGCCGCGCGCGCCGTGGCCATTGACCTGATGGGCACGCTGCAAGCCGCAGCCGGCGGTGACCTCAACCGCGTCAAGCGTATCGTGAAGCTGATGAGCCTGGTCAATTCCACGGGAAGCTTCACCGAGCAGCACCTGGTGACCAATGGCGCCAGCGAACTGCTGGGCGAAGTGTTTGGCGAAGCTGGTGTGCACGCGCGCAGCGCTTTCGGCGTGGCGCAGATTCCCTTGGGCGCCTGCGTGGAAATTGAACTGATTGCCGAATTGGCTTGAGCGCGGCTCCAAGCGCGCTGTCGCTGCGCGCCTAGAACGATTCCCAATCGCCCTCATCGCCCGGCGCTGCAGCAGCAAGCCTGGAAGAAGGTTTGGAAGAAGGCGTGGATAAGGCCTTGGGCAAGGGCTTGGCGGCCGCAGGCCGTACACCCGGCGCTGAAACCTTGGGGCGTGCCTGCACGGATTTGGTCACCGCAGGCGACGGGCTTATTCGCTGCGCCACAGCTCGCGGCGCAGCCACTGAGGCGACGCGCTGCGGCACCTGGGCGCCCCCCAACTTGAAGGTCGAAACCACCTGCGCCAGCTGCTCGGCCTGCTCGCGCAGGCTTTGCGCCGCCGCCGCGCTTTGCTCGACCAGTGCGGCGTTTTGCTGCGTCATCTGGTCCAGGTTGCCCACGGCCTGGTTCACCTGAGAGATGCCCGAGCTCTGCTCGGTGGACGCCGCCGTGATTTCGCCAATCATGTCGTTGACGCGCTGCACCGACTGCACGATGTCCTGCATCGTGGTGCCCGCATCCTGCACCAGACGCGAGCCGGCCTCGACTTTCTCCACCGAGGTGCCGATGAGCTGCTTGATCTCCTTGGCCGCCTCGGCACTGCGTCCGGCCAGGCTGCGCACTTCGCTGGCCACCACGGCAAAGCCTCGGCCCTGCTCACCCGCCCTTGCGGCTTCCACAGCGGCGTTGAGCGCCAGGATATTGGTCTGGAAGGCAATGCCGTCGATCACCCCAATGATGTCGGCAATCTTCTTGCTGCTGTGGTTGATCTCGTCCATGGTGGCGACCACCTGCGTCACCACTTCGCCGCCGCGGCGCGCCACACCGGTGGCGCTGGCAGCCAGACTGCTGGCTTGCTGGGCGCTGCTTGCACTTTGCGCAATGGTGCTGGTGAACTGCTCCATGGCGGCAGCGGTTTCCTGCAGGTTGCTTGACGTCTGCTCGGTGCGTGCCGAGAGGTCGTGGTTGCCGCTGGCAATCTCGGCGCTGGCGGTGGCAATGCTGTCGGTGCTGTGGCGCACTTGCTGCACGGTGCCGGCCAGCGATGCACTCATGGCGTAGAGCGAGCGCAGCAGATCGCCGAATTCGTCCTGGCGCTGAATGTCTGCGCGCTGGCTCAAATCGCCAGCCGCAATGTGCGCAGCCAGTTCGTTGGCCTGTCGCAGCGGACGCTGGATGCTGCGGATAAGCAGAAAGGCGCCCGCGCCAATGACCAGTATCACCAACACCATGGCAGAAATACCGACCCGGATCGTCGTGACACGCGAAGCAGCAATGCTCTGCAACTGGTCACGCTCCGCCTGCTGCTGCATTTCCACGAAATCGTGCAGGGCTTTCAAGTAGGCGTCGGACGCCGGGCTATAGCTTTTTTCGACGAACGCGACAGCTTCCTGTTGCTGCCCATCGGCCTTGAGCTTTCGCGCCTGCGCGCGCGCATCCAGCATGGCTTGGCGCGCGGCTGCAATCTTCGCCATCTGCGCACGGTCCGCATCGGACAATGGAAGGGCCTCGATTTTCTTTTGCACCTCGCTGACTTGCTGCGTCGTTGCGGCCATCACACCCTTCAACGCGTCCTCCACCGCCGGGTCGCTGCTGACAATGACGGCCTGGGTACGCGCCGCGTTGCTCTCCGTGAGGCCGACCCAGCGCGTGGCCGAGTCCACGCGCAGTTTCATGGCGGCAGTGACCGCGTCGCTCTCGACCTGCGCCCTGGCCGACCGCAGGCCGGCGAACCCCACCACACCCGCCAGCATGAGCACGATGATAAGGACGGCCAACCAGAGCTTGTGAGCAATTCGAAGCTGCATCATCGACCCTTATGTATGGAAATGTAAGCTTTTGCTCCCGCGAGCGTACTACCAAATCCAGCCGCCCAGGCAAGAAATTCGCTAGGGCCGACTCCCTATTCCAGCCGCGTCACGGCCTGCGGCTTGAACCCCAGATCCGCCACCTTGCCCCGGCGCGCGCGCGCGGCACGGGCATTGTTGAGCGAGCGGATTTCCAGCGTTTCGTCGCGCGGCTTGCCGCCCCGGCCGATGCCGTCGAGACGGATGCTGCGGGTATAGGCGGCCGCACCCGCCAACCGGTCCTTGTCTTCCAAGTCGATCAGCATGAGCCCCCGGCCACCGTTGGCCATGGTCTTGAGCTCGGTGATCTCGAAGGTGAGGATGCGCCCGCCCGTGGAGGCGCAGGCCACATGGGTGGCCGGTGGCAGGCCCTTGCCGCCCGAGCTGCCGGCGGCGTGCGAGGGGGCGCACAGCGTCTCGCCCTCGCCCAGCGTGACAAAGGCTTTGCCGCCCTTCTGGCGCGAGACCATGTTCTCCACTGCCGCCAGAAAACCGTAGCCCCCCGAGCCCGACAGCAACAGCGTGGCGCCCGCCGGGCCGGCAAAGTAGTGCAGCACCTGGGTGCCGGCCTCCAGTTCGATGAGCGTGGTCACCGGCTGGCCGTCGCCCCGCGCGCCTGGCAGCAAGGCCACGGCCACGGAGTACACCCGGCCATTGCTGCCAAAGGCGAGCAAGGTATCGACCGTGCGGCATTCAAACGTGCCATACAAGCCATCGCCCGCCTTGAAGGCAAAACTGGCCGCTTCGTGCCCGTGGCCGCTGCGTGCGCGCACCCAGCCTTTTTGTGACACGACCACCGTCACAGGCTCGTCCACCACCTTGACTTCGGCCACGGCCTTCTTCTCGGTCTGGATCAGCGTGCGGCGCGGGTCTGCAAACGTTTTGGCGTCAGCTTCGATCTCCTTGATCATGGTGCGGCGCAGCGTGCCGGGGTTGTTCAAAATGTCTTCGAGCTTGCCCTGGCTTTCGCGCAGTTCTTTCAACTCCTGCTCGATCTTGATCGCTTCGAGCCGCGCGAGCTGGCGCAGGCGGATTTCGAGGATGTCTTCGGCCTGCCGGTCACTCAGCGCAAACCGCGCAATCAACGCCGCCTTGGGGTCGTCGGCCTGGCGAATGATGGCGATCACTTCGTCGATGTTGAGCAGCACAATCTGCCGCCCTTCGAGGATGTGAACGCGGTCCAGCACCTTGCTCAAACGGTGCTGCGAGCGCCGCGTGATGGTGGTCTGGCGGAAGGCGATCCACTCCTCCAGCATCAGCCGCAATGATTTTTGCACCGGCCGGCCATCCAGCCCCACCATGGTCAGGTTGATGGGCGACGAGGTCTCCAGGCTGGTGTGCGCCAGCAGTGCAGTAATCAGCTCTTGCTGCGGCGTCTTGCTCGTCTTGGGCTCGAACACCAGGCGCACGGGGGCGTCCTTGCTGGATTCGTCGCGCACCACGTCCAGCACGGCAAGCACGCTGGCCTTGAGCTGCACCTGATCCTGGCTCAGGGCCTTTTTGCCGGCCTTGACCTTGGGGTTGGTGATTTCTTCGATCTCTTCGAGCACCCGCTGGGTGCTCACGCCGGGCGGCAACTCGCCCACCACCAGTTGCCACTGGCCACGGGCCAGGTCCTCGATCTTCCAGCGCGCGCGCACCTTGAGGCTGCCCCGGCCCGTGCGGTAGGCGTCGGCAATGTCGGCAGCGCTGCTGATGATCTGGCCACCACCGGGGTAGTCGGGGCCGGGCACGATGGCCAGCAGCTCTTCGGCGCTCAGCGAGGGCGTCTTGATCAGCGCAATGCAGGCGTCGGCAATCTCGCGCAGGTTGTGGCTGGGGATTTCGGTGGCCAGGCCCACGGCAATGCCGCTGGCGCCGTTGAGCAGAGCGAACGGCAGGCGCGCGGGCAACTGGCGCGGCTCTTCGGTACTGCCGTCGTAGTTGGGCATGAAATCGACCGTGCCTTCGTCAATTTCATCGAGCAGCAGGCTCGTGATGCGCGACAGCCGCGCCTCGGTGTAGCGCATGGCGGCAGCGCCGTCGCCGTCACGGCTACCAAAGTTGCCCTGGCCGTCGATCAGCGGGTAGCGCTGGGCAAAATCCTGCGCCATGCGCACCAGCGCGTCGTAGGCCGACTGGTCGCCGTGCGGGTGAAAGCGCCCCAGCACGTCGCCCACCACGCGGGCACTCTTGACGGGCTTGGCCGCCGCGTTGCGCGTGGGGCCGCTGTAGGACAGGCCCATGCGGTCCATCGCATACAGAATGCGCCGCTGCACGGGCTTGAGACCATCGCACACGTCGGGCAGGGCTCGGCCCTTGACGACAGAGAGCGCGTATTCGAGGTAGGCGCGCTGGGCGTAAGTACCCAGGCCCGGTTCGTCGGGGGTCTCGGGCGCAGAAAAGGCGAGGTCGGGTTGCTCACTCATGGGTCAATCACTAACTTATTGATAGCTATCAGCGCTTGACAGATAAGCGCTAGAGGCCAATTTGGCTTGAAAATCAGACGTCGATCTCGACGCTGTCGCCGTGCAGCTCCATCAACTCGCGCCGCGACCCCGCCTCGCCCTTGCCCATCAGCTTGGTGATGAGGCCTTCGGTGGCGGCAAAGTCCATGCTGCCCAACTGCACCGGCAGCAGGCGACGGGTGTCGGGGTTGAGCGTGGTGTCCCACAGCTGCTCGGCGTTCATCTCGCCCAGACCCTTGAAGCGGCTGATCTGGCACTTGTCGCGCGCCACGCCGTCTTTTTCGGCTTTGTCCAGGATGGACTGCAGCTCGCCGTCGTCCAGCGCGTACTGCTTGGCGGCGGGTTTCTTGCCGCGCGCCGGCACGTCCACACGGAACAGCGGCGGGCGCGCCACGTAGATGTGGCCGGTTTCGATGAGCTTGGGAAAGTGCCGGAAAAACAGCGTGAGCAGCAGCACCTGGATGTGCGAGCCGTCCACGTCGGCGTCCGACAGGATGCAGACCTTGCCGTAGCGCAGGCCCGAGAGATCCGGTGTGTCGTCCGGCCCGTGCGGGTCCACGCCAAGCGCGACCGAGATGTCGTGGATTTCGTTGTTGGCGAACAGCCGGTCGCGCTCCACCTCCCAGGTGTTGAGCACCTTGCCGCGCAGCGGCAGGATGGCCTGACTCTCTTTGTCGCGGCCCATCTTGGCACTGCCGCCGGCCGAGTCGCCCTCGACCAGAAACACTTCGTTGTGTGCCAGGTCGCGGCTCTCGCAATCGGTCAGCTTGCCGGGCAACACGGCCACGCCAGAGCCCTTGCGCTTTTCAACCTTCTGGCCGGCCTTCTGCCGCGTTTGCGCCGCGCGGATGGCCAGTTCGGCGAGCTTCTTACCGTATTCCACGTGCTGGTTCAGCCAGAGTTCGAGCGCCGGGCGCACGAAGCTCGACACCAGCCGCACGGCGTCGCGCGAGTTCAGGCGCTCCTTGATCTGGCCCTGGAACTGCGGGTCGAGCACCTTGGCCGAGAGCACGTAGCTGGCGCGGGCAAACACGTCTTCGGGCAGCAGCTTGACGCCTTTTGGCAGCAGCGAGTGCAGCTCGATGAAGCTCTTGACGGCGGTAAACAAACCATCGCGCAGGCCGCTCTCGTGCGTGCCGCCCGCGCTGGTAGGAATCAGGTTGACATAGCTCTCACGCACCGGCTGGCCGTCTTCGGTGAACGCCACGCACCACGAGGCGCCCTCGCCTTCGGCAAAGCTCTCGTGGCCGCTGTCGGCAAAACCTTCGCCTTCGAACAGCGGTATGACCGGCTCGCCATTGAGCGTCTGCTGCAGATAGTCGCGCAGGCCGCCCTTGTACTGCCAGGTTTGCGTATCGCGCGTTTTTTCGTTGACGAGCGAGACGCTCACACCGGGCATGAGCACGGCCTTGCTGCGCAGCAGGTGCGTGAGCTCGCCCAAGGGCAGGTTGCTCGATTCGAAGTATTTGGCGTCGGGCCAGGCGCGCACCGTGGTGCCCTGCTTGCGGTCGCCCTCGCTTCGGGCCTGGGTGGTGAGCGGTTCAATCACATCCCCTGCCGAGAACGCCAGGCGGGCCACCTGGCCTTCGCGGTAGCTGGTGGCTTCGAGCCGGGTGGAAAGTGCATTGGTCACGCTCACGCCCACGCCGTGCAGCCCCCCCGAGAAGTTGTAGGCGCCACCCTTGCCCTTGTCGAACTTCCCACCCGCGTGCAAGCGGGTGAAGACCAGCTCGATCACCGGCGCCTTTTCTTCCGGGTGCAGGCCGAACGGGATGCCACGCCCATCGTCTTCCACGCTGACCGATCCATCGGCATGCAGGACGACCTTGATCTTCTTGCCGTAGCCCGCCAGCGCTTCGTCGGCAGAGTTGTCCAGCACCTCCTGGATCACGTGCAAGGGGTTGTCGGTGCGGGTGTACATGCCCGGCCGCTGCTTGACGGGCTCCAGGCCCTTGAGCACGCGGATCGAGCTTTCGGAATAGTCGCTATTTGAAACAGGAGAGGGTTTGGCTGCCATGGGCGCGGATTGTAGGACTGTATGAAAAGCCAGTCTGGCCAACCGACCATGGCGCCCAGGCGCCAGCACGGTGCCGGCCGTTTGGCTATATTTGTTGCAATGCACACGACGCCACCCAAACTCTCCATGTTCCAGGTGCTCGCCTGCGGCGCTGCCGTGGTGACGCTCTCCATGGGCATTCGCCACGGCTTTGGCCTGTGGCTGCAACCGATCACGCAGGAGATGGGCTGGACGCGCCAGTCCTTCGCCCTGGCGCTGGCCATTCAAAACCTCTCGTGGGGCCTGATTGGCGTCTTTGCCGGCATGTTGGCAGACCGTTTTGGCGCCTTCCGCGTGCTGATTGGCGGCGCGGCGCTGTACGCATTGGGCCTTGTGGGGATGGCGCTCTCGCCCACCGAAACACTGTTTGCCCTGACCACCGGCGTGCTGATTGGCGCGGCGCAGGCGGGCACCACCTACGCCGTGATCTACGGCGTGATTGGCCGCCAGGTCCCGGCTGAAAAGCGCTCCTGGGCCATGGGCGTGGCGGCGGCGGCGGGCTCGTTCGGCCAGTTCCTCATGGTGCCGACGGAAGGCTTCCTCATCACCGCCATGGGCTGGAAAGAAGCGCTGCTGGTGCTGGCCGCCATGGTGCTGGTCATCGTGCCGCTCGCCTTCTGGCTGCGCGAACCCCGCTTCGCCAGCGCAGCCCCCGTGCAGCACAGCCAGGGCATTGGCGAGGCGCTCTCCGAGGCGCTGCGCTACCCGAGCTTTCTGATGCTGACCGCTGGCTACTTCGTGTGCGGCTTCCAGGTGGTGTTCATCGCGGTGCACATGCCGAGCTACCTGCGCGACCACGGCCTCTCGCCCCAGGTGGCGAGCTATTCCCTGGCGCTGATTGGCTTGTTCAACGTGTTCGGCACCTATATTTCCGGCACGCTGGGCCAGCGCATGGCCAAGCGCCATATCCTGGCATTCATCTACTTCACCCGCGCGGTGGTCATCACCGTGTTCTTGCTGGTGCCGCTCACGCCCACGTCGGTGTACCTCTTCTCGGCGGTGATGGGCGCGCTGTGGCTGTCCACCGTGCCGCCGACCAACGCCGCCGTGGCACAGATTTTTGGCGTGCAACACCTCTCGATGCTCGGCGGCTTCGTGTTCTTCAGCCACCAGGTCGGCAGCTTCCTGGGGGTGTGGCTGGGCGGCTACCTGTACGACCGTACCGGCAGCTACGACACCGTCTGGATGCTGGCGATTGCCTTTGGCGTGCTCGCCGGCCTCATCAACCTCCCCGTGCGCGAGCACCCGATTGCGCGCGGTGCCGCGCAGCCCGCATGACCGAAGCACCGGCACCGGGCAGCGCCTTGCCGCGCAGGCCCTGGCGCCGCCGCGCCGCTTGGACGGCGGCGCTGCTGGCGCTCGCAGCCGTGTTTGCGCTCTACCAGCGGCCCGACTTCCTGGTGATGCTGGCCGATCAGGCCTGGGCCTGTTTTTGATGCCAAATCAGCCTCTAGCGCTTATTGCATAAGCGCTTCCAGCTATATCTTTTGATAGCCTCCATGCCTTCGACCGACGCTTCTGAATGGGTACGCCGCTGGTCGCACCTGGTGCCACCGGACGCGCAGGTGCTCGATCTCGCCTGCGGCGCCGGCCGGCATATGCGGTGGTTCGCGGAACGTGGCCATACGGTCCTCGGCGTAGATCGCGCTCCCGAGGCCTTGCAAAGCGCCGCCGCGTTTGGCGAGGTGCTGGCCTGCGACCTTGAAGCCGCGCCCTGGCCACTGCCCGAGCGCAGGTTCGGCGCCGTGGTCGTCACCAACTACCTGTGGCGTGCGCTGCTGCCACGCATCGTGGCCAGCGTGGCGCCCGGCGGCCTGCTGCTTTACGAGACCTTTGCGCAGGGCAACGAAATGGTGGGTCGGCCGGTGAATCCCGATTTTCTTCTGGCGCCAGGGGAACTGCTGCACGCCTGCCAGGGTCTGCACGTGGTGGCGTACGAAGATGGCACCCTGGACAACCCCGAGCGCTTTGTGCAGCGCATCGCTGCACTGCGCGTGTCGGCGGGCGCCGCCGCATCGGGCCGCCGGGCGCTTCAGGCACCCCAATGAAATTGAGCCCACGATCGGCGAGTGCCGCCCGCTAGAATGCCCCTTTGCGTTTTTTTCCAGCCGATATGACTTCTCCCCGCCCTCTCCTTACCGGCAGCATCGTCGCCCTCGTCACGCCCATGCACGAAGACGGCAGCGTGGACTATGAGAGCCTGCGAAAACTCATCGACTGGCACATTGCCGAAGGCACCGACTGCATCGGTGTCGTCGGCACCACCGGCGAATCGCCCACGGTGGACGTCGAGGAACACTGCGAAATCATTCGCGTCAGCGTCGAACAAGCGGCAGGCCGCGTGCCGGTGATGGCAGGCTGCGGCGCCAATTCCACCAAAGAGGCGATTGAACTGGCGCGCTTTGCCAAGGGCGTGGGCGCCGACAGCCAGTTGCAAGTCGTTCCCTACTACAACAAGCCCACGCAAGAGGGCCAGTACCAACACTTCAAGGCGATCGCCGAAGCCACGGGCGAACTACCCATCGTGCTCTACAACGTGCCCGGCCGCTCGGTCGGCGACATGCTGCACGACACCGTGCTGCGTCTGGCGCAGGTGCCCGGCATCATCGGCATCAAGGAAGCCACGGGCAATATCGAGCGCGCGCAGTGGTTGATTCGCGATCTGCCCAAGGATTTCGCCATTTATTCGGGTGACGACCCCACGGCCGTCGCCCTGATGTTCTGCGGTGGCCACGGCAACATCAGCGTCACGGCCAACGTGGCGCCGCGCCTGATGCACGAGCTGTGCGTGGCCGCATTGGCCGGCGACATCCGCCGCGCCATGGACATCCAGTTTCGCCTGATGCCGGTGCACAAAAACCTGTTCATCGAAGCCAACCCGATTCCCGTCAAGTGGGCCATGGCCCGCCTGGGCCTGTGCGGTGGGACCATGCGCCTGCCCATGACCCCGCTCAGCTCTGCCCATGAGGCTGCCGTTGAAGGCGCGCTGCGCGCCAGCGGCCTGCTCTGATTGCGGCTCAGCCGCTTATCGAATTCAAGAGGATGTTCCGCGTGAAAACTGCTGCACGATTTGGCCTGCTGGGCCTGACCATTGCCTTGTCGGCCTGTTCGGTTCTCGATAGCGACAAAATCGACTACAAAAGTGCCAGCAAGGGCCAGACGCTGGAAGTTCCGCCCGACCTCAAGCAGCTCTCGCGCGATTCGCGCTACGCCCTGCCGGGCGGAGTGGTCTCCGCCAATGCCATGGAAGCGGGCAAGGCGACCCAAACACCGGACAGCCAGGCGGCTGCCAACCACATGGGTGATGTGCGTATTGAGCGCAACGGCGATCAGCGCTGGTTGGTGGTGCAACGCCCCGTCGACAAGCTTTGGGACCCGGTGCGCGATTTCTGGCTTGAGAACGGCTTTACGCTGGCCCTCGACCAAATCGACCTGGGCATCATGGAAACCGACTGGGCGGAAAACCGCGCCAAGATTCCACAGGACTTCATTCGCTCCACGCTGGGCAAGGTGTTTGACTCGCTCTACTCCACTGGCGAGCGCGACAAGTTCCGCACGCGGCTTGAGCGCCGGCCTGACGGCAGCACCGAGATTTACGTCAGCCACCGCGGGATGGAAGAGGTCTACAACACTGCGAACAAAGACTCCACCGTGTGGCAGCCGCGCCCGGCCGACCCGGAGCTGGAGATTGAATTTCTGCGCCGCCTGATGATCAAGCTGGGGGTTCCGGCTGAGCAGGCCAAAGCTGCCACAGCCTCCGCTCCCAAGGCCGCTGAAGTGCGCGTAGCCAACCAGGACGGCGTGCCGGTGCTGCAGATCGACGAAGGCTTCGAGCGTGCGTGGCGCCGTGTCGGCCTGGCGCTGGACCGAACCGGTTTCACTGTCGAAGACCGCGACCGCAGCCAGGGCGTTTATTTTGTGCGCTATGTGGCGCCTGGCACCGACCAAAAAGAGCCTGGTTTCTTTGGCAAGCTGTTCAGCCGCGCCAAATCGGCAACACCGCCGCTCCAGTACCGCATCGTGGTGCGAAGCCAGGGCAACGCCAGCGTGGCATCGGTGCTCAACGCCAGTGGCGCCCCCGAGAGCTCGGAGAACGCTCAGCGCATCGTGCGCATCCTTGCGGACGACATGAAATAAGCACGCCTGCAGTGCTGCGCTTTTGTAGCCTGGGCAGCGGCAGCTCCGGCAACGGCACGGTGGTCGAAGCCGGTAGCAGATCGGCCACGCGGCGCCTGCTGGTCGATTGCGGCTTTGGGCCGCGCCAGCTTGCAAAGCGGCTCGCGCATGCGGGTCTGGCCTGCGAAGACCTTGACGCCATCTTCATCACCCACGAGCATTCCGACCATGTCGGCTGCGCCATCGCCCTGGCACAGCAGCACGCTATTCCTCTGTGGATGAGCCAGGGCACCTACGCCGCCATAGGCAGTCCGCCGCTGGGGGCACTACTGCACCTGGCGCAGGACGGAGACACCATCGACCTGGACCTTTTCGAGGTCCGCCCCTTCACGGTGCCGCACGACGCCCGTGAGCCGCTGCAATTGCGCTGCAGCGATGGCGTGAACCATCTGGGGCTGGCGACCGATCTTGGGCATGCCCCGGCGCATGTGCTGGCACAGCTGGCAGGGTGCCACGCACTGTTGCTCGAAGCCAATCATGACCCGGAGATGCTGGCGCAGTCGAGCTACCCGGATTTTCTCAAGCGCCGTGTTGGGGGTGACTGGGGCCATCTGTCAAACACGGCTGCGGCGGCTATGCTGACAGCTCTCGCGCATCCGGGCCTCAAGCATGTCGTGGCGGCCCACCTCAGCGAACGCAACAACCGGCCTGACACCGTGCGTGAACTCTTCGCCCAAGCCTTGGGTTGGGGCGCAGACGCGATCGTGATTGCGCAGCAGCGCACGGGAACAGACTGGATATGCGTCGGCTGACCCGCAGACGCCTTCACCAACAAAAAAGCCCTGTCCATAGGCGCAGGGCTCGGTATGCATCGCCTGCGGAATCCCGCAGGCATCGCCAGCAATTTACTTGGCGGCAGAGGCAGCAGTGGAGGCAGCCTTGTCGGCGGCTTCCTTGGCTGCATCGGCGGCAGGTGCAGCAGACGATTCGCCGGCAGCAGGCGCAGCATCGGAAGCAGGTGCAGCAGCAGGAGCAGCAGGTTCAGCAGGCGCTGCGGCAGGTGCAGGTGCTTCAACCGGTGCAGGTGCGGGTGCAGGAGCCGGCTCTTCCTTCTTGCCACAAGCGGCCAGGGCAGCAGCAGCGATCAGCGAAGCGATGATGAAAGACTTGTTCATTAGGATTCTCCTCAGGGGACAGTTATAGACAAAGTTGCCAAAACGTCCAGCCTCTTGCAGCCCGGCTACGCTTTGGTAGAGTTTTTTGCGATAGCGCAATATTTGACTCTCGCAGAATTATAAAGAGTGTTTGTCAATTGTGGTTTTTACTTATTGACACACACTAGAAATCGCAGACATCGGCTATCACACCATTTGCATCGCAAGATACATCCGCGGTCGCATGGGCCGTCAACGAAGCGGCCTCATGCGCGGTTGACACCACAGAAAAATATTTCTCCAGAGCTTGAAAGCAGGCCCCCCACCCGTGCGCAGGCGCATGAATGGCAGCCGAGAGACTTACAGCCCCAGGGTGCTGGCAGAAAATCCTGGGCTGCTTTTCGTCTGTATCCACTCACGCAGCAATTCGTAGCCGGCCACCCGCCTGCCTGGCTCGGCCCCTGCAACACCTACGGATCGCACCGGATCCAGCCGGTGCATCACCCATGCAGGCGACCACAGCATGCTCGGCAAATCGAGCGCATCGGCATTCGGGCTGACGCGGCACTGGATGATGTGGTCCCAGGTAGAGCGCCAGCGCACAAAACGCGGGTGGCGGCGCACCACCTCGTCATAATTCTTGGCCAGCATGGTGAGCTGGCGTCCGCTGCGCGCCCAGGCATCGAGCGAGGCGATCACGGCGCGTTCCCCCAGCGGCCAGTCGAAAAAGCTGGCGTCGCTCAGGATGATTTCACGCCAGCCGGCCTGCCCAGCATGCGCAAGGGCATCGCGCACCAATTGTGCGAATGCGTTACAGCCTTCGAAGCGGCCTTCGAGCAAAGCGCCTGGCGCGGCTGAATCGGAAACTTCCATCGTCAGTTCTCCGTGACATGCAGCCAGCCCGCATCGCCCCAGGACGCCAGCAGGGCCATGGCGTCGGCACTGGCCTTTCGCAGTTCTCGCGTGCCAAGACAGCGGTCATTCGCCAGTTTGCGTACCAAGGCCGCGTCCCTGCCGCTGGCGCGGTAGCTCTCGCCATTGATGAACACATGCTGGCTGTCAAACAACATGCGCGTGCGCCGGTCGAGCACGACACCCCGCTCCAGCCCCGTGCACTGGCCCGGGTCGAACCATACATGAGGTTTGGGCTCGGTCAACACCTCGCCTAGGGCGCGCTCAAGCGCGAGCGGCTCAGCGAGCGCGCGCTCTAGAGCGTCGCGGGCAAACGCGGTCAGCGTGGCAGGTATTTCCGCCGGCGCCTGGACGGCGGGCTGCTGCGCATCGCGGTACAGCACCCGGCGGAGGTCATCAACGCCATCTTCGTCGGCAAGACGTGGGAGTAGCTCCCGCGCCAACTCCCTGCGCTCGGGCACCCGAAAGCCCACGGAATAGGTCATGCACTGGCCTTGCGCAATACCATCGTGCGCCCAGCCAGGTGGCAGGTACAGCATGTCGCCTGGGTCCAGCACATAGTCCTGCTCCGGCTGAAAGTCTGCCAGGATTTTCATCGGCACATCGTCCCGCATCCGCAGGTCTTTTTGACGACCAATGCGCCAGCGCCGCTGGCCGTGCGCCTGCAGCAAAAACACATCGTAGCTGTCGAAATGCGGGCCTACACCGCCGCCGTCGGTCGCGAAACTGATCATCAGGTCGTCAAGCCGCGCGTCCGGTATGAAACGAAAGCGGCTCATCAGCGTGTGGATGGCATCGTCGTGCAAATCGACCCCTTGCACCAGCAGCGTCCAATTGGGCCGCGAGAGCGGCGGTAGCGAGCGGCGCGGCACTGGCCCCTTGCGCAAGGACCAACTGCCATTCACATTCTGGGCGAGCCGTGACTCCACGCCCTCCTGGCCTGCCAGCTCAAACAACCGCGACCGCAGCACGGGAGGTGCAAAATCAGGGATGGCCTGGCGCACCAGCAAGGGCGTTTTCTGCCAGTGACGGCGCATGAACTGCTGCGCAGTCAGACCGCCAAGCAAGACAAGAGGAAGGTCGGTTTGCATGCAATCCCAGTGCAGCCGGCAGCAAATTGGCCGGGATGCGAGAATTCTCCTATGGAAATTACAGAACAATGTGTCGTCGCCCTCACCTGGGTCTTAAAAGATACTTTGGGGGAGGAACTCGACGTACTGGATGAGCCCGTGGAATTCCTTGTCGGTGGCAGCGATCTGCTGGCACGGATAGAAGAAGCGCTACAGGGCCACAGCGCAGGCGCGGCGCTCGACCTGCATCTGGAGCCGGAGGAAGCCTTTGGCGAATTCGATGAGGAGCTTCTTTTTCTGGAGCCTCTCGACCTCTTCCCGGAAGGGACCGAGGAGGGCATGAGCTTCGAAGGGTCGGCCTTGCCAGAGGGTGTCAGCAGCGAAGCGCCCCGCGATGGGTTCTATACCGTCTCACAAATCTACCCTGAGCATATCGTGCTCGACGGCAACCACCCATTGGCCGGCATTGCCCTGCGACTGCACCTCGAAGTGAAGTCGGTTCGACCGGCAACCGACGAAGAGATCGAGCGAAAAAGTGCAGGGACGGGCTTTTTTCGGGTACAGCCACAAGCCCCTGGCAGCAATAGCGTGCACTGAGGCACGGCGCAAAGCTTGGTACCGAGGTCAGTACCGGGAAATCTGGCCGTTGACCACACGCACCCGGTCTCCCACGCGCAAGTCACCGGGCGAGCTGACATCGTAGTCGCGCTGGCCGCCCTGATCCAGGCTGATGACGATGCGATAGCCACTGGGGCCTGCGTTGTTATTGCGCGCTTCAATGGCGTTGCCCGCCAACGCGCCGCCAATCACCCCTACACCCGTGGCGGCGGCGCGTCCACTGCCGCCGCCAATCTGGTGGCCGAGCACACCGCCCACGACCGCACCCAACACGGCGCCCGCACCCGATGTCTGGCCGGAACGCTGCTCCTGCAGTGCATAGACATTGACCACGCGCCCGTATTCGGTACCGCGCGCAGGGGCGGCATAGGCTCCCTGCTGGTAGCCCCCTTGTTGGTAGCCCCTGTCCGCATAGTGCTGGCGCGGTGCGGCGCATGCCGTCAAACCGGCGGTGAGGATGGCCGTTGCCGTCAAAAGGCCTACGCGTTGAAAGCGCAAAACATTCATAGTGTTCTCCTGAAATTGCTGGACACTTGTGCCACAGGGAGCAAAGCGTGTGTGATGGCCCTATTAGAGGGGTAGTGGTCGGACAAAGTTGCAAGAATTGGTGTCTGCAACGAGTCGGCGGCTGGGCACCCCGTGCGTAGTCGCAGGACTACGAGGCCCAATGGGCGCAATCGCATCAATCCTTGCCAGTAGACCCGTAGCCACCCGCGCCCCGCAAGCTCGGCGCAAACGTATCGACCACCGTAAATTGCGCTTGCACCACCGGCACCACCACGAGTTGCGCAAGCCGGTCCATGGGAGCGATCGTGAAGCTCACCGGACTGCGGTTCCAGGCGCTGACCATCAACTCGCCCTGGTAGTCGCTGTCGATCAGGCCTACCAGGTTGCCCAGCACGATGCCATGCTTGTGCCCCAGGCCCGAGCGCGGCAGGATCAGGGCGGCGAAGCCCGCATCCGCCAGGTGAATGGCCAGCCCGGTGCGCACCAGTTCGCACGCTCCAGGAGCGAGCGTGAGCGGCGCGTCCAGGCAAGCCCGCAAATCCAGGCCGGCACTTCCCGGGGTGGCGTACGCCGGCAGACAACCGGCCATGCGTGCGTCGAGCACCTTGATATCAATGTTCATTTGTCTCTGATGGCTTTGCTTTTTTGCTGCGCCAGCGCCTGCAACTGCCGTTGCAACTCTGGAAGCGATGGGAGGGGTGACTGCAGGCCCGCTTTGCGCAAGGCTCCAAGGGCCTGCCTCCAGCGCCCCACCACCCACCACGCAAGCCCGGCCATTGCGAGCGCCAGAACAGGGCCCAGGCCGGCTTGATTGCGCCCGAACAGTTGCAGCAGCACCAGCAGGACCACCCCGACAAGCAGCAAGCCCAATACGGTCGCAAGCGTCGGCTTTGTCGGCGACAGCGCGTCCGGTTTCTCCGGGCTGGCGGCGACCGCTTGGGGCCGCCGCCTTGCTTCGCCCGCGTGCGGCACACGCCCCGGTTCCTCTGGCAATGGCACGATGTGGGCGGCGGTGAGGCGCTCTACATAGCGTGCGAAATCGCCATCCTTGGGCGCATCCCATTCTGGCTTCAGCCCCGTGGCACCGGAAAACGGGTTCATGGCTTGGCTCCGTCAGGGTGCCGCACGGCAATCTGCTCGATCAGTTGCTGCGCCAGCACACGCTTGCTGGCGCGCGGCAGTTCGCTGTGGCCCTGCGCATCCACCAAAAGCAGGGCGTTGTCGTCCTGCCCGAAGGTGGCCGGGCCGATGTTGCCGACCAGCAGCGGCACGCCCTTGCGTGCGCGTTTGGCGGTAGCGTGCACCAGCAGGTCGTGGCTTTCGGCTGCAAAGCCCACGCAGTACAGCGCACCGCTGTGGGCACGTTCCGACTGCGCCACAGTGGCCAGAATGTCGGGGTTTTCGGCAAAGGCGAGCGTGGGCGCAGTGCCGCTGCCGTCTTTCTTGACCTTTTCTTGCGATGCACTGGCAGGTCGCCAGTCGGCCACCGCAGCCGTTGCTATAAAAATAGTAGCTTCCTGCGCAAGCGGAATCACCGCGTCGTACATATTTTGTGCAGAAACCACATTGATTCGGCGCACGCCGCGCGGCGTCGGTAGCGCCACCGGGCCGGCGACCAGGGTCACCTCGGCACCCGCCTCGCGGGCAGCGCGGGCGATGGCAAAACCCATCTTGCCGCTCGAATGGTTAGTGATGCCACGCACCGGGTCGATGGCTTCAAAGGTGGGGCCGGCGGTGACGAGTACCTTTTGTCCGGCCAGCCGCTTGGGCTGAAAGAATGCCACCACTTCTTCGAGCAGATCCTGGGGTTCGAGCATGCGCCCGTCGCCGGTTTCGCCGCAGGCTTGGTCGCCGTAGCCCACGCCCAGTACCACGGCGCCGTCCTGCTGCACCTGCACGAGGTTGCGTTGCGTGGCGGGGTGCGCCCACATCTCGCGGTTCATGGCAGGGGCAAGCAGCAGCGGCACCCGCTCCACGGGCCGCGCCAGGCACATCAGTGCCAGCAGATCGTCTGCCGCCCCGTGCGCCAACTTGACCACGAAATCTGCACTACAGGGCGCGACGACGATGGCGTCGGCCTCGCGGCTGAGGTTGATGTGCGGCATGTTGTTGTCCGCCCGCGCGTCCCACTGCGAGGTGAAAACCGGCCGATTGCTCAGTGCCTGCATGGTAACGGGCGTCATGAACTGCTCGGCCGCCTGCGTCATCACCACTTGCACGCTGGCGCCGGCTTTGACGAGGGCGCGGCAAAACTCGGCCGCCTTGTAACAGGCGATGCCACCAGTGAGCCCAAGGACGATGTGTTTGCCAGCCAGATCGGTCATGGCGGCAATGTAGCAGAGGGTCTGGCGGCGCCAGCGGCGCGAGGCCCAGTGCCTATAATTGCAATTTCCCACCACCTTCATTGACATGACCAAATTTGTCTTCGTCACCGGCGGTGTGGTGTCTTCCCTGGGCAAGGGAATCGCCTCAGCCTCCCTTGCCGCGATCCTCGAATCGCGGGGCCTCAAAGTCACTCTCATCAAGCTCGACCCGTACATCAACGTGGATCCGGGCACCATGTCACCGTTCCAGCACGGTGAAGTCTTCGTCACCGACGACGGGGCGGAGACCGACCTCGACCTGGGCCACTACGAGCGTTTCATTGAAACGCGGATGAAGAAGACCAACAACTTCACCACCGGCCGCATCTACCAGAGCGTGTTGGAGAAAGAACGCCGTGGCGACTACCTCGGCAAGACGGTGCAGGTCATCCCGCACGTCACCAACGAAATCCAGGAATACATCAAGCGCGGCGCTGGCGTAGGCACGCCCGACGCCGTGGACGTGGCCATCGTCGAGATCGGCGGCACCGTGGGCGACATCGAGTCGCTCCCCTTCCTTGAAGCCGTGCGCCAGCTCAGCCTGAAGCTCGGCCCGAACAACGCGGCATTTGTGCACCTGACCTACGTGCCCTTCATCGCAGCAGCGGGCGAACTCAAGACCAAGCCGACCCAGCACACGGTGCAGGAGCTGCGCAAGATCGGCATCCAGCCCGACGCCCTGCTGTGCCGCGCCGACCGCGCCATTCCCGACGAAGAGCGCGCCAAGATCTCGCTGTTCACCAATGTGCCCGAATGGGGTGTGATCAGCATGTGGGACGTGGACACCATCTACAAGGTGCCGCGCATGCTGCATGAGCAGGGGCTGGACGGCCTGATCTGCGACAAGCTGCGCCTGAACACCCCGCCCACCAGCCTCAAGCGCTGGGACGCGCTGGTGCACGAAACCGAGCACCCGCAGGGCGAAGTCACCATCGCCATGGTGGGCAAGTATGTGGACCTGTCCGACAGCTACAAGTCGGTCAACGAGGCGCTGCGCCACGCCGGCATGCAGAACCATGTGCGCGTGAAGATCGAGTACCTCGATTCCGAGACGCTGACCCCGGCCGAGGTGGAGAACCTGGGGCGCTTTGACGGCATCCTGGTGCCCGGAGGCTTTGGCCAGCGCGGCGTGGAAGGCAAGATCAGCACGGCACAGTACGCCCGCGAGCACAAGCTCCCCTACCTGGGCATCTGCCTGGGCATGCAAGTGGCCACCATCGAATACGCGCGCCACGTGGCAGGCCTGACAGGCGCCAACAGCACCGAGTTCGACCCGGCCACGCCGCACCCCGTGATCGCCCTCATCAACGAGTGGCAGGACAAGGACGGCAGCATCCAGAAACGTGACGCAGCGTCCGATCTGGGCGGCACCATGCGCCTGGGCGCACAAAGCTCCGACGTCGCGCCCGGCACGCTGGCGCACGAAATCTATGGCGATGTGGTCACCGAGCGCCACCGCCACCGCTACGAGGCCAACAAGCATTACCTGGACCGCCTGCGAGCTGCCGGCCTGGTGATCTCGGCGTTGACCCAGCGCGAGCACCTGACGGAAATCGTCGAGCTGCCGCGCAGCGTGCACCCCTGGTTTGTGGGGGTGCAGTTCCACCCCGAATTCAAGTCGACGCCCTGGGCCGGCCACCCGCTGTTCAACGCCTTCATCCGCGCTGCCATTGCGCACCACGGCGAAACGGCCGCATCCGCTGCGCCCACCCCCGAGGAGACCACGGCATGAAGTTGTGCGGTTTTGACGTCGGCCTGAATCGGCCCTTTTTCCTGATTGCCGGGCCCTGCGTGATCGAGTCGGCCCAGCTGCAAATGGACGTAGCCGGCCAGCTCAAGGAGATCACCTCAGCCCTGGGCATTCCCTTCATCTTCAAGAGCAGCTTCGACAAGGCCAACCGCTCGTCTGGCACCAGCTTTCGCGGCCCAGGGCGCGAGAAGGGCCTGGAGATTCTCGGCCGCATCCGCAGCGAGCTTGGCGTACCGGTGCTGACCGACGTGCACAGCGAAGACGACATCCGCGAGGCGGCGGCCGTGGTCGATGTGCTGCAGACCCCGGCGTTTCTGTGCCGCCAGACCGATTTCATCCGCGCCGTCGCCCAGTCGGGCAAGCCGGTGAACATCAAAAAAGGCCAGTTCCTCGCGCCACACGACATGAAGAACGTGATCGACAAGGCGCGCGCCGCCGCCAAAGAGGCGGGATTGAGCGAAGACAACTTCATGGCCTGCGAGCGCGGCGCCAGCTTCGGCTACAACAACCTGGTGAGCGACATGCGCAGCCTGGCGATCATGCGCGAGACTGGCGCACCCGTAGTGTTCGACGCCACGCACAGCGTGCAACTGCCGGGCGGCAACGGCACCAGCAGCGGCGGTCAGCGCGAGATGGTGCCGGTGCTGGCGCGCGCTGCCGTGGCCGTGGGCGTGGCGGGCCTGTTCATGGAAACCCACCCGGACCCGGCCAATGCCCTCTCCGACGGCCCCAACGCCGTGCCGCTCAAGCACATGCGCGCGCTGCTGGAGACGCTGCTGGCGCTGGACGCCGTCACGAAGAAGAACGGTTTTCTCGAAAACAACTTTGGAGCCTGAGCATGGCCAGTGGATACATCATTGCCTCGGTCGAAGTCACCCACCCCGAGCAGTACGAAGAATACAAAAAATGGAGCAGTGAAGCCATGCGGGTGCACGGCGCCGAAGTCTGCATCCGCGGCGGCAAGGTGGACGTGCTGGAAGGCGACTGGACCCCAGGGCGTACCGTGGTCCTCAAGTTCCCCAGCTTTGATGCCGCACGCGCCTTCCACGATTCGCCCGAGTACCGCAAGGCCCGCGCCGCGCGTGAAGGCGCTGCCATCATGCGCATGGTCTGCGTGGAAGGCGTGTGATTCGCTCTGAATAGAATAGCTGCCTGCGCATATCCAATAAGCGCTGGAAGCCAATTTTGCTTGAATTTTGCGCGCTGGCGCGCACACCCCGGATTGAAACCCTGCAAGGAACCCCATGAGTGCCATTGTTGACATCGTAGGCCGTGAAATTCTCGACAGCCGCGGCAACCCCACCGTCGAATGCGACGTGCTGCTCGAATCGGGCGTGATGGGCCGTGCGGCCGTACCGTCCGGCGCCTCCACCGGCTCGCGCGAAGCGATTGAGCTGCGCGATGGCGACAAGAGCCGCTATGCTGGCAAGGGCGTGCTCAAGGCCGTCGAACACATCAACACCGAAATCTCCGAAGCCGTGCTCGGCCTGGATGCTTCCGAGCAGGCCTTCCTCGACAAGACCCTGATCGACCTCGACGGCACCGACAACAAGAGCCGTCTGGGCGCCAATGCCATTCTGGCTGTCTCGATGGCTGTGGCCCGCGCTGCGGCCGAAGAATCGGGCCTGCCGCTGTACCGGTATTTGGGCGGCATGGGCGGCATGCAATTGCCAGTGCCGATGATGAACGTGATCAACGGCGGCGCACACGCCAACAACACGCTCGACATCCAGGAATTCATGATCATCCCGGTGGGCGCGCCGAGCTTTCGCGAAGCGCTGCGCTGGGGCGCCGAGGTATTCCACGCGCTCAAGAAGATCATCAACGACAAAGGCATGAGCACGGCCGTGGGCGACGAAGGCGGCTTTGCCCCCAGCGTGGCCAACCACGAAGCGGCGATTGAACTGATCCTGCAAGCCATCGATGCCGCCGGGTACACCGCAGGCGAGCAGATTGCGCTTGGCCTCGATTGCGCCGCCAGCGAGTTTTTCAAGGATGGCCAGTACCACCTGGCCGGCGAAGGCCTGGCACTGAGCGCGCAGGCCTGGACCGACATGCTGGCCACTTGGGTCGACAAATACCCCATCATCAGCATTGAAGACGCCATGGCCGAGGGCGACTGGGACGGCTGGAAGATCCTGTCGGACCGCCTGGGCAAGAACGTGCAGTTGGTGGGCGACGATCTGTTCGTCACCAACACCAAGATCCTGCAGGAAGGCATCGACAAGGGCATTGCCAACTCGATCCTCATCAAGATCAACCAGATCGGCACGTTGACCGAGACGTTTGCCGCCATCGAGATGGCCAAGCGCGCGGGCTACACCGCCGTGATCAGCCACCGCTCGGGCGAGACCGAAGACAGCACCATTGCCGACATCGCCGTGGGCACCAACGCCGGGCAGATCAAGACCGGCAGCCTGAGCCGCTCGGACCGCATGGCCAAGTACAACCAACTGCTGCGCATCGAGGAAGACCTGGGCGACATCGCCCACTACCCAGGCCGCCGCGCGTTCTACAACCTGCGCTAATCCACACCTGGGCCGCGAAGCTTCCCGCCATGGGCTCACGCATCGTCACCGTGGTGCTGCTTGTATTGCTGGCCTCGCTTCAGGGCCAGCTGTGGTTAGGACGCGGCAGCGTGCCGCGCGTGGCCAGCATGCAGCAGCAACTGCGCTCGCAGCAGGACGCCAACGAGGCAGCGGCCGAGTCCAACCAGCGGCTGGCCTCCGAGGTGCAAGACCTGCGCGAGGGCCTGGACATGGTGGAAGAAAAGGCGCGCAGCGAATTGGGCATGGTCAAGCCCAACGAGATCTTCGTACAGTACCTGCCATAACCCGCCCGCAGCCAGGTCCAACCAGCAGGTGGTGCGCGCCAACCCGCGCACGTGAAACTTTCACGGAGCCGTCACAGCGCTGACATGGACGCTGCCTAAATTGTGTTTCAAGGTAACTCTGGAACACACGATGACCACTGCCTCCACCAGCGCCCGTATCGCGGCGCGTTCTGTCCATCGCAACATGTCGGTGGGCCTGGCCGAAACCCCGCGCGAAATTCTGGAAGCGCAAAAGCTGCGCTACAGCGTGTTCGCAGGCGAGCTCGGCGCCCGGCTGCGCACCCGCATGCCGCAGGTTGACCAGGACATCTTCGACCCCTATTGCGAGCACCTGGTGGTGCGCGACGAAAATACCGGAGCGGTGGTCGGCACCTACCGCATCCTGTCGCCGGAGCAGGCCGTCAAGATTGGCGGCTACTACTCGGAAGGCGAGTTTGATCTCACACGTCTGCAGCACCTGCGTCCGCGGATGGTGGAAATCGGGCGGTCTTGTGTGCACGCCGATTACCGCAGCGGCGCCACCATCACCCTGCTGTGGGCAGGCCTGGCACGCTACATGCTGCAGCGCCGCTACGACTACCTGATAGGCTGCGCCAGCATGAGCATGGCAGATGGTGGGCATGCCGCTGCCAGCGCCTACCGAGGGCTGCACGAGCACATGAGCCCGCTGGAATACCGAGTGTTTCCCCGTTGCCGGCTACCGCTGGAGGCATTGGACCAGGACTTGCCCGCCACACTGCCGCCGCTCATCAAGGGCTATCTGCGCGCCGGTGCCTGGGTGTGTGGAGACCCCGCCTGGGACCCTGATTTCAACACCGCCGACCTGCCCCTCCTGATGCCGATCGCGCGCCTGGACAGCCGCTACGCCAAACACTTCCTGGGATGAACCCGCCAATCCGCGTGAACGAGACGCCCGCGCCGCGCGCGCTACAGGTGCTGCGCTGCATGCGGCTGGGCCTGCACCTGTTGTGGGGAGCGGCCACCATTGCCAGCGTTTACCCACTTGCCAGCACCTCGGTGCGTCTGCAACTCAAGCGCCGTTGGTCGCGCCAGTTGCTGCGCATGCTGGGCATACGGCTGGACGTGTGCTGGAACAACGCGCCAGCAGGCAGTCTGGTGGTGGCCAACCATGTGTCGTGGCTGGACATCTATGCCCTCAATGCCACGCATGCGATGGCCTTCGTGGCCAAGGCGGACGTGCGCGCCTGGCCCTTGGTGGGCTGGCTTGCGGCGCGTACGGACACTGTTTTCCTGCGACGCGGCCTGCGCGCCGACGCGCGCGACGCCAACGCCCGTATTGCGGCCCTGCTGCAAGCCGGCCAGGACGTAGCCGTGTTTCCAGAAGGCACCACCACCGATGGCAGCACGCTGCTGGACTTTCATGCCGCCCTGCTGCAGCCGGCAATCGCCACCGGTCGCCCCATCCAACCCGTCGCCATCACGTACCACGACCGCCACGGCCGGCGCAGTGGCGCGGCCGCGTATGCGGGGGATACGAGCCTGCGTGAGTGCCTGGCGGCGATCCTCGCCTGCCGCAGCCTTGTCGTTCGCGTCAGAGCGGCGCCGCCGCTGCCCACCCAATCTGGGCACCGGCGCGTGCTGGCGCTGGCCGCGCGCCAAGCCGTGGCGGCACACATGGCGCTTTCGCCCCACCCGCAACCGAACCCACCGCACCGGATGCCCGCTGGGGAGCACCCTCTCCAAGCCGACGTCGCGACCACCTGAGTCGCCTGCGTTCCTGCGTTGCTTACTGTGCACCCTTGGGCGGGGGAGGCTGGAAGACACTGGGGGCAGCAAAAATTTGGGCGGCATCCACCGCGTCGAAGCGGTACTGCTGGCCGCAGTATTCGCAGCCCACTTCGATCTGCCCTTGCTCGGCCAGGATGCTTTCGGCCTCTTCTCGCCCCAGGGTTTCCAGCATGCGACCCACGCGCTCGCGGCTGCAGGTGCAGGCAAAGCGCGGGCCCAGCGCACCCTGCTGCGGCGCAAAGCGCGCCAGGTTTTCCTGCCAGAACAGGCGACGCAGCACGGTATCCACATCCAGCGCCAGCAGCTCCTCGCGCGTCAGGCTGGCGGCCAGCGTGGCGATGCGGTTGTATTCCTCATCAGCACCTTGCCCCACCGATTCGCCCTGGCTACCGCCCAGGTTGGCAACGCCTTGCATCGGCATGCGCTGGATCAGCAGGCCTGCCGCCACCTGGTCGTCGGCCGCCAGCACCAGCATGGCTTCGAGCTGCTCCGACTGGCGCATGTAATGCGCCAGCACTTCACTCATACTGGAAAGCGGCCGCTCCTGTGCGTCTACCAGCGGCACCACACCCTGGTAGGGTTGCTGGCCCGGTAGCTTGTCTTTCGGGTCAAGCGTGATCGCGCAGCGCCCGCCGCCGGCGACGTTGACCATCTCCGCCAACCGTGCCCCTTCCGGCACCTCGCCCGTAAGAGCCGCCGTGGCGCGCAATGCCAGGTCAGACTGCACCTCCGCCACGGCCAGGCGCAGCGGCCCGTCGCCAAAAATCTGCAGCACCAGCGTGCCGTTGAATTTGATGGACGACTGCATCAACACGCCCGCCGCTGCCATCTCGCCAAGCAATTCGCGCACGGGCACCGGGTAGGCGCCGCTCGTGGTGTTGGCGGCACGGCGCGCCAACATCTCGCGCCAGGCACCGTCCAAGCGCACGATGGCGCCGCGTACCGGTATGCCTTCAAAAATAAATTTGTGCAGTTCAGACACGTGCACGTTCCCTTAATCTTGGTCGATACGGCGCAGGCCGCCGCGAAAACGCCGGGCGTTCTCCACGTAATGCTGCGCGCTGGCACGCAGTCCGTCCATCTGCTCGGGTGTGAGCTGGCGCACCACGCGCGCCGGGCTGCCGATGATCATCGAGCCATCGGGGAATTCCTTGCCTTCGGTGACCAAGGCGCCGGCACCGACCAGACAGTTCTTGCCAATCTTCGCGCCATTGAGCACCACGGCGCCAATGCCGATCAGGCTCTCGTCGCCAATGGTGCAGCCGTGCAGCATCACCTTGTGGCCCACGGTAACGCGCTCGCCAATGACCAGCGGCTGGCCGAAATCGGCGTGCAGCACGCTCGCATCCTGCACGTTGGAGCCAGCACCAATGGTGATGGATTCGGTGTCGCCGCGCACCACCGTGCCAAACCACACACTTGTGTCGTCGTGCAGCACCACGGCACCCATCACCTGCGCGCTGTCGGCCACCCAGGCGCTGGGAGCGATCTGCGGAGCTTTGTCGTCCAATGCATACAGGGCCATATTCGTCCTTAAGTTCAGTGTTTCCCAACGCAAGGCGGGGACTTTCTACAATTGTAGGGATGGAACTCCGACACCGCGCCCTGCAGGTGCTTTGCCTCGCCGATGTAGACCAGAAGGTGGCGGAAACACTCGAACTGCATACCCAAGCAGCTTCGCTTTCAATAGCGGAAGCGGAAGCGGCACCACCCGAACCCGTCGATTTGCCTGGCCGGCCTGATCGGCCCGAGTTGCTTGCCCACAGCGCAGTGGCACGCCGCTCGCCTGCCACACCCGGGGGCCGGGCCGTACTGCTGCACGCCATCGCACATATCGAGTTCAACGCCATCAACCTGGCGCTGGATGCCATCTGGCGTTTCTCGGACATGCCGCGCGCCTACTACCTCGATTGGCTCAAAGTTGCCGGAGAAGAAGCACGGCATTTCAGCCTGCTGCGCGAGCACCTGCGCACGCTGGGCCACGACTACGGCGATTTTCCGGCCCACCAAGGCCTGTGGACCATGTGCGAAAAAACGGCCCACGATGCCATCGCACGCATGGCCCTGGTACCGCGCACGCTGGAGGCGCGCGGCCTGGACGCCACACCGCTGATTCAGCGCAAACTCCGCCAGACGGGTGCGGCCGACGCCCTGGCCGCCGCCAATATTCTGGACACCATCCTGCGCGAGGAGATCGGCCATGTGGCCATTGGTAATTTTTGGTATCGGTGGCTGTGCGAGCGCGCACAACTCGATCCACAGGTGCACTATGCACATTTGGCAGAGCGCTACGCGGCGCCGCGCCCCAGGCCGCCGCTGAATACCGAGGCCCGGCGGCGCGCCGGATTCACCGAATCCGAGTTGGCCTGGCTTGCGTATGGAGATACAGAGCCAAGTAGGGACGATGCTTTCTAGAATGGTGCCCAACGCGCTGCTGCATGCCCACACGGGCCCGCCAGCCTGATGTTGTAGTTTTATGACCCAATCCGATGTCCAGTTCTGATTCGCTTGACCCCCTCAGCCCGCCGCCAACGCCCCAGCCGTCGGTGGCCATGATTGCGCGCCAGGCGATTGTCAATTCCCAGCAGGCCGTCATAGGCTATGAGCTGTTCAACCGTTCGCGCACCGGGCCCGGACACACGGCAGCCACTGACGTTGCGCTGGTGTTCAGCGCCCTCTCGCATGCCGGCACCGAAGACCTGGTGGGCAAGAAGCTGCTTTTCGTGAACTGCACGCACGAAAGCCTGGCAGGAGGTCACCTGGAGCTGATCGACCCGGACAAGGTGGTGCTGGAGATTCCACCACTCGGCCACGTGGCTACCGACGAGGTCGGCACCCGGCTGCCCATGCTCGCTGTATTACGTGAGCGCGGCTTCCATTTGGCCTTCAACCACACTGTGCTGCAGTCCGCCTACGCGGCCTGGCTTCCCCTGGCGGACTACATCAAGCTCGACCTCTCGGTGCTGGCGCCAGACCAGTTGGCGGTGCTCATCAGCTACGCCGGGCGGCACTCACAGGCCGAGCTGGTGGCAGAGAAAGTGGAAACAGCGCAGCAGTACGACATGGCGTCGAGCCATGGCATTGCCCTGTTCCAGGGCTACTGGTTTGCCCGGCCTTCGCTGGTGCAGGCACGGCTGGTCACGCCCTCACAGACAGCGATCCTGGAATTGATAAGCCTGGTACGCAAGCAGGCCAGCACAGACGCCATTGAAGAAGTCCTCAAAAAGGACGCTGGGCTGGCCTTCAACCTCATGCGCCTCATCAACTCTTCTGGCTTTGGCATGACGCGCGAGATCACCTCGTTCCGCCAGGCGGTGATGCTGATGGGCCTCAAAAAGCTCTTTCGCTGGGCCGCGCTGCTGCTCACCCTCTCGCGCAACGGCGGGCCACCCCCTTCGGTGGGCAGCACTGCCGTGGTACGTGGGCGGCTGATGGAGCTGCTGGCACTGGAGATTTTCGACCAGGAACTGGCCGACGAAGCTTTCGTCGCCGGCATCTTCTCGCTGCTCGACACCATGCTGGGCATGCCCATGGAATCGGCGCTGCAGCTCATCACCGTGCCCGAACCGGTCTCGGCTGCGCTCTTGCGGCGCGAAGGCCCGCTGGGCAAGCTGCTCCTGCTGGCGCAGGCCTGCGAGAGCAGTGACGACGGGGCATTCGACCACGCAGCGCACGCGCTGGGTCTCTCCAGCTCGCAGATCAACGGCGCGCACCTGCAGGCCCTGGCTTGGGCCGACCAGGTAGAAGACTGAGAAAAGGGCGGCCTCGCGCCTAGAATCGCTGGGAACACGCATCCCGCGCACGCCTTTTTCCCCTCTTCCTTATCGCCCATGTCCCAGCCACCAGACAATGCCCCAGAAGACGCTACAGCCTCCCCGGAAGCGGTAGCCGCCAGCGATATGGCGGTGATCGCCCGCCAGGCCATCGTTGACGCCAAGCGCGTGGTTGTGGGCTACGAACTGTTTGACCGCTCGACCGCGCACGACGCCCACACGGCTGCCAGCGATGCAGCCCTGCTGTTCAACGCGCTGTCCTACGGCGGCGCCGAAGCGCTGGTGGGCAAGCTCACGGTGTTCATCAACTGCACCCACGAGAGCCTCGCAGGGGGCCA
Organism: Simplicispira hankyongi; assembly: GCF_003570885.1. Lineage (GTDB taxonomy): Bacteria > Pseudomonadota > Gammaproteobacteria > Burkholderiales > Burkholderiaceae_C > Simplicispira > Simplicispira hankyongi. Next base: position 900,864 of record NZ_QXJC01000001.1, read on the forward strand.
CCTGGAACTGGTCCACCCCGACAAGGTCGTACTGGAAGTGCCGACCTTGCCCGAGGGTGCGACACCAGAAGCCATCGATGCCTGCATCGGCACCTTCGAAGGCCTCAAGACACGCGGCTTCAAACTGGCCTTTGACCAGCAGGTGCTGCGCCGGCCGTACGCGGGCTGGCTGCCCATGGCCTCGTACATCAAGTTCGACATGTCGGCTTTCAAGCCCGAACTGGCGGCCCCGCTGGTGCAGTTCGCGCGCAACTACAGCCAGGCCGAACTCGTTGCCGAAAAGGTCGAGACGGCCGAGCAGTTTCAGCGCATGTCCGACCTGGGCGTAAAGCTGTTCCAGGGCTACTGGTTTGCCAAGCCGTCGATGGTGCAGGCCAAGACAGTCCGGCCCTCGCAGGCCATCATCATCCAGCTCATCAACCTGGTGCGGCGCCAGGCCAGCAGCGCGGAGATTGAAGATCTGCTCAAAAAAGACCCGACGCTCTCCTTCAACCTGCTGCGCTTCATCAACTCGTCGGGGTTCGGCCTGCAATGCGAGATCACCTCGTTCCGCCATGCGGTGATGATCCTGGGGCTCAAGAAGCTGTTCCGCTGGGCAGCGCTCTTGCTCACCACTTCGCGCGCCGGCGGCTCGCCACCGGCCGTGGGCACCATGGCCGTGGTGCGCGGGCGGCTGATGGAACTGCTCGCCCAGGAACTGCTGCCACAGGAAGAGTGCGACAACGCCTTCGTGGTCGGCGTTTTTTCCATGCTCGACACCATGCTGGGCATGCCGCTGGAGAGCGCGCTCGGCTCGGTGGCTTTGCCGGAATCCGTGGTCGACGCACTGCTGCACGACCGCGGGGTGTTTGCACCCTTCCTGGCTCTCACCAAGGCCTGCGAAAGTGGCGACGAAGCCGCATTTGCCTACAACGCCGGGCAACTGCAGCTCTCGAACCACCAGGTCAACTGGGCGCACCTTCAGGCCCTTGCCTGGGCCGAGAGTCTGGGCGAGTAAGCCCCAGACACCCTAAAGCAAGCTATCCGCGCGGATGGTGGCGCGCGTGCAGCTCGCGCAGGCGCTCGCGCGCCACGTGCGTGTAAATGGTGGTCGTCGAAATATCGGCATGGCCGAGCAGCAGCTGCACCACGCGCAGATCGGCGCCATGGTTGAGCAGATGGGTGGCAAACGCATGGCGCAAGGTGTGTGGCGAGAGCGGCGCTGTAATGCCCGCGCGCAGCGCATGCTCGCGCACGATGCCCCAGAAGCGCACGCGCGTCATGCCGCTGCCGCGCGCGGTCACAAACAAATCCTCGCTCTGCCGGCCCGCCAAAATGAGCGCACGCGCCTCGCCCAGGTAGCGCGTGAGCCAGGCGCCGGCCTCTTCGCCAAACGGCACCAGCCGCTCCTTGTTCCCTTTGCCCAGCACGCGCAGCACGCCGGCGCCCAGGTCCAGGTTCCAGGTCTTGAGCTGTACCAGCTCAGAGACGCGCAGGCCGCTGGCGTACATCAGTTCCAACATGCTGCGCTCGCGCAGGCCGAGCGGCGTGCGCACATCGGGAGCCGCGAGCAGTGCCTCGACCTGGCCCTGCGAGAGCGTCTTGGGCACGCGCAGTGGCTGGCGGGCTGCCTGCAGGCGCACGCTGGGGTCGGCGGTGATGCGGCGCTCGCGCAGCGCCCAGTGAAAGTAGCGCCGCAGCACGGTGAGGCGCCGGTTGGCGGTGGTGGCGCGCGTGCCCTGGTGGCGCGCGGAAAACCAGGCCTGGATGTGGTACTCGGCCGCTGCGTCCAACGCCAGGGGCGGCTGCTGCGCCGCCAGCCACGCGGCGAAGTGCCGCAGGTCGCTGCGGTAGGCGGCCAGCGTGTTGCGCGACAGGCCGTCTTCGAGCCACAAGGCATCGGCGAACTGGTCGATGGCCGTCTGGCTGGTTTCAAAAAAGGGCATGCGAAACGATAGCAGAGCGATGCGCTCGGTGACACGGGGCGACACGGGGCGACACGGGGCGACACGGGACATGGCAGCGCAACCAGGCCAGCGCAGGTATTCTGCACGCCGTGGTGTACGCGCAAATTCTGTTTCCCGATTTTTCCCTCATCCTGCTGGGCTACCTGGTGTGCCGCTTCACCGCGCTCAACCGCTCGGTGTGGCAGCCGGTAGAAGCGCTGGTGTACTACCTGCTGTTTCCGGTGCTGCTGTTCCAGTCGATTGTGCGCAGCCCCATCGAACTGGGCGCCACCTCGGGGCTGATGGCCGCTGGCTTGCTCAGCGGCGTCTCTGGCATCGCGCTGGCCTATGGCCTGCCCTGTCTGCCCGGACTGCGCAGTCGCATCGAACCACGTGCGCATGCCGGCGCAGCGCAGGTGGCGTTTCGCTTCAACTCGTTCATTGGCCTTGCCATGGCGCAGCGACTGGCGGGCGCTCCCGGCCTGCAACTGATCGCCGTGCTGATCGGTATTTCAGTGCCGCTCTTCAACGTGGCGGCCGTCTGGCCCATGGCGCGGAAGGGGGAACACCACTTTGCCCGCGAGCTGCTGCAAAACCCTTTGATTCTGGCGACCACCGCCGGCCTGACCGCGAACCTGGCGGGACTGCACATTCCGGATATTTTGGTGCCCAGCGTCTCGCGTATCGGGGCCGCTGCCATCGCGCTGGGGTTGATGGCGGCTGGCGCAGGGCTCGAATTCGGCTCGCTCCGGCGCGACGGGGTGCTGACGGTGTCGGTGCTCTCCATTCGCCACCTGCTGCAGCCGCTGATGGCCTGGCTGGCTGCGCGCCTGCTGGGACTGGACGCCTTGCAAACCACGGTGCTGCTGATTTTCTCGGCTCTGCCCACCTCATCAAGCTGCTACGTGCTGGCCGCCCGCATGGGCTACAACGGACCGTATGTGGCGGGGCTGGTGACGCTCTCCACCCTGCTGGGACCGGCCAGCCTGTCGCTGGCACTGGGGGTTCTGGGGCCCACCTTGAAACTATGATTTTGGTAGCTGCAAGCGCTTTAGGGATAAGCGCTAGAGGCCTATTTCATTCAATATTTTCGTTTTCCAGTGCCCAGGCGACATGCTCGCGCACCAGCGCACTCTCGTGTGCAGCGCGGCTTTGCAGGGCGGCGCGCAGTTCGGGCGCGTGCGTCTTCGCCAGCGCATTGCCCAGCGCCACCGCGACGTTGCGCAGCCAGCGCTCGTGGCCAATGCGGCGGATCGGGCCGCCTTCGGTCATGCGCAGGAACGTTGCCTCGTCCCAGGCAAACAAATCCACCAGTTGCTGACCACTGAGGCCGGCACGCGCGTCAAAGTCTGCCAGGGGGCTGGTGCGCGCGTATTTGTTCCACGGGCAAATGAGCTGGCAGTCGTCGCAGCCGTAAATGCGGTTGCCTATCGGGCGGCGAAACTCGATCGGGATCGGCCCGGCGTTTTCAATCGTCAGGTACGAGATGCAGCGCCGCGCATCGAGCCGGTACGGCGCGACGATGGCCTGCGTCGGGCAGACGTCGATGCAGGCCTGGCAACTGCCGCAGTGCGCCGTCACCGGCGTGCTCTCCGGCAGTTCCATGTCGATGTAGATCTCGCCCAGGAAAGCCATCGACCCGGCCTCGCGGTTGAGCACCAGCGTGTGCTTGCCGCGCCAGCCCTGGCCACTGCGCGCGGCCAGCTCGGCTTCGAGCACCGGCGCCGAATCGGTGAAGACGCGGTAGCCCGTCGGCCCGACGGCCTCGGCAATGCGGTCGCAGAGCTTTTGCAGGCGCGCACGCAGCACCTTGTGGTAGTCGCGCCCTCGGGCATAGACCGAGACGGCGCCCTGCTCTGGGTCGGCCAGGCGCGCAAACTCGATGGCCTGCCAGCCAGCCGGCGTGTCACGCGGCAGGTAATCCATGCGCACGGTGATCACGCTCACCGTGCCCGGTACCAGTTCGGCCGGGCGCGCACGCTTCATGCCGTGCGCTTCCATGTAGTGCATGTCGCCGTGAAAGCCCTGCGCCAGCCAGCCCTGCAAACCCGGTTCGGCAGACGAAAGATCCACACCGGCCACGCCGATTTGGGAAAATCCCAACTCGCGCGCCCATTGCGTAATTTGAGGAATGAGTTGACTGCCGCTGACCACCATCGCCCGATTGTAGAAACGCCCCTTGCGCACAAGACCCGCTCACTGGTGTGGACGAACGAAGCCGACACTGAGGCGTTCGCGCAACAACTCGCCGCGCGGCCGGAAATTGCCAACGCCTTCATCAGCCTGCACGGCGACCTGGGCGCCGGCAAGACCACGCTGGTGCGCCATCTGCTGCGTGCGCTCGGGGTGCAGGGCCGCATCAAGAGTCCGACCTACGCGGTGGTGGAACCCCACGAGGCCGGGGCGCTGGCCATCTGGCACTTTGACTTCTACCGATTCAGCGACCCGCGCGAGTGGGAAGACGCGGGTTTTCGTGAGCTGTTTGCCAACCCCGGCCTAAAACTGGCAGAATGGCCGGAAAAGGCTGCAGGCCTGCTCCCGCCTGCGGATCTTGCTATCCACATTGAAGCAACGAACGACACCGAGCGCCGCGCCTCTTTGGCGGCAGGCACCGCGCTTGGCGAGCAACTGCTGCAAGGACTGCACCCATGAAGCCCACCATCCCCCCCGAGCCCCCCGCCCATGCGCCGCGCACGCTCGCCTCGCGGCGCGCGCTGCTGAAGGCTGGCAGCCTGGTGCTGCTGCTGAGCCGCCAGCAAATCGCGCGTGGCGCCACCATTCTGGCCGTCCGCATCTGGCCGGCACCCGAGTATTCGCGCGTCACGCTGGAATCCGACGGCCCGCTCAAGGCGCGCCAGTTCTTCGTCAGCACACCGCCCCGGCTTGCCGTGGACATCGAAGGCATCGACCTCAGCCCCGCGCTCCGGGAACTGGTGGCCAAGGTGCGCCGCGACGATCCCAACATTGCCGGCATTCGTGTCGGCCAGAACGCGCCGGGCGTGGTGCGACTGGTCGTTGATCTCAAACAGGCTGCCAGGCCACAGGTGTTTTCGCTACCACCCGTTGCCGCCTACGGCAACCGATTGGTGTTCGACCTGTACCCCGAGGTGCCGGTAGATCCGCTGGAAACCCTGATTGCCGAACGCCTGCAGGCCTCGCCCGGCAGTGCCGCCACATCGGCCCCAGGCGCAGCACCGCCAGAATCCACCCAGGCCCTGTCCGCTACCCCGCACGCCGACAAGGCAGCCGATCCGCTGGGCGAGCTCATTGCCCGCGCTGGTGGTACGCGTGAAGCGGCGGCGCCGGGCGCCCGACTGGACGTGCCGGACACACCCACCGCAGCGCCGGATCCCCTGTCCGGCAAGCGCCCGGCCGCACCGGCCAACCCATCCGCACCGGCTCTCGCCTTGGGGCGCAAGACCGACCGCCTCATCATCGTGGCGCTGGACCCCGGCCACGGCGGCGAAGACCCCGGCGCCACCGGCCCCCAGGGCACGCACGAGAAGGACGTGGTGCTCAAGGTCGCGCACCTGCTGCGCGAGCGCATCAACGCCACCACCGTCGGCGGCAACCCCATGCGCGCCTACATGACGCGCGACGCCGATTTCTTCGTGCCGCTGGGCATGCGGGTGCAAAAAGCGCAGCGCGTGCAAGCCGACCTGTTCGTCAGCATCCACGCCGACGCCTTCACCAACCCCGATGCCCGCGGCGCCAGCGTTTTTGCGCTCAGCCAAGGGGGCGCATCGAGTTCAGCCGCCCGCTGGCTGGCCAACAAGGAAAACCAGGCCGACCTGGTCGGCGGACTCAATGTGAGCGCCCAGGACCAGCATGTGCGCCGCGCCCTGATCGACATGAGCACGACGGCGCAGATCAACGACAGCCTGAAACTCGGCAGCGTCCTGCTGGGCGAGATCGGCCACCTGGGCAAGCTGCACAAAGGGAGCGTGGAACAAGCGGGATTCGCGGTGCTCAAGGCACCCGACATCCCCAGCGTGCTGGTGGAAACCGCCTTCATCAGCAACCCTGAAGAAGAAAACCGCCTGCGCAGCAGCGCCTACCAGGAACAGCTCGCCGATGCACTGATGCGCGGCATCACGCGCTACTTCGCCAAGAACCCGCCGCTTGCGCGCAGCCGCTCGGTTTGACACACTGTCACCTACCCGGAACCTGTTCCAAGGGAGACCGCCATGGCCCTGACCCATACCCCTTCATCCGAAGTTGTCCGTATTGCCCCGCTGGGGGCCGCAATCAGAGGCGCGGTCAATACCGCCGTCCTCAAAGCCAAGGAACTTGAAGTGATTCGCCTGGTGGTGCCGGCCGGAAAAACCCTGCCGCAACACCAGGTGCCAGGCGAGATCACGCTGCTGTGCATCGAAGGCGAATGCGAGCTGAAGACACCCGGTGCATTGCAGGTTTTGGCCACTGGCGATTTTGTCCACCTCGAAGGCGGCACACCGCACGCGCTCACCGGCCGCAGCAATGCCTCGCTGCTGCTCACCATCAGCCTGTGCACGGAGCGCGGTTAAGCGCGTGCGCTGACGCTGGCTGCATGGTGCGTCCTACAGTCTGGCAAGGGATACCGCGCGATAGTGGTGCATCGGCCTAACGCACGCTGTTTTGCGGCGCGGCCTTTGTTCCACTTTCCTGAAAGGGACCCACCATGCAAACCCGACATCTTCTGATCGCCACCGCCTTTGTTGCCTCCCTGGGCCTGGGCGCCTGCGCTTCCAACCCCACCAACGCCCAGATCGGCACCGGCGTCGGAGCTGTCGTTGGCGGTGTCGCCGGCAACGCCCTGCTGGGGACCGGCGGTGCCATCGCCGGCGCCGCAGGCGGCGCCTTGATTGGCCACGAACTGGGCGAAGACCGGGACCAGCGCCGCCGCTGATCCTGGCCGCAACGCCAAGGCCTGAAAAATTTGGCCAAAAGAGCTTCCAGCGCACTACCCATAAGCGCTAGCAGCTCTTTTTTTAGGAGCTAACAACTACTCCCTTGCGACTCCCGCGCCAGGCGCCAAACAGCGCAATCAGCCCCGGCACCAGAATCAAGCCCCAGATGATCTTGTCCAGATGCTCACGCACAAAGGCCAGGTTGCCAAAAAACAGACCTGCGCTGCTCACCCCCAGCACCCACAGCGCGGCACCGCCGACGTTGTAGGCGCTGAACTTGCCCCGGCCCATGGCCGCCACGCCCGCCACGAAGGGAGCGAAAGTGCGAATGAACGGCATGAAACGCGCCAGCACGATGGTGATGCCGCCGTAGCGTTCGTAGAAGGCATGCGCCTGGTCAAACGCGCGGCGGTTGAACCAGCGCGACGATTCCCACTGGAATACGCGCGGACCGAACCAGCGGCCAATCGCGTAGTTGCACTGGTCTCCCAGCACCGCCGCGGCGAGCAGAACGGCCACGGCCGGGGCAAATTCCATCATGCCGGCGCCGCAGAGCGCGCCCACGATGAAGAGCAGCGAATCGCCCGGCAAAAAGGGCATGACCACCAGGCCGGTCTCGACAAACACAATCAGGAACAGCAGCGCGTACACCCACAGGCCGTAGGTGGCAACGAAGGCTTCGAGGTGCTTGTCGACGTGCAGAATGAAGTCGATCAGAAAGGCAATGGCGTCCATGAACAGGCTTTGGGCAGGCGTTGAATAAGGCGGGCCATTATGGCGATCTCTCCTGCCCGCGGCGCCAATCTCTAGAATCTTCGCGTGCAACACGTTTCTCCCCCAGCTCCTACCGCTTCCAAAGCCGCCCGCCGCCCCATCTGCGACCTGCCCGACGAACTCGTCAGCCAGATTGCCGCCGGCGAGGTGGTGGAGCGCCCCGCCTCCGTGGTGCGCGAACTGGTGGACAACGCGCTCGACGCCGGCGCCACGCAGATCACGCTGCGCCTGCTGGCAGGCGGCGTGCGGCTGATCAGCGTGGAAGACGACGGCTGCGGCATTCCCCAAGCCGAGCTGGCGGTGGCGCTGCGCCGCCATGCCACCAGCAAGATCCGCACGCTGGACGACCTGGAGAGTGTCGCCACCATGGGCTTTCGCGGCGAGGCGCTGGCGGCCATTGCGTCGGTCTCCGAACTTGCCCTGCTCTCGCGCCCTGCTGGGCAAGACAGCGCCTTTCTGCTTGATGCCCGCAGCGGCGAGCTGCGCCCCGTGGCGCGGGCCATGGGCACTACGGTAGAAGTGAAAGAGCTGTTTTTCAGCACGCCGGCGCGGCGCAAGTTCCTCAAAACCGATACCACCGAGCTGGCGCACTGTGTCGAAGCGGTGCGCCGCCACGCCCTGGCGCGGCCCGACGTGGGTTTTGCCATCTGGCACGAAGGCAAGCTGGTGCAGCAGTGGCGCATCGCCCTGACGCATGGCGCCGGGGCGGGAGCGCTGGAGCGGCGCCTGGCCGACGTGCTGGGCGAAGAGTTCCTGGAGCAATCGGTGGCATTGACCCACCAGGAAGGCCGCATCACCCTCACCGGCCGCGCCGGCCTGCCGGACACGGCACGTGCCCGCGCCGACCAGCAGTATTGCTACGTCAACGGCCGCTTCGTGCGCGACAAGGTGGTGGCCCACGCCGCCCGCAGCGCCTACGAAGATGTGCTGCACGGCCAGCGCCAGCCGGTGTATGCGCTGTACATCGACATCGACCCGGCGCGCGTGGACGTGAACGTGCACCCGACCAAAATCGAGGTGCGCTTTCGCGACAGCCGCGAAGTGCACCAGGCGGTGCGCCACGCCATCGAAAGCGCCCTGGCCGCGCCGCGCGCCGGGGCCGTGGCGGCCGCGCCTCCAGCCGCTATGGGCTACGCAGCCGGTGCCACGGAACCTTCAGTAAATTTTGAACAAAATGGGCCTCCAGTGCTTATTCCACGGGCGCAGGCAGCTATGCAATTTGATGCACCCATCGGCCACCGTGTGGCCGATCTGGGTGCGCTGTGGGGCCAACCCCGCGCGCCAGAGCCTGAGCCCGAGCGCAAGGACGTGAGCGCAAGCAGCACTTGGGTGAGCGCCGAGCAGCCTGCGTGGCAAAGCCCGGCCCCGGACACACCGGGCACGCAGTCCCCCCCCCAAGCCGAGGTCTGGCCGCTGGGCCGCGCGCTGGCGCAGCTGCAGGGCATTTACATCCTGGCGGAAAACGCCCAGGGGCTCATCATTGTCGACATGCACGCCGCCCACGAGCGCATCGTCTACGAGCGACTCAAGTCGCAATGGGACAGCGGCGCACGCATCGCCAGCCAGCCGCTGCTGATCCCCGCCACCTTCGCCGCCACGCCGCAGGAACTGGCCACCGCCGAGCAGAACGTGGACGCACTGGCCGCGCTGGGCCTGGAGATCACCCCCTTTTCTGCCCGCACCCTGGCGGTACGCGCCGTGCCCGCCACGCTGGCGCAGGGCGATGCCGTGGAGCTGGCCCGCAGCGTGCTGGCCGAGCTGGCCGCGCACGACGCGAGCGGTGTGGTGCAGCGCGCGCAGAACGAGATCCTGGGCACCATGGCCTGCCATGGCGCCGTGCGTGCCAACCGGCAGTTGACGCTGCCGGAGATGAACGGCCTGCTGCGCCAGATGGAGTCGACCGAGCGCTCGGACCAGTGCAACCACGGCCGGCCCACCTGGCGCCAGCTCAGCCTGCGCGAGCTCGACGCGCTGTTCCTGCGCGGGCGCTGAGAGCCTGTTCAAAGCCGCTGCGTCGCGGTTTTCACCATGCCACCACGCTCGGACGCCCTGGCCGAGCGCGGGGCTGGCTTCGCATCGCAAGTTCTGCACCGATTTGCACCACAGTCGCCATGCACCAGCACCTAAACCGGGCACAACAGCACTGTTTTCGTGCGTCTGCGCCCCATTTTGTCGCATCAATCCATGCCGACTTGGCATAATGTCATGCTGCACCGCCGCACAAACCCCTTTTCCCGAAAGACAACTGCCATGAAATTCGCGTCCGTCGAGGCTTTTCTTGCCGAGGTAGCCACCCGCAATCCGCACCAGCCGGAATTCCTCCAGGCCGTCACCGAGGTGATGGAAAGCCTGTGGCCCTTCATTGAGAAACACCCCAGGTACGCCGAGCAAAGCCTGCTCGAACGCCTGGTGGAGCCCGAGCGCGTGATCATGTTCCGCGTTTCCTGGACCGACGACCATGGCGCGGTGCAGGTCAACCGTGGCTACCGCATCCAGCACAGCATGGCCATCGGCCCGTACAAAGGTGGCCTGCGCTTTCACCCCTCGGTCAACCTCTCGGTGCTCAAATTCCTGGCGTTCGAGCAGACCTTCAAGAACGCGCTGACCACGCTGCCCATGGGTGGCGGCAAGGGTGGCTCCGACTTTGACCCCAAGGGCAAGAGCCCCGGCGAAGTCATGCGCTTCTGCCAAGCCTTTGCCAGCGAGCTGTTCCGCCATGTCGGCGCTGACACCGACGTGCCCGCGGGCGACATCGGCGTGGGCGGCCGCGAAGTCGGCTTTATTGCCGGCATGTACAAGAAGCTCAGCAACCGCGCCGACTGCGTCTTTACCGGCAAGGGCCTGTCGTTCGGCGGCTCGCTGATCCGCCCCGAGGCCACTGGCTACGGCACGGTGTATTTCGCCCAGGAGATGCTCAAGACCCGTGGCAAGTCGTTCGACGGTCTGCGCGTGTCGGTGTCGGGTTCGGGCAACGTCGCCCAGTACGCGGTCGAGAAGGCCATGGCCCTGGGCGCCAAGGTGGTGACGGTGTCGGATTCGAGCGGCACCATCGTCGATGAAGAGGGCTTCACCACCGAAAAGCTCGCCATCCTGATGGACGTGAAAAACCACCACTACGGCCGCGTGAGCGACTACGCAAAACGCACCGGCGCGCGCTTCGAAGCCGGCAAAACACCCTGGCATATCCCCGTGGACATCGCCCTGCCCTGCGCCACACAGAACGAGCTGGATGCCAGCGACGCCACCACCCTCATCAAGAACGGCGTGCTGTGCGTGGCCGAAGGCGCCAACATGCCCTCGACCATCGAAGCGGCCAAGGCGTTCGAAGCTGCGGGCGTGCTGTACGCACCGGGCAAGGCCAGCAATGCCGGTGGCGTGGCGACCTCGGGCCTGGAGATGAGCCAGAACGCCATGCGCCTGAACTGGACGGCGGAAGAAGTGGACGCCCGCCTGTTGATGATCATGCAAGGCATCCACGCCGCCTGCGTCCAGCACGGCACGCGCGCCGATGGCTCAGTGAGCTACATCGACGGCGCCAACGTCGCCGGCTTCGTCAAAGTGGCCGACGCCATGCTGGCGCAGGGCGTGGTCTGAGTCACGACTGCAACCCTCCAACCCAAAGGGACCGCGCGGTCCCTTTTGATTTCATGCTGCCTCGGACGCCTCTATAGGCTTGAGGTCAGGCGCGGTCGGCTGGGTCGGTGCCTCGGACAACTTGGCAAAGCGCGCCAGCACATGGCGCGTCCAGTAGCCGATGTCGTAACGCTGTACCTGCATCAGCATACGGCCCATGCGCAGGCGCTGCTCCACCTCGCCCATGGCCAGGGCTTCATCCAGCGTATCGTCAAGCGAGCTGCGGCTGAAAGGGTTGACAAGGATGGCGTCTTCCAGCTCCATCGCCGCGCCAGAGAATTCAGACAGCACCAGCACGCCGGCCTCGCCCTGTTTGGCGGCGACAAACTCCTTGGCCACGAGGTTCAGGCCGTCACGCAGCGGTGTGATCCAGGCAATGTCCGCGGCGCGGTAGGCGCACACCACTTCCTCGAAGGTCAATGGCGTGGTCGAGAGGTGGATGGGCAGCCAGTGCAGCGTGCCAAAGTGGCCATTGATGCGACCCACCAGTTGCTCGATTTTTTGCTGCTCGGCACGGTACACCTCCATTCCCTCCGCAGCGGCCACGGTCACGAGCAGGAGTTTGACGCGGCCGTGCAGATCGGGGCGACGCTTGAGCAGGCGCTCGAAGGCTTCGAGCTGCTGGCGCCCGCCCTTGGCGTAATCCACACGGCTGACGGACACAATCAGCGTTTCGGTATTCAGATCCTTGCGGATGCGTTCGGTGCGCGCCTTGCCTTCGGGTGAATTGACGGTGCTGGCAATCAGCGCTGGCGCCGTACCAATCGGGCAGGTGTCAATGACGATGCTGCGCCCTTCCACATCGAGCTGCACCGTCACACGCGGCTCGGACAAAGCGCAGGCGCGCTGAAGGATCGGCAGGCTGACCGGTGCTTCATGCCGCACCACGCCTTCGCGCAAGCTCTCGACCACGGCGCAGAAGTTCTGCGCAAAACGCGGCACGTGAAACCCCACCAGATCGCAAGCGAGCAGGCTGTCGATGATCTCGTCCCGCCACGGCAGGATGTTGAAGGCGTCAGGCGCCGGGAACTGCGTGTGATGGAAGAAGGCGATCTTCAGGTCGGGCCGCATCTTGCGCACAAAGCCGGGCACCAGCCACAGGTTGTAGTCGTGCACCCAGACCACCGCGCCCTGCTCCGCCTCGGCACACGCAGCTTCGGCAAAACGCCGGTTCACTTCCCGGAAATCAGCCCAATGGATGTTTTCGGTCGAGTACAGCCACGGGAAGGTATGGATCACCGGCCACAACGCCTCTTTGGAGGTCACATGGTAGAACTGGTGGATCTTGGCAGCCTCCAGTGGAAGGCGCACCACGTCGTAGTTGCCGTAGCTGTCGCTGACCGTGATACGGCGCTCGAAATCCAGCGCCTTGCCGACAGCGGCCTTCTTCCAGGCCACCCACACAGCCTTGTCCACATGGCTGAAAAAACCCTTGATGGCAGGGATGATGCCGTTGGGGCTGCGCGGCTCGCGCATCACGGTCTGGCCGTTTTCCACAAGCTCTTCATACGGCTGGCGGTGGTAGACGACGACAAGTTCGTTCCTCAATTCTTTCTGGGTGGGCTTATTCATGCGTGTCCTTTCTTAGTGAATGCGGTGCAGGGCGTCGAGCACGCCGGCGGCGCCCTCTTTGTCACTCCAGTGCACCTTGGGCAGGTCTTTGGCGGCCTCAGCCAGCAGCGGCTCACGGTTGGCGACGATGACGCCCTGCAGGCCCGTCTGGAACAGCGACAGGTCGTTCAACGTGTCCCCCGCCACCAACGTGCGCTCCTTCGGCAAGCCGAGCGCGCTCAGGGTGCGCAAGAGCGTCGGGCCTTTTTGCACGCCGCGCGGCAGCACGTCGAAGTAGCGCTCGGCCGACAGCAGCACGTCGTAGCCCGCCGCCTCCAGTTCGCTGCGCGCTGCACCCGCGAGGCCCGTGTCGGAATAAAAGCAGGAGACGCGCCGCCCCTCCACCACGGGCTGCTCCGTGAGATGCGGATGGCGGGCCAGAATGCTGCGCACAACGGCCGGCGCGTGCCGTGGCCAGCCTTCGTCCAGCCAGCCCTCAAGCGCTGGCAGCGGCGCACGCTCAGCACCGGCGTACACCGCTGTACCGACGTCGGAAATGATGTGATCCGGTTGCAGTGGCAGTTCATCGAGCACATCGCGCATGGTGGTCAGGCTGCGCCCGGTGACGTAGATCAGCACGATCTCGCTGCGCCGCTGGCCAATCCAGTCGTACAGGGCCGTGCGCTCGTCGGCGCTGCCGCCGAGAAACGTGCCGTCGAGGTCGGTGGCGAGAATGGTCTGGTGCATGGGCGCTCCTTTCGTGAAGGGTGGGCAAGAAACCCGCCCCAGCGAAGGGCTGGCGGAAAAAGCCGCAGCCCCGGTGCCAGCGCGGATGAGAAAGAGGTGACAAGAAAGCACGGCCGCCGAGGCTGCCGTGAGCGAGGCGCGGCGTTTACAGCGCCCTGCTGGCTTCTGGAACGCCCGAAGCCTGCGCCAACGCCACCACAATGGGGCTCTGCTTGCCCAACATCAGGGTGTGCGTGGGGAAGGCAAAATCGACGCCGAGGGCGGCAAATTCGCGCATCAGTCCCAGGTTGATGGCCTGCTGTACATCGCGGTAGGCGGTGTAGTCGGGCGTGAGCATCCAGTACACGACCTCGAAATCAAGGCTGGAGCCACCAATGCCGGTGAAATGCGCGCGGTCAAACCGGGCCTGCTTCTGCGCATCCACAACCTTCTTGATGGCGTCCGGAACCTGCTCAAGCTGATCCGGCGTGGCATCAAACGTAAGGCCAAAGGTAAAAGGAATGCGCCGCTCTTTCATGAGCTTGTAATTGCGCAGCCGCGATTTCGTCAGATCGCCATTCGAAAATACCAACACCTCTCCGCTCAGGCTGCGCAAGCGGGTGGTTTTGAGGCCAATATTCTCGACGCTGCCACTGAAATCGTCGATAACGATGAAATCGCCGACCTGGAAAGGTTTGTCAAGCACAATACTGAGGCTCGCAAACAGATCGCCGAGAATATTTTGCAGCGCCAGGCCAATGGCAATACCGCCAATGCCCAATCCGGCTACCAGGGCATTGACATCAAAACCCAGATTATCGAGCAGCAGAAGCAGCAGAATGGCCCAGGCCACCACCCGACCAATGAAACTCAGAATCGACAGGGCGCTGGTGGTGGAAGGGTCCTTTTGCAGCGAATCCTGCCGCACAGTGGTGATCCAGCCACTGATGAAGGCATTGGCACACAGCCCCAATTGGAGAAAAAATGCCACTGTGGCCATACCGGACAGCCAGCGCTCGCTGCTGGCACGCAATACCAACTCGTTGCTGGCAGGGATCAGAGCCACCACCGCCACCAGATACCAGCGCACTGCGCGCAACCCCTGAACCAGGGCGTCGTCCCAGCGGGTGCTGGTGGATGCCGCCCATGTTGAAATACGTCGAATGATCAGTGGCAATATGATTTTCATCATTACCACGGCCCCTACAATCCAGACCGCTGCCTGCAACCACGCGAGCAGGCCATTGCCAGCAAAAGACATATCGAGAAATTCCTGCATCGTCCGGGGTACTCCTTGCATCAAAATGGCATGAATATTGAATGATTTTCGATCCGCGCTATGAGAATCATCAATATTCACAAAAATAGCGCCGAAATATATGCGCATTATGAATTATAACAGAATACACTCTAATTGTCTATATTCAATTAATCCGAGAATACTATTGACATAATCCAAGACCATGTTCATGGGGGTGCGAGGAAGACGCATCCTGACTTCGTCTGGTACGCTCAAAGCGATGCCCGCCCCCTCTCTCGCAGCCCCTCCGATCGCAGCACCAGCGGTATCGCCTGACCTGGCCGTTGTAGTGCTGGCGCTGCTGCTCAGCATTCAGCCGGTCACCACCGATCTGTACCTGCCTGCGCTCCCTGCGCTGACGCGCAGCCTGGGTGCGCCGGTGGCGCAGGCGCAGCTCACGCTCAGCGCTTTGTTGCTGGCGTTTGGTGTGTCGCAGCTTGCCTGGGGGCCGCTGTCTGACCGCTTGGGGCGCAGGCCCGTGCTGCTCCTGGGTCTTGGGCTGTACACGCTGGCGTCCATCGGCAGCGCACTGGCGCCCTCCATGGATTGGCTGGTGATCTGGCGCACGCTGCAGGGTGCGGCCATGGGCGCGGTGGTGGTGTGCGCGCGGGCCATCGTCCGCGACCTGTACGCACCACTGGCCGGTGCCCGTGCCATGTCGCGCGCGCTCACGGGGTTGGGGATCGTCGCCTGCCTGAGCCCGCCAACCGGCGCGCTGCTCTCAGGCTGGCTGGGCTGGCGCGCGGCGCTGCTGGCATTGACGGTTTTTTCGATGGCGGCGCTGGCGCTCGTGGCGCTGCGACTGCCCGAGACGCTGGCGCGCCGCAACCTGCGGGCCCTGGAACCCGCCACCCTCCTGCGCACCTGGATGCACGTACTGCGCAATCCGACGTTTTGGGCTTTCTCCCTGCTCACCACAGCGTCCTACGGCGGACTGTTCACCTTTCTGGCGTCGTCTTCGTTCGTGTTCATCGAAGTGCTGCATCTTTCGCGCACGCAGTACAGCTTGGCGCTGTTTTTCAGTGCCTTTTCCTATTTCGGCGGCACCTTCGCCTGCCGCGCCATACTCACGCGCCACGGCCTGCGCTGCACCGTAGCGGTGGCGGGGGCGCTAAGCCTGGGCGGCGCGCTCGCCATGCTGTTGCTGGCCTGGGCCGGTGTGCGGCACCCGATCGCACTGCTGCTGCCGTTCTACTGCTTCATGGTGGCGCATGGCATGCACCAGCCGTGCGGGCAGTCGGGCTGCGTGGGGCCGTTTCCGCACGCGGCCGGCGCGGCCTCGGCGCTCAATGGGCTCATGATGATGCTGGCGGCCTTTGCCGTGGGCGGCTGGGTGGGCGCACACCTTGATGGCACCATTTGGCCGCTGGTGCATGGCGTTATCTTTTGGGCCACGCTGGTGGCAGCCGTGGCGTGGACACTGGTGCAAAAGTTTGGAGAACCGCTTGAGCACCGCTGAGGCCCTGCCCTGCCTGGCAATTGCCGGCCCCACCGCGTCTGGCAAAACCGGCGCGGCCCTGGCGCTCGCCGAGCGCCTGGCCGAGAGGGTGGCGCTGGAGATCGTCAGCGTCGACTCGGCCCTGGTGTACCGCGGCATGGACATCGGCACCGCCAAGCCCACGGTAGCCGAACGCGCGACCGTGCCGCACCACCTGATCGACATCCGCGAACCCTGGGAGCCCTACAGCGCAGCCGCCTTCGTGCAGGACGCTACCCGATTGATCGGCGACATTCGCGCTCGCGGCGCCCTGCCACTGCTGGTGGGCGGCACCATGCTGTATTTCAAGGCACTGATCGACGGCTTGGACGCCATGCCCGCCGCCGACCCAGACGTGCGCCAACGCATCGAAGCGCGCGCCGCGCAACTGGGCTGGCCAGCGCTGCACGCCGAGCTGGCCGGGGTCGACCCGGTGACCGCGGCACGCTTGGCCCCGGCTGACAGCCAGCGCATCCAGCGTGCGCTGGAAGTATGGGAAATCTCCGGCCAGCCCCTATCTGCCTTTCATGCTCCTGAAAAGAGAGCTTCTAACGCAGACGGTATAAGCGCTGGATGCCTTTTTAGCCTTGAACCCGACGACCGCGCCTGGCTGCACGCCCGCATTGCGGCGCGCTTTGATGGCATGCTCGCGCAGGGCTTTCTTGCCGAAGTGCAGCGCCTGCGCGCCGACCCACGCCTGCACGCCGACCTGCCTGCCATGCGCTGCGTCGGCTACCGCCAGGCCTGGCAAGCGCTTGACGCCCAAGCGGCCAGCGGACGCCCACTGGACCTGGCCGACCTGCGCGAGCGCGGCATCGCCGCCACGCGGCAACTGGCCAAACGCCAAATCACCTGGTTGCGCAGCATGCCCGGGCGCCAACGCATCGCCTGCGACGCTGCGGACATGCAGGCCGCTCTGGAGGTCGCCGTGCTGGCGCGGCTGGAGCAGCCTGCGCCATGAGCACAGCACCGGGCCAGCCCAAGCCAGCTCGCAGCACGGAGCCTCCCAAATGAGCGTCCAGGTGCGGGTGGCAGGTCTCGCCAAACGCTATGGCGACAGCACGGTGTTCGAGCAGGTCGATTTCACGGTGGCGCCAGGCGAGTTTGTCGCCATCATTGGCGACTCGGGCGTCGGAAAATCCACCCTGCTCAACTGCCTGGCGGGCCTCGACACCTGGAGTGCCGGCAGCATCCACCATGGCTCCACTGACCTCGCCACCCTCGACACGACCCGGCGCGCGCTATGGCGCCGGGCGAATGTGGGCTTTGTCTTCCAGGCGTTTCACGTGCTGCCGCATCTTGATGTCGCGCAGAACGTGTCCTTGCCGCTCATGCTGCTGGGCGACAAGGGTTTCACTGCTCGGGTAGCCGACATGCTGGACGCCGTCGGCCTGGCAGGTTTGGGCACGCGGTTGCCGCAGCAACTCAGCGGCGGCCAGCTGCAGCGCGTGGCATTGGCGCGTGCGCTGGTGCACCGCCCCGCTCTGCTGCTGGCCGACGAGCCGACCGGCAACCTTGACCCCGGCACGGCAGGGCGCGTGCTGGACTTGCTAATCGCCCAGACGCACCGGCATGGCGCCTCGCTGGTGCTGGCGACCCACTCGGACGCCGCGGCGGCGCGCGCCGACCGGGTGCTGCACCTGACAGCGGGCGGCATGCGCGGCTGACAGCCGGCTTATTCGATGACGAGACGCTGGCCGCTACCGCCCTGCTTCTTGGGCAGGTTCAGCGTCAGCACGCCGTTGTCGTACTTCGCCTGGCACTGGCTCGCCTCGATATCGGCCGGCAACTGGAAGCTACGCGACACACTGCCAAAGTAGCGCTCTGAGCGCAGCATTTTCTCGCCCTCGGTTTGCTGGTCCTGCTGGCGCACTTCGGCACGCAGCGTCACCACATTGCCATCGACCGTGACATGTATTTCGTCCTTGGGTACGCCAGGCACCTCGGCGGACACCAGGAAGCCACCGTCATTTTCCTTGACGTCCACCTTCATCTGGCCGGGGCTCGGCAGCGGGTCACCGTGCAGCGGGCGCACATAGAACCCCGGATTCACATCCTTGAAAAACTCGTCAAACAGGCCACCGCGGCCGATCAATGCGTTCATGGCAATAGCTCCTTTCAAAGTTGCTGGTTTCAAGGTGGGCCAGCCATCAGCCGGCCTCTGAGCAGCATCTAGGGTGCGCGCGCCACAATTCAAGAACTGCACAATGGCAAGGTGCTCCGCCTCTTTCGCGTCTGGTCCCTCCAAGCCCTCGCCCGCCACCCCTGGCAGAGCCTGGCGGCTGTATGCGCCGTGATGCTGGGCGTGGCGCTGGCCTTCGCGGTGCACACCATCAACGCATCGGCGCTGGAGGAATTCGCACAGGCCACGCGCAGCATCAACGGCACACCCGACCTGCAGTTGCGCAACACGCAAGGGCATGTGGACGAGCGCCTGTACCCGCTGCTGGCGCGCGAGCCCGAGGTGGCACGCGCCAGCCCGGTGCTGGAACTGCAATTGCAGGCCAGCGCCACCAGCACCGCAGATCGGCAGACGCCCACCCTGATACGTGTGCTGGGCGTAGATGCGCTCTTGCTCCCTGCCACCGCACCCGCGCTCATGCCGCGCCCCTGGGCCAGGCTGCCCACCGACCGCCTGGCCCTGTTTGCTCCGGCCGCGGTGTACCTCAATGCGCAGGCGCGGCGTGCGCTGGACTTGCCCGAGGCACCTGCCGAGGCACCCAGCATCACGCTGCGGCGCGGGCTGGAGCAGTTCACCGTGCGGGTCGCCGGCACCGTGGTCGCAGGCGGCGCACCACTGGCGGTCATGGACCTTGGCGCCGCCCAAGATATGTTTGGCCTGGCGGGTAGCCTGAGCCGCATCGACCTGCAACTGCGCCCGGGCACGGTGCGCAGCAGCTTCACCCAGCGCATGGCACAGCGCACCGACTGGCCGCCCGGCCTCGTGTGGGCCAACGCGCAGGACGCCGGCCAGCGCATGGATGCGCTCTCGCGCGCCTACCGCGTCAACCTGAGCGTGCTGGCCCTGGTGGCGCTGTTCACGGGCGCGTTCCTGGTGTTCTCGGTGCTCTCGCTCAGCGTGGCGCAGCGCTCGGCCGCGTTTGCCCTGCTCGCCGTGCTCGGCGCCACGCCGCGCCAGCGCCTGCTGCTGGTGCTGCTGGAATCGGCCACGTTCGGCGTACTGGGCAGCGCGGCCGGTGTGGCACTGGGCACGGCGCTCGCAGCGGGTGCGCTGGGCCTGCTGGGCGGTGACCTGGGCGGCGGCTACTTCAGCGGCGCAGAGCCTGCCTTGCAGTGGAGCGCGCTCGCGGCGGCAGGCTATGGTGCACTCGGTGTTCTGGCCGCGCTGCTGGGCGGCTGGTGGCCGGCGCGCACCGCCGAGGCTTTGCCGCCTGCGCAAACGCTCAAGGGTCTGCACACCGCCGGTACGCAAGCACCCTCGCCGCGCACCGGACTGGCACTGTTGGCCACGGGTGTGCTGCTGGCCTTTGCTCCCGCAGTGGCAGATCTGCCGGTGGCGGCGTACCTGTCGGTGGCGGCGCTGCTGCTGGGCGGCATTGCCTTGCTACCGAGTGGGGCGGCGTTGCTACTCAAGGCACTCGGTGCATGGTCCCGGCGACATCCCCTCGCGCTGCTCGCGGTGGAGCGGGCACGCCGCACGCCCGGACTGGCGGCCGTGGCAGTCGGTGGTGTGGTGGCAAGTCTGGCGCTGGCCGTGGCGCTGACGGTCATGGTGAGCAGCTTTCGCGGCTCGATGGTGCAGTGGCTGGATGCCGTGTTGCCCGCACCGCTCTATGGGCGCGGCGCCTCGGCCGACGGCCAGGCGGCTTTCAGCGAGCGCTTTGTGCAGGCAGCGCGCGCCCTGCCAGCGCTCGCGCGCGTGGAAGGCCTGCGGGTGGTGCAGCTCCAGCCCGACCCGGCGCGCCCGGCCGTCGCCCTGATTGCCAGGCCCCTGCAGGCTGGCGCTGACAAGGTGCTGCCCTTGATCGGCCCCGCGCTTGCCGTACCGCCTGGCCGGGTCGCGGTGTACGCGAGCGAAGCGGCCGCGGACTTGTGGGGCGCGCAGCCGGGGTCTGATCTGGCGCCATTTTTAGAGTCTTTTAGGGCTCTAGCGCAGGATGGACAAGCGCCAGCAGCTTCCTTTTTTGTAGCTGGCGTGTGGCGCGACTATGCCCGCCAGACCGGCGCACTGGTCATCGACAGCAACGCCTTCGCCGCCTTGAGCGGCGAGCGCGGCGCCAACGACCTGGCACTGTGGCCCGCTGAGGGTACCGACATGTCAAGCGCACGCCGCGCGATCACGCAACTGGCCACGCAGCAAGCAGGCGCAGCGGCGGCCGAGGGCCTGCAATTCTCATCGGCCGGCGAGGTGCGCGAACGGTCGCTGCGCATCTTTGACCGCAGCTTTGCCGTCACCTACTGGTTGCAGGCGCTGGCGATCGGCATCGGCCTGTTTGGTGTCGCTGCGAGCTTCAGCGCGCAGGTGCTGGCGCGACGCAAGGAGTTCGGACTGCTGGCGCATCTGGGCCTGACGCGCACACAGATCCTGGCTGTGGTGGCCAGCGAAGGCGCGGCCTGGACGGGCGTTGGCGCTGCGGCTGGCCTGCTGCTGGGAGTCGCCGTGTCCCTGGTGCTGGTGCTGGTGGTGAATCCGCAGAGCTTTCACTGGACCATGGAGCTGCGCTTGCCGCTGCTGCGGCTGTTGCTGCTGTGCGCTGCCGTGGTGCTCGCCGGCACCGCTACCGCCTGGCTGGCCGGGCGGGCCGCCGCGGGGCGGGACGCGGTGATGGCGGTGAAGGAGGATTGGTGAGCCGGGAAACCTGCTGCGCCACAATCGGCGAATGACCACCACCGCCACCCCCTGGCTGCACCAGGCCATCGACCGCATCGAAGCCGACTACCAGCGCAGCGCCGACACGCACCTGATCCCGCTGCGCCTGCCTTCGCATGCGGCGCAGGGCATCGACCTCTACCTCAAGGACGAATCCACCCACCCCACGGGCAGCCTCAAGCACCGGTTGGCGCGCTCGCTGTTCCTCTACGCCCTGTGCAACGGCTGGGTGCGCGAAGGCTCCACCATCGTCGAGGCGTCGAGCGGCTCCACCGCGGTCAGCGAAGCCTACTTTGCGCGCCTGCTCGGCCTGCCGTTTGTCGCCGTCATGCCGCGCGGCACCTCGCCGGAAAAGATCGCGCAAATCGAGTTTCAGGGTGGGCGCTGCCACCTGGTGGAGAGCGCTGGCGCCGTCTACCACGAGGCGCATGCGATTGCCGAGCAGACAGGCGGCCACTACATGGACCAGTTCACCTACGCCGAGCGCGCCACCGACTGGCGCGGCAACAACAACATTGCCGAAAGCATGTTCACGCAGATGGCGCGCGAGCGGCACCCAGTGCCGCGCTGGATCGTGGTCGGCGCGGGCACCGGCGGCACCAGCGCCACGATTGGCCGCTACGTGCGCTACCAGCGCCATGCCACCAGGCTGTGCGTCACCGACCCGGCGGGCTCGGTCTTCAGCGCCTACCACCGCACGGGCGATGCTGCGCTCACGGCACCCGGCTCGCGCATTGAAGGCATTGGCCGGCCGCGCGTGGAGCCAAGCTTCATCCGCACGCTGGTGGACCGCATGGTCGAGGTGCCAGATGTGGAATCGATTGCCGCCATGCAGGCGCTCTCGCACTTGCTCGGGCGGCGTGTCGGGCCGTCCACGGGCACCAACTTTGTTGCCATGCTGGCGCTCGCGGGCGAAATGCGCCAGCGCGGCGAGCAAGGCTCCATCCTCTCCTTGCTCTGCGACGCTGGCGAGCGGTATTTGCCCACCTATTGCGACGCCACGTGGGTCGCGGAGCGCTTTGGCGACTGCACCGCCGCACACGCCAAAATGCAGGCGCTGATGGCGTAAGCACCATGCGCCCGGCACCGTCGACAACACCACCCGCAACGGTGCCAACGTCCGCCTGGTCGCGACGCGAGTGGCTTGCGCTGTGCTTGGGCACGTGCACCTTGCCGCTCACGGCTGCGGCGCAGACCCTTCCTGCCGGGCCGCTGCATTTTCCCCGTGACCACGGCAGCCACCCCGAGCTGCGCACCGAGTGGTGGTACCTTACCGGCCACGCGCGCGCAGGCGAACGCACCTTCGGTTTTCAACTGACCTTCTTTCGCAGCCGGGTGCCAGGAACACAGGCGCTGCATTCGCGGTTTGCCGCACGGCAACTGCTCTTCGCGCACGCGGCGCTCACCGACCTGCAAGGCAGGCGAATGCTGCACGAGCAGCGGATTGCGCGCGCCGGCTTTAGCCTGGCCGAGGCGAGTGAGCAGGATACGGATATCGTCCTCGGCGATTGGCTTTTGAAACGTCGCGATGCCGCGGGTCGCAGCCAGTACACCGCTCGCATGCTGGGCACCGATTTCGCACTGGAACTGGAGCTGACGGCCACCCAGGAGGTGCTGCTGCAAGGCGAGGCCGGAATTTCGCGCAAGGGGCCGCAGCCCGACAACCTGAGCTACTACATCACCGAGCCGCAGTTGCAGGTGCAAGGCCACATCACCCTCGGGCGCGAGCGCTTGGCCGTACACGACACTGCGGCCCGCGCCTGGCTGGACCACGAGGCCAGCCAAGCCATCCTGCCGACCGAGGCCGTGGGTTGGGACTGGATAGGCATGAACCTGGAGGATGGCAGCGCGCTCACGGCTTTCCAGCTGCGGCGCGCGAATGGCACGGCGCTCTGGGTGGGCGGTTCGTGGCGCGCGCCTGGCGGGCCAGCACGCAATTTTGGCCCTGAGACGCTGCGCTTTACGCCCCTGCGCTCCTGGACCAGTGGCGCTAGCGGTGCACGCTACCCCGTGGCCTGGCGGCTCAGCACACCGGTCGGCCTGTTTGAAGTGCACGCGCTGCTGGATGCGCAAGAGCTCGACAGCCGCGCCTCCACCGGGGCCTTCTACTGGGAAGGCTTGAGCGAACTGCGCGGGGCACGAGGCCAGGCAGTGGGGCGCGGCTATCTGGAAATGACAGGCTATGCCGCGCGGCTGGCGCTGTAACAGCGCCGTTTGGCAGACAGCCCGGAATCAGATTTTCCCGGCCCCGCGCCGGCGGGTCAGCCAGGCGATGATTTCGCCCATGATGCCGCGCCGGAAGGCGAGCACACAGACCACGAAAATCAGGCCCGTGACCATGGTGACCGATTCACCCAGCGTGTTGAACCAGTCGATATGGGTCGTCTCGGCAAGGAAATGCCCCACCTCGCCAAGCTTGTTTTCCAACAACACCACCACGGCCGAGCCCACCAGCGGACCAGAGAGCGTTCCCAAGCCGCCGAGCAGCGTCATCAGCACCACGTGGCCCGATGCCGTCCAGTGCACATCGCTGAGCGTGGCAAACCCCATCACCAGCGTCTTGAGGGCACCCGCCAAGCCAGAGAGCGCTGCCGAGAGCACAAAGGCCAGCAATTTGAATCGGTTGGTGTCGTAACCCAGCGAAGTCGCGCGCGGCTCGTTCTCCTTGATGGCCTTGAGCACCTGGCCAAACGGCGAATGCACGGTGCGCACGATCAGCAGAAAAGCCGCCACGACAATGGCCAGCACGATGTAGTACAGCACCAGGTCGTTCTTGAGGTCGATCAGGCCAAACAGCATGCCGCGCGGCACCGACTGCAGGCCGTCCTCACCCCCGGTGAACGGGGCTTGGAGCGCGACGAAAAACAGCATCTGCGCCAGCGCCAGCGTGATCATGGTCGAGTAGATGCCCGTGCGCCGGATCGCAAAGAAGCCGACGATGAGCCCCAGAAAGGCGCCCCCGGCCGTGCCCAGCAGAAGGCCCACTTCCGGGGTCAGGCCCCATACCTTGATCGCGTACCCAGTGACATACGCAGCTCCGCCAAGAAAGGCGGCATGGCCGAACGACAGCATGCCGGTGTAGCCCAGCAACAGGTTGAAGGCCGCGGCGAACAGCGCGAAGCACATCAGCTTCATCACGAAAACCGGGTAGGCGCCTAAAAATGGCGCCGCCAACAGACCTACGAAAAGCAGGCCATAGCCCAGGACAGCAAGATTCTTGAGATTCATGTTGTGGGCCCCGTCAATTTTCTTTGCCGAACAGGCCGGCGGGGCGAATCAGGAGCACGATCACCATGATGACGAACACCACGGTGGACGAGGCTTCTGGATAAAAAACTTTGGTGAACCCTTCAATGACGCCAAGACCAAGACCGGTCAGGATGGACCCCATGATCGAGCCCATGCCACCAATGACCACCACGGCAAACACCACGATGATCATGTTTTGCCCCATCAAAGGCGACACCTGGTACACCGGGGCCGACAGAACACCCGCAAACGCCGCCAGCGCGGCGCCGAAGGCATAGGTGAGCGTGACCATGACGGGCACGTTCACACCAAAGGCTTCGACCAGGCGAGGGTTTTCGGTCCCTGCGCGCAGGTAGGCACCAAGTTTGGTCTTTTCGATCACGAACCAGGTGGCAAGGCAGACGGAGATAGACGCCACCACGACCCAGGCGCGGTAGTTGGGCAGAAACATGAACCCGAGGTTGGTACCGCCAGACAGCAGATCGGGCGTGTCGTAACCCAAACCCGACACACCGTAGACCGAGCGGAACACACCCTCGATCAACAGCGTCAACCCCAGCGTGAGCAGCAGACCATACAAATGGTCGAGCTTGTAGATCCAGCGCAGCAGCAGGCGCTCAATGAGCACCCCGAACACCCCCACGACCAGCGGTGCCACCACCAGCATCACCCAGTAGTTGATGCCAAAGTAGTTCATGGCCATCCAGGTAATCACGGCCCCCATCATGAACAGCGCACCATGCGCAAAGTTGATGACATTGAGCAGGCCGAAGATCACGGCGAGCCCCAGGCTAAGAATTGCGTAGAACGAGCCGTTGACCAGCCCCAGAAGGAGCTGGCTCAGCAAGCCTGGCAATGAGATACCAAAGAATTCCATGGGCAGAACAGGTCGTGGAAGGGTCGGGTCAGAGGTTTATTTCCAGAGCGCGCACTTGCTGTCGGCCTTGGTGGTGAACACCGAGTCGCCGGGCAGCTTCTTCACGATCTTGAGGTAGTCCCAGGGCTTCTTGGATTCGGAAGGTTGCTTGGCTTCCACCAGGTACATCTCGTGCACCATGCGGCCATCCGGGCGGATGATGCCGTTCTTGGCATAGAAGTCGTTGATGGGCGTCTTCTTCATGTACTCCATCACCTTGTCGGCATCGGTTGTCTTCACGGCCGCAACGGCCTTCAGGTAGGTCATGGTGGCCGAGTAGTCGGCCGCCTGCACGTCCGTGGGCATGCGCTTCATCTTGGCGAAATACTTCTCGCCAAATTTGCGCGATGCATCGTCCTTGTCCCAGTACCAGCTGGTGGTGTGCAGCAGGCCGCCCACATTCTTCAGGCCCAGGCTGTGGATGTCACTCAGGAACACCAGCAGACCTGCCACTTTCATGGTCTTGTCAATACCGAATTCCTTGGCGGCCTTGACGGAGTTGATCGTGTCGCCACCCGCGTTGGCCAGGCCCAGGACTTGCGCCTTGGAGCTTTGCGCCTGCAGCAAGAAGGACGAAAAATCCGACGCGTTGAGCGGATGGCGCACGGCGCCCAGCACCTTGCCACCCTTGGCTTCCACCACGGCAGAGGTATCTTTCTCAAGCGCATGGCCAAAGGCATAGTCGGCCGTCAGGAAGAACCAGGTCTTGTAGCCCTCATCGACCAGAGCTCCGCCCGTACCCTTGGCCAGTGCCACGGTGTCGTAGCCGTAGTGCACGGTATAGGGCGTGCAGGCTTCGTTGGTGAGCGCCGACGAACCAGCACCGTTGTTGATGTACACACGCTTCTTCTCCTGCGCCACCTTGGCCGTGGCCAGCGCGGTGCCCGAGTTGGTGCCACCGAAAATCATGGTCGCGCCCTGTGTGTCGATCCATTCACGTGCCTTGGAAGCGGCGATGTCGGCCTTGTTCTGGTGGTCGGCCGTGAGCAGTTCGATCGGTTGACCAAGCGCCTTGCCGCCAAAATCATCAATGGCCATCTGGATGGCAGTAGCGCCGCCCTTGCCTTCCACATCCGAGTAAAGGCTCGACATGTCGGTGACGAATCCGATGACGACCTTTTCCTGGGCGTGCGCGGCGCCGGTGGCCAGGCCTGCAGCGGCGAGCATCAATGCCAGTGTGGTGTGCTTGTACTTCATGCGGTGTCTCCTTGTGGACGGTTGGAAAACAAAAAAATGAAAGGATGCTTGCGACAAGCAAGCGGCAGTGACGCGCTCAAATCCCCAGCAACTGGTTGAGGATCGGCATACGGGATTCAAGCTCTGCCGCAGCGAAATGCTGCACCACGGCGCCATGTTCAATCACGTAAAACCGATCAGCAAGCGGAGCGGCGAACCGAAAATTCTGCTCGACCATGACCACCGTATAACCCTTGGTCCGCAGCGTGGTGATCATGCGTGCCAGCGCCTGCACGATCACCGGCGCAAGGCCTTCGGAAATTTCGTCGAGCAGCAACAGCTTGGCACCCGTGCGCAGGATGCGCGCCACGGCCAGCATCTGCTGCTCGCCGCCGGACAGGCGCGTGCCCTGGCTATTGCGGCGCTCGGCGAGGTTGGGAAACATGTCGTAGATCTCTTCAAGCGACATGCCGGGCGTGCCGGTCTTGAGCACTGGCGGCAGCAGCAGGTTTTCTTCGCACGACAGGCTGGCGAAGATGCCCCGCTCCTCCGGGCAATAGCCCACGCCAAGGTGCGCAATGCGGTGCGTGGGCATGTCGATGGTTTCCACGCCATTGATCTTGATGGAGCCCTTGCGCGCCCCGGTCAATCCCATGACGGCGCGCAGGGTGCTGGTGCGGCCGGCGCCGTTGCGCCCAAGCAGCGTCACCACTTCGCCGGGCCGCACGACAACGTCAATGCCATGCAGCACGTGCGATTCGCCGTACCAGGCTTCTAGCTTGGCAATTTCAAGGGCGGGAGTCTGGCTGGCGGTGCTTGCCATGTCAGTGCGCTCCTTGCAGCTGGGCATCGGTGCTGCCCATGTAGGCTTCCATCACCTCGGGGTTGGTGGAAACTTCGTCGTAGGGGCCCTCGGCCAGCACAGTGCCGCGCTGCAGCACGGTAATGCGGTCGGCGATGGTCGAGACCACTTTCATGTTGTGCTCCACCATCAGGATGGTGCGGCCAACCGAGACCTTGCGGATCAGGTCGGTCACGCGGTCAACGTCCTCGTGGCCCATGCCCTGGGTAGGCTCATCGAGCAGCATCAGCTCAGGCTCCATGGAAAGCGTGGTGGCAATCTCAAGCGCACGCTTGCGCCCGTAGGGCAGGTTCACGGTCACTTCGTCGGCCAGATCTTCGAGGCCCACCTCGGTGAGCAGTTGCATCGCCCGGTCGTCGAGCTGGCGCAGGCTGCGCTCACTGCGCCAGAAATGGAACGCCGTGCCCAGCCTGCGCTGCAGGCCGATACGCACGTTTTCGATCAGCGTGAGGTGCGGGAACACCGCCGAAATCTGAAACGAGCGGATGACCCCACGCCGCGCGATCTGGGCCGGCTGCTCGCGCGTGATGTCACGGCCATTGAAACGGATGCTGCCCGAAGTGGGCTCAAGGAATTTCGTCAGCAG
Organism: Simplicispira hankyongi; assembly: GCF_003570885.1. Taxonomy (GTDB): domain Bacteria; phylum Pseudomonadota; class Gammaproteobacteria; order Burkholderiales; family Burkholderiaceae_C; genus Simplicispira; species Simplicispira hankyongi. Next base: position 928,759 of record NZ_QXJC01000001.1, read on the forward strand.
GTTGAAGCAGGTGGTTTTGCCCGCGCCATTGGGACCAATCAGCGCATGGATGGAATGGCGTTGAACGTTCAAGCTCACGTCGCTCACAGCGGTAAAGCCCTTGAACTCCTTCGTCAAATTGCGGGTCTCAAGAATAAAGTCGCTCATCAGGACCTGAAGTGTTTTCTTAGGGATGGGGGCCATGCAATGCACACAGCAGAGCGCATGCAAAACTTGTCATAGGTCATGGTACGGCGCCATGCCTAGGGTTGCACTGGGACTAACGCGTATGTAAAAGTGCCTACAAGGCTGCCCGCCCTACACTTGGCAACATGGCTTCATCCCGTGACACATCGCCGTCCACCGGCGCCCCCCGTTCACTTTCCGGTCTATTGCCTTTTCTGCGGCCATACCGTGCGCGCCTGGCATTGGCATTTTTGTTTTTGCTGCTGGCCGCAGTGGCCACGCTGGCCTTCCCGATGGCTTTGCGTACCCTCATCGACGGGGGCCTGGCACCGCAAAACCGTGGCGCCACAGCGCTGGGTTTGAGAAACCATTTTCTGGCGCTGTTTGGCGTCGCCATCATGCTGGGCCTATTTTCCTCGGCGCGCTTTTACATGGTGAGTTGGCTTGGAGAACGTGTCACAGCAGACCTGCGCAACGCCGTGTACGCCCACGTGCTGCGTCAGAGCCCGGAATTTTTTGAAACCACGCAAAGCGGCGAGGTGCTCTCCCGCCTGACCACCGACACCACGCTGGTGCAGACTGTGGTGGGCTCATCGTTGTCGATGGGCTTGCGCAACGCCGTCGTGGGCGGTGGCGCCATCGTCATGCTGGTGTGGACCAACCCCCGCATCATGGCCATCGTGCTGCTCATGCTGGTCGTGGTGGTGCTGCCCGCGATGTGGATCGGGCGGCGGGTACGCAAGCTCTCGCGCGCCAGCCAGGACCGGGTGGCGGACTCCAGCGCCATCGCCGCCGAAGTGCTCAACGCCGTGCCGGTGGTGCAGAGCTTCACCGCGGAAGCGCGCGAATCCACACGCTTTGCAAAGGCCACGCAAAACGCCTTCGAGACTGCGGTGCACCGTTCGCGCGCCCGCGCACTGCTGGTGGCCTTCATCATCATCGCCAACGCTGCGTTGCTGCTCTGGGGCCTCTACCAGGGAACCCAGGCCGTGTTGGCGGGCACCATGACGGCGGGACATCTGGGCGAGACGGTGCTGTACGTCGGACTGCTGGCGGGCGCTGCTGCGGTGCTTGGGGAAGTCTATGGCGACGTGCTGCGCGCTGCCGGCGCCACCGAGCGGCTCATGGAACTGCTGGCCAGCCAGTCCCCGGTGCAATCGCCACAAGTGCCGCGCGCCCTGGTGCCCAGCGGCAGGGGTCTGGAGGTCGTCTTTGACCACGTTCGCTTCCACTACCCCTCGCGGCCCGCGCAGGCGGCACTGGTCGATTTCACACTCCACCTGCGGCCAGGCGAGACCGTGGCGCTGGTGGGCGCGAGCGGCGCCGGAAAAACTACCGTCTTTCAGTTGCTGCAACGCTTCTACGATGTGGACGCCATGCCAGGCTCAGACCCCAGCCGCCCCGTGCCAGGCATACGGCTCGATGGCATCGACGTACGCGACATGGCCCTGGAGGACTTGCGCCAGCGGATCGGCACCGTGCCGCAAGACGCTGTGATTTTTTCCGCGACTGCGCTGGAAAACATTCGCTATGGCCGGCCCGATGCAAGCAACGATGAGGTGCGCGCTGCCGCGCGCGATGCCTTCGCCCACGATTTTCTCAGCGCCTTGCCCGAGGGCTACGACACCTTTCTGGGTGAGCGCGGCGTGCGCCTCTCGGGCGGCCAGCGCCAGCGCATCGCCATCGCCCGCGCCATGCTGAAGAATCCGCCCCTCCTGCTGCTCGACGAGGCCACCAGCGCACTCGACGCCGAGAGCGAACGCATGGTGCAAGCGGCGCTGGACTCGGCCATGCAGAGCCACGCCGGCCAGCGCACCACGCTGGTCATTGCCCACCGGCTGGCAACGGTGCAGAACGCCGACCGCATCGTGGTGCTGGACCACGGCCGCGTGGTCGAAGAAGGCACGCACAGCGAACTCATTGCGCGCGGCGAAACCTACGCCCGTCTGGCCGCCCTGCAATTCACCGTCTAGGAAATATAGGAAAAATGGCCTCTAGCGCTTATCACATAAGCGCTATAAGCTATGTTTTTAATAGTATTCGTCAGTGCAAGGTATCGCTCAGCGCTGGGGGCACTGGCATCACCAGAATGCCGTCAGACAGCAGTTCACGTGCCTGCTCCAGGCTGGCAACGCCCCGAATGGAGCGGCTGCGCTGCTCGCCTTCGTGCATGGCGCGCGCCTCAGTGGCGAAACGCTCGCCCACGTCTTCAGCCTGCGCCACCATGTCGCGGGCGCGTTGCAGCCAGTCGGCTTGTGCATTGGCACCGCTTTCTGCCTCTGCGCCTTGAGCCGCCGAAGTGGCTACTGGCGTTGCACCCCGGTTGATACGCGGCGCGCTCAAGAGCTTGTGCACCGCAGCACTGGCGCACACCGGGCACTGCAAAAACCCCTCGGACAGTTGCCGCTGGAACGCCGCTTCGTCGGCAAACCAGCCCTCAAAGACATGGGCGTTGGCACATTGAAGATCAAGAACCTTCATGACTGCTTTGCCAGTGGACGCCCGTCTAGGTGCGATGCCGCAACAGATAGCGGTAGACAAAACCCGGAAATGCCAGGGTGATGAACAAGGCACCGGTCACGGCATAAAACTCCCATTGCTGGTGCGCAATCTGCCCGGCACGCTTCTCCAGGAGCAGACCGATGCCTCCCACCACAAAATACAGCACCAGCAGTTCGGCAAAGCGCACTACCAAAGGCTTACGCGGCTGCAGCCGAGGCCCCAGCACCAGCACCCGGTGGTTGGCGAATGGCAGGTTGGCGGCCAGGCAAGCCAGAAGGATCACGAGCCAGATGGCTCCCGTTTGTGACACCGTAGTAGCTCAGGAGGCAAGCGAACGCAGGATGGCGCCACTGCACAGGGCCATGAGCCCGCCAGGCAGCAGCCCCAAGACAAACAGCAAAGCGCCGTTGAGGGTCAAGACAACGCGCACATCAAGCGGCGCCTGGATGGGGGCTGTCTGCACGGGCGCATCAAAATACATGACTTTCACCACACGCAGATAGTAGAAAGCGCCTATGAGCGACATCATCACGGCAAAGACAGCCAAGACGATGTAGGGCGTTTCACCCGAGGCAACCAGGGCTTGCAACACAGACAGCTTGGCGTAGAAGCCGACCAGCGGCGGTACACCGGCCATGGAGAACAGGCACACGGCCAGAATACCTGCGAACAGGGGACTGCGCTGGTTCAAGCCAGCCATGTCGGTAATCTTGTCGCTTTCGAATCCGCTGCGCGCCAACAGCATGATGACGCCGAAAGTCGCCAGCGTGGTGAGCACATAGGTCACCACATAGAACATGGAGGCGCTGTAGGCTGCCTGCACGGTGGCGGCGTCCACATTGCCATTGACCACGCCCGACATCAAACCCAGCAGCACGAAACCCATTTGCGAGATGGTGGAGTACGCCAGCATGCGCTTGAGATTGGTCTGCGCAATGGCCGCCAGATTTCCCACCAGAATCGATCCGATAGCGAGCACGGCCAGCATCTGCTGCCAATCAATCGCCAGGGGCAACAAGCCATCGACCAGCAAGCGCATGACGATGGCAAACGCTGCCAATTTGGGTGCGCCAGCGATCAACAGGGTGATGACGGTAGGGGCCCCTTCGTACACGTCGGGCACCCACATATGGAAAGGCACTGCACCCATCTTGAACGCCAGGCCGGCCACGATAAACACCAAGCCAAACACCAGCACCTGATGGCGAATCTGGCCGGCATTGACGGCCTTGAACACCTCGCCAATGTCCAGCGAGCCCGTGGCGCCATAGAGCATGGAGAGGCCGTACAACAAGAAACCGCTGGCCATTGCGCCGAGCACGAAGTACTTCATCGCTGCCTCGGTCGCTACCGGGTCATCGCGGCGCAGGGCGACCAGTGCATAGCTCGATAGCGTGAGCAACTCAAGACCCAAATAGATCACCAGAAAGTTGTTGCCGCCGATCATGATGAACATGCCCAGGAGCGAAAACATACTGAGGGTGAACAACTCGCCGCCGCGCAGCATGTCGCGGTCGCCCGCGTAGGGGCGGCCATAGACCAGCGTCACCATCAAGGCCACCGCGGCAAAGCACTTGAGCCAGTTGCCCATGGCGTCGCTGACGATCATGTTGCCGAAACCGTAGAAAGTATTGCCGCTGCTGGCGTACACGCCCTGCAGCACTGCCACCACCGCGAGCGTCAGCATCGTCAGCAAATAGGTCGCGGTGCGACGCGGGCTGTTCACGGCCAGGTCGATCAGCGCAATCACGCAGGCCATGACCAGCAGCACTACCTCGGGATAAATCGCCAGCCAGCTGATGTTGTCAATCATCGGGATACTCTTTTTCGATCAGGTCAGTTCAGCTTGGACATGGCCACGTGCTTGAGCAGTTGGGCTACCGAAGCGTCCGTCACATCGGTCACCGGCTTTGGGTACAGGCCCATGGCAAGAATAGCCACGGCCAGCAAAGCCAGCACGAGGAACTCGCGGCGGCCAATGTCGAGCATGGCCCGCACATTGGCATTGCCCGGCGCGCCCAAATACACGCGCTTGAACATCCACAAGCTGTAGGCAGCGCCCCAGATGAGTGCGGTGGCTGCGGCCATGCCAATCCAGAAGTTGGACTTGACGGCGGCCAGAATCACCATCCACTCACCCACGAAGCCTGCGGTACCCGGCAAGCCGCAGTTGGCCATGAAAAACAAGAGCGCAAAGGCCGCAAAATTGGGCATGGTGTTGACCACGCCGCCGTAATCGGCAATGTCACGCGTGTGCAGGCGGTCGTACAGCACGCCAATCGACAGGAACATGGCGGCAGAAACGAAACCGTGCGCAATCATCTGGGCAATACCGCCCGAAACGCCCAGGTCGTTAAAGATGAAGAAACCCAGGGTGACAAAACCCATGTGTGCGACCGAGGAATAGGCCACCAGTTTCTTCATGTCCTTCTGCACCATGGCCACAAGACCGACGTAGATCACGGCAACGAGCGACAAGGTGATCATCAGCCAGGCCCACTCGCGCGACGCATCGGGGGCAATGGGCAGCGAGAAGCGCAGAAACCCGTAGGCCCCCAGCTTGAGCATGATGGCTGCCAGCACGGCAGAGCCGCCGGTGGGCGCTTCCACGTGCACGTCCGGCAACCAGGTGTGCACCGGCCACATCGGGATCTTGACGGCGAAGGCCGCAACAAACGCGAAGAACAGCATGGTCTGCGCATGGGCCGAGAGCGGCACGGCGTGCCAGGCCGCAATGTCGAAACTGCCACCCGCCTCGTTGTAGAGGTAGAGCATGGCGATCAGCATCAGCAGGGAGCCAAGCAAGGTGTACAGGAAGAACTTGAAGGCTGCATAGATCTTGCGCGGGCCACCCCAGACGCCAATGATCAAATACATGGGAATCAGCGTGCCCTCGAAGAACACGTAGAACAGCATCCCGTCGAGTGCACAGAAGACACCGATCATGATCCCCGAGAGGATCAGAAACGCGCTCATGTACTGGTTGACGCGTGAGGTAATCGATTGCCATGAGGCAATCACCACAATCACCGTGATGAAGGCCGTGAGGGGCACAAACCAGAACGAAATTCCATCCACGCCCACGTGGTAGAAGATATGGAAGGTGTCGATCCACGACACCTTCTCGACAAACTGCATGTCCGCGGTACCGGGAACAAAACCGGCCATCAGCGGAAAAGTCGCCACCAAACCGGCCAGCGAACCCACCAGCGCCAGCCAGCGCGACAGACCCGCGTACTTGTCGCCGCTGAACATCAGCAGCAGGGCACCAAACGCGATCGGCGTCCAGATAGCAAGACTCAACACACCCATTTTTATTCTTCCCCTACTTGTTGAGCCAGACGAAGTACGTCATGAGCACGAAGACGCCCAGAATCATGGCGAGCGCATAGTGAAAGACGTAGCCCGTCTGCACGCGCCGCACCACTCCTGCGATCCAGCCCACGAGCTTCCAGGAGCCGTTCACCATCACGCCATCAATCACCACCTGGTCGCCGCCCTTCCACAAAGCCACGCCAAGTCCACGCGCCGCACGCGCGAGGATGTTCTCGTTGATCCAGTCCATGTAGTACTTGTTTTCCAACAAGGCGTACACCGGGTGAAAAATCCGCTTGATGGCCGCCGGCAACGCCGGGTTCACCATGTACATGTAGTAGGACGACACAACGCCAGCCATGGCCAGCCAGAAAGGCAGCGCCGTGAAACCGTGCAGCGCCATGGCCACGGGCCCATGGAAACCGTCCACGAGCTCCGTCATAGCCGGATGCCGCGCTGCGTCCACGGCGATGACGCCCTTGAAGAAATCACCAAACAGCATGGGGCCGATAGTGAGGAAACCGATGACCACCGACGGAATCGCCAACAGGACCAAGGGAACCGTCACCACCCAAGGTGACTCGTGCGGCTTCTTGTGATCGTCATGGTGGTGGTGCGGATCGGGCTCTTCGTCCGCAGCGTGGTGGTGCGCATCCGGGTTCTGGTCGTAACGCTCCTTGCCGTGGAACACCAGGAAATACAGCCGGAAGGAATAGAACGCCGTGATGAAAACGCCGGCAAGCACCGCAAACGAAGCGAACCCCGCAGCCGGCAGATCGCTCGCATGGACCGCTTCGATAATGCTGTCCTTGGAGTAAAAACCTGCAAACAGCGGCGTGCCAATCAAGGCCAACGAGCCCAGCAAAAACGTGATCCAGGTGATGGGCATGTATTTGCGTACACCGCCCATCCAGCGGATGTCCTGGTTGTGGTGCATGCCGATAATCACCGAGCCAGCGCCCAAGAACAGCAGCGCCTTGAAGAAGGCATGCGTCATCAGGTGGAACACGCCCACCGAGTAAGCCGACGCACCGAGTGCTACGGTCATGTAGCCCAGCTGGGAGAGCGTGGAGTAGGCGATCACGCGCTTGATGTCGTTCTGGATAATGCCCAAAAACCCCATGAACAGGGCCGTGATGGAGCCAATCACCAGAATGAAGTTCAAGGCGGTGTCAGACAGCTCGAACAGCGGCGACATGCGCGCCACCATAAAGATGCCGGCCGTCACCATGGTAGCCGCGTGGATCAGTGCCGAGATGGGTGTCGGGCCTTCCATTGAGTCCGGGAGCCAGACGTGCAGCGGAAATTGCGCACTTTTTCCCATGGCGCCAATGAACAGGCAAATACAGATGACCGTAATCAGCATCCACGAGGTACCAGGAAACGACAGCGCCCCCAGTTCACCCGCCTTGGCAAACACCTCGCCATAGTTCAGTGTATTGGCGTACGCCGCGATCAGACCAATGCCCAGGATGAATCCGAAGTCGCCCACACGGTTGACCATGAAGGCCTTGAGGTTGGCAAAGATGGCCGTGGGTTTGTTAAACCAGAAACCGATCAGCAGGTACGACACCAGGCCCACCGCCTCCCAGCCGAAGAACAGCTGCAGCATGTTGTTGCTCATGACCAGCATCAACATGGAGAAGGTAAACAGCGAGATGTAAGCGAAGAAGCGGTTGTAGCCGTCGTCTTCCTCCATATAGCCGATGGTGTAGATGTGCACCATGAGCGAGACAAAGGTCACCACGCACATCATCATGGCGGTCAGGCTGTCGACGAGAAAACCGACCTCCATCTTCATGCCGCCAACGACCATCCAGGTATAGATGGTTTCATTGAAACGGGCACCATCCATTGCGACACTCTTGAGCGTCATGGCGGAAACGATAAAGGCAATCAAGACGCCCAGAATCGTCAGGCTGTGGCTTGCACGCCTGCCGATCCAGTTGCCGCCAAAAGTGGTGCCGAAAATACCGGCAAGCAACGCGCCAGCCAATGGCGCCAGCGGCACGATCAACAGGGTGGAAGCCGAGAGGGTTTGACTCATTGTGCGAAACCTTGCGTGTCTGTCGCCTCAACCCTGCAGGGTGTCGAGCGCGTCCGCATTGATGTTGGACTTGTTGCGGAACAAAAGCACCAGGATGGCCAGGCCAATGGCCGACTCGGCCGCTGCCACCGTAAGAATGAAGAACACGAACACCTGTCCATGCATGTCGCCCAGATAATGGGAGAACGCGACGAAGTTCATGTTCACTGCCAACAGCATGAGTTCGATCGCCATCAGCAAAACGATGAGGTTCTTGCGATTGAGGAAGATGCCGATCACTGCGAGCGCAAACAGCATGGCGCCCAGCGAGAGAAAATGGCCAAGGGTCAAGGTCAGGCTCATGCTTTGGTCTCCTGTGCGGCAGCGTCCACTGAGGGTTCAGGCGCCTGCACCGTGGCCGCCAGCTTGACGATGCGCATGCGGTCTTGCGCACGCACCCGCACCTGTTGCGAAGGACTGATGGCCTTGCTGTCCTTGCGATGGCGCAGCGTCAAGGCGATGGCCGCCACCATTGCCACCAGCAAAATCACCGCAGCAATTTCCACGGGCAGCAGGTACTGCGTGTACATCAGCTCACCAAGGGCTTTGGCGTTGGAAAAAGGCACCGCCTGGCCGGCGGCATCCAGCGCAACCGCGACGGCCTTGGGCTCCTCCATGCCACGAAAACCAGACATCAGCACCCAGGCCATTTCAAGCGCAATCAAACCGCCAATCGCAGCTCCCAGCGGAAAGTGCTTCCAGAAACCCTGACGCACGCCCGACATATCGATATCGAGCATCATGACCACGAACAGGAACAGCACCATCACCGCTCCCAGATACACAAGCACCAACACGATGGCAAGAAACTCCGCATTCAGCAGCAGCCACAACCCGGCTGCCTGAGAGAACGCCAGCATCAGGTGCAGCACCGCATGCACAGGGTTGCGCGCCGTAACCACCCGGAAGGCTGCGTACAGCAGCACGACCGAGAAAAAATAGAAAAAACCAGTCTTGGCATCCATGAATCGGTTCTTTTCAATAAGTCTCGCGTGGGAGCCGACCCGCTTCAGCGGTACGGCGCGTCTGCCGCTCGGGCAGCAGCAATATCAGCTTCGTAGCGGTCACCCACCGCCAGCAGCATGTCCTTGGTGAAATACAGGTCACCGCGTTTTTCACCGTGGTACTCAAAAATGCTGGTTTCCACGATCGAGTCAACCGGGCAGCTCTCTTCGCAAAAACCACAGAAAATGCACTTGGTCAGATCGATGTCGTAGCGTGTCGTGCGGCGTGAGCCGTCGTCGCGTATATCGGATTCGATCGTGATGGCCAGGGCAGGACACACCGCCTCGCACAATTTGCAGGCGATGCAACGCTCTTCGCCGTTCTCGTAGCGGCGCAAGGCATGCAGACCACGGAAACGGGGAGAAAGCGGAGTTTTTTCTTCAGGGAACTGGACCGTAACCTTGCGACGGAAGGTGTAGCGCCCGGTAAGCGCCATACCCTTGACCAGCTCCACCAGCATGAAGCTTTTGAAGAAATCCTTGAGTGAAAAAGATGCAGCAGAAACGGCAGCCATAGGGAGTTCTCCGCTTATTTCCAGATGTTCCAGGGCGAGAGCAGCCAGCCCGCGATCACGAGCAGCCACACGAGCGTGACCGGAATGAAGATCTTCCAGCCAAGACGCATGATCTGGTCGTAGCGAAAGCGCGGGAAGGTGGCGCGAATCCATATGAACATGGACACCACGGCAAACGTTTTGATGCCTAGCCAAATCCAGCCGGGGATGAAATCAAGCGCGGCGAATGGCGAGAGCCAGCCACCGAGGAACATGATCACCGCGAGGATCGACACCAGCCACATGCTCGCGTACTCAGCGAGGAAGAAGATGGCAAACCCCATGCCGGAGTACTCCACCATGTGCCCTGCGACGATCTCGGCCTCACCCTCAACCACGTCGAACGGATGCCGGTTGGTTTCAGCGACAGCCGAAACCAGATAGACGATGAAGATGGGCAGCAATGGCAGCCAGTTCCAGGACAGGAATGACAGCCCGTGCGATGCCATCGTGCCACGCGCCTGCCCCATCACCACTTCGGTCAGGTTCATGCTGCCCGACACCATGATGACCACCAGGAAGCAAAAACCCATGGCAATCTCGTAGCTCACCATTTGCGCCGAAGCGCGCATGGCGCCAAGAAAAGCGTACTTGGAGTTGGACGCCCAGCCAGCAATGATCACGCCGTACACCTCGATCGAGGTGATGGCCATCATCAGCAGCAAGCCAGCATTGACGTTGGTGAGCGCGACCTCGGGCCCAAAGGGAATCACCACCCACGCGGCAAGAGCCGGCATGATGGCCATCACCGGGCCAAGAACAAATAACCCTTTGGAGGCGGCAGACGGCTGGATGATTTCCTTGGTGAGCAACTTGACGGCATCGGCAATCGGCTGCAGCAACCCCAGAGGGCCGACCCGGTTGGGGCCGTGGCGCACCTGCATAAAACCCAGGAGCTTGCGTTCCCACAGCGTCAGGTAGGCAACCGCGCCCATCAGCGGGAGCAACACCACGACGATCTTGATCAGAATCCAAAGCACCGGCCAACCAGCGCCGGTCCACCAAGCCTGATCCAGCAGGTGCAAACCGCCGTTGTAGATTGCGTCGATCATGGCTGGGCCTCCGCGGCGCCAGCGAGGCCGTCGCGCGTCGCTTGCAAAGAGGGCGAGCGCCGAACCAGGCCATCGAGTTGGTAGATCGCGGCTGCGGCCGGGGCCTCCCCGGCGACACCTGCCAGATCTGACACGACTGCATCAGAGTGGTTGTTCAACTGCTCCACGGGAACTGCGCTGCTATCGCCGGTCATGCCAGTGATTTGGACAAGCACCTCCTGCGAGGTCTCGAAGTCAGTTCCAGAAAGATCCATGAGGTTCGCAAGCACCCGCAGCACCTTCCAGCCAGGGCGCGTTTCCCCCAAGGGGCGCACGACGGCATGAAAACTCTGCAAACGGCCTTCAGCGTTGACAAAACTTCCCGACGTTTCGGTGAACGGCGCGATAGGCAGCAGCACATCGCTGAATTCCATGTTGGTCTTGAACGGGCTGAGCGTCACGACCATGTCTGCCTTGGCCAGTGCCGCACTGGCACGCTTGCCGGCCGCGCTGTCAAACTCCGGCTCGGTATTGAGCAAGAGCACGCCCTTGAGGGCGCCGCCCAGCATCTGCCCGGCGTTCAGGCCACCGGCTTCGGGCAATGCACGCACCCATTGGGCACCCACAGTATTGGCTGCTTCGGTGAGGTAACCCACCGTCGCACCTGTCTGCTCGCCAATCCAGTTGCACAGGGCAAGCAGTTGCGAGGCCTGGCTGTGGTGTGCGGCAGCATTGCCGAGCAGGATGGCCTTTTGCTCGCCCCCCAGCAAGGCCGCGGCAATAGCAGCCGCAGCCGCACTCGACTCGCCCACATTCACGGGCGCCTGCACCTGCCGCGCCTGTGCGACGGCACCGGCTACGTCGGCTAGCGTTCGCAACCAATCAGCGGCCGGCGCTACCATGGCGTGCGGCACGGGCATGGCCCAATCCTGCGCTGCCACATTGATGGAGCTGACAACGCAGCCCTTGCGCGCGGCCTGGCGAATACGCTGCGCAAACAAAGGGTGGTCCTTGCGCACGTTCGAACCCACCACGAGCACCGAATCAAGCGTGGACAACGACGCAATGGAGCGCCCCAGCCAACGCACACCCGGCGCCGCCGTGAATTCAGCGTGGCGCAGACGGTAGTCAATGTTGCCGCTACCGATGCCGCGCATCAGAGCGCCGGCCAAATACAGCTCTTCAAGCGTGCTGTGCGGACTGACCAATGCACCGATGCTGGATGCACCGTGCTCGGCATCAATGTCCTGCAAACCATTGGCAACGTATTCCAGCGCGGTTTGCCAGTCCACTTCACGCCACTCACCGCCCTGCTTAAGCATGGGGTGTTCCAGGCGGTCGGAGCTGGAGAGCGCCTCGTACGAAAAACGGTCGCGGTCGGCGATCCAGCACTCGTTGACGTCCTCATTCTCGAATGGAAGCACGCGCATGACGCGGTGGTTCTTGACCTGCACGACGAGGTTGGTACCCGTGGAGTCGTGCGGGCTGATCGACTTGCGGCGCGAGAGCTCCCAAGTGCGGGCGCTGTAACGGAATGGCTTGCTGGTCAGCGCACCGACCGGGCAAAGATCAATCATGTTGCCCGACAGCTCGGAATCGATCGTGTCGCCAGCAACCGTGGTGATTTCGGAGTGCTCGCCCCGATTGATCATGCCGAGTTCCATTACGCCGCCAATTTCCTGGCCGAAGCGAATGCAGCGCGTGCAATGAATGCAGCGCGTCATCTCTTCCATGGAAATCAAGGGGCCCACGTCCTTGTGGAGGACGACACGCTTTTCTTCCTCATAGCGCGACGCCGACGCTCCGTAGCCGACGGCAAGGTCCTGCAGTTGGCACTCACCACCCTGATCGCAAATCGGGCAATCGAGCGGGTGGTTAATGAGCAGGAACTCCATCACAGACTTTTGTGCCTTGATGGCTTTGTCACTGGTGGTGCGCACCACCATGCCCTGCGTCACCGGTGTGCAGCAGGCTGGCATGGGCTTGGGTGCCTTTTCCACGTCCACCAAGCACATGCGGCAGTTGGCCGCAATGGTCAGCTTCTTGTGGTAACAAAAGTGTGGAATATAAGTGCCCGCCTTTTCGGCAGCATGCATCACCATGCTGCCTGCGGCGATTTCAACCTTCTTCCCGTCGAGTTCGATTTCAACCATATGCTTTTCTCATGGTCAGGCCGAGGCCGACTTCCGGGGATTTGTCTTGGGAATCATCGCTTCGAATTCATGGCGGAAGTGCTTGAGCATGGCGCGCACCGGCATCGCGGCCGCGTCCCCCAGCGCACAAATCGTACGTCCCATGATGTTGGCCGCCACGTCATCGAGCACGTCCATGTCGGCCTGCCGGCCTTCACCGCGGTGGATACGGTCCACAAGACGCCACAGCCAGCCCGTGCCTTCGCGGCAGGGTGTGCACTGGCCGCAAGATTCGTGCATGTAAAAATACGACAGACGCTTGAGTGATTCGACCATGCAACGGCTGTCGTCCATGACGATGACTGCGCCAGAACCAAGCATTGAACCTGCCTTGGAGATGGAGTCGTAGTCGAGCGTGCATTCCATCATGATGGAAGCAGGCAGCACGGGCGACGAGGATCCGCCTGGAATGACCGCCTTGAGCTGGCGCCCCTTGCGCACACCACCGGCCAACTCAAGGAGCTTGGAGAACGGCGTGCCCATGGGCACCTCGTAATTGCCAGGCAGTTCGACATCGCCCGAGACCGAGAAAATCTTGGTGCCACCGTTATTCGGTTTACCGCACGCCAAATAGGCGGCACCGCCGTTGCGGATGATCCATGGAACTGCCGCAAAGGTCTCGGTGTTGTTGATGGTGGTCGGCTTGCCATACAGACCAAAGCTCGCGGGGAAAGGCGGCTTGAAGCGCGGTTGGCCTTTTTTGCCTTCCAGCGACTCCAGCAAAGCCGTTTCTTCACCACAGATATAGGCACCAAAGCCATGGTGCGCGTGCAACTCGAAGCTGAAGTCGCTGCCTAGAAGCTTGGAGCCGAGGAATCCGGCCGCACGCGCTTCTTCGAGAGCCGTCTCGAACCGCTCGTACTCCCGGAAAATTTCACCGTGAATGTAGTTGTACCCGACGCTGATGCCCATGGCGTAGGCTGCGATGATCATTCCCTCGATCACGCTGTGCGGGTTGTACATAAGGATGTCACGGTCCTTGCATGTGCCCGGCTCGCCCTCGTCCGAATTGCACACCAGGTACTTCTGGCCGGGGAACTGGCGCGGCATGAAGCTCCACTTCAGACCAGTCGGGAAACCCGCCCCACCGCGTCCCCGCAAACCCGATTCCTTGACCGTGGCGATCACTTGATCCTGTGTCCAGGCCGTTCCGCCATCGGCGCCAAGGATCGTACGCAGCGCTTGATAACCTCCGCGCTTGGTATACGACTCAATGCCCCAATTCGAACCGTCAAGCTCGGCGTAAATTTGCGGATCAATATGGCGACCGTGAAAACAGGTTTCGACGCCGGCAGCCTGAAACTGCGAGAGTACCTGCGCCGCCTTCATGCCCGCCCCTCCGCCGCACGCAAACTGTCCACAAGCTGATCAAGTTTGTCGTCTGACATAAAGCTACACATGGAGCGGTCATTCACCAACATGACGGGCGCATCGGCGCAGGCGCCAAGACACTCACATTGTTGCAGCGTAAACAGGCCATCGGGCGTCGTGTCGCCCGTGGAAATTCCGAGCTTCTTTTCCAGGTATTCAAGCGCCTTGCCGCCGTCCCGCAGCAGGCACGGCAGGTTGGTGCAGACGTTAAGCTTGTACTTGCCCACCGGATGCTGGTTGTACATGTTGTAGAAGGTCGTCACTTCATGTACAGCGATCTGCGGCATGCCCAGGTACGCAGCAATATCGATTTCAGCGGTCTCGCTGATGAAGCCCTGCTCCTGCTGCACGATAGCCAGGCACGCCATCACGGCAGACTGTTTTTGCTCGGCAGGGTACTTGGCAACTTCGCGTGCAAAACGCGTGAGGGTTGCGTCAGAAATCATCGGTCAATCTCTCCGAACACGATGTCCATGGTGCCAATGATGGCAACCACATCCGCCAGCATGTGCCCCTTGGCCAACTCGTCCATGGCGGCGAGATGCGGGAAGCCAGGCGCGCGAATCTTGAGACGGTAGGGCTTGTTAGCCCCATCGCTCACCAGATAAATACCAAACTCGCCCTTCGGGTGCTCCACGGCGGCATAAGCCTCCCCTTCGGGCACATGCATGCCTTCGGTGAACAGCTTGAAGTGGTGGATCAAATCCTCCATGCCGGTCTTCATGGACTCACGACTGGGTGGCGCCACCTTGTGGTTGTCGGTGATCACCGGGCCGGGGTTCTTGCGCAGCCAGTCCACACATTGCTTGATGATGCGGTTGGACTCACGCATCTCCTGCACGCGGACCAGATACCGGTCGTAGCAATCGCCGGTAACGCCGACTGGCACGTCGAATTCCAGGCGGTCGTAGACTTCATAAGGCTGGGTCTTGCGCAAATCCCACACCACGCCAGAGCCGCGCAACATGGGCCCGGTCATGCCCAGGTTCAGCGCCCGCTCGGCTGACACCACGCCAACGCCTACGGTGCGCTGCTTCCAGATTCGGTTGTCGGTGAGCAAAACTTCGTATTCGTCCACGCACTTGGGGAAGCGCTGCGTGAAGTCGTCGATGAAATCGAGCAACGAGCCTTTGCGATTTTCGTTGCGTGCTTCCAGAGACTTGGCGTTGCGCACCTTGCTCGCCTTGTACTGCGGCATGCTGTCGGGCAGATCGCGGTATACGCCGCCCGGCCGGAAATACGCCGCATGCATGCGCGCACCCGACACAGCCTCGTACATATCGAACAGATCTTCGCGCTCGCGGAACGTGTAGATCAGGATGGTTGAGCTGCCACAGTCGTTGCCGTGCGAACCCAGCCACATGAGGTGGTTCATCAGCCGCGTGATTTCCGAGAACATCACACGGATGTACTGGGCACGCAGCGGAACCTCCACGCCCAGCAGCTTCTCGATCGCCAGGCAGTACGCGTGCTCGTTGCACATCATCGAGACGTAGTCCAGCCGGTCCATGTAGGGCAGCGACTGGAGGAAGGTCTTGTGCTCGGCGAGCTTTTCCGTGGCGCGATGCAGCAAGCCGATATGTGGATCAGCGCGCTGCACGACTTCGCCGTCGAGTTCGAGCACCAGACGCAACACGCCGTGTGCCGCCGGGTGCTGCGGACCCAGGTTCAGAGAGTAGTTCTTGATTTCAGCCATGGCAATCCGTCAGCACGCCTCAGTGCAGGCCTCCGTATTTGTCTTCGCGGATGATCCGGGGCGTCACTTCACGCGGCTCGATGGTGACCGGCTCATAAATCACGCGACGCTGATCCGCGTCGTAGCGCATCTCAACATGGCCGGACAGTGGAAAATCCTTGCGGAAGGGGTGACCAATGAAGCCGTAATCGGTCAGGATGCGGCGCAGGTCACCATGGCCATCAAAAACCACGCCATACAGGTCAAAGGCCTCGCGCTCGTACCAGATGGCGGAGTTCCACAGGTCACTGACCGAGGCCACCACCGGAAAATCGTCGTCCGGGCAAAACACCTTGACGCGCACGCGCTGGTTGAGGCTAACGGAAAGCAATTGCGAAACCACGCTGTAACGCGCACCCTCGGTGCCGATGTCGCCATAGGTCGAATGGTCCATGCCGCACAGATCTACCAACTGCTCGAAGCGGCAAGACGGCGCGTCGCGCAAGGTCTGCATGGCCTGGTGGTAGTGAGCGGCCGGCACCTCGGCAATCACCTGCCCCAGCGCGACGTGCACGGTGCGCGCAACATCGCCGAGCGCACTGGCAACAGCATCGCGAACAGCCTCGGGGCGCATAGCAACTGATGTCATTGGTAGCCCCTCAAGCACGCGCGATCGTATTGGTGCGGCGGATTTTTTGCTGCAACTGGATGATCCCGTAGATCAAGGCCTCCGCCGTGGGCGGGCAACCAGGGACGTACACGTCCACAGGGACAATGCGGTCGCAGCCGCGCACCACGGAATAGCTGTAGTGGTAATAACCACCACCATTGGCACACGACCCCATGGACAGCACCCAGCGCGGCTCACTCATCTGGTCGTACACCTTGCGCAGCGCAGGCGCCATCTTGTTGCACAGCGTACCAGCCACAATCATCAAATCGGACTGGCGCGGGCTGGCGCGAAACACTTCGGCACCGAAGCGACCAATGTCGTAACGCGCAGCTGCTGCATGCATCATCTCGACCGCGCAGCAGGCCAAACCGAAGGTCATTGGCCAGAGCGAACCGGTCTTGGCCCAGTTCACCACCGAGTCATAACTCGTGGTGACGAAGCCTTCTTTCATTACGCCTTCAATCATCGCGTCAATCCTTGTTCAGGGCACTTACTCCCAATCGAGAGCACCCTTTTTCCATTCGTAGGCAAAGCCGACCACCAGAATGGCGAGAAAAACAGACACCGCGAAAAAACCCGTCAACCCCACCTTTTGCAGCGATACCGCCCAAGGAAAGAGAAAGGCAATTTCCAGATCAAACAAGATAAAGAGGATGGCCACCAGGTAATAGCGGACATCGAACTTCATGCGCGCATCTTCGAAGGCTTCGAAGCCGCACTCGTAGGGGGAATTTTTTTCTGGATCGGGACGGTTGGGCCCAAGAATGTAGCCCAGCGCCAGCGGCACGATGCCCACTGCGATCCCGATCAGGATGAACAAAAGAACAGGGAGATACTGATCGAGATTCATCTTGTAGATGCGCTCACCGCTTGAGCCTGCTGCGCTCGCAATACCAAATGGCACCGCGGGCAGGCTTTGTTTTGTTTGGTGCCGTCGGCGAGACTCGAACTCGCACAGCTTTCGCCACTACCCCCTCAAGATAGCGTGTCTACCAATTTCACCACGACGGCTAAGTCTTGTCTGGGTGGCATGAGGACCACTGGGCTTTGGCTTCCCAGACAGCCTTGAATTCTACTCCGGAAAAACCCTGCTTCGAACAAAGCGAAACAGTTTTGGGGGCCTTTATTTGGTGGGGATCTGCGCCGCGCCCGGCGCACTCGCAACTGGCGCCGGTGCACTTGCCGCAGCAGAACCAGCGGCGGCAGGCGTGGCTGCAGCCGGCTGCGTGACCACAGCAGCGTTCTCAAGCACGCTGCCCGTACTGGAAGGACGCAGATTGCCAAAATAGGCCAGTGCCAGGGTGCTGACAAAGAAGATCACCGCCAGCACGGCCGTGGTGCGCGAGAGAAAGTTGGCGCTACCACTGGCGCCAAACAGGCTTCCCGAACTGCCGCTGCCAAATGCAGCCCCCATGTCGGCACCCTTGCCATGCTGGACGAGGATCAAGCCAATCATCCCCAGTGCAGACAGAATCTGCAGCGTCAAAATCAAGTTCACAAGCACGTTCATTCTTCATTCACTCCGTTATTTGTTCTAGGGTTGGCCGTCACGAGCGCGAAGCTTTTGATTGCGCGGCGGCAATGATGCTGAGGAAATCAGACGCCTTCAGCGAAGCGCCCCCCACCAAGCCACCGTCGATATCCTGCTCGGCCAGCAATTGCGCGGCGTTGGCGGCGTTCATGCTTCCGCCGTACAACAAGAGCATCGCCTCTGCGTGCGCCGTGGCTGCCGCCAGTTGAGAGCGCAGCGCCGCATGCACTTCCTGCGCCTGGGCCGGTGAGGCCGTCTTTCCGGTACCAATGGCCCAGACCGGCTCGTACGCCACAACCACTTCGCTAATACAGCGGCCGTTGGCGTGGATGACCGCCGCCAGTTGGCGCCGGACGACCGCTTCGGTCTGGCCAGCTTCGCGCTCGGCCAGCGTTTCGCCCACACACACGATGGGGGTGATGCCAGCAGCCAGCGCACGCTGCGCCTTTGCTGCCACTGTGGCGTCGCTTTCACCATGAAACTGGCGCCGCTCAGAATGTCCGACCAGCACATAGCGCACGCCAAAGTCCCGCAGCATCGCAGCGGAAACTTCCCCGGTAAATGCCCCGGCCTCGTGTTGCGACACGTCTTGTGCGGCCAAGTCAATGCGGCTACCCGCACATAGCGACTGAATCTGTGCGAGATAGGGAGCAGGCACGGCCAGCGCCACGCCACAGGCGGTCCCCTCTGCCATGCCTGCGCGCAGCGCCTGGACCAGCGATGCGTTCGCCGCCAAGGAGCCGTTCATCTTCCAGTTGCCAACAATGAGCTTCTTTTTCATGGATTCCATGTCAGAACAATCTTTCCCACATGTTGGTTCGATTCCATCAGCGCATGGGCCTGTGCGGCTTGCGCCGCAGGAAACACGCTGTGCACCACCGGTGCCACCTTGCCCGCTGCCAGCAATGGCCAGACCTGGCTTTGCAGCGCCTGCGCGATTGCCGCCTTGAAGGACGTGGGCCGCGCGCGCAAGGTTGAGCCGGTGACCGTCAGGCGCCGCCGCAGCACCAGGCCGGCATCAAAACTGGCAGCGGTTCCGCCTTGCACGGCGATGATGACGAGTCGGCCATCTTCGGCCAGGCACTCGACCTCACGCGCCACATAGCTGCCGGCCACCATGTCGAGCACCACGTCGGCACCGCGCCCGTCCGTCAAGCGCAGCACTTCGGCGGTGAAATCCTGGTTGCGGTAGTTGATGGCGTGGTGCGCACCGAGCTTGAGGCAGGCCGCACATTTTTCTTCCGAGCCGGCCGTCACGATCACCGTGGCACCAAGCGCGCGCGCCAATTGAATGGCCGCAACGCCAATGCCACTGCTCCCACCCTGCACCAGCAAGGTTTCACCCGCCTTGAGTTGGCCACGGTCAAAAACGTTGCTCCAGACCGTGAAGTAGGTTTCGGGCAGTGAGGCGGCCTCGACATCGGTCAAGGCGCCTGGCACCGGCAAGCATTGGCCGACAGGCACTGCGCACAGTTCCGCGTAACCCCCACCCGCCACCAAGGCGCACACACGCTGGCCAATTCGAAGACCGGCGCGCGCCAAGGCAGCTTCGTCACCCGACTCGATGGCGCCAGCCACTTCCAGGCCCGGAATGTCAGACGCCCCAGGCGGCGGCGCATAGTAGCCCTTGCGCTGCAAAACGTCCGGTCGGTTCACGCCGCTGGCGGCCACACGCACCAGCACCTCACCCGCGCCGGCTACAGGCGCCGGGCGCTCGGCCAGACGCAGAACGTCCGGGCCGCCGTACGAGGCAATTTCAATGGCTTGCATCAGCTAAGGCTCTAAATTTCAAGCGATTTAGGCCACTAGCGCTTATGGCATAAGCGTTAGCAGCTCTTAAATCAATAGCATTCAAGCATCTTGGCCTACAGCACCGCCCGAGGGCACGCCCTGCTGTTGCGGCTCCGCATCACGTGCGGGCTGCTCGAAACGCTCACGGCGCTCGCCCCGGTCGTGACGCTCACCCCGATCCTGGCGATCGCCGCGCTCTGCCGGCGCCTGGCGCTCGCCACCGCCGTTGCCGCGCTCCGCCAGCGCCTTCATCGACAGCTTGACACGGCCCTTTTCGTCCGTCTCCAGCACCTTGACGCGGACGATCTGGCCCTCTTGCAGGTAATCGCTCACACGCTCGACACGCTCATGGGCGATCTGGCTGATGTGCAGCAGCCCATCCTTGCCGGGCAGCAGGTTAACGAGCGCGCCAAAGTCGAGAATCTTGGTGACTGGGCCTTCGTAGATCTTGCCGATTTCGACTTCCGCCGTGATCTGCTCGATGCGGCGCTTGGCCTCTTCGGCGCGTTCGCTGTCGGTCGACGCAATGGTGATGACACCGCTCTCGTCGATATTGATCTGGCAGCCCGTTTCTTCGGTCAGCGCGCGAATCACCGAACCGCCCTTGCCGATCACGTCGCGAATCTTCTCGGGGTTGATCTTCATGGTGTAGAGCTTGGGCGCGAAGCTGCTCACCTCGGTCTTGGCTTCGCCCATGGCCTTTTGCATCTCGCCCAGGATGTGCATGCGCGCTTCCTTGGCCTGCGCCAATGCGACCTGCATGATTTCCTTGGTGATCCCCTGGATCTTGATGTCCATCTGCAGCGCGGTAATGCCGGCTGTGGTGCCCGCCACCTTGAAGTCCATGTCACCCAGGTGATCTTCGTCACCCAGAATGTCGGTCAGCACCGCAAAGCGGTTGTCTTCCTTGATCAGGCCCATGGCAATGCCGGCCACATGCGCCTTCATGGGCACGCCAGCGTCCATCAGCGACAGACAGCCGCCGCAGACCGACGCCATCGACGACGAGCCGTTGGATTCGGTGATTTCCGACACCACGCGCATGGTGTAGGGGAACTCTTCCTTGCTCGGCAGCACCGCGACCAGCGCGCGCTTGGCCAGGCGCCCGTGGCCGATTTCGCGGCGCTTGGTGGAGCCCATGCGGCCCACTTCGCCGGTGGCAAAGGGAGGCATGTTGTAGTGGAACAGGAAACGGTCTTCGTACTCGCCCATCAGCGCGTCGATGCGCTGTGCGTCGCGCTCGGTGCCCAGGGTGGACACCACCAGCGCCTGCGTCTCGCCACGCGTGAACAGCGCCGAGCCGTGGGTGCGGGGCAGCACGCTGGTGCTGATTTCGATGGGGCGCACGGTGCGCGTGTCGCGCCCGTCGATGCGCGGCTCACCCGCCAGAATCTGGCTGCGCACGATCTTGGCTTCGATGTCGAACAGCATGCCCTCGACCTTGACCGCGTCGAATTCAACGCCGGCCTCTTTCAGATCGGCCTTGACCACGGCGTAGGCTTCGCGGCACGCATGGGTGCGGGCCTGCTTGTTGCGAATCTGGTAAGCGGCGCGCAGCTTGTCTTCGGCCAGTGCACCGACCTTGGCGATCAGCGCCTCGTCCTTGGCGGGAGCCGCCCAATCCCACAGCGGCTTGCCGGCATCGCGCACCAGTTCGTGGATGGCGTTGATGGCGATCTTGCCCTGCTCATGGCCAAACACCACGGCGCCCAGCATCACGTCTTCAGGCAACTGCTGCGCTTCGGATTCGACCATCAGCACCGCCGCTTCCGTGCCGGCAACGATCAGGTCCATCTGGCTGCTCTTGCGCGCCGTCTGGCCGGGGTTGAGCACGTATTCGCCGTTGATGTAGCCGACGCGCGCTGCACCAATCGGGCCGTTGAACGGAATGCCGGAGATAGCCAGCGCTGCACTCGATGCAATCAATGCCGCGATATCGGCATCCACCTCGGGGTTCAGCGACACCGTGTGGATCACCACATGCACTTCGTTGTAGAAGCCTTCGGGGAACAGCGGGCGAATCGGGCGGTCGATCAGGCGGCTTGTCAACGTTTCGTGCTCGCTGGGCTTGGCTTCGCGCTTGAAGAAGCTGCCGGGGATCTTGCCTGCGGCGTAGGTCTTCTCGATGTAGTCGACCGTGAGCGGGAAGAAGTCCTGCCCCGGCTTGGCCGACTTGGAGGCCACCACGGTGGCCAGCACCACGGTGTCGTCGATGTTCACCAGCACCGCGCCAGACGCCTGGCGGGCCACTTGGCCGGTTTCCATGACGACGGTCTTGTCGCCCCATTGAAACGTCTTGCTGACTTTGTTGAAAATGCTCATGTTTGCTCCTGTTTGTATAGCTGACAGCGTACCACCAGCAAGCGCTAGAGCCCTTTTAGAACACGATGCCATTCCAGTGAAACCGCACGCGGAACTTCAGTGGAATGACACAGCTTCGATCTGCAAGGACCGCCAGCAAAGTAAAAAACGCCTGAGCTAGCGTGCTAACCCAGGCGTTTTTGCATGGCCCAGCGCTTACTTGCGCAGGCCCAGTTTTGCGATCAGCGCCACATAGCGCTCGCCGTCCTTGGCCTTGAGGTAGTCAAGCAGCTTGCGGCGGCGGCTCACCATGCGCAGCAGGCCACGGCGACCATGGTGGTCCTTGGCGTGCTGTTTGAAGTGAGGCATCAGTTCATTGATGCGGGCCGTCAGCAGTGCCACTTGCACTTCTGGGCTACCGGTATCGTTGGCGGCGCGGGCATTGGCCTTGACGACCTCGGCCTTGATGGAGGATGCGATCATTGGGGAATTTCCTGAAATATGGCCGGCAATAGCTCGAACGGATCGCGCGAACGCAGAGCGGCACTGGTTTTACTTGCGCGGGCAGCTGGAAGGGTTGCCCGCGTGCGTCTTGCACCATGCAAAACCGTCCAATTGTACACGGCAGGGCACTCTACGGGAATGCTCGCATACCCAAGGCACAGGGCGAACGGCAGCATCGCAGCTTCCGCGCCCGAGTTTTCGCCGCAATCAAACCCATGCTTGAACCGAAGGAGCCCCATGCCAAGTCCATCCCAATCTCTGCGAGTCTCCGCCTCTTCAGCACGCATTGCCTCCCTTGCCACCACCGCCTTGCTCCTGTGCACTCTCGCCATGCCCCAGGACGTTCAGGCCAAAAAGCACAAAGGGCACAAAGCCACCGCCAGCCATGCCGCCTCCGGCAAGGGCAGCAAGGCCAACTCCCGCCCCAGCTCCTCCGAGGAAAGCCGCGCCGAACGTGAGCGCCGCCTGCTGCGTGAATGCCATGGCATGCCAGACGCCGGAGCGTGCCGGGGTTTCACGCGCGGGTAAGCGCGGTCAAGTTAAGTAAAGCCGTTCGTCGCTACCGTGGCACCACTGGTCGGGTCAGCGGCGCTCTTATCGCCCCATTTGTCTAGGATGTTTCCATGGCAGCTTTCACATCCATTCCTGCACCTGCAAGGCCCATGCGCAGGCATCTGAGCCATGGGTTCACCGCTATCGAATTGATGGTGGTTGTGGCTATCGTAGCCATCTTGGCAGCATTGGCCGGACCCAGTTTTCGTGACCTGATTGACGGCTGGCGCGTGCGCAGCGCAGCCGAAGAGATCACCAGCACTATTTATTACGCGCGCTCAGAGGCCATCAAGCGCGGGGGCCGCGTCTCGGTGCGCAAGAACTGTGGAACCGGCACCAACCAGGAATGGCAATGCGGCTGGATTGTGTTTACCGACGCCAATTCAAATGGCGTCGTCAACGCTGCCGCCCCAGACTTGGATACAGTCCTGCAAACATTCCCCGCCCAGACAGGGGTAAACGTCAACAACCTCGGCAACACCGCCTTCTTTACCATGGACCGCTGGGGCCAAATCAATGCTTTGGGTGCCGCCAGCTTTTCCATTACGCCCGAGCCACTTGGCGTTTCCTCGCGCCATGCCTCTGCCCTGTGCGTCACATCGGGTGGCCGCATTAGAACCACCAAGGGGACAGTTTCATGCTGAAAAGCAAATCTGAATCAGGCTTCATACTCATTGAGTCCATGGTCGCCATTGTGGTGGTGGCACTTGGGATTCTTGGAATACTGGGCGTACAGATGCGAACCCTGGCGGATACGCAAACAGGGGTTCGCCGCGCACAAGCCATTCGCCTCATTGAGGACTTGAGCGAACGCTTGAAGGTGAATCCCAACGCCTTGGGAAATATTGCCAGTTATGAGATTGGCGCAGGAACTCCACCGGCCCCTCCCGATTGCAAAACCGTTGCCTGCAATGCGCAAAATCTGGCTTTGGCAGACGTTCGGCAGTGGAAGCAGAACGTTCAGGCGTCGCTACCCCTGGCGGACGCGGTCGTATTTGAAGTAGCCGACGAAACCCTTGCCAACAACCACCGGCAATTGGGCGTATTAATCAGTTGGCGGGAAAACGAACGTGCAGACGGCACTGCTGCTGAGAATGCGGCGTACAAAGGTGTGTTTACTCCAGATGCCACCGGAGTCGCTGGTGCCACCTGCCCCGCCAACCGGATATGCCATTTGCAATATATCCAGTTAACTGCACGGTGCACACCTTATCTTTTGGGCGGCGTGGCGGCTCCCACAGTATTTTGCCCGTTGTAATGCATTCTGGTAACTTTTGCGGACCCAGACACATGACTACCCTTCTGCATAGTAGCCCCCCAATGTGCACAAGGCCGCTCCAGCGCGGCGTGACCCTTATTGAGTTGATGATCGGCATCGCCATTGGCCTGATGACCATCGTGGTGGCCATGGGCGCTATGATGGTGTCGCGGGGCGTATCAGGCACGATAACCGATGCGAGCCAGTTGCAGCAGCAGGCTTCGTACGTGTTTCGCGTCATGGGCCAGCAAATCCGACAATCAGGCTCCATGCGTCTGAATCTTGCGGCCAACAAGGCCGCTACCGATCCTGTGGAAGTGGACGACGTGGTTGCTTTTTCACCCAATACGGAAATATATTCTGCATTCCCAGATATCCCACCGACTATCCCGTCTGTGGCAGGGAAGGATGCACCTAGTGCCGGAGAATACAAACTTTCCTTGGCATATCAGAACTATCAGGAACAGAGTTTTCCGAGTGGGACCAATATCTCGTTTTTCCGAGACTGCCTGGGCGACCAACCTTCTGCCACCATCATTCAAAGTCAGTTTGTTCTGGACAATGGCGAACTCCGCTGTGCAGGGTCGGACAACGTACCACAATCCCTCATCAGAAATGTGGCGGATTTTCAGGTTCGCTATCTTGTGCAGAGCCGAGCGGCTGCAATCAGTGGATTGCCCACCATTCAGTATGTGGACGCCGCAAACGTCCCACCTATTGCAGCCGGGGGCTCTCCGGACTGGTCCAGCGTCTTTGGGGTTGAAGTCTGTCTTGTTTTGTATGGCGATGAGCCCATAGACATGCCGGCTGGAAGCACCTACATCGGTTGTGACGGCACGGCAGTCAATATGAGCAGCACCGGTGCTCTTGCCGCTGCTCGCAAGAATCGCCTACACATGACCTTCCGATCCGTGTACCAATTGCGCAGCCAGGGTCTGGCCGGCTGAGCACACCTAAGAGTTTATCCATGCGCAGCACCCCTCCTCGACGATCATTGCGATACCAGCACGGCATATCACTTTTCGTTGTAATTGTTCTTGTCATGCTGTCCATGCTGCTTGCCCTTTGGGGTGCACGGACATCACTTTTCAATGAAATGGTTGTGGGCAACGACTCCGATTACCAGCGCGCTTTTGAGGCTGCCCAGGCGCTTATTCAGGACGCCGAATTCGATATTCGCGGCGAGCGCCCGGATGGTTTGGCCTGTGACCGCGCTATCCCGAATGTCACTGCAGACACATGCCGGCCCGCACCCTCCGCACCGGTCTGGTTTCCGACGGAAGACAAGGAACTTGGCGATCTCATCAGCACACTGGGCACCAAGGCCAGCACTCAGTTCTGCTTCAAAGGTCTTTGCCTCAAGCGAACCGGCAACCAAGATTTCTGGAACGACAAAACAACCCTGAATGCCATGTTGCCCGAAGGCGCCCGCTACGGCCAATATACTGGCGCTGAAACGGGTGGCACTGGCACCACTGCCAGCAACCCTATCCTCAAAAACGTCACCGCAGGTCAGGGCGGCTGGTACTGGATCGAGGTGATGCCGTACGACCCGAATGCCGGAAATTCCGGCCTAATCACCAACGGCTCCACCAACCTGCCACTCAACCTGAAGCCCAGTATCGCCTATCGGATCACCGCGATAGCCCTTGGCATAAAACCCAGCACCCAAGTAGTTTTGCAATCTACTTTCGTACGTCAAAAAGTCAAGAACTGATCGGAGAAACCCATGAAAGAGCTTTTCGATTTCAAGAAAACCCTTTTGAGTGCTCTGGTCGCAAGCATCTGCGCACCTCAAATGGCCTATGCCGATCCCCTGGATTTTTCTAAATTACCGCCTGGGCTGGTTTCTATTCCGCCCGCACCGGATGTCGTTTTAACGGTAGATGATTCAGGAAGTATGGATGAGTCCGTTGGTGGCGGAGATACGCATTCCAAGATATACCGGTTGCGCGAAGCTTTGAGCACTGTTTTCAATGACAAGATCTTGCTGCCAGACGGTAAGATCCGGCTTGCATGGGAAGCCATGTGGAACAATGGAAATTCACCCGGCGCTGGATCACTTACTCCAGGTGCAATCAACTCCATGAAGGTTCTTGACGCCACCCATCGAATCAATTTTCTCTCTTTTGCTTCGAGCCTGAAAGCCAATAATGGCACGCCATCCCACAAGATGATGAAGCAGACGTACGATTACATGAAGACCGGCAAGAGCATCAACAGCCCTTGGGCCTACACGCCTGGCGTAAAAGAAACCCCTTATCTCGGGTGCCGCCGCGCTTACCATATTTTTCTGACGGATGGTGGATGGAACGGATATACCGCCAGTGTGCTACCTGGAAATGTGGATAACCAAAATATCACGCTGCCAGATGGGGCTGTCTATGACACATCGTCCAGCCAGACCAATGTGTACCGTGGAAAATCCAACAACCTATCAAATTTATTGGCCGATTGGGCCATGAAAATGTGGTCCGAGGATTTGCAGCCGAGTATCTCCAATGACATCAAGGAGAGCACGACCGACGGGGTTCCCAGCACAGAAACCGTTGGATCTGTATCGCTCCAAAGGTACTGGAACCCTAAGCATGATCCAGCATCTTGGCAACACCTGGTTCAATACACTATCGGCTTTGGGGCAGATGCTTATACATGGCCAAGCGAGCCCAAATGGTCATCCGTTGATGACGACAATTACGGTGCTGGGGGAGACTATTCCAAGCTCGTCAATGGGACGTCCAACTGGGCTCCAACCACCTTCGGAAATCTTAATTCCAATAATCCGGCAGAACTTTGGCATATAGCCATCAACAGCCGTGGCAAGTTTTATCCTACTGGGCCAGGGCGTAAGTATGATTTGACCACCGCTTTTCAAAAAATCGTTGAAGACATCAATCTGCAAAATACTGCAGACGTCGCCAGCATGGCTGGCAGTTCGAGTACGAACATCCGCACGGACTTGAATGTGTATACCGCCGGATACGACCCCAAGCGATGGTCTGGGTATGTGAAATCCAACACTATCGACACAACAGGGAGTGTTGCGCCCAATACGGATTGGGGTACTACTGGCGGAGGCGCACCCAATACGACGGCCACGCTGCTGGATGCACGCAGTAGCCCGCGTGTAATTCTCACCACCAACGACGAAGTTCCTAACAAAGGCGTTTCATTTGAATGGGACACCGGCACCACCAAATTAAGTGCCGCGCAAAAGACCCTGCTTGACGCCGATGGTCTTGGACAAGACCGCGTGAATTTTCTGCGTGGTGACCGTACCAAGGAAGGCGGCACTACCGGCCTGCCTTTCCGGGTGCGCGATTCTCGCCAGGGCGACATTGTCAATTCGAAAATCTGGTATGTAGGTGCGCCTCCCAGCAACTATTCGTTCGCCGGCTACAAGTCTTTCTCTTCTGCCCAAAGAAATCGCCTGCCCATGATTTACGTGGGCGGCAATGACGGCATGTTGCACGGTTTTTCCGCAAAAAATGGACAAGAACAACTTGCCTACGTCCCGAAGGCAGTCATTCCAGACCTGCCCAAGCTGAGCGACCCCAGCTATACCCACCACTACTTCGTTGATGGTTCCCCGTTTACCGGAGACTTGGATGTGGCGGCGAGCGGCAATCCTCCAGACTGGCGCACCTTCCTGGTGGGCTCACTGGGAGCGGGCGGAAAGGGTTATTTCGTTCTGGATGTCACGCAACCTGGCAGCAAGGATGGCAGCGTGGCGTCCACCTTTACCACAACCAACGCCAGCAACCTGGTGGTGCAGGACAGAACCCTCAATCCGAGCCAGACATTGGTTTCGCCGAGCGACGACGAGGACATCGGACATATTTTTGCCGCCCCTGTGGTGGACGACACCAATCCGTTCAAGGCAAGCCAGATCGCAAAGCTGAACGATGGCCGCTGGGCGGTAGTGATGGGCAATGGGTACAACAGCAAGAATGAACGGCCCGTGTTGCTGATTCAGTACCTTGATGACGTCAACAAAGTCAATGGTGTCAGGGAGCTCAAGCGCATCGTCGCCACGGGCACTCAGACACTAAGCAGCCCTGTCAACACCACCACTGACACGAATGTGCTCGCCAATGGGCTTTCTGCGCCAAGGCTGGTGGATATTGACAGCGACGGGCGGGTGGATGTCGCTTACGCTGGCGACCTCAAGGGAAACCTGTGGAAATTTGATCTCACCAGCACTTCTGCCTCAAATTGGGGCGTTGCGGTCTGGGGCACAGCAAGCACCACTCCCTGCACCACAGCTGTATGCACACCTCTCTTTACTGCCAGTTATCTCGGCAAGCGCCAACCCATCACGGCCCCCCCTACGGTCAAAGCGAACGACCGGGGTGCCGGAGGAATGATGGTGGCGTTCGGCACCGGTGTTAACCTTACCGACAACGACCGCAGCAGTGCGGACGTGCAAACGGTTTACTCCGTGCTCGACAACACCAAATACCGGTTGGATTCTGGCCATGTTGTCGTCAACACCAATACCTCCCCCAAGACTGCAGCCAATCCCGATGGTGGCGGTGCCATACCAAGCGCAGTCACAGCATCAGCCCTGGTGCAACAGGACATGACCGGCGGGCCTATTGCCGGCGCGGGCAAGAGCGCCGCACGCACCTTCTGGCAAATGACCCAACACGACGTCAATTACGCCGACACCACCAAGCCTTTGAACAAGGGCTGGTACTTCAACTTCCAGGTAACGGGCGAGAGGGTATTGGCACCCATGAGTTTCTTCGATGCCAGCAACAATCTGATGGTGTTTTCCACTACTCCAGCGTATGGCGGCAATGGCACTTCAGATGAATCCTGCGAACCTGCAGGCACGCCAGAAAAAGACTACCTGACTCTCATGAACATCATGGACGGCAAGAAACCCAGCGTCCAGGTGATGGATACCAATGGGGACGGCCTTTACAACAGCGATGCAAGCAAGGATCAGGGCGCATCACGCATGACCTTGCCGCCTGGCGCCATCAACATCGTCACTGGCAAAGATAAAATCACGATTACCGGTGGTGACGGCAAGCCCGACGAATTGGCCCGCATGCCCGAGCAACCGATGCGTCCGAGCTGGCGCCAACTGCAATGAAACCGGGCTTTACCATGTCCACCGACTCAAGGTTCTCCGTACGACGCGCGCAGCGAGGTTTCACGCTGATTGAGGTCATGATCGTGGTGGCCGTCATTGGCATTCTCACGGCCATTGCGGTGCCCAGCTACAACGAATACATCCGGCGCGGACACCGGGCCGATGCGCGTGCCGGCTTGCTGCAGGCTCAGCAGTGGCTGGAGCGTGCCGCCACAGCCACAGGAACCTACCCCACTACCCTGCCGAGCAATATGACCTGGACCACAGATGCCAGCAAGCGCTACACCATTGCGCTCAATCCGGCGACTACGAGTTCTTTCACGCTCACGGCTACGCCCAAGGCGGGAACACCTCAAGTCGGCGACAAATGCGGCAATTTCACCCTCACCAACACGGGAGTGCGGGACGCATCACCCTTAACCATGGGGGCCACTGTAGACGAGTGCTGGCGCAAGTAATCCTCGCGCTACTATCGGGGGCGCCATGACAACCACCGCGCCCCTCATGAACCAAGCGCTTGGGCTCGCCGCCCAGGCGCTTTTTCTTTCCAGCCCCAATCCGCGTGTCGGCTGTGTGATTGCGACGCCCGGCGGCCAAGTGATCGGCCAGGGCTTCACCCAGCAAGCGGGCGGCCCGCATGCCGAGGTCATGGCGCTGCGCGACGCGGCGGCCGCCGGCACGGACGTACGCGGTGCCACCGCGTACGTCACCCTCGAACCCTGCGCCCACCAGGGCCGCACGGGGCCTTGTTGTGATGCACTGATTACCGCGGGGATCGCCAAGGTCGTCGCCTCGCTGGAAGACCCGAACCCCCTGGTCGCCGGCCAGGGCTTTGCTCGCCTGCGCGCTGCGGGGGTGGAGGTAGAGGTGGGGCCTGGCGCCGCCGAATCGCGTGAACTCAACCTCGGTTTTTTCAGCCGCATGCTGCGTGGCACGCCCTGGGTGCGCATGAAGGTGGCGGCGTCGCTCGATGGCACCACTGCGCTGGCCAACGGCGCCAGCCAGTGGATTACCTCCCGCGAGGCGCGCAGCGACGGCCACGCCTGGCGGGCGCGCGCCTGCGCGGTGCTGACCGGCATTGGCACGGTGCTGGCCGACAACCCGCGCCTGGACGTGCGCGAGGTCGCAACACAGCGCCAGCCGCAGCTGGTGGTGCTCGACAGCCGTTTGCAAACGCCTCCAGACGCTCATCTATTTGTAGCTTACCGCGCATGCACCATATGCGCTGGGGGCCTTTTTGATTCGAACTTTCCAGCCCGCTGTGCCGCGCTGGAGGCGCGTGGCGCCACGGTGCTGCATCTGCCGGGGCAGGATGGCAAGGTGGACCTGCCCACCATGCTGCGCGCGCTGGCGCAGCGCGGCACCAACGAGCTGCATGTGGAGGCGGGGCATCGCCTCAATGGCGCCCTGCTGCAGGCGGGCCTGGTGGATGAGCTGCTGCTGTACCTCGCGCCCAAGCTGCTCGGACCAGGGCGCGGCATGGCCGAGATGGCGCCGCTTGCGGCCTTGAGCGAGGGCATAGAGCTGGAATGGCGCGACCTTCAGCGCGTGGGGCCGGACTTGCGCGTGCTCGCCCGCATGTCGGGGCACGACCAGTTCTGAGGTTTCCTGATGCGCAGGGCCCACGTTCCCCTGCGACAATCGGCCCCATGTTCACCGGAATCATCACCCATGTGGGCCGTATCGCCCAAATCGAGGCGCTGGGCGCCACCAGCGCCCACGGCAAGCGCCTGACGCTGGAATGCTCTCCCGCCTTTCTTGAAGACGTGGCCTTGGGCGACAGCATTGCGCTCAACGGCGCCTGCATGACCGTCACTCGCCTGGAGGCAGGCGCAGGCCGTTTCACCATCGACATTTCGGCCGAATCGCTCGGCAAGACGGCGGGCCTGGCGGAGCCTGGCGCCGTCAACCTGGAAAAAGCCTTGCGCGCCAACGACCGCCTGGGCGGGCATTTGGTGTCTGGCCATGTCGATGCGGTAGGCACAGTAAGCCACTTTGCACCGGTGGGCGAGAGCTGGGAGCTGCGGGTGCTGGCGCCACGCGAACTGGCGCGCTACCTGGCCTACAAGGGCTCGATCACGGTCAACGGCGTCAGCCTCACCGTGAACCGCATCAGCGACCTGGAGCAGGGCTGCGAAGCCAGCATCAACCTGATTCCGCACACGGTGGAAAACACCGCGCTGGGGCGGCTGGTGGCGGGCTCGCCGGTGAACCTGGAAGTCGATCTGATCGCTCGCTACGTAGCGCGGATGATGGATGCCCCTGCGCCTGCGCGCGACCAATAGCGGCGAGCACTGCTCAAAGCACACACGCAAGCCGACTGCCCTGCCCGGCCGAATTGGCCTGCATCTGGCCGATGGCTGCGGCCCGCGCAAAACCCGCAGCGCGGAAGGCGCCAAGCACCACGGGCACGGCCGCTTCGCTGCAACTCACCAGCAAGCCACCGCTGGTCTGCGGGTCGGTGAGCAGCGTACGCTGCCACTCGGGCGCCGCCTCGGGCCAGAGCACTTCCTCGCCATAGGCCGCCCAGTTGCGGGCCGAAGCACCGGTCGCGATGCCGGACTGCGCCAACTGGCGGGCTGCGTCGATCAAGGGCAGCTCGCCCAGGCGCAGTTGTGCCGAGAGGCCCGAGCCACGGCAAATTTCCAGCAAATGGCCGGCCAGCCCGAAGCCGGTGACGTCGGTCATGGCGTGCAGGCCGTCGATGGGCGCCAAGGTCTCACCCACGCGGTTGAGCTGCGTGGTATGGCGCAACATCTCGGCGTAGCCGTCCGCCTCCAGAAGGCCCTTTTTCAGGGCGGCCGAGAGCACTCCCACGCCGAGCGGCTTGCCCAATACCAGAACATCGCCCGCGCGCGCATCGGCGTTGCGGCGCACCTGATCGGGGTGGACCAGGCCCAGCGCCACCAGGCCATAAATGGGTTCGAGCACATCAATCGAATGCCCGCCGGCGATCGGAATGCCCGCCTCGCGGCAGACGCTGGCGCCCCCTTCCAGAATGCGGCCGATGACTTCGGGCGGGAGCTTGGCGATCGGCATGCCGACCAGGGCCAGCGCCAGAATCGGCCGCCCGCCCATGGCGTAAATATCCGAGAGCGCATTGGTCGCCGCAATGCGGCCGAAGTCGAATGGATCGTCGACGATAGGGGTGAAGAAATCGGTGGTGGCCACCAGCGCCTGCTGGTCGTTCAGGCGGTAGACGGCGGCGTCGTCGCTGGTTTCGGTGCCGACCATCAGCTCTGGCGGCACGATGCCTTGTGGCGCGCGTGCCAAAATCTCACGCAGCAGGCCCGGCGCTATCTTGCAGCCGCAGCCCCCACCATGTGCGAATTGGGTCAGTTTTACCGGTTCGGAGGAAGGCGGGGTTACAGCTTGCATAGTGCGTCCGATTGTGCCAGCCACTCCATTCACGCCTCACCTTTCACCCTTCTGGCAGGAGCCTTCATGAGCCACCGCGGCCCCGTCCCCGTCTCCGAGCGCCATGCGTTCGACACCGTGATCGACGCCCGTTCACCGGCGGAATTTGCCATCGACCACATTCCCGGCGCCATCAACTGCCCGGTGCTGGACGACGACGAGCGCCGCATCGTCGGCACGCTGTACAAGCAGCAAGGCGCGTTCGAGGCGCGGCGCATGGGCGGCGCTTTTGTAGCGGCCAACCTGGCGCGGCATTTGCAGGGGCGTTTTGCCGAGCAGCCGGCGCGCTGGAAGCCGCTGGTGTACTGCTGGCGCGGCGGCATGCGCAGTGGCTCCATGGTGACCTGGCTGCGCATGGTGGGCTGGGACGCGCAGCAACTTGCCGGCGGCTACAAGACCTGGCGGCGCCATGTCATGGCGCAGATTGCGGTGCTCTCGCCGCAGTTGCAGATGCGTGTGGTCTGCGGCCCCACCGGCAGCGCCAAGACGCGGGTGCTTGAGGCACTGGCAGCGCAGGGCGAGCAGGTGCTCGACCTGGAAGCTCTGGCGCGGCACCGCGGTTCGGTGCTGGGCGCGTGGCCAGGCGTGGCACAGCCCTCGCAGACGGCGTTCGAAACGGCACTGGCGGCCGTGATGGAAACGTTTGATCTCTCCCGCCCGGTGTACGTCGAAGCCGAGAGCAGCCGCATTGGCCGCATCAGCGTGCCGCCCGAACTGCTACAGCGGCTGCGCGCCAGCCCCTGTGTGGAGATTGTGGCCAGCCCCGCTGCCCGGCTCGATTTTCTGCTGCGCGACTACGCCAACCTGGGCGACGACCCCGAGCGGCTGGCCCAGCAACTGCATGCGCTGCGCGAGCTGCATGGCCGCGAGGTCATCGAACGCTGGCAGGCCTGGGCCCATGAGCGGGCTCTGGCGCCGCTGTTTGGCGAGCTGATGGCGCTGCACTACGACCCGCTGTATGCACGCTCGCAGAGCACGCATTTGTTCCAGTGGCCCAAGCGCCTGAGCGTGAGCGCCGAGGCGCTGGCTGCGGCGGACATTGCGCTCCTGGCGGCGGCGGTGGTGCGCCTGCCTTGGCCTGCGCAGGCTCTTGAGCGTCCACTTCCTTAACGGAAAATTTCAAGCAAAAATGGCTTCTAGCGCTTATCCAGTAAGCCTTAGAAGCTCATTTATTGATAGCAAGTTACGAAAAAACGTTGTTCACACCCGAACGAAGTCAATGACGATGGCGCCCGGCTCGCGCTGCTGGTAGGTGATCTCCACTGCAGCGCCATAACGCGCCTGCAGTTGCTGCAGCAGCGGCAGCGGATCGTGGTCGTTGACGAAGCGCATGGTCTCGCCGGGGTGCAGCGAATCGAGCGCACCAAAGATGGCGGCATGGCGAAAACGCTTGGCAACGCCGCGTGCATCGAAGGGGTAAATGGCGTCAGGCGAGGTGTGGACGTGGGCGTTCATGGTGCGGGAATTTAAAGATTCATGAAGAAGGAATCTTTAGTGTACCGCTGGTCGGCACCCGCGCCTGCGTTGGCCCTGCCGGCAATGGGGCCGAATGGTGCCTGGCCGCTACACCATGTCCTGCGGCCGCACCCAGGCGTCAAACTGCGCCCCGGTCAGATGGCCGCTGGCCACCGCCGCCTCGCGCAGGCTAAGCCCGCCCTTGTGCGCAGCCTTGGCGATCTGCGCGGCCTTGTCGTAGCCGATGTGCGGGTTCAAGGCGGTCACCAGCATCAAGGACCGTTCCAGCAGTTCCGTGATGCGCTCGCGCCGCGGCTCTATGCCCTGCGCGCAGTGGTGGTCAAAGCTGGCCATGCCGTCGGCCAGCAGGCGCACGCTTTGCAGGAAGTTGTGGATCACCATGGGGCGAAACACATTGAGTTCGAAGTTGCCCGAAGCGCCGCCGATGTTGATCGCCACGTCGTTGCCCAGCACCTGGCAGCACAGCATGGTCATCGCCTCGCACTGCGTCGGGTTCACCTTGCCGGGCATGATGGACGAGCCTGGCTCGTTCTCGGGAATGGCGATTTCGCCCAGCCCGCTGCGCGGCCCGCTGGCCAGCCAGCGCACGTCGTTGGCGATCTTCATCAGACTGGCGGCGAGGCCCTTGAGGGCACCGTGGGCGTTGACCAGCGCGTCGCACGTGGCCAGCGCCTCGAACTTGTTGGGCGCTGTGACGAGCGGAAGACCGGTCAGATCGGCCAGCTCCTGCGCCACGGCCTGGGCGTAGCCCTCCGGTGCATTGAGGCCAGTGCCCACGGCCGTGCCGCCTAGCGCCAGCTCGCCCAGATGCGGCAGCGCCGCGCGCACATGCTGCTCGGCGTGGTGCAACTGCGCCACCCAGCCCGAGATTTCCTGCCCAAGAGTGATGGGGGTCGCATCCTGCAAATGGGTGCGGCCGATCTTGACGATGTCGGCAAACGCCTCGGCCTTGGCCCCCAGCGTCGTGCGCAGGGCCTGCAAAGCCGGCAGGAGTTTGCGTACCAGCGCGTGGACGGCGGCGACGTGCATGGCGGTGGGAAACACGTCGTTGCTCGACTGGCTCTTGTTCACGTCGTCGTTCGGGTGCACCAGCCGGCCCTCGCCGCGCGCACCGCCGAGCAACTGGCTGGCGCGGTTGGCCAGCACCTCGTTCATGTTCATGTTGGTCTGCGTGCCCGAACCCGTCTGCCAGACGACGAGCGGGAATTCGCCCGCGTGCGTGCCGGCAATCACCTCGTCCGCCGCCGCGACGATGGCCGTGGCCTTGGCCGCATCGAGCAGCCCGAGCGACTGGTTCACGTAAGCGCTGGCGCGTTTGACCTGCGCCAGCGCGCGCAACAGTTCGGGCGCCATGCGCTCGCCCGAGATGTCGAAGTGCTGCAGCGAGCGTTGCGTCTGGGCGCCCCATAGCCGCTCGGCCGGGACGTCAATGGGGCCAAAGGTGTCGCGCTCGGTGCGCGTGGCCTGGAGGCGGGATTCCATGGTGAACAAACTCCTTCTCGTGGTAGGTAGGGGCCGCAGGCCTGGGGCGCAGCATAGCGCCGCAGGGGTTTCGCTGCGCGGTAGCCACTGTGCGGTGGCCGCTGCGCCGCCCGCGGGGACGACAGGACCGTGCAAGCCGGCAGCGCGATAATTTCAACTTTTCGCGCACCCCACAACCGCCCCGCCATGACCACCAGCATCCGCCAAGAAGACCTGATCGAATCCGTCGCCGCCGCGCTGCAGTACATCAGCTACTACCACCCGGCAGACTACATCGCCCACCTGGCACGCGCCTACGAGCGCGAACAAAGCCCCGCCGCCAAGGATGCGATGGCGCAGATTCTGACCAACAGCAAGATGAGCGCCACCGGCCACCGGCCCATCTGCCAGGACACCGGCATCGTCAACGTGTTCCTGAAAGTCGGCATGGACGTGCGCTGGGAAGGCTTTACCGGCAGCCTGGACGACGCCATCAACGAAGGCGTGCGCCGTGGCTACAACCACCCGGACAACACCTTGCGCGCCAGCATCGTGGCCGACCCGCTGTTTGCCCGCAAGAACACCAAGGACAACACGCCGGCCGTCATCGTCACCGAGATCGTGCCGGGCGGCAAACTCGACATCACCGTCGCGGCCAAGGGCGGCGGCTCGGAAAACAAAAGCAAGATGATCATGCTCAACCCCAGCGACAGCGTGATCGACTGGGTGCTCAAAACCGTGCCCACCATGGGCGCCGGCTGGTGCCCGCCGGGCATGCTGGGCATCGGCATCGGCGGCACGGCGGAAAAGGCCGTGCTGATGGCCAAGCAAAGCCTGATGGACGACCTGGACATGTACGAGCTGCAGGCCAAGTCCTCGCGCGGCGAGCCGCTGACGCAAACCGAGGAGTTGCGCCTGGAGCTGTTCACCAAGGTCAACGCCCTGGGCATTGGCGCGCAAGGCCTGGGCGGCCTGACCACCGTGCTCGACGTGAAAATCAAGATGTACCCCACGCACGCCGCCAGCAAGCCCGTGGCCATGATCCCCAACTGCGCCGCCACGCGCCACGCGCATTTCGTCATGGACGGCTCGGGCCCGGTCTACCTCGATCCACCGTCGCTCGACCTCTGGCCCAAGGTGCAGTGGTTGCCCGACACGCAAAAAAGCCGGCGCATCGACCTCAATGCACTGACCCCCGCCGAGGTGGCAAGCTGGAAGCCCGGTGAAACGCTGCTGCTCAACGGCAAGATGCTCACGGGGCGCGACGCCGCGCACAAACGCATTCAGGAGATGCTGGCCAAGGGCGAGAAGCTGCCCGTCGACTTCACCAACCGCGTCATCTACTACGTGGGCCCGGTGGACCCGGTGCGCGACGAAGTCGTCGGCCCTGCGGGCCCGACCACGGCCACGCGCATGGACAAGTTCACCGAGATGATGCTGGCGCAAACCGGCCTGATCGCCATGATCGGCAAGTCCGAGCGCGGCCCGGTGGCCATCGAAGCCATCAAGAACCACAAATCGGCCTACCTCATGGCCGTGGGCGGCGCCGCCTACCTGGTCTCCAAGGCCATCAAGCACGCCAAGGTCGTGGGCTTTGAAGACCTGGGCATGGAAGCCATCTACGAGTTCGACGTGGTCGACATGCCGGTCACCGTGGCCGTCGATGCGGGTGGCACCAGCGTCCATACCACCGGCCCGGCCGCATGGCAAAAGCGCATCGCAGCCGGTGAATTCATCGAGCTGACGAGCGCCTGAACGGAGTTTGCCCGGCGTGTCCGCGCCCTCTTTTGCAGCCTCTGCGTCCGATGCGCCCATAGGCGTCTTCGACAGCGGCGTCGGCGGCCTCAGCGTGCTGCAAGCCCTGCGCGCCGAGCTGCCGCACGAGCGCTTCGTCTACCTGGCCGACAGCGCCAACGCGCCCTACGGCGACGCGCGCGGCGATGCCTTCGTCGCGGCGCGCACCCATGCCATCACCGCGTACCTGAGCGCGCAGCACCACATCAAGGCGCTGGTCGTGGCCTGCAACACCGCCACCGCCGCCGCCATCCATGAAGTGCGCGCGCGCCGCCCCGATCTGCCGTTGGTCGGCGTCGAACCAGCGCTCAAGCCGGCCGTGGCGCTCAGCCAGACCGGGCACATTGGTGTCATCGGCACGCGCGGCACGCTGACCAGCGCCAAGTTCGCCAAGCTGCTGGCCTCGCTGCAGGGGCAGGCAGAGTTCACCGTGCAGCCCTGCGACGGCCTGGCCCATGCGATCGAGCGCAGCACCGCGCAAGACCCGCCCAGCGACCCACTCGCTACAGAAACAAGAGCGCTTTGCGCACGCTACACAAGCGCCATGGGGCGTTTTGGCAACAAGCCGGGCGAGATCGACACCCTGGTGCTGGGCTGCACGCACTATGTGTTCGTGCAGCACGAGCTGCGCGCGCTGCTCGGCCCGCAGGTGCAAATGATCTCCACCGGCGAACCCGTGGCGCGCCAGACGCGGCGCCTGCTTCAAGCCGCCGGCGCCCTGGCGCCGGAGAGCGCGGTGGCTGCTGCGCCCCTGCTCATGACCACCGGGCCGCTGGCACAGCTGCAAACCGCCGCAGCACGCTGGCTGCAGCTGCCGGCAGCGTGCTGCCACAGCATTGCCGTGCCCAGCGTCTAATTCTGGTTAAATCGACCTCAAACGCTTACCCAGTAAGCGCTGGCAGCTATCAAAATAGAGGTTATGCGGCCGCCCACAGGCGCTCGCCTGCGCGCTCGATGTGCGTGAGGTAGAGGCGCAGGTCCAACTCGTACTGGTGGTAGGCCGGCTCCATGTGCACGCAC
Organism: Simplicispira hankyongi; assembly: GCF_003570885.1. Lineage (GTDB taxonomy): Bacteria > Pseudomonadota > Gammaproteobacteria > Burkholderiales > Burkholderiaceae_C > Simplicispira > Simplicispira hankyongi. The sequence continues at coordinate 967,536 of NZ_QXJC01000001.1, forward strand.
AGCTGGTAGAAGGCCTTGTTGTGCTCGCGCTCGCGCAGGTGGGCCAGCTCGTGGACCACGATCATGCGCAAGAACTCGTCGGGCGCCTGCTTGAACATCGCGGCCACGCGGATCTCGTGCTTGGCCGCCAGCTTGCCGCCCTGCACGCGCGAGACGCTGGTGTGCAAGCCCAGCGCGTTGCGCACCACGTGGATCTTGTTGTCGAACAACACCTTGTTGATCGCATCGGCATTGCGCAGATAGCGGTTCTTCAGCTCGGTGGTGTAGTGGTACAGCGCCTTGTCGGTGCGCACGCCATGGGCCTGCGGGTACTTGCGCAGCAGCAGCACGGCCAGGCCGCTGCCGCCCTCACCCAGCAGACCACGCACCTGGTCCTGCAGGGCCTGCGGGTAGGCGCGCAGATAGGGCAAGTCGCTGTGCATGGCCGTTCAGAGTGGCTGGCCGCAGGGCTGCGGTCAGCGCTTTCAGGGGAAGAATCAGTGCAGATGGCGCGGCCGGCGGCCACCGCTGCCGCCATGGCTGCCCCCCGCGCCGCCGGGGCCGCGCGGCGGTTTGCCGATTTCGAGCGAGTTCACAAGGGCGTCAAAGCGCTGCGTGAACAACTTGTCGATCTCGGCCACAACGCCGCCCAGCTCTGCGCCGTCGAAATGGCGCTCCATGGTGTTGACCACGTCCTGCACCAGCAGGTCGCGCTGCACCTGCATGATGGCGGCCGGGGTCGGACCGACAAACACAATGGTGAAGTCGTCGCGCGAATCGCCTTCTTCCTCTTCATCGTCCTCATCGAATTCGACGTCGTAGAACGTCACTTCAAGCGCAGCCCCTTGCTCGGCCAGCTCGTTGAGGTTCATGCACATTTCGTCAAGCGACTGGCGGAAATCGTCGTCACCGCGCACCGTCCAGCACATCTGCAGCGTATGGCGCTTGGCGTCGAACTCAATGCCGGGCTCTTCTTCGTACGCGCTGGCAGCGCCATCGGCAAGCGAGCGGGCACCAGCATACTTCCAGAGGGGTTTGAGCGCCTCTTGCAGCTGCTCATAGGCCACATCTGCACGGAGCGACACGTCGCCGTGCAGGTGGATTTCGAGGGGAGCGTTGAAATTAGACATTGTTGATCCTGGTGGTGCCCCGAGCCGGGGTCGAACCGGCACGCCCTCTTGCGAGAAGCGGCGGATTTTAAGTCCGCAGTGTCTACCAATTTCACCATCGGGGCGCTCGATTGCCCAAGCCGACTGCAGCGTAACGCCGCAGCCACAGCCGCGCAATGAGTCCTGCGCTCCAGATGCATTCGTTTTTGAGACAGGCAAGAAAAAAGGGAAGCCTTGCAGCTTCCCTTTTTGAAATTGGAGCGGGAAAAGAGTCTCGAACTCTCGACCTCAACCTTGGCAAGGTTGCGCTCTACCAACTGAGCTATTCCCGCATGACCTGCTTGACTACCGAATACCCTAAAGCTTCGAAAGTTTGACAGCTTTCAATTATAACTCACTTTTCCACATCGACTGGAAAAACAAGAAAAAACCAGAGCCCTGGAGGCGCGGTCCGGAGTCGAACCGGACTAACCGGATTTGCAATCCGGGGCATAACCGCTTTGCTACCGCGCCCAATTTTCGCCATCACAAAAAAGGGAAGCGGACGCTTCCCTTTTTCGCCAAAACCTGGAGCGGGAAAAGAGTCTCGAACTCTCGACCTCAACCTTGGCAAGGTTGCGCTCTACCAACTGAGCTATTCCCGCGTTTTCTGCAGCCTATTATTCTAGAACAAAAACGCTGCGATGGGTGAAATTGTAGCGCAAGTTTTGGGCCCTGCGCCACCTCGGTATCAGTGTTTTACGGCTCCCTCGGTCGGCGCCTGCGCCTGCGCCGCCCGCTCCGCCGCTACGCTGGCCGCAGCCACCTCTTCGTCCGTCAGCGGGACAGGCTTGCGCTCAAGCGCCAAATCCAGCACCTGGTCAATCCACTTCACCGGGACAATCTCGAGATCCCTCTTCACATTGGCGGGGATTTCCTGCAGATCCTTCATGTTTTCCTGCGGGATCAGCACCGTCTTGATGCCGCCGCGCAGCGCCGCAAGCAGCTTTTCCTTGAGGCCACCGATCGCCGTGATCTCCCCACGCAGCGTGATCTCGCCGGTCATGGCAACGTCGCCGCGCACCGGAATACCGGTCAGGGCCGAGACGAACGCGGTTGCCATGGCAGCGCCAGCACTCGGTCCGTCCTTGGGTGTTGCACCGTCGGGCACATGGATGTGCACGTCGCGCTTTTCAAAAACCTCGTCCTTGATGCCCAGGGCCCGTGCCCGGCTGCGCACCACGGTGCGTGCCGTCTCGACCGACTCCTTCATCACATCGCCCAGCGAACCGGTGCGCGTGATCACGCCTTTGCCGGGCATGGTGGCGGCTTCTATGGTCAACAGGTCGCCACCCACTTCGGTCCACGCCAGGCCAACCACTTGGCCCACCTGGTTCTGCTCTTCGGCTCGGCCATAGGTGTACTTGCGCACGCCCAGAAAATCAGGCAGGTTGTCGGCGTTGACAACCACGCGCGGTTCCATGTTCTTGAGCAGCAGGCCCTTGACGACCTTGCGGCACACCTTGGAGAGGTCGCGCTCCAGCGAGCGCACGCCGGCTTCGCGGGTGTAGTAGCGCACCATGTCGCGCACGGCGGATTCCGTGATTTCGAGCTCTTCGTCCTTCACGCCATTGTTCTTCATCTGCTTGGGCAGCAGGTACTTCATGGCGATATTGATCTTCTCGTCCTCGGTGTAGCCCGAGAGGCGAATCACCTCCATGCGGTCCAGCAGGGCCGAGGGAATGTTCATGGAGTTCGACGTGGCGACGAACATCACGTCGCTCAGGTCGAAATCAACCTCGACATAGTGGTCGCCAAAGGTGTGGTTCTGCTCGGGGTCCAGCACTTCGAGCAGCGCGCTCGATGGGTCGCCGCGGAAGTCTGTTCCGAGCTTGTCGATCTCGTCGAGCAGGAACAGCGGGTTGCGCGTACCGACCTTGGAGAGGCTTTGCAGCACCTTGCCCGGCATGGCACCGATGTAGGTGCGCCGGTGACCGCGAATCTCCGCTTCGTCGCGCATGCCGCCGAGCGCCACGCGCACATACTTGCGCCCGGTGGCCTTGGCGATCGACTGGCCGAGCGAGGTCTTGCCCACGCCAGGTGGCCCGACCAGGCACAGGATGGGCGCCTTCACCTTGTCCACTCGCTGCTGCACAGCAAGGTATTCCAGGATGCGGTCCTTGACCTTGTCCAGGCCGTAATGGTCTTCGTTCAGCACTTCTTCGGCATTGCCCAGATCGTGCTTGATCTTGGTTTTCTTGCTCCACGGCAGCGCTGTGAGCACGTCGATGTAGTTGCGCACCACCGTAGCCTCGGCGGACATGGGCGACATCAGCCGCAACTTCTTGAGCTCGCTCTCGGCCTTCTTGCGCGCCTCGGCCGGCATCTTGGCGAGCTGGATCTTCTTCTCGACTTCGTCAAGATCGGCGCCTTCTTCGCCTTCGCCCAGTTCTTTCTGAATGGCCTTGACCTGCTCGTTCAGGTAGAAGTCGCGCTGGTTCTTTTCCATCTGGCGCTTGACACGGCCGCGGATCTTCTTGTCCACGTTGAGGATGTCCACCTCGCGGTCAAGCTGCTCGAACAGGTTTTCCAGCCGCCCTTTGATCTCGGAAAGATCCAGCACGGCCTGCTTGTTCTCCAGCTTGAGAGGCAGGTGCGCGGCAATCGTATCGGCCAGGCGACCAGGGTCGTCGATACTGGAGATCGAGGTGAGAATTTCCGGCGGAATCTTCTTGTTGAGTTTGACGTACTGGTCAAACTGCTGCATGACCGCGCGGCGCAATGCCTCGATCTCGCTGGGTTTTTCCGCGTCGTCCACGGTTTCAAGTGGCGTCACCATGGCCGTGAAGTGCGTTTCGTGGTCTTCGATTGCACCGACACTTGCGCGCTGCTGGCCCTCGACCAGCACTTTCACGGTGCCATCGGGAAGCTTGAGCATCTGCAGGATGGTCGAAACGCAGCCCACAGCAAACATGTCGTGGACCGAAGGCTCGTCCTTGGCTGCTGTCTTTTGGGCGACCAGCATGATGCGGCGGTCGCTCTCCATGGCGAGCTCCAGCGCCTTGATGCTCTTGGCGCGCCCCACGAACAGGGGAATCACCATGTGGGGAAAGACGACCACATCGCGCAGCGGCAACAGCGGCAGCGCCAGCGCTTGTGCAGGAAGTTGGGGGTGTCCGGACATCGGGTTCCTTAATAAGAGTCCTGGAATATGGTCCGCAGACACGCGTTTTCAAGCCACCCCGAGGGGCAGCCCGTGATTTACGCTTTTTTTGCGGTTTCCCGATAGACCAGTAGCGGCGGCTTGTTTTCTTCGACAGTGGACTCGTCCACAACGACCTTTTCCACGTTGCTGCTGTTGGGCAGGTCGAACATGGTGCCAATGAGCGTTTGTTCGAGGATGGAGCGCAGACCGCGCGCGCCAGTCTTGCGTGCCAGGGCTTTGCGTGCGATGGCCTTGAGCGCTGCGGGCCGGATTTCCAGCTCGGCACCTTCCATCGCCAACAACTTGCTGTACTGCTTGACGAGTGCGTTCTTGGGCTCCGTCAAAATTTGCACCAGGGCCTCTTCGTTCAGCTCGGCGAGCGCCGTGACCACGGGCATGCGGCCTACCAGTTCGGGGATCAGGCCGAACTTGATCAGGTCTTCCGGCTCGATGTCCTGAAACACCTCGGACAGCGCACGCTGCTTCTTGCTCTTGACGGCAGCGCCAAAGCCGATGCCGGACGCCTCGGTACGGTTTTCAATGACTTTTTCGAGTCCGGCAAAGGCGCCACCGCAGATGAACAGGATGTTGGTCGTGTCGATCTGCAAAAAGTCCTGGTTCGGGTGCTTGCGCCCACCCTGCGGCGGCACGCTGGCCATGGTGCCTTCAATCAGCTTGAGCAAGGCCTGCTGCACGCCTTCGCCTGAGACGTCGCGCGTGATGCTGGGGTTGTCGGATTTCCGCGAAATCTTGTCAATTTCGTCGATGTAGACGATGCCGCGCTGGGCGCGCTCCACCTCGTAATTGCAGCTCTGCAGCAACTTTTGCACGATGTTTTCGACGTCTTCGCCCACGTAGCCGGCCTCGGTCAGCGTGGTCGCGTCCGCCATCACGAAGGGCACGTCGAGCATCCGCGCCAGGGTCTGGGCCAGCAGCGTCTTGCCCGAACCCGTCGGGCCGATGAGCAAGATATTGCTTTTGGAGAGCTCAACGTCGTCCTTGCCTGCCTTGTCTTTGTAGCGCAGGCGCTTGTAGTGGTTGTACACCGCCACCGCCAGCGTGCGCTTGGCGACCTCCTGCCCGATCACGTAGCTGTCAAGGTTCGCCTTGATGTCAGCCGGCGTGGGCAGTTCGCTGCGGACCAGCAGCGCGGCATCGGCCGACGGCAGTTCGTCGCGGATGATCTCGTTGCACAGGTCGATGCATTCTTCGCAAATAAAGACCGATGGTCCGGCGATCAACTTCTTCACTTCGTGCTGGCTCTTGCCGCAAAACGAGCAGTAAAGCGTTTTTTCGCTGGAGGAGCCTTTTTTCTCGGCCATGGGAACGTTGCCTTGTAGTCGGTGAAAAGTGAAAGGAATGATAACCAAATGCAAACGGCGCTTCCCAAGCCAGGAAACGCCGTTCTAGCAGCAGGGAAAAGCGTTCAGGAGCGCTTGGAAATCACCTGGTCGACCAGTCCGTAGTCCTTGGCTTCGTCGGCCGTGAGGAAGTAATCGCGCTCGGTGTCTTGCTTGATCTTTTCCAGTGTCTGACCGGTGCGCTCGGCCAGGATACGGTTCATCTGGTCCTTGGTGCGCAGAATGTCGCGCGCGTGGATTTCAATATCCGTCGCCTGGCCGCGGGCGCCGCCCAGCACCTGGTGGATCATGATTTTCGAGTTCGGCAGCGACAAACGCTTGCCCTTGGCCCCGGCCGCCAGCAGAAAGGCGCCCATGCTGGCGGCAAAGCCGCAGCAAAGCGTCGAGACATCGGGTTTGATGAAGTTCATGGTGTCGAAAATTGCCATGCCCGCCGTCACGCTGCCACCCGGGGAGTTGATATAGAACGAAATGTCCTTCTCCGGGTTTTCGCTCTCCAGGAACAGCAACTGCGCCACCACCAGATTGGCTGTCTGGTCGTTGACTTCGCCAACCAGGAAAATCACGCGCTCCTTGAGCAGACGCGAATATATGTCGTAGGACCGCTCGCCACGGCCCGACTGCTCGATCACCATGGGAATCATGCCCAGGGCTTGTGTTTCCAGTGCGCTCATTGTTTCTCCAAATCAGGCGGGTACTGTACCCAGAAACGAATTGGGGCCGGTGCCCGAAAGCACAAGCCCCTATTTACCTGACGCTCGCATTCGAGCGCCCGCAGCCGGCTGCGGTCAGCCCTGCTGGCCCATCAGCTCTTCGAAGCTGACGGTCTTGTCATTGACCTTGGCCTTGCCCATCACATAGTCGGCCACGTTGGTTTCGATCACCACGGCTTCGACTTCAGCCAGGCGCTGGCGATCGCCAAAGTACCAGCGCACGACATCTTCAGGCTTCTCATAGCTGGCCGCCAGTTCGTCGATGTGGGCTTTGAGCTGCTCGGGCTTGGCGTGCAGGCTGTTGGCCTTGACCAGTTCGGCCACCACCAGGCCCAGGCGCACGCGGCGCTCTGCCTGGGGGCGGAATACGTCGGCGGGGATCTCGGCCTTGTCGGCATCTTTCATGCCGCGCTGCTTGAGGTCGGCACGTGCTGCTTCACGCAGGCGATCGATCTCTGCCTCCACGCTGGCGTTGGGCAAATCAAGCTCGGCCTTGGACAGCAGCGCGTCCATGGCGGCCTGCTTGTTGCGTGCCAGCAGGCGGAACTTCACCTCGCGCTCCAGGTTGGTCTTGATGTCTGCGCGCAGGCCGGCAACCGTGCCATCGGCAATGCCGAGCGACTTGGCCAGGGCGTCGTTCACCTCAGGCAGGTGCGCCGCTTCGATCTTCTTGACCGTGACCAGGAAGTCCGCCGTCTTGCCGGCCACGTCCTTGCCGTGGTACTGCTCGGGGAAGGCCAGCGGGAAGGTCTTGCTCTCGCCCGGCTTCATGCCGCGCACGGCGTCTTCGAATTCCTTGAGCATCTGGCCTTCGCCGACCAGGAACTGGAAGTCTTCGGCCTTGCCGCCCTCGAAGACTTCGCCATCGATCTTGCCTTCGAAATCCACCGTCACGCGGTCGCCTTCCTGGGCGGCTGCGTCCAGCGCGCGCTGGGCGAAGCTGCGGCGCTGCTTGCGCAGGATGTCCACGGTCTTGTCGATGGCGCTGTCGGTCACTTCAGCGGAGAGTTTTTCCACTTCGGCGTCCGCCAGGTCGCCAATTTTCACTTCGGGGTAGACCTCGAAGATGGCGTCAAAGGACACCTCGCCCTCGGGTGCATCCTGCTTCTCGGTGATGCGCGGCTGGCCAGCGACGCGCAGTTGCGCTTCGTTGGCGGCCTGGGCAAAGGCCTCGCCCACCTTGTCGTTGAGCACGTCGTACTGCACCGAATAGCCGTAGCGCTGCGAAACCACGTTCATCGGCACCTTGCCGGGACGGAAACCGTCCATCTTGACGGTGCGTGCCAGGCGCTTGAGGCGCGCCTCCACCTCGCCCTGGATAGCCGACAAGGGCAGATTGAGGGTGATCTTGCGTTCGAGCTTGTCGAGGGTTTCAACGGTGACTGCCATGGCTGCTCCTGTAGGAATTTCGTTCGTGCGCCGGTGTCAGCCGGCGCGTATTGCGCTCGTGCGCAAAGTTTTCAAAGATGGTGCGCGGAGCCGGACTCGAACCGGCACGCCCGTGAAGGCGTCAGGACCTAAACCTGGTGCGTCTACCAATTTCGCCACCCGCGCACTTCAAACAGACAGGCGCCGAAAAATGCTCCCGGCGCCCGCTTGAAACTGGTTAGCCCGCGATTTTACCCTGCGCTGGCCCACCCATTTCACGCAAGCACCTCGGGCTCGGGGCGGCGCACGCGAAACCACGCTGCGTACATGGCTGGCAGCGCCAGCAAAGTAAGCACCGTGGCGACGATCAGCCCGCCCATGATGGCCACCGCCATGGGCCCCCAGAATACGCTGCGGGACAGCGGAATCATCGCCAGCACCGCTGCGGCGGCCGTCAGCACGATGGGGCGCAAGCGGCGCACGGCCGATTCGACGATGGCGTCCCACGCGGGCACGCCGCGGGCACGGTCCTGCTCGATCTGATCGATGAGGATCACCGAGTTGCGCTGGATCATGCCCATGAGCGCAATCACCCCCAGCAGCGCGACAAAGCCAAACGGCCGCCCCAAGACCAGCAGCGCCCCGGCCACGCCGGCAATCCCGAGCGGCCCGGTCAGGAACACCAGCATGGCACGGCTGAAGCTGTGCAGTTGCAGCATGAGCAGCGTGAAGGTGATGAACAGCATCACCGGCAAGCCGGCGGCAATCGAATCGGACCCCTTGGCGCTTTCTTCGACGGCGCCCGCCACCTCGATGCGGTAGGCGTTCTGGCCGGCGGCGTGCCAGCCGCTCTCGATCTTGCGCAGGCCCGGCAGCAGCGCGTTGGTCACCGTGGCGCCTTGCAGGCCCTCCATCACGTCGCCTTGAACCGTGATGGCGTAGTCGCGGTTCTCGCGCCACATCACGCCGGGTTCCCAGGTAAAGCGGGGCTTGGCGATCTGGGTCAAGGCAATCGACTGGCCCGAGGCCGTCGGCAAATAGGCGTTGGCGATGTCGGTGATGGCGCTGCGCTCATCTGCAGGTTGGCGCAGCACGATGTCGATCAATTTGTCGCCCTCGCGGTACTGCCCCACCGGCATGCCCGACTGCATCACACGCGACGCCTGGGCGATGGACTGGCTGGTGACGCCCAGCGCCCGCGCCTTGGCCTGGTCCACGTCAAGCCGCATGACCTTGACCGACTCGTTCCAGTTGTCGTTCACGCCGCGCATCTGGGGGGAGGCGCGCAGTGCGGCCTTGACCTCGTCGGCGCGCACGCGCAACTGCGCCGGGTCGGGGCCAATGACACGGAACTGCACCGGGTAGGGCACGGGCGGGCCGTTGGGCAGCAGCTTGACGCGGCCGCGTACCTCGGGGAACTCGGTGGCCAAGAGCGCCGGGAAAGCGACGCGCAGCTTCTCACGCACCTTCAGGTCGCGCGCGACCACGATGAACTGCGACACATTGGTCTGCGGAAACACCTGGTCCAGCGGCAGATAGAAGCGCGGCACGCCCGAACCCACCCAGGTGCTGACGCTGGCCACCCCCGGCTCGGACCGCAGCCGCGCTTCCACGCGCTTGGTGACGGCCTCATTGCCGGCGAGCGAGGTGCCTTCGGGGAACCACACGTCGACCATGATTTCCGGCCGGCTCGAATCGGGGAAGAACTGCTGCTGCACCCGGCCCATGCCCACGATGCCCAGCGCAAAGATCGCCAGCGTCGCGCCAATGGTGATCCAGCGGTGCTCCACGCACCAGTGCACGGCGCGCCGAAAGCTGTTGTAGAAAGCGCTGTCGAACACCTCGTGCGGGTCCAGCGACAGCTCACCGGCTGCCGAACGCGGCTGCACATGCGCCGGGGTTTTCAGCAGCAAGGTGCCCAGGTAGGGCACAAAATACACCGACACCACCCACGAGATCACCAGCGCAATGACGGTGACGGCAAAAATGGCGAAGGTGTACTCGCCCGTCATCGACTTGGCCAGGCCAATGGGCAGAAAACCGGTGGCGGTGATCAAGGTGCCCGTCAGCATGGGCATGGCGGTGATTTCGTAGGCGAAGGTCGCGGCGCGCACCTTGTCGTAGCCCTCCTCCAGCTTGCGCACCATCATCTCGACGGCAATGATGGCGTCGTCCACCAGCAGGCCCAGCGCAATGATGAGCGAGCCCAGCGATATCTTGTGCAGGCCAATATCCCAGTAGTGCATGGCCAGGAACGTGACGGCCAGCACCAGCGGAATCGTGATGCCCACCACCAGGCCCGGCCGCGGGTCCACGTACCAGCGGCGCCACCAGCGCTGCTCACCGCTGCGTTGGTGCAGGCCCAGGCTGATGAAGCTGACGATCAGCACGATCACCACGGCTTCGACCAGCGCGCCGACAAACTCGTTCACCGAACTGGCGACCGACTTGGGCTGGTCCTCCACATTCACGAGCCGCACACCGGCGGGCAACTGCGTGTCGATGCGGGCCACGGCCGCGTGCAGGGCCTTGCCCAGCGCAATGATGTCGCCCCCCTTGGCCATGGAGATGCCAATCGCAATCACCTGCTGGCCGTCGTGCCGCACCTTCACCGTGGGCGGGTCCACATAGCCGCGCCGCACTTCGGCAATGTCGGCCAGGCGCAATTGCCGGCCCGATGCGGCGCGAATCGGCATGGCACGCAGGTCTTCAATGGCGTGGAACTGCCCTTGCACGCGCACCTGCAGTTGGTCGGTCGGCGTCTGCACCACGCCGGCACTTTCCACTGCGTTCTGCTGGCCCAATTGCGCCAGCACCTGGTTCATGTCGAGGCCGAGCTCCGCCAGGCGCTTTTGCGAGACCTCGATGTAGAGTTTTTCGTCCTGATCGCCAAAGAGCTCCACCTTGGCCACGTCGGGCACGCGCAGCAGTTGCTGGCGCACGTCGTCGGCAAAAACCTTGGATTCGGCCATGCTGAAGCCTTCGGCCTCCAGCGCGTAGATCACGCCATAGACGTCGCCGAAATCGTCGTTGAAGAACGGCCCTTGCACGCCCTGCGGCAGGGTATAGCGCATGTCACCGATCTTCTTGCGCACCGCGTACCAGACACCCGCCACCTCGCTCGGCTTGGACGAATCCTTGATCTGAAAAATGATCTGCGACTCGCCCGGCTTGGAGTAGCTGCGGATCTTGTCGGCATATTGCACCTCTTGCAGCGTGCGCTCGAGCTTGTCGGTCACCTGCTCGGCCACCTGCTGCGCCGTGGCGCCGGGCCAGTAGGTGCGCACCACCATGGCGCGAAAGGTAAACGGCGGGTCTTCGTCCTGCCCGAGCTGAAAGTAGGCCAGCACCCCCATCAGCAACAGCACCACCATCAGGTAGCGGGTCAGCGCCGGGTGGTCCAGCGCCCATTTCGACAGGTTGAATCTGGCTGTGGGCTCGCCCGAGGGCACGCCGGCGCTCATGGCTTGGCGGCAGCGGAAGCTGCGGGCAGGGGTTGATTCACTATCACTTCAGTAGCTGCTGGCGCTTTTCGTGTCTGCGCTGGAGCGTATTTTTCCTGGTAAATCGTTACCTTCTGACCGGGCGAGAGCACATGCACCCCCGTGGCCACCACCTGCATGCCCGGCGCCAGGCCGCTGGCGATCACCGCCTGGTTGCCGTCGGCCGTGGCCACCTGCACCGGCTGCGCGCGCACCGTGCTGCTGGCGGCATCGAACACCCACACCGCCGTGCCGCCGCCGTTTTGCATGAGCGCGGTGGTGGGCAGCAGGATGGCCTGCACCCCCTGCGCCGAAAGTGCGGGCGGAAGCACGCTGACCGTCGCCCCGAGCGGCGGAACCTTGTCGCCCGCGAGGGCCGCCTTGACGGCAAAGGTGCGCGTCGCCGGGTCGGCACTGGCCGCCACCTCGCGCACCGTGGCCGACAGTGGCTCGCCACCCGCCCAGTTGTGTACGGTGAGCACCTGACCAACCGCCAGGCGACCCACCTTGTCCTCGGGCACGGAAAACACCACGTCGCGGGCGCCGTCGCGCGCCAGGCGCACCACGCTGGCGCCTGCGGCCACGACCTGGCCGGGCTCGGCATCGATGCCGGTCACCACGCCATCGGCATCGGCCACCAACCGGGTGTACGCCGCCTGGTTGCCTTGCGACGCCGCCTGCGCCTGGGCCTGCTGGAGCGACGCCTGCGCGGCCTTGAGCGACGCTTCGCGGCGCTCAAGCTCGGCGCCGCTGATGAAGTTCTGCGCCTTGAGCGCCTCGTAGCGCCTGGCGTCGGCAGCCGTCAGATCGCGCTGCGTCTGCGCCGCGCTCACCTGCGCACGCGCCGCCGTGGCGGCGAGCTCGAAATCGCGCGGATCGAGCTGCGCCAGCAATTGCCCGGCGCGCACGCGCTGGCCCAGCTCGGCCTGGCGCTGCAATATCTTGCCGGGCACACGAAACCCCAGGCGCGACTCGGTGCGCGCCCGCACCTCGCCGGCATATTCCACCTGTGCCGTCAGCGGGCTCACCCCCACGGTCAACAACTTGACGGCACGAATCGGCTCGGGCGGTGGCTCGCTGCGCGAGCAGGCACCCAGCGCCAGCACCGACGAGAGAAGCACAAGCGCAGAAAAGCGCCCACGGTGGGTGGCGTTTGGATGCGACATGGATGGGAATGCGTGTTGTTTGAGTTGCGCATTATTACTGACTGACTGGTTAGTTATCAATACCCTTGCGCAAAAACCGCAGGCGACAATCGCCAGGTGCCGCTAGACCCCAGCCCCAACCCCGCCCCCGTTCCGCCCAAGCCCGCAGCGCCGCTGCCGGTGACGCACTACGAGAATTTCCCCGTCGCCTCCTGGCTGTGCCCGCCGGCGCTGCGCGCGCCCATTGCCGCGATTTACGCCTTTGCCCGCACCGCCGACGACATCGCCGACGAAGGCGATGCCGCGCCAAGCCAGCGCCTGGAGGACTTGGACGGTTTCGAAACCGAGCTGCGGGCCGTCGCCAGTGGCGTGGCGCCCGGCGCACGCTGGCCCGAGGTGTTTGCCCCCCTCGCCGCCACGATCAAAAGCCACGCCCTGCCCCTGCCCTTGCTGACCGACCTGCTCAGCGCCTTCCGCCAGGACGTGGAGCGCACGCAGTCGGCCGAGCCCTACGCCGACCGTGCCGAGCTGCTCGACTACTGCCGCCGCTCGGCCAACCCCGTGGGGCGGCTGCTGCTGCACCTGTACGGTGTGAACGACCCCCAGGCGCTGGCGCAGAGCGACGCCATCTGCACGGCGCTGCAACTGATCAACTTCTGGCAAGACCTCAGCGTGGACCTGCCCCGCCAGCGCTGGTACGTGCCGCAAACCGACGCCACCGCGCTGGGCCTGCGGGCGGAGGACTTGCTGGCGCAGCCGCGCACCCCCGCCAGCGACCGCCTGGTGGCCGAGCTGGCCGGCTGGGCACGGCGCTGCATGGACGAAGGCGCGCCGCTGGTGCACCGCCTGCCCGGCCGCGCGGGCTGGGAGCTGCGCCTCGTCGTCCAGGGCGGCCTGCGCGTGCTGGACAAAATCGACGCACTGCACGGCGCTTGCCTCAGCCAGCGCCCACGCATCCGCGCCTGGGACGCGCCCCTGCTGCTGGTGCGCGCCATGGCGATGTAAGCAAGTTTCATGGGCAACAAGCAGACGCTGTTGACCGCCAAAATTTTGAATCAAATTGGCCTCTAGCGCTTATCCTATATGCGCTAGAAGCTAGTTTTTTTATAGCGCGCTCTGTGTCTGCATCGGCCGTTGGGGCTCGCCCAGCGCAGTGCCTCAGGGTAAGCGCGCATACCCGGCGGCGGCGGCGTGCGTACTGTGCGCGCACTGCCACTTTTTCACGGGCCATCGTTCTGGCCCGTTCGCTTCATGACCCACGATTGCGCGCCTGCGGACAGCTTTGTCAGCGTCTTTGATCTGTTCAAGATCGGCATCGGGCCGTCCAGCTCGCACACCGTCGGCCCCATGATTGCCGCGCGCCAGTTTGTCTGCCAACTGCAATCGGCCATGGGGCTCGCGCCCGTGCATGGCGTGCGCGTCGAGCTGTTTGGTTCGCTCTCGGCCACCGGCATCGGCCACGGCACCGACCGCGCGGTGCTACTGGGCCTGGCCGGCCACGAGCCCGACCGCATCGATCCCGAGGCCATCGCCCCAGCCATCGAAGCCATTCGCAGCTCGCAAAGCCTCTCGCTGCTGGGCCAGCACCCGGTGCGCTTTGTCGAAAAAGAGCATGTGCTGATGCGCCGCAAAAGCCTGCCGCTGCACCCCAATGGCATGCGCTTTGCCGCGCTGGGCGCGGCGGGCGAAGAGCTGCTGGTCAGCGACTTCTATTCGATTGGCGGCGGCTTTGTCGTCGACGCGGCGGGCCAGCGCGTGGTCAACGCCAGCGCCGACGCCGCCGCGCCCAGCACGGCGCCCGCGCTGTACCCCTTTGCCAGCGGCGCCGAACTGCTGGCGCAGTGCAGCGCCAGCGGCCTGTCGGTGGCGCAGCTCATGGCGGCCAACGAGGCGCAGCGGCAAAGCCCTGAGGCGGTGCGCAGCCGCTTGCTCGCCATCTGGGCCGTCATGGCCGGCTCGGTAGCGCGCGGCTGCGCAGCCAGCGGCCACCTGCCCGGGCGCATGCAACTGCGCCGCCGTGCGGCCGAGCTGCACAAAAGCCTGTGCAGCCACCCCGAGGCCGCGCTGCGCGACCCGCTGGCCATGCTCGATTGGGTCAACCTCTACGCCATGGCGGTAAACGAAGAAAACGCCGCCGGTGGCCGCGTGGTCACCGCGCCCACCAACGGGGCGGCCGGGGTGATTCCGGCGGTGCTGCACTATTACCGCAACTTTGTGCCCGGTGCGAACGAGCAGGGCGTGCTCGATTTCCTGCTCACTGCTGGCGCCATCGGCATCCTGTACAAAAAGAACGCCTCGCTTTCAGGCGCCGAAGTCGGCTGCCAGGGCGAAGTCGGCGTGGCCTGCAGCATGGCGGCTGGCGCGCTCGCCGCGGTGCTGGGCGGCAGCCCGGCGCAGGTGGAAAACGCCGCCGAAATCGGCATGGAACACAACCTGGGCATGACCTGCGACCCCGTGGGCGGCCTGGTGCAGATTCCGTGCATCGAGCGCAACGCGATGGGCGCCATCAAGGCCATCAACGCCGCGCGGCTGGCGCTGCGGGGCGACGGCCGGCATGAGGTATCGCTCGACCAGGTGATCCGCACCATGGTGCAGACCGGCGCCGACATGAAGAGCCGCTACAAGGAAACCTCGCGCGGCGGGCTGGCGGTGAATGTCATTGAGTGTTGAGTTAGGTGCATCCCCCTGAGGCGCTTCGCGCCTTCCCCCTTCTCTTGCATCGCTGCACGATGCGGAAGGGGGACACCACCAGCGCGGCGGGGCGGCCCTTGCGCGGTGGTTGCTGGCTTCTGGCGCGCTCGCTTCATACGTCCTGGGTGGCGTACGCTGCATTCCCATCTCTACAAGCGAAAAGCGCCCCAAGGGGCGCTGCAATGGGCCGGTGCGGGTGTGCTTTTACCAGCGGTCGGAGCGCATGCGCAGCTCCCAATTGCCGCGGCGCAGTTGGTACACGCCCACGGCGGCGTAGCGCTGCTCGCCCTTTTCGTCCCACTTCATGGTGCCGGTGACGGGGGCGTAGCCGTTGATCTTGTGCAGCGCCGCCGTGATGTCTTCGGGCTTGGCCGACTTGGCCAGTTGCAGCGCTTGCGAGAGCACGTACATGCTGTCGTAGGAATAATGGCCGCCGTACGCCGGGGGCTTGCCAAAAGCGGCGCCGTATTTTTCAAGAAACTGCGGGCCGGCGGTGAATTCCTTGGCTTCCAGCACCGGCGACGTCGCGTAGAGGCCGTCGATGATGCCGTCGCCCTTGATCATGTCGGTGGTTTTGGCGGTATCGCTCCCCAACAGGCGCACGGAG
This sequence comes from Simplicispira hankyongi, assembly GCF_003570885.1. Taxonomy (GTDB): domain Bacteria; phylum Pseudomonadota; class Gammaproteobacteria; order Burkholderiales; family Burkholderiaceae_C; genus Simplicispira; species Simplicispira hankyongi. The sequence continues at coordinate 983,175 of NZ_QXJC01000001.1, forward strand.
GTGTAGTTGATCTTCTTGAGTGCCTGGAGCAGTGCCAGCACCTGGAAATCGTTGAGCGCCGAGATGATGACGTCGATGTTCTCAGCCTTCAGCTTGGCGGCCAGCTCATCAAAGGCCACCGTCTTGTCATCGAACGACTGGCGCAGCGCGACGCTCTTTTTCGCGGCTTCGAGGCGCTTGGCGGCGCCATTGGCCAGGTCTTTGCCATAGGGCGTTCCGTCATCGACCGCGGCATAGCGTTTGCCACCCAACTGCTCGGCAGAGAATGACGCAATTGCTGCGGCCTGCAAGTTGTCGTTGGCCACCATGCGCAGCGTGGTCGGAAAGCCCAGCTCGGTGTACTTGGGGTTGGTCGAAATAGCAATCTGCGCAATGCCGTGGGCCGCGTAAATGGGTGCGGTCGGAATGCTGACGCCCGAGTTCAAATGCCCGATCACCGCGACCACCCCGGCATCGACCAGCTGCTGCGCCACCTTCTTGCCCGTCTCCACGTCGGATTTGTCGTCCACCGACACCACTTCGAGCGTGACCTGCTTGCCGTCCACATTGAAACCCGCCGCATTCAGCTCTTTGACGGCCAGCGTGACGCCGTTGAGCAAATCCTGCCCCAGCGCGGCAATCGGGCCACTCAGCGGCTGCGCCACGCCGATGCGGACCGTGTCGGGTATGCGGCTGCAGCCGGCCAGCAGACCACCTGCAGCAAAGGGTGTCAGCACAAGCCCGGCAGAAAACTGGCGGCGATTCAGGTCTTGGGTCATGGAGTCGGTCGGCTGAAAAATTGAATGGGGTAGGTATACGGCGTGCAGCGGCGGCTGTGCGCGGGGGTTAGCCCTTGTATTAGCAAATGTGATCAACCGTAACAAATTGCCATGCCAGTGCCTTTGCTCCAGCAGATCAAGGCATTTGTCGGCCCCGCGTGGCACGACTCTTGCGTCGCATTGCCCACCATGAACGAACACAAACAAGCGCTGCGCATTGTGGTGATAGCCCCCGAACTCGCCGTGGCCGACCCGCGAGACCGGCACGCCCTGCGGCTGGCCGAGCGCTCGCGCATGCTGCGCATCGGTTTGCTGGAAAACAACCTCAACCTCGTCGCCGTGCTGCCGGCCGACACCTTCCTGAGCGAACGCCTGGCGCAGCTCCAGCCCGATCTGGTCATCGTGGACGCCGAAAGCGAAGCCCGCGACGCGCTTGAACATGTGGTGATGGCCACGCGCGATGCGCCCCGCCCCATCGTGCTGTTCACCAACGACGACGACACCACCCACGTGCGCGACGCTGTGGCCGCGGGCGTGTGCGCCTACGTCGTGGCGGGCCTGGCGCCCCAGCGCATCCGCCCCATCCTCGACGTTGCCCTGGCCCGCTTCGCCCACGAACAAGCCCTGCGCAGCGAACTGGCCGACGCCAAAAGCGAATTGAAAGACCGCAAAACCATCGACCGCGCCAAAGGCCTGCTCATGCAGCGCCAGGGCCTGAGCGAACCCGCCGCCTATGAGAAGCTGCGCAAGACGGCGATGGAAAAGGGGCTGAAGCTGGGCGAGGTGGCGCGGCGGATGCTGGAGATGGTGGATTTGCTGGGGTGAGAACCACCGTGGTCAAGGGGTCGCCCCATGCCTTTGCATGCCCCCCTCACATGCCCGACGAATTGAAGCAGGGGGGGTTGTGAGCGCCGCAGGCACTGCGCTGCTGCCAACCGGGACTGTGCGCCAACACGCCGGAGCGGCGCCTTGGGTTTCCACGGGTAATATCGAACGCGCACGGAGGTGCTCTCATGAAGCGGTTTGACCTGGGCAAGGCTTTCACTCTGATCGAATCGGGGCCCGTGGTCCTCGTGACAACCCATGATGGGGAGAAGCACAACGTCATGACCATTTCCTGGACCATGGTGCTGGATTTCACTCCGAGGTTCGCCATCGCCACGGGGGAGTGGAACCACTCTTTCGCGGCGTTGCGAAAAACCCGGGAATGCGTGATTGCGATCCCCACCGTTGACCTCCTGGACACGGTCGTCGGCATCGGGACATGCTCCGGGGCAGACACGGACAAGTTTTCCAAATTCGGGCTCACGCCCGTGCCGGCCAAGCACGTCAGGCCGCCCTTGATCAGGGAATGCCTCGCCAACATCGAGTGCCGGGTCGTCGACCTCATCCAGAAGCACCCCATTGTCGTGCTGAAGGCGGTGGCCGCCTACCTCGATACCGGACGCACGGAAAAGCGCACGGTTCACGCCGTGGGGGACGGAACGTTCATCGTCGATGGCGACAGGATCGACCGAAAGAAGATGATGGCCTCCAAGCTGCCACCGGGCGTTTAGCCGGCCCAGCGGTTCAGGCAGGCCATTTCCGATCTTCGTCGCTCCCGCGCTCCCATGGTGCAGCGCACAACTCCGGTGCATCCCCACGCACCCGGTTCGCAAGAGGCCAGCCCCAGCGCTCTGGAGCCAAGCGCCTCGCAGTCCTTTTCCCCTGGCAAGCACTCCGCCCCCCACCTGGCACAAGCCTTGCATTAGTGCTTACAGACCCTTCTGGGTCACCCCGGCAGCCCCATCCAACGGCGGATGGAGGCTGCCACTTAACGGACAAAGGCGTCCCCACCCTGCGCATCTGCCGCCCCTTGCGGCGCTGCGCAGCGTGAGGACGCCTTTTTTATTGGCCCAACGCAAAAAGGAACCCCATGACCGATCTTCTGACATCCCGCTTGCCCCGCCGCACCGTGCTGCAGGCCGCCGCCGTGGGCGCCGTGGGGATCAGCCCAGCGCTCCGCGCGCTGGTCCACGCCCAGGGCTCGGATGCCCCCGAGAAGAAGGAAGTGAAGATTGGCTTCATCCCGTTGACCGATTGCGCCAGCGTGGTGATGGCCTCGGTGCTGGGCTTCGACAAGAAGTACGGCGTGACCATCATCCCCAGCAAGGAGGCGAGCTGGGCCGGGGTGCGCGACAAGCTGGTCAACGGCGAGCTGGACTTTGCCCACGTGCTGTATGGCCTTGTCTACGGCGTGCACCTGGGACTGGCCGGCCCCAGGAAGGACATGGCGGTGCTGATGACCCTCAACCGCAACGGCCAGGGGCTGACGCTCTCCAAAGCGCTGGCCGACAAGGGCGCGACCCACCTGGCAGGCCTGGCGGCGCTGATGAAGAAAGAGCCGCGCGAATACACCTTTGCGCAGACCTTCCCGACCGGCACGCACGCCATGTGGCTGTACTACTGGCTGGCGTCGGGCGGCATCGACCCGTTCAAGGACGTCAAGTGCATCGTCGTGCCGCCGCCGCAAATGGTGGCCAACATGCGCGTGGGCAATATGGACGGCTTCAGTGTGGGCGAGCCCTGGAACGCGCGCGCCATTCAAGATGGCGTGGGCATCACGGCCGCCACCTCGCAGGACGTGTGGAAGGACCACCCCGAGAAGGTGCTGGGCACCACCGCCGAATTTGCCCAGAAGTACCCCAACACCGCCCGCGCGGTGACGGCGGCCATACTGGAAGCCAGCCGCTGGATCGACGAGAGCGCCGCCAACAAGACGCGCATGGCGCAGACCCTTGCCGCCAAGTCGTACGTGAACACCTCGGTGAACACGATTGCGCCGCGCATCCTGGGGCGCTACGACAACGGCCTGGGCAAGACCTGGGACGACCCCAACCACATGAAGTTCTACGACGGCGGCGCGGTCAACTTCCCCTATTTGTCGGACGGGATGTGGTTCCTGACGCAGCACAAGCGCTGGGGCCTGCTGAAAGACCACCCCGATTACACCGGCGTGGCGCGCGCCATCAACCGCATCGACCTTTACAAGCAGGCCGCTGCGGCCAGCGGCACGCCGTTGCCCAAGAGCGAGCTGCGCAGCAGCACGCTGATCGACGGCGTGGTGTGGGACGGCAAAGACCCCGCCAGGTACGCCGACAGTTTCAAGATTCACGCCTGACCCTTAGGAGCCCACCCATGGTCGCCGCCGTTTTCCATTCCCCGCCCGAAGCCACCGCAGGCGCGCCTGCACACTCCGGAGCTATCAAAAATATAGCTGCTAGCGCAATCAGCACAAGCGCTAGAGGCCCAAAAGACCTTAAAGACACCCCGCGCGGCCCGCTGCTGTCCCGCGCCTTCTGGCTGGCGGTGCTGCCGCCGCTGTGCGGCTTTGCGCTGCTTCTGGGCGTGTGGGCGCTGGTGTCGGCCGGCACGGGCGCCAGCATTCCCGGCCCGGCCGCTACCTGGCAGCAGGCGCGCGAGCTGTTTGTCGACCCGTTCTACCGCAACGGCCCCAACGACCAGGGCGTGGGCTGGAACGTGCTGGCCTCGCTCGAACGCGTGGCCGTGGGCTTTGGCTTGGCGGCGGCGGTGGGGATTCCGGCGGGCTTTGCCATCGGGCGTTTTACCTTCCTCTCGCGCATGTTCGGGCCGCTCATCAGCCTGCTGCGGCCGGTGTCGCCGCTGGCCTGGCTGCCGATTGGACTGCTGGTGTTCAAGGGCGCCAACCCGGCGGCCATCTGGACCATCTTCATCTGCTCGATCTGGCCCATGGTCATCAACACCGCCACCGGCGTGCAGCGTGTGCCGCAGGACTACATGAACGTGGCGCGAGTATTGAACCTGTCGGAATGGAAGATCGCCACGCGCATCCTGTTCCCCGCCGTGCTGCCGTACATGCTGACCGGCGTGCGCTTGGCGGTCAGCACGGCCTGGCTGGTGATCGTGGCGGCTGAGATGTTGACCGGCGGCGTCGGCATTGGCTTTTGGGTGTGGGACGAGTGGAACAACCTGAACGTGGCCCACATCCTGATCGCCATTTTCATCATCGGCGTGGTCGGCTACGCACTGGAATCCGCCCTGGTGCGCATCGCATCGGCCTTCACGTTTGAGGAGACACGCGCATGACCACCCACAGCGACACCGCCGCCGCCCTGCCCGCCCGCTCTGCGCCACCGGCTGCGCGCTACCTCGACATCCAGCAGGTGGGGCAAACCTTCAAGACGGCCAAGGGCCCGTTCACTGCGTTGCAGGACATCAACTTGCAGATCGCGCAGGGCGAATTCGTCGCCCTGATCGGTCATTCGGGCTGCGGCAAATCGACGCTGCTCAATCTGATTGCCGGGCTCACCACCCCCACCAACGGCGTGCTGCTGTGCGCCAACCGCGAGATCAAAGGCCCCGGCCCGGAGCGCGCGGTGGTGTTCCAGAACCATTCGCTGCTGCCCTGGATGAGCTGCCACGACAACGTCTACCTGGCGGTGGAACGGGTTTTCGGCGCTACCGAAAGCCGCGCCCAGTTGCGCGAGCGCACGCAGGCGGCGCTGGCGCTGGTGGGGCTGTCGCACGCCGCCGGCAAACGCCCAGGCGAAATCTCCGGCGGCATGAAGCAGCGCGTCGGCATCGCCCGCGCGCTGTCCATGGAACCCCAGGTGCTGCTGATGGACGAACCCTTTGGCGCGCTCGACGCCCTCACCCGCGCCAGGCTGCAGGACGAACTGCTGGAAATCGTCCTGCGCACGCGCAGCACCGTGGTGATGGTGACGCACGATGTGGACGAAGCCGTGCTGCTGGCCGACAAGATCGTCATGCTGACCAACGGCCCCGCCGCGACGATTGGCGAGGTGCTGCACGTGCCCCTTGCGCGCCCGCGCCAGCGCGTGGCGCTGGCCGACGACCCGGTCTACCTGCGCTGCCGCAAAGCGGTGCTGGATTTTCTGTACACCCGGCAGGCGCATGTGGAAAAGGCGGCCTGAGCGCGAGCCTGGAAAAAAGGCGGCCTTGGCCGCCTTGGGTTCAGACAAGCGGGGGGCGTTTACTGGGCGCCGCGTGCCTTCTTCACCGCGGCCTGCACCTCGTCCCACAGCGGCTGGCCCACGTTCGCGGCAATGCCGGCGTTCACCGTGCTCAGCTTGTCGCGCATGCGGTTGGCCTCCATGGGCGAGAGCTGGTTGATCTGCATGCCCTTGGCTTTCAGATCGGCCAGCGCCTTGTCGGCTTCGGCACGCGTGTCCTGGCGCTCGAAATCGCGGCTCTTCCTGGCGGCGTCCATCAGCACTTTTTGCTCGGTCTTGGACAGGCCATCCCAGTATTTCTTGCTGACCAGCACGATCCAGGGGCTGTAGACGTGGTTGGTCACCGTGAGGTACTTCTGCACCTCATAGAACTTGCTCGACAGGATGGTGTTGAACGGGTTTTCCTGGCCATCGACCGTCTTGGTTTCCAGGGCGGTGAACAGCTCCGAGAACGGCAGCGGCACGGCGTTGGCGCCCAGCGTTTTGAAGCTGTCGATGAAGACATTGTTCTGCATCACGCGCAGCTTGATGCCGTCTAGGTCTTCAAGCTTGGCGACGGCGCGCTTGTTGTTGGTCAGGTTGCGAAAGCCGTTCTCCCAGTACACGAGGCCGACAAGGCCCTTTTCCTGCAGCTTGTCCATGATCTTCTGGCCGACGGGACCATCGAGCACGGCGTCGGCTTCCTTGCCGTTGTTGAACAGGAAGGGGGTGTCCCAGATCGCCATTTCCTTGGTGATGCCCACCAGCGTGGCCGTCGAGCCGACCATCATCTCCTGCGCGCCGCCGATGAGCGCTTGCTGCATTTGCACATCCGAGCCCAGGGCGGCACCACCAATGGCGCGCACCTTCATCTTGCCCCCCGACAGCTTCTCGACTTCATCGGCAAAAACCTTGGTGGCGCGGCCTTGGTTGGAGATGTCGTTCAGGCCATAGCCGAAACGGATGATGCGGTGCTTCACCTCCTGCGCATGGGCAGCGCCCACGCTCATAGTGACAGCAAGGGTAAGGCTGGCGGCAAGGGCAAGTGACTTGATCTTCATGAAAATCTCCTTGGGGAACAGAGCAGACAAAAGGAAAAACCGCGCGGCCTCAAAACATCAGTTGGAGAGGCCAGAGCACGATCTGCGGGAACAGGACGAGCAGCACCAGAGTGACGAGGTACACCGCCAGAAACGGCATCACGCCGCGAATCACCGGCTCCATGCGCAACTGGCCAACGCCGGCCACCACATTGAGCACCGTGCCCACGGGCGGCGTCAGCAGGCCCAGACAGCCGACAAAGATGAAGACGAAGCCGAAATACACCGGGTCGATGCCGGCGCGCGCCGCCAGGGGCGCCAGCACCGGGCCGAGGATGAGGATGGTGGGCGTCAGGTCCATCACCATGCCCACGGCGAGCAGAAACAGGCACACCACCACCATGAACAGCAGCGGGCTGTGCAGCAACGGCCCCATGCTCTGCGCCAGTTGGCTGGGCAGATCGGCCAGGGTGATCATGTACGACGCTGCGGTAGCCGCGCCGCACAAAAACATCACCACGCCGGTAGTGCGCGACGCGGCGACAAACACGCGGTACACCCCGGCCAGGTTGAGTTCGCGGTACACCAGCGTGGCCACCAGCAGCGCGTAGACCGCCGCGACCACGGCTGCCTCGGTGGGCGTGAACAGCCCGGCGCGCAGCCCGCCGATGATGATCACCGGCAGGCCCAGCGCCCAGGCGCTGGAGGCAAGCGCCTGCCAACGCTCGGGCCAGGACGCGCGCTCGGCCACCGACAGCGCCTTCGATTTCGCCACGCCACGCCAGACGAGAACCAGCGCCACGGCCATCAAAATGCCCGGCACGATGCCGGCGAGGAACAGCTTGCTGATCGAGGTGTTGGTCGTCACGCCATAGATCACCATGGGCATGGAGGGCGGCACGATGGGCGCGATGATGCCGCCCGCGCCGATCAGGCCGGCACTCGACCCGTCCGGGTAGTTCTGGCGCCGCATCATGGGCAGCAGCAGCGTGGCGAGGGCCGCAGTGTCGGCAATGGCCGACCCGCTCATCGAGGCCAGCATGAGCGAGGCGGCAATCGCCACATAACCCAGGCCGCCCGGCACATGGCCGACAAAGCTGCGTGCCAGATCGATGATGCGCCGGCTCAGGCCGCCGGCATTCATCAGCTCGCCGGCCAGGATGAAGAAAGGCACGGCCAGCAACGGAAAACTGTCGAACCCGGCCTGGGTGTTCTGGGCCAGCAACTGCGCATCGAAAAAGTCGAGCTGCACCATGAGCGCCAGCGCCGTGAGCAACAGCGCAAAGGCAATCGGTACGCCCACCACCATGGTGGCGAACAGCACGCCAAGAAACAGGGCGATGGTCATGCTGCTCCCCCCATCCGCTGGCCGCGCAGTTCGGCCCAGCACTCGGCCACCAGAATCACCGCCATGCAGACACCCATGAAAAGAATGCCGCCCGCGCCCAGCGCCAGCGGGTAGTTCATCACCGGGCTGCGGCTGTCCATGCCGACCAGCACCTGCTGCCAGGAGCCGACGATCAGGTAATACAGCGAAACGGCGATGAGCCCGCGCGTGAGCCAGCGCGCCACCGTCGCCCGGCGCCCGTGCAGCCGCGCGGTCACCAGATCAAACCCCAGGTGCTGGCCCTCGCCATAGGCCAGCGTGGCAGCGATGCTGACCAGCCAGACAAACAGCAGGCGCGAGAGCTCTTCGGACACCACCCAACCCGTGCCCCACAAATACCGCTGCACCACGTTGCCAAACACCGCGATCACCATGACCAGCAGGCTGAGCGCCATCAGTGCTTCCATGGCCGTTTGAAAACCTTTGCGCATGCGCTACTCCTTTTCAGTGCCAGTGAGCCAGGCACACACGTCGGCAGACAAAGCTTCCAGGGGCCGCAGGGCGTCCACCGTGAGCACGCCGGGCTCGCCGCGCGGGCTCTCCAGCGTGGCGAACTGGCTGGCGACCAGGCTGACCGGGAAAACATGGCCCAGGCGCGCCGCGACGCGCGCACGCGCATCGCTCTCGCTCAGTTCCAGGAACACGAAGCGCAGGCCTGGCGACGCGCGCCGCAACTGGTCGCGGTAGGCGCGGCGCAGTGCCGAGCAGGCCAGCACGGTTCCGCCGCTCGACTCCGCCAGGCGCCTGGCCAGCACGGCAAGCCATTCCGTCCGGTCGGCGTCAGACAAGGGCACGCCGCTCTGCATCTTTTGCAGGCTGGTCTGTGAATGGAAGGCGTCGCCCTCCACCAGCGCCATGCCCAGTGCGCTGGCGCAGGCGGCACCCAGGCTGGATTTGCCGCAGCCGGCGACACCCATGACAACGAAAGAGCCTTCAAAGCGGCGAACAGACATCGGACAGCGCTATCCCAAAAGAGTTTTAAAAAGCCCGCTTCAGTCGCTCGGTGTCGGTCCTGCTGAAAGCGCACAGGGCACGCTATTTCAGGGGTTCCACGTCTTGCCGCAACTGCCGGACAGCGCTATCCTAAACGTTCTGCTTCCTGGCCCGTTCTCGGGAAAACCCTTGTCCACTGCCCTTCCCCGCCGCCCGCGCGCAAGCGGTCGAACTACGTTGGCCGATGTTGCCAGAGCCGCATCGGTCAGCCCGATCACGGCGTCGCGCGCCCTGCGCGGCGAGCGCGCCGTGGCGCCGGACCTGGTCGAGAGGGTCCGGCAGGCGGCGCAAACGCTCGGCTATGTGCCCGACCCAGCCGCGCGTGCGCTGGCCTCGCAGCGCAGCACCCTGGTGCCGGTGCTGGTGCCGCTGCTCTCGAACGCGCTGTTTGTCGATGTGCTGGAAGCCGTGCACCGCGGCCTGGCGCCGCACGGCTACCAGATCCTGATTGGCGTGACGCATTACGACCCGCAGGAAGAAGAAAAACTGCTGACCTCGTACCTGGCCATGCGGCCAGCGGGCCTGCTGCTGACCGGTTTTGACCGCACGGACGAGGCCCGCCAGCGCCTGGCGGCGAGCGGCGTGCCGTGCGTGCACCTGATGGAAACCACACGTGCACCCGATGTGTACTGCGTGGGGTTCTCGCAGCAGGATGCGGGCGAGCGCATGGTGCAGCATTTGCTTGATCGCGGTCACCGGCGCATCGCCTTTGCCGCGGCCCAACTGGACCCGCGCACCCTGCAGCGCGCCGAGGGCTACCGGCGCTGCCTGCGCGCTGCGGGCTGCTACGACGCCGGGCTGGAGCTGCTGAGTTCCGAGGCCTCATCGGTGCGCCTGGGCGGCGAACTGTTGGCGCAATTGCTCGACAAGCATCCAGACATTGACGCCATCTTTTTCTGCAACGACGACCTGGCGCAAGGCGCGCTGCTAGCGGCGCCGAGGCTGGGCATCCGCGTGCCCGATCAGGTGGCGGTCGCCGGCTTCAACGACCTGGCCGGCAGTGCCGAAATGCTGCCCTCGCTCACCACGGTACGCACGCCGCGCCAGGCCATTGGCGAGGAAAGCGCGCGCATGCTGCTGGCGCTGATGCGCGGCGAAACGCCGGCGCGCAATTGCATGGACCTTGGCTTTGAGCTGACCGTGCGCGAGAGCACCTGATGCCCTTTCTCAATCAAACGGCTACTTTGTCGGCTTCGCTTGGCCAGTACGCCGGTACTTGCGCTTCGCCTTCGCGCACCCGATTGATTGCGAAACCGAATGGCCCCACCGCGCTCACGTTCGCGCCCGCAGGCGCGGGCCTCAGCGCACGTTGCCGCCGATGTAGTGCGTCATCTGCTCGATGATGAATTTCTGCTCGGAAATGATGTCGGCCACCAAATCGCCAATCGAAATGATGCCAATGAGCTGCTCGCCGTCGAGCACCGGCAGGTGGCGCAGGCGCTTGTCGGTCATGATCTGCATGCACTGCTCGCTGGTCTGGTGCGGGTGCACGAACATCACGGAGCGGGTCATGACTTCGCGCACCGGCGTATCGGCCGAGGTCCGGCCCAACAAGGCAATTTTCCGCGCGTAGTCACGTTCCGTCAGGATGCCCTCGATCCGGCCATCCTGCACGACCAGCAGTGCGCCGATCTGCCGCTCCGCCATGATACGCAGGGCGTCCAGCACCGAGGCGTCAGGGGCAATGGTCTGCACCGCGGCATGGGCCTTGGCTTTCAGTATTTCTGCAACAACCGTCATAGAACCTCCCGGATGAGTCCGACACGGTAATTTCAGCCCATCCCCGCATTGCATGCAATCGGGTCCTGTCAGACGTTTGTGCTTTCGCGCAACAAGCGTTGCGAATGCGCGAAAAGGCACTCCTTAATTTGTCCTTATTATTCCTAATACCGGAATAGTCAATTTACGACTCAGCGGTTTTTAATTGCACCCTTGCGGCGTACAGTTCACCCCATCGATGAGCCGAACACACAAGGCGACTCACCGAAACCGCTCCCCAAGGGCATCAAGCTCTTCCCGCAGCGGGTCCTTTTGAAGTCGTTTTTAAGAAAGAAACCATCATGAACACCGCACGCATTCTCTCCATCGCCGCTGTTGCCGCTTTTGCCTCCATCGGCGCCCAAGCCGGCGAATTGAACGGCAACCTCTACGGCACGGACTTTGAAGCCCATGTGCAATCCACCCGCAGCAGCACCGACGTGCGCGCCGAAGGCCAGAAGGCACTGCCCAACTTCGCCAAGGGCCCCGTGGCCGACTACGCTGCACGCGCCACCAGCACCCAGGCCCGCGCTGCCGTCCGTTCGGAAGCCCTGGTCGCTATCCGCGCCAACCAGATCGCTACTGGCGAACGCAGCTAAACCGAGCGCCCGGGCGCTAGTGCGCCAGGGCGCCAGGCGCCTCCCTCTCACAAGGCCCGCACCGTGCAAACGGTGCGGGCCTTGTGCATTTCCCGTGCGATGCACCAGCCTCAGGCACAACACCCTCCAGCATGGTGCAGCCGCCGCATGCACCGCGTCCTGACATACCGCACTGCCATGGTGCCTGGAAGGGCCTCCTACAGGCGGGCACACACGGTCTTCTTCGCTGGCACGGTCATTGCATTGCACTGCATACAGGCGCGAACCCAAGGCGCCGATGTTTTGCAATTCATTCGCCCAAGGAGTGCTTCGATGAAAAAACCCAGGCTGGTCATGGTGGGCAACGGCATGGCTGGGGTGCGCACGCTCGAAGAGCTGCTCAAGATCGCCCCCGACCTGTACGACATCACGGTCTTCGGCACCGAGCCACACCCCAACTACAACCGCATCCTGCTCTCGCCAGTGCTGGCCGGCGAGCAGACGGTGGACGAGATCATCCTCAACGACCACGCGTGGTACCAGGAACACGGCATCACCCTGCACACCGGCTTTACCGTCACCGACGTGAACCGCACGCAGCGCACGGTAAGCGCCACCAGCGCAGCGGGCGAAACACTCACGGCCGGCTACGACCGGCTGATCATGGCCACCGGCTCCAACGCCTTCATCCTGCCGGTTCCGGGCAGGGACCTGCACGGCGTGCTGGCCTACCGCGACATCGCCGACACCGAGGCCATGATCGACGCCGCCACCCGCTACCGCCACGCCGTGGTCATTGGCGGCGGCCTGCTCGGGCTGGAAGCCGCCAACGGCCTGATGAAACGCGGCATGCAGGTCACCGTGGTGCACGCCGCCGAATGGCTGATGGAGCGCCAGCTCGACCGCGTGGCCGGCAAGCTGTTGCAAAAGTCGCTCACCGAGCGCGGCATGCAGTTTTTGATGCAGGCCCAGACCGCCGAGCTGCTGGGGAACGATGCGGGGCGAGTGCGTGCGGTCAAGTTCAAGGACGGCAGCGAAGTGCCGGCCGACCTGGTGGTGATGGCCGTGGGCATCCGCCCGAACACACAGCTCGCCGAAAAAATGCGCCTGCACGTGGACCGCGGCATTGTCGTCAACGACACGCTGCAGACCACCACCGACGCCCGCATCTACGCCGTGGGCGAATGCGCGGCGCACCGCGGCATTGCCTACGGTTTGGTGGCGCCGCTGTTCGAGCAGGGCCGGGTAGCGGCCAACCACCTGGCAGAGTTCGGCATTGGCCGCTACGTGGGTTCGCTCACCTCGACCAAGCTCAAGGTCACGGGCATCGACCTGTTCTCGGCCGGCAACTTCCAGGGCGGCGAAGGCACGGAAGAAATCGTGCTCTCCGACCCGTATTCGGGCGTCTACAAGAAGCTCGTCATCAAGGACGACAAGCTGGTCGGCGCCTGCCTGTACGGCGACACCGTGGACGGCAGCTGGTACTTCAAGCTGCTGCGCGACGGCCGCGCCGTGGGCGACCTGCGCGACAAGCTGATGTTCGGCGAATCGAACATGGGCGACGCCGGCCACCAGGGCCAGAACAAGGCCGCCGCCATGCTGGACACCGACGAGGTCTGCGGCTGCAACGGCGTGACCAAGGGCCAAATCTGCAAGGCCATCCAGGAGAAAGGCCTGTTCACGCTGGACGAAGTGCGCAAGCACACCAAGGCCAGCGCCAGTTGCGGTTCGTGCACCGGCCTGGTCGAGCAGATCCTCATGGCCACGGCCGGCGGCGACTATTCCGCCACGCCCAAAACCAAGCCGGTGTGCGCCTGCACCGACCACGGCCACCAGGCGGTGCGGGACGCCATCGTGCAGCACCACCTGCTGACGAGCGACGCCGTGTTTCGCTTCATGGAATGGAAGACACCCGACGGCTGCCCCACCTGCCGCCCGGCCATCAACTACTACCGGCTATCGAGCTGGCCGCACGAAGCCCAGGACGACCCGCAAAGCCGCTTCATCAACGAGCGCAGCCACGCCAACATCCAGAAAGACGGCACGTATTCCGTCGTGCCGCGCATGTGGGGCGGCGAGACCAGCGCCGCCGAGCTGCGCCGCATCGCCGACGTGGTGGACAAGTACCAGATCCCCACGGTGAAGGTGACGGGCGGCCAGCGCATCGACCTGCTGGGGGTCAAGAAAGAAGACCTGCAGGCCGTCTGGCGCGACATCGGCATGCCCAGCGGCCACGCCTACGCCAAGGCGCTGCGCACGGTGAAAACCTGCGTCGGCAAGGAGTGGTGCCGCATGGGCACGCAGGACAGCACGCAGATGGGCAAGGACCTCGAACGTGCCTTCTTCGGCATGCAGGCGCCGCACAAGGTGAAGTTCGCCGTCAGCGGCTGCCCGCGCAACTGCGCCGAGAGCGGCATCAAGGACGTGGGCATCATCGGCGTGGACAGCGGCTGGGAGATGGTCATCGCCGGCAACGGCGGCATCAAGACCGAGGTGGCGCAGTTCTTCGTCAAGCTCAAGACCGCCGAGGAAGTCATGGAATACACCGGCGCCTTCATGCAGCTCTACCGCGAAGAAGGCTGGTACCTGGAGCGCACGGTGCACTACGTGGCGCGTGTCGGGCTGGACCATGTGAAGAAAAAAATCCTCGGCGACCCGGCGGGCCGCGCGGCGCTCTGGGCGCGGCTGCAGCACGCGCTGGCGGGCGAGCCCGACCCGTGGTTCGAGAGCCAGCGGGCGCAGGTGGACGAACGCCAGTTCATCCCGATTGCCATCGCCTGATGCCCCCTGATTTCACGAAACCTCAAGCAAAAACAGCCTCTAGCGCTTATCCCATAAGCGTAACCAGCTACTAAAGGAATAGCAATGACCAATTGGACCCTCATTTGCCATGTGGACGACATTCCCCGCCTGGGCGCCCGCCGCGTGGCGCGGGCGCAGGGCCTGGATGTGGCCATCTTCCGCAGCGCCGACGACCAGATCTTTGCCCTGCTGGACTCCTGCCCGCACAAGGGCGGGCCGCTGTCGCAAGGCATCGTCTTTGGCACCAGCGTGGCCTGCCCGCTGCACAACTGGACCATTGGCCTGTGCACCGGCCAGGCCGCCGCACCCGATGAGGGGTGCACGCCAAAGTTTGCGGTGAAGGTGGAAAACGGCCAGGTCTTCCTCGACGCCGATGAGCTGGCGCGACACGCCACCACCGAGACGCGGCCGGTGGCTGGGCCTGTGGGGCGCTTGGTGGTGGCTTGAATGCTTTGGGTTTATTGGGTAGGTGTGGGGATGCAGAGGGCGGAGGCCGGGTCTCGCCCCGGCGGGCGGCCTTCTTTTCTTGCTCGTGCAAGAAAAGAAGGCAAAAGAAACACGCCCCTGCTGGCTGCGACCCCTGCGCTGCGCTGCGGGGCAACCTGCGTCGGGACGTTTGCGGGGTGCGCCGCAGAACTCGCTGCGCGCCTGCGGCGCTCCGCTCAAACAACTGCGGCGAGTCAGTTCACGAAGCATGCGCGCGCAGGCGCGCATGCCACCCCGCAATCGCCCCGCCGCAGGCGCTTCCAGAAGGGATGGGAGCCGACGCGTGCCATCGCTGCGCTCGGCCTGGCGCGGGGCCGAGCGCAGCGATGGCCCGTATCGTCTTTGCCCTTCTGGCCGTGCCGAGAAGCGCAGGGCGCGGGGTGGCGGGTGTGCCGAAGGACACACCCGCTTCGTGATCTGGCTTGCCGCGTTTGTCCGAACGGAGCGCCGCAGGCGCGCAGTGAGTTACGCGGCACACCCCGTGAACGAGCATCGCAGGTTGCCCGCAGCGAAGCGGAGGGACACGGCCAGCAGGGTCGCCCTTTCTTTGGTGACTTTCTTTCGGCGAAGCGAAAGAAAGTTACTGCGCCGCCGGGCGCACACCCCGGCCTCCGCCCTCAGCAAAGAAACAGACATCAAAAAGATAGCTAACAAACCCACCCAGTCAAGCGCCAGAGCCAAAAAACACCACAAAACCCACGCCATGCAAGAAACAAAATCCACCTGCCCCTACTGCGGCGTAGGCTGCGGCGTGGTCATCGAATCCGAAGGCAACGCCATCACCGGCGTGCGCGGCGACCCCGACCACCCGGCCAATTTCGGGCGGCTGTGCACCAAAGGCGCCACCCTGCACCTAAGCGCCAGCCCCAGCGTGACCCGCCAGATGCGCTTGCTGCAGCCGCTGGTGCGTGCCACGCGCACCCAGGCGCCGGCACCCATCGCCTGGGACAGCGCGCTCGACCTGGCCGCCCACCGCTTCGCCGGCACCATTGCCGCGCACGGGCCGGATGCGGTGGGGTTTTACGTCTCGGGCCAGTTGCTCACCGAAGACTATTACGTCTTCAACAAGCTGGCCAAGGGCCTGGTGGGCACCAACAACATCGACACCAACTCGCGCCTGTGCATGAGCAGCGCCGCCGCCGGCTACAAAGCCACGCTGGGCGCCGACGCGCCGCCCGCCTGCTACGGCGACCTGCAGCACGCCGACTGCCTGTTCATCATCGGCAGCAACACCGCCTGGGCGCACCCGGTGCTGTTCCGGCGCATCGAAGACGCACGCGCCGCACGGCCAGACATGAAAATCATCGTCGTCGACCCGCGCCGCACCGACACTGCCGCCTGCGCCGACCTGTTCCTGCAGATCCGGCCCGGCAGCGACGCCGTGCTCATGGCCGGCATGCTGCACCTCATGCAGCGCCAGGCCTGGCTCGATACCGACTACATCGCCGCGCACACCAGCGGTTTTGCCGCGCTGCAGCCGCAACTGGCCGCCTGCACACCCGAGCGCGTGGCACGCGAATGCGGCATTGCGCTGGCCGACCTGGTGCAGGCGGCGCGCTGGTTCGCCGGCGTGGCCGACGACGCCACCGCGCCGCGCGGGCGCACGCTCAGCCTGTACTGCCAGGGCCTGAACCAGAGCAGCGCCGGCACTGCCAACAACGCCGCGCTGGTGCACCTGCACCTGGCCACTGGGCAAATCGGCAAACCCGGCGCCGGGCCGCTGTCGCTCACCGGCCAGGCCAACGCCATGGGCGGGCGCGAAGTGGGCGGCATGTCGAATCTGCTGTCCGCCCACCGCGACATGGCCAACCCGCAGCACCGCGCGGAAGTGGCCGCGTTGTGGGGATTGCGCGACGTGCCCGCCAAGCCCGGCAAAACGGCAGTAGAGATGTTCGAGGCCGCGGCCGACGGCGAAATCCGCGCGCTGTGGATCGCCTGCACCAACCCGGCGCAAAGCCTGCCCCACCAAAGCGCGGTGCGCCGCGCGCTGGAGCGTGCCGAATTCGTCGTGCTGCAGGAGGCGTTTGCCCACACCGCCACGGCCGCCTACGCCGACCTGCTGCTGCCCGCCAGCACCTGGGGCGAAAAAACCGGCACCGTCACCAACAGCGAGCGCTGCATCTCCCGTGTCCGCAGTGCCGTGCCCGCTGCGGGAGAGGCGCGGCACGACTGGCAGATCGCGCTGCAGTTCGCGCAGCGCCTTGAGCAGCATCTGCGCCCCGGCATGCCCACCCTGTTCCCCTACGCCAACCACCAGGCCAGCGCCGAAGCCGCCACCGAGGCCATCTGGAACGAGCACCGCGAGAGCACGCGCGGGCGCGACCTGGACATCACCGGCCTCTCCTACGCCAGGCTGGACGCCACCGGCCCGCAGCAGTGGCCCCTGCCCGAAGGGGCGACGCATGGGCGCAAGCGCCTGTACGGGGACGGCATCTTCCCCACGCCCGACGGCCGGGCGCGCTTTGCCGTGCTCGCCGCCCAGGGCCTCGCCGAATCGCCCAGCCTGCGCTACCCCTTTCTGCTCACCACCGGGCGATTGCGCGACCAATGGCACGGCATGAGCCGCACCGGCACCGTGGCGCGCCTCTCGGGCCACGCGGGCGCGCCTTGCGTGCAGATGCATGCGCAGGACATGGCGCGCCAGGGTCTGCAGGAGGGCGCGCTCGCCTGCGTCACCAGTGCCCGCGCCAGCATCGTGCTGCCGGTAGCGGCCTGCGCGGAGATCGCGCCCGGCCAGGCCTTCATCGCCATGCACTGGGGCAGCGAATGGCTGGGCGGGCAGTCGGCGGCCGGCCGTGCGCTGGCCGGGGTGAATGCCCTCACCACGCAGGAGCGCTGCCCCATCTCGCAGCAACCCGCGCTCAAGCACACCGCCGTCAAGATCCTCAAAGTCGACCTGCCCTGGCAGCTCTGCGCCATGGCCTGGTTCCCCGAGGACGAGGCGCTGCGCGCCCGCACCGCGCTGGCCGCGCTGATGGACGCCTTCGCCTTCGCCAGCTGCACGCTGTTTGCAGCGCCATCCACTTCCGAGACCGACGCCGACGCCGACGCACCCGCGCGTACCGGCGTCTGCCTCACGGCCGCCGGGCACTACGCCGCGCCGGATGCCCTGCTCGAACGCATCGAAGCATTGCTGGGCCTGGCCAGCGAGGGCACGCTGCGCTACGCCGACCGGCGCCGGGGCCAGCGGCGAGCTGCACGCCTCGTGCCCAGCGCAGCGCACAACACCCTGGGCGCCCTGCTGCTGGCCGGCGACACGCTGGCGCAACACTGGCTTACCGGCGTGCTGCAGAACGATCTGCCGACCACTCCCTATGGCCGCATGCTGCTGGCGCCCGGCGCCAAGCCGCCGCGCGGCACCCTGGGCGCTGCAGCAGGCGCACGCCAGGTGTGCAGTTGCCTCGGCGTGAGCGAAGGCGCCATCGCCGACGCACTCTCGCGCCTGGCAGGCGACGCCGCCGCCCGGCTGAGCGCCCTGCAGGCCCAGTTGCGCTGCGGCACGCAATGCGGCTCCTGCGTGCCCGAGCTGCGCCGTCTGGTGCAGGGCACGCCGGCACAGGCACGCCCGGCTTGACGGCTACTGAGCCACAATCCCTGCTCCCTTCTTCTCCAAGCTTGCGCATGGCCATCAGCCACTACCTCAAAATCATCGCCCGCGGCGCCCAGGGTGCCCGCCACCTGCCGCGCGAGCAGGCCTGCGACCTGTTCGGCCAGGTGCTCGATGGCGGCGCGAGCGATCTGGAAGTGGGGGCGTTTTGCATCGCCATGCGCGTCAAGGGCGAAACGCCTGAAGAGATGGCCGGCTTTCTCGACGCCATCCACGCCCGCCTGGCGCCCCTGCCCGCCAGCACGCGCACGCTGGTGGTGCTGCCCAGCTACAACGGTGCGCGCAAGCTGCCGGTGCTCACGCCCTTGCTGGCGCTGCTGCTGGCGCGGGAAGGCTTGCCGGTGCTGGTGCACGGCACCGCCACCGAAGACAGCCGGGTTTCCAGCCAAGATGTGCTTGCAGCGCTTGATATACCTGCGCTTCAAGCTATTCAAACCATAGCGCCTGGCAGCGTCGCCTTCGCGCCCACCGCCCTGCTGCTGCCGGGCCTGGCGCGACTGCTGGCCGTGCGGCGCACGCTGGGGGTGCGCAGCAGCGCGCACAGCCTGGTCAAGCTGATGAACCCGCTGGCACCCGTGGGCGCGCGCGCCCTGGTGGTGGGCAGCTACACGCACCGCGAATACGCCGAATCCATGGCCGCCACCTTGGCGCTGACCGGCGCCGACGCGCTGCTGCTGCGCGGCACCGAGGGCGAGCCGGTGGCCGACGCGCGGCGCATGCCGCAGATGGACGGTTTTGTGGCGGGTGCAGCCACCCGGCTGGAAGAGGCGCAGGGCGGCCCGCTCACCGCCCTGCCCGAACTGCCGGCCGGTGCCGACTTTGATGGCACCGCCGCCCTCACCCGCGCCATGCTGGACGGCCGCCTGCCCGTGCCGGCCCCCATTGCCCGGCAGGTGGAACATATCTTGCGTCTGGCCCTGCAGATTGATTCTGCAAGGCCAGCACCGTGAAAACTCCAGCCACCACCCCCGTTGCCTCCATCACCCCCCTGCTGCACGGCCGCTGCACCCTGGTGGGCGCGGGGCCCGGCGACCCCGAGCTGCTGACGCTCAAGGCGGTGCGCGCCATCCAGGCGGCCAGCGTGCTGCTGGTGGACGACCTGGTCAGCCCCGGCGTGCTGGCGATGGCCCGCCCCACGGCCCGCGTGGTCCATGTGGGCAAGCGCGGCGGCTGTACGAGCACGCCCCAGGCCTTCATCGAGCGGCTGATGCTGATGGCCGTGCTGGAGGGCGAGAACGTGGTGCGCCTCAAGGGCGGCGACCCCATGGTGTTCGGCCGCGGTGGCGAGGAGGTGGCGCACCTGCGCGCCGCCGGCATCGCGGTGGAGGTGGTGAACGGCGTGAGCGCAGGCATGGCCTGCAGCGCGGCGCTGGGTACGGCGCTGACGCACCGCGAGCAGGCCCACGGGGTGCTTTTCATCACCGGCCATGCCCACCCGGGGCGCGAAACCGACTGGGCCTTGGTTGCCGGCACCGCCCATGCCGCGCGCCTGACGCTGGTGGTCTACATGGGCGTCAGCCGCCTGGCCGACATCGAACAAGGCCTGCTTGCCGGCCTGCCCGCCCACACGCCAGCGGCCATCGTCGAGCGCGTCAGCCTGCCGGAGCAGCGCGTGGCCCGATGCACGCTGGCAAGCCTGCACGCCACCGCCCGCAGCGAAGGCCTGGCCAGCCCGTGCATCATCGTCGTGGGCGACGTGTTGCAGGGCGTCGCCGCGGCCGAGCAGCAGGCCCCGGCACTACACTCGCCCTTCGCGGCGCAGGGCTGAACCTGCGCCAGCTTTTAAGCTTTCTTTTTCGTAGCATCTAGCGCTTACAGAACAAGCGCTGGCGCCCTCTTTTCATGGAAATATTTGACGCCGTCGTGATCGGTGCCGGTGCCGCCGGCCTGTTCTGCGCCGGCCAGGCCGGCCAGCGCGGCCTGCGCGTGCTGCTGATCGACCACGCCGACAAGGTGGCCGAAAAAATCCGCATCTCGGGCGGCGGGCGCTGCAACTTCACCAATCGCGATCTCGACCCGCGCGCGCCGCACAAGCACTTCGTCGGCCAGAACCCGCAGTTCTGCCGCTCGGCGCTGTCACGGTTCACGCCGCAGGACTTCATCGCGCTGCTGGAGCGCCACGGCATTGCCTGGCACGAGAAGCACAAGGGCCAGCTCTTTGCCGACCGCTCGGCCGAAGACATCATCGCCATGCTGCTGGCCGAATGTGCTGCGGGCGGCGTGACGCACTGGCAGCCCTGCAGCGTTAAAAATATAGTCTTTTCGCCCTCTAGCGCAGATGGGACTAGCGCTGGCAGCTATCAAATCAATACCGATCGCGGCCCCGTGAGTGCGCGCAGCCTGGTGGTGGCCACGGGCGGTCTGTCCATCCCTAAGATCGGCGCCACCGATTTCGGCTACCGCCTGGCGCAGCAGTTCGGCGTGCCGCTCATCGAGCGCCGGCCGGGCCTGGTGCCGCTAACTTTCGATGGCGCAACCTGGGCACCGTATGCGCAGCTCTCTGGCCTGGCTTTGCCGGTAGAGATCAGCACGGGGGCCAAGAAAGATCGCATGGCTTTCCAGGAAGACCTGCTGTTCACCCACCGTGGCCTCTCGGGCCCGGCGGTGTTGCAGATCTCCAGCTACTGGAACCCAGGTACGCCCCTGTCCATCCACCTGGCACCGGGCGTAGACCTGCCGGCGGCGCTGGCAGACGCCAAGCTGCGCTCGCGCAAACTCTTGGCCAATGAACTGGCCCAATGGGTTCCCAGCCGACTCGCCGATACCTGGGTGGCGCAAAGCAGCGACTGGCAGCGCCCCGTGGCCGAGGTGCCCGACAAGGCGCTCGTGCGGCTGGCGCAGCAGCTCGCGCGGTGGGAGTTGGTTCCCACCGGCAGCGAGGGCTACAAAAAAGCCGAGGTCACGCTGGGCGGCGTCGACACGCGCGCGCTGTCGCAGCAAACCATGGAGTGCAAGGCGCAGCCGGGGCTCTACTTCATTGGCGAGGTGGTGGACGTCACCGGTTGGCTGGGGGGCTACAACTTTCAGTGGGCCTGGGCCAGCGCGGCAGCCTGCGCGCAGGCGCTGCCCGGGCGCTGAACAGGCGTCAATCGCCGGCCACTTCGCGCCAGCGCGCCAGGCCCAGCCAGTCGCGCAGGGCGACGGCACCGGCGGGGGTGATGGCCAGGGCACGCGTACCAGCGCCGCGCAGCAACCAGCCACTGTCCAGGGCGTGGCGGCAGATCAGCGAACCCATACGCCCCGCCAGGTGCATGCGCCGCTCGCTCCAATCGAGGCAGGGGCGGCACGCCGGCCGGTGGCCGCCCTGCCCCGTCAGCGCATCGGCAGCGATGCCGAGGGGGCGCAGCGCCGCTTCCACACGGGGCGTCACCCGCGCCGACGCACCTTCGGCATCGACCTGCACCGCCCCCAGCTCCTGCAAATGGCTGGCGATGGCCACGCCCAGGCGCCCAGCCAGGTGGTCGTAGCAACTGCGCGCAGTGCGCAGCGCAGCGTCCGCAGGCCCGGTGGCCACGCGGCGCGTTGCCTGCGGGGCGGCCAGTTGCATGAGGCCTTCCAGCATCCGCGCCACTTCGGCAGAGGCCAGGCGGTGGTAGCGGTGCCGACCCTGCTGCTGCACCTGCAGCAAGGCCGCCTCGACGAGCAAGCCCAGGTGGCGGCTGGCGGTGGCCGGGGTGATGTGCGCGGCCTCGGCCAGCTCCCTGGCGGTGAGCGCGCGCCCATCCATCAGCGCCAGCAGCATGGCGGTGCGCGCCGGTTCGCCAACCAAGGCGGCGACGTGGGCGATGCGGTTGGTGTTCATGGTGGCAGTGTGCGGGAATTGACGGCGCAACGCTTCGCTCCAGAGCGAAGCATGGCGGCAGGCCGGCACCGCACCATCAGGGCTTGTTCACCACCAGCTTTCGGAGCACGCCCCATGACCCTCACCTGCTTCATTCGCTACGAAATCGACCCCTTCCAAAAAGACGCCTTCCGCGAGTACGCCGAGCACTGGGGCCGCATCATTCCGCGCTGCGGCGGGCATTTGCTGGGCTACTTCCTGCCCTGCGAAGGCAGCAATTACGAAGCCTGGGGGCTGATTGCCTTCGACAGCCTTGCCGCGTACGAGACCTACCGCGCGCGCCTACGCGCCGACCCTGAAGGCCGCGCCAATTTCGAGCGCGCGCAGCGCCAGCGCTTCATCCTGCGCGAGGAGCGCAGCTTCACCGAGGTGGTCGACGGCACCCTGGGCCGCGCCGCACTGGCCGAGGGTGCCACGCCATGATCGCGGTGATTTTCGAAGTCCTGCCCAGCGCTGCCGGGCGCCAGGTCTATCTGGACACTGCCGCCGCCCTGCGCGCCACGCTCGAATCCATGGACGGCTTCATTTCGGTGGAGCGCTTTGAGAGCCTGAGCCAACCCGGCAAAATGCTCTCGCTTTCGTTCTGGCGCGACGAGGCGGCGGTGAGCGGCTGGCGTGCCCTGCCCGCACACGCCCAAGCGCAGGCAGCGGGCCGCGCGGGGGTGTTTGCCGACTACCGCCTGCGCGTGGCGGAGGTGCTGCGCGATTACGGACTGAACGAGCGCGCCGAGGCACCGGAAGATTCACGCATGCAACACGGCCACTCGCTATAATGCTTGGCTTTGCTGGCAATACCCCGTCGGCCAATACTAGTTATAGACGGGGAAACCGCTTCACATGGCGCCCGGGCCCGATCTCCCGTGCACCCTCTGGGAGCACCAAAAATTGGAAACATTAGCTGATGACAACCGTCCGTGTAAAAGAGAACGAACCCTTTGACGTAGCGCTGCGCCGCTTCAAGCGCACCATCGAAAAGCTCGGCCTGCTGACCGACCTGCGCGCCCGCGAGTTCTACGAAAAACCCACCGCCGAGCGCAAGCGCAAGAAGGCGGCTGCCGTCAAGCGCCACTACAAGCGCGTGCGCAGCATGCAGTTGCCCAAGAAGATGTACTGATCTGCCGATCGGAAGCTTCTTCCAGATTGCAAGAACCCGCGCCAGGGACGCCCAGCGCGGGTTTTTTCGTTTCAGGGTTTGCCAAAAGGCGCTCAGGGTTGGTCCATCAACCACACCAGATCGAGTTTTCCCCGTTCCAGGGTCTGTCAAAAGGCGTTCTGGCTAGGCGCAGCGCCGCAGGCAGTAGCATCGCTACGACAAGGTGCGGCAACGACGCCAGAGCGTCTTTTGGCAGACCCCACCCCCATAAGAAAGTAATCGCCATGAGCCTTAAGGACCAGATCACCGAAGACATGAAGACCGCCATGCGCGCCAAGGACAGCGAGCGCCTGGGCACCATCCGCCTGCTGCTGGCCGCGTGCAAGCAGAAGGAAGTCGATGAGCGCGTGGTGCTGGACGACGCCGCGGTGGTGGCCATCGTCGACAAGCTCGTCAAGCAGCGCAAGGACAGCATCACCGCCTTCGAGGGTGCGAACCGGCAGGACCTGGCCGACAAGGAAAAGGCCGAGATGGCCGTGCTGCAGGGCTACCTTCCCCAGCGCATGTCGGCCGAAGAGACCGCCGTGGCCGTGCAGGCCATCGTCATCGAGCTGGGCGCCAAGGGCCAGGGCGACATGGGCAAGGTCATGGGCGTGGTCAAGACCCGCCTGGCCGGCAAAGCCGACATGGGCCAGGTGTCGGCCGCCGTGAAGGCCGCGCTGGCGGGCTGAAGCCGCGCTGCCCGCGGCGCGGGCCAAGGCCGGGCGCTATCCCTGCGCCCGCGCCAGAAACGCATCCACCAAGGCCCACTGGTCGGCCACATTGAGCGCCGGGGCGTGCCCGCACCCAGGCACCTCGACCACCTCCAACTGGCCGCGCACGCCGGGGCCGCGCGAGCGCATCGCGGCCGTGGTGGCGGGCAGCACCAAATCTGAGTCGGCTCCGCGCAGGCACAGCACCGGGAGATCGAGCGCGTCGTAGTGCTCCCAGATCAGGTAGTCGTTTGCGTGCTGCGTGAATTGCCGCACCATCGCCGGGTCGTAGTGCGGCGTGACGCGGCCGTCGGGAAGGCGGCGGACCGAGCTCTCGGTCAGCAAGCGCCACTGGGCATCGGGCAACCAGCCGTAGGGCGCATACACCTGGCGGAAAAAGGCCTCCAGCTCCGCCACAGTGGCAAAGGCCGGGGGGCTGCCTGCATAGGCCTTGATACGCTCCAGCGCCGGGGCGGCAAGCTCCGGGGCGTTGTCGTTGAGCAGCAGGCTGCGAATCGCGCCCTTGAGGGCCGGCTCGAACAGACCGCTGGCGCACACGGTGCCGATGGCCCCCCCCATGGAGGTGCCTATCCAATGCGCCTGCTCGATGCCCAACTGTGCAAACAGGTCCGCCGCCAGGCGCGCGTAGAAGCGCAGCGTGTAGTCCACATCGGGCTGGCGGCTCCACTGGCTCAGGCCCCGCCCGAGGGTGTCGGGGCAGATCACGCGGTAGCGGTTCGCCAGGTGCGCGGCGAGCGGGTCCATGTCGCGCCCGGTACGCGCCAGGCCGTGCCAGGCCACGACCACAGGCGCGTCGCGCTCGCCCCATTCCATGTAGTGAATTTCATAGCCAGCACAGGTGGCGTAGCGTGAGCGCGGTTGCATGTTGAATCCTTGAAGATGGCCTATTTCATGAGCCGGCCGGTGCTGCCGATCACCGTTACCTCGACACTGCGCGAGCCGATCCGGTTGGTGGGCGAGTAGCTGATCACGAGGCCGCCCAGGTCGAATTTCTCCAGGGATTCGAGCGCCTTGATCACGCCCGCGCGCGTGGGCGCGGGCCCGGCGCGGCGCAGGGCTTCCACCAGCACCTTGGCCCCCAGGAATTCCTCGAAACTGGTGTAGTTCACTTCGGCGCCGGGGGCGTACTTCGCCAGCAGTTGCTGGTATTCGCGCACGACCGGGAGCCTGGGCTGGTAGGGGAAAGGCACGACCTGGCTGATGCCTAGCCCGTGGGCATTGGCAAGGCCCGCCAGGCGCACGATTTCGGCCGGATTGACCACCGAGATGTTGTAGAGCTGCGCCCCGCCGCCCGCCTCCCGGTACTGCTTGATGAATGCCGCGGCAGGCTTGTTGACGGCAACCATGATCACTGCGTGCGGGTTGGCGGCAGTGATGGTCTTGACGGCGGCGGCCACATCGTCGGTATTGCGCGGGTAGCTCGCCGCTGCCACCAGCTTGAGCTTGCGCCGCGCAAGTGCGGCCTCCACGCCCTCCAGGCCCGATTGGCCAAAGCCGTCGTCCTGGTACATCACGGCAATGCGGTTCATCCCCAGCGTGGTGAGCTGCTGCACCATGTGCTCGGCCTCATCCACATACCCGGCGCGCACGTGGAAGATCCAGGGGTTGAACGGCGTGCGCAGCGATTCACCGCCGGTGTAGGGTGCCACCAAGGCCGCGCCGCCTTCGGCCAGCACGCCGTCCTTGAGCAACTGCGTGATATTGGCAGTGCCGGCAAAGCCAAACAGCGCGACCACATCGGGCCGCGCCAGCAACTCACGCGTGCGCGCCACCGTCTTGTCCACCTCGTAGCCGTCGTCCACCACCAGTTGGTGCAGGGTGGCGCCGTGCACGCCGCCCTGGGCATTGACGGCATCGAAATAAATCTTGCCACCCAGCACCATTTGCTCGCCACTGCTGGCCAGCACGCCGGTCAGCGGGGCGACCTGGCCAATGACGATTTCCGCCGCCGCCACAGCGCCAGACCCAAGCAGCGCCAGAGCGGTGAGCCCGGCGCCCAGTACGGTGCGCAGCGCTGTGCGGCCATGTTTCGGCAGCGTGTGTGCCATGACGATCTCCTTCAAAGTGGGGGCCTGCACAACCGGCGGTGCACCGCGCAGCAAGGGCATTTACTCGGGTACCGAGATCACACCAGGGGTCAGTGCGATGGCATTGGCAGCCACCGGCACGCTGGCGATCGGCGGCAGGTTGGCATCGGTGAGTGCCGGCGCGCTGCCCGGTGCACCACCACGCGGCACGGTGCGTACCACCTGGCTGGCTGGCAACGCCGCGCCCGTGCTCAGGTGCGCGTACATCGCGTCGAGCGCACGGTTGAGGTAGATGTGCAGCGGGATGTAGCGGCTGTCGTAGCCTGGCAGTACCGCCGGCAGGCCGATGAAGCTGTCAAAGTGCTGGGCGTTGGCCACCTCGATGTAGGCAAGCTGGCTGGCCGCGCCCTCGACCTTGCGGTTGAGCGCAGCGTACGGGCGCGAGGTGTGGTTCACCGGCAGCAAGGCATCGGAGCGGCCATGGACGATGAGGGTCGGTTTGCCATGCAGGTTGCCGTTGCGCCGGGTTTCATCCAGGCCGGCCTGCAGCTTCCTGGCAGCGGCGTCAGAGCCCGTCACCAGGTTGCGCAGGCACAGGGCACCGTCGGTGTTCCAGTCGGGCACACCGGCCACCGAGAACGAGAGGACATCGCGCGCCGGCCCGAACTTGCCCAGGTTGTTGACAAGCTGCACACCGCTGGTCGGCGGCACGCCGTTGCCCGTGGCGAACATGCCAGCGAGCGCCGCAGGGGCCAGCGGTGTCACGCCGCCAGCGGCCGTGGTGGCGGCAAAGCTGAAGCCGCACAGGTTGTCCTGCACACTGGCGCGCGAGAGGCTGTTGGCGAAGGTGACGGCCACTGCCGGCGCCACCTCGAACGCGGCAAGCGAAGCGTGCAAGGCGTCCGATTCGCCTTCCCAGCCATAGTCGCGCAGCTTCTGCAACGCCTCTTCAGCCTGGGCTGCGGTGGTCGTCGCCGTGAGCAAGCCATGGGCGGCCAGCGCGCCGCAGCGATTGGGGGCAATGGGCAGTGCCGGATTGGCAAAGCCTGCGGCAAAGCCCGCTGCGTAAGGGGTGGACGCAATCGACGGCGCGAGCGCCGCGCAGGACTGGTACAAGTTGGCCACGGTGGTGAAGTCGATCAGCGGCTTGCCGCTGGTCGTGACCACCACACCCCCGCGCTCGACGCGCACACCGGCGTTGGCGGGCATCTCCACTGCGGGCTCGGACACGGCGACGCCACTGATCAGGCCCTCGCTGTCCTGCTCAGCGGCGGCAATGGCCGCGCCGCCGCCGTTGGAGATGCTCGATGCAATCGAGACCGTGTTCTTGGGTGTAAAGGTTTTGACGTGCTCACCGCCCTGCACCTCACCATAGCGCTCATTGATCACCCAGAAGGCAAACTCCACGGCCTGCAGCGTGCTGCGGCCCCAGTCGCGCTCGGCGTTCTGGCCCGAGTGCGCGTGTTTGAAGGCAAAGCGGTTCGGCGTGGCGGCATTGAACGCGGCAAGCTCGCTAGCGCTCAATCCGGCATTGAAAGCCGCCTCCTTGCCGGCAGCGGCAGCCGAAGTGCGCGTGCCGTCGATCAGCGGCACCGTATCGTTTTGCAGGTCGTGCGGTGCCCCGCCCGTGCCTTTGTCGGAATAGGCCACCGCGCAGCCGTGCTTGAGGCCCCACTCGCCGGTGGAAATCGCGCCGTACACCCCGCGCGAGCCCGACGCCGTGGCGGTGATGATGCAAGGCTTCTTCGTATCGAAGCTGGCGGGCAATTGCACCATGAGCGTGACGTTCTTGCGGCCACTTCCGTCGTCGGAAAACGCCAGGTATTCAGTGCCAGCAATCTTGCCCTCACTGGCCGTGACATTGCCCTGGGCATCCACGTTCGGGCCGTAGAAACGGCCATAACCGCCGTTGGCCGTCATGTCGAGCATGGCGCGGTAGTTGGTGTAGATGGCCGCACGGCGCAGCTCGGCGGCGGTGGGTGCCAGCGGGTTGGCGTAGGCGGGCGGCGCGGCAGCAGCCAGGCCAGTGGCGCCCAGGCCCGCGGTGAGCAGGTCGTCCGCCGCACCGTCGTACACCGTGGCGCGCACGGCACCCAGGAAATCCGGCTTGGTGTTGGTGGCGACCGTGCTGCCACCGCCACAGGCAGCCAGTGTGGCCGCTGCGAGCAAGGTGGGGACCAAAGGGTGGATCACTATCTTCATGCGCTTGTCTCCTGGTGGTTTTTTGGTGGAACGCGAAGAACAAAAATCAGGCGCCGCTGCGCCCTGCCGCGCTGGCGCGCAGTCGGCCGACGACCCCGGTGGGAAAGTAATAGACCGAGAGCACGAACAGCACGCCCAGCCAAAGCAACCAGCGGTCAGGCGAGAGCAAGGCCGCCAGCCAGGGCAGGCTGCTCGCGGCCTCGTGGCCCAGGCGCAGCAAGTCCTGCAGGTAGCTCTGGGCGACGAGGAACAGCACGGCACCGATGGCAGCGCCGTAAATGGTGCCCATGCCGCCGATGACGACGATCAGCAGCACGTCGATCATGATTTCAAACGACAGCGAGGTGTCCGGCCCGTTGTAGCGCAGCCAGATCGCCAGCATGGCGCCGGCCAGGCAGGCAAACAACGCAGACAGCACGGACGAGAGCGTGCGGTACACCACCACGCGGTAGCCAATGGCTTCGGCGCGGAACTCGTTTTCGCGAATGGCCTGCAGCACCCGGCCAAAGGGCGAGTTGACGATGCGCAGCAGTGCCAGCACCAGGACCACTGCCGTAACGAACAGCAGGTAATACGTCAGCAGCCGCCCATCAAGCGACACGCCCAGGAACGGGTCTTCGGCAAACTCGTGGCTGGGCGAGAGCAGCTCTGGCAGGCGGAAGGTCAGGCCGTCCTCGCCGCCGGTAATCTCGAAAAGCTGCGACGCCAGCGTCTGGAACGCTGCCGCCACGGCCAGCGTGATCATGGCAAAGAAGATGGCGCGCACCCGCAGCGAGAACAGGCCGACGGCGAGCGCCAGCACGAAGGACAGCACCAACGCCCCCAGGATGCCCACCGCCAGTGCTGCCCAGCCGGCGCCCATGCGCGTGCTGGCCACCGCCACGCCGTAGGCACCGATACCAAAGAACATGGTGTGCGCAAAGCTCACGATGCCGGTGTAGCCCAGCAGCAAATCGAAGCTGGCCACCAGCACGACAAAGACCAGCACCTTGGCCGCGACCGACAGCGCTTTGACGCCGGGGAACAGGAAGGGCGCAAACGCCAGCCCGAGGAAGATGGCGACCAGCACCACGGTCAGCACGCGGCTGCGCGGGTAGTCGCCGGAGAGGATTCGGTTCAACATGGGAACTTGCCTTTTAGTAATCCATGGCGCTGTGCACTGACGACTGAGCCTGCGAAGGGCGTGGCCCACACCAGCAGCCGCCGTGCAAGGGCCGCCCCGCCGCACGGGCGGCGTCCCCTTGGGGGGAAGGCGCGCAGCGACTCAGGGGGGTCATCGATTGGTGACCGGATACACGCCCTGGGGCCGCCAGAGCAGGATGGCCACCATCAGCGCAATGTTCGAAAACAGCGCCACCTTCGGCACGAGAAAGCCGGTGTAATTCGCCATCAGCCCGACCAGCAGCGCACCAATCAGCGCACCGCCCGTGCTGCCCAGCCCGCCGATGATGATGACGATGAAAATCAGCACGTTGACCTGCGCGCCCATCTGCGGAATCACGCTCTGCTGGTACAGGCCCCACATCACGCCGCCCAGGCCCGCGAGCGCGCTGCCGGCGACGAACACGCCGATGAACAGGCGCCGGATGCGGTAGCCGAGCGACTCGACCATCTCGCGGTCTTGCACGCCTGCGCGGATCAAGAGGCCGACTTTGGTCCGCGCCAAGGTCCAGGCCAGCGCGCCGAACACCAGCAGGCCCACGACCACGGCAATCAGCCGGTATTTCTCGATGGCGGCGTCGCCGATGAAGAGCGAACCCTGCATGCCGGCCGGCAGCGGCAGCGGAATCTGCGCCGGGCCCCAGACCATCTTGATGATTTCTTCACCGATGATCATCCCGCCCATGGTGATGAGGATCTGCTTCAAGTGCTGGCCGTACACCGGCCGCACGATGAAGCGCTCGAACGCCAGGCCGACGGCGCCCGCCACCAGCATGGCCACGAGCATGGCGGGAATCACGGCCACCAGGTTGCGCCACAGGTCCTGCGAGCCGGTCCAGTCGCCTAGGCTGCCCAGCACGCTGACGGCGACAAAGGCGCCCAGCGCAATGAACACGCCATGGCCGAAGTTGAGCACGTCCATCAGGCCGAAGACCAGCGTCAGGCCCGACGCGATGATGAAAATGATCATGCCCATCGCCAGGCCCGCCACGGTGAGCGTGAGCCAGGTCGAAGGCGAGCCGATGAAGGGCAGCACCGCCAGCGCCAGCACGGGCACCAGGGCGAGCGGCTTCCAGTCGAGTTCACGCCAGTTCATGCTGCACCTCCGGTGAATGAACGCTTCACTATTGATTTCATAGCTGGTTGCGCAGGCGCAATAAGCGCTAGAGGCAAGAAAATATCAAAATTCATAACGCCAACCCCAGCAGCGAGCGCTGCAGCGCCTCGTTCTGCGCCAGCGCCGCCATGCGGCCAGCGTGCACGACGACGCCGTTGTCCATGACTGCCACGCTGTCGCCCAGGCGTTTGGCGAAGTTGATGTTCTGCTCGACCAGCAGGATGGTCACGCCGCGCTTTTTGAGCTGATCGAACGCGTCGATCATGTTGTTGATGATGGCGGGGGCAAGGCCTTTGCTGGGCTCGTCCACGATGAGCAGCTCGCGCGGCTCGACAATGGCGCGGGCCACCGCCAGCATCTGTTTCTGCCCACCCGAGAGCTTGCCGGCCGGGTGGTTCCAGAACTTCTCCACCGCCGGGAAAAGCTGAAAAATCCAGGCCAGGCGTTCGGCGTCGATCTGCGCGGCGGTGCGCGCGCCGCGTGCGGCGAGCACCATGTTGTCCTTCACCGTCAGGTCGGCGAAGATGCCCATGTTCTCGGGGACGTAGGCGATGCCCAGGCCGGCGATCTGCGGCGTGGCCAGGCGCGTGATGTCCTGCCCGGCGAACTTCACCGTGCCCTGCGAGGCGCGCCACAGGCCCATGGTGGTGCGCAGCGTCGTCGTTTTGCCGGCGCCATTGCGTCCGAGCAGCATGGTGACTTCGCCGCGCGGTACGGCGAGGTTGACGCCATGCAGGATGTGGTACGCCGCTATATGCGTGTGCACGCCCGAGAGTTCGAGCAGCGGCGCGGCGCTGGAGGTCGTTGCAGCGCTCATGCGGCCACCTCTTGCCCATCGGTCTGCGCCACGCCCAGATAGGCCTCTTGCACCACGGGCGAGGCAATCACCTCGGCGGGCAAGCCATCGGCCACCAGCGTGCCGTTGGTGAGCACGATGATGCGGTCGGCCAGTTCGCGCACCACGTCCATCTTGTGCTCCACCAGCAGGATGATCTTGGTCTTGTCTTTTTTCAGCTCGCGAATCAGGTTCAGGATCACCGGCGCCTCGTCGTGGCTCATGCCGGCCGTGGGTTCGTCAAACATGTAGACCTGCGGGTCCAGCGCCATCAACAGCGCCACTTCGAGCTTGCGCTGGTCGCCGTGCGGCAGGCTGGCCACGGGGGTGTCGGCGCGCTCCTGCAGCGCCACGCTGGCGAGGATGGCGTCGGCTTGCGCAATCAAGCCGGCATGGTCGCTCCAGATGCTCCACAGGTTCAGCCCGCGCCGGTGGCGGCCCTCCTGGGTCGCCTGTACCGCCAGGCGCACGTTTTCCTGCACCGTCAGTTGCGGGAACAGGTTGGTCAACTGGAATGCCCGGCCCAGGCCAGCCCGCGCACGCTCGGGCACCGACAAGCCCGAAAGTTCGCGCCCGCCCAGCAGCACCTGCCCCTTGGACGCTTTGAGCTGGCCGGAGATCAGGTTGAAATAGGTCGTCTTGCCCGCCCCGTTCGGGCCGACGATGGCCGTCAGCGTGCCAGGCGCGAAGGCGCAGCTCACCGCATTGACGGCCACGTGGCCACCGAAGCGGATGGTCAGGTCTCGGGTTTCAAGCATGGCGCAAAATTTTGGGTAAAAAATGGCTCCAGCGCTTATTGCATAAGCACTTGCAGCTAGGAAATCTGTAACAACTGGGCGCGGCATTCAGCCCAGGCCTGGCCTAGGCCAGCGGACGCCGCGCAAGGGCCGCCCCGCCGCGCTGGCGTCGTCCCCCTTCCCGCAACGCGCAGCGTTGCGAGAGAAGGGGGAAGCGGCAAAGCCGCTCAGGGGGATGCTCACCGGTTGTTTCGGATCGGAATATCCATTTCTTCGGGCTTGATCTCGTGCACCAGCTCCGGCACGCCCCAGGCGAAGGCCGGGTCGTTCTTGATCTTGAAGTGGTACATGCTCTGCATCGCCTGGTGGTCTTCCTTGCGGAAGGTCATCTTGCCCTTGGGCGTGTCGAAGCTCATGCCTTCCATGGTTTTGATCAGCTTGTTCGTGCCGGTGTCGCCGTTGGTCTTCTTGAGCGCCGTCACCAGCGCCATGGCGGCCGAGAAACCACCGGCGGTGAAGAAGTCTGGCGGGGTCTTGAATGCCTTGTAGTGCGCGGCCACCAGGGCATCGTTCACGGCGTTCTTGGGAATACCGAAGTAGTAGTAGGTGGCGCCTTCCATGCCGGGGAAGTTCTTGTAGCTCGCCATGGCGGGCAGGATGTTGCCGCCCGTGAACACCTCAATCCCGTAGCGCTTCTTCAGGTCTTGCGCGGCCAGGGCGTTGAAGGGCGGCGTCCCGCCGGCCCAGATCACCTCGATGGCTTTGCGGCCGGGCTTGTCCTTCAATGCATCCACAATGCGCTGAATACCGGCCGTGAAGTCGGTGGTGTTCTGCGGCAGATACTCTTCGTGCGTGATCTTGGCGTGCTTGAGCGCAGTCTTGAAGGCTTTCACACCGTCGCGACCAAACGCGTAGTCCTGCGCCAACGTTGCCACGGTAACGCCATCCTTGTCCATGGCCGTGGCGTTGCTGATGGCGTCCTGACTGGAGTTGCGGCCGGTGCGGAAGATGTACTTGTTCCACTTGTCGCCGGTGATCGAATCGGCCACGGCGGGCTCGACCAGCAGAATCTTCTTGTATTCCTCCGCCACGGGCAGCATGGCCAGCGCGACGCCCGACGAGGTGGGGCCGACGGCGATGTCGGCCTTGTCGTCCGCATAGGCGGCGGCCAGCAGGCTCTTGCCCAGGTCTGGCTTGCCCTGGTCGTCGCGCTCGATCAGCACAATTTTCTTGCCTGCCACCACCATGGTGCCGCCGGTGGCGTATTCCAGGCCCATCATCAAGCCCGTCTGGGTCTGCTTGCCGTAGGCTTCGAGCGGGCCCGTCTTGCTGTAAACGTGGGCAATGCGGATTTCATCGGCCGCAAAAGCGGATACGGATACCGTGGCGGCGAGGGCCGCGAGCGCGACGAGAGAGCGACGTTGCATGGAATGCCTCCTATAGTGATGCCTGCATTCTGTGCACATAGCGTGCCAGACTGCAAGATGTTGATTCACAAAGGTAACCTGGCGCCGCGCCCTGCGATATGTTCAATTTTCAGACAATCAAAATGTCTGTTTTTCAGTCAATTGCCTGAATTTAGCTCAGGGTTTTCCAGACGCCCGTACAGCGTGGCGCGGGAAATTCCCAGCCGCCGCGCTGCCGCCAGCTTGTTCCCGCCCGATGCCGCCAGCGCCGCCGCGATGGCACGCCGCTCCACTTCGGCAACCTGCTCGGCCAGAGGGCGCAACCAGGCGCCCTCGCCTTCTTGCGGCGCAGGTTCCGGCACCGGGGCAGCGGGCTCGACGCCGGTCTCGCGCAGGATGCGGGTGAGCTGTTCGGCATCGATGCTGTCCGAATCGCTGCGCATGGCGGCCTGCTCCAGGACGTTGCGCAGCTCGCGAATGTTGCCGCGCCAGGGCTGGCCCATGAGCAGCGCCAGCGCGTCGGGGCGCAGCTCCGGCGTGGCGGTGCCGTTCCTCAGCGCCATGTCTTCGCCCAGCACTTCCACCAGCGCGGGAATGTCGCTGCGCCGCTCACGCAGCGGCGGCACGCGCAGCGGCAGCACGTGCAGGCGGTAGTACAGGTCTTCGCGGAACTTGCCGTCCCGCACCAGCGCGCCCAGGTCACGCGAAGTGGCGGCCACCACGCGCACATCAAACGGCACCAGCTGGTTGGAGCCCAGCGGCTCGATCTCGCCCTCCTGAAGCGCGCGCAAGAGCTTGGCCTGCAGGTTTTGCGGCATGTCGCCGATCTCGTCGAGAAACAGCGTGCCACCATCGGCCAGCTTGAACTTGCCGTCGCGTGCCTTGCGGTCGGCGCCGGTGTAGGCGCCGGGCGCCACGCCGAAGAATTCGGCCTCCAGCAGCGTGTCGGGCACGGCGGCAATGTTCACGCTGACAAACGGCCCGGCCGCACGGCTGGAAGCGGCGTGTATGGCATGCGCCAGCAGCTCCTTGCCGGTGCCGGTCTCGCCCAGCAGCAGCACCGGGCTGGTGGACTGGGCCGCGCGCCGTGCCTGGCGCTTGACCTCTGCCGCGGCCGGGCTGGAGCCGACAAAGCTGGCAAAGGTATGGCGGGCGCGGCGCGTGCCATCGCCGCTGCCGGCGCGCAACTGGCGCCCGCGCTGCTCGGCCAGCTCGCGCCGTGCGTCGTCCAGGTCGCGCTGCAGCAAGGCGAACTTGCTGATCAGCGGCTGGAGCGTGGTCTCGGGGTGGTCGAACAGCACGATGCCGATGGCGCCAATCACACGGTCGTCGTCGCCGCGCAGCGGAATACGGCTGACCACGAAGGTGCCGGCGCGGTTGGTGAGCAGGTCGATCAGTACGGCTTCGCCCGTCTCCAGCACGCGGCGCATCTGCGTGTTGGGGATGACGTCTTCGACCATGCGCCCCAGGAACTGGTCCACATGGGCCAGCCCGAGCTCTGGCAAAAACCGCTGGTAGCCCTCGTTCACCCAGACGATGCGCCCGCGCAAATCCACCAGGAACATGCCCTGGCTGACGCTGGAGAACAAATGAAACATCGAGCGCGCCGCCAGCTCGAGAATGCCTTGGGCATCGAGCGGCAGCGCGGGGGTGTCGGGGGCAAGCGCATCCATGGGCGGATGGTAACGCCCGGTAGCATGGACCCGGAAAAACTATTGTTTTGATAGCTTCTAACGCTTATCCATTAAGCGCTAGAGGCTATTTTTTATTATTTTCTCGCCTCACTTGCCGGGCACCGCCGCGCTCAGCGAAGCAAAATGCGCACTATGGACAAAGCCCAGACCGTGCGCATCGACAAATGGCTGTGGTGCGCGCGCTTTTTCAAGACGCGCAGCCTCGCCGCCGAGGAAATTGCCAAAGGGCGCGTGCGCGTCAATGGCGCCGTGACCAAGGCTTCGCGCGAGGTACGGCCCGGCGATACAGTGGACTTGCGCCAGGGCCAGGTGCCGCGCACGGTGCTAGTCAACGGCGTAAGCCACGTGCGCGGACCGGCACCCGTGGCGCAGTTGCTGTACGAAGAAACCCCCGAGAGCCTGGCGGCGCGCGCAGCGGCGGCCGAGCGCCAGCGCCTGGCACCGGAGCCCGCTGCGGCGCTGCACGAAGGCCGCCCGACCAAGCGGGATCGCCGAGACATCGACAAGGTGCGCGACTGGGGCAGCCGCTGGAGCGCATCGCTTGACGAATGAGCCGCCGCCCCGGAACAAGGACGCAGCGGTTTATAGTGGGCTTGGGCAAGGCACTTCCCGAACTCCCCGGGCAACCCGTCGAAGGAAAGAGCAACGATGTTCCCTGAATACCGCGACCTGATCACCCGACTCAAAAACACCGACCACCACTTCACCCGCCTGTTCGACAAGCACAACCATCTGGACGAGAAAATTGCGCAGTTGGTGGCCGAAACCGGCCCTTCGGCCGATCTGGAGATTGAAGTGCTCAAGAAGCAGAAGCTGCAACTCAAAGATGAGCTGTACGCCTTGCTCAAATCCAGGGCCGAGGCAAGCTGACAAGCCCGGGGCCGGCTTCGCGGCCGCCGGGCTCTTTTTCTCTCAGCGGTAGCTGCTGAACACGCGGGTACCGCCATCGCGGGCCACCAGCAGCACGTCGTACGGGTCGCGCCGGCCGCCGTAGACCGCGCCATCCATGCCGGGCGATCCCACCGGCATCCCCGGCACGGCCAGCCCCAAGGCCTTGGGTTTTTGCGCCAGCAGCTTGCGCACATCGCCCGCAGGCACATGGCCTTCCAGAAGGTAGCCGCCGACCAGTGCCGTGTGGCACGAGCCGAGCTTTTGCGGCAGGCCCAGCCGGGTGCGCACGGCGTTGTTGCCGCTCTCGTGCACGGTGACGGAAAAGCCGTTGTCCTGCATGTGGGCGACCCAATCCTTGCAGCAGCCGCAGCTCGGGTCTTTCCAGACCTCGACGGCCAAGGGGTCGGTGGCGGCGCGTGCCAATCGCGGGGCCACGATGGCCGCGCCGAGAAGGCCACATGCAGCCAACAGGTGCCGACGTGGCATTGGGGGTGCCTTGGCAGGAAGGGTGCCGGTCGCCGAAGGCAGAAGCGCGGATACAGTTGAAAAGATCTGGGACATGAAAATTCCTTGAATACTGAAGTTTGGGCGAGACGCCGCGCTGCTGCACATGGGCAGCCATGGGCACGGCTGAAATCGAGGGAAACCGGTGAATCGCCGAAACATCCGACCACGGCCGGTGCGCCCGGAATGCGAAGTTTCGGCTCAGCCGATGCGGTGCGCAATGGGCGGTTTGAGGGCCATCGCCACGGGCGCACTGGCAAAAGCCCCATTGGCCTGCGCAGCGGGCAATTGAGCGCCCGAACGCGCGGGCACCGCCGCCACCGACAAAGGCAGCGCTACCGCGTGGCAGACCGCGCAGTCCGTGCAGGCATTGCTCAGAACGGATACCGCTCCACCATGGGCGCAGTGCGGGGACACGGTGGCGACTGCTGCTTGGTCGCAACGCTCACCGGCCGCCATTGCCACATCGGCGCCCAGGAGCATGCGCAGCACCAGCAGAGAGACGGCAAGACAGGCAAACAAACGGCGCATGGCTGCATGGAGCACGCCAGGCGCCAAGTGGTTCCGCATCGCACAGGTTGTTGCAATGATTTTTATAGCTGCTTGCGCAATATGCATAAGCGCTAGAGGGATATTTCACCTATATTTCTCAGTGTGCACCCTGGCCCTGCGCGGGTTCCGCGCGCAGCATGCGCAGGCCATTGGCCACCACCAGCAGGCTGGCGCCCATGTCGGCGAACACCGCCATCCACATCGTGGCCTGCCCGGCCAGTGCCAGTGCCAGAAACAGCAGCTTGATGCCCAGCGCCAGCGCGATGTTCTGCACCAGCACCTGGTGTGTGCGGCGCGAGAGGCGCACCGTCTCGGCCACACGGCGCAGGTCGTCGTTCATGATCACCACGTCGGCGGTTTCCATGGCCACGTCGGTGCCGGCGGCGCCCATGGCAAAACCGATGTCGGCCTGCGCCAGAGCGGGCGCGTCGTTGATGCCATCGCCCGCCATGGCCGTCATGCCGTGCAGTTTTTGCAAGGCGGCGATGGCGCCCTGCTTGTGCTCGGGCAGCAGGTCGGCCTGCACCTCGTCGATGCCAGCCGCGCGGGCAGCGGTTTGCGCCGCAGCGCCATGGTCGCCAGTGAGCATGATGGGCGTGATGCCCAGGGCGCGCAGCTCGGCCACCGCTGCAATGGCCTGCGGGCGCAGGGTGTCGGCCACGGCAAACAGCGCGCGCACCGCGCCGCGCTCGGCCAGGAAGGTGACGCTGCGGCCCTGCGCCTCGTGCTCGGCGGCAGCGGCCTCCACCGTCTCGGTCCACAGGCCCAGCTCACGCATCCAGCGCCGGTTGCCCAGGGTCCAGCGCTCGCCGCCCACCCAGCCCTCCACGCCGCGCCCGGCCTGCGCGGTGAAATCGATCACCTCTGGCAAGGCGCCTTGTTGCGGGCCCAGTCCGAGCGCAATCGCCTGCGATACCGGGTGGTCCGAGCGGCGGGCCAGCGCCAGCGCCACGTCGTGCGCCGCGTCGCTGCCAAAAGCGCTCTGCCCCACCAGCACCGGTCGGCCAGTGGTGATGGTGCCGGTCTTGTCAAAGGCCACGGCGCGAATGCCCCGCGCCTGCTCCAGCCAGGCCCCGCCCTTGATCAAAATGCCGCGCCGCGCTGCGGCGGCCAGGCCACTGACCACGGTGACGGGGGTCGAGAGCACCAGTGCGCACGGGCAGGCGATCACCAACAAGACCAGCGCGCGGTAGATGGCGTCCAGCCAAGCCCAGCCGAGCAGCAACGGCGCGACCACGGCCACCAGCACAGCGATAGCAAACACTGCCGGCGTATACACGGCAGCAAAGCGGTCCACCAGGCGCTGCGTGGGCGCGCGCGTAGCCTGTGCATCCTCCACCGCGCGGATGATGCGGTCGAGCGTGGTGTGGCCTGATGCCGCCGTCACGCGCATCTCCAGCTCGGCGTGGGCGTTGAGGGTGCCGGCAAACAGCGCGTCGCCCAGGGCTTTGTCCACGGCCAGGCTTTCGCCCGTGACGCTGGATTCGTCCACCGCGCTGGTGCCGCGCGTCACGCTGCCGTCCAGCGGCACCCGGCCCCCAGGACGAATGCGCACCGTGTCGCCCAGCGCCACGTCGGTGGCGGGCACGCTGCGCCACTGGCCGTCTGCGCCTTGGACTTCGGCCTGGTCCGGGCTGAGCGCCAGCAAGGCGCCAATGGCATGGCGTGCCCGCCCCACCGCGCCCTCTTCGATGCGCTCGGCCAGTGCGTACAGCGCCATCACCATGGCCGCCTCAGGCCACTGGCCGATGGCGAAGGCGCCGGTCACCGCCACCGCCATGAGCGCGCTGATGCCCAACTGCCCCCGCACCAACGAGCGGACGCCGCTTTGGTAGACGCCCAGGCCCGCCAGCAGGATGGCCACCGCGGCCAACAACATGCCACCTGTATGCCAAGGCCAGGTATCCGGCCCCAGCAAGTGCAGCAGCTCTGCCCCGGTCGCCGCAAGCAGCCCGGCGCCAATGCGCGCCCAGCCCGGCAGCGCACTGTGGTCGTGGCCGTCGCCATCCCCGTGGCTGTGATCGTGCACGTGCTCGTGGCCTGCGTGCGCACCAACGGAGGCGTCGCCCTCGCCTGAACACTTGGCGCTGCGGCGCGCCGGGTTCGCGGTCGATGCGCATCCACCATCCTCCGTGGAGCAGCAGGAAAGCGAAATGCGCGGGCCGGCGGGGCGTGCGGTGGTGGGCTCGACTGGCATGAAATCCTTGCAATCAACGCGGTTGAAGGCCGCAATGGCACCATTGGAATCCATGAAGCCACTTGAAGGTCAAGCCATGCCCTTGCACGACACCGCCGCGTGGCGCATTGGCGAGGCCGCGCGCCGCTCGGGCGTGTCGGCCGCCAACATCCGCTTTTACGAGAAAGAGCAGCTGCTGCCGCCCGGCGCACGCGCGGACAACCGCTACCGCCTCTACAGT
The DNA here is from genome assembly GCF_003570885.1 of Simplicispira hankyongi. Classification (GTDB taxonomy): domain Bacteria; phylum Pseudomonadota; class Gammaproteobacteria; order Burkholderiales; family Burkholderiaceae_C; genus Simplicispira; species Simplicispira hankyongi. The sequence continues at coordinate 1,022,807 of NZ_QXJC01000001.1, forward strand.
GCCGCCGACGTGCACCGCCTGCGCTTCATTCGCCTGTGCCGCGCCATGGACATGTCGCTGGGCGAAGTGCGCACGCTGGTGGCGCTCAACGCCCAGCCGCCCACCGACACGCATGCGGCCTGCCACACGCTGGACGAGCACCTCGCCCACGTGCGCGCCCGCCGCAAGGAACTGCAGGCGCTGGAGCAAGACCTGCGCGCCCTGCGCAGCCGCTGCGACGGCACCGACGACGCACACTGCCATGTGCTCGACGCACTGCACGCCCAAGCCGATGCACAAGCCGATACAGGGCTGGCAGCGGCGCTGCCGAAGCGGCATGTGTAAGACCTGTTCGGGCTCTAGGCATTTGGCTACCCGCGCTGTCACCCCCGAAACTTCCTGCAAGGTCACACCCGCCGAAAATCAAGGACACTCGTGCGTTAGTGCACGCAGCGCCTCCTCCATGACACCCCTCTCCCGCCGCCAACTCATTGGCCTCGTTCTGCTCACCCTGATGTGGGGGTTGAACTGGCCAGTGATGAAGCTCGCGCTGCGCGAGATCAGTCCGCTCTATTTTCGGGGGCTGACCATGGGAGTCGGCGCGCTGGTGCTGGCGGGGTATTTCGGGAGGCAAGGCATTCGCCTGCTCCCCAGGGGGCGTTCGGAATGGCGAACCGTAGTGGTGCTGGGGCTGCCCAACATCCTGGGCTGGCACGCGTTGTCCATTATCGGCGTCGCGCACCTGCCGGCCGGGCGCGCCGCCATCCTCGGTTTCACCATGCCCGTGTGGACGGTGCTGCTGGGCGTGCTGCTGTACCGCGACAAGCTGACCCCGCGCCTGGTGCTCGCCGTGGTGGCGGTGCTTACGGGCATTGCGCTTTTGCTCTGGAACGAGTGGGCCCACCTGGCGGGCCGACCGGTGGGTATTGCCTGGATGCAGGGGGCGGCGCTCTGCTGGGCGCTGGGCACAATCTGGATGCGCCGCGCGCACCTGACGCTGCCCGCAGAGACGCTGGTGGTGTGGATGATGGCTTTGTCGGCGGTGGTGATCGTGCTGCTCGCGGTGGCGCTGGAGCCGCCCCAGCACTGGCATTTCAGCACGTCGGTGTGGGTGAGTCTGGTATGGAGCGTGCTGATCAACTATGGCGCGGCGCAGGTGATCTGGTTTGCGCTGGCGCGGGAGCTGCCGGCGGCCACCAGCGCCATGAGCGTGATGGCCGTGCCCCTCATCGGCATCTTGAGCGCGCCACTCATCGTGGGCGAATGGCCCCATTGGCAGGACATGGCGGCCATGGTGTGCGTGGTGGTGGCGATTGGCGCCGTGTTGCTGCGGCGGCCGGAGCAAGCGACCAAAGAAAAAAGCCTAAGTGAATCGATCACTTAGGCTTTATCTTGGCGGAAACGGAGGGATTCGAACCCTCGATGAGGCTCTACACCCCATACTCCCTTAGCAGGGGAGCACCTTCGGCCACTCGGTCACGTTTCCAATCCCGCTATTATGCCCGAAGACAAGAGGCCTTCCAGCAAGCAGCGGGGTAGTGTCAGGCGGTTTCCTGGTCCAGGCCAAAGGCGGTGTGCAGGGCGCGCACGGCCAGTTCCAGGTACTTTTCGTCGATGACGACCGATGTCTTGATCTCGGACGTAGAAATCATCTGGATGTTGATGCCCTCTTCGCTCAACACGCGGAACATCTTGCTTGCCACGCCCACATGGCTGCGCATGCCGATGCCGACGATGCTGACCTTGCAGATGTTGGGGTCGCCGACCACTTCCTTGGCGCCAAGTTCAGGCAGCACGGTCTCGCGCAGCAGGTCTAGCGTGCGGGCAAAGTCGGACTGGCTCACCGTGAAGCTGAAGTCGGCCTTGCCGTCCTTGCTGATGTTCTGAATGATGACGTCCACCTCAATGTTGGCGTCGGCCACCGGGCCCAGGATGCGAAAGGCCATGCCGGGAGAGTCGGGCACGCCCAGCACCGAAACTTTGGCTTCGCCGCGGTTGAATGCGATGCCGGATACGACGGCTTGTTCCATTTTTTCGTCTTCCTCAAAAGTGATCAATGTGCCCGACTGCGCCTCTTCAGCCAAGTCGATGTCCCAGGGAGTAAAGCTCGAAAGCACCCGCATGGGCACTTTGTATTTGCCGGCAAACTCCACCGAGCGGATCTGCAGCACCTTGCTGCCCAGGCTGGCCATTTCAAGCATCTCTTCGAAGCTCACGGTGGTCAGGCGCCGGGCGGCGGGCACCACGCGCGGATCGGTGGTGTACACGCCATCGACATCGGTATAAATGAGGCATTCGTCAGCACCCATGGCGGCGGCAATGGCCACCGCTGAGGTGTCCGACCCACCGCGCCCGAGGGTGGTGATGTTGCCCAGTTCGTCAATACCCTGAAAGCCGGTGACGATGACCACACGGCCTGCGTCCAGGTCGGCGCGCACGCGCTGGTCGTCAATCGATTCGATGCGTGCCTTGGTATGGCTGCTGTCGGTGCGCACGGGTACTTGCCAGCCGGCGTAGCTGACCGAGGGCATGCCCTCGGCTTGCAGCGCAATGGCCAGCAAAGCGGAGGACGCCTGCTCGCCGGTGGCGGCCAGCATGTCGAGTTCGCGGTGGTACTCGGTCGTTGCGCGCGCCGGGGCGAGCTCGGCCGCCAAGCCCAGCAGGCGGTTGGTCTCGCCGCTCATGGCGCTGGGCACCACCACGATCTGGTGGCCAGCGCGCGCCCATTTGGTGACGCGCCGCGCCACGTTGCGAATGCGCTCGGGCGAGCCCATGGACGTGCCGCCGTATTTGTGAACTATCAAGGACATTGGGAAGTCGTTGCGACGGGAACCGGAATGTGCGGCGCAGATTGCAAGGCGTTTTGGGGGGCGCCGCCGGCTCTCTTGCTTAGGGGGCCAAAACCGGCGAATTGTACCAATCAAGCCGGTCGTTGCTGCGCCGCACAAAACCCAGGCCCACTTTGATCTCGATGCGGTGCCCGCGCGTGGTGCAGGCGGCAATCTGGCGCTGCAGTTCGGCAAGCTGCGCCGCACTGGGTGTGCAGCGGTGGCAGCTCGCCAGCCAATGGCGCAGCACATTGGCCTGGCGCGCGGTGCTGAGCTGCTGCAGCAAGCGAATCCGTGGCGGGGTGCCCACGGTGGCCAAGTCCTGCCGGGCGACTTCAAGCAGCAACTGCTGTGCCTGCGCGGCGTGCGCACTGCTGCGGGCGAACGTTTCGCGAAAGGCGGGAAAGCAGGCTTCGAGCGCGGGCAGAAGCTCAGCGCGAATGCGGTTGCGGGTAAAGCGCAGGTCGGTGTTGGTCGGATCTTCCACCCAGCCCTCGCCGCGCGCGCGCAGCCACTCACGCACCGCCCTGCCCGGCACGCCCAGCAAAGGGCGGTGCCAGGCGATGCCGGCGCGCTGCCACTGCGCCGGCATGGCGGCGAGGCCCGGAAGACCCGCACCGCGCGAGAGGGCCAATAGCAAGGTTTCGACCTGGTCGTCAGCGTGGTGCGCCAATGCTATTGAAGCAATAGCTGCACCCGCAATACCAGTAAGCGCTATAGCCTCAAAAGCCTTGTATCTTGCAATGCGCGCCGCGTCTTCCGGGCTTTGGCCAGACGCTGCGCCGGCGCTCACGCGTGCCACCTGCAGCGGCACCGCCAGGCGCTCACACAGCGCTTGGCAATGCGCAGCGAAGTCGTCTGCCGCGGCCTGCAGGCCGTGGTGCACGTGGAGGGCGCAGACCTCTCCGGGCCAGCGCTCGGCGCAAGCGATCAGCAGGGCCGTCGAATCTGCGCCGCCGCTCAGGCCCACCGCCAAGGGCAGTGCCGGCTGGAAGCTGGCAAGCGCTTGCGCAAAGGATGGCGGCATATCGCACCACAAGGACCACGCGGCATTGGTGCCGCGTCGCGCTCAGCGGCTGTCGGCCTTGGTGTCCGTAAAGCGCCCGTAGCTTTGCAAACGGGCGTAGCGCCGGTCGATCAGTTCTTTGACCTTGAGGTCGGCGAGCTGGCGGAAAGCGTCGCCCAGCGCACGTTTGAGGAAGGCGGACATCTGCTTGGGGTCGCGGTGTGCGCCGCCTACGGGCTCGTTGACGATCTTGTCCACCAGGCCCAGCGCCTTGAGCCGGTGCGCAGTGATGCCCAGCGCCTCGGCCGCATCCTGGGCCTTGTCGCTGGTCTTCCACAGGATGGAGGCGCAACCCTCGGGGCTGATGACGGAGTAGATGGCGTACTGCAGCATCAGCAACTGGTCACAGACGCTGAGCGCCAGCGCGCCGCCCGAGCCGCCCTCGCCGATGATGGTGGTGATGATGGGCACTTCGAGTTGTGCCATCTCGTAGATGTTGCGGCCAATGGCTTCCGACTGGCCACGCTCTTCGGCGTCGATGCCCGGGAACGCGCCCGGCGTATCGACAAAGGTGAACACTGGCAGACCGAATTTCTCCGCTGTTTTCATCAGGCGAAGTGCCTTGCGGTAGCCTTCAGGGCGCGTCATGCCGAAGTTGCGCAGCGCACGCTCTTTGGTGTCGCGCCCCTTCTGGTGGCCCAGCACCATGCAGGCATGGCCGTTGAAGCGCGCCAAGCCGCCCACAATGGATTTGTCGTCGGAAAAATGCCGGTCGCCGTGCATTTCGACGAAATCCGTGAAAAGGCTCTGCACATAATCGAGCGTGTAGGGTCGCTCGGGATGGCGGGCAATCTTGGTGATCTGCCACGGCGTCAGGTCGGAATAGATGTCCTTGGTGAGCTGCTGGCTTTTCTTGCTCAGTTGGTCGATTTCCTCCGAAATATCGACCGCGCTCTCGTTCTGCACGTAGCGCAGCTCTTCGATCTTGGATTCGAGCTCGGCAATGGGGTTTTCGAAATCCAGAAATGTCTTTTTCGCCATGTGTTGTTCCTTGCGCGCGGGGCGCGTGGCTGCGGGAAGCGGCTCAGTAAGCGACCGGCAGGGGGTCCAGCGAGCGCCAAATATACCAAGTGGCTACGCTGCACCAGGGCTTCCAGGCCTGTGCCACTTCGCGCGCATCGCTGCGGCTGACCGGGTCGCCCGAGAAGTAGTTGCGGCTGATGCCGTTGAGCAGGCCGACATCATCGAGCGGCAGCACGTTGGGGCGCATGAGGTGGAAGATGAGAAACATCTCGGCCGTCCAGCGGCCAATGCCGCGCACCGCCACCAGCTCGGCAATGATGGCCTCGTCGTCCATGGCCTGCCAGGCATCGACATGCAGCTTGTTGCCGTCGAAGTGCAGCGCCAAGTCTACGAGGTATTCCACCTTGCGCGCCGACAGGCCGGCAGCGCGCATGTCGTCGATTTTCAGGCGCAGTACGTCGGGCGGCGTGAGCGTGGGCGCCAGCAGCGCAAAGCGGTCCCACACGGTTTGCGCGGCCTTCACCGAAATCTGCTGGCCGACGATGCTGCGCGCCAGCGTGACGAAGGCATCGCCCCGCGTCTGCAGGCAGGTCTCGCCGAACTGCGGAATCAGGCGCTTCATCACCCGATCTTTTTTCATCAGATGCGTGCGCGCCTGGGACCAATACTCTGGCGTTGCCAGGTCGAGCGTTGCCGCAGTCGCTATTACTTTAGAAGCACTCACCGCTTGTCCTTATTGCGCTGCGTGCCATTTCTACTTATATTTTTTCTCATGAAGCGGCTTCCCAGGTGGTGCCGGTGGCGCTGTCCTTGAGGACGATGCCCTGGGCCAGCAAGGCCGCACGGATGCGGTCGGCCTCGGCGTAGTTTTTTTCGGCCTTGGCAGCGGCGCGCGCTGCGATCTGTTCCTGGATTTGTGGTTCAGACAAGGCGTTGCTTGCTGTGGGTTTCCCGGCAGCAAATACCGAGGCACCTTCAACTTGAACAATGCGCCCCTTCAAGAAGTCCGACGGCTTACCCTGCAGCAGCCCCAAGCAGCCGCCCAACGCCTTGAGCAGGCCGGCTGCCTGTGGCGAGCGGCTGCGATTCACGTCACCGGCCAGATCGAAGAGCACCGCGACAGCCTCGGGCGTACCGAAATCCTCGTCCATCGCTGCCTTGAAACGCGCAGCATGTGGATCTGCCCAGTCAATCCCGCCTCCATCTTCAGGCGGCACTGCATCGAGCGCTGTGTACAAACGCTTGAGCGCCTGGTGGGCGTCGTTCAAATGAACGTCGCTGTAGTTGAGCGCGCTGCGGTAGTGGCTGCGCACCAGGAAGAAGCGCAGGGTTTCGGGCCGGTAATCGTGCTTTTCCAGCACATCGCGGATGGTGAAGAAGTTGCCCAGGCTCTTGGACATCTTCTCGTTGTCCACGCGCACAAAACCGTTGTGGACCCAGAAGCGCGCCAGCGGCTTGCCGTGAGCCCCTTCGCTCTGCGCAATCTCGTTCTCGTGGTGCGGGAACTGCAGGTCGGCGCCGCCGCCGTGGATATCGAAGGTCTCGCCCAGCGTGGCGCAGCTCATGGCCGAGCATTCGATGTGCCAGCCGGGGCGCCCGGCGCCAAAGCGGCTGTCCCATTTCGCTTCAGGCGGCTCGTCCGCCTTGGCGGACTTCCAGAGCACGAAGTCGAGCGGATCGTTCTTGCCATCCTGAACCGCCACGCGTTCGCCTGCACGCAGCTCGTCCAGCGACTTGCCCGAGAGCTTGCCGTAGCCGGGGAACTTGCGCACTGCGTAGTTCACGTCGCCGCTCTCGGCCCGGTAGGCCAGGCCCTTGCCTTCGAGCGTACCGATGAGCGAGAGCATTTGCGGCACGTATTCGGTGGCGCGCGGCTCAATATCAGGCGGCTCAATGCCGAGCTTGGCGATGTCAGCATGCATGGCGCCGATCATCTCGTCGGTCAACGCGCGGATCGTGATGCCGCGATCCAGTGCGCGGCGGATGATCTTGTCGTCGATGTCGGTAATGTTGCGCACGTACGTGACGCGGTACCCGCTGGCGCGCAGCCAGCGCTGCACCACGTCAAACGCCATCATCATGCGGGCATGGCCGATGTGGCACAGGTCGTAGATGGTCATGCCGCAGACGTACATGCGCACATGGCCAGGCTCGATCGGGGAAAACTCTTCCAGGGCACGCGAGAGCGTGTTGTAGATGCGCAGACTCATGGAGATTAGGTTGGGGAAGACAGGGCGTGACGGGGGCGAAGCACGCAGGTGGACGGACCTGCTAGCGGGCAAGGCGCACGCCAGACCCGATCCGCGCATCACAAATGCCGTGCCGGCGCCTGCGTACCACACAGGCGCAAGGTTCCGCCATGACCACCCCCTCGGCTACAATTCGTCGCAGTATAAGCGCCCGTCCGGGCCTCGGCTGACCACCTCACGGACCTTCATGACATCCTCACGCCGCACCCTTTTCCCGCTCGTGCGCCTTGCGCGTCTCGTGGCTTTGTCGGCGCTGCTGTGCGCTGGCGCAGTCCATGCGGACGAATACTCCGATATCACGGCGCTGCTGAAAGCGGGCAAGGCGGCGGATGCGCTTGCCAAGGTCGACCAACGGCTTGCAAGCACGCCCAAAGATCCGCAATTGCGCTTCTTGCGCGGCGTGGCACAGGCAGATACGGGCAAGCAAAGCGACGCCATCGCCACCTTCACCCAGCTCACGCAGGACTACCCCGAACTGCCTGAGCCCTACAACAACCTGGCCGTGCTGTATGCCGGCCAGAACCAGCTCGACAAGGCGCGCACTGCCCTTGAAATGGCGATCCGCACCAACCCGAGCTACTCGACCGCGCACGAGAACCTGGGTGACATTTACGCCAAGCTCGCTGCCCAGGCCTACAACAAGGCCTTGCAGCTCGACGCCAACAGCAGCGCGGTCCTGACCCCGAAGCTGGCGCTGATTCGCAGCCTGTTCGCTGCGGGTCCAACGCCCGCCAACACGCGCACTTCGACCGTGGTGGCCGCTGCACCCACCCCTGCGCCTGCGCCAGTTGCGGCCAAGCCCGCACCGGTGCCAGCCCCCGTGGTCCCCGCTGCTCCGGCCCCAGAGCCCAAGGCACCCGCTGCCTCCCCGGCTCCGTCCGCAATACCCGTGACGCCGGTGGCCCGCCCCCCTGTCACCGAATCCGTAGAACCGCCTGCCGCGAAAGTGTCCGGCGCCGAAACCGCCGCAGAACAAGATGTGGAGGCCGCCGTAAAGGCCTGGGCGGCCGCCTGGTCGGCTCGCGACATGAAGAACTATTTGTCCTCCTACGGCAAGCAGTTTGATCCGCCGGGCAAGCAAAGCCGTGCGGCCTGGGAAAAAGAGCGTGAAGCGCGCATCGTGGGCAAGTCGCACATCCAGGTCACCATCAGCAAGCTCTCGGTCAACATCAAGGGCGACCGAGCCACCGCCCGCTTCCACCAAGCCTACAGCGCCGACACACTGAACGTGACCAGCCGCAAGACCCTTGAGCTGGCACGCAGCCAGGGCCGCTGGGTCATCGTGCGCGAATCCACTGGCGGCTGATGCGAGAGCGCGTTTTCCCGCGGTGCACTCGCTGCACCGCCGTCCTGCATTGAGCACGCCAGACGAGCGCCGACTGCGCGCTTGGCCAAGCGCTGGCGCTGCCTGGATGGCCACGGCGCTGCTCGTTGCCGGTGTGCTGACGGCACTGCCTGGCTGGGCGCGTGAGCCGCATCGCGCCGCGCCGAAAAAGGCCGTCCACGCCCAGCGAACAGCGGCCAAAACCACGCGGACTGCAGTCCACAGACGCGCACCCATGGCGGCCGCAGCACCTGTCGCGGCTATCCCAAAAGCGGCTGCTGCAGGCCTTGCCGATCCAGCCGAAACGCGGCTGATTCGCGTGTACCGGCTGACAGCCCAGGGCCGTGCCGACGAAGCCTTGGCTCAGGCACAGAGCCTGGCGCGTGATTTTCCAAACTTCCAACTCGCGCAACTGGCGCTGGGCGATCTGCTGGCCGCGCGCGCGCGCCCGCTGGCGCAGTTTGGCGATGTGGCGGCGCCCGCGCCCGAAGCAGCAACGGCCTTGGCCGAACTGCGCCAGGAATCACGCCAGCGCGTGGCCGCCGAGCGCCTGCGCCCAGCGGCTGGCGCCATCCCAGCAGCTTTTATCGAAATCTCTGAACACACGCGCCATGCCATCGCCGTGGATGCCTCGCGCTCGCGCCTGTATTTGTTTGAAAACGGCAAGCAAGGCCTGCGTCTGGTGGCCGATTACTACGCATCGGTGGGCAAGCTCGGCACCGAAAAGGAGTTCGAGGGCGATCAGCGCACACCGCTGGGCGTGTACTACATCACCAGCCGACTCGACGCCAAGCAGTTGGCCGACCTGTACGGCTCGGGCGCGCTGCCGCTGAACTACCCCAACGCACTGGACCAGCGCCGCGGCAAAACCGGCAGTGGCATCTGGCTGCACGGCACCCCCAGCGCCCAGTTTTCGCGCGCACCGCAAGCCACGGACGGCTGCGTGGCCATCGCCAACCCGGATCTGGAGCGCATCCTGAAAACCGTCGAGCCGCGTAGCACGCCGGTGGTGATCGCAAGGCAACTGCAATGGGTCACGCCACAGGGGGTTCTGGGCGAGCGCCAGGCATTCAACCAGGTGCTCGACGCTTGGAGCAAGGCCAAATCCGAAGGCGACCTACAGCGCCTGCTGGGCTTTTACACCTATGATTTTCAGGGGATGCGCAGCCAATCGATCACCGAATGGCGCGCCACGCTGCAGGAAGACCTCCAGGCGCTGCGCGGCCGTACCCTGGTACTCAAGGACAAATCAGCGCTGCACTGGCAAGACAGCAGCGAGACCATGGTGGTCACCTTTGCCGAAATCCCCGCAGGCGCCCGCAGCGGCCCGGTCAAGCGCCAGTACTGGCGCCGCCTAGGCCAGCGCTGGCAAATATTTTTTGAAGGAGTGATCGGATGATTTCTAGAAGAAATTTGGCTCTGGCGCTTAATGCGCTTGCGCTGACAGCTATGTTTTCCGTAGCGACACTGGCCTCTGCCGCAGAGGCCCCCAAGGTCAAGCTGACCACGTCCATGGGCGACATCGTGGTCCAACTCAGCCCCGACAAGGCGCCCAAGACGGTCGCCAACTTCCTGCAGTACGTACGCGAGAAGCATTACGACGGCACCATCTTCCACCGCGTGATCGACGGCTTCATGATCCAGGGGGGAGGCTTCACGCCCGACATGGTGCAAAAACCCATGCACGCCCCCATTCCCCTCGAAGCCTCGAATGGCCTCAAGAACGACAAATACACCATCGCCATGGCGCGCACCAGCGCGCCGGATTCAGCCACCGCGCAGTTCTTCATCAACGTGAACGACAACGCCATGCTCAACGCCCCCCAGCCCGACGGCCACGGCTATGCCGTGTTCGGCAAGGTCGTGGAAGGCCAAGAGGTGGTGGACAAAATCAAGGCCGTCGCCGTCAGCAACAAGGGACCGTACCAAAACGTCCCCAACACACCCGTCACCATCCATTCGGCCACCGTGGTCCAGTAAGAAAGCACTCCCATGAGCAACCCCCAAGTAGAACTCCACATTGCCGGCTACGGCGTCATCACCCTGGAGCTTGACCAGGACAAGGCGCCCAAATCGGTCGCCAACTTCCTCTCCTACGTGAACAAGGGCCACTACGACAACACCATATTCCACCGCGTCATCCCCGGCTTCATGGTCCAGGGCGGTGGTTTTGCGCCTGGCATGGCGCAGAAGGACACCGACGCGGCCATCGAGAACGAAGCGCAGAACGGCCTGAAAAACGACAACTACACAGTGGCCATGGCGCGCACCAGCGACCCACACTCTGCCAGCTCGCAGTTTTTCATCAACGTGGCCGACAACGGTTTTCTGAACCACACCGCGCCTTCCGCCCAAGGCTGGGGCTACGCGGTGTTTGGCAAAGTGGTGGGCGGCAAAGACGTGGTCGACAAGATCAAGGCCGTGAAAACCGGGCGCAAGGGCTTCCATGACGACGTGCCCAAGGAAGATGTCGTCATCGAAAAAGCGGTCGCCCTCTGATCCGATTCACGCAGCACGCACGTGAACACGGCCGTGCCCCAGGCAGTGGAGCTCATCGCTCCACCACACTGGCGCACGGTCGATTTTTTTTCCGACCTGCATTTGCAGGCCGCCGAACCTGCAACCCTCGCCTGCTTCGAGCGCTACCTGGCGGGCAGCCAGGCCGATGCGCTGTTCATCCTGGGCGATCTGTTCGAAGTCTGGGTGGGTGACGACGCTTGCGACGAAGCCGGCAGCTTCGAAGCGGCGCTGGCCGAGCGGCTCGCTGCTGCGGCGCAGCAACGCCCCGTGTACTTCATGCACGGCAACCGCGATTTTCTGGTCGGCACCTCTTTTTTCGAGCGCACCGGCGTCATCGGACTGGCCGACCCCGCTGTGCTCATCTTTGGCACGCAGCGCCTGCTGCTGAGCCATGGCGACCTGCTCTGCCTGGGCGATGTGGACTACCAGCGCTTTCGCCGCCTGGCACGCAGCAGCGCATGGCAGCAGGCTTTCCTGGCGCAGCCGCTCGCCGAGCGCCGCGCGCAGGCGCAGGCCATGCGCGCGCAGAGCGAGGCGCACAAGCAGGCCGGAGAAGCGTATGCCGACGTCGACGGCCCGGCCGCACTCGCCTGGCTGCAAGCCGCGGGTGCGCACACCCTGGTGCACGGCCACACGCACCGCCCGGCCGAGCATGTGCTGGCACCCGGCTATCGGCGCGTGGTGCTGAGCGACTGGGATGCCACCGCCCGTCCGCCGCGCGCCGATGTGCTGCGGTTGACAGCCCGAGGACTGGAACGCATCCGCATCGGCCCCATGTAGCGCGGATGCACCCTCTCTGGAACCGCCTGCGCAGCCGCCTGCGCGCCACGCTCGCCCCGGTCCCTGACATCTCTGCCGAGCTGTGGCTGCAGACCCTGGCCCGCTACCCCTTTCTTGCCGCGCTGCCGCTCGCGCAGCAGGCCAAGCTGCGCGCCCTGGCGGCGCAGTTTCTGGACGGCAAAGAATTTCACGGCGCGCACGGCCTGGAGGTGACCGACGCCATGGCCATCGACATTGCGGCGCAGGCCTGCCTGCCCCTGCTGCACTGGGGCGATCCGCATGAGGCGCTCGCCTGGTACGGCGACTTCGTCACCATCGTGGTGCACCCCGGCGAGGCCGTCGCGCGGCGCGAGAGCACGGACGCCGCGGGCGTGGTGCACCAATACACCGAAGTGCTGGCGGGCGAAGCGATGGAGCGCGGCCCGGTGATGCTCAGTTGGCGCCATGTGGCCGAAGCTGGTGCCAGCGCAAGCCATGGCAGCAACGTGGTGGTGCACGAATTCGTCCACAAGATCGACATGCAAAACGGCCACGCCAACGGCTGCCCGCCGCTGCCACGCGGCCTGCTGGGCACGCGTGGCCGGCGCGCGGCGCTGGCCGCCTGGCAGGCCATCTGGAAACCGGCCTACGCCGATTTCCGCGAAACGGTCATCAAGGCCGAGCGCTTCGGCACCGAGCGGCCCTGGCTCGATGCCTACGGCGCCACCGCGCCGGCAGAGTTCTTTGCCGTGGCCTGCGAGGCCTATTTCGTGAACCGCGAACGCTTTGCGCTGGAATTTCCGTCGCTCCTGCCGGCGCTGGACGGGTTCTTCAAACGCCCGACGTGATACCGGGCCTTGGCTGCCCACCTTCCGCCAGCAGGGTCAAGGCTTGGCCTTGGCCACCACCCCTGTCGCCACCAGCGCCCGCAGCGCCTTGAGCCGCGCCTTCAACCGGCGCTCGTTGACCAGCCCTACGCGCACCATGATCTTTTGCCCGCTCGACAAGGCCTGCAGTTGCGGGTCGGCAAACTCGTAGCGCACCCAGGGGCGGGTCGAACTCCATTCGCCCTTCACTTCGGTGAGTTGCACGCGTACCGGCTCTGCAGGCTCCGGCGCCGCAAGCAAATGGTCGATGACGGCCACCACCCGATCGTTGAAGTAGCGGCCCGGGTAGCCGAGCTCTTCGTAGGCCTGCTGGAACAGCGGGTACAGGCGGGCATACAGCGCCACGGCGCGCGGCAAGTCCACGCCCTCGATCCACTGCACCACCGCGCTGTAGCGGGCGGCGTTGTCAAGCGCGATGCGCGCGCCCTCCCCTTCACCCTGGACCGTGAAGCGCCCCGGCGCAGGCTGCACCGGCCACATGCCCGCCGGAGCATGCGCGCGCGCCAGGTTGTCCACCGTGGCGACGACGCGGCGCACCAGGCCGTCGACTTGCAGGAAGCTCGCCACCTGGCGCTGGCCCAGCAGTTCGGTGATGGCCTGCGCGACATAGTCATCGGCCCCCGCCAGGGCCGGCAGCGCGGCATCGGGCGGGGCCAGTGCCTCCACCAAATTTTGCGGACCCGAGGCCGGCGTGGCTGCGGGTGCCGCCACCGGTGCCGTGGTGGGCGGCGCCGCGCTGATGGCGGCGGGCGGCGGTGCGGGCTGCGCCCGGTTCTGCCACCACCACCAGCCACCTCCTGCCGCAAGCAGCACCAGCAGTGCGGCAACGACCAGACCCCACGGCGAACGCTCCTGGGGGGGATTCAAAGTGCTTCGTTCCTGACCGGGCATAGGGCACACTTCCTTTTCGCATAGCTTAGGGCAATGCCGAACAAGTCTCTTGGAAGGGTCACGCCGGTCGAAGTTCGCAAGCCGACCGCCGCCAAGATACCGCCATCCTGCAGCCCTAACCTTACCGCCTTCGCCACCGGTTGCGCACGCCGAAGACCCCGCGCAGCGCGCGCATAGCCGGTGGCGGCGATCACCGGGCCGTCGGTGGTGGCAAGCTGCTGCATCAGCCAGGGTACGCCGCGCACAGCCTCGCGCCCGGTTGGCCGCACAACAAAATTGTTCTATTCTGTTAGCATGATCCGCTTGTATTCGGGCGCACCTACGCCGAATATTGCAAACACATTGGCCCGCAAAGGAACCCGCATGAACTCACTCCCACGCACTTTGGCAGGGCTAACCTGCGCACTCGGACTGGCATGGAGCGCGGCCGCTGCGGCCGCGCCCGTGCAGGTGAACATCGGCATCGTCACCGCCCCGGCGTTCGTGCACACCCTGTCGGCGGAAAAGTTCAAGGAAGTGCTCGACAAGGCCTTGCCTGGCAAGTACGACGTGGTCATCCACAATTCCGGCGCACTGGGCAGCGAGACCCAGGTGCTGCAGCAACTGCAATTGGGTACCGTGCAGATGTGCGTGTGCACCACCGGCCCGGTCGAGGCCTTTGTGCCTGAGATCAAGGCCATCGAGATGCCGTTTCTTTTCAGCTCGTACGAGCAGACCGACAAGGTGCTCGACGGCCCCATCGGCCAGGATCTGCTCAAGCGCTTTGGCAAGGCCGGTCTGGTCGGCATGCACTTTGAAGACAACGGTTTCCGCAATCTCACCAATTCCAAGCACGCCATCCGCGAGCCCGCCGATGTCAAGGGCATGAAGATCCGCACCATGGAGTCACCGACGCACCTGGCGATCTGGCGCGACATCGGCGCCAACCCAACGCCCATGGCATGGCCGATCACGACCCAGTTGCAGCAGGGCGTGCTCGATGGACAAGAGAATCCGATCTCCGTCATTTCAGCGGCCAAGCTCAACGAAGTGGGGCAAAAGTACCTGACGCTGACCCGCCACGTGTATTCGGCGCTCGTCTTCGTCGGTAGCAAGCCCTTCTTCGACAAGCTGCCGCCCGCCGATCAGCAAGCCTTCATGACGGCAGCGGCGCAGGCCTCGGCGTTCGGCCGCAACCACGTGCGCAGCAACGAAGCCGCGCAACTCGCGGCGCTGGAGAAGGCGGGCGTGCAAGTCGTGACGAACCCGGATCTGGCAGCCTTCCGTGCCAAGACCGAGCCGGTCTACGCATCGCTCACCGGCGATACGAAAAAGATCGTCGAAGAGATCCGCAAGAGCGAAAAATAAAAATCCATTGACGGCTGGTCGGGGACCGCGGTGGCGACGCGCGGCCCCTGCTTCTGCCTTGCCGCGCCTGACCTCATCGATATGACCCTGCACCACCGTTTGCTGGCGTTCAGCGACCGCGTCAACGACCTGGTCGAGCAATTGCTTCTGGTCATAGGAGTGGCCTTTTCGCTGATCCTGTTTGTCCAGGTGCTGGCACGCTACCTGGACCACTCGCTGAGCTGGTCCGAAGAGATCGGGCGCTACCTGCTGGTCGCCACCACCTTCCTGGGCGCCACCGTCGCCTACAAGCGGGCGGACTTCATCGGCCTGGCCGGCTTCGGCGCCAGATTCGGCCGCCTGGTCGAGCGCATCATCGTGCGCGGGTTGCAGCTGCTGACGCTGGCGTGCTTCGGTTTCATCACCTGGTTCGGCGTGGGCTATACGCTCAAGGCCTGGGACCAGACCTCGAGCGCGGTGCAGATGCCCATGTCGCTGCCGATCGCCGTGCTGCCCTTGTCGGCGCTCATCTTCCTGCTGCACGTTCTCGTTGACCTGACCCGGCCTGTGGTCCCCGCAGCATGATCATCGTCCTGTTGTTCGCGCTGATGTTCGTGCTGATGGCACTGGGCTTGCCCATTGCGCTCGCCATCGGCCTGCCGGCCATTGGCCTGATCGTCTCGCCCGGCGTTTTCCCCGACACGGTCACCCTTTCCGCGCTGGGGCAGACGGTCGTGCAGCAGCTTTTCTCGGGGGTCGACTCGTTCGACTTGCTGGCCGTGCCGCTGTTCATGATTGCCGGCTCGATCATGGAGGTGGGCGGCATCTCGCGCCGCCTGATCGACTTCTGCGACAGCCTGGTCGGCTGGGCCCCAGGCGGGCTGGCGGCGGCAGCCATTGGCGCTTCGATGATCATCGCCGGCATCTCCGGCTCGGCCGCTGCCGACACGGCGGCGATCGGTGCGGTGGTGATCCCGACCATGATTCGCCAGGGCTATCCGCCCGCCTTCGCCGCTGCCGTGGTGGCGGCCGGTGGCGCCATCGGCATCATCATCCCGCCGTCGATCCCGATGATTTTGTTCGGCTTCATGACCAACATCTCGACCTCGCAACTGTTCGCCGGCGGCTTGCTGGTGGGCCTGCTGATGGGCCTGTCGTTCATGGCCGTGGCGATTTTCATTTCATGGCGCAGAGGCTATGGCGAGCGCGTAGCCTTCACCTGGAAGCGGGTGGCCAGCACAGGCCGTGCAGCCCTGTGGTCGATGGGTGCGCCGGTGATCGTTTTGGGCGGCATTCTGGGCGGCATCGTCACGGTGACCGAAGGCGCGGCGCTGGCCGTGTTCTACGCGCTGCTGGTCGGCACCGTCATCAACCGCGAACTGGCCTGGCGCGACCTGCCGCAGTTGATCGTGCGCTCACAGGTGGTGGCCGGCGGCATCTTGTTCATCATCGCGATGGCCAAGGTCTTTGGCTGGCTGTTGACCATGCAGCAGGGCGCGCAATTGCTCGACGTCTTCGTGAATTCGATGTCGCTGCCGCCGGTCGGCCTGCTGCTGCTGGTGCTGGGGCTGCTGCTGGTCGTCGGCTGCGTGATGGAGACCACCGCCGCGCTGCTGCTGGTGGTGCCGGTGCTGGCCCTGCTGACGCCGCAGATGCAGATCGACCCGGTGCAGTTCGGCGTGCTGGTGGTGACCAACCTTGCCATCGGCATGCTCACACCGCCGGTGGGTATCTGCCTGTTCGTGAGCTGCGGCATCGCCGACGTGACGCTGGGCCGGATCTCGCGGGCGGTGATGCCGCTGGTGGCCGTCGCCCTGCTGGACCTGCTGATCGCCGCACTGTGGTCGCCACTGACGATGTGGCTGCCAACCTTGTTGTACCGCTGACGCCGCCACTCACCCTTTTTTGATAGCAGCTTGCGCATACTGCGCAAGCGCTGGCGGCCAGTTTCGCTATGGGCTCGATGGCTACCGAGCCAAGCACCCCAAAGCAGCCCTCACGATGCTGGCCGCATCCACCCCAAAGTAGCTGCGAAGCGCAGCGCGGGTGTCGCTGCGGCCAAAGCCGTCTGTGCCCAGCGTGAGGTAGCGCCGCCCTGGTGGAACGATGCCGCGCACGCTCTCGGGCACCGCGCGCACGTAGTCGGTCGCAGCAATCACCGGGCCGCTGGTCGCGGCAAGTTGCTGGGTCAGCCAGGGTACGCCGGGTTCTGCTTCGCCTGCCAGAGCACGCCGCTCGCAGGCCTGGCCGTCGCGTGCCAGTTCGCTCCAGCTCGTGACGCTCAGCACCGTCACCTCGATGCCCTCAGCGGCCAGCAATTCGGCCGCCTTGACCACTTCGGTCAAGATCGCACCGGAGCCTAGCAGCGTTATTTCTTTAGATGAAATCGGCCTCTCGCGCTTATCTGATAAGCGCTTCCAGCTATTGAAGATGTAGCAACCACGCAGAACACCTTCGGCTGCGCCTTCGGGCAAATCCGGCTGGGCGTAGTTCTCGTTCATCAGCGTGACGTAGTAGAAAACATCGCGCTGCTCGGTCACCATCTCGCGCATGCCGGCGTCCACGATCACGGCCATCTCGCCCGCATACGCCGGGTCGTAGGCCTTGCAGTTGGGGATGGTGGCCGCCACCAGGTGGCTGGTCCCGTCCTGGTGCTGCAGGCCCTCGCCGCCCAGCGTGGTACGGCCCGAGGTGGCGCCCAGCAAGAAGCCGCGTGCGCGCTGGTCGGCAGCGGCCCAGATGGCGTCGCCCACGCGCTGGAAGCCAAACATCGAGTAGTAGATATAGAACGGCAGCATGGCCAGGCCGTGCACGCTGTAGCTCGTCGCCGCCGCCGTCCAACTGGCAATGGCGCCGGCTTCGCTGATGCCTTCTTCGAGGATTTGCCCGTCCAGCGCCTCGCGGTAGGCGAGTACCGAGCCGATGTCCTCGGGCGCATAGCGCTGGCCCACGCTGCTGTAGATGCCAATCTGTTTGAACAGGTTGGCCATGCCAAAGGTGCGCGCCTCGTCGGCCACGATGGGCACGATGCGCGGGCCGAGCGTTGCGTCTTTGAGCAGGCCCGTCAGCATGCGCACGAAGGCCATGGTGGTGCTCATCTCTTTGCCAGCAGCCTGCAGCGCGAACTGGGCGTAGCTGGCAATGGGCGGCACGGGCAGCGCCTCGCACGCGGTTTCGCGGCGCGGCAGGTAGCCGCCGAGCTGCTGGCGGTGGCTGCGCAGGTACTGCATCTCGGCACTGTCCTCGGCGGGCTTGTAGAAGGCCAGACTGGTGGCCTGTTCGTCACTCAAAGGCAGGTTGAAGCGGTTGCGAAACTCGATCAGATCCGCGCCGTCGAGCTTCTTCTGGCTGTGCGTGGTCATCTTGCCCTGGCCGGACGTGCCCATGCCGTAGCCCTTCTTGGTGTGGGCGAGGATGACGGTGGGCTGGCCCTTGTGTGCGCTGGCTGCGGCGTAGGCGGCGTGGATTTTTACCAGGTCGTGCCCGCCGCGCTTCAAGCGGTCGATCTGCTCGTCCGTCATGCCCTGGGCCAGCGCGGCCAGCTCGGGGTTCTGGCCAAAGAAGTTGTCGCGGTTGAAGCGCCCATCCTTGGCGGCAAAAGTCTGCATCTGGCCGTCCACCGTGCCCTCCAGCGCCCGCGCGAGGGCCCCGGTCAGGTCGCGGGCAAACAGGCCGTCCCAGTCGCTGCCCCAGACGAGTTTGATGACGTTCCAGCCGGCGCCGGCAAACAGGCGCTCCAGCTCGTCGATGATGCGGCCGTTGCCACGCACCGGGCCGTCGAGCCGCTGGAGGTTGCAGTTGACGACCCAGACCAGGTTGTCGAGGCCTTCGCGCGAAGCCAGCGTGAGCGCGCTGGTGCTCTCGGGCTCGTCCATCTCGCCGTCGCCAAACACGCCCCACACTTTCCGGCCGCCGCAATCGAGCAGGTTGCGGTGCGTGAGGTAGCGCATGAAGCGCGCGTGGTAGATGCTGCTGATCGGCCCTATGCCCATCGAGCCTGTGGGGAACTGCCAGAAATCGGGCATCAGCCAGGGGTGCGGGTAGCTCGACAGGCCGCGCGCGCCTGCGGCCGGTGCCGTCAGCTCCTGGCGAAAGTGCATCAGATCCTGCTCAGAGAGCTTGCCTTCGAGGAAGGCGCGCGCATACACCCCCGGCGCGCTGTGCGGCTGGAAGAACACCAGATCGCCCCGGTGCTGCCCTTCGCCCAGGCCTTCGCGGGCACGGAAGAAGTGGTTGAAGCCGCTCTCGAACAAATCTGCCGCGCTGGCGTAGCTGGCGATATGGCCGCCCAGTTCGCCATAGGCCTGGTTGGCGCGCACCACCATGGCGAGCGCGTTCCAGCGGATGATGGAGCCCAGCCGCTCTTCGATGGCCAGGTCGCCCGGGAACACGCCCTGCTCCGCCACACCCACCGTGTTCACGTACGGCGTGTTCCAACCCGGTTGCCAGCCTACGCGCTGCGAGCGCGCCAGGCGCGCGAGTTCTTGCAACATGTGGCGGGCGCGTTCTGGCCCCTGCGTGGCGACCAGGGCCAGAAAGGCCTCGCGCCACTCGGCGGTTTCTTCGGGGTCGGCATCAAGCGGGTCAGGGGCTTGCAGCATGGCGTGGGGCGTAAGGGCGTTCATGGCTTGGACTCTAGGCGGTTCACGGGAAAATGTGGTGCTGATTGCGCTGTAGCACGAAACATGAGCGGCACAATACGCTGCTAAAAGCTATTTTTGAAGCATATGAAGCTGGACACCGTCGATTTGCGCATCCTGCACGAGCTGCAAGCCGATGGCTCGCTCTCGAACGTGGAGCTGGCGCGGCGCGTGCACCTCTCGCCCTCGCCCTGTCTGGCGCGCGTCAAGGCGCTGGAGGCTGCTGGCGTCATCAGCCGCTACGTGGCGCTGGCCAATGCAGCGGCGCTGGGCCTGGGGCTCAACGTGTTCATCAGCATCAGCCTCAAGGCGCAGAACAAAGCGGCGCTGGCCGACTTCGAGCGCCGCATTGCCGAGCAGGACGAAGTCATGGAGTGCTACCTGATGACCGGCGACAGCGACTACCTGATCCGCGTCGCGGTGGCCGACATGGCGGCGCTGGAGCGCTTCATCCTGGAGCAGCTCTCGCCGATTCCAGGTATTGAAAAGATCCGCTCCAGCTTTGCCCTCAAGCAGGTTCGCTACAAGACGGCGCTGCCGCTGTCTGCGCTTTCGGCGCGCTCCTGAGCGCTTTCGCGTGGGCAAGGTCCAACGCCTGTCCGATGTCGTCCAGCAGGTCAGTCACATCCTCCAGCCCCACCGACATGCGCACCAGGCCTTCGGAGATGCCGTGTGCGGCGCGCTCCTCGGGCGTGTAAACGGAATGCGTCATGCTGGCCGGGTGCTGGGCCAGGGTCTCGGCATCGCCCAGGCTCACGGCGCGCGTGACGAGCTGCAGCGCGTCCATGAAGCACATGCCGGCCTCCAGGCCGCCTTGTAGTTCAAAAGCGATCATGCCGCCCATTTGCCGCATCTGCTGCTTGGCAAGCGCGTGCTGCGGGAAGCTGGGCAGACCGGGGTAATGCACCACAGCGGTGGCCGGGTGGGCGGCAATGAAGTCGGCCAGGGTCTGCGCGCTCTGGCAGTGGCGGTCCATGCGCAGCGCCAGGGTCTTGAGGCCGCGCATCACCAAGTGGGCGTCCTGCGCCGACATCACCGCACCGGTCATGTCTTTCAGGCCATAGAGGCGCACGCGCTGGGCCAGCTCGGCGTCGGCAAAGACGGCGGCGCCGGCCGTCAGGTCGCCGTGGCCGCCCAGGTATTTGGTCATGGAGTGCACGCTCACATCCGCGCCCAGCAGCAGCGGCTGCTGCAGGTAGGGTGTGCAGTAGGTGTTGTCCACCACCACTTTTGCACCACTCGCGTGGGCCAGCGCCGAGACGGCGGCGATGTTCACCAGGCGCATATTGGGGTTGGCGGGCGATTCGAGATAGACCACGCGCGTCTTGTCGCCGAGGGCCGCCGCGACATTGGCCGGGTTGGTCATGTCCACATGGCGCACGCTGACGCCAAAGCGCGCGAGCCCGTGGTTCAAGAACGAAAACGTGCAACCGTAGAGCGTCATGTCGGCCAGCACCTCGTCGCCCGGCTCCAGCATGGACCACAGCGTGGCCGTGATGGCGCCCATGCCAGAGCCAAACACCACCGCGCCCACGCCCTGCTCCAGGCTGGCCAACCGGCCTTCGAGCAGCGCCAGCGTGGGGTTGGCAATGCGGGTGTAGAAGTAGCCGTTTTCTTCGCCGGTAAAGCAGCGCCCGCCGTAGCCCACATCGGGAAAGGCAAAGGTGGCCGAGGTGTAGATGGGTGGCACCAGGGCGCCCTGGTGGTCGGCGGGGTTGTAGCCAAAGTGGATGGCGCGGGTGCTGAAGCCGCCGGTGTGCGTGTTGGCCTTGCCCATGGGGTGTCTCCTGAAATAGCGTGTTTGGTGACTGAATTCTTTGCCAAATCGCCGGGCAAAAATTCGCTATCTGGCCCACACAAAGACGCTACATTGGAAGTATTCACCTTTTTATATAGATTTAAAGGCAATTTATGCTTCACACTACCGCCACGCTGGACGCCGTGGACCGCAGCCTGCTCGACGCACTGCAAAAAGACGGCCGTGCCACCGTGGGCGAGCTGGCCGAGCGGGTTTCGCTCTCCACCTCACCCTGCTGGCGGCGCGTGCGGCAACTGGAGGAATCGGGTGTCATCAGCGGCTACCACGCGCACCTGGACCGCCACCGCGTGGGCTACGGCGTGTTGGGGTTTGTGCAACTGGGCCTGCACAACCACACGGCCGAGGTGACGGCGGCGTTCGAGCGCGAGGTGCTGGCGCTGCCGCAGGTGCTGTCGTGCCACAACCTCTCGGGCCGCTACGACTACCAGATCGAGCTGGTGGCGCCCGACCTGGAGATGTTTGCCGACTATGTGCGCACGCGCATTCGCAGCCTGCCCGGCGTGCGCGAAATATCCACCAGCTTTTCGCTCAAGGAAGTCAAGCGCACCGTGGCGCTGCCGGTGGGCGCGCTCTAAAACGCGTTCGGCGTCGTGCTCAAGGCTTCGAGCCAAGTCAGCGTGGCTGCCAGCTCGGAAGGGCGGATTTCGTGCTCGCTGGGGAATTCGCGGTAAGTCAAGGCCAGCGGCAACGGTGCCACATGGTGCGCAATGGCCTGGGCGTGCGCCAGCGGGATCACCCCGTCGTGCGTACCATGGCTGACCCACAGGGCCCGGCCATGGAATGCGTCGGCCGGGGCCAGTGCCGCCAGCGGTTGGTCCAACAGGCGCCCATGCCAGACGATGGCGGCACGCATCAGCGCGGGTTGCGTCAGCAGCAGGCCCAGCGCCATGGCGCCCCCCTGGCTAAAGCCCGCCACCACGGTGCGATCGGGTGGAATGCCCAACTGCTCCGAAGCGCCGGCCAAGGTCTGCGCCAACAGTGCGCGGCTGGCGGCCTCTTGCGCCTCATCAATGGTGCGCACACCGCCAGGCTCAATGGAATAGTCGAACCAGGCGAACGCACCCGGCCCCATGCGGTAGGGCGCTCGCAGGCTGAGCACGTAGTAGCGTTCGGGCAACTGCGCGCAGAGCGAATACAGGTCCTGCTCGTTGCTGCCTACCCCATGCAGCAAAACCAGCAGCCAGGGCTGCGGCACGCTGGGCAAGGCAGGTCGCTTCAAAAATGTGAGCGGTAAATCAAGCATGGATAAGCGCCAGTGGCAGTTTTAACCAAATATCTGCAGCATCCATAGCTCAAGCTTGCGGCTGCAGTTCGAATGCGTCCATCGCCAGCATGCTGTACATCACCTCGCGACTCAAGTAGTTGGCATGCAAATCTTTGCCGGCGGCACCCAGCGCAAAGAAGAGCGGCAGGAAATGGTCCTCCGTCGGGTGGGCGCGTGTGGCCTCTGGGGCTTGGCGGCGGTAGTCCAGCAGGGCGGCCATGTCGCCACGCGCCAGCGCCGCCTCGATCCAGCGGCTGAACGCGAGCACGTAGGGCGCCGGTTCGCGCGCGCCGCCAAAAAACTCACCCAGGTTGTGCGTCATGCTGCCCGAGCCGATGACGAGCACGCCCTGGCTGCGCAGGCTTTGCACGGCAGCGCCCAGCGCATAGACCTCGGCCGGGCCAGCGTGCTCTGGCAAAGCGATTTGCACCACGGGCACATCGGCCTGCGGAAACAGGTGCATGAGCGGCACCCAGGCGCCATGGTCGAACGGCCGCTTGGCATCGCCCTCGGCCTCGATGCCGGCCTGGTGCAGCAATGCAAGCACCTCGCCCGCCAGCGCGGGCGAACCAGGTGCCGGGTAGTGCAACTGGTACAACGCAGGCGGAAAACCGCCGAAATCGTGCCACGTGGTCGGTTGCGCACCGGTGCCGACGCGTACGCCCGGTGCCATCCAGTGCGGCGACATGATGAGCACGCCGCGCAGACCAGGGAACTGCGTGCGCAGCGCGGCGCCCCAGCGTGTCAGTGCCGGGCCGGTCTCGCCTGCATCCAGCGCAAACAGCGGCGCACCGTGGGACACAAACAGTGCGGGAATGTTGCTGCGGGACAGAGAAATGTCTTGGGAAGAAGTGGACATGGTGGGCTTTCAAAGCAGCCTCCCACTTTAGACCTCTGTTGCCGCCCGACAAGCCCCGCGCCAGCGGATACAGCGTTGCACAGGTGGTGCCAGTGCCGGCCGCCACGCCAGCCGATGGTGCATCAGTCGCGCACCGGGCCGCGCAGCGCTTTGGTGTCGCTGCGCTGGCTCTTGCCTTCCAGGCGGCGCATCTTGGAACCATAGCTGGGCCGCGTGGCGCGGCGGGCCTTGGGCGGCACGGCAATGCTGTTGACCAAGGCGTTCAGGCGCTCCAGCGCATCGGCGCGGTTTTGCAACTGGGTGCGAAACTGCTGCGCCTTGATGACCACCACGCCCTGGTCGGTAATGCGCGCATCGCGCAGCGAAAGCAGGCGCTCACGCACGTCTTCGGGCAGGGATGATGCATGAATGTCAAAGCGCAGATGCACAGCGCTCGACACCTTGTTCACATTCTGCCCGCCCGCCCCTTGCGCACGGATGGCGGTGATCTCCACCTCAGACTCGGGAACAGCGATCAGCGGCGCAGGGTCTGCCATGCAGCGATGGGCTCAGGTCGGCTCAGGCCTGCGCCTGCATGCGCGCCAGCGCGTCGATGGCCAGGGGATAGCCATCCACGCCCAGGCCGCACATCACGGCGCGCGCCACGGGCGAAATCGTCGAGTGGTGGCGAAAGGCTTCGCGCGCAAACACGTTGCTGATGTGCAGCTCGATGAGCGGCACGCCCGTGCCCTTGATGGCGTCGTGCAGCGCAATGCTGGTGTGGGTGTAGGCGCCGGCGTTCAGCACCACGCCGGCCAGTTCGCCCTGCTGGTGCAGACGCCCGGCCTCGTGCAGCCAGTCGAGCAGCGCGCCTTCGTGGTTGCTTTGGTGAAACCGCAGCGCGAAACCGGCCTTTTGGCAGGCCGCTGCGCACAGGGCCTCGACATCAGCAAGCGTGTGGTGCCCATAGACCGCCGGCTCGCGCGAACCGAGCAGGTTGAGGTTGGGGCCGTTGAGAACGAAAAGAGTGGACACAGAAGCGCTTTCAGACTGGGTGCGGCCGGCGCGGCTCAAGGCAAGCCGGCGCGCAAGCGGATGAAGCGCAAATTATGCGGCGCGCGCCGCCCCACCGAATGGCAGCGCACGGCAGCGCACGCGGCAGGCGACATCAGTCGCGATCGCGCCAGTGGCGGTGGCCATGGCCGCGGTAGTCGTCGTGGTCACGGTAGTAGCCACGGCCACGGTAGTAATACGGGGGCGGCGGCGAATACACCACCGGCGGGGCGTAGTACACCGGGCGCGGCGGGACATAGTACGTCGGGGGCGGTGCGTAATACACCGGGGCCGGGGCACTGTACCCATAGTAGCCATTGCTGGCCCCCACCACCACGCCTGGAACACCAATCCCTATCGACCAATTCACGTTGTCGCGCGCCTGCGCCACACCGGCCGAGGCCGCCAGCGCAACGCCAAAGCCCACAACGGCCAGCTTGCTGAAAACGGTCTTGAACATATGCATCTCCTGGTTAAACGGGTTGACCGCTTTGCCAACCCTTAGACGCTATAACGCGCCACATGCCTCAAAGGATGGCACAAATGCCCGTCTAAAGTGTGTCTGTGCGTACAACTGCTTGTTTCCATGCGTAAAACCGCACGAACGCGCCACCTAAAATGCCCGCTATGACCGCCACCGCCCCTGCCTTCACGCCCGCCGCCAATACTGCGGACGCCACCAAAACCAGCAATTTCCTGCGCCAGATTATCGAGAGCGATCTCGAAAAAGGCAGCTACGCCAGCCGCCGCTGGGCCGGCAGCCCCGGCGACGCCGCGCACCAGGCCGCAGGCGCGCCCGACCCAGCCAAAATCCGCACCCGCTTCCCGCCCGAGCCCAACGGCTACCTGCACGTGGGCCACGCCAAGAGCATCTGCATCAACTTCGGCTTGGCACGCGACTATGGCGGCGTGTGCCACCTGCGCTTTGACGACACCAACCCGGAAAAAGAAGACACCGAGTACGTCAACAGCATTGTCGAATCCGTGAAATGGCTGGGCTTTGACTGGAGCCAGCCGGGCAACGACAAACCGTACCAGGCCAGCGACTACTTCGACTTCATGTACCGCGCTGCCGAGTACTTGATCGAAGCCGGCTACGCCTATGTCGACGAACAAACGGCCGAGCAGATGCGCCTCAGCCGCGGCGACTTCGGCAAACCCGGCGTGGACAGCCCCTTTCGCAGCCGCACCCCCGCCGAGAACCTGACGCGCTTTCGTGAAATGCAGGGCGGCCAGCACGAAGACGGCAGCATGGTGCTGCGCGCCAAGATCGACATGGCCAGCGCCAACATCAACCTGCGCGACCCGGCCATCTACCGCATCCGCCGCGCCACGCACCACCACACGGGCGACAAATGGTGTATTTACCCCATGTACACCTTTGCGCACCCCATTGAGGACGCGCTGGAGCAGATCACCCACAGCCTGTGCACGCTCGAATTTGAAGACCAGCGCCCTTTCTACAACTGGCTGCTGGAGCGCTTGATCGAGGGGAAACTGCTCAGCGCCCCGCCCCCGCGCCAGTACGAGTTCGCCCGCTTGAACCTCACCTACGTCATCACCAGCAAACGCAAACTCGCGCAACTGGTGTACGACCACAAAGTCAACGGCTGGGACGACCCCCGCATGCCCACCATCGTCGGCCTGCGCCGCCGTGGCTACACGCCCGCCGCCATCCAGACCTTTGCCGAACGCATTGGCGTCACCAAGTCCGACAGCTGGATCGACTACAGCACCCTGGAAGGCTGCCTGCGCGAAGACCTGGAGCTCAAAGCTCACCGTGGCATGGCCGTGCTCAACCCGGTCAAGCTCGTGCTGACCAACTGGGACGACGTGATGGGCGCAGGCCACCTGGAGCCCTGCAGCCTGCCCGCTCTGCCACACGCGCCACATGGCGCGTCTTCTGGTGCAGCGCCCGAAGGTGTGGAAAGCCCCGTGCGCCACTTCACCATCGGCAAAGAAGTCTGGATCGAACGCGAAGACTTTGAAGAAGTGCCCCCCAAGGGCTACAAACGTTTGTTCCCCAGCAACAAGGTGCGCCTGAAGGGCGGCTACGTCATCGAATGCACCGGCTGCACCAAGGATGCCAACGGCCACATCACCGAAGTGCTGGCCACCGTGGTGCCCGGCACCAAGAGCGGCACCCCCGGCGCCGACAGTGTGAAGGTCAAAGCCGCCATCACTTGGGTGGGCGTGGCCGACGGTGTGGAGGCCGAAGTACGCATATACGACCGGCTGTTTCTGGATGCGCAGCCCGATGCGGGCGGCAAGGACTTCATCGAAAGCCTGAACCCGAACAGCCTGAAAGTGGTGACTGCCATCGTGGAGCCGTCATTGGCCAATGCGAAGCCGGACGACAAGTTTCAGTTTGAGCGGCATGGGTACTTTGTGGCGGACCGGGTGGATCATGTGCAGGGCAGCAAGCCGGTGTTTAACTTGGCGGTGGGGCTGAAAGATTCTTGGGGAAAATAATGAGCATTATTCATCTTAATCAAATAAAGAGACGAATTGAAACTGAAATTGCGCCTCACGTTGACATGTCAGATCAAAAACCTGGCAGCAAGACGTTTAATGACATGCTCCTCTCCAGAGGACTAGCCGCCTACTCCATTTATCACTTAGCTGGCTGCGAACCAAAAGACGCGGCAACATCCATCGTAGATGGCGGCGATGACAACGGTATCGATGCGGTTTATCTCGACGAGTCCGAGTCAAAATTATATCTTGTTCAATCAAAGTGGATTCATGACGGAAGAGGCGAGCCAGATAACTCCTCCGTAAAAAAATTTATCGCCGGCATCCATGATTTATTGAGCCTAAATTTCGACAGATTCAATAAGAAAATTATTGATCGCCAAGATGAAATATCCAATGCCCTAAGTAATGCCGGACTCCAGATTTTGGCAATCTTGGTTCACACAGGAAATTCAGAATTATCAAAACATTCCGAACGAGATTTCAAAGATCTCTTGTCGGAAGTGAATGACGCCAGTGAAATTCTTAGTTGGATGCCACTAAACCAAGGGCTGCTACACAAATCATTAACAGAAGATCTCAATAGCCCCATTTCTGCAGATATTGCAATTCGATATTGGGGCAAGGTCGAAGAACCACGATATGCAATTTATGGACAGGTAAGCGCCATTGACTTGGCAAAAATATGGCATGAACACAAAGATCGAGTGGTAGCAAAAAACCTGCGGGGCGCACTGGGAGATACAGATGTGAACACGGAGATTCGAGAGTCTCTTGAGAAGCGTCCTGAATTGTTCTGGTATTTCAATAACGGAGTAACCGCCACTGCGTCGGCAGTCGAAAAACTCGCAATTGGCGGCGGAAAACATGATCTGGGATATTTTCATTGCGAAGGAATGCATATTGTCAATGGCGCCCAAACGGTGAGCACGATTGGAAAATATTTGGAAAAAAATCCAACCGCCGATTTATCTGATTGCTTTGTTCAATTCAGAGTAGTTTCATTGCAAGACGGCGGTGAAGAGTTTGGCGATGAAGTTACAAAAACCAACAACCGCCAAAACAAGATAGAGTCACGCGATTTTGTATCGCAAGATCCAGAGCAAAAGCGAATCAGAAATGAACTACTTATTGATGATATTCACTATCAAATAATGCGATCAGATGATTTACCCCGAGGGGAAAACGTATTTGATTTACAAGACAGCACTACTGCGCTTGCATGTGCATCCGGAGAAATAGCGTTAGTCGTCACACTCAAGAGCCAAATAGGGAAGCTCTGGGAAGACATTACAAAGAGACCATACAAAGCGCTATTCAATCCATCAGTGTCCGGCCTCTATGTCTGGCGGTGCATTCAAACTCAACGGCTTATCGATGCTGCCATTGACAAGGAACGGCCACGATACAAAAAACCCCGCGAAGCCAAAATTCTTACATACGGAAACAGATTAATTGCCTCGATTGTTTTCGGCAAATTGCCTGTTGGAAAATTTAGCGACCCAGCTTTTGATTTCAGCAAAAACATTAGTACCGAAAAAATCGCGGAGTTAGCCAACTTTGCAATACCACTTACAGTAACTCATCTGGCAAGATTTTTCGGAAATGCGATGATCCCTACTTTTTTCAAGAATCAAACGAAGTGCCGTGGAGTTTACGATGCAGTATCTCGACAGCTAGATTAGCAAGACACAAGAACCCAGACTTGGATCGCTTTCATGATTTCAATGGAACAGCCATGACCACCACCGCCGAAGCCCTCAGCGCCCAAGCCGCCCAGTTGCCGCCCGCAGAGCGCATGGAAGTGGTAGAGCGCATCCTCGACAGCCTGGACCAGCCCGACGCTGCACTAGATGCGCTCTGGGCAACAGAGGCCAGCGACCGGCTCGCAGCCTACCGGCGCGGTGAGATCAAGGCGGTGGCCTTGTCCGATGTGATTGCCAAATACCAAGCTGCCGCCCAACGCACATGAGCATCCGGCTGCTGGAGCTAGCACAAACGGAGCTGGACGAAGCTATTGCCTGGTACGCAAAACAGGCGCCCGGGCTGGGCGATGCCTTTCTGATCGAGGCGCTCAAAACGCTGCGGCTTGTTGAGCAGTTTCCCCAGGCGTGGCACCCGCTGACCCCACAGGTTCGGCGCTGCCGGTTGCGGCGTTTTCCCTACAGTGTGGTCTACACCTAGGACGGCCCAGGCATTCTGGTGCTCGCCATAGCGCACCAGCACCGCAAGCCTGATTATTGGAAGAATCGGCGTGGTTGAGCGTGAGGCCACACCTCCACCTGAGAAACTCCTATATTGATAGCTGCTTGCGCTTATCCATCAAGCGCAAGAGGCAAATTTCGTTCAAAGAACTGCAGCATCACCAAGACCCATCCATGACGCCTCCGTTCACCCCCACCTTCACCCATGTGCCGCTTGGCCCGGTGGCAGGGCCATTGCAACTGGTGCCCGTCAACGCCGCCCTGGTGTCTGTGCACACCACCGATGGCGCACATGTGGGCTCGCTCAAGCTGGTCGGCGGGGTCTGGAAGTTCAAGGCCATGGGCCACGACGCTGCCGGGCGCATGGAGCCGGGCCATGCGCCGCTGACGGAGCAGCACAACATGGCGTTCGCCATGCCCGATGCAGCCGAGGTGAGCGCCCGGTTGCTGGGCGCCTTGGGAAGCCCCTGAGAGAAGAAAGCACCAAAGAAGCTGGCGGGCTTGGGCGGGCCGCCGCGCCGTGGGGGAAAAAAGCGATGGGCCTATTGCCCTGCGCGACGGTGCCGAATCCGCCGTGCATCGGCCCCGTGGCTGGGGTGTGTTTTAAAATGGCGCGTTAGCCGAAAGAACCGTCGTGGCCGCGTCCATGAAAGGCTTTCATACTTGAAACCCGATTGGGGTGAAGATGGACAAGCCTTTCATTTCCCTGTGCCCGGAGATCACGCGGGCCAACGCATTCACTTTGATGGACTGGCTCGAAGACGAGGGTGTCACGCAGTACCTGAGCGATTCGAGCAATGTCTCGCGGTTCATTGCGCAGGCCATCGGCCGCGTCCAGTTGCCGATCCTGACGCATCTCTTCAACCGGGGCGGCCGATTCTTCATGGCCTTCGACCGGCATGACGTTCCCGTCGGGTTCGTTCGTCTGGCCAAGAAGGGCACGGAATGCGAAATGGTCCTGGTCATCGGCAACCGCGACAACTGGGGCCGCAAGCTTGGCGCCAGCGCGATCCGCGAAGGCCTGAAGCTCGCCTTCTTCGACATGCGGGCCGAGAAGCTCATCGCCAAGATCCACCCGGACAACGCGCGCTCGCTCAAGGCGTTCCTGCGCAGCGGGTTCGTGCTGGAAAGCGAAACACCTGCGATGAAGTCCTTTGTCATGCACTCGGAGCGCTACCTCCGGCTCTTGCGCGAAAGCTCTGCGGCCGACACCACCGACATCTACATCACCGAATTCGACAAGACCCGGCTCAGGAGCCTGGTGGAGCAGGAACAGGGCTCGAGCATTTTTGAGCTCGAACATGAGATCGAGCGCGCCATCGTGGTCGACCCACGGCAGGTGGCCGAGGATGTCGTCACGATGAACTCCAAGGCCCTGCTGCAGGTGGACGATGCGGAGCTGGAAGTGGCCCTTGTGTACCCGGAAGAGGCCGACGACCGGGCCCGGAAGCTCTCGGTGTGCTCGGACATCGGCACGGCTATCCTGGGCTACAAGGAGGGCGATGCGTTCAACTGGCGGATTCACAATCGCACCTGCCACATTCGGATTGCCAAGGTGCTCTACCAGCCCGAAGCTGCGGGCCATTTCCACCTGTAGGTTCGTGCAGCGCTGCCACTGCCGTTGCTTCCGGCGGCGCTCGCAGGCAGTGCCTGGCCCGTCCCCGCGGCCATTTCGTCAAGGCAGTCACTATCTTTTTGAGAGCTGCTAGTGCTTACCAAATAAGCGCTAGCGGTCATTTTGGCACTTAGTCTTCCATGAGCAACCGCCCCACGCCCGCGGTGCACACGAACTCCACCGCCGCTTGCACGGCCGCCACCTGCGCCTCGATGCACTACGCTGACGAGGCGCTCGGGCTGTCGGGGTACACCTCCGTCGTGGTCGTGTAGTGCGCGCCGCTGATGCCCACGCACAGGCCCAGCTCCTCTAGCGCATAGCGGATCACGCCCGGCGCCACCACGAGCGAGCCGATGATTTCGTTCTTCTCGTCCGCAGGGGCGATGTGCGTCACGCAGCTCACGGCTCACGGCTCACGGCTCACGGCTCACGGCTCACGGCTCACGGCTCACGGCTTCAATGATGGCCTGCTGAAACGTGGGCTGGGGGTTTTCGGTGTCGTCCACCAGGTAGAAGCCGTCGGGGATGCTGCCGGGCTCGAACACCTTGTCGTCGCGCGCGGCCACGGCGGGGCGGTATTCGGATTCGTCGGTATCAGTGGTCTCGTGCAGGTTAATGTGGGCGGCGAACTGGCCCTGCGGCGGTGCAGGTGCATGAGGGCGGCTGACTCCTGCGCGGGAGAGCCATCGCGGAACGACCGGTTGGGGTCGATGGCGTCGAAGTTCCAGCGCTGAAACCGCTCGTACACCCAGGGGCTGACGCAGGGCACCACCAGCAGGTTGGCGCGGACTGCAAAGCGCTCGGCCTGCGTGTCCACAAACCGCAGCGCGCCGTGCACGCCACTCGTCTCATAGGCGTGCACCCCACCGGTGACGAGCACGCTGGGCAGGCCGGGTTGCCAGTGGCGGCTGCGCAGGGCCCGCAGGGGAAAGCGCTCTGCCGGGTGCTGTGCGTCGGCATAAATCACATCGCCGTACATCTCCACATCCAACCGGCCCCGCAGTGCCTCAATGGCCGTGAGCACGTCGTCGGCGTAGCTGCGCTGGCGCACCTGGCGTGCGCGCCACTGGTCGCGTTCTGCGGCGCCCCAGAGTTGGCCGGGCGTGCCGATGGAATAGTGGGCGGTCGATGGCATGGGTGCGTGGGATGGAGTGGCTGGTGAATGGGCAAACCCGCGACTGACGGGGTAGACAGGCCCGACGAGGCCAAAGGGCTTGTCGCAGGACGTTCTTAAAATGCCGCGATGCCCTCCCCCACCCGCTGGCCGCTCCAGCTTGTCGCCCCCTTTCTTTTGCTGGCCTGCGGTCTGGCAAGCGCCCAAAACGCTCCAAACGAGGCCTCTACGGGTGCTCCGGTGGTTCGCGAGCAGGCCGCTGTGCCACCGGGCGCAAGCGAAGCGGGTGCGGCGCCCGCACCCGCCATCGCACCCGCCATCGCACCAGGCACCGCACCGCCTGCACCCGCAGCAGTGCCATCAGCGCCAGCCCCTGCAGAGGCGCTGTCAGGCAACGCCCGGCGCATTTATGAGCTGTCGCGCGACAAGCTGGTGCAGATCCGCACGCTGCTGCGCAACTCCAACACCCAGGCGTCCACCGGCTCGGGCTTTTTTGTGTCGGCCGATGGGCTGATCGTCACCAACTTCCATGTGGCGAGCCAGCTCGCGCTGGAGCCCGAGCGCTACAGCGGCGTGTATGTCACGATTGATGGGCAGCAAGGCGCGGTAGAGCTGCTGGCGTTTGACGTTCAGCACGACCTGGCCGTGCTGCGCGCCAAGACCCGTACCGCACCCGCGCCGGTGCTGAGTTTTCGGCCTGCGGCCGACGCCATGGCCCAGGGCGAGCGCATTTATTCACTGGGCAACCCGCTGGACATCGGTTTTGCCGTGACCGAGGGCACCTACAACGGGCTGGTGCGGCGCAGCTTTTACCCGCGCATCTTCTTTGGCGGCACGCTCAACCCCGGCATGAGCGGCGGGCCGGCGGTGGACGATGCGGGGCGGGTGCTGGGCGTCAACGTGGCCAAGCGACTCGATGGCGAGCAGGTGAGCTTTCTGATACCCGCCGAGTTCGCCCAGGCGCTGGTGCAGCGCGCCGCCCACGCCCAGCCCATCGCCCAACCGGCCTACGCCGAGGTGACGCGGCAGTTGCTGGTGCACCAGCAACTGCTGACCGAGCGCTTCTTGCAAACGCCGTTCAAGGAGCAGCGCCACGGCAGTTACCTGGTGCCGGTGCCAGACGACGCGCTTGCGCGCTGCTGGGGCTCGGGGCGCGACCCGGACTTTCATGCGCTGAACCTGGAGCGCACCAAGTGCCAGGTCGATAGCGACGTGGTCGCGGGCGACTTCAGCACGGGCATGGTGCGGCTGAGCTACGAAGCCTACGACGCGCCAACCCTGGGCGCCGCGCGTTTCGCCCGCACCTATTCGCAGAGCTTTGGCAACGAGCCCTTCCTCAAGCGCGGCAACGGCCGCCAGACCGCTGTCGAGTGCACCGAGCGCTATGTCGACCAGGGCAGCCTGCCGCTGCGGGCGGTGATCTGCATGTCGGCCTACCGCAAGCTGCGCGGCCTCTACGACATGACCGTGTTGGTCGCGACCGTCAACCAAGCGACGCAAGGCGTGCTGGGCCGCCTGGACGTGCGCGGTGTCGCTTTCGACAACAACCTCAAGCTGGCAGACCACTACCTGCAGGCGTTTCGCTGGGAGGCAGCGCCATGACGCAGCTACTCGCGCTCATTGAAGCCTTTGACCGCCACGGCACCCTGCTGGCGCGCGCGCCCGTCACGCGCTGGCCCTTCACCGTGGGCCGAAGCCTCGACTGCGACCTGGTGCTGGACGATCCGCACATTGCGCCCGTGCACCTGCGCGCCGATCGCCCGATGGAAGCCCCGCGCCTGGTGAGTATTCAGGTGGGCCAGACCGTGAACGGTGCCACGCTGAGGGGCAAGCGCTATGGCAGCGGCAAGTGGTTTGACTGGCCCGGCGGCGTACCGCTGGAAATCGGCCGCACCCGCCTTGCGCTGCGTCTGGCCGACGCACCGGTTGCCGCCGAGCAAGCCTTGCCCCCATCCTCGCGGCACAACGTGGCTGCCACGGTGCTCCTGGTGGCGCTAACCGTGGCCGCAGCCCTTGGCTCGTCGTGGCTGGAGGCCAGCGACGTTTCGAAATACCTCCAATCGCTGCCCGGCTTGCTGCTCACCTTGGTGGTGGTGCTGGGCGCCTGGTGTGGCCTGTGGGCGATTGCCAACAAGGTGTTCGACCACCGTTTGCAGTTCTGGCGCCACGTGCGCATCGCCTGCACGATGGTCTTGGCGGTCGAGGCGGTGGATGGGGCGGCCAGTCTGGCGGCGTTTGCCTTCTCGTGGGAGGCGCTTTCGCGCTTCGACTACCTGCTGACATCGCTGGTCCTGGCGGCTGGTATCTATGCGCACCTGGCCGCCGTACTGCCGCGCCGCCGTGCCGGCCTGGCGTGGGCCGTGGGCGCAATGGTGCTGCTGGCCGTGCCGGCGTGGCTCGGGACGCAGTGGCTGGACCGCATGCGCCTGTCGAACGAGCTCTACATGAGCAGCCTTTTCCCGCCAAGTCTGCGGGTTGCGCCGGCTGTCCCTATTCCGCAGTTTCTGCAGGAAACCCAGGCGCTGCGCGGCCGGCTGGACCGCCGTCTGCTCAGCGATGGCCATGCGGACGACGACAAATAGCAGCGCCGTAGGCGGTTCGCCCCGCCCCCTCTTGCTGAAAGGCTTAATGGCGGGGCGCCACACCCATTATTTGCCGGCAGGCTGGCGGTTGATGCGGCGCGTGGGTTGCACGGCGCGCGGCCCGTCGCCGCAAGCCAAGCGAACCGCCTGCTGTTAAAAATTCAAAATTGGTAGCTGCTTGCGCTTGCTGCGTAAGCGCTAGAGGCCGATTTGACCTAATAAATGCGCGGACGATTACACTGCGCCGCATGCCCCGCCGCCGCCGCGCCCACCACCATGTCTATGTGGTCGAACTGCACCCGGACGTGTTGCTGGAGACCAGGTTCCGCAAGAGCAACCCAGGCTATATCGACGGCAAACCTTGTGTTTACGTGGGCATGACGGGCCTGGACCCGGACGTGCGCTTCGACAAGCACAAGGCCGGCATTCAGGCCAACCGCTACGTCACGCGGTACGGCCTGCGCCTGCTGCCGGACTTGTACGAAGGCTTCAACCCCATGGGCTACGAGGACGCCGTGGACAAGGAGATCGAGGTGGGGATCGACTTGCGCTCTGCGGGGTTTGGGGTGTGGCAGGCGTGAGGGCTGGGAAGGCCGTTGCGCTTTCGGCTTGCCAGCGCCGCGCCCAAGGTTCCGGGATAGGGGTCAGAGCACGCGTTTCGCTGCGCGAAATCGTGATCCGACCCCCATGCCTGCGCTGCTCGTCTGACGCCAGCGCGCTCAATCGCCACCGTTATCGAGCGGCGACTCGCACTGCGTCTGCCCTTCACTCTTGGCGCCAGGACCGGTTTTTTCCGGCATGCGCGCACCGATGTGCGGCTGCGCCCGCTGGCGCGCCAAATCCACCTGTCTTTGCCGCTCGGCCAGGCCCGCCAACGCTTGCGCGCTGCGCGTGCCGTGGCAGTAAGGGCAACTGATGCCGCGCTCGAACAGCGGCGAGGCGATCTCGTCGGGCCCGAGCGGCCAACGGCATGAGCGGCACAGCTCATGGTGGCCGGACGCAAGGCCGTGGCTAACGGAGACTCGCTCGTCGAAGACAAAACAATCGCCGTGCCAACGGCTGTGCTCGGCCGGAACAGTTTCGAGGTATTTGAGGATGCCGCCTTCAAGGTGGTACACCTCATCGAAGCCCTGCGTGCGCAGGTAGGCGGTTGATTTTTCGCAGCGAATGCCGCCAGTGCAAAACATGGCCACGCGGGGCTTTTGACCGCCAGTGCCAGCGAGCGCACCGCCGGGCTGGGCCTCGCGCTCGACCCAACCGGGCAGTTCGGAGAAGGTTTTGGTCAGCGGGTCAATGGCGCCTTCGAAGCTGCCAATCTTCACTTCGTAGTCGTTGCGCACATCGATCAGCACCACGTCGGGCTGTTCGATCAGCGCGTTCCAGTCGGCGGGTTTGACGTAGGTGCCGGCGTTTTGCGCGGGGTTGAGCCCTGGCACGCCCAGCGTGACGATTTCGCGCTTCGGCCGCACCTTCATCCGGTAAAAAGGCAGAACCTCGGCGGTGGCTTCCTTGTGTTGCAGGCCCGCCAGCCGAGGGTCGGCGCGCAGCCAGGCCAGCACCGCGTGCACCCCCTCAGGCGAGCCGGCAATGGTGCCGTTGATACCTTCTTCTGCCAGCAGCAAGGTGCCTTTGACGCCGTGCGTATCGCAGCAGGCCTGCAGCGGCGCGACCAGTGCGGCGTAGTCGGGCAGATCGACGAATTGGTAGAGGGCGGCGGTGAGGTAGTGGGGCATGGCACGGAAATCATAGCGAGGGCATCTGGCGGCCACCGCGCTGCCCGGCCTGCGGGCCAAGCGTGCGCGCAGTGGAGTGGCTCAGCGCCCACACATCCAATACGCGTGAAAGCACCGGCGCTTCGGGTTCAAACAATAGCGGCCGAATCGTCCTCTAGGGAGCCTCTGCACGAATCGCGTGGCAAGTGGGCGCTGCGGATCGGGATGAGCTGCAAGGCGCAAATCGCAGCGATAGCCGTAGCTATGCGAGGATTTGCAACGCTGCAGATCGCCCGAGGCCGCAGATGCACACGGCGCGACGATTCGTGCAGAGGCTCCCTAGCGCTTGTACATCAAGCGCTAGCCCGACGACTGCCGAAACGCCATCACCGCCTGGTTGCGCAGGGTGCGCAGCATGGCCAGCTCTTTTTCATCGACCACCAGGCTGCCCAGCTCTGCCTTGTCGGCATAGATCATGCCGAACGCACGCCCCTTGAGCAGCAACGGCAGGATCAGAAAAGTGGGGGCGTCGACCGCCTTGCGGTACCAATCGGGCAGGCGCTCGGCGATGCGGGGTGCGCTGGCATCGCTGATGAGGGTGTCCGCCCCCTTGGCACAGATGGTGGCAAACAGGTCGGGCTTGTCACCCTCGACCGCCATCGGCACGCGAAACTGCTTGACGGCGCCCTCCACGCCCATGCCCAGCCCAAAGCGGCCCGTCAGGGTATCGTTTTTGGCGTCGCGCATGCAGAACACGATGCGGTGGAAGTCCAGCGCGCGGAACATGGTCTCCAGAATCATGCGCAGCACGTCGCTGAGCTTGAACTCTTCCACCATCGCATTGGTGATGTCCTGAATACCGGCGGCCAGGATTTCCGAGACTTGCTCGTTGCCTTGCGGGTCCGCCTCCGGCGAGGCGGGCAGTTTCTGGGTGGCCTGTAGCTCGGTCGCGGCAAGGGCATCCTGCCCCCCGGTGGACGTTGCCGGCACTGGCACTGGTGCGTCGCCGGCTCCCTGGAGCAACTGCGCCGCGCGGGAATTGGCGCGCACGGTAATGGCCATGGCCTGCGCCAACTCAACGAGCTTCTTGCGCGCCGTAGCCGTGGCAGCCTGCATAGCGTCCAGGCTCAGCCCCAGGGTTTTCTCGTAGGTCTTGGCGGCCTGGGTGAGACGTGCGTCGACGTCTCGTGGATCGGTGTGCAGCATGGCATCGGCCATGTCGTTGGCGGCGCGTGCGCTCCAGCGCAAACGTTCCAGCGCGTCGGCTGGAACCCGGCCGGGTGGCTCGCCGGGCGGCCGCACGATGCAGCGCTGGATGCTCTCGGGCAGGCCCCAGGCCTTGGCAATCCCCAGACCGAGCGCCTCGTAGGTAATGCCCAGCACACGGGTGGAGGCGACATCCTCATCGACGGGCTCGCGCGACGCGGTGACCAGCTTGCGGACATTGGCTGCCTCTTCCGGGAAGTAGAACTGCGCCAGCATGCGTCCAAGGTTCTGAAACAAAGCACCAATGAAGGCCTCTTCGCCTTCTTTGGTAGAGCGACCCATTTCGCCCGCGACCGACCCGGCCATCAGGGCACGCAGGAATTCCTCCTTGAGCAGATGCGCGTTGGATTTGTCCTGCATGTGCTCAAGCAGCACCAGGCTGAGCGCCATGTTGCGAATGTTGTTCAGGCCCACCAGGCTCACCGCGCGCGAGACCGTGCCGATGCTGGTGCCGCGTGCATAGTGCGCGCTGTTGACCAGGCGCAGCAGCTTGTTGGTCAGCGCCACATCTTTCAGGATTTCGTTGGTAACGCTGCTGACGCTTTCCTTGTCGGAAGACGCCATGCTTTGAATCTTGCCAATCGACTCGGACAGCGCCGGGAAATCGCTCTTGCTGCGCATGCGGCGCAGCAGAAATTCGAGGGTGCTGTTCTGCGTGGCGGAGCTGGGCGCTTGCGCCTCATCCGTGTGTGCGCCGGACCACTTGCGCAAGGCATCGAGAAATGCCTGTGCGCCTGCGTAGCGCTGCTGGGGATCAAAGGCCGTGGCGCGCAGCACGATGGCCCGCAGGGCATCGTCCAGCCCTTCGAGCAGCCCTGCGGGCAGCTGCAGTGGCTCGCGGGCAGCACGCTGCAGGGCTTTCATGGCATCCGTCCCGGTTCTGATGGGCTTGCCCCACAGCACTTCGGCCAGCAGGAGCCCGGCGCCATACACGTCCATCAACGGGGAAATGGCTTCGCCCCGAATCGCTTCGGGCGCCATGTAGCCGGGGCTTCCGGCCGCATCCTGCCCCTTGGCGCCTGCCTGCGCGCGGCCCATGCGGGCGGCAATGCCGAAATCCATGACTCTGGCCCGCCCATTGGTATCGAGCAGCACGTTGGAGGGCTTGAGATCGCGGTGCACCACGCCACCGGCGTGCGCTACCACCAGGGCACTGAGCACGTCCTGCAAGATGGGTACCGCCGCGTTAGCGGGGATTGCGCCTTGCCCTGCCAGGCGCTGGGCCAAGGTCTGCCCTGCCACGTATTCAAACACCAGATAGGGCTGGTGCTCGTGCACATCGGCTTCAAACACCGGCACGATGTTGGCGTGCGTCAGGCGGCTGACGCTGCGCGCTTCCTGCAGCCATTGCTGGACGGCGGATGCCTCCTGCGGGGGCACCGGTTTCATCTGCTTGATGGCGACCTCGCGCTCCAGGCGCGGGTCAAATGCCAGCCAGACCTGTGCCTGTGCCCCCTGCCCCAACATTCGCTTGAGTTCAAAACGACCGATGTGGGTTTTCATGGGAGTTGCGGCTGACCAAATATCTCTGTGAAGTATGGCATGTGCTGCGCCTCTCGCGCCCCTGCCGAAACCCTGAAAGCACTGCCGCGCCGTGGCCGGCGAACGAAGCGAATGCCGTCAGCTTCTGCCTGAAACCGCCTCGATAGATATGCGCCACTGCTCGCGCAGCGCCGTCTTTAGCACCTTGCCGTAGTTGTTCTTGGGCAGCGCCTGCACGACGCGGTAGTGCTTGGGCCGCTTGAAGCGCGCCATCTGCGCCAGGCAGTGCTGGTCGAGCGTTTCGGTGGTGGTCGCGGCGCCAGACTGCAACACCACGAAAGCGACGACCACTTCGCCCCAGGCCGGGTCCGGCGCGCCCACTACGGCCACTTCTGCCACGCCGGGGGCGGTGAGCAGGACTTCTTCCACCTCGCGCGGGTAGATGTTGGAGCCGCCGCTGATGATGAGGTCTTTGCTGCGGTCTTTGAGCGTAAGAAAGCCCTCGGCATCCAGACAGCCGACATCGCCGGTAAACAGCCAGCCACCGCGCAAGGCCGCCGCCGTGGCCTCGGGATTGCGCCAGTAGCCGGCCATGACACTGTCGCCCCGCACCAGCACCTCACCGACCTCGCCCAGCGGCAGCTCAGCGCCGTGTTCGTCGGCCACGCACAACTGCACCGGTGTCTGGGCGACGCCCACCGAAGCGAGACGCACCAGGTAGCGCGGATGCGCGGCGTCCGCCAGTTGCGCACGCGAGAGCGCGGTGGCAACCATGGGCGTTTCGCCCTGGCCATAGATCTGTACAAAGCGGGGCCCCATGACCTGGAGCGCACGCTGAATGTCCGCCACGTACATGGGCGCACCACCGTAGACAATGGTCTTGAAGGCGCGGGCGCAGGCCTCTTGGTCCAGTCCCGCCTGCTGCGCGTGGTCCACCAGGCGATTGACGATGGTGGGAGCAGCAAAGGTGGAGAGGCCGCCCAGTTCCCAGCCCAGCGCAAACAGCTCGGCCGGGTCCACCCCGCCGGACTGGGGCACCACGTGGCGCGCACCCGCCATCAAATGCGGGATGGCATACAGCCCGGCGCCGTGCGACATGGGCGCGGCGTAAACGATGGCGTCCTGCGCGGCCACCGGGTCCACGTCGATGAAGTACGTCAGCCCCATGGTCATGAGGTTGCGGTGCGTGAGCATCACGCCCTTGGGCCGGCCGGTGGTGCCGCTGGTGTAGAACAGCCAGGCGACGTCGTCCGGGGCACGCTCGGCGGTGGGCACGGCCCACGGGTCATCCACCGGCGCCAGCAAGGCGTCGGCCTCGGGCGACTCCACGTCGATTTGCCGCTCCAGCCCGGCCAGCGCCCCGGGCGCCACGTCGCCGGTCACAAAACCCCAGCGCGCCTGGGCGTTGTCCACGATCCATTCGGTTTCACGCGGGTGCAGCTTGGCGTTGACCGGTACCACCACCAGGCCGGCCCACCAGGCGGCGCACAGCACCTCCAGGTAGCGCGGGTGGTTGCGCATGAAGAGCAGCACCCGGTCGCCGGGCACCAGACCCGCGGTGCGCATGCGTCCGGCCAGCGCGGCACTGCGCGCGGCCCATTCGCCGTAGCTCGCCCAGGGCTTGCGGCCTTCGAAGATGGCGGGGCGATCGGGGGACAGGCGGGCGTGGCGCTGCAACAGGTGAATGAGGCTCATGCCAGCATTTTCCATGCTCCCCGCAGACAGCGTGCAGACCCGCCCAGATAATGCAGCCCATGGACCTGGCGCATTCCCTCTTTCCTCTGGGCTGGCAGCACTACCTGCTCGGCGGCGTACTCATTGGCACCGGCGTGGCGCTGTTGTTTGTGCTCACCGGCCTGGTGGGCGGCATGAGCACGGTGTTCTCATCCACCTGGTCGTTCGTGGTCCAGCGGCCATACTTTCAGCAAGCCAGATTCACCGATTCGCGCGGTTGGCGGTTGGTCTTTGCGCTGGGACTGGTGCTCGGCGCCTTGCTGTGGTGGCTGGTCCTTGCCCATGGCGCACCGCAAACCACGGGCCTGCCGGCATGGCGTTTGCTGCTCGGGGGTGTCCTGGTGGGCTACGGCGCGCGGCTGGGCAATGGCTGTACCTCGGGCCATGGCATTTGCGGGCTGGGCTCGCTGCAGTGGCCCTCGCTTCTGGCCGTGCTGACCTTCATGGCCACGGCCTTCCTCACCGCCAATTTGGCCGCAAGGTGGCTGGCATGAGCGCGCAACGCATGAACCTGCCGCGCTTTGTCACCGTGCTGGTGGCCGGCGCGCTGTTTGGCTTTGGCCTGGCCGTCTCTACCATGGTTCGGCCCGAAGTGGTACTGGGTTTCCTGCGCTTTCAGGATTTCGGGCTGATGCTCGTGATGGGCGGCGCCATGGGGGTCACGCTGGTCGCCTACCAGTTGGCGCCGCGCATGCTCTCGCGCCCACTGATCGGAGAGCGCTTTCACCACCACGCCAGCGTGTGGAACCGCGACACCGTGCGCGGTGCTGCCCTGTTCGGCATCGGCTGGGGCCTGTGCGGCGTCTGCCCCGGCCCGGCCATTGCGGGTCTGGGCACTGGCAACTGGACGCTCTTGTGGGCACTGGCCGGCATTGCCCTCGGCGCACTGGCCCAGGGCCTGCGCGCCAGGCACCAATAAATTGGTAAATTGGGGTCAGACCCCAGTTTTCTGCACTACAGCCACCGGCGCACCTGGCTGCGGTAGGCGGTGTAGGCGGCGCCGAAGCGCTCGGTGAGCACGCGCTCCTCCGGCAAGATCTGAAAACGTGTGATGTAGGCCGCAAACGCTGGCGGCCCGAGCAAGGCCCAGGGTGCGGCCAGGTACAGCGCCAGGCCCAGCAGGATGAACACCAGTCCGAGGTACATGGGGTTGCGCGTGATGCGGTAGATGCCTGTCGTCACGACATGCGTGCTGGTGTGCGGCGCCATGGGGTTGACGGTCGTTTTTGCCCGCCTGAAGGCGACCAGGCCCGCCAGGTCACAGCCGACGCCCACTGCAGCAAGGACCAGAGCGCCGCCTACGCGTACACCTGCCGGCAGCGCCAGTACAGGCCCGAGCCCGAGCGACGCAGACACCATGGCTGCAGCCGTAATGGCAGCGACCAGTGGCGGAGGAATTTTGAGTTCGAGGGCAGACATGAGCGGCACAACATTCAAAGGGTGGTACCCACCATGATGCAAGCTGTTCATCGGGCACACAAAGGGTATAAGGCACTTTAGCGCACTGCTCCAAGCCCGACGCGCCGGGTATGCTCCTCGTGCCGAAACCCGCACCATCCCACCATGAAAAAACTCCACGTCACCATCGAACTCGAAATGTCCGTTCCCGACGATTGGGAACTGGCCGACACCTCCGAGGGCACGCCCGTGCTCAAGCTGCCCGATGGCACCTACCTCGATCTGACCATCGAACCCCTGTTTGCCGCCAACCCGGAAGACACCTGGGCCAGCGCCGACGATGACGAAGTACTGAACGATTTGCTGGACATGGTGGACAGCGAGCTCGTGCGCTATGAATTCGTGACGCACTGAAGCACATAGCTTAGCCAGCCAGCGCCCGCGTGCGCACACTGGTAGGCTTGCCAACCATGCCTGCACTGCGCTACACCCCCGATTCATCCCCCACGCTTGGTATGCCGTCCCGTCGCTGGGCACTGGCCGGTGCGCTCGCGGTGGCGACTTGGCCGGCACTGCGGCCTGCCTGGGCAGCCCCCGCCAATCGCACTGACGGCCCGCTGCCGCGCACGCTGCAGGTGCCCGGCGGCGTGGCGCGCCTGGCGCTCGGTCCGGCGGCTGCACGCCCACGCGCCTTCACGGCTGCCACGGACGGTGCCAGCGAGGTGCCTTTGCTGGTGCTGGGGGACCCCAGGGGCTGGACGGCAGTGCTGGGCATTGCCCTCTTGGCCAGTACCGGCGCGGCGCAGATCCGCGTGGAGGACGCAGGCGGCAGCAGCCGGACCATTGCCTACACCATCGCGCCCAAGCAGTACCGCGAGCAGCGGCTGACGGTGGCACCGCGCACGGTGGATTTGTCACCCGAGGACGAAGCCCGCTGGGAACGCGAGCGCGCGCACCAGGCCGGTGTGATGGCCACGTTCAGCACGCCGCTGCCGCGCAGCCTGGCCTTGCAAGTGCCGGTGCCGGGCCGGCGCTCCAGCTCATTTGGGCTGCGCCGGGTGTTCAATGGCCAGGCGCGCAATCCGCACAGCGGCATGGACATCGCTGCCGCTACCGGAACGCCGGTGCTAGCGCCGCTCCCGGCACGCGTCATCGACACGGGCAACTACTTTTTCAACGGCAACACCGTGTGGCTGGACCATGGAGGCGGCCTGCTCACCATGGACTGCCACCTGAGCGCCATCGACGTGCAAGTGGGAGACACCGTGGACGCAGGTCAGCGTGTGGGCGCTGTCGGCGCCACCGGCCGCGTGACGGGGCCACACCTGCATTGGGGCGTGATGCTCAACCGCTGCATGGTGGACCCTGCGCTGTTTCTGCCAGCTTGACGCGGGCATCAGAGAAACATCGCCAGGCGATCCCGGTCCAGCTCGCTCAGGGTTTTCTGCCCCAGTGCCATCAGGGTCTTGGTGGCTTCTGGCGTGGCAACGTCAATCCCCAGGCCTGCCTGCGCCGGCCAGTGCGCGTCGATGCGCAGGTAGCGCTCTTCCAACAGGTCTTCCATGACTGCCTCCACATGCTGCTGCTGCACCGAGATCAGGGTCAGGATCAAACGCCCCTCGCTTAGCCAACCGACAGCTCCGGCGTCGGCCTCCACATTGTCGGCGGGCTGGTAGCCCATGGTGGCGGTGCCTACGGCGAGCATGCGCACCTTGGCCTGCTTGGCGCCCATGAAGTGCTGCGCCTCGTGCAGCGCCACCTGATCTGGCGCCACGGCAAAAAGCCCGCCATCGGCGTACAAGCGCTCTCCCACCTTGACGCACGGAAAATACGCCGGCGCAGCGCAGGTGGCGAGTGTCACGTCTACCGCGGACAGTGCCTCGTCGCCCAGAGAGCCCTGGGTATGGGGCGTCTTGAACACCTTGGTGACACTGCGGCTGACGTCCACCGCCGGAACCACCACGGCGTGTTGGGCGTCGCCCATGGTGCGGTCGCCAAAATGTTTCGCCAGTTCGCGCCGCAGGGCTTCTCCGGTGTACTTGGGGCCAAGCACCGAACGCGTCATGTCCAGCAAGCGCGTGACCGTGCCACCGGGCAGGCGGCGTGAGGAAAACACCTCTTCACCACGCTCGACAAAGAGCCGCACGATCTGCGCCATCGGCACTTCGAAGGCCAAGGCCATCGCCAGCAGGCCGCCAACGGAAGTGCCGGCAATCAGGTCAAAACGCCGGCCCAGCGGTTCCCCCACCCGGGCTTCCAGGTCAGCAAGAACCACGGCGGTATACAGGCCCAGATACCCTCCCCCGCTGAGCGATAGGATGCGAAATTCGTTGGGGCTGGTCATGCTGGGCATTGCGGGCGGGGCACAAAAAAGAACAGCGCTTGCTTCGCCCGGACAAAGTCTTGGGCACTGCTGCGTCTGGCAGGGTCAGGTCCGCGTGGAATTTCGACCTGAAACTACCTCAGGGCCGCCCTCACGCGCAAACATCCAGTCGGTCACGGCCTGCTCAGGCATGGGGCGGGCGAAATGGTAACCCTGCGCTTCATGGCAGTGGTAGAGGCCCAGGATGCGCGCGACCTCCTCACTCTCGACACCTTCGGCAATGACGCGCAGTTTCAGGCTGCGCGCCATGCTGATAATGGCGCGCACGATGGCAGCGTCTTCCGGATCGCTGACGATGTCGCGCACGAAGGATTGGTCGATCTTGAGCTTGTCCACCGAAAAACGGCGCAGGTAGGCCAGGCTCGAATACCCGGTGCCGAAGTCATCGATCGACAGGCACACCCCCAGCGCCTTGAGGCGGCGCACCGTCTCCAGGTTGTGGTCGGCGTCGTCGAGCAGCAGCGATTCGGTCAGTTCCAGCTCCAGCCGGCCGGGGTCCAGGCCCGATTCCTCCAGCGCCTGCGTGACGCTGGCCAGCAGGTCGCCGCGCTTGAACTGCACGACCGAGA
The DNA here is from genome assembly GCF_003570885.1 of Simplicispira hankyongi. Taxonomy (GTDB): domain Bacteria; phylum Pseudomonadota; class Gammaproteobacteria; order Burkholderiales; family Burkholderiaceae_C; genus Simplicispira; species Simplicispira hankyongi. The sequence continues at coordinate 1,067,747 of NZ_QXJC01000001.1, forward strand.
GGTTGACTGCCATGGTCAACTCGGGCAGGCCCGCCTGCTGCCAGCGCATGGCCTGCGCGCAGGCTTCGCGCAGCACCCACTCACCAATTGGCACGATCTGGCCGCTGTCTTCGGCCGCCGGGATGAAACGGCCGGGCGGAATCAGCTCGCCGTCGCTGCGCTGCCAACGCAGCAAAGCTTCAAAACCCACCACCACCCCGCTCGCCAGGTCGATCTGCGGTTGGTAATGCAGCACAAATTCCCGCTGGTCCAGCGCCCAGTGCAGGGCCGAGCGCATCTTGAGGTTTTCCAGCGCCTGGACATTCATCTCACCGGTGTAGAACACGTAGGTGTTGCGTCCGGCGTCCTTGGCGCGGTACATCGCCGTGTCGGCACGTTGCAGCAGGGTATCGAAGTCGGCCCCATCGTCGGGCCAGAGTGCAATGCCCATGGAGAGCGTCGCCGCCAGCTCGTGGCCTTCAATATGAAAAGGTCGGGCGAGCGCTTCGATCACCTTGTCGGCAATGCGCCCGACCGATTCCACGTCCTGCACGTCGGTAAGCGCAATCAGGAACTCATCGCCGCCCTGGCGGCTGATGGTGTCGGTGTCGCGCAAGGTGGTGGTGAGCCGCTCGGCCACCTGCTGCAGCAGCAGGTCTCCCACCGGGTGGCCCAAGGTGTCGTTGATGGTCTTGAAATGGTCCAGGTCCAGGTACATCAGTGCCAGCTTGCTGCCACTGCGTTCGGACCATGCCTTGGCCAGGTCAAACCTGTCGCGAAACAACACGCGGTTGGGCAAATGGGTGAGCGGGTCGTGGTGCGCCAGAAATTCAATGCGGGCGGCATTTTCCTTGCGTTCGGTAATGTCCTGCACAAAGACAACCACGTGCTGCTCTTCGTCGACCTCAATGAGTTCCGCCGACAGGCTGACCTGCCGGTGCTCGCCACTCTTGCAGACCCATACGGCCTCGAACTCCAAGGTGGAGCCTTTGCGCCGCAATTCCTCGCGCCAAGCCTCGCGCACCCCCAGATCGGCCCACAAACCCACCTCCAAGATGGTGCGCCCCACCAGCTCGGCAGGCGACCAGCCGAACCAGGTGGTGTAGCGATCGTTCACTTCCACGAACATGCCATCGCGTACGCGTGAAATGGAGGCGGCCAGCGGGCTGGCGCGGAAAGCCACCTTGAAGCGCATCTCGCTCTCGCGCAGGCTGGTGATGTCCTGGAGTGCTCCGCCCAATGAGAGCGGCTGACCTTCGCCGTCGCGCTGCACGCTGCCGCTGGCAAAGCCAACGCTGAGGCTGCCGTCGACACGGCGAAAGCGAAACTCGATTTCGTAGGCGGCGTCACCCGCCAGCGCATCGTCCACGGCCTTGCGCACCCGCGACCGGTCCGCAGGCTCGACATGGCTGAGAAAACCCTCGAAACTTGGTTTCACTTGGCCCGGCGCATAGCCAAAGCAGGCAAAGGTTTCGTCGCTCCAGTGCAACTCCTGGCTGACGATGTTCCATTCCCAGTGCCCCACGCGTGCAATGCGGGCTGCTTCGCGCATGCCGCGCCGGGCTTCCTGCATCTCGGTGATGTCATGGAACAGCTCCAGCTTGCTGATGCTGCCGTCCGCATTCTTCAGCGGAATGTCAAAAAGATCGTAGGTGCGCCCCTTGGGAGACACCCATTGCCATTGCACCATCTTGCCGGCGAGCACCTCGGGGTTCTTGCACCAAGTGCATGGCGAGGCATTCTGGTGAAAATAATCGTGGCACTTGCGCCCCATCACGTCGCCAAATTCGCGCTGCAGCGCTGGGTTGATGTATTCGATCTCGTACTCGGCATTGACGATGTACACCCCGTCGGGCAATGCCTCCAGAATATCGAGCAGGCGCTGGCGCTCGGCGGCGAGCTTTTCTGCAAGCGACTCGATGTGCTTGATCTTGCTGATTTCGGTCCAGGTCAGGACCACTCCATCGCCCTGGCGGTCGGCGTTGAAAATGGGCAGCATGCGCTCGAACACCCAGCGCCCGTCGGGCAGCATGGCTTCGCGCTCTACGCGCTGTTCGCCGCTGGCGCAGCGGCGCAGATCGTCCAGGAATGCCTCCTGCGCACCCAGGCGGTAGCGGATATCCCCCACCGAGCGGCCGATGTCACTGGCCCGCAGCGCCAGGAAGTCGTTCACGCCGGGACTGAAGCGCCGTACGCACAGGTTCATGTCAAGGAAGACGGTGCCAATCTCGGTGCTGTCAAGCAGGTGGTCGTAATCGCGGTTGAGGGCATCGAGTTCGTCGTTGCGCTTCTCCAGTTCCGTATTGAGTGCGTACAAGTCCTCGTTCACGGATTTGAGCTCTTCATTGGTGCTCTGCAGCTCCTCGTTGGACGCCGTGAGTTCCTCGTTGCCCAGGTCCAGGCGCTCGTGGCTGGCTTGCAGTTCCAGCACCATCTCGTGCAGGCGCTCGCGCGTCGCGTCCAGCTCGGCTGCCAGCCCTTCAGGCGTTTGCGCGGACTCCAAAGGCGGCATGGACGGAATCGCCGGAACCGCCTGGGCATTGACCGTGTGGGCGTCAAAATTGCGGTGCAGCACCGCCGGTTGTTTGCGAAACAGCTTGTGCGTGCGGTCCACGACCGAAAACGCGCTGGACTCAAACGCGCCGACGTTCTCGCTGGCACCCAGCAGCAGAAGACCCTGTTGCTTGAGCGCGAAATGCAACTGCGACAAAGCCCGGAACTGCGCCTCGGGCTTGAGGTAAATCAGCAAATTGCGGCACAGCGCCAGATCAATGTTGGTGAATGGTGGATCTGAGAGCAGGTTGTGGCGGGCAAACACCAGGTGGCGGCGCAGGCTGGTATCAGCGCGCAGGCTGCCTGCAGAGTCGGCCTGCAGGAAGCGGCGCTGCAAGTCCTCCGGCACCGAGGCGAGGGCGTCGGCGGCGTAGCGCCCGCGCGAGGCCTGTGCCAGAACTTCTGGCGCCAGATCGGTGGCGAAGACCTTCACATTGCCATGAAACCCCAGGCGCCCTGCGGCGTCGAGGGCCAGCATGGCGATCGAATACGCCTCTTCGCCGCTGGCGCAGCCGGCACACCAGATGCGCAGATCCTCGCCCGGGTTGCGCCCGCGCAGCAAATCCGGCAGCACTGCGCTGGCCAGTTGCTCGAACACCTCGGGGTCGCGGAAAAACTCGGTGACGTTCACCAGCAGCTCGGCGCTGAGCACTTCGCGCTCAGCAGCCTGCTGGTGCAGGAGATCGAGATAGTCACTGGGGTTTTCAACGCCCAGCCGGACCATGCGCTGGCGCACCCGGCGGGTCAGCGTAGTCGTCTTGTAGCCGGCAAAATCGATCCCGCAGAGCCGCCGCAGCAGATCGAGCATCTCGCCCAACTGGGGCAAAGACTCTTCTACCGCCTCGGTCCACTGTCCAGAATCTTCGGGCTGAGGCTCAGGCACGTCCATCCGGCCATTATGGCGGGCCTGGGGCCCAGCTTTCCAGGCCTGCGGACCATGGAAACCCTATTTCGCCTCGGCAGCGGGTTCATCCACGGGATCATCCCGCAGGTAGCCTTTGACGATGTCAAAGAAACTGTCGTAGAACTTTTCCGAATTGATGGTCTGGCTCCCCACTTTCACCAGGGACTCGCTGCCCGCCATGAACGGCAGCGAGAGCGAGCCAAGGGCCGGCACGCCAAGGCTGGCAGAGTTGTTGGCCTTCTTGACGGTATAGCTGTCCTGCAGCGCCGTCACGAAGCCCAGTGAGACACTGCCCTGGCCGCCATCGGGCACGCAGACCACGCGGATGGTCATCTGCATATGCGACTCGGCGTCCGGCTGGAAGCTCTTGCTGCCTTCGACCAGATCGGGCCTGGCGACATTGACGAAATAGCCCTGGCTGAGCAAGGCACGCCGCCCAGCCTCGCAGGTGCGCGCTGGCGTGGCATCGAACAGGCGCGAATGCATGTTGCCCGAACCAAAGCGCTCCTGCGTGGCAGCGCTGTGCCCCGGAGAGCCACAACCGGCCAGCAAGACCGCGCACAGGAGAGCCGCTAGCGCGGCACGCAATTGAACAAAGAAAGCCATGTCAAACCGCAAAAAACGCTTCAAAGAATAGCAACAAACCTAGATCCAATAAGCGCTGATGGCATTTTTAATCCATATTCTTCGTAAGCACTTGTGCACGCAGCATCGTGCGCAGCGCATCCGCCACCAGCACACCGACAGCCGCGAACACCAGGCCATACAGCAGCCACTGCCCCGGCGCCAGGCGCTCGCCCAGCCACCATGCGACCAACGCCAGCAGCACAGGTTCCACGTAAGTCAGCAAGCCAAACAGCCCCATGGGCAACAGGCCGCTGGCAGCCATGTAGAGCGCCAGCGCCACCGCGCTGAGCACGCCGACCAGCAACACCAGCGCGGCCAGGGCGCCATCGCCCGCCACCGTGGGCACGGTGGACGGCGCACGCAACACGAACCACGCCGCCACGGGCAGGGCCAGGGCCATGTCCACCCAGTGGCCGCCGAGCTGCTCGGTGCGCAGGCGCCGGCGCAGGGCGAAGTACAGCGGGTAGCCCAGCGCCACCAGCCAGGTCTCCCAGGACACACCGCCGGCCCGCAGCAGTTCCGCCCCCACGCCAGCGCTTGCCAGCACCGTCGCCAGCTTGTGCGGGCCCGAGAGGCGCTCGCGGTACAGCACCCGGCCGACCAGCACCATCACCAGCGGCAGCAGAAAGTAGCCCAGTGACACCGGCAGCGCGCGGCCGGCCATGGGCGCCCACATGAACAGCCACAGCTGCACACCGACCATGGCGGCGCTCAGCAGCAGCGCCACGCCCAGCAGGGGCCGGGCGCGCACCCGCGCTGCAATGGCGCGCACCTGGCACCATTCGCCGCGCCAGAGCAGCAGCACGGTGGTGAACGGCAGTGTCGCGATCATGCGCCAGCCAAAAATCTGCTCGCCCGTCAGAGGTTTCAGAGACGGCGATATCCAGTAGATGACACCAAACAGCACCGACGCCAGCACCGACGCCATGACACCCTTCAGCATGGTGCGCCTCTACCGGCCAGCGCTTGCCCTGCCAGCCTGGCCATCACAGCCCGGCCGCGTCGAAGCGCCCACCCAGCAGCTCGGGCAGGCGTGCAGCGCTGGTCTTGAAACCGCAAGCCTGCGCGTGCCCACCGCCGCCCATGCTTTGCGCCAGCGGGATGCAGTCGTAGCCCCGCTGCGAGCGCAGCCCCACCTTGACCACGCCGCCCTTGCCCGCCGTCCACATCAAGGCAAACGTGCCCGAGCGGCGCGAGAGCAGCTCGCCCACCAGGCTGTGGAACACGCCGGGCGCGTTCACCATCAAGCCCGCCTCGCCGTTGAACACCAGCGGCTCGGCGCCTTCGGCAATGTCGGCGGCCAACTTGCTGAATTTCTCGTCCATGGCCTGGCCGCGCGCCATGAACTGCGCACTCTGCTGCGGCGTGAACGCGGCCAACTCGCTCCAGCGCGCCAGCTCCTGCGGTTCCATGTCGAGGGCGGCGAGGTAGGCCGGGCTTTCGGGGAACTGCCAGTTCCACAGGTCGCGGTCTTCGACGTAGCGCACCAGGTCGGGCACGGGCGCCTCAGGCAAAAAGAACTCCCAGGCCAGGCGCGCGCCGGATTTGGCCATGTCGAAGTGCACCACGCCGCAGCGGCAGGCAAAACCGTCCAGCGCGTCGGCGGCGCTCTTGTGGTGGTCGAGCAGCACCAGCCGCGCGGCGCGCTCGTCGATGGCGCGCAGAAGCTCGGCCGGGAAGGAAAAATCGAGGATGTAGACCGCGCGGCCGTCGATTGCCGGCAGGTCGGCGAGGGTTTTCACCTCGCCATGGTCCAGCCCGCGCAGTTCGACCTGGCCGCCATAGAAGCGCCAGGCAGCAAGCGCCGCGGCAAAGCCGTCGGGGCAGTTGCGGCCGTGGTAGAGCACCAGAGGCGCAGGGTCGTCGTGGCGCGGCGCCACCAGAAGTTGCAAAGGGAGTATCGTTTTCATGACCCTTCGATTGTCGCCCGCCACCTGAAATACAGGGCAGGGAACCTTGCCGCGCCAGGACGGATCAAGCCCATTTCTGCCCCTTTTCGCTACCTCGCACCCGCCCATGTTCCAGAGCTTCAAGGATTTTCTCGCCGACATTACCGGCTCCGCTGCAGCGCCCACTCCCGAGGAGCGCGCGCAGCGGGTGCAGTTGGCAACGGCGGTTCTACTGGTGGAAGTGGTGCGTGCCGATGGCAGCATGGATGCCAAGGAGCGCGCGGTCGCGCTCGCCGCACTGCACCAACGCTTTGACCTCACGCCCCAGGCGCTGGACGAACTGCTGACACATGCCCAGGACAGCTCGCAAACCGCCTACGACTACCAGCAGTTCACCGGCCGCATCAACGACGCCTTCAGCCACGACGACAAGGTGCGCCTGGTCGAGGCGCTGTGGCAGGTGGCCTATGCCGACGCGCATGTCGATGCCAACGAGAACCACACCATCAGCAAGATCGCCGGGCTGCTGTACGTGACGCACGGCGAATACATCGCCGCCAAGATGCGCGCCAAGGCGGCAGCGCATATCGAGTAGCGAATATCTAAAACAATAGCTGCAGACGCTTCATGCGTAGGCGCTGCCGGCCATTTTGATTGATTTTTTGCACTGGGTCAGGTATCGGCAAACGCTGGCGGCCAGCAGCACCTCAGAACGCAGCCACGGATTTGAAGCCTACCCGCGCGGGACAGGCCATACCTCGGCGCCTGCGCTACATTGCGTGCACCCCAAAACGCCATCGAAGGCTCGTGCCCTGGCACTTCTGGCGCTGGCACGCACGCCCACGGTCCCATCTTCTTGATGTCTCAGCCCATCCACGGCCACGGCAACCTGCGCGGCGTGCTCGCCATGCTGGCCGCCGTCGGCTGCTTTTCGCTGATGGACGCGCTGCTGAAAACCCTGGCAGGCCATTACCCGCCCATGCAGGTAGCCGCGCTGCGCGGGCTTGCCGCCTTGCCGCTCGTGCTGGCGTACGTTCTCTGGCAGCGCCAAGCGCATACCCTGCTGCAAGCCCGTTGGCGGCTGCACCTGCTGCGCGGCATGCTGGTGGTGGTGATGCTGGCACTGTTCACATACGGGCTGCAGAGCCTGGGGTTGGCCGAGGCCTACACGCTGTTTTTCATTGCCCCGCTGCTGATCACGGCACTTTCTGCCCCGGTGCTGGGCGAGCGCGTGCGGGCCAGCCACTGGCTGGCCATTGGCCTGGGCTTGCTCGGCGTGCTGGTAGCGCTTCGGCCCGAGCAGAGCGCGATGCTGACACTGGGCGGCCTCGCGGTGCTGGCGGCAGCGGCCTGCTACGCTGTATCCGCGGTGGCCGGCCGTGTGCTGACGCGCACCGATTCCAGCGCCACCATCGTCTTCTGGACCACCACCATGCTGGCCATCGGCGCCGGCATCCTGGCGTTGCCTGGCTGGGTGGCCGTGTCAAGGGAGCACTGGCCTCTGGTCGCGGGCCTTGCCGTGACCGGTTTCCTCGGACAGACCGCCATTACCGAGGCCTTCCGCCATGGCCAGGCCGCCGTGATTGCGCCTTTTGAATACACGGCGCTCGCCTGGGGCGTAGGACTCGACTGGCTGCTGTGGCAGGCACTGCCCGACGGCGCCACGCTGCTGGGCGGCGCGATCATCATCGGCAGCGGCATCTACCTGGTGCACGGCGAGCAGCGGCGCGCGCCGACATGACCGAAGGCGACAGGGTGCGCAGCCTTTTGCGCGCTCGTCCCACAAGGCCTGCGGGCCGGACGGCTTCCAATATGCTGTTACGGAGGATCTGTTCATGACCCAGCAAGCCACTATTTGCGGCGACGTCACCTACACGCCCGGCGACGGTGCGCCCATTGCCATTCCACGCGGCCCGGTAGAAGTCGAGCACAGCGAAGACAGCGCCACGCTATCGTGGACGGCGGACAACAACGCGGCAGGCTCTGCCGCCATACCGCGTACCGAGTTCGAACGCTATGTGAGTGAAGGCAAAATTGCGCTCGGTGACAAACCCACCTGAATGGCTATCAGTTTTGATAGCTGCTTACGCAATCCACATAAGCGCTAGAGGCCAATTTGACTGATATTTTTCTGCCCAGCGCGCAAGACGTTCTCAGCTTCTGGTTCGGCGAGCTCACGGCAGAGCAGCACTTTGCCAAAGACGCGGCACTGGACGCGCGCATCGCTGAACGATTTGGCACGCTGCTGCGGGCGGCCGAGCGCTGCGAACTCGCCGCCTGGCGCGCCACGGCAGGCGGGCGGCTGGCGGAAATCATCGTGCTCGACCAATTCTCGCGCAACATCTACCGCGGCCAGGCCAGCGCCTTTGCCAACGATGCCCTGGCGCTCGCGCTGGCGCAGGAGCTGGTGGCAGGGGCGCACGACCGCCAGTTGCCCGTGGAGCAGCGCGCTTTTGCCTACCTCCCCTTCATGCACAGCGAATCGCTCGCGCTCCACGCCCAGGCACTGGTGCTGTTCGACCAGCCCGGGCTGGAGAACAACCTGCGCTTCGAGCGGGCGCACCTGGAAATCCTGCAACGCTTTGGCCGCTACCCGCACCGCAACGCGGTGCTGGGCCGCACGTCTACGGCGCAGGAACTGGCGTTCCTGGCGCAGCCGGGGTCGTCGTTCTGACCGCGTGACGCAAGCCCTCAGGCGGCCAGCGGGCGGGTGAGGTAAACCCCCTCGCGCCCAACGACAGGCTCGCGGGTCGGCATGAACACCGTGCAGTGGTCACACGGCGCACGAATCTCGCGCGCGCCATCGGTGGCGATGAGCTCGCCGCTGGCAAAGGTCTCGAACCCCACCAGCGGGCGCACGAAGGCAAAGCTGGCCGTCTCCACCAGGCAGACATCGAGCAGCTCAAAGCGCCGGGCTGGGGCCAGTGCGAGGGGCGGCTCAGGCGGTGCTACCAATCCGAAATGGGCCAGAAACCCGAGCGTGACCGCAATCGCCGTGTCACCCGAGGCCTTGCGAAAGTGCTGGCCGCATTCCGCCACCAGGCCCACGCCCTTCCCGCCCACTTGGCCGTGGCGGCCATGCTCGATCAGCGGCACGCCAGTGCCCAGGCCCCTGGGCATCACCAGATGCACCGCCGGGATGCCAATGGCGAGCGCAGCGCGCGCGTTGCGCTCGAAAGCGGGGTAGACCCAGAAGGGCTCGACGTCCTGGCTCGTCGAATGCAGGTCAAGAATGTGGTCGGCAGCCGCCACCACCGGACGCAATGCGCGTGCGCGCACCAGCTCCGGGCTCAGGGCGCTGCCATCCAGATCGGCCGCCGACCACACGCGGTTGAGGTTGTGCACGAGCTGGCGGCTCTCAAACGGCCGCGCCGGGTCAAAGCTTTCGTAGGCCGCCACGTTGGCAAAGCTCACCGTGAGCGCGCCAATGCGCGGGCGCACGCCCGACTCCAGCAGGTGCAGCGCGGCCACCATGCCGCAGAACTCGTTGCCGTGGGTCAACGCGTTGATGAGCACCTGCGGGCCAGGCTCGCCAGAGTCAAACCGGTGCACATAGTCAACGCCGGTATTGCCGACACGCCACGCAGAGAGGTCACGCGGCAGGAGTTCAAACGGCATGGCAGCTCGCTTCATGGACCAAAACCTTCATGTGTGCGATCAGCGGCGCCCGTCCGACGAACGGTTGCGCGGAAAACCGGAATTTTGCGGGATTTCATTGCGGATTTTCGCAGACCCCTACGTCCCTATTCCATGTCGCGTGAACAAATGTGAATCAAATCAACTACTTGCAAATTCGGCTCTCCCTGGCACGAAGGCTGCTCTATGGAGCAGGCAACCCAACCCAAAGGAGACTACGCATGAAGCACATCACCCGCACCCATCTGATTCTCGGCTGCATGGCCCTGGCGTCCAGCCTGGCGGCGCACGCCCAGGACACCGTCCGGCTTGGCAATCTGAAGTTTGCCCATTACGGGGCCGTCTCGTACATCAAGGAAATCGCGCCAAGTTGCGGCATCAAAGTGGAGGAACACGTGTTTGCCAAGGGCCCCGACATCATGCAGGCCATCATGGCAGGCGAACTCGATGTGGGTGCGGCGGCCTCTGAATCGGCGATTTCGGCGCGTGCCAACGGCGCGCCGATCTACGTGGTGGCCGGCTTTGCCAAGGGCGGCGCACGCCTCGTGGCGCGGCCCGACTCGGGCATCAAATCGGTGAAGGACCTCAAGGGCAAAAAGGTCGGCGTCACCCGCGGCGGCATTCATGAAATCCTGCTCGCCGCCGAACTGGCGAAGAACGGCCTGACGATGTCGGAGCAGCCGGGCAAGGACGTGCAGATCATTTACCTGGCCTTTGCCGACCTCAACCAGGCGCTCCTGGGCAAGAACCTGGACGCCATCATGCAAAGCGAGCCGCAGTCGTCGCAGGCGATCAACAAGGGCTACGGCGTGGAAGTGATCAAACCTTACGACACGCCCATCGGCGAACCGGTGCGCACGCTCGTGATGACCGAGAAGTTCTACAAAGAGCAGCGCCCGCTTGCGGAGAAATTCATGCAGTGCTTCGTCAAGGCGACCGCGACCTTCATCCGCGAACCCGCTACGGCAGGAAAGTACGTGCGCGAGACCATCTTCAAGAACCAGATCACGCCGGAAGATTTCGTCAATGCCATCGCCAACTCGCCCTATTCCTACGACGTTGGCCCGGCGCATATCCAGACCACCACGGACCTGATGCAGAAATACGGTGTCGGCAAAATGGCCAAGCCGCCACGCGCCATGGACTGGGTCAAAACCGATTTGCTGGAACAGGCCAAAGCGAGCCTGCACATCCAGTAAAGGGCGCGCCATGTTGCAAATCAAATGGCGCGAGGTGGGCACCGGCCTCGTGGTGCCGGTGGCCATTGTGGCCCTCTGGCAGGCGGTGGCCGCGATGGGCTGGGTGAACCCGCAAATCCTGCCGTCCCCCCTGGCCGTGGTACGCAAATGGGTCGAATACCTGCTGCCCCTGGAACCGTACAAGGGCAGCGGCAATTGGCTGGCCTGGGCCGTGTCGGGCGAACTGCCGTACGACGCCGTGTGCAGCATGTACCGCGTGGTCATGGGTTTCCTGGCCGGTGCCGTCCTGGCGCTGCCCATAGGCCTGGCCATGGGTGCCAGTGAGCGCGTGTACCGGTGGCTGAACCCGCTGGTGCAGGTGGTGCGGCCCATCCCGCCGATTGCCTACATCCCGCTGTCGATTCTGTGGTTTGGCCTGGGCAACCCGCCCGCCGTGTTCCTGATTGCACTAGGCGCCTTCTTCCCGGTGCTGATGAACACGGTCGCAGGCGTGCGCCATGTCGATGGCATCTACCTGCGCGCCGCGAGAAACCTGGGGGCCAGCCAGCGCACCATTTTTCTGCGCGTGATGCTGCCGGCTGCCGTCCCTTACGTACTGACCGGGGTGCGCATCGGCATCGGCACCGCCTTCATCGTGGTGATCGTGTCGGAAATGATTGCCGTCAACAACGGACTGGGGTTTCGCATTCTCGAAGCACGCGAATATTTCTGGTCCGACAAGATCATCGCCGGAATGATCAGCATTGGCCTGCTCGGGCTGGCCATCGACATTGGCATGAACCGGTTGAACAACCATTTGCTGCGGTGGCACCGCGGCCTGGAGAACTGACATGGGTACTGCGCAAATCAAGGTCTGCGGTGTCAACAAATCCTTCAAGGCCGACCAGAAGGAAGTGGTGGCGCTGAAGGACATCAACCTCGATATTTCGGCCGGCGAGTTTGTCTGCCTGCTGGGGCCGTCGGGCTGCGGCAAATCGACACTGCTCAACGCCGTCGCCGGTTTTTCTCCGCCCACCAGCGGAACCATCACCACGGACGGCAAGCGCGTGACGGGCCCCGGGCCAGACCGCGGCATGGTGTTCCAGGAGTACGCGCTGTTTCCCTGGATGACGGTCGAGCAGAACATTGCGTTCGGCCTGGAAATCGGTGGCATGGAGCCCGCGCAGCGGCGCCAGCGTGTCAGCTCTCTGCTGGAAAAACTCGGCCTGAGCGATTTTCGCAACCGCTTTCCCAAGGATCTGTCCGGCGGCATGCGCCAGCGGGTGGCGATTGCGCGGGTGCTCGCGCTCGATTCGCCCATCATGCTGATGGATGAGCCGTTCGGCGCGCTGGACGCGCTGACGCGCCGCAACCTGCAAGACGAACTGCTGCGCATCTGGGCCGAGTTGAAGAAGACCATCCTCTTCGTCACCCACAGCATCGAGGAAGCCATCTACCTGGCCGACCGCATCGTCGTCATGACGTACCGGCCCGGCACCGTCAAACGCGACATGCGCATCGAACTGACCAGACCGCGCGATCCGGCATCGCCGGAATTCAACCAGTTGAAGCGCGAGCTGGGCCAGTTGGTGATGGAAGAGCAGCAGCGCCATCACAATGACGAACTGCGGCTGGCGGCGATCGATTGAGGCTCTTTCCCTGAACCTTGTCGTCGCTGGAGCGCGCGCACCCAAGCCGAAACCACTGCCATGCCGCACGACCCCGCCGCGCAGGAACACACGCCCGCTGTGGCGGGGCATCGCCCGCGCCTGCGGCGGCGCATCGGGTGGGCGCTGCTGGCCGTGGCCTTGGCCGTGGCGCTGATCTCTCTGGTCTACCGCGTCGCTGCCCACAAGGCGGCGAACGATATCCATGCCGCAGCCGACCGGCAGTTGCAGATCATTGCCCTCGACCTCGAGTCAATGCTGGAGAAATTCGAAACCCTGCCCTTTGCCATTGCCTTCCACCCGGATGTCGTGCAGGCACTGGCGCAACCCGATGACGCGGCCCTGATCCACCGCCTCAACCTGACGCTGCAAGCGATTCAGGAGCATGCCAAAGCCAGCGCGATCTACCTGATGGACCGGGATGGCAACACCCTGGCGTCGAGCAACTGGAACGAAGCCCTGAGTTTCGTCGGCAGAAACTTCGGCTTTCGCCCCTATTTCCGTGACGCCCTGGCAGGCGGCGCCGGACGCTTTTATGGCATTGGCAACGCCACCAGCGAACCCGGCTATTTCATAGCCCAGCCGGTGTACCCGCTGGGCGCACCGGCCGGCGCGGCGCCGGTAGGCGTCATCGCGGTCAAGATCAGTCTGGCGGAGTTCGAGCTCGCCTGGGCCAGCAGCGAAGAGCCGCTGGCACTGGCGGACCGCAACGGCGTCGTCTTTCTCAGCAATCGCAGCCCGTGGAAGTACCACAGCATGCAGGTGCTGGGCGGCGAAGCCCAGGTCCACCTGGCCCATACGCAGCAATACGCCCGCCAGGTGATTGGCGCCATCTCGGCCCTGCCGCAAGACGAGCAAATCGGCTTTGGCGGGTATGTCAGCAAGCCGGTGGGCCGCCTGGGCTGGTCCTTGATGCTGTTCCCCTCCCCCGCAAGGGTTGCGCGCTCGGCACTGCTTTCGGCACTGGCGGCGGCCTTGGTGCTGGCGGTGGCGATCGTCTCGCTCTGGGCCATGCACCAGCGGCGCCGGCGGCTGGAAGAGCGGCATGAGTCGCGCAAGGCCTTGCAGCACGCGGCGCAAGAGCTGGAGCGCCAGATCACACTGCGCACCGGGGAGCTGCTGCAAACCAACCACAACCTCGAAGCCCGCTACGCCAAGCTTCAGGAGACCGAACGCCTGCTGCGCAGCACGCAAACCGAGCTGGTGCAGGCTGGCAAGCTGGCCACGCTGGGCCAGATGGCGGCCGGCGTCACGCACGAGCTGAACCAACCCCTGACAGCGATCCGCGCCTTTGCCGACAACGCCGTGGTGTTCCTGCAGCGCAACCAGGCGGAACAGGCCGGTGCGAATCTGGCGCACATCAGTGCTGCGGCTGCACGCATGGGCGCCATCATTGGCCAGCTCAAGGGCTTCGCGCGCAAGAGCCATGGCAGCGTTGCCAGCGTGGACCTGGCGCAGGCGATTGAAGCGTCCGCCATGCTGCTCCAGGGTGATTTCCGGCGCCAGCAGACCCAGCTTGCGATCGACGCACGCGAGCAGGTGCAGGTGACAGGCGACGCACTGCGCATCGAGCAAGTCCTGATCAACCTGCTGAGAAACGCGCTGGATGCCGTGGAAGATGCGCCGCTGCGGCGCGTCGACGTGGTGCTGCGCCGTGAAGCGCAGGAAGCCGTGGTGAACGTGCGCGACTCCGGCCCTGGTATTGCCATAGATGCGGCGCAGCACCTGTTCGAGCCCTTCTTCACCACCAAGGCCTCCGGCAAGGGGCTGGGGCTGGGGCTGGCCATTTCCTCGTCCATCGTTCAGGCGATGGGCGGGCAACTGCATGCGCAGAACCTGGAGGGCGGCGGCGCGGAGTTCACGCTGCGACTGCCGCTGCGTGACAATGACAAACCCCCCAGCCCAGGAGCGACCGTTGACAGTCCCTAACGACCACGCCCCGGTAAGCGCGTGCCAGGCCGTGCTGGTGGAAGACGAGCAGGCGGTGCGCCTGGCGATTGCCCAGACGCTCGAACTGGGAGGCTTCACCGTGCACCCCTGTGCCACGGCCAGGCAGGCCCAGCCCTGGCTGCATGCCGGATTCGCCGGCGTAGTCGTCACCGACGTCCGGCTGCCAGAGCAATCCGGCCTCGAACTGCTGGACCAGATCGTCGCCATCGATCCAGATTTGCCGGTCATTGCCATCACCGGCCATGGCGACGTCAGCATGGCGGTGGATGCGATGCGGCGCGGCGCTTACGATTTCATTGAAAAGCCCTTCGCTGCCGAACGCCTGGTGGAGGCCGTCAGCCGGGCGCAGGAAAAGCGCCGCCTCATCATGGAAAACCGCCTGCTCAAGGCGGTGTGGCTGAAACAGCCAGATCTTCCCCCGCTGCTCGGCCAGTCTGCCGCCATACAGCGGGTGCGCACCATGATCGGGTCGGTCGGCCCGAGCCCGGCCGATGTGCTGATCAATGGACAGACCGGAACCGGCAAGGAGGTGGTCGCGCGCCAGTTGCACGCCGCCAGCGGCCGCAAGGGGCCGTTTGTCGCCATCAACTGCGGGGCGTTGCCGGAATCGGTTTTTGAGAGCGAAATCTTCGGCCACGAAGCCGGCGCTTTCACCAGCGCGCAGAAACGCCGTATTGGCAAGCTCGAATACGCCAACGGCGGCACGGTGTTTCTGGACGAGATCGAAAGCATGCCGATGGCCCTGCAGGTCAAGCTGCTGCGCGTGCTGCAGGAGCGGCGGCTGGAGCGGCTGGGCGGCAACGACCCGGTCAGCATCGATTGCCGCATCGTCGCCGCGAGCAAGGCCGATCTGCTGCAGATGAGTGCGCAAGGCGCTTTTCGCGAAGACCTGTACTACCGCATCGGTGTGGTCAGTCTGCATTTGCCCAGTCTGGCCGAGCGCCGTGAGGACATCCCCCTGCTGCTGGCACATTTTGTCCAGGGCGCTGCCGTGCGCTACCAGATGCCGGCGCCCCAGTGGACAACGCAGCAAATGGCCACCTGGCAAGCGCGCGACTGGCCCGGCAACGTTCGCGAGCTGCGCAATTTTGCCGACCGTCTGGTGCTCAAAGTGGTGGAAGGCGACCTCAGCGCCCGGCCTTCAGACGCATGGGGCGCGGGTGGCCCACACACGCTCTCCGAGCAAGTGGACGCCTACGAGCGCTCGCTGATCGCGCAAGCGCTGGCAGCACACGACAGCAACGTGGCCGCAGTGGCAGAGCACCTTGGCCTGCCCAAAAAAACGCTGTACGACAAGCTCAAGAAGCACCAGTTGAACACGGGCCGAATGCGGCCCTGAACCGAGGCCCTGCCAACCTGCGCTGTGCGGGAAGGCCCCCCAAGCCTCAGTGCCGCACCAGCTCCACCCGCCGGTTTTTTGCCCGGCCGGCGGCGGTGTTGTTGTCGGCCACAGGTGCCAGCGGACCTACGCCATGCGCAGTCAAGCGACTGTGGTCGATCTCGAAGTCGTGTTCCAGCGTATCGACCACCGCTTGCGCGCGCTGGCGCGAGAGTTCGAGGTTGTCTTCCAGGTTGCCCGTGCCATCGGTATGCCCCACCACATAGAGGCGCACAGCCGGGTTGGCCTTGAGGTAGGTGGCCACACGGGCCAGCACAGCGTGCGTCGTCTCGTCCATCACCGCACTGCCCGAGCCAAAACCTGCACCTGCAAGCAGCACACGCCCGCTACTGGCCAGGCTGCGGATCAGGGCATCGTCTTGCGCCGCCGGGGTGTGCGCCGCCGGCTCCTGCAGCACGCGCGCCTCCACGATGTCGATGGCGATATAAGCCCCTTTGCGGGCCTTGGACGCCGCATCCCCTTGTAGCCAGTCGATCGCCACCAGGCGGACCGTCGTGTTGTCCTTCTGGAACGTGCCGGTGCGCAGGCTGGCCGTGCGCGCCGACGAGAACACCTGGCACGAACGGTTGTTCGGCAATGCGTCGCGCTTGCCATTGGCAAAGCTGGCCAGAAAATTGACCCACTTGCCGGCGCCCGCGCCGCTGTCCTTGGTGGAATCGTAGAGCGCCTTGAACCCTTGGGCCGTAAGCGCCCGTGCCTGGTAGTCGTAGAGTTGCGCAGAAGTGGTCTTGCCTGCCGCCTCGTACCACAGGCGCGTGACGCGGCCATCGAGGGTCAGCGGCGCTTCGGCGTAGCGGCGCCGGCCTGTGTCCAGGTCAAAGCCGGTGTAACTGGTGCTCTGAAAATCGATGCTGCCATGGTGCAGTTGCGCATACCCCACCAGCGTGGCACCGGGATACCGCTGAATCAGCGGGTGGTCTTGCCCCCCCGCCACATCCTGCGCCACGGCGCTGGCGACCCCACCCAGCGCGAGTGCCAGCCACAGCACCCAGCGCACCCAAAAACCTGCTCGCATGCACCAGTCCTCTCAAAACACCAGACACGAATCATAGAGGTGCCACGCGACCACAAGGTTCGCGCTCAAACTCACCCTTCTCGCTCACTCACCCATTGCTTGGGTTTTCCGGCCCTTTCGGGCCGCCTTTTTCGCTTCGCGCGCTGCGTCTTCGAGTGCACCTGCCGCACGCCAGCCCTCGAATTCTTCGGGCGTCTCCAGCGTGATGCGTCCAAGTACCGCGCTGCGAAAGTCGGTGAGCACGATTTCTGCCGCCTTTTGCAGATTGACACGTCCGCCGGCCATGACCGCGCCGCGCTTTCTTCCGATCGCAGCCAGCAAGTCTTCGTCCAGCATGTCCGCCAGCGCCGCCTCCGCGAGGCCCAATCGGTAGCGCGCTTCGAGCAGCGCCGCGTAGTGCGCCTGCAGACGGCGCAGCAGTTCCAGGGCGACAAGCTCCTCATCGTAGGCGTTGCGCCCCACGGCGCCGCTTGCCGCCAGGTGGTAGCCGCTCTCGGGCGCGGTGATACGCGGCCAGAGCATGCCCGGCGTGTCCCAGAGGTAGAAATCGTCCGCCAGGGTGATGCGCTGCTCCAGCTTGGTGATGCCGGCTTCGTCGCCCGTCTTGGCTTGGCGCTTGTTCGAGAGCGTGTTGATGAGCGTCGATTTGCCCACGTTGGGCACACCGCAAATAAGCACCCGCATGGGTTTGGCCATGCCACCCCGGTTCGGCGCCAGCAGATGGCAGGCATCGATCAGCCGGCGCGCCGGCGCGCTCTCGGACGCATCCAGCCCCATGGCACGCGTGCCCTGCTGGGCGTTGTACCAGTTCACCCATTCGGGCGTGCGCAGCGGGTCGGCCACGTCCTGCTTGTTGAGCACCTTGAGCGTCGGCTTGTGCCCGGTGAGCTCGGCCAGCAAGGGATTCGCGCTCGATCCCGGCAGGCGTGCGTCAAGCACCTCGATGACCACATCAATGTCCTTGATGCGCTCGGCAATCGCCTTCTTTGTCAGGTGCATGTGCCCTGGAAACCACTGAATCGCCATCCGTCTGCCTCACCCTCGTGTTTGTTTGCAGGGCGCACTCACGCGCGCACCATCCAGAATCCCCAAGCCAACCCCAGGCCGTACACCAGCGCTGCCACGATCCCCAGTACCAGCGCCGGGCGCAAGCGGCCCGGCTGGCCCGCATGGCGCCGCAGCAGCACGCCAGCGGCCAGCGACAAGGGCGCCGCTGCCAGCGCCGCGAGCGTGGGCAGCGGCAGCACCAGTGCCGCCACCATGGCCACCACCCAAGCCTGCGCCGCGAGCGCCACGGCCAGATACAGCCAGGCCGCACGCGCCAGGCCCAGGCGCACCGCCAGCGTGCGCTTGCCCACGCGGGCGTCCGCCACCGCATCGGGACAGGCGTTGGCCAGCAGCACGTTGCCTATCATCAAACCATAGCCCAGCGCCGCCACCGCCGGGATGACGAAGAAACGGCCGCGCTGCACATAGTCAGCGCCCACCACCACCAGCGCCCAGGCCAGCGCAACCGCGATTTCCCCCAGTCCACGCGACATCAGCGCCAAGGGCGGCGCCGAATACGCCCAAGCCAGCAGCAGACCAGCAAGCCCAATGAGCAGCAGCCCCCCGCCGCTTTGGAACGCCAGCAGCAGCCCACCCAGCGCCACGATCATGCCGAGCCCGAGCGAAACCTGGCGCATGTCCTGCGCCGTGACCACGCCGCCCTGCACCAGGCGCGAGCCGCCAGTGAAGGGGTACAGCCCGGCGGTGTTGGCGGCATCCGCACCGCTCACGGCGTCGGCAAAATCGTTGTGCATGTTGGCGCTGGCGTGCGCCAGCAGCGCCAGCGCCAACGTGGCCACGGCGCGTGGCCAGGAAAAGCCGCAGCCGCAGGCTGCGGCAGACGCCATACCCACGGCGCAGCCCACCGCCGTGACAACGAGAAAACCGGGCCGCGCCATGCGCAGCCAGAGCCTCCAGGAGGCGGGGGAAAGGGGAACGGGCGAATTCACAGAGGTAGCAGAGCCCATTGAACAGGCAGGCGGCAAGCTTACGTCACGGGAGCCCATGCCCCCACGCTCCCGCAAGCCGCAAGCCCAATTGACCCGAATTGTCGCGTGGGACCGCGCCAGCGGTTAGGCTTGCACCCCATGGATTACGACATTCTCATCAGTGGCGCCGGCCCTGCCGGTCTGTGTCTGGCGCGCTCGCTCTCGGGCTGTGGGCTCTCCATTGGCGTGGTCGAGCCACAGCCGCTCGCCGCCTTGGAAACCCCCGCCTACGACGGGCGCGAGATTGCGCTCACCCAGCGCTCGGCGCAGCAAATGCGCGCGCTGGGCCTGTGGGAACGCATCGAGGGCTACGAGCCCACCGCCTTCTCGGCGCTGCGCGACGCCCAGGTGCTCGACGGCCATTCGCGCTACGCCATGCGCATCGACCACGGCCTCTCGCGCCACGACGAGCTCGGCTGGCTGGTGTCCAACCACCTGATCCGTCGGGCCGCATTCGCCGAAATGCGCGCGGCGCAAGAGCAGCATGGCGATATCACCCTGCTGGCCGGCGAGAGTGTGGCCAAGGCGCACACCGACGAACAGGCGGCCCACGCCACGCTCGCCAGCGGCAAGGAACTCACGGCACGCCTGCTGGTAGCGGCCGACAGCCGGTTCTCTGGCACGCGCCGGGCCATGGGCATCAGCGCCGACATGCACGACTATGGCCGCTCCATGCTGCTGTGCACCATGACGCACGAAGCACCGCACCACCATGTCGCCTGGGAATGGTTCGGCTACGGACAGACGCTCGCCCTGCTGCCCATGAACGACGCGCCAGAGACCGGCGCACACCGCTCCTGCGTGGTGTTGACGCTGCCACACCACCAGCTCGACGGCCTGGAAAACCTCCCCGCGCCCGAGTTTGGCGTTGCGCTGACGGCCCGCTTCTCGCAGCGGCTGGGCCGCATGGAACTGGCCAGCACGCGCCATTTGTACCCGCTGGTCGGCGTGCGGCCGCACCGCCTGGTGGCGCAGCGCTTTGCCTGCGTGGGCGACGCGGCGGTGGGCATGCACCCGGTGACGGCGCACGGCTTCAACTTCGGCTTGCTGGGCATTGCGACGTTGTCCGACGCCATCCGCTCGGCCCAGCTCAATGCGGGCGACATCGCCGCGCGCCGCCTGCTGGCCGACTACGAACGCGCCCACCGCCGCGCAACCCTGCCGCTGTACCTGGCCACCAACCTGGTCGCGCGCCTCTACACCGACGACGCCGGGCCGGCCCGCCTGCTGCGCGGCGCTGCGCTGCGGCTGGCGCAGAACTTTCCGCCGTTCAAGCGGATGGTGGCGGCATCGCTGTCGGGCAGCCACTGAGATACCAAAACAATAGCTGCTAGCGCTTACCAGATAAGCGCTAGAGGCCTATTTCATGCAAAACTTTAACCGCCCATGCGCTGTTGGGCGTGCTGCCAAAATCCGGGGTTGTGGTTGTGGTTGCGCCAACGCTACGCCCTGCGTTCCGGCAGCGGGGTCTGAGCACGAGTTTCGCGGCGCGAAATCGTGGTCCGACCCCACTGCCTGCGCTGCGTGCCCAGCGACAACTGTTCACGGCCAAGGAAGCCTGAGACAACTGGCCCGGTCACGCGGTTCGCTCTTTCGCTACGAAAGTCTGAGACAGGAGGCCCCCAGCCGGTCGCGAGCAGTCACGGTGGCAATGTGTGAGGCAGCGAGGATGGCCGCTTCAGGCTGGTTGCAGCCGCTGAGATTTGGCAAGCCTGTGACTGCTGCCGCCGATATCAGACTTTGACCTGCTATCTGGCCAGACGTCCGCTGTTCGCCTCAAACCAGAAACTGGCTGGATCGCAGTGCGCCAGACAATCTGAACGATAGCTCTCGTAAGCTGCGAATTGGTGCTGCCTACCCGTTGCTGTCGTGCCAGCTTCCACCGGCAATGCTTGCTGTGCAGCGAACTCTGCCGGTCAGTGCCAGCGGAGTGGTCAACCTTATCCGGCACAGGTGGTCAGTTCAGGCGGTATCAACACTCGGGCGACAGGGCCGGACGTGCCGCATCATCGACCGTCGTCGGCGACGTCCTTGAGAAGCGCTTGCGCTTTGCGGCTGGCCCATTTCCCCAGATCTAGGTGGACCTTGTTCGTTCGTAGGAATTTCTTCAACGCTGGCGGAGACTTCTTCTTATAGACGGCAAGCCTGCTTTGGATGGCGCTCACGTTGAATTCGTTTGCTACGAGCAGTGCTTCAATTTCCCTAGCAATTCGAGCCTGTGTCGCGTCACTCGCCGTGACTTCGATTCGAGTGTCTTCCAGAGGCACGCCGATGGCAGCCTGGAAGGTGCTTACCCAGTCTGTGGAACCGGTGCGGTCGTATTCAAGGAATGCATCGAAGCAGACACGCTCGAACTCCCGCAAGTTGCCGGGCCAGTCATAGGCCTCAAGCACACCAAACGCTTTACGGTCGATAGAGGGAAGGATGCTTGCGACAAGCCGTGTCTTAAGATCGTCCTCTGCGATGGCGAGGCGCCCCGCTTGGAACTCGATTGCAGGAGCGCTTCGCCATCTATGCAGCCGCAACAAGCGAATGAGCAGGTCGCCTTCAGTGCCCGCGCGCAAACGCTGCGCAAGGGGCTTCAGCTCCATCCTCGCGCGGATGCGATAGGCCAAGTCCTTGCGCAACCGGCCCTTCGCTAGCAGCGAGGCCTCGGATTCGTTGGTTGCCATGATGACCCGGACGCGAAAGCGCTTGCGTTCCTTGCCTTGGGCGGCGATTGGTTCCACTTCGACCGTGTCGGACACAGGGCTGAGCAGGTCCAGCAATTGCACCTGGAAGTCCATTGGTGCCGCCTGGATTTCATCGAGAAATAGGGTGCCACCGTTGGCTAGCTCGAACCATCCTTTTTGATCCGTCTTGGCGTCGGTGAAGGAGCCCTTGAGATAGCCGCGCAGGCGCGCCTCCAGCAGACTGGGCGAGACCGCAGCGATGTTCACGGATTTGAAGTCCCCCGACCGCCCTGTTTGCGCTCGCAACTTCTCGTGCAGCGCACGAGCCAGTTCGCTCTTTCCGGCGCCCGTCTCACCAATGAGCAACCGGGGACCTTCCTTGGGGGAGTGATCGTTGGGCGTGACGGACGTCAGCTGGGACATTACCTGACGCATCAGTTCGTCGAAGGCTTGGTCCGAAGTATCGACAGCATCATCAGAAACGCAGGAGCGAAGGCGGATGAACGATACGGAGTTGTCTTCAAGCAGGCGAGGCCTCTCCGCCAGTTCTCTGGCGATCTTGGCGGCAGGCAGTGTTTCGGAGGTGGACGTCTGCAAGAAGCCGATAACCGAACGGCGGGCTACGATTTCGCCCGCGAGCCTTATCAGCGGCGCCAACTCCTTGATCGAATCTAACTCAGGTTGATCAACCAACTGGGCGGGCTCCATGGTGAGCAACTGGTTCACCAGCTCAGGCCAAGTCTTGCCTGGAAGCTTCTCAGGTCTTCCTTGCAGCGCGCGCAGGCGTCCAATGACAGACTGATTCGTCTGCTGAACCAGCCGCCACTCTTCCCCGCGTGCCTGGTCGATCCAGCCCGATATGAGCGCCTCATCCGCCGACATCACGGCCGCGTGCACCCAGACCCCGTCGCGGCGCCGGGCTGGCGCATCCCGCATTCCCACGACGATGAAACGCTGCGACAGAATATTCATGTTTTCATTGATGAAGCAAATTTCAATTTCAATGATAAGACGAAATTAAATATATGGATTAAATCCCAAGTCATTGATTCATATAGAAGTCGTACACTGGAATGGCCCTGGCACAGTTCATGCGGAGTAGTTGGCGTGCATGTCGATGGTCGGCATGCCGCAACCCAGGAGATATATCTATGCAATCCAGTCTGTCCATCAACCGCGCCATTGACATCAACAAGCTGTTGGCATTCCTACGCGCAGGTGCGCCGGCTACCTTCCAGGTGAAGGAGGAATTGAGGGATCTAGTGATCAATGCCCTGAAGGAGTTCGCGCGCAGCCACCGCATCACGGTACGCTACGTGGAACCGGGCCGAGAGACGCTCATCATCTGCTCGGCGGCCGGCTTGATGGCAGGTGCTGGTGCGGGAGCGGCGCTCGCAGGTATCGCGGGTGCGCTGGCCGGTGCCGGCTTAGGTCTCGCCGTTGGCTACGCTTGCGCCCACGTGAGCGTGAGCATCAGCCCTCTTGCCCACGGCCAGCTTGGCTTCACCGTCGATACCCTCCGTGCTTGAACCGCTTCCAGGACACTGTCATGACCACCCAGAAAAAACTGTCGCTCGTCGACGTAATCCATCGCACTGCGAACCATGCCGTCGAGGACGTCCTGCCGCTGCTGAAGTACCTCGACTTCAAGCCCGAGGCCAGCGACCTTACCTCGCGCTCTGCAGCACAGCAGATCGCCGACCACCTGCGCCGCATGGGCAGCAATGACATCGCGAGTCTTTTCCGAGGCGGCGATGGCGTGTCCTACGCGGAAGTGGTTTGCGACGTGGGCGAGAAGCTAAAGGCCAAGGACATATCGTCGTCGAACACGGTGGAGCGCAACGAAGAGCTAGTCATCGAAAAGGTCTTCGCCGACACGCTCGACTCGATGACTGCTGAGGAAAAGCGCGTCCTGTTCCGCTCAATGAACCTCGACGTCAAGGACGTGCCGTACGCCGCGAGTGCCGCCGTGCTGATGCCCATCCTGCTGCGTCAACTCGGTGGCTTCGCTACATACAGGTTCGCAGTTATCACCGCGAATATGGTGTCGCGAGCCTTGTTGGGAAGCGGCCTGAGCTTTGCCACGAATGCCGTCATCACCCGGTCCATCGGTACGCTGCTAGGCCCTATTGGTTGGATCGCCTCAGGCGCTTGGCTGGCGGTTGACCTCGCCGGACCGGCGTTCCGAAAGACGGTGCCAGCCGTCCTTTACACGGCAACACTGCGCCTCGCGCTGGCCAACCGGCTGAGCATCGGCGTCGTTGGAGACGGCTCGACCGGCAAGGACACGCTGATCGAGAAGGTTTTCGGCATACCGACCAATGCGGATCCCGTCGCCGGCTCCACCTCTGAGGCGATGCGCTATGCACTAGGCGGCGGTGGCGACGCCTTCGTCACCAACTATCCCGGTTTCAACGACTATCGGGCTAGGGTGAATGCCTCGACCGACGATGCGCTCCACCATACAGATGTCTTCCTGCTTGTCATGGATGCCACTCGCGGCGTTTCAGGCACAGACGTTGCGCTGTGCGAGAAGGTTCGGGCGTTCGGCAAGCCCGTACTTGTGTGCCTGAACAAGTGGGACCTCATCCGTACCGAGAAGGACGGCATTTCCCTGATGGATGCCGCGCGTAAGCGCTTGAAGATTGAGCGTATTCAAGGTCCCGACGTGCCCGCCCAGGAAGCGGAACTTGTGCTCTGCGCGCTGGACCCGCTGCCGGCCCTCGGTATCGAGTCGCTAGGAGCCAGCGAGGTCCGCGAATGGGTCAAGGCGAAATTGCAGACGGCAGGCAAGAACGAGAGCCTCTTGGACGAGTTTTGACGAGGCGCCGGGGGTGCGCAACGCGCGGCGGCTCAAGCCCATTGTTGCCCGATCGGCAGCGCCGCCCAACCCGGCTTAGGGTTCATCACCCAGTAGGACTTGTTCCCTGTGTCAGTCTTTACTCGCAGCAGATCCGAACGGCGAAGTCAAGGGCTGATGGTGCGCCCGGCGGTAATGGTCTAGAGCGTCCACGCGACGAGCCGCAAAACAGCGCTTATGAACGACCGCTTGGTGCCAGTCACCGTGAGTATGCCGAGCGGTGGCCACCGGCAGCACTCGCTGCATAGCGAACGTTCCGGTCTGTCCCCATGCCTCAGGCTTTAATACGCTGTCTCGGACATTAATGGCAAGGAACAATAGTCCAAGGGTGCCCATGGGGCATTGCTACGCGTTCGCTGCCCGCAGGCCCTGCTCCACCGTCGGGTAGGCCAGCCGCAGACCCAGTTCGCACGCCATGCGCGTGGTGTCGAGACGGCGCGATTCGCTCATGAAGCTCATCTGCATCGCACCCAACTGCTCGGCCATCTCGCTGCGCGCGATGCGCGGCGGGCGCGGCAGGCCGTACAGGTCGGCGGCCAGGTCGAAGTAGTCGCCCATGGGCAACTGGCTTTCGTCGCTCAGGTTGTAGATGCGCTGCGGCGCGCCGCGCCACAGGGCCGCCAGGCAGGCGCGCGCCAGGTCGTCGGCGTGGATATGGTTGGTGACCACGTCGTCCTGCGCCCGCAGTACCGGCGTGCCCCGGCGCAGGCGCGCCTCCGGCGTGCCGCCCGCGCGGTCTGGTGCGTAAATACCCGGCACGCGCAGCACGCTGGCACGCACCCCGGCGCGCCCAAAGCGGCGCACGCTTTGCTCGGCGTGCACGCGGCGCCGGGCGCGGGCGGTCGCCGGCGCCACGGCGCGCGTCTCGGCCACCCAGGCGCCGCCGCAGTCGCCGTACACGCCACTGGTCGAGGCGTACACCAAAGTTTTGGGCAGTGTGCGCAGGCGCAAGGCGGCGAGCAGTGCTGCCGTACGCGGGTCGGTGGCACCGGATTGCGGCGGCGGAGCCAGGTGCAGCACATGCGTGGCCACGCCCGCGAGGCGGCGCAGCGTGGCGGGGGCATCGAGGTTGCCCAGCAGCGGCTCGGCGCCCAGTGCGCGCAGCTCGGCCACGCGCTCGGCGCTCGATGTCAGCGCCAGCACGCGCAGGCGCGGGGGGTTGTCGCCTTGCGAGAGCGCACGCAGCACGCGCACGCCCACGTCGCCGCAGCCGACGATGAGCAGCCTGGGGCGGCGAAAGCGCGCGGGCAGCGCGCCGGAGGGGTTTTGGTTTGAGGGCAAAATCGAACGGCTCTTTGCAGAACCTTGAGGATACCCAAAGCATGACCAGCGCCGCGCCCGCAGCACCACCCTTTCAGATTTCCGTGCTGCCGAGTGGCCGCGCCTTTGCCGCCGAAGCGAACGAACCCATGCTGACGGCCGCCATCCGTGCCGGTGTTGGCCTGCCTTACGGCTGCAAGGACGGCGCCTGCGGCTCCTGCAAGTGCAAGAAAATATCGGGCACCGTGGTGCACGGCGAGCACCAGGAAAAAGCCCTGAGCGCGGCGGAAGAAGCCGCCGGCTTCGTGCTCACCTGCTGCAGCGTGGCGCACAGCGACGTGGTGCTCGAATCGCGCCAGGTGACCGACGAAGGCGCTTTCCCCATCCGCAAGCTCCCGGTGCGCATTGCCGCGCTGGAGCAGCTCTCGCACGACGTGATGCGCCTGCGCCTGCAACTGCCAGCGACCGAAGCCTTCCGCTACCACGCCGGCCAATATGTCGAATTCATTCTGCAAGGCGGTGTGCGGCGTTCGTACTCGATCGCCAACGCGCCGCACACGCAGGAAGCCGTGGGCGGCGTGGAACTGCACCTGCGCCACATGCCCGGCGGAAAATTCACCGACCATGTGTTTGCCGGCATGAAAGAGCGCGACATCCTGCGCATCGAAGGGCCGTATGGCAGCTTCTACTTGCGTGAAGATTCCGACAAACCCATCGTCCTGCTCGCCTCGGGCACCGGCTTTGCGCCCGTCAAGGCGCTGATCGAGCAATTGCAAAAGAGCGGCAGCACCCGGCCCGTGGCGCTGTACTGGGGCGGGCGACGCCCGCGCGACCTGTACATGGACGCCTGGGTGCAAGAGCGTCTGGCCGAGCTGCCGCAACTGCGCTACATCCCGGTCGTCTCCGATGCCCTGCCGGAAGACGGCTGGAGCGGCCGCACCGGCTTTGTGCACCAGGCCGTGCTCGACGACTTTGCCGACCTCTCGGGCCACCAGGTGTATGCCTGCGGCGCGCCCATCGTCGTGGACAGCGCGCGCGACGCCTATTGCGGCCAGCGGGGCCTGCCAGCGGAAGAGTATTTCGCTGACGCGTTCACTTCGGAGGCCGACAAGCACGGCGCTTGAAAACGGCCCCTGCCGTCCCGGCGGTGGGAGCGGACAGCGTGCGCAGGGCATTTTTTGCACAATAGCGCCATGAAACTCCGCACTCTCCTCCTTGCCAGCGCTGCCGCAGCCGCGCTGTTTGCCACCGGCGCGCAGGCGCAAGACGCGTCGCACCCGATTCGCCTCATCGTCCCCTACGGCCCCGGCGGCCCGGTGGACGTCACGGCACGGGTACTGGCCGAAGGCGTCAAAGATGCCCTTGGTACGGTGATCGTCGAGAACAAGCCCGGCGCAGGCGGCAACATCGGCGCCGACATCGTCGCCAAGGCCGCGCCCGACGGCAACACCATCGGCATCGCCGCCACCGCCACGCATGCCGTGAACCCCTGGCTGTTCAAACGCATGCCCTACAACGCCGCCAAGGATTTCGCTGGCATTACCCAGATGGTGCGCATCCCCAACGTGCTCGTGGTGAATGCCAACATCGCCAAGCAGCGCCATATCGCCACCCTGGCCGACCTGATTGCCTACGCCCGTGCCAACCCCGGCAAACTCAACTATGGCAGCGGCGGCAACGGCAGTGCCGGCCACCTGGCGGGTGAAATGTTCAAGCAGCAGGCGGGCATCTTTGGCGTGCACATCCCCTACAACGGCGGCAAACCGGCGCAGCTTGCCCTGCTCTCGGGCCAGGTCGATTTCAACTTTGACAACCTCGCCACCGCGGCACCCAACATCCAAAGCGGCAAGCTCCTGGCATTGGCCGTGACGAGCGCCCAGGCAAGCCCTGCCCTGCCCGGTGTGCCACCCGTGGCCGACACGTTCAAAGGTTTTGAAATCGACACCTGGTGGGGCCTGGTGGCGCCCGCGGGCACACCCAAGCCTGTCCTCGACAAGCTGAACAAGGCGTTTGTCGCCGCGCTGAACGCGCCAGAAACCAAGACCCGCTTTGGCCATTTGCTGGCCGAACCTGTGCCAACCACGCCCGAGCGGTTCGACAGCTTCATGGCGGCCGAGCGCGCCAAGTACAAGACGCTGGTGAAGGCGTCGGGCGCCACGGTGGATTGACCAACAGCCGCTCCATTTTTTAGATCAAAACGGCTGCTAGCGCTTATTGGACAAGCGCTAGCAGCTATTTTTTTGGAAGCATCAGGCGCGCGCCAGCGCCTGCGCGACCTGATCCAGCCGGTCCTGCCCCCAAAACAGCTCATCGCCCACGAAAAAGCTCGGCACACCGAAGACCCCGCGCGCGATCGCATGGCTGGTGTTGTCCTTCAGCCGGTCTTTCACCGCTTGCTGGCCGATCTGGGCCATGGCCTCTGCCGCATCGAACCCCGCCGCCGTGAGCACGGCCGCCACCTCGGCCGGGTCGCCCATATTGCGCGGCTCGCCAAACATGGCGTGGTACATCGCCTGCATATAGCGCTGGAAGGGCTCGTCGCCCTGCATCTGCATGGCGACGGCGCCGCGCATCAACGCCAGCGTGTGGATGGGGAACGCCGGGTTGCTGGCGATCTGCAGGCCCCAGGCCTGCGCCCAGCGCGCCAGGTCAATGTCCAGATAGCGCGCCTTGGCCGGCACCTCCGCCGGGCTGGCATTGCCCGTGGCCTGAAAGATACCGCCCAGCAGCACCGGCGTATAGACGGTGCGGGCGCCCTGCGCTGCTGCCACCTTGGGCAACTGGTGCCAAGCCAGGTAGCTGTAGGGGCTGCCCAGGTCGAACAGGAATTCAACGGTTTTGGTCATGGGGGTCCTTGGGTGAGATCGGGGCAGCGGGCTACCAGCGCTCCATCCACGGGCGCAGGTCGAGTTCGTGGGTCCAGGCGTCGCGCGGCTGGGCGTGCAAATGCCAGTAGTTGTCGGCAATGTGCTCGGGGTTGAGGATGCCGTCCTGGTCCTTCAGCGCATAGCGCTCGGGGAAGCTCTCGCGGATGAAATCGGTGTCGATGGCGCCGTCGACCACCACATGCGCCACATGGATGTTCTTCGGCCCCAGCTCGCGCGCCATGCTCTGCGCCAGCGCGCGCAGCGCATGCTTGGCGCCGGCGAAAGCGGCAAAGTTGGCCGAGCCGCGCAGCCCCGCCGTGGCGCCCGTGAACAAAATCGTGCCGCGCCCGCGCGCCACCATGCGCCGCGCCACCTCGCGCCCGGCGAGGAAGCCGCCGAAGCAGGCCATCTCCCAAATCTTGAAGTATTTGCGCGCTGTTTCGTCCAGGATGCTGCACGGCACGTTGGCACCGATGTTGAACACCATCACCTCGATCGGGCCGACTTCGCGCTCGATGGTGTCCACCAGCGCCACCACCTCGTCCTCCTTGCGCGCATCGGAGGCAAAGCCACGCGCCTGGCCACCCAAGCGGGTAATCTCATCGACCAACGGCACCAACTTGTCGGCGCTGCGGCGGGTAACACAGGCCACCAGGCCTTCGCGCGCAAAGCGCTTGGCGATGGCGCCACCCGTGGCGTCGCCCGCGCCCACGATGAGGGCTGCGGGGCGCAGCGGCAGTTGAGTCTCTGTGTTCATAGTGGCCTAGGTTTAAGATAACGGTCGTTATCGTAACGATCGTTATGCCACACTGCAAGCGTTTTTAAGGCACCCCCATGCGCTACCCCACCACCCACAAACAAGACACCCGCGCCCGCCTGCTCAAGACCACGGGCGCGTTGGCCAAGCGCCAGGGCTTTGCCGGCACCGGCGTCGACAGCCTGATGGCCGCCGCCGGCCTGACCTCGGGGGCGTTCTATTCGCACTTTCGCTCCAAGAGCGAACTGCTCGAAGCCATCGTGCACAACGAATTGCAGCGCTCGGGCAAGCTGTTCCACGGCAAATCGCGCAAGCAGTTGCTGCGCATCGTCGAGGGGTATCTCAGCCCCGCCCACATCGAGCAACCAGAGACGGGTTGCGCCATCCCCGCGCTGGCGGGCGAGGTCGCGCGCGCCAACGACGCGACCCGGCTGGCGTTTGAGCAGGGCGTGGTAACCCTCAAGGACAGCATGGCGACCGCGACGGGCCGCGAGGCCGAGGCTTGGTCGGTGGTGGCGCAGTTGGTGGGGGCTGTGGCACTGGCGCGGGCGATGCCGTCGGCGGAGGTGCGGGAGGCGTTGCTGGAGGGAGTGTTGGGGAGTGTGCGGGAGCAGCTTGGGGCAGCAGATCTTTCTGGTGAAGCAACATGACAATCCGACGGGTGTCTTAGCTTGCTGGCTACCTTGGACGCCGTGTAGCAAGACGCGGGATAGAGGTGGGCATGGGCACTCGCGCTGTGCTTGGCCCGTAAAGTCAATGGCGCTGGCTGGTTGCGTCTGACCGTGAAACCTTGGCGAAGGCACGCCGTCAAAAGGACGGAATTGAGTGCATCTGACGCAGCGCCCACCATTCCGGGATCGGGGTCTGAGCACGCTTTTCGCTGGGCGAAATCGTGATCCGACCCCAATGCCTGCGCCGTCCAGGCTCCCACCCTTGGCAAGGGCCGGCTGCCAAAAATGCGGGCACACCCGCCGTGCACCCGCCCGTGCAGCGAAGCATAAAAATACACAGTGAAATTGGCCTCTATCGCTTATGGGATAAGCGCCTACAGCTATATATTTCGAACTAATTTCAAACGAGGATATTGCCCCAATCGGCCCCGCCCCACCGCTCGATGGCCTGCCCCGCTACCCCCGCCAGCCACTCCGGCGCCACCCGCTCCGGCGCGAGTTCCGCCAGGGGCAGCAGCACGAAGGCGCGTTCGTGCAGGCGCGGGTGCGGCAAGGTGAGCCCGGCGCTCTCCAGGCTCACATCGCCGTAGAACAGGATGTCCAGGTCCAGCGTGCGCGGCGCGTTGCGGTAGGGGCGCTCGCGGCCCGCTGCCTGCTCCAGCGTTTGCAGGGCTTCCAGCAAGGCCTGGGGCGTGAGGAAGGTGCTGACTTCCGCGACGGCGTTCAAGTAGTCCGGCCCACCCGCATCCACCGGCGCACTGCGGTAGAGCGAGGACACGCGCAGCACGCGCGTACCGGGCAAAGCGCCAAGGCCTGTAAGGGCGCTGCGCAGCGCGGCGGCGCGCTCACCGAGATTGGCGCCAAGGCCAATCCAGGCGGTGGTTTGCACTGTCACGGCAAGCCGAAGTCATTCGTCGCCGTGGGGCGCCGCGTCGCTGTGCGATTGGCCCGCCGGCGCTTCCCCGCCACCACCCGTGGGCTTGCGGCGGCGGCGGCGGCGCTTCTTGGGCGCGCCGGTTTCGGCGCCTTCCGCGCGCTCGGCCAATTCTGGCAAGACATCGCCGCTGCCAGCCGGAGCGGCCGCCGCTTCGCGCGGCACGCGCCGTGCTGCGGGCGCTGCGGAACGGGTACGGGGCTTTTGCTCTTCCCGTGCCTGCTCCATGAGATCTTCACGGCGGAATTCGTCGGCGGTGCTGTACTCCTGCCACCAGCTGGCCAGGGCTTCATCCACCTCGCCGATGTCGGCGCGCAGGCGCATGAAGTCGAAGCCGGCGCGAAAGCGCAGTTGCGCCACCATGCTTTCGGGCACGCGGCCGGTGCGCTTTTCGAAGCGCGGCTGCATGACCCAGATTTCGCGCATGTCGGCGGCGAGCTTGCCGCGGCCGGAGACATCGCCGATGCGGCGCTCGAACACGCCATCAATAGCATCCTGCAAGGCCGGTAGCGCGTGTTCGCCCTTGGCCAGGTGCCGCTCCCAGCCCGATTTGACGTCCTGCCACAGCACGCAGGCCAGCAGAAAGCTGGGCGCCACGGGTTTGCCTTCCTTGACGCGGCGGTCGGTGTCGGTCAGGGCCGCCAGGACGAAGGGCGTATCGGCGCGCTCGACCACCACGTCCAGCAGCGGGTAGATGCCCTTGGCCAGGCCCAGCTTCTTGAGCTGCTCGATGGTGGCGATGGCATGCCCCGTCTGCAGGAGCTTGAGCATTTCATCGAACATGCGGCTTTGCGGCACGTCGGCAAGCAGTTGCTGCGATTGCACCAACGGCGCAGCGGTCTTGGGTTCGAGCGTGAAGCCCAAGGCGGCCAGCTTGGCCACGAAACGCACGGCACGGATGATGCGCACCGGGTCTTCGCGGTAGCGCGTGGCCGGGTCGCCGATCATGCGCAGCGTTTTCTTCTTGGCGTCCTCGATGCCGTGGTGGTAGTCGACCACGATCTGGCTTTCGGGGTCGTAGTACATCGCGTTCAGGGTGAAGTCGCGCCGTGTGGCGTCTTCGTCCTGCGGGCCCCAGACGTTGTCGCGCAGCACGCGGCCCGTCGAATCCACCGCGTGCTGCATGCCCGCCAGGGCGGCGCGCGAGGTTTTCTCATTGCCGGCGACCTGCTCGGCCGCCGCGTTGTCGAGGTAGGCGCGGAAGGTGGAGACCTCAATCACCTCGTTCTCGCGCCCGCGCCCGTGCACCACATGCACGATGCGAAAGCGGCGTCCGATGATGAAGGCGCGGCGGAACAGGCCTTTGACCTGTTCGGGCGTGGCGTTGGTGGCGACGTCGAAATCCTTGGGTTTGAGACCCAACAACATATCGCGCACCGCGCCGCCGACGATGTAGGCCTCGAAACCGGCCTGCTGCAGCGTGCGCACCACGTCGATGGCGCGGCGGTCCACGCGCGCCGGGTCGATGCCGTGCACCGAGGCGGGCACCTCGACGCGCTTGCCGTAGGGGTGTGCCGGGCGCTTGCGCGCGCCGGAGCCGGCCTTGGAGAGCAGCTTGTCGATGAAATTCTTGATCATGGTTTTAGGGGACTTTTCAGCCCTGGGGAAACAGGTCCAGGATGCGCCAGCCGCGCTGCGCCGCAAGGGCGCGCAGGCGCGCGTCGGGGTTGGTGGCGATGGGTACGTTCACGCGCTCGAGCAGCGGCAGGTCGTTGGTGGAATCGCTGTAGAAGGTGCTGTGCACCGCGTCCCACGAGAGGTCCCGCGCCGCCAGCCATTGTTCCATGCGCCGCACCTTGCCCTCTCGCATCGAGGGAACGCCGCGAATCTCGCCGGTGAACCAGCCACCCGCATCGCGTTCGAGCTCTACGGCCAGCAGGTGCGGCACGCCGAGCAACTGGGCAATCGGGCGGGTGACGAATTCATTGGTCGCGGTAATGATGATGGGCGTGTCGCCGGCGTCCCGGTGGGCACGAATCAGGTCGAGCGCTGCCGGACGAATCGCCGGCTGCACGACTTCGCGCAGGAACTGCGCATGCGCCTCGGCGGCCGCCTCGGCCCCGCGCAGGCGCAGCGCTTCGGTGGCAAAGCGCACGTAATCGTGCACGTCGAGCGTGCCGGCCTGGTAGTGGGCGTAAAACTCGGCGTTGCGGCGGCCGAACTCTGCCGGGTCGGTCCAGCCGATGCGCTGGGTGAATTCGCCCCACTCGTAATCCGAGTCGATGGGCAGCAGCGTGTGGTCGAGGTCGAACAGGGCCAACCGGGGTTTCTCGGATGCAATGGCAGACACGGGTGCAGTCATTTATTCAGAATCCAGCATGTCCTTGAGCAGCGGCACCGTGATGGCGCGCTGCTTGCGCAAGGCGTGGCGGTCAAGGCGGTCGAGCAGTTGCATCAGGCTGCCCAAGTCGCGCGAAAAGCGGCTGAGCATGAAATCCATGACCTCATCGCTCAGAAACAGCCCGCGCGCATCGGCATGCTGGCGCAGCACCGAGCGGCGCTCGGTCTCGCCCAGCAGTTGCAACTGAAACACATGGCCCCAGGCCAGGCGCGTGCGCAGGTCGTCGCGCAGTGGCAGGTCGGCAGGCGGCACGCTGCCAGCGGCCAGCACCCAGCGCGGCGCGCCGGTGGCGGGGCTCAGCGCGTTGACGAACCAATTGAATGCGGCCGCCTGCTGGCCCGTGCTGTAGAGCTGCACATCGTCGAGCAGCACGGCGTGCCAGCGCTCGTCAAAGGCGGGCGGGTGATCGGTCGTGGCATCGCACCAGCCACACAGCACACCCTGCTCGCGCAGCGCCTCGCGCACCGCACGCAGCAAATGGGTCTTGCCGGTGCCGGCCTCGCCCCACAGGTAGGTGGGCACGGGCGAGCGCGCACTGCCGCCCTCGACGGCCATGCGCAGATGCTGCAAGGCTGCGGCATTCGGCCCGCCAAAAAAGCTGCCCAGCGTGGGCAGCGGCGCCAAACCAATGTCAAGCGCCAGTTGCTTCATGCAGAGCAGCCGCTGCACACGGCACGCCGCTGGCCGCGCCGGGACGGCGCCCAGGCGAGAACAGAAGGAGTGAAGCGAGAGAGGCTGGATTTCACAAAAAAGGAGGTTGAAGCTCGCTGCGGCGTCTTGCGGCGGCGCATCTGCGCATCTGCGCGCCTGCGTGGGCGCCAAGGGCCCAAGGTGACCGTGTGTGCCGTGACCGTGCGTGCCGCAAAAACCTGCATTTTAATGTGCCCGCGCACTGCGCAAGCCTGCAGTCTGGCCGATGGCGGGCGCGCACCTAAGCCCCGGAGTTGCCCGTCGCCTAAAATCCGCCCCATTGCGCGCCCCGCGCGCCCCTCTTTGCAGCCACCAGCCCTTTCCCATGAGTTCCTCCACCCCTTCCAACACCAGCTCGCCCATTTCCTACAAGGACGCGGGGGTGGACATCGTCGCCGGCGACGCGCTGGTGGACCGCATCAAGCCGCTGGCCAAGAAAACCATGCGGGACGGCGTGCTCGCCGGTATCGGCGGCTTCGGCGCCCTGTTCGAGGTGCCCAAGCGCTACCAGGAGCCGGTGCTGGTCTCGGGCACCGACGGCGTGGGCACCAAGCTCAAGCTGGCGTTTGAATGGAACATGCACGACACCGTGGGCATCGACCTGGTGGCCATGAGCGTC
The DNA here is from genome assembly GCF_003570885.1 of Simplicispira hankyongi. Taxonomy (GTDB): domain Bacteria; phylum Pseudomonadota; class Gammaproteobacteria; order Burkholderiales; family Burkholderiaceae_C; genus Simplicispira; species Simplicispira hankyongi. The sequence goes on from NZ_QXJC01000001.1 coordinate 1,102,251, forward strand.
AACGACGTGCTGGTGCAAGGCGCCGAGCCCTTGTTCTTCCTCGACTACTTCGCCTGCGGCAAGCTGGATGTGGACACCGCCGCCGCCGTGGTGGGCGGCATTGCCCGCGGCTGCGAACTCTCGGGCTGCGCGCTGATTGGCGGCGAGACCGCCGAAATGCCCGGCATGTACCCCGCCGGCGAGTACGACCTGGCCGGTTTTGCCGTCGGCGCGGTCGAAAAATCGAAAATCCTCACCGGCGCCAGCGTGCAGGCCGGCGACGTGGTGCTGGGTCTGGCATCCAGCGGCGTGCATTCGAACGGCTTCAGCCTGGTGCGCAAATGCATTGCGCGCGCTGAAAGCACAGGCAAAGTGCCCACCACCCTCGACGGCAAGCCGTTTCGCGCCGCGCTGATGGAGCCCACGCGCCTGTACGTCAAATCCGTGCTGGCGGCCCTCGCCGCGCACCCGGTCGCGGACGGCGGCAGCCGCGGCATCAAGGCGCTGGCGCACATCACCGGCGGCGGCTTGCTGGAGAACATTCCCCGCGTGCTGCCGGACGACCTGGCCGCGCACCTTAAGCCAGGCAGTTGGCCGCAAACCGAGCTGTTTGCCTGGCTGCAGGCCACGGCGGCCATTTCCGACGAGGAAATGAACCGCACCTTCAACAACGGCATCGGGATGGTGCTGGTCGTCGCGCCGCAAGACGCGCAGGCCGTCACCAGCTTGCTGGCCAGCGCCGGCGAGGCGGTGCACCGCCTGGGCCAGATTGCGCCGCGCGGCGACGGCGCGGCTGTCGTCGTGGCGTGAGCAAGACCCCACCCGCTTCGCCGGCGCCGCTGCGCCACCCGTTGCGCGTGCCAGGGCAGGTGCCGCTGCCGCGCGGCGTGGCGCTGGCCAGCTACCTGTTGGTGGCTGGCGGCTTGCTGCTCGTCATGCGGCACGGGCTGTTGCCAGGGCTGCTGTGCCTGTGCCTGGCGTTCATTGCCACGCGGGCGCTCACGCGCTGGCTGGTGCCGCTGTGGCCCGGTGCTGCCGCCTCGCCAGCACCTGCGCGCGGCGCCCAGATCGTGGCGGCAACGCTCGTCGTGCTGCTGCCTGTGGGGCTGCTGGCGTTTGCCGTGACGCATTCGCGCGGCTATGTGGTCGAAGCGCCGCTGCAGTACCGGGAATTGCTCGACTACATGGCGCGCACCGTGCTGGAGCTGCGCGTCAAGCTCCCGCCCGACATGGCGGCCCACCTGCCCGACGGCGCCGACGCCATCCAGCGCACCATTGCCAGCTACCTGGCGGCCAAGGCCGGCGCGCTCGCCATGGCGGGGCGCGCCTGGCTGGGCGGCCTGCTCTATGCCTACGTGGGGCTGCTGATCGGCGCGCTTGCCGCCGTGCGCACCGTCGCCCCCAGAAGCGGCCCACTGGCGCTGGCACTGGCCAAGCGCTTGCGGGTGTTTGCCGAGGCGTTCCGCCAGATCGTCGCGGCGCAGATCTGGATTGCCGCCTTCAACACCACGCTTACCGCCATTTTTCTGCTGTTCCTGATGCCGCTGTGGGGCGAGCGCCTGCCCTACACGCCGGCACTGATCACCCTGACCTTCGTGGCCGGGCTGGTGCCCATCGTCGGCAACCTGCTGTGCAACAGCGTCATCACCATCGTGGCCCTCTCCGTCTCGCCCCAGGCTGCCGCCGCCTGCCTGGCGTTTCTGGTGCTGATCCACAAGGCCGAATATGTAATCAACGCCCGTGTGGTCGGCCAACGCACGCAGATCGGCGTCTGGGAGCTGCTCACGGTGATGTTCGTTGCCGAAGCCGTCTTCGGCCCGGCAGGTCTGGTGGCGGCGCCGCTGTTTTATGCCTACCTGAAGAAAGAGCTGGCGGCGGCGGCTCTGGTGTAGCCGCCCCTTCGGACTGCGTAGAAAATAGTCTGAAATTGATCGGAAAATGTCCGGGTAGACAATAGCGCCCAGGGGCTAGCGCAGGCACCATAAGCGCTGCAATCTTCACCAGCCCAAGGACATTGTCATGAAAACCTGTCTCATTGTGATCGACGTGCAAGAGTCGTTTCGCCACCGTCCCTATTTCACGGACGCCGATATGCCGGCCTACCTGCAGGCACAGAACGCACTGATTGCGGGCGCTGGCGCGCTGGGCCTGCCCATCGTGCGCGTGCTGCACAGCGACGGCCCGCCGAGCGCCGACAACCCGTTCGCGCAAGCCTCCGGCCTGGTGCGCCCGCTCGATGGGCTGGCCGACTTCACCGCCGCCGCCAGCTTCACCAAGTCGCGCCACAGCGCGCTGGTGGGCACGGGCCTGGACGTGTGGCTGACGCAAAACGGCATCGGCCGCCTGATCGTCAGCGGCATTCGCACCGAGCAGTGCTGCGAGACCACCACGCGCCACGCCAGCGATCTGGGCTGGCAGGTCGATTTCGTGCCCGACGCCACGCTCACCTGGGACATGGTTCAGCCCGATGGCCAGCCGCTCACGGCCCGCGACATCAAGGCGCGCACGGCGACCGTGCTCACCGGGCGCTTTGCACGCATCTGCACAGTGGACGAAGCCCTCTCCCAAGCCCGTACGCACGCCCTGCCATGAAGCCCCCGGCCCCGGCGCCTGTTCACGTCTGGTTTGCCCTGCTGCCCGGCAGCCTGGCTCTGGACTGGGCCGGGCCGGCCGAGGCCTTGCGCTCGGCCAATGCGCAATTGGTGGCCGCCGGCCAAGCCGAGCGCTTCGTGCTGCACTTTGCCGCCCCCTCGCCAGTGGTGGCCAGTTCGGTCGGTGTGCAGCTCGCCGGGCTTGTGCCCTTGCCGGGCGAACTGCCGGCGCCCTCGTGGGTCATCGTCGTCGGGATGGCGGGCGGCGACCTCGATGTCTCTGGCGACGACGCGCAGCAGTTGCTGCACTGGCTGCGCGGCCTGCGCTTGCGCCAGGGCCAGCTCGAACTGCTCACCGTCTGCGCCGGCGCCGTGCTGGCGGCGCACGCCGGGCTGCTCGCCGGGCGCCGCGCCACCACGCACCACCAGCACCTGGAGGAACTCGCCCGAACCGAACCGCGCTGCGACGTGGTCGCCAACCGGGTGTTCGTGGCCGATGGCGCGCTCTACAGCAGCGCTGGCGTCAGTACGGGCATGGACCTGGTGCTGCACCGCATCGCCCAGATCTGCGGCCCGGCCGTCGCGGCGCAGGTGGCGCAAACGCTGGTACTGGCACTGCGGCGCGGGCCGGACGACCCGCAGATTTCACCCTTCATGGCCAACCGCAACCATTTGCACGCCGGCGTGCACCGGGTGCAGGACGCGGTGTGCGCCGCGCCGCAGGCCACCTGGAGCGTGCCGGCGATGGCGGACATCGCCCACACCTCGCCGCGCCACCTCACGCGCCTGTTCCTTGAACACGCCGAGATTGCCCCGCTGGCCTGGCTGCGCCGCATCCGGCTGGCACGGGCGGAGGCGCTTTTGCACGCCGGCCAGAACGTCACACAAGCCGCCGAAGGCGCCGGGTTTGCGTCAGACACCCAATTGCGCCGCGCCTGGCGCCAGTTCGGCCGACCGGGGTCGCCGGCACATCCGCCGGCCAGCTCGGCCGCATGATCCAGAGATTTCTATAATTTTGATAGCTAGATAGGCTTACGGGTATTGCGGTAAAGGCCAATTTATCTGCTATTTGTCAACGAACTGGCGCGCCATGAAGGCCCAGATCAACGCCGTGGCATCCGGCCCGCTGGGGTCGCTGTAGGCGGCGCTCGCGGTGCCGCCGCTCCAGGCATGGCCGAGGCCCTCGATCTCGCGCAGCACCACTTGCACTTTGCCGCGTGCACGCCACTCGGTCACGCGCATGGCGCGCCGGGCACCGCGCTGCTGCACGCGCACGGGACCTGGCTGCGCGCCCAGTGCGTGTGCCCACCAGGCGGCGGTGCGGCGCGCGCTCTGCAGCGCCACCACGCCGTCGGCATCACCGTGCAAAAGCAGCAGCGGCGGCGGCGCGATGGCGGCAGATCCGGCGTCGGCAGCGGCCAACCCCTGCGGCTCGCGCTCACCCCGCATCGCCGCCAACGCCGTGGCGGTGGACTCTGCGCTGCCCGGCGGCGCACCGGAATGCATCGCCACCGCACAAAAGCGCTGCGGCGCCAGCAGTGCCATCTGCCCCGCCATGCTGGCGCCCGCCGAGAGCCCGGCAACGCCAATGCGCGCCGGATGCACCGGGTAGCGCTGCGCCACCTGGTCGATAGCGGCAAGCAGCGTCGCCGCCTCGGCGTCCGCCCGGCCATTGCGGCGTGCGAACCAGTTCCAGCAGCCCTGGACGTTCGCCATCCGTTCCTGCTCGGGGTAGAGCACCAGAAAGCGCTCGCGCGCCGCGCGCTGGTTCATGCGCGTGCTGGCGGCAAAGCCGTGGGCCGTTTGCCCGCAGCCGTGCAGCATCACCAGCAGCGGAAGGCGCGTGCGGCTGGTACGGCTGACACCCGGCGGCACGTAAAGCTGGTAGCGCCGCGCGCCCGCCGGGCCGGGCGCGATGCCGGCCAGCCACTGGCCCAGCGCTGGTTTTGTGCTGATCGCGCGGACGGTTTTGCGCGCTGGCTGGCGCGCTCGAAGCGCCAGCGGCCCGGCAAGCGCCGACACGCGCTTGGGGCGACGCTTGGTTTTTGCCGCAGGCAGCGTTTGCAGGGCGCGCGCCATCGCGCGCAGGTTGCGCTGGTAGGCGCGCGTGAACGCTCCCAGCAAGGGCATCTTGGGGCGACGGGCCATCAATCTCCAGACAAAGCCATGGTGGCGGTGGGTGGGTGGACGGGGTCAGCCGGCCATCTCGGCGCGAGCAGGTGGCGAATGGGGCTACCGTATGGCGCGGCGCAGCGTCTGCAGCCGGTCGGCCAGAATTTCAGTGTTGTCGTCGCCGCGCACATGGTGCAGATAGGTTTCCAGGTCTGCCACCGCCAAGGCTGCATGGCCGCACTCAGCATGCGCCAGGCCCCGGTCGCGCACCTCGTCCCAGGCGGCGGGCAGCAGCAGCACCAGCCGCTCCTGCACCGCCAGCAGGCGCTGCCAGTCGCTGCCCGCGCGGTGCACTTCCTTCAGGTTGCGCAGCATGCGCGCGATGATCTCGCGCGGCTGGGCTGCCTGCAGGTACAGGCCCAGGGGGGGTTCGGCGCCGTCGGGCAGGCCGCCGGGCTGAAACGGCGCCAGGCGCTCCAGCAGCTCCTCGCGCGAGAGCGATTCGCCGGTGAACGGGTCGATCAGCACCTGCCCGCGTGGCAGCAGCGCCTTGACCATGAAGTGGCCGGGAAAGGCCACGCCGCGCACGTGCAGGCCCAGGCTCTGTGCCAACTCCAGCCAGAGCACGGCCAGGCTGATGGGAATGCCCCGGCGCGTACGCAGCACGCTGTTGAGGTAGCTGTTCTCGGCGTCGTAGTAGTCGTTGACGTTGCCAGCAAAGCGCAGGTCGACAAAGAACAACTGGTTCAGCGCACGCAGGCGCTCCAGGGCCGGTGCATCGCGCGCCACGGTGCGCGCCAGCCGCGCCGCCAGTTGATCGACTTCGTCCAGCAGGGCCTGGACATCCAGCCCGGGGTACGCGTCCATGGCAAGGCTGGCGGCTGTCTCCAACAGGGGAAACTGCGCATCGCTTTGCACCAGCGAGGCGAAGTATTCCAACGGGGTGGGAAGTTCAAGGCTCAGGGGCATGCCGACATCCTAGCGGTTGGCCGCCAACGCTGCACGCAGGTCAGTGCCGCACAAGCGCGCCCACCCGCAGCCCGGCGAGCCACAGCACGCCGAAGTACAGCAGCGCTGCCGCCGCCATACAGGCAGCGAGCAGCGCCGCGCGTACGCCGTGCGCATCGCCCATGGCAATCCAGGAAAAGTGCGTGCTGAACCACGACAGCAGCGCCCCAAGCAGCAGGCTGGCCGCAAGCACCTGCGCACCCAGAAGCCGCCAGCCAGGTTCCGGCCGAAAGCTGCCGCGCCGCAGCAGACCCAGCAGCAGCCACCCCGCATTGACCAGTGCACCCAGACCAATCGACAGCGCCAGGCCCGCGTGCGCCATGCGCGGCACCAGCACCACATTGAGCAACTGGGTAATGACCAACACGGCAATGCCGATCTTCACCGGTGTGCGCACGTCCTGGCTGGCGTAGTAGCCGGGCGCCAGCACCTTGATCGCCACCAGCCCCAGCAGGCCGGCGCCGTAGCCTGAGAGCGCCACGGCAATCTGCACCACGTCGTCGGCTTTCAGTGCGCCGTGGTGGAACAAGGTGGCGACCAGCGGGGTGGCAAAGGTGAGCAGTGCCACGGCGCTGGGCACGGCCAGCAGCACGACGATGCGCAGGCCCCAGTCGAGCATGGACGAATAGCGCGCCGTATCGCCCGCAGCGCGCGCGGCGGTGAGCTGCGGCGTCAGCACCACGCCCAGCGCCACGCCCAGCAGCGCGGTGGGAAACTCCATCAAGCGGTCGGCATAGAACAGCCAGGTGACGCTGCCCGGCGCCAGGTACGAGGCAATCTGCGTATTGATGAGCAGCGAAAGCTGTGCCACGCCAACACCCAGGAGAATGGGGGCCATCAATTGCAGCACCCGGCGCACGCCGGGGTCGCGCGCCGCGTCGCGCAGCTGCGCCCAGTGCATGCCAATGCGCGGCAGCAGATCGAGCCGCAGCAACGCCGGTATTTGCACGCCCAACTGCAACGCCCCGCCCAGCACCACACCACCGGCCATCGCATAGATGGGCTCGATGCCCCAGCGGCGAAACAATGGTGCGCCGAACCAGGCGGCGCCGATCATGGCGATATTGAGCAGCACCGGCGAGACGGCCGGCACGGCAAAGTGCTTCCAGGTGTTCAGAATGCCGGCCGACAGCGCCACCAGCGACATGAAGCCGATGTAGGGAAACATCCAGCGCGTCATGACCACCGCAGCGGCGTACCCCTCGGGGCTCTGGCGCAGGCCGCTGGCCAGCGCCCACACCAGCAGCGGCGCCCCGAACACACCGAGCATGCAGGTGACCAACAGCGCCCAGAACAGCACCGTGGCGACGCTGGCAATCAGCACACGGGTGGTCGCATCGCCCTGCTGCGCGCGCGTCGTCGCCAGCACCGGCACAAACGCCTGGCTGAAAGCGCCTTCGGCAAACAATCGCCGGAACAGGTTGGGGATGCGAAAGGCGACATTGAACGCGTCGGTCAGCGCATTGGCGCCGAAAATGGACGCCATGAGTAGGTCACGCACCAAGCCCGTGACGCGGGACGCCAGGGTGAGCAACGAAACGGTGGAGGCGGATTTGAGCAGAGACACAGGCTGCGAAGTGTATGCGCTGGCTCTGGCTGGAGCGTGGAAACAGCTGGTAAAACGCCCGCAGGCTATAATGGCGGGCTTCGCTGGCAACATCCTCAGACCCTAGGAATATTTACCATGGCATCCACCAAGCCCAAGAAAAAGAACCCGCGCCTCGCGTCGGGCCGCAAACGCGTCCGTCAAGGCACCAAACTCAACGCAGCCAACACCTCGCTGCGCTCCAAATACCGCACGGCGGTCAAGAACGTTGAAAAAGCCGTTCTCGCCGGCGACAAGGTCAAGGCCACCGAACTCTTCGGCAAGATGCAAGCTGTGGTCGACACCATTGCCGACAAGGGCATCTTCCACAAGAACAAGGCCGCTCGCGACAAGAGCCGCCTGTCCACCAAGGTGAAAGCCTTGGCACTCGCCGCCTGATCCACTTCAGGCAAACAGCCCGGGTGGCCCAGCCGCCCGCCGTTTGACACGGGTGCGCTGCCAGCAAAGCAAAAAAGCCGTCGCAAGACGGCTTTTTTGTTGGGTGAAACCCAAGCGCGCGACGCGCGCCTTTGCTGGCACCCTGCTGCTTTGGGGACAGACCTGACGCGGCGAGAGCCGTGGCAGCTCTGTCCTCGACATTTCAATGGTGCAGCGCGCCTTTGCTGGCACCCCGCTGCTTTGGGGGCAGGCCTGGCACAAGCCGTGGCAGCTCTGCCTTCTGCCTCTCAAGGGATGCTCAACGCTTCTTCTCCACCGGCATATCCGGCAGCAAACACGCCTCTGCCACCTGCAACTCGTTGTCGCGCGCGAAGTGCATGACGAAATCCCAGGCCATGGGCTCGTAATCGCGCAGCTTCTCGTTCACCACCACGCATTTGATGCCATTGATGACCTTGGGAATACACCAGGGCGAATAGCTCAAGTGGCTTCCAGGCTGTACGCCACCTGGCCGAAAACTGCTCATCACGCCAGCCAGGCGCTCGGCCCAATCGCTCGGACGGAAAGTCTTGCCAGCGGACGTGATGCCCTGGATGAAAACTTCTTTGGAGGACGGTATGGCCATCGGCAGGAGAGTGGTTCAATCGGCAGCAAAATACTTGCTGCGCCGCAGCAGGAATTCTAACTCTTATATAAGAGCTGGCCTACCTTTTTCAGGCACGCGCTGGCCATCAGCCCAAAACATGGCATTACTGTGATGCGCAATCGTCAACAGGTCAGCGCCGCATCCGCCCTAGAATTGCCTCTCGATTTTGCGCGCCACCCTGGCGCCATGCCTGCCCTGGAGAACCCCGCATGACTGCATTGATTGAGGCTGCCTCACCCCACGTGATGAACACCTATGGCCGCGTGCCGATCGCGCTGGAGCGCGGCCAGGGCTGCCGCGTGTGGGACGTGAACGGTAAGGAATACCTCGACGCCTTGGCCGGCATTGCCGTCAACACGCTGGGCCACAACCATCCGCAACTCGTGCCGGCGCTGTGCGACCAGATCGGCAAGCTGATCCACACCTCCAACTATTACCACATCCCTGGCCAGGAGCAGCTGGCCGCCAAGCTGGTGCAGCTCTCGGGCATGAGCAAGGTGTTTTTCTGCAATTCAGGGCTGGAGGCCAACGAGGCCGCGCTCAAGATTGCCCGCAAGTACGGGGTAGACCGAGGCATCGCCAAGCCGCAGATCGTCGTGTACGAGAAGGCCTTCCATGGCCGCTCGATTGCCACCATGTCGGCCACCGGCAACCCGAAGATCCACAGCGGCTTCGGCCCACTGGTCGAGGGCTTCATCCGCGTGCCAATCAACGATATCGCCGCCATCAAGGCCGCTACCGAAGGCAACCCGAATGTCGTCGCCGTGTTCTTCGAGACGATTCAGGGCGAAGGCGGCGTACACCCCATGCGCGTGGAATATCTGCAGCAGTTGCGCCAGTTGTGCGATGAGCGCGAGTGGCTGATGATGATCGACGAAGTGCAGTGCGGCATGGGCCGCACCGGCAAGTGGTTTGCCCACCAATGGGCCGGTATCGTGCCCGACGTGATGCCGCTGGCCAAAGGCCTGGGCTCGGGCGTGCCCATCGGCGCCGTGGTCACCGGCCCGAAGGCGGCCGACGTGCTGCAACCGGGCAACCATGGCACCACCTTTGGTGGCAACCCGCTGGCCATGCGCGCGGGCAACGAGACCATTCGCATCATGGAAGAAGACGGCCTGTTGGCCAACGCAGCCGGTGTGGGTGCCCACCTGATGGCTGCGCTGCAGCGCGAGCTGGGGAGCTTGCCGGGTGTGAAGGAGATTCGCGGCCAGGGCCTGATGATCGGCGTCGAGCTGGCCAAGCCCTGTGGCGCATTGGTAGCGCGCGCCGCCGAGGCCGGGCTGCTGATCAGCGTGACGGCGGAGAAGGTGATCCGCATCGTGCCAGCGCTTATCCTCACCCCCGACGAAGCCGACGAAATCGCCACCCGGCTTGCCCCGCTGGTGCAAGCCCTGCTGGCCGAATGAAGCGCACTGCGCCTGATGCCATGAAACACTATCTCCAATTCAACGACCTGGACGCCAACGAGTACGCGTACCTCTTCGAGCGCGCCGCGCTGATCAAGAAGAAATTCAAGTCCTACGAAAAACACCACCCGCTGGTGGACCGCACGCTGGCCATGATTTTCGAAAAGGCCAGCACGCGCACCCGTGTGAGCTTCGAAGCCGGCATGTACCAGATGGGTGGCAGCGTCGTGCACCTGACCACCGGCGACAGCCAGCTCGGCCGCGCCGAGCCCATTGAGGACAGTGCCAAGGTCATCAGCCGCATGGTCGACCTGGTGATGATCCGCACCTTTGAGCAGACCAAGATCGAGCGCTTTGCCGAACATTCGCGTGTACCCGTCATCAACGGCCTGACCAACGAGTTTCACCCCTGCCAGATCCTGGCCGACATCTTCACCTTTCTTGAGCACCGCGGCACGAATTCGGAAGGCAAGCCCGACCTGGCTTGCCTGGCCGGCAAGACGGTGGCCTGGGTAGGCGACGGCAACAACATGGCCAACACCTGGCTGCAGGCCGCCGAGCTGCTGGGCTTCAAAGTCCATGTCAGCACTCCACGTGGCTATGAAGTCGATGAGAAATTGGCCGTTGGCGCAGGTGGAGCAAGCGCTGACAGCTATCAATTTTTTAGCAACCCATTGGATGCTTGCCGGGGCGTCGACTTGGTCACCACCGATGTCTGGACCAGCATGGGCTACGAGGCCGAGAACGAAACCCGCAGAAAAGCCTTTGCCGACTGGTGCGTGGACGAAGACATGATGGCCGCCGCCCGCCCCGACGCCCTGTTCATGCACTGCCTGCCCGCCCACCGCGGCGAGGAAGTCACCGCCGAAGTCATAGACGGCCCCCAATCCGTCGTCTGGGACGAGGCAGAAAACAGGATGCACGTGCAGAAGGCACTCATGGAGTACCTTCTGCTCGGTCGGATTGCATGAAATGCAAGCCGATGGCGCGCCAGCGCCAGCAGCCTGTTTCGGCGCAGGCTCCTATCCGCGCAGCGGATGTGAAGCAGCCGCAGGCTGTGTGCCGACGCCCAAATCGCCCCGTCCGGAAATTAATTGGAATCTGACCCCAATTCTTTGCACCCTTGCCTGAGCTGCGGTGCCTGCTGCGCTGGCTTTCGGGTGGACTTCGCCGTGCAGGAGCGCAGCGACCAGGGCGGCTGCGTGCCCGAGGGGCTGACGGTGGAGGTCACCAGCACCATCAGCCGCATGCGTGGCACCGACCACGCGCTGCCCCGCTGTGCTGCGCTGACAGGCGTGGTGGGAAAGCACGCCGCCTGCGGCATTTACGAATGGCGGCCGTCGCCCTGCCGGGAATTTGCCGCCGGCTCCGAGGCCTGCGAGCGCGCGCGGCTGCGGCGCGGCCTGGCGCCCTATCCCTGGTGACCCGTGCGGGCGCCTGTGCCCGCGCCAGCTCAGTCGAGCGTCAGAATGGTGCAACCTGTGGTCTTGCGCGCTTCCAGATCGCGGTGCGCCTGTTGCACTTCACGCAGCGGGTAGCGCTGGTCGATGTGGATCTTGACCTGACCGCTTTCCACCACGGCAAACAGATCGTCGGCCATGGCCTGCGTGGCCTCGCGCGTGGCCATGTGCACGAACAGGGTCTGGCGCGTGACATACAGGCCGCCACGCGCGCCCAGCGACGCGGGCGCGAACGGCGGCACCGGGCCGGAGGCATTGCCGAAGCTTGCCATCAGGCCAAAGGGGCGCAGGCAGTCGAGCGACTTTTCCCAGGTGTCTTTGCCCACCGAGTCGTACACCACCTTGACGCCCTTGCCACCGGTGATCTCTTTCACGCGCGCGGCGAAGTCCTCGGTGCGGTAGTTGATGGCGTGCGCCGCACCATTGGCAAGCGCCAGCTGGCACTTGGCGTCGGACCCGGCCGTGGCAATCAGCTCCAGACCGAGCGCACGGGCCCACTGGCAGGCAATCAGGCCAACCCCCCCCGCAGCGGCGTGGAACAGCACAGCGTCGCCACGGTGCAGGCCTTCGACCGGCAACGTCTTCTTGAGCAGGTACTGCGCCGTCATGCCCTTGAGCATCATCGCGGCACCGGTCTCGAAGCTGATCGCATCGGGCAGGCGACAGACGCAGCGCGCCGGCATCACGCGCTCGGTGCTGTAGCTGCCCGGCGGGTTGCTGGCATAGGCGACGCGGTCGCCCACGCGCAGGTGCGCCACGCCCTCCCCCACGGCCTCAACAACACCTGAGGCTTCCATGCCCAGCGTGAGTGGCATGGCGCTGGGGTACAGACCGGTGCGCTGGTAGACGTCGATGAAGTTCAGGCCGATGGCGCGGTGGCTGATGCGCACTTCGCCCGGCCCAGGGTCGCCCACCTGAATGTCGACCAACTGCATTTCTTCCGGACCGCCGTTCTGGCGAATCTGTATGGCAAGGCTCATGGTATCTCCTGAAGGGTGCTCAAAACCCTTGATCGTGCCATGTTTGCACGCGCACTGCAGGCGGCCGCTACAGTGTCGGCATGCAAGAAAAACTCAGCGCCCGCACCGCCATACTCCTGGGCCTTGCGCCGCTGCTGTGGGCAGGCAACGCCGTTGTGGGCCGCGTGGTGCACGACATGGTGCCGCCTCTGACCCTTAACTTTCTGCGCTGGCTGCTGGCCTTCATCATCCTGCTGCCGCTGGCACACGGTGTGCTGCGGCGTGGCAGCGGCCTTTGGCCGCACTGGCGGCGCTACGCCTTGCTGGGCCTGCTGGGCATCGGGCTCTACAACGCGTTGCAATACCAGGCGCTGCAGACCTCCATGCCGATCAACGTCACCTTGGTGGGCTCCAGCATGCCGGTGTGGATGCTTGCCGTAGGGGCGCTGTTTTTTGGCGCGCGCGTTACATCACAGCAGTTGCTGGGTGCTGCGTTCTCGATGGCGGGCGTCCTCACGGTGCTCAGTCGAGGGCAGTGGAGTGAGTTGCTCGCGCTGCGGCTGGTACCGGGCGACTTGTACATGCTGCTGGCAACCATTGCCTGGGCGTTCTACAGCTGGCTGCTGGTGAAAACCAGCGAACCCACCCGATTGCGTGGCGACTGGGCGGCGTTCCTGATGGCGCAGTTGGTCTTCGGGCTGGGCTGGTCCGGCCTGCTGGCCGGCAGCGAGTGGGCCAGCGGCCGCACCGCCATCGATTGGGGCTGGCCGCTGGCGGCGGCGCTGGTCTTTATCGCGGTGGGCCCCGCTGTGGTGGCCTACCGCTGCTGGGGCATCGGGGTGCAACGCGCCGGACCGGCGGTAGCGGGTTTTTTTTCCAACCTCACACCGCTATTTGCCGCACTGCTCTCGGCCGCATTTCTCGGCCAGGCGCCCCATGCCTACCATGCCGCAGCCTTTGCGCTGATTGTGGGCGGCATCCTGGTGTCTTCGCGCCGCTGAGCACTGCTGAATTTTGCTTAAGGCGATGCTGAATAAGTCACCGCGATGACGCGCGCCGTGCATCGGGATGGGATGCCAGGCGCAAACCGCAGCCATAGCCGCAGCTATGGCGAGGATTTGCAACGCCGCAGACCGCCCGAGGCACGGATGCGGGGCGCGTGAGGGACTTGCTCAGCATTGCCTTAAGGCGGCGGCAGCAAGGCCAGCAAATCAGTGATCGGCATGGGCTGGCCCAGCAAATAGCCCTGGTAAAAGCTGCAGCCATAGTGGCGCAGCAAGGCGCGTTGCTCTTCGGTCTCAACCCCCTCCGCAATCACCTCAAGCTCCAGGTTGTGGGCCATGCCGATGATGGTTTGCACGATCACTTCGTCGGTCGGACGCGTTCCCAGGTTGCGCACAAACGACTGGTCGATTTTGAGCTGGTGCAGCGGCAGACGCGTGAGGTAGGCGAGCGATGAATAGCCCGTACCAAAGTCATCCACCGAGAACCGGATGCCACGGGTACGCAGTTGGAGCATGCGGGCAACGGTTTCCTCCACGTTGTCCAGCACCAGCGATTCCGTGAGTTCCAGTGTCAGCAGATGGGCGCGGGCACCCAGGCGAGCCACCTCGCTGAGCACCTGATCGACAAACCCTGCATGGCGGAACTGGCGGGCGCTCACATTGACCGACAGTTGCAGCTTTTCGCAGCGTGGGTCTTGCTGCCACTGGGCCAACTGCACACAGGCCGTGCGCAGCACCCAGTTGCCGATCAACACGATGAGATCGCTTTCTTCAGCAGCCGCAATAAAGGCGGCGGGCGGCACCAGTCCACGCTCTGGGTGTTGCCAGCGCAGCAGTGCCTCGGCGCCCACCATGCTGCCATCGTACGCAAACTGAGGCTGGTAATAAAGCAGGAACTCGGCATTGCGCAGCGCCGATTTCAGGTCGGTTTCCAATTGCGCCCGGTTGCTGATCGCCGTTTGCATTTGCGGGTCGAAAAAGCACAGCCCATTGCCATGGCGTGCCTTGACCTGGTACATCGCGATATCCGCCTGGCGCAGAAGTTCGGCTGCCGCCTGGGGCACCTGACCAAACAGCGTGGCGCCCAGGCTGGCAGTGATCTGGTGTGCATGCTCCCCCAACGCATAAGGCTGCTCAAGACTGCACAACAGCTTTTCAGACACACGCTGGGCCTGGGCAGCGGCCTCCACCGCAGCACCAGAGAGGTCATTGAGCATGATCACGAATTCGTCTCCGCCCAGGCGCGCGACGGTATCTGCGCCCCGCACGCCATCGCGCAGCCGACGCGCCACCTGCTGCAGCAAGGCATCACCCATGTCATGCCCCAGCGTATCGTTAATGGTCTTGAACTGGTCCAGGTCCAGAAACAGCAGCGCACCGAGTTGACTGGAGCGCTGCGCACGCTCGGTCGCCTGGCCCAAACGGTCCAGCAGCAGGCGGCGGTTGGGAAGCCCGGTCAGTGGATCGTAGAACGCAAGCGTCTCGATTTCGGCCTGCGCACGCAGCACGTCGGTCACGTCGCTGTAGGTGATCACCATGCCGCCGTCGGGCGTGCGGTGCTCCATGATTTGGAGCGTCCTGCCATTGGGCAAGACCTGCTCATGCGGCCCAACCGAGTTCTTTTGTGCCGCCAGGCGTTTGTCTATCCAGGCGCTGCGTTCGGCTTCGCTCGCCTGCGGCAGGTGGTGCGATACGGTCGCCTCAAGCACCTTGCGGAACGGCAGTTGCGGCGCCATGACACCGGCAATCCAGGGAAATATTTCGTCGAAGCGCTGATTCCAATGCACCACCCGGTGCTCGCTGTCGAGCAACACGAAGCCGCTGGTCATGGCTTCGAGTGCCTGGTCGAGCTGCACTTTCGACTCTGCAAGCGCGTGGCGTGCCTGGCCAATGCGGTGCAGGTGCGCGGTAAACATATAGGCGGCAGCCAGGCACATCAGCGCAAATACGGCACTGACGACCGCCACGGCCTGGGCGTCATCACGCCAGGATTCCAACGCAGCACGCTCGGACAGGCTGGCGGATATCCACAGGTCGTCGTAGATCAGCGAGCGCGCCACCACCCGGCCCGGGGCACCGGTCAGCCGTGTCGGCATGTCCCAGGTCGGCGGCGCGGCGGGCACTTGCCGCAATGGCGCCAGCGCAGGCGCAGCAGCACCGCTGGCGGGCAGGGTGAACATACGCCTGCCGTCTCCCATTTCAAGAACGACCTCCAGACCCGGAATCTGCGCGTCCTGCGCCAGCACCGAGGCCAGCATGGCAACGGGCACTTCGGCGACGGCCACTAACCGCTCGCCGCTGCGCGTATGCAGATGGCGTGCCAGGAATATGACGTCCTCCGAACTGGCGAAACTGCGGACCGGGCCGCTGAGCACCACCACAGCCACGGCCGGCGCCAGCGCCTGTTGCACAAAACCCTCGGGCAGTTGCAACTGCACCCTTGCCCCACGTGGATCGGAGGAGGCCAGCACCTGCCCCTTGGCATCGAGCACGGCCAACAGCCGCACGCTCAGATTGGGCCGCGTGGTGCGCGCCAGCATGGCGCTGGCGGCCTCGGGGGGCACGCCATTGGTGGTAGCGTCGTCCAAGCCAAGCACCTCACCCACACTGGCGAGCAAGATGTCGACGCCCAAAAATGCCCGATTGAGTGCCGCCTGGGCACCAGAGACGTAGCGGACCAGCTCGTGATCGGCTACTTCAAGCGCCGTGTTGCGGGTGGAGAGAATCTGCGCCGCCGCGACCAACAAGATCGCGCTGGCAAAAAAAACCACCACCGCCCAGACGGCCGACTGCGCACGTGCGGGCAGCGCCGGCTTCATGGCGAGTGCGCCGCCAGACCGGATACCCGACCAATGGTTTGGGACCAGACCTGCGCGCACTGCGGGCCACAGCGTTGCAGCCAACGGGGCAACACGGCACTGGTGAAGATTTCCCGGCTGCGCACGGTATCGGCCGCGCTTGCGGGCACGATGCGCATCTTGCCCGGCCGGCCGACCACACAACCGGGTTTGCCACTGTTGCAGACCAGCCCCTGGGCGGTATCACGCTCGGATTCGGCCCAGACCGCCGCTTCAAGTTTCGGCAATTCCCTGCGCAGCAAGTCCTGCAAATCCATCGGCAAGGCCTGCCAGGCTGCCTGGTTGGCGCCAAAAATAGCCATGCCCCAATTCAGCGGCAAGGCATACAAATGGGTTGTCAATTCCGGTAGTCCGATGGTATTGCCCGACAGGGTGCCGGTGATCGCACAATCGAGCGCCCCGGCTTCAAAACGCGGCACAAGCTGCGCAAAGGCCGTGTGCACCGGCTCGGCCCCCAGGGCTTCGACAAAATCTGCCTGTCCTACCGACGATACCCGCACGCGCCAGCCTTTCAAGTCGCTCAGACTGGCAATCGGTTTCTTGCAAAACAGCATTTGCGCCGGATAGACGTAGATGGCAAGGGCTTCTATCCCCTGCTCTTCGCGCAGCGCGCGCTCCAGATACGGCCGAAACGCGGCAAGATGGGTCCGCAGCGTTGGCATGTCCGGATTCAAACCCACCAGATCAGGGGCCGCGTACTGCGGAAACGTGCCAACGAGAGAGCTCATGAGCACGGTGCCAAACGGCACCACGCCCAGCTGCAAGAACCGCAGCATGTCGGCGCCCGGAAGGCCAGCGCGGTCAAACGGCACGATGTTGGCGCGGTACTTGCCCGCGCTCAAGCGCTCAAGCTCGCGCGACCAGAAGGGTTCTTCGAGTTTGGTGTACTGACTGGTGCCAGCCAACCCGCCCACCACACGCAGCGTCATCACAGGCCGGGTGGCAGTGGCGGCCGCGGCCTGCTGGGCCGATGCCCCCCGCGCCCACAGCAAGCCCTGGCACAGCACCAGCAGCAAGCAGAGTATTCGCAGAGGGCGCATGGGATGGGACAAGAGGCTCTCCACTTGCATTTCAAAGACATCGAAGGTGCACATTGGGCTCCAGCATCGGGCCATTCTGCACCACTGGCGGCTCCTGTCCAGACAGGTGGACGGTGGTTTTTTTCAGAACGCCCCGGGGTACGCGCCCCCATCCACCAGCACGTTTTGTCCGGTCAGATAGCCCGCATGCACGCTGCACAGGAAGGCACAGATAGCGCCGAACTCGTCTGCCTGGCCAAAGCGCCCTGCGGGAATGCTGGCGCGCTGTGCCTGGCGCACCTCCTCTGTTGTTTTGCCGCTGCGCGCGGCGGCGCCGGCAAAGGTGGCGGCCAGCCGGTCGGTATCGAACTTGCCCGGCAGCAGGTTGTTGATGGTGACGCCATGCGCCGCCAGCGGGCTGCGCGCCACACCGGCCACAAAGCCCGTGAGCCCGCTGCGTGCGCCATTGGACAGGCCCAGAATATCAATGGGCGCCTTCACGGCGCTCGACGTGATGTTGACGATGCGGCCAAAGCCGCGCTCGGCCATGCCATCCACGGCAGCGCGGATCAGCGCGATGGGGGCCAGCATGTTCGCGTCCAGGGCGGCGATCCAGGCGTCCCGGTCCCAATCGCGGAAATCACCCGGCGGCGGGCCGCCCGCATTGGTGACGACGATATCGAAATCCTTCCCCGGCCCGCCGGGGACCGAGAGCGCAGCCTCGCGGCCTGCCTCGGTGGTGATGTCCGCAGCCACCGTCAGCACCGAAATATTCGAGGGTTTTTGGCCTCCACCGCTTATACCGTCTCGATATTCAGCTTTCAATTCAATAGCAACCTGTTGCAAGGTGGGCGCCCCCCTTGCATTGATCACCAGGTTGACGCCTTCGCGTGCCAGTGCCCGCGCGCAGCCCAGACCAAGACCCTTGCTCGCGCCACACACCAAGGCCCATTTGCCGGCAATACCCAAATCCATAACAATCCCCTCGCTCCACCATCCGTGGCGCCAACGCATGATAAGGGGACTGTTTGATGAAACCCGGACCGATCTCGCGCGCCCTGCTGGCGGCAGCCATTGCGGGCGCTGCACTGGCCTTGCCAGCCCACGCCCAGCAGGACGCCTCCGTGATCCAGCGCGCCACCGAGCTGCGCGACGCACCCGGCACCACCGGCGCCAGCCTGGGCGCATTGGCGGCTGACAGCCCGGTGGAGCGCACCGGTGAACGCAAGGGCTCATGGATCAAGGTGCGCACGCCGCAGGGCACTGTCGGCTGGGTGCCCATGTTTGACGTGGGCACGCGCGCCAGCGCGGCGCCCGCATCCGGCAATGCCGCGACCAACGGCTTGCGCAGCCTGGGCAGTCTGTTTGGCGGCAACACGGGCACGACCACGGCCACCTCCACCGCGGGCATCCGGGGGCTGGATGCCGAGGACATTGCCAATGCGCAGCCCAATCCTGCCGCCGTCACTCAGGCAGAGCAGCAGCGCGTGAATGCAGAACAGGCCAGGCGTTTCGCCGGTGCCGCCTCACTGCAGGCGCACCAGGTCGCGGCATTGCCTGAGCCCGCGCCTCCCGCCTCCACATCGGCGCCTGCTGGCCGCATCAGCCCGATGAACGAAAACATCAGTCCCAACTGAAGGGGGTGCCATGCACACGATTCAAATTCCACGTGCCGCGCTCCAGCCCATGATCCGGGCGGCGATCGCCTGCGCCGCCCTGGCGCTGATGCCTGCCCTGGTCCAGGCGCAGGATGTGATGAACCTGCTCAACTCGCTGGGCAGCCGGGCGGGAAGCGCATCGCCAGGCAACCTGCTGGGTACTTTGACGGGCAACAACGCTGCCCCTGCCGCCAGCCAGGGCGACGACCTGATGGGCCTGCTCAGCCGCTCGGTGGAGACCATCGACGAGCCGCATGAAATCGACATCGGCCGCCAGCTCGCCGCGGTGCTGCTGGGCAGCAAGCCGCTCTACCCCGATGAGCGGCTGCAGCGCTATGTCAACCGACTGGGCCGCTGGATCAGCCTGCAGTCCGAGCGCCCCAACCTGCCCTGGACCTTCGTGGTGCTGGACGACACCGGCTACAACGCCTTTGCGGCGCCGGGCGGCTATGTGTTCGTCACCAAGGGGCTGATCGACCGCTGCGCCGACGAATCCGAGCTCGCCGGCATCCTGGCCCATGAAATCACCCACGTCACCCAACGCCACCATTTGCAGGCCATGCGCAAGACAGCGCAATCGGGCATGCTGACGCAACTCGTGGCCTCGCAGATTCACACCAATGGCGTGGGCAATCTGGTGGCGTCGCAAATCCTGGCGCTCGGGCGCAACCTGTATGCGCGCGGCCTGGACCAAAGCGACGAGTTCGAAGCCGACCGCCGCGGCGTGGCCCTGGCCGCGCGCAGCGGTTTCGACCCCTACGGCCTTCCCGCTGCACTGCAGGTGCTGCGCGCCGCAGCGCCAGGCAACCCCCAGTTCACGTTGGCGCTGGCGACACACCCGCCAGCCGAGCAGCGCTTGGACCAGCTCCAGCAGGCCATGGGCAACCGGCTCGATGGCCTGAGCGGCGCCGCGCCGGTCACCATTGCGCAGCGCCTGCAAGGGGGCGCCAGCGCCGCGCCGGCAGTGGCCGCTGCCGTGGCTCCGGCAACCGACGCCAAGCCGGCCAAACGGCACAAGAAGAAATAGCGGCTCAGCTTGCGGGCGCGCGCGAGGCACGCGAGAACACGAAAATGCCGCAGATCACCAGCACCGTCCCCAGCGCCACGCCAGCGGTGAACGGCTCGCCCAGCAGCCACACGCCCATGAGGATGGTCGCCATCGGTCCCACCATGCCGGTCTGCGCGGCGGCACTGGCGCCTATGCGCTCGATGGCCATCATCACCATCAGCACCGGCACCGCCGTGCACAGCGTGGCATTGAGCACCGAGAGCCACACCACCTGCGGCGCCACCAGCGCCGCACTCAGGGGGCGCAGCACCACGAACTGCAGCAGGCACAGCAAGCAGGCCACCGTCGTCGCCAGGCCCACCAGCCGCAGCGACCCCAGGCGCTTGACCAGCTCGCCGCTGTAGACCAGGTACACCGCGTAGCTGACCGCGCTGCCCAGCACCAGGAGCGCGCCCCACGCCGTTCCCGTGCCCTGGTGCACCGCCTCCTGGCCAAACACCAGCACCACGCCGCTGTAGCTCACCGCCATGCCGAGCAACTGGCCTGCGCGCACACCGCGCCCATACAGCACCCGCCCCATCAGCAGCACCACGGTCGGGTTGAGGTACAGAATCAAGCGCTCCAGACTGGCGGTGATGTACGCAAGGCCAGCGAAATCGAGAAAACTCGCCAGGTAGTAGCCCGAGAACCCCAGGCCCAGCACGCCCAGCCAGTCGCTGCGGGTCAGCGCGGCCTTGCCGCGGCTCGCCCACCAGGCCATGGTGGCAAACAGCGGCAGCGCGAACAGCATGCGGTACATGATGAGCGTGACCGCGTCCACGCCGTAGCGGTAGGCCAGCTTGACGATGATGGCCTTGCCGCTAAAGGCAACCGCACCGAACAGCGCAAGGGTCAGCCCAATTGCTCTGTCTTTGGTAGCTGCTTGCGCAGATGGGATAAGCGCTTCGGGCATATTTTGCTTAAATTTTCAAGCGCTCGACAAACGCGGCCGGAACGCGCGCCACCGCGCGGCTTTGCTTGTCCACAAACACCACCCCAATCTTGCCGCGGGCCACTTCGCGCTGGCTGCTGCGCTCGGTCATGCAGAACACCAGGTCGAAGCCGTACTTGTTGAAGTCGGTCGGCAGCATTTGCACGCGCAGCGTCTCGCCGTGAAAGCCCTCGGATTTGTACTGCGCGACGATGTCGCCGACCACGATGGACAAGCCTTCCACACCGGCCTCCCGATAACCGAGCGACTGGAAAAAGCGCACGCGCGCCTCGGAGACCAGCGTGAGCAGTTGCGCGTTGTCCAGGTGGCCACCCTGGTTGACGTGGCTGATGTAGATCTGCATCTCGGTCTCGAAACTGAAATGCGCGGGAAGCTCGAAAACAATGCGTGGCATGGGAAGGAAATCAGTGGTTGGCGTGGAACATGCGCTGGTGCATGCGCCGCAGCGACCACCAGACCGAGAGGGCGACCACAGGGATCGCCAGCGCCGCCGTGATTTCGGGAGACAGCGGCCAGCCGATCTTTTCCCCGCCCTTGGCCAGGTAGCTCACCAAGCCGACGATGTAGTAGGTGATGGCCGCCACCGACAGGCCTTCGACCGTGGCCTGCAGGCGCAGTTGCAGGTCCTGGCGCTGGTTCATGCTCGCCAGCAGTGCCTGGCTGCTTTGCTGCTGCTCGATTTCCACCCGCGTGCGCAGCAGGTTGCTGATGCGCGAGACACGGCGCGAGAGTGCCTCCTGCCGGCGCGCGGCCCAATCGCAGGTAGCGCGCGCGGGCGAGAGGCGCCGGTCCATGAACTCGGCAATCGTCTGCATGCCGGCCAGACGCGACTCCCCAATGTCGGCAATGCGCCGGTCCACCAGCTCGAAATACGCGCTGCTGGCAGAAAAGCGCGAATGCGTGGCGGCAAACTGGCTCTCGACCTGGCCTGCCAGGCGGGTGAGGCGGTCGAGCAGGCCGGCCTCGGCGCTGCTGTCGGCGCTGCGAATGGCGTCGGCCAGCGCCGCCAGTTCGCTCTCGGCGCTGGCCAGCTCGCGGGCGGCATCGCGCGCTGCCGGCAGGCCCAGCAGGGCGGCCATGCGGTAGGTTTCAATCTCCAGCAGGCGCTGCACCAATCGGCCAACGCGGCGCGGCGTCATGCCGCCCACCAGCAGCACCATGCGCGAGCTGCCGTCGGCGTGGATGGCAAAGTCGGTGTACACCTCGCCGTGCCCACCCGCCACGGTGGAGGCGACCAGCGTGTCTTCGTGCAGCACCTGGCCGACCAGGCTGGCGTCGCTGGCGAACTCGCGCGTCTGCAGCGCCCACAGGTTCATGCTGCACAGGCACTGGCCGGGAAGGCCGGCAAGCCAATCGCGCGGCACGGCGGCCCCAGCGCCCAGCGGCTCACGCTCGCCAAAGCCCTGCATCTGCAGCGGCACGGTGAAGGTCCAGGCGACGAACTCGGTATGCAGTTCCCATCGGATCCGAAACGCACCCAGGTCGAGCCGCAAGTGGGTGGTGTGCGCGTCGGGCTGGGGTGCGTGGTGGTCGCGCAGGAGCGCGGCCAGGTGCACGCGGCTGGCTTCACGGCCTGCTTCATCCGCCAGCATGACGATGTGCAGGCAGGCCACCGGTGCCGTGATGGGCTCGGGTGGGCGGGCATGGATTTCGTTGTGCAACTGCGCGCGCAGCGGGTGCTGCGCGGGGCCGGCGGCCTCGGGCTTGCGAAGGGGAGCATTCATCGTTCAGGTCGCCAGGGTGGTTGGGTTCAATTTTTCGAGCTGCCTGCATATGCCGCGGCGTGCGCATGGGCACGCGCGCCGTGCGCTGCATGTTCCAGATGCTCGGCCAGCAAAGCGCGGGTGACGCCATTGGTCCAGCCAAAGCCGTCCTGCAAGGGGTATTCTCCGCCGCCGCCACCATGCGCCTCGCCGCACGGCAGCTCGCGCAGGGCGTACTTTTCCACCAGCTTGCCCTCGGCCTCGTAAACCTCGGCGACGGTGGTGAGCCAGCGGTGGGCGATGTCCTGCGCCAATGCGCCGTGTCCGTATGCGCTCAAACCGCGTATGCCCATCCATTGCAGCGGCGCCCAGCCGTTGGGGCGGTCCCATTGCTGGTCGCTGGCGCATTCCGTGGTCGCCAGCCCGCCTGGGGCCAGCAGGCGGGCGCGCACCGTGTTCGCCATGGCGTCGGCCTGTGCTTGCTCGGCCAGGCCGACGAACAGCGGCGTCAGGCTGGCGGCGGTGAGACAGCTTCGGCGCTCGCCCTTGCGCCAGTCGTAGTCGAAGAAAGCGCCCTGCCCGGCATCCCAGCACAGCGAGAGCACCGCTTCGCGCCGCGCCTTTGCAAGCGCGGCATAGGACTCGCCCGCTGCCGCATCGCCCGCGCCATGGGACAGCACCGACAGCGTGGTTTCCAGTTTGTAGAGGAAAGCATTGAGGTCCACCGGCAGGATATCGGTGGTGCAGATAGCCGCCAATGTGGCGGCCGAAGCTGCGCGCACGTGGGTGCTTGAATGGTCCTGCGGTCCGAGCACAGCCTCTTCGGTCAGCCAGCGGCTGCTGAAGTCCCAGCCCGATTCGGCCGCGGCGCGCAAATTGCGGTAAACGTCCTGCGGCTCGCGCTGACCGGCGTGCGCAGTGGCCACGTCTTCCAGCCAGGACTCTTCGCGCGGCGTATCGCGATCGTCCCAATAGCGGTTGAGTAGCACGCCGCCGGGCAGCCGCACCACGCGGCGCGCGGCCTGGCCATGGGCCAGTTCGTGCGCGCCGGCCATCCAGTACGCGTGCTCCTGCTGCAACTGGCCAATATGGTCCGCCGGGCTGGCCACGCCGTACTGGCCGGCGAGCTCCAGCATCAGCGCAAACACCGGCGGCTGCGAGCGACTCAGGTAGTAGCTGCGCGTGCCGTTGGGCACAAACCCATAGGTGTCGATCAGGTAGGAAAAATTCGCCACCATGTCGCCCAGCAGCTCGCTGCGTCCGCTGGCGGCCAGGCCGACCATGGTGAAGTAGGAATCCCAGTAATAAAGCTCGCCAAAGCGCCCGCCTGGGACAACGTAGGGCTGCGGCAACTGCAAGGCCGAAGACCGCGCGGCGTGCTTGCGTGGGTGGCGGGTGAGCACGCTCCACAGCGCGTCGATATGCCCACACAGACTTTGGCCCGGCACCGATGCGTACTCGGACTTGGCAAGCTTGCTGATTTTGAAATACCGGTGCACGAAGGCGGCAAGGTCGAAATCGGGCTTGCGGTGCTGGGCGCGGTAGGCCTCGAGGATGGCTGCCGGATCGGCGCGCGGCGCGCAATCGACAAAGGTTTTGCTGTCGCCAAACACACCGCCGCTTTGCACGGCAACAAACAGCTCCTGGTAGCGGTCGGCGGGCGAGAGCCGGTCAGGGGCCGGCGCCTTCGCTGCCTGGCGTTGGCGCTGGTTGCGCGAGGGCGCCTTGTGGAGGGTCTTGGCCTTCATGGCAGGGTGGTGACACGCTCTGGCCTGCCCTGCAGCCGCATCATTTGAGCTCCAGCGGCGGGGTGGCGGAGAGCACTTCCTCCAGCGTGGTCAGGCCCTCGGCCACGCGCAGCGCACCAGCAAGGCGCAACGGGCGCATGCCATCGTTGACGGCCTGGCGGCGCAGGGCGGAAATCGATGGCTCCTTGTTCAGTTCGTGCTTGAACTTGTCGGTCACGCTGAGCAGTTCGTACAGGCCCATGCGCCCCCTGAAACCCGTCATGCGGCAATCCACACAGCCCACCGGCTTGAACGGCCGGTAGTCGCCCGAGAGCTTCCAGGGCTTGACGGCTTCGGCCAGGGCCTCCTGCGAGGCGGCTTCGTCGGGCTGCTTGCACTGCTTGCACAGCGTGCGCACCAGGCGCTGCGCCAGCACACCCAGCAGCGTGGCGTGGATCAGGTAGCTGGGAACCCCCAGTTCCATCAAGCGCGTGATGGCGCTGGGCGCATCGTTCGTGTGCAGGGTGGAGAACACCAGGTGCCCGGTGAGCGCCGCCTGCACCGCCATGTCGGCCGTGGGCAGGTCGCGGATTTCACCCACCATGATGATGTCCGGGTCCTGGCGCATCAGGGCGCGCACACCTTCCGAGAAACTGAAATCGAGCTGTGGCTGCACCTGTGTCTGGTTGAAGCTGGGTTCGATCATTTCGATCGGGTCTTCCACCGTGCTGACGTTGACCGCCTCCGTGGCCACGCGCTTGAGCGTGGAATACAGCGTGGTCGTCTTGCCCGAACCCGTGGGCCCCGTCACCAGAATCACACCGTGCGGGCGCTTGATGAGCTCTTCCCAGCGTTTGGCGTCGTGGGGCGTAAAGCCCAGGGCGTCGAGGTCTTTCACCGCCGTATCGGGGTCGAAGATGCGCATCACCATCTTCTCGCCAAAGGCAGTGGGCAGCGTCGCCAGGCGCATTTCGACTTCGTCGCCGCGCTGGTTGCGCGTCTTGATGCGGCCATCCTGCGGGCGGCGCTTTTCCACCACGTCCATGCGCCCGAGCAGCTTGACGCGTGCGACCATGGCGCTCATGACCCCCAGCGGCATCTGGTAGACCGGGTGCAGCACGCCGTCGATACGAAAGCGGATCACGCCCTGCTCGCGCCGGGGTTCGAGGTGGATGTCGCTGGCGCGCTGGTCAAAGGCGTACTGCCAGAGCCAGTCGACCACCTTGACCACGCCCTGGTCGTTGGCGTCGAGCTGCTTGTTGCTTTTGCCCAGTTCGACCAGTTGCTCGAAGTTGCTGGTGGCAGACTGCCCGCCCGACTTTTGCGCGGCCCGCACCGACTTGGCCAGGGCAAAAAACTCGACCGTATAGCGCTGGATATCCAGCGGATTGGTCAGCACGCGGCGCACCGGGCGGCGCGCCTGGCGCTCGACTTCGCCCACCCAGTCGGTAATGAAGGGTTCGGCCGTGGCCACGACCACTTCCTTGAGGGTCACCTGCACCGGCAGCACCTTGTGCCGCTCGGCGTAGCTGGCGCTCATGGTGTCGGCCACCTTGCCCACGTCCACCTTGAGCGGATCAATGCGCAGGTAGTCGAGCCCCACGCGCTGGGCCAGGTACTGCGTGAGCATTTCGATATCGAGCGGCTTGCCGTCGCTGGCACGCGACATGGCCACGCTGTCGAGGCGCACCAGCGGGTGCTGGCTGCTCTCGGCCTGCGAACACCGCGCAATGGTGCGCGCGGCCTCCTCTTCGCTGATCACGCCATCGGCGCGCAGCCACTCGACAATGCGCCGCCACTGCAGCGGGCCGGCGGGGCGGTCCGCCTTGGCGGCGTGCGTGGGAGTGTGGGTGGCAGCGTGCGTAGCGGCGTGCGTAGAGGTCATGGCCGTATTTTGCGGCAGGTCAGGCGGTGGTTCGTTACAGCCGCACCGGCCGCAGCCCGCGCACCCAACGCGCCGTCGGCAGGCCCCAGCGCTGCTGTACGTCGGCGCAGCGCTCGGCCTGCTCGCCGCGCTTGAAGCGCGTGGGCGTGCGCTGGGCCAGCACCACGGTGTTGCCCTCGCGCGTGGGCTTGAACGCCCAGAGCGCATCTTCGCCAAAAGCCAAAGCCATCTTCTCCAGGCTCTGCACAAAACTCGATCCGCGGCCAAACAGGTTGACGGTCATGCTGCCATCCTCGGTCAGCAGCGCGCGGCAGTCGGCGTAGAAGGCTTCGCTGTCGAGCACAGGGGCCGCAGCGTTGTCGTCGTACAAATCGACGGCCAGCCCATCCACCGTGCCCTGCCACATTGGGTTTTTGATCTCCTCGCCCGCATCGGCCAGCACCACGCGCAGCTTGGGGCCGTCAGGTGGCAGCTTGAACCAGGCGCGGCACACGGCCAGCACCTGCGGATTGAGCTCGATGGCGGTGGTGCACAGGCGCAATTTCTTGTGGCAAAACTTGGTGATGGCCCCGGCCCCCAGGCCAAGCTGCATGGCGTGGCGCTCGCGCACGCTGGCCGGGTCAATGAACAGCAGCCAGGCCATCATGCGCTGGATGTATTCGAGTTCCAGGTCGAAGGGCGCGGCCATGCGCATGGAGCCCTGAATCCAGGGCGTCCCCAGGTGCAGGTGGCGCACATCGCCATCGTCGGAGACGCTGACTTCGGGCAGTGGGGAAGGGGCGGCGGAGCGGGATCGGGTGGAAACCATCAGGCAAAAATAGTAGATCAGATCAGGCCGTGGGCGGCAAACACGCTGGCCCAGGCCGCGCATTTGCGCTCAAAGCTCCAGGCGGCGTGGGCCGGACTGGTGGAAGGAAGGCGGTAGCTGGCCATTGTCGGCTTCTCGCGGCCCAGCCCGGCAAGCGCCGATTGCACTACCGCCGCATGCCGCGCACTCTCGCCACCATTGTGGGCGATGGCGGCCAGGCGCGGGCACAGCGCCGCAAGGCGGGAGAAATCGTTGCGCTGGCCGTGGCGGATCGCCGCGTCCAGGCTGCCGCTGCGTTCGCAGGCGGCGTACACATCCCACAGGCCCAGGCCCCGCGCCAGCAGCCAGGCGCAGCGCCCGGCGTAGTCGTGCGCGCCGGGCTGCGGGTGCTGCGGCCACAGCGCGGCCAACAGGGGCCAGAACTGGTTGCGCGGGTGGGCGTAGTACTGCTGGGACTGCAACGAGGCGACGCTGGGAAAGCTGCCCAGCACCAGCAGCACGGTGCCTGGCCCGACGACCGGCGCCAGGCCGGTGTGCAGCTGAGGCATGGGGCTTGGCGTATTTTTTGCTACTCTATTAATAGCTGCTAACGCTTTACTCATAAGCGCTATAGGCCATTTTTCATTAAATTTTCCAGCTTAGGCAAGGCCGCTTGCGCATTGCGGCAAGTTTGCTCGGCCAGCGCCTGGGCTGTCTCGCCGCGAAGCTGGGCCAGCAATTGGGCAATGCGCGGCAGCTCGCCCGGCTCGTTGCGCGCCTGGGGCGCGCCAGCGTCGCGCTCGGCGGCGCTGCGGTAGAGCCAGTGCGGCGGAATATCGGGCGCGTCGGTCTCCATCACGATGGCTTCGGGCGGCAGCGCCTGGGCCAGTCGGCGCACCTGCAGCGCACGGTCAAACGTGAGCGTGCCGCCAAAACCGAGCTTGAATCCCATGCCAACCAAGCGTCGGGCCTGCTGTGCGCTCCCATTGAAGGCATGGGCAATGCCACCCGGCACCGGCACCTCACGCAGCGCCTTGAGCACGCGGTCCACCGAGCGGCGCACATGCAGCAGCACGGGCAAATCAAAGCGCCGTGCCAGGCGCAGTTGCGCGCGCAGCAGGGCCTCCTGGTGGTCGGCATCGAGTTCGGGCACGAAGTAGTCGAGCCCGATTTCGCCCACTGCCACCAGCGCCGGGTCGCGCTGACCCGCGTCCAGCACGCATTCGAGCGCCTGCAGATCGGCCTCGCCCGCACCGGGCGAGCACAGCGGGTGGATCCCCAGCGCGTAGCTGTCGCCGTAGCGATGCGCCAGACCCCGTACCGCTTCGAAGTTGTGCACGTCCACCGCCGGAATCACGATGTGGCCGACACCGCGCTCGCGGGCACGCTGGCGCACAGCATCGACGTCATGCGCGAACTCACGCGCGTCCAGGTGGCAGTGGGTGTCGATCCAGAGGGGCATCGCAAACATCATGCCGCAAGTGCCTGCAGCAGCTCCCTGGGCATGCTGCTTTGGCGTACTCTCCGAGCGCATGTACCCTGTGTACACCCGATCACCATGTTTCACAGCCTTCTACTTTCCCTTGGGCGAGCGCTGGCACGCTATCTGTCGCAGCCGCACACCAGCATCCAGACCGGCATGCCCACGGACCGCGCAGCGCTCGCACAACAACTGCAACCGGGCGACGTGCTGCTCATAGAAGGCAACAGCCGTGTCTCCACCGTCATCAAGTACTTCACACAGTCCACCTGGTCGCATGCGGCATTCTTTGTCGGCCCGCAACTCGGCGGGTTCAACGCGCTCGGTGAGCCGTATCTGCTCATCGAGGCGGACATGCTTGACGGTGTCTGCAAACGCCCTTTGTCGCATTACTACACCTACCCGACGCGTATCTGCCGTCCCATCGGCCTGAGTGCTACCGACCTGCAGCAAGTGCTGATGGAAATCACCAGCAAGCTGGGGGCGCAGTACGACCTACGGAATGTCTTCGACCTGGCACGCTACTTTTTGCCGGCCCTGCCAGTGCACGGGCTTTGGCGCCGGCGCCTGCTGGCCCTGGGCAGTGGCGACCCAACGCGTGCCATTTGTTCTTCGCTGATTGCCGAGGCGTTTCAAAGCGTTGGCTACCCCTTGCTGCCCACCATCACCGTGGATCGCCAGGAAGACCCGGAACGCCACCACGCGGTGACCGAGACCATTTTCCATATCCACGACCGCCGGCTGTTTGCGCCTCGCGATTTCGATGTCTCACCCTATTTCGAGATTGTCAAACCCACACTGACCGAGGATTTTGATTTCCACCAGATCCATTGGGGGTAGCCACCAGCACGATTGAAGGAGTGTTGGGAGGCCAGGCAGCCCATTTTTCTGCTGCCCCGAGTTGGGTGAACGGATATCCTGGCCTGCGCGCTTTGGCTCACCACGGAAAAATGAGCGCTGCACCCTCAAGCGCCTTCCCCACCGTCCCCGCCTCTACGGGCCGAAGGATTCAATCCGAAGCGTCCTGAAGCCGTCCCGCCACCAGCCGCAGCACCCGGTCGCAGCGCGCCGCCAGGGTTTCGTCGTGCGTCACCAGGACAAAGGCCGTGCCCTGCTCGCGCGCCAGTTGCAGCATGTGCTGGAACACGCCCTCGGCGGTGCTGCGGTCGAGGTTGCCGGTGGGCTCGTCGGCCAGCACGCAGGCGGGGCGCGTGACCAAGGCACGCGCAATCGCCACGCGCTGTCGCTCGCCGCCCGAGAGCTCGGCCGGGCGGTGCTGCACGCGCTCGCTCAGCCCTACCTGGGCCAGCATCTGCGCGGCCTGGCGCGTGCATTCCTCGTACGGCAGGCGGCGAATACGCAGCGGCATGGCGACGTTGTCGAGCGCACTGAACTCGGGCAGCAAATGGTGGAACTGGTAGACGAAGCCCAGGTGCTGGTTGCGCAAAGCGCCCTGCTCGGCGGCAGAGCGCCGCGCCAGGTCCTGCCCTAGGAGCTGCACATTGCCGGACGTGGGCGCATCGAGCGCACCCATCAGGTGCAAGAGCGTGCTCTTGCCCGAGCCCGAGGCGCCCACGATCGCCAGCGTTTCGCCGGCGTACACATCAAGGTCCACACCTTGCAGCACGGTCACGTCCAGGCGCCCTTCGGTGAAGCGCTTGGTCAGGCCACGGGCTTGCAAGACAACATCATTTTTCAAGCCTTTTTTGCCTCCAGCGCTTGCCCCATATGCGTCAACAGCTATATTATTCATAGCGCAATGCCTCTGCAGGGTTGACGCGGCTGGCACGCCAGCTCGGGTACAGCGTGGCGACAAAGGCCAGCACCAGCGAGATCAGCGCGATCGGCACGATGTCGCTCTGCTGCGGGTCGCTCGGCATCTTGCTGATGAGGTAGATGTCCTTGGGCAAAAAGCTCGCGTGCAGCAGGTGCTCGATGGCCGGCACGATCACGTCGATGTTGAAGGCGATCCCCAGGCCCAGCAGCAGGCCGGCCAAGGTGCCGATCACGCCCACCATGGCGCCCTGCACGACAAAAATTCCCATGATGCTGCGCGGGCTCGCGCCGAGCGTGCGCAGGATGGCGATGTCCGCGCGCTTGTCCTGCACCGTCATCACCAGGGTGGAGACGAGGTTGAACGCCGCCACCGCGACGATGAGCGTGAGGATGATGAACATCATGCGTTTTTCGACCTGCACCGCCGCGAACCAGGTGCGGTTCTGCTGAGTCCAGTCGCGAATCAGGAGGTTGCCGCTGAGCGTGCCGGCCAGTTGCTGCGCCACATCGCGCGCCTGGTGCAGGTCGGTGAGGCGCAGGCGCACGCCGGTCGGGCCCTCCAGCCGGAAGATGCGCTCGGCATCCTCGATGTGCAGCAGCACCAGCGTCGAGTCGTACTCGTAGTGGCCCGAGTTGAAAGTGCCCGCCACGGTCACCTGTTTGAGGCGCGGCACCACGCCCGCTGGCGTCACCTGGCCGGACGGCACGATCAGCGTGACCAGATCGCCCACTTCCACGCCCAAGTCGCGCGCCAGCTCGACGCCCAGCACCACCTTGAACGAGCCCGGCGTCAGCTTCGCGATCGCCGCCGCGTTGGTGCTGGCAAGGTCCGTCACCTCGGCTTCGTGCGCCGGGTCGATGCCGCGCACCAGGGCGCCCTTCATGTCTTCGCCACGCGCCAGCAGCGCCTGGGAAGACACAAAGGGTGCCGCGCCAATCACCTGCGGATTGCGCCGCGCCTCCTGCATGGTGAGCTGGGGGTCGGCCATGGCCGCGCCGCCCGGGGCGAAGATTTCGATGTGCGAGACCACGCTGAGCATGCGGTCGCGCACCTCTTTCTGAAAGCCGTTCATCACCGAGAGCACGATGATCAGCGCCGCCACCCCGAGCGCAATGCCCAGCATGGACACACCCGAGATGAAGGAGATGAAGCCGTTGCGGCGCGTGGCACGGCCAGCACGCGTATAGCGCCAGCCGAGCGCCAGTTCGTAGAGCGTGCTATGCACTTTTACATACCCGCGAAAGCCGGGAAAAGGTCCGGCAACAAGACGCAGGACACGCCGCGGTATGGACACCGCAAGTGGCCTGCAACGCAGTGGCAGGGCCTTTTCCCGGCTTTCCCGAAGGGTTGGGCAGCCAGGCCAGCGCCCGCAGCGTTGCGCCGTTTGGCAAGGCGCGGGCCTTGCCTGCGCGTCGCGTCTTGCGCTCACTGGCCTGGCTGCCCAACGCGGGTATGTAAAAGTGCATAGCACGCTCTCGGATTTGCATGAGTGCGCGATTGTGCCCCGGCGCACAATTGCGGGCATGTCGGACACAACCCATTTGCTGCTGCCCTGGGCAGCCACCAGCTCACCGGGCAGCGCCCAGGCCTGGCAAGGCCTGGCGCTGCCGCAGCTCGAACGCCTGATCAGGCAACTCACCCCACTGGCTGCCGATGTGCAGGACGAAGAGTGCTTCTCGCCCCCGCACGAGCGCGCGCTCGGCCGCACGCTGGGCCTGGGCGACGCGGACGGGCGCATTGCCTTCGCCGCGCTGCACGCCGCACAGACCGGCTTGGCCAACGCCGCCAAGCCGGGCGACGGCTGGGCCTTTGTCACCCCCTGCCACTGGCAGGTGCGCACCGACCACGTCACGCTCTCGGACCCGGCCGGCCTGGACCTCGGCGACGAAGAATCGCGCGCGCTGCTGGCGCTGATGGCGCCCTGGTTCGCGCAAGACGGCATGGCCCTGCACTACGAGCAGCCGGGGCGCTGGCTGGCAAGCGGCCCGCTATTGGCCGAAGTGGCCACCGCCTCGCTCGACCGCGCGCTGCAGCGCGATGTGCGCGCCTGGCTGCCGCACGAAGCCGCCGCTGCACCCCTGCGCCGCCTGCACAGCGAAATGCAGATGCTGCTCTACACCCACGCACTGACCGACGCCCGCGAAGCACGCGGCCTGCCGCCGGTCAACGCCTTCTGGCTGCATGGGTCGGGCGCCCTGCCCGCGCAGCTCCCCGCCAGCCCACCCCCGCAAGTGGTGGAGTCGCTGCGCGGCCCCGCTCTGCGGGAGGATTGGGCTGCGTGGCGCAGCGCCTGGCAGGCGCTGGACGCTGGCGCCGTGGCACAACTGGCGGCGCGCGCGGCGCAAGGCCAGCCGGTGCAGATCACGCTGTGCGGCGAGCGCGGCGCGCTCTCGTGGCGCAGCGCACCGCGCAGCCTAGGGCAGAAAATTTCAAGCCTTTTTGGCCGCGAGCGCTTGTCCCAATTGCACGAGCAGCTATGAACATAGTAGCAAGGCAAGTGCCCCCACGCGCCGCCTGGGCGCTGGAGCAAGCGGGCGTGCACCCGCTGCTGGCACGCCTGTTTGCCGCCCGAGGCGTGCAGAGCCACGACGAGCTGGACGACGGCCTGGCGCGCCTGCTGCCGCCCGCCGGCCTCAAAGGCATCGCCGCCGCTGCCCGGCTGCTGGCCGACGCCATCGCCGCGCAGCAGCGCATCTGCATCGTCGCCGACTACGACTGCGACGGCGCCACCGCCTGCGCCGTGGCGCTGCGCGGCCTGCGTTTGCTGGGCGCAGAGCACGTGGACTACCTGGTGCCCGACCGTGTGGTGGACGGCTATGGCCTGACGGCGCCGATCGCCCGCCGCGTGAAGGAGCGTGGCGCGGACCTGCTCGTCACCGTGGACAACGGCATCGCCAGCGTCGAGGGCGTGGCCGAGGCCAAGGCGCTGGGGCTCGCGGTGCTGGTGACCGATCACCACCTGCCGGGTGCGCAATTGCCCGCCGCCGACGCCATCGTCAACCCCAACCAGCCGGGCTGCGGCTTCGAGAGCAAGGCCCTGGCCGGCGTGGGCGTGATGTTTTACGTGCTGCTGGCGCTGCGCAGCGAACTGCGCGCGCGCGGAACCTTCGACAAGGCCACACAGCCGCGCCTTGAGCCCCTGCTGCCCCTCGTCGCCCTGGGCACCGTGGCCGACGTGGTGCGGCTGGACGCCAACAACCGGCGCCTGGTCGCTCAGGGCTTGAAGCGCATCCGCACCGGCTACGCGAGCGCCGGCATCACCGCGCTGTTTGCGGCAGCCGGGCGCAAGATAGACGCTGCCACGAGCTTGGATTTTGGTTTTGCCCTTGGGCCGCGCATCAATGCGGCCGGGCGCCTGTCGGACATGTCACTGGGTATTGAATGCCTGCTGACGGACGACGCAGGCCACGCGGCGCAACTTGCCGCCCAGCTCGACGCCATCAACCGCGAGCGCCGCGACATCGAGGGCGGCATGCGCGAGCAAGCGCTGCTGATGGCCGAGAACCTGTTTGAAGAAGGGGCCGAACCCCCGCCCGCCGTCAGCGTGTTCGACGCCGATTTCCACGAGGGCGTGGTCGGCATCGTCGCCTCGCGCATCAAGGACAAGCTGCACCGCCCCACTTTCGTGTTCGCCACCAGCGGCGCGCCGGGCGCAGAGGGCGAGCTCAAGGGCTCGGGCCGCTCGATCGCCGGGTTTCATCTGCGCGACGCGCTGGACCTGGTCGCCAAGCGCCACCCTGGCGTGCTGCTCAAGTTCGGCGGCCACGCCATGGCGGCGGGCTGCACGCTGGCGGCCGGTCAGTTCGCGGTGTTCGAGCAGGCGCTGGCGCAGGTGGCGCGCGAATGGCTGGACGCGGCTGCGCTGACGCGCCGCATCGACACCGACGGCACGCTGGCGAGCGAATACTGCCGCGCCGATCTGGTGGACACGCTGCACCGCGAAGTCTGGGGCCAGGGCTTTGCGCCGCCCACCTTCAGCGAAGAAGTGGAGGTGCTGAGCCAGCGGCTGGTGGGCGAAAAACACCTCTCGCTCAAGCTGCGCCACCAGGGCCGGCCGGTGGACGGTATCTGGTTTGGCCACACCGACCCGCTGCCCGCCCGCGTGCTGCTGGCCTTTCGGCTCGACGTCAACGAGTGGAAAGGCGAGCGAAAAGTGCAGTTTCTGGTGGAGGGGGCGCAGGTCTAGAAGCTTTCCCAGTCGCCTTCTGCCACAGCCGCAGCTTGGCGCTTGGCGGGCGCAGCGATGCGGGCCGCAGGGACAACGGGTGCGCGGTATGCGCCGGTTGCGGTGCCTGTTTTGGTTTTTTCCGGCCCAGCAACCGCAGCCCGTGCAGCAGGCGCGGCGCCCAGCTTGCGCGGGGCCGGGGCAGCTCGCAAAGCAGCAGGTCGGGCCGGCGCCGGCGCACTGCGGTGCAGCGGTGCGCGGGCGGGCGTCAGCGCCACAGCGCCCACGTTGAACACCGACACCACACCGGTCAGGTGCTGGGCCTGGTCGCGCAGCGCCGTCGCCGCGGCGGTGGACTGCTCCACCAAAGCCGCGTTTTGCTGCGTCATCTGGTCGAGCTGGGTCACGGCCTGGTTCACCTGGGCAATGCCGTCGCGCTGCTCGGTGGACGATGCCGTGATCTCGCCAATCAAATCGCTCACACGGTGCACGCTGGCAACGATTTCCTCCATGCTCTGGCCGGCCTCGGTTACTTGGCGCGAGCCCGTTTCGACATTGGCGACCGAAGTGCCAATGAGCTGCTTGATCTCCTTGGCCGCCTCGGCGCTGCGCCCGGCCAGGCTGCGCACTTCGGACGCCACGACGGCAAAACCGCGCCCCTGCTCGCCCGCCCGGGCCGCCTCGACGGCGGCATTGAGCGCCAGGATGTTGGTCTGAAAGGCGATCCCATCGATGACGCCGATGATGTCGGCAATCTTGCGCGCGCTCTGGCTGATTTCCTCCATGCTGCTGACGACCTGCCCCACCACTTCGCCGCCGCGCGTGGCGGCCTTGGCGGCGTTGGCGGCCAGCTGATTGGCCTGGCGCGCCGTATCGGCGGACTGCGTGACGGTAGTGGTGAGCTGCTCCATGCTGGCCGCAGTCTGCTGCAAATTGGAGGCCGATTGCTCGGTACGGGCCGACAGGTCCTGGTTGCCAGTGGCGATCTCGGACGATGCCAGCGAGACCGCCTCGACACCGGTGCGCACGTCGCCCACCACACTGCGCAATTTCTCGGTCATGCCCGAGAGCGCGCGCAGCATGTGGCCGAATTCGTCCTTGCGCGTGGGGTGCAGTTCGCGCGTGAGGTCGCCAGCGGCAATGGCGTCGATCAGCTCCCCCGCCTGGGCCAGCGGCACGGTGATGGAGCGCACCAGCTTCCAGGCCAGCAGCAGGAAAACAGCCATCAGTACAGTGGCTGCCACCAACCCCTGGATGACGTAGGACGTACGCCGCGAAAGAGCCTCTGCCCGCACCGCAGCGCCATGCTGGCGCAGGGTCTCGACAAAGGCATCCTGGTCTTTGAGGTAGCCGGCGATCAGTGGCGCAAACTGATCATCGGCGAAGGCCTGCGTCGCCGCCACATCGCCCGCGCCCTTGAGATCCCAGGTCTTGGCGGTTGCCGCCAGCACCGCCTTGCGCGCGACAAGTACCTTGTCCACCGCCGCCTTTTCGTCCGGCGCAGTGGCCTCGGCAACGACCTTTTCCTGAAGCTTGTTGATGTCGCCAATGATGGCCTTGACCTTGGCGTTGTACTGCTCTGCCAGCACAGAGTCGGACGTCACCGCCGCACCCATGACCATGTTGACGGCAATTTCAGTGGCGCCGCGCCAGCGTACGGCGGTGGCGATCCGCTCGTCGATATGAACGACTTCGTCCATGGCGTTGGCCATGGAAGCGTTGGCGCGGTATTGCTGAACGCCAGAGATCACCAGCATGGCGAGCATCAGCGCCAAAAAGGCACCCCAGAGCTTGCGCGAGACACTGACATTGTCGAGTTGCATATTTTTTCCGAAAAACTGTCAAACCACCACTGTCGCACACAACAGGGGCCATAGATACATTCGTTCACATTTTAGCGAGCGAGGCGGCTGACGCTTGGGTTTACCCCTAGTGACCACCCGGCGAACACAAAACCGTAAGATGGTCGCAACTATGTACGCCAACGCCGACCTGCACTGCCACTCCGTCGTCTCTGACGGCACCCTCACGCCCGAGGTGCTGGCAGCGCGAGCGCACGCCAACGGCGTGGACCTGTGGGCCCTGACCGACCACGACGAAGTGGGCGGCCAGGCGCGCGCGCTTGCCGCCGCCCAGGCGCTGGGCATGGCCTATATCACCGGTGTCGAGATTTCCGTCACCTTTGCCGGCACCACGGTGCACATCGTCGGCCTGGGGTTCGATCCGACCGACCCGCAAATGGTGCAAGGCCTGGCCGCCACGCGCGGCGGGCGCCTGGAACGGGCGCGCGACATGGCCGGGCAACTGGCTGCGGTCGGCATTGCCGGTGCGTACGAGGGTGCGCTGCGCTATGTGGGCAACCCAGAACTGGTCTCGCGCACCCACTTCGCGCGCTTTCTGGTGGAAGCCGGCGTCTGCCGCGACACTTCCGAGGTGTTCCGCAAATACCTGGTCGAAGGCAAACCCGGCTACGTGCCCCACCGCTGGGCGGCCCTCGGCGACGCGGTGCGCTGGATCACCGAAGCGGGCGGCGTGGCCGTCATTGCGCACCCGGCGCGCTACCGCTTCACGCCCAACGAAGAATTCGCCCTGTTCTCTGAATTCCAGCAGCACGGCGGGCGCGGCGTCGAGGTCGTCACCGGCAGCCATTCCGCCAGCGAGGCCGTGCGCTATGCTGACTTGGCGCGCGAACTCGGCCTGGCGGCATCGCGCGGCAGCGACTTCCACAGCCCCGACGAATCCCACACCGATCTGGGTATCCTGCCCCCCTTGCCGGCGGACCTGACGCCCGCCTGGGATCTGGTGGCGGCGCACATCCACCCAGGCCGCTGAAGCCCTTTCCCCATCCAGCCCCATGGCCCTGTATTTCGAAGTCCATCCCGACAACCCGCAGCCCCGTTTGATCAAACAGGCGGCCGCCCTGCTGCAGCAAGGCGGCGTGCTGGCAGTTCCCACCGATTCCAGCTATGCCCTGGTCTGCCAGCTGGACGACAAGGCCGCCGTGGACCGCCTGCGCCGCATCCGCGGCGTGGACGACAAGCACCATCTGACGCTGTTGTGCCGCGACCTCTCGGAGCTGGCCAGCTACGCACGTGTGGACAACCGCCAGTACCGGCTGCTCAAGCTGGGCACGCCGGGGCCGTACACCTTCATCCTCGACGCCACCAAGGAAGTGCCGCGCCGCGTCAGCCACCCCAGCCGCAAGACGATTGGTCTGCGCGTGCCCGAAGGCGCGGCACTGCAGGCGCTGCTGGAGCTGCACGGCGGGCCGCTGCTGGGCACCACCCTGATCGCACCGGGCGAGACGCAATCCATGAACGACGCCGAGGAAATCCTGGCCCGCTTTGACAAGCTGATCGACGGCGTGATTGACGCGGGTGCCTGCCCGTCGCAGCCCACCACGGTGCTGGACCTGACGCCCATGGAGCGCGGTGGCGACCCCGAAGTGGTCCGCGAGGGGCGCGGCAAGCTGGCAGCGCTTGGGCTCTGAATTTTATAAAAATAGGCCTCTAGCGCTTATCCCATAAGCGCTTCAAGCTATTCATAAGATAGCAAAAAAACACCATCTGGCGCTACCAAATCGCGTCCCTGGCCACACTTTGGGGTGTGCGCAGCGCGCAATGCGCGGCATAAGAACGTATTTGCGATCTCCCAGGGGCCTCCTGCGAGATCGTAAACACGTTCTAAGGGACAATGTGGCTGGTGAACTTTTCCAACACCCTCCAGACCGTCCTCATCTACGCACTGCCAGTGCTTTTCGCCATCACGGTGCACGAGGCTGCCCACGGCTATGTGGCGCGGCACTTTGGCGACCCTACGGCGACGCGCCTGGGGCGCGTCACGCTCAATCCCTTCACGCACATTGATCCGGTCGGCACCATCCTGATGCCGCTGATCCTGTACTTCGCCACCTCGGGCGCCTTTCTGTTTGGCTACGCCAAGCCGGTGCCGGTGAATTTCGGCGCGCTGCGCAACCCCAAGCGCGACATGATCTGGGTGGCACTGGCGGGACCGGTGTCGAACTTCATCCAGGCCATTTTGTGGGCCCTGCTGCTGGTGGCATTGGTGGCCATGGGCGTGAACGAACGGTTCTTCATGGAAATGGCGCGTGCCGGCGTCCTGGTCAACCTCGTGATGTGGGCCTTCAACCTGTTTCCGCTGCCACCGCTCGATGGTGGGCGGGTTCTGGTGGGGCTGCTCCCCTGGAAGCAGGCACAAATGGTGTCGCGGGTCGAGCCCTGGGGCTTCTTCATCGTCATGGCGCTGGTGCTCGCTGGCGTCGTCGGCACGCTGTGGCTGACCCCGCTGATGTCGCTGGGCTACGCTGCCATCAACCTGCTGCTGTCGCCTCTCGTCGCCCTGCTGGGCTGAGCCTTTTTTGATTTTGATTTCGTCATGAGCACCACCCGTTTTCTCACCGGCATCACGACCACCGGCACACCGCACCTGGGCAATTTTGTTGGCTCGATCCGCCCGTCCGTCGCGGCCAGTCTGCGCCCCGGCGTGCAAAGTTTTTACTTTCTGGCCGACTACCACGCGCTCATCAAATGCGAAGACCCGGCGCGCATTCAGCGCTCGACGCTGGAGATCGCCGCAAGTTGGCTGGCTGCCGGG
Source organism: Simplicispira hankyongi (assembly GCF_003570885.1). Lineage (GTDB taxonomy): Bacteria > Pseudomonadota > Gammaproteobacteria > Burkholderiales > Burkholderiaceae_C > Simplicispira > Simplicispira hankyongi. The sequence continues at coordinate 1,141,073 of NZ_QXJC01000001.1, forward strand.
CTCAATCCTGAGAAAGTGATTTTTTATCGCCAGTCGGACATCCCCGAAATCCCCGAGCTGACCTGGCTGCTGACCTGCGTGACCGGCAAGGGCCTGCTCAACCGCGCCCACGCCTACAAGGCCAGCGTGGACAAGAACCACGAAGCCGGCCGCGAGAGCGACGACGGCGTGACCGCCGGTCTCTTCATGTACCCGGTGCTGATGGCCGCCGACATTTTGATGTTCAAGGCGCACAAGGTGCCCGTGGGGCGCGACCAGGTGCAGCATATCGAGATGGCGCGCGACATGGGCGCGAGCTTCAACCACCTCTACGGCGAGCATTTCGTGCTGCCCGAGGCCGCCATTGACGAGCACGTCGCCACCCTGCCCGGCCTGGATGGCCGCAAGATGAGCAAGAGCTACGACAACACGATTCCGCTATTTGCCAGCAAGGCGCAGCTGCAAAAGCTGATCCAGGGCATCGTCACCGACTCGCGTGCGCCCGGGGAGCCCAAGGACACCGAGGGCTCGGCCCTGTTCCAAATCTACCAGGCCTTCTCCACGCCCGACGAAACCGCCGCGCTGCGCCAGCAGTACGCCGATGGCATTGCCTGGGGCGAGGCCAAGGCCATGCTGCTCGAGCGCGTGGATTCGGTGGTGGCCCCGATGCGCGCCCAGTACGAGGCCCTGATGGCCGACCCGGCCCGCATCGAAGCCACGCTGCTGGCCGGCGCCGAGCGTGCCCGTGCACTGGCCACGCCCTTCCTGCGCGAACTGCGCAACGCCGTGGGTTTGCGCAGCCTGGCACAGGCCAGCACGGCGGCCAAAGCCGCCAAAGTCGCCAAAATCGCCCTGCCCTCCTTCAAGCAGTACCGCGAGCAGGATGGCAAGTTCTATTTCAAGCTGGTGGACGCCGATGGGCGTTTGCTGCTGCAAAGCCTGGCGTTTGATGCCCCCAAGGAGGCGGGCGCCGCCATTGGGCAGTTGCAAAAGGACCCCGCCGCTCTGGGTCAGCTTGCGAGCCGGCTGGACCCGCTCCCCGGAGTGACCGAGCAGGACGTAGCTGCGGCCCTGGCGCTGCTGCGGGAGTAGCTTCGTTTTTTATAGCTGCCAACGCAAGCCCAATAAGCGCTAGGAGCCAAAAATCATCCGAATTTCCGGCCTTCCATCTCACAGCCGACAGCGTCTGCAATTTTCTCGGGGCTGAGGGAGAGTTGGTCGCGCAGCTTCATGCGCCTGACCTTGCCAATCATGTCCATGGTGATCACCTCGTATCCTCGCTGAAAGTATCAGCAGGCCCGTGGAACACCCTGGTCATTGTGGATCGGCACTGTGCGGTCTAGCAGGTCAGTTCTGCAACGGCACCAACACTGGGGAGAAAGGGCGAAAAAAAACCAACCGGGAACGGTTGGTTTTTTGAATAGTGGTGGAGCTGGCGGGAATTGAACCCGCGTCCGCAAGCCTTTACCGGGCAGATCTACATGTTTAGCGGTCTGATTTAAGTCTCGCCACCGGCATCGCGCAGTCGCACGCTCTACCGGCCGCCAGCACCCTATTGTCTCGCCCCAACCCAAGGTACCCGGATCAGGACCAGCCCATGTAATTATCCTTGCAGCCGGGAGGCAGCGATTGCTCGATACCCCCTTGCCCAGCCCATCGGCCAACTGTTGCAAGGCTCACTGGCAATTAAGCAGCGAGTGCGAAACGTTCGTCGTTTGCAGTTAGTTTTTTGAATGCAGATTTACGAGCGCCAATCAAGCTCGACATGCACCACGCCGATTCCGAACCCACGTCGAAACCAGGGCAGCCCCAAGCCCCCTATATTAAGCGGGAAGACAGGAATTGCAAGAGTTGCGCAGGCGAATTAATTTCTGCGTCGGCACCCCAGGCCCTGACCGATGCAGTGGCGCCAAGATAGCCATAGTTGGCGGCCACGGTGGGCATGCCTGCTGCCCGTCCTGCCACGATGTCGCGCTCGTCGTCCCCCACATAAATACACTGGCCTGGAGCGACCCTCAGGCGCCGCGCAGCCTCGAACAGGGGCTCTGGATGCGGCTTCGCGTGCAGCGTGGTGTCGCCGCTGATGGCGACAGCACAGTTCGCGAAAACCGGCAGGGTGCGCAGCAGCGGCTCGGTGAAACGCGCCGCCTTGTTGGTCACAATACCCCAAAGAAAGCCACGCGCCGTGAGGGTAGCCAGCAGTTCGACCACCTCGTCGAATGCCGCCGTATGGTTGAACATGCACGCCGTGTAATTGGCAAAGAACTCTTCGCGCAGCAAGTCAAAGTCTGGATCTCCGGGCCCAATGCCAAACGCCACACCCAGCATGCCGCGTGCGCCGGCGCCTGCCATGGCACGGTAATCAGCAAGCGGCAGCGGCTCCAGGCCACGGTCGGTACGCATCTTGTCGGCAGCATGGCCAAGGTCGGTAGCGCTATCGATGAGCGTTCCGTCCAGATCAAACAGAACGGCGCGAACACCTTCAAACATTGGCGAGCGGTCGCTGCGCCGCAATCAGGTAGTTCACGCTGGTATTTTCGCTGAGCCAATAGCGCCCGGTGAGCGGGTTGTGCTCCAGTCCCCTCGTATGGGCAATGTCCAAACCAGCGTCGCGGCAGCTTTTTGCCAGCTCACTGGGGCGGATCAGACGCGCATATTCATGGGTACCACGGGGCAACAGCTTCAGCAGGTATTCGGCCCCCAGAATGGCAAATGCAAACGCCTTGGCGTTGCGGTTGATGGTGGAGAAAAACACCCAACCACCTGGCCGCACCAATTGGGCACAAGCACGGACAATGGAGTCCGGGTCAGGGACATGCTCCAGCATTTCCATGCAGGTGACGGTGTCGAAGCCCGCCGGCTGCTCCTGCGCCAGGGCCTCGGCGCTGATCTCCCGGTAGCTTACGCGGGGGGTCTCAGCTTCCAGAGCGTGCAACTGGGCGACTTTGAGGGACTTGGTAGCCAGGTCAATGCCCAGCACCTGGGCACCCTTGCGCGCCATGGCGTCCGCGAGAATGCCACCACCGCACCCGACATCAAGCACCTGCTTGCCCGAAAGGGGGGCGATGGAATCGATCCACGCCAGGCGCAAGGGGTTTATTTCGTGCAGCGGACGAAACTCGCTGTCCTTGTCCCACCAGCGATGGGCGAGATCGGAAAACTTGGCCAGTTCGGCAGGATCAACGTTGGTGGCATTCGTCATTTCAGCGATCGATGGCAAAAGCATGGAAGCAAAAAACCATGAAAAAAGCCCCGTTTCCGGGGCTTTTTTATCAGCAATCAAAGATTACTGGGCAGCGCGGGTACCGACCACTTCGATCTCTACGCGGCGGTTCTTGGCGCGACCTTCTTTGGTCTTGTTATCGGCCACAGGCTGCTTCTCGCCCTTGCCTTCGGTGTAGACACGGCTCTTTTCGATACCCTTGGACACCAGATAGGCCTTGACGGCTTCAGCGCGGCGAACCGACAGCTTCTGGTTGTAGGCGTCGGTACCGATAGAGTCGGTGTGGCCCACGGCAATGATCACTTCAAGGTTGATGCCTTGAACCTTGGAAACCAGATCATTGAGCTTGGCCTTGCCTGCGGGCTTCAAAACCGACTTGTCAAAGTCGAAGAAGGCATCGGCAGCATAGGTGACCTTGCTCGAAGTAGCCACTGCGGGGGCAGGAGCGGGAGCAGGAGCGGGAGCAGCTGCAGGTGCCGGTGCCGGTGCAGCGGCTACGGGAGCAGCCAGAGCGCCGTCGCAGCCAGGAGCTGCCGTAGCAGGGGTCCAGTTGGCATCGCGCCAGCACAGTTCGTTGGTGCCGTTCTTCCAGACCAGTTCATTGGTACCGTTTTTCCAGTTATCAACAGTCTGGGCACCAGCGGCGGTAGCAAGCGCTGCAGAGGCCAACAACATCGCCACTTTGTTCAGTTTATTCATGGTTCTCCTCTTGGGGGCAAAGGCCGCAGCAGCGCTGCGAATCAAGGACGTTATTCGGTGACCACCACCAAAAACGTTGACCGAATTGTGCCATACGTAACAGGGGAGAGTGGCCCCACATACCGCTCAGACCGTAGGACAAAAGCGCTTGAAAGCTTAAACGTTGCTCTACAGCTACAAAGCCTTGCGCCTAAAATGCCCGATTCCGGCCGTTTTGTACCTTATCCATGACCCAGTTCGCCAAAGAAACTCTCCCGATCAGCCTCGAAGAGGAAATGCGGCGCAGCTATCTGGATTACGCCATGAGCGTGATCGTGGGACGGGCGCTTCCCGATGCGCGAGACGGCCTCAAACCCGTGCATCGGCGCGTGCTGTTCGCCATGCACGAGCTCAACAACGACTGGAATCGGCCCTACAAGAAATCTGCCCGCATCGTCGGCGACGTGATCGGCAAATACCACCCGCACGGCGACAGCGCGGTGTACGACACCATCGTTCGCATGGCGCAGGATTTTTCCCTGCGCCATATGCTGGTGGACGGCCAGGGCAACTTCGGCTCGGTGGACGGCGACAACGCCGCCGCCATGCGGTACACGGAAATCCGCCTGGCCAAGATTGCCCACGAGATGCTGGGCGACATCGACAAGGAAACCGTCGATTTCGGCCCAAACTACGACGGCAGCGAGAAAGAACCCCTGGTGCTGCCGAGCAAGCTGCCCAACTTGCTGGTCAATGGCTCGTCGGGCATTGCCGTGGGTATGGCGACCAATATTCCGCCGCACAACCTGAACGAAGTGGTGGACGCCTGCCTGCACCTGCTGCACCACCCGGAGGCCTCGATCGACGACCTGATGGAGATCATCCCGGCACCTGATTTCCCTACCGCCGGCATCATTTACGGCATCAACGGCGTCAAGGACGGCTACCGCACCGGGCGCGGCAAGGTGGTGATGCGCGCTCGCTGCCACTTTGAAGACATCGACCGGGGCCAGCGCCAGTCCATCATCGTGGATGAGCTGCCCTACCAGGTCAACAAGAAGACGCTGCAGGAGCGCATGGCCGAGCTGGTGCACGAGAAGAAGATTGAAGGCATCAGCCACATCCAGGACGAATCCGACAAATCGGGCATGCGCCTGGTGATCGAGCTCAAGCGCGGCGAAGTCCCCGAGGTGGTGCTGAACAACCTGTACAAGCAGACGCAGCTGCAGGACACCTTTGGCATGAACATGGTGGCGCTGATCGACGGCCAGCCGCGCTTGTGCAATCTCAAGGACCTGGTCAGCGTCTTCTTGCAGCACCGCCGCGAGGTGGTCACCCGGCGCACGGTGTTCGAACTGCGCAAGGCGCGCGACCGCGGCCATGTGCTGGAAGGCCTGGCCGTGGCGCTGGCCAACATCGACGATTTCATTGCCATCATTCGCAGCGCCCCCACGCCACCGGTGGCCAAAACCGAACTGATGGCGCGCTCCTGGGACAGTAAGCTGGTGCGCGAAATGCTCACCCGCACGCGCACCGATGGCGGTGTCATCAATGCCGACGACTACCGTCCCGAGGGGCTGGACCGCGAGTTCGGCATGGGCCAGGACGGCCTGTACCGCCTGTCGGACACCCAGGCGCAGGAAATTTTGCAAATGCGCCTGCAGCGCCTCACCGGGCTGGAGCAGGACAAGATCGTTGCCGAGTACAAGGAGATCATGGCGGTCATCGAAGACCTGCTGGACATCCTGGCCACGCCCGAGCGCGTCTCGGCCATCATCGGCGACGAACTGACGGCCATCAAGCAGGAGTTCGGTCAAAGCAAGCTCGGCGCGCGCCGCAGCCTGGTCGAATACAGCGCGCAAGACCTGTCCACCGAAGACCTGATCACCCCCACCGACATGGTGGTCACGCTCAGCCACACGGGCTACATCAAGAGCCAGCCGCTCTCGGAATACCGCGCACAAAAGCGCGGCGGGCGCGGCAAACAGGCCACGGCGACCAAGGAAGACGACTGGATCGACCAGCTTTTCATCGCCAACACGCACGACTACATCCTGTGCTTCTCCAACCGCGGCCGCCTGTACTGGCTCAAGGTCTGGGAGGTTCCCGCAGGCTCGCGTGGCTCCCGCGGCCGGCCCATCGTCAACATGTTCCCGCTGGCCGAGGGCGAGAAGATCAACGTCGTGCTGCCGCTCACCGGCACCATGCGCACCTTCCCTGCTGACCACTATGTGTTCATGGCAACCAGCATGGGAACGGTCAAGAAAACCGCGCTCGACGATTTCTCCAACCCCCGCAAGGGCGGCATCATTGCCGTCAACCTCGACGAGGGCGACTACCTCATTGGCGCCGCGCTGACCGACGGCCAGCACGACGTTATGCTGTTCTCTGATGGCGGCAAGGCGGTGCGCTTCGACGAGAACGATGTCCGCCCCTTGGGTCGCCAGGCACGTGGCGTGCGCGGCATGACGCTCGAAGAAGGCCAGAGCGTGATTGCCATGCTGGTCGCCGAAGACGAGACGCAAAGCGTGCTGACCGCCACCGAGAACGGCTACGGCAAGCGCACCGGCATTACCGAGTACACGCGCCACGGCCGTGGCACCAAGGGCATGATCGCCATCTCGCAAAGCGAGCGCAATGGCAAGGTCGTCGCCGCCACACTGGTGCGGGGGCACGACGAAATCATGCTCATCACCGACAAGGGCGTGCTGGTGCGCACCCGCGTCAGCGAAATCCGCGAACTGGGCCGGGCGACGCAGGGCGTCACACTGATCGCCCTGGACGAAGGCGCCCAACTCATCGGCCTGCAACGCATCGTGGAAAACGACGCCCAAGGCGCTGATGGTGCAGACGGTGATGCACCGGGGACAGAGCCCGAAGCAGGAGCGGAGTAACGCAGGGCCGCCAGCCCTCGTTTCGACATTTCACTTATTGATAGCTGCTAACGCTTACCCCATAAGCGCTAGCGCCTGATTTGATACCTATTTTGTGATGCAACGTCCTTACAACTTTTCTGCCGGGCCCGCCGCCATTCCCGAAGAGGTACTGCAGCGCGCTGCGGCCGAAATGCTGGACTGGCACGGCAGTGGCATGAGCGTGATGGAAATGAGCCACCGCGGCAAGGAGTTCCTCTCGATCTACGAGGCGGCCGAAGCGGGTCTGCGCAGTCTGCTCGCCGTGCCCCAGCATTTCAAGATTCTGTTCATGCAGGGCGGCGGCCTGGCCGAGAACGCCATCGTTCCGCTCAACCTCTCGCGCGCGGCCGGCGTGGATTTCGTCGTCACCGGCAGCTGGAGCCAGAAGTCGCAGAAAGAGGCGCGCAAGTACGCGTCGGAAGTGAACATCGTCGCCTCAGGCGAATCCAGCGGCTTCACCACCCTGCCCGACCCGGCCAGCTGGACGCCCAGCGTGGGCGCGAGCTACCTGCACATCTGCAGCAACGAAACCATCAACGGCATCGAATTCCACGAGCTGCCCGACCTCAAGGCACTGGGCAGCGATGCGCCCCTGGTCATCGACTTCTCCTCGCACGTCGCCTCGCGCCCGGTGGACTGGTCGCGCGTCGGCCTGGCCTTTGGCGGAGCGCAAAAGAATCTGGGGCCAGCGGGCCTGACCATCGTCGTGGTGCGCGAAGACCTGATCGGCCAGGCGCTCCCCGCCTGCCCCAGCGCGTTTGATTACAAGCTGGTGGCCGAGAACCATTCCATGTTCAACACGCCGCCGACCTGGGGCATCTACATGGCGGGCCTGACCTTTGATTGGCTGGCGCGCCAGAGCGAGGGCTCGGCGCGCGGCATTGCCGCCATGGAGTTGCGCAACATCGCCAAGGCGGAGCTGCTGTATGGCGCGATTGACAACTCCGATCTGTACCTCAACAAAGTGGCCGCCAACTGCCGCTCGCGCATGAACGTGCCCTTCTTCCTGCGCGACGAATCGCTGAACGACGCGTTCCTCGCTGGCGCACGCGAGCGCGGCCTGCTGCAGCTCAAGGGCCACAAGTCGGTGGGCGGCATGCGTGCGAGCATTTACAACGCCATGCCGCTGGCCGGCGTGCAAGCGCTGGTGGACTACCTGCGAGAATTCGAAAAAACCCGCGCATGAGCTCCACCACACCCACCCCCGTGACCACGGCCGTCGCCTCGCCCGATCTGGCAAGCCTGCGCGTGCAGATCGACAACATCGACCAGCAGATGCTCACGCTGCTGAACCAGCGCGCGCTGGTCGCCGAGCGTGTCGGCGAGGTGAAAAAACGCGAAGGCACACCGTTTTTCCGCCCCGACCGCGTGGCGCAGGTGATCGAGAAAATCGTCCGCACCAACCCTGGCCCGCTGCGCAGCGCGCATGTCTCGGCCATCTGGCGCGAGATCATGTCGGCCTGCCTGGCGCTTGAGTCTCCCCAACGCGTCGCCGTGCTCGGCCCGGCCGGCACCTTCTGCGAGCAAGCGGCGATCGAGTTCTTTGGCGGCGCGGCCGACATCGTCTATTGCGCCAATTTCGACGAAGTGTTCCATGCCACGGCCTCGGGCAGCGCGCAGTTTGGCGTTGTCGGGGTTGAAAACTCGGTCGAAGGCGTGGTCACGCGCTCGCTCGACCTGTTCCTGCACACGCCCACGCACGTGGTGGGCGAAGTCAGCCTGCTGGTACGCCACAACCTGCTGCGCACCAGCGCCTCTGTCGAAGGCATCGAAGCCGTGCTGGCGCACCCACAGGCGCTGGCGCAGTGCCAGGCCTGGCTCTCCAAGCACTTGCCGCACGCCGAGCGGCGCCCCGTGTCGAGCAATGCCGAAGGCGCGCGCATGGCCGCTGGCAACCCCGCCCTGGCCGCGCTGGCCAGCGACCGTGCCGCAGCGCAATTTGGCTTGCATGTGGTGGCGCCCGCCATCCAGGACGACGCCTACAACCGCACACGCTTTGCCGTCATCTGCCTGCCGCACACGCTGGACACCCCACCGCCGTCGGCGCACGACTGCACAAGCCTGATTGTGTCTGTCCCGAACAAGCCGGGCGCCGTGCACGACCTGCTGGTGCCGCTCAAGAACCACGGCGTATCGATGACACGCTTCGAGTCGCGCCCAGCACGCACGGGTCAGTGGGAATACTATTTTTATATCGACATCGACGGCCATCCAAGCCAGCCGCACGTGGCAGCGGCCCTTGCGGAACTGCGCAGCCTGAGCGCCTTCTACAAGGTGCTGGGCACCTACCCGGTGACGTCATGACCCCCACGCTTTTCACTGCGTGTAAGACGCTGCCCCCCAAGGGGGCCTTCGCGCCTTGGGGCGGCCCGGCGGCGCTCATCACCCCCACGCTTTTCACTGCGTGCAAGGCGCTGCCGCCAGGAGCACGCCATGTTTGAACAGCTTGGCCTGATCGGTTGCGGCCTGATGGGTGGCTCCTTTGCCTTGGCGCTCAAGCAGGCGGGGCTGGTCAACCGCGTGGTGGGCTACAGCAAGTCGCCCTCCACCACCGACCGCGCCCGGCAATTGGGCGTGATTGACGTCGAGGCGCCCTCCGCCCTGCTGGCGGTGGCCGGGGCCGACATTGTGCTCGTCGCTGTCCCGGTGTCGGCCACGGAAGCCACGCTCAAGGCGATCAAGCACCTGGTGACACCGCAAATGCTGGTGATGGACGTGGGCTCGACCAAGGCCGACGTCGTACAGGCCGCGCGCCGTGCTCTGCGCGACCAGGTCGGCTCCTTCGTGCCGGCGCACCCGATCACCGGGCGCGAGGTGTCGGGTGTCGAGCATGCCGATGCCGAGCTCTACAGCGGCCGCCAGGTCATCCTGACACCCACGGAGCGCACACTGACCGCACAATTGCAAAAGGCCGAGGAAGTCTGGACAGCGCTGGGCTGCCGCGTCACCAGCATGTCGCCCGAATCACACGATGAGGCCTTTGCCGCGGTCAGCCACCTGCCTCACTTGCTGGCGTTCTCGCTGGTGAACAGCATCACCGGGCAGGCCCAGGCCGACACGTTTCTCTCGCTGGCTGGCCCAGGGTTTCGCGATTTCACCCGCATTGCCGCCAGCGACCCCAAGGTGTGGCGCGACGTGCTGCTGGCCAACCGCGACGAACTGCTGGCGCAGTCGAAACTGTTCCAGCAGGCGCTCTCGCAATTGGAAAACGCCATCCGCACCGACGACGCGCAAGCGCTGGAAGACATGCTGACCCTCGCCAGCGAAACACGCGCGCACTGGCGCATGGGTGCGCAGCGTAAAAAATCCCCCTGAAAAGTAATCCCCCCTGAGTCGCCTACGGCGCCTTCCCCCAAGGGGGACGCACCCGGTGGCCTGGCAAAGCCAGTTCCATGGGTGCACGGGTATTGGGCCGCGCCGGGTTCATCGGTTTCTAGCGGCAGACACGCACCACGTTCGCACTAAAAATATAGTGTCAACAGGCCTTAGACGAACCTTTACCGATGTACAGCACCGCATTTCTCGATATCCCTGCACTTGCCTCGGCAGGCGGCAGCGTTCAATTGCCAGGCTCCAAGAGCATTTCCAACCGCGTGCTGCTGCTGGCGGCGCTGAGCAGCGGCACCACCGCCGTGCACGACTTGCTCGACTCGGACGACACCCGCGTCATGCTGGACGCCCTGCGCGCGCTGGGTTGCCAGGTCGCGCTGGCAGAGGGCACAACCCGCATCACTGGGCTGGGTGATGCGCGCCCCGCAGCGGCGCTGTCGCTGTTCATGGGCAATGCGGGCACCGCCATGCGCCCGCTGACCGCCGCGCTGGCCCTGCTGGGCGGTGACTACACGCTCGACGGCGTAGCGCGCATGCGCGAGCGCCCGATTGGCGACTTGGTGGACGCGCTGCGCCAACTGGGCTGCCACATCGACTACCTGGGCACCGAAGGCTTCCCTCCGCTGCGCATTGCCCAGGGCGCGGGCGTGCCAGCGCTGGCGCTGGATCGGCCGGTCCGGGTGCGGGGCGACGTCTCCAGCCAGTTCCTCACCGCCCTGCTGATGGCGCTGCCGCTGGCGGCGAAATCGCAAGACGTGGTGATCGAGGTCGTTGGTGAACTCATCTCCAAGCCCTACATCGCCATCACGCTGGCCCTGCTGGCGCGCTTTGGTATCGCCGTGACCAACGAGAACTGGCAGCGTTTTCGCATTCCGGCGGGCAGCCGCTACCAATCGCCCGGCAGCATTCACGTCGAGGCCGACGCGTCTTCTGCTAGCTACTTCATAGCGCTAGGCGCAATCGCAGCAAGCGCTAGAGGCCAAAAAGGCATTGAAATCCACGGCGTAGGGCTTAATTCCATCCAAGGCGACATCCGCTTCATCGAAGCGGCCCAGGCCATGGGCGCCCAGGTGAGCGGCGGCCCCAACTGGCTGCGGGTGGAGCGCAGCACCTGGCCGCTCAAGGCCATCGACCTGGACTGCAACCACATTCCCGACGCTGCCATGACGCTGGCCGTCATGGCGCTGTATGCCGACGGCACCACCGTGCTGCGCAACATCGCCAGCTGGCGCGTCAAGGAAACCGACCGCATTGCCGCCATGGCCACCGAGCTGCGCAAGCTGGGCGCCACCACGGAAGAAGGGCCGGACTTCCTGCGCATCACGCCACCCGCGACGGCGCAGGCCTGGCGCGCCGCCAGCATCCACACCTACGACGACCACCGGGTCGCCATGTGCTTCTCGCTCGCCGCCTTCAACCCCGCCGGCCTGCCGGTGCGCATTGAAGACCCGCGCTGTGTCGCCAAGACCTTCCCCGACTATTTCGAGACCCTGTTTGCCGTGGTGCAGCCTGCGTCTACGGGCGTGCCGGTCATCTGCATCGATGGCCCCACCGCCTCGGGCAAAGGGACCGTGGCCGCAAAAGTGGCCCAGGCGCTGGGCTACCACCTGCTGGATTCGGGCTCCATTTACCGGGCAACCGGGCTGGCGGCGCGGCAGGCCGGCCTTGCGATCGGCGCGGAGCATGCGGAGGCCATCGCGGACCTCGCACGCACCATGGCGCTGCGCTTTGACGCCGGGCGCGTGCTGCTGGCCGGCGTGGACGTCAGCGACGCCATACGCACCGAGCAGGCAGGCATGGACGCATCGCTGGTGTCCGCCCTGCCGCAGGTTCGCACGGCGGTCGTCGCATTGCAGTTGGGGTTTCGCACCCTGCCCGGCCTGGTCGCCGACGGGCGCGACATGGGCACCGTGATCTTCCCGGCGGCGCCGCTCAAGGTGTACCTCACCGCCAGCGCCGCGTGCCGGGCCGAGCGGCGCCGACAACAATTGCTTGCGCGCGGAATAAACGCTAAAATAGCCGACCTTCGCGCAGACCTCGAGGCGCGCGACGCCCGCGACATGAACCGCAGCGTTGCCCCCTTGAAGAGCGCGCAGGACGCATTGCTTCTGGACAACTCCGAGCTCACGATCGAACAGGCCGTGGCCCAGGTGCTGGCTTGGTGGCAGCAGCGCCAGCCCTTTGCGCGGTCCGCAGCGGGCTGAAAAACCGGGGCCGCAAGGCCCCACCTTGGTCCACATGGCCTCCAGCCCGCGCCGCAGCGCACTGGCCTTGTGGTTGTTTCAACTCTAACCCGCGGCATCCGCCGTACCCCAACCACCACGGGCAGCCTTTCAAACCGCAGCAATGGTGCTGCTGTCAACCTGCACGTGGCAAGGAAATACATGTCTGAATCTTTTGCCGACCTTTTCGAAGAATCCTTGCAACGCACCGAGATGCGCCCGGGCGAAGTCATCACTGCCGAAGTCGTGCGCGTCGAGCACAGCTTCGTCGTGGTCAACGCCGGTCTCAAGTCCGAAGCCTATGTGCCGCTCGACGAGTTCAAGAACGACAAGGGCGAAGTCGAAGTCCAGGTCGGTGACTTCGTGTCGGTTGCCATCGGCTCCATCGAAAACGGTTACGGCGACACCATCCTCTCGCGCGACACGGCCAAGCGCCTGGCCTCGTGGATGAGCCTGGAAAAAGCCCTGGAATCCGGCGAATTCGTCACCGGCACCACCAGCGGCAAGGTCAAGGGGGGCCTGACGGTGCTGGTCAACGGCATCCGCGCCTTCCTGCCCGGCTCGCTGATCGATACGCGCCCGGTCAAGGACCTGACGCCGTACGAAAACAAGACCATGGAGTTCAAGGTCATCAAGCTTGACCGCAAGCGCAACAACGTGGTGCTGAGCCGCCGCGCTGTCGTGGAAGCTTCGATGGGCGAAGAGCGCGCCAAGCTGATGGAAACGCTGAAAGAAGGCGCCATCGTCCAGGGCGTGGTCAAGAACATCACCGAATACGGTGCCTTCGTGGACCTGGGCGGCATCGACGGCCTGCTGCACATCACCGACATGGCATGGCGCCGCGTTCGCCATCCTTCGGAAGTGGTCACGGCTGGCCAGGAAATCACCGCCAAGATCCTCAAGTTCGACACCGAGAAGAACCGCGTCTCGCTGGGCCTCAAGCAAATGGGCGACGACCCATGGATGGGCGTTTCGCGCCGCTACCCGCAAAGCACGCGCCTGTTCGGCAAGATCACCAACATCGCCGACTACGGCGCGTTTGTGGAACTCGAACCCGGCATCGAAGGCCTGGTGCACGTGTCTGAGATGGACTGGACGAACAAGAACATCGCTCCTGCCAAGCTGGTCACCCTGGGCGACGAAGTCGAAGTCATGGTCCTCGAGATCGATGAAGACAAGCGCCGCATCAGCCTGGGCATGAAGCAGTGCAAGGCCAACCCCTGGCAAGAATTCGCACAGGACACCAAGCGCGGCGACCGCGTCAAGGGCCCCATCAAGTCGATCACCGACTTCGGCGTGTTCGTCGGCCTGGCGGCCGGCATCGACGGCCTGGTGCACCTGTCCGACCTCTCGTGGAACGAGCCCGGCGAAGCCGCCGTGCGCAACTACAAGAAGGGCCAGGAAGTCGAAGCCATCGTGCTGGCCGTGGACGTGGAACGCGAGCGCATCTCCTTGGGCATCAAGCAGCTCGACGGCGACCCGTTCACCACCTTCGTGACCGTGAACGACAAGGGCCAGACCGTCACCGGCAAGGTCAAGACCGTGGACGCCCGTGGCGCCGAGATCGACCTGGGCGAAGACATCGTCGGCTACCTGCGCGCTTCGGAAATCTCGCGTGACCGCGTGGAAGACGCCCGCAACGTGCTCAAGGAAGGCGACGAAGTCACCGCCGTGGTGGTCAACGTGGATCGCAAGACCCGCAACATCCAGCTCTCGATCAAGCAAAAAGACATGCTCGACGAGCAAGGTGCCATGGCCAACCTGAGCCAGCAGTCGAGCCGCGAGAGCGCCGGCACGACCAGCCTGGGCGCCTTGCTGCGCGCCAAGCTGGACAACTCGGACAAGTAATTCCGTTTCTCAATCAATCGGGTGCGCGATGGTCAAGCGCAGACAGTACAGGCGTACTGGCTAAGCGAAGCCAACGAAGCAACCGTTTGATTTAGATTGGGAATCCAGCTTGTTCTGCCGGCGCCTCTGCTGCGCCGGCCTCATTTTTCATCGGGTGGGTGCACAATGCGCCCACCCGTTTTCATGTCTACGCCTCTCCCATGACCCGATCCGACCTTGTGGAAGCCTTGGCCGAGCGTTTTGACCAGCTCACCCACCGCGACGCGGAAGTCGCCGTGAAGGCGCTGCTCGACGCCGTTGGCGACGCCCTGGTGCGCGGCCACCGCATCGAAGTGCGGGGTTTTGGCAGTTTTTCCGTCAGCCACCGCCCGCCACGCATGGGCCGCAACCCGCGCAGTGGCGAAGCGGTTGCCATTCCCTCCAAACGTGTGCCGCACTTCAAGCCCGGCAAGGCCTTGCGCGAGGCGGTGGACCAACGCACCGACCAGCTCACCCAGCAAAGTACAGCGAAATAAAGCTATAAAACTTATAGCTACTAGCGCATGCTGCATAAGCGCTAGAAGCCAAAAACACCAAAATTTTCTGGTGGATGCGAACCCGCCTGCCAGTTTGGCGGCCAGGCTTCGTAGAATCGTCCTACCACTGGGACCACCATGAAATACTTCCTGTGGCTGCTCAAGGCAGCCATTTTTTTTACATTGTTCGCCTTCGCGCTGAACAACCAGCAAGACGCCACCGTGCACCTGTTCTTCGGCACGCAATGGCGCGCACCGCTGGTGCTGGTGGTGCTTACCGCCTTTGCCTTTGGCCTCGTCGCCGGTGTGCTCGGCATGGTGCCGCGCTGGTGGAAGCACCGAAAAGCCGCGCAGCGCGCCCAGGCAAGCCAGGCCCAAGCCGAAGCTGCAGCACCTCTGCCGCCGGCACCTGCCGATTCCGTGCCGCCCCATGGAGTTTGACCTCGCCTGGATCCTGCTGGGTCTGCCGCTCGCCTTCATACTGGGCTGGGGCGCCTCGCGCCTGGACCTGCGCCAGTTGCGCGCGCAGAACCGCGACGCCCCCAAGGCCTACTTCAAGGGCCTGAACTTCCTGCTCAACGAGCAGCAGGACAAGGCCATTGACGCTTTCATCGAGGCAGTGCAGAACGACCCCGACACGTCAGAGCTGCACTTTGCGCTCGGCAACCTGTTTCGCCGCCGGGGCGAATACGACCGCGCCGTGCGCGTACACGAGCACTTGCTCTCGCGCGGCGACTTGAGCGGCGCCGACCGCGATCGCGCACAGCACGCGCTGGCGCTCGATTTCCTCAAAGCCGGCTTGCTCGACCGCGCGGAAGATGCACTCGCGCGCCTCGAAGGCACGGCCTTCGAGGGCGAGGCACGGCTGGCGCGGCTGGCCATTTTCGAACGCTCGCGCGACTGGCCGCAGGCCGCCAGTGTGGCGCGCCGCATGCACGCCGCCGGTCAGGGCGACTTCAGCACCCGCCAGGCGCACTACCTGTGTGAGCAGGCGCAGAGCCAGCGCGCAGCCGGCGACAACGCCGGTGCCGTCGCCCTGCTGGAACAGGCGCTGGCCGCAGCGCCGCAGGCCGCGCGCGCACGTCTCGAACTGGCGCGCATTGCCCAGCAGGCGGGCAACAGCGCAGAAGCCCTGGGCACGCTGCGCGAGCTGCGCGCGCAGGCCCCCGCTGCCCTGCCCCTGGCCGCAGCCCTGTTCGCCGAAATCGCGCGAACCAGCGGCCGCGAGGCCGAGGTACTGGAACTGCTCACGGGGTACTACGCGGAGGCCCCCTCGCTCGATGTACTCGATGCCATCGTGGCGCTGTCCGCATCAGAACCGAAGGCGATACCGGGCACGGACGACAGCCGCATGTGGTACCTGCGCCACCTGGAACGCGAACCGTCGCTCGTCGCCGCCGCAAAATGGCTGGCCGGCGAACGGTTGGAGCATGAAGAGTTTCACCCCCAAATCCAGGCGGCGCTCGACACCGCCGCACGCCCGCTGACACGCTACCGCTGCGCCGCCTGCGGCTTCGAGGCGCGCCAGCATTTCTGGCACTGCCCCGGTTGCCAGGCTTGGGACAGCTACCCGGCCAAGCGCGTGGAGGAGCTGTAGTGGGGCGCGTCGGCGCGCGCCGTGCCTGCCTGCTGGCGTGCGCCCTGCTGTGGTGCAGCGCCGCACTCGCCCAGGTGGATCTCAACAGCGCGAGCGAAGCACAGCTTGACGGCATTCGCGGCGTCGGTCCGGCGACCACGCGGCGCATCCTGGCCGAACGCGAGCGCCAGCCTTTCAAGGACTGGGCCGACCTGGTCGCGCGCGTACGCGGCATCGGTCGCACCAATGCCGCAAACTTCTCTGCCCAAGGTTTCACCGTCAACGGCCAGCCGTATCCGGGAGCGCGCGAGGCCGGTCACGCTGCAGAAAAGTAAGGTCCATGGACCTGCCGCAGTTGCCACTCGCCACCCTTGTCGCCCTGCCCTTTGTCGGCAGCCTGCTGGCGGCGTTCCTGCCGTCGAACGCACGCAACACCGAATCGACCATCGCCGGGTTGATTGCCGTTTTCTGCACGGTGCAGGCGGCCCTGCTGTTTCCGCACATTGCCGTTGGCGAGGTGCTGCGCCAGGAGATCAATTGGGCGCCGGCGCTGGGTCTCAAGCTGGTGCTGCGGCTTGACGGCTTTGCCTGGATGTTCTGCCTGCTGGTGCTGGGCATGGGTGCACTGGTGGTGCTGTACGCACGCTACTACATGTCGCCCAAAGACCCGGTGCCGCGCTTCTTCGCGTTCCTGCTGGCCTTTATGGGTTCCATGGTGGGCGTGGTGCTCTCGGGCAACCTGATTCAACTGGCGCTGTTCTGGGAGCTGACCAGTCTGTTCTCGTTCCTGCTGATCGGCTACTGGTACCACCGCAAGGACGCCCGGCGCGGCGCGCGCATGGCGCTCACGGTGACGGGTGCCGGCGGTCTGTGCCTGTTCGCCGGGGTGATCGTGCTCGGCCACATCGTGGGCAGCTACGACCTCGACCATGTGCTCGCGGCGGGCGCGCTGGTGCGCGCGCACCCGCTCTACCCCGTGGCCCTGGTGTTGATCTTGCTGGGCGCGCTGACCAAGAGCGCACAGTTCCCCTTTCACTTCTGGCTGCCGCACGCCATGGCAGCGCCGACGCCCGTATCGGCCTACCTGCACTCGGCCACGATGGTGAAGGCCGGCGTGTTCCTGCTGGCGCGGCTGTGGCCCGTGCTCTCGGGCACGGAGCCCTGGTTCTGGATCGTGGGCGGCGCCGGCCTCATCACCCTGCTGCTGGGCGCCTATGTGGCGATGTTCCAGAACGACCTCAAGGGCGTGCTGGCGTACTCAACCCTCTCGCACCTGGGCCTCATCACCTTGCTGCTGGGACTCAACAGCCCGCTGGCAGCCGTGGCCGCCGTGTTCCACACCATGAACCACGCGACCTTCAAGGCCTCGCTGTTCATGGCGGCGGGCATCATCGACCACGAAACCGGCACGCGCGACATGCGCCGGCTCTCGGGCCTCGCGCACAGCATGCCGATTACGGCCACGCTGGCCACCGTAGCGGCGGCGGCCATGGCAGGTGTGCCGCTGCTCAACGGTTTCTTGTCCAAGGAAATGTTCTTTGCCGAAACCGTGTTCGTGCAGGCCAGCCCACTGGTCGAGGCGCTGCTGCCCTGGGCCGCCACGCTTGCCGGTGTGTTCAGCGTGGCCTATTCCGTGCGCCTGTGCCTGCAAACCTTCGCCGGCCCGCCCGCCACCGACCTGCCGCGCCAGCCGCACGAACCCCCGCACTGGATGCGCGTGCCGGTGGAGCTGCTGGTGCTGGCCTGCCTGGTGGTGGGCGTGCTGCCGCAGTGGTCGGTGGGGCGTGTGCTCGATACGGCTGCGCGCCCCGTCGTAGGCGGCGAACTGCCCAGCTACAGCCTGGCCGTGTGGCACGGCTTCAATACGCCTTTTCTGATGAGCCTGGTCGCCTTGGGTGGCGGCGCACTGCTCTACGCTTTGCTGCGCCGACGCAGCGACACCTCGGGCCGCACGCCTGGTCTCACCTGGGCCGACGGCCAACGCGCTTTCGAGGCGCTGCTCGCAGGGCTGACCGTGGCTGGCCGGCGCGGGCGGGCACTGCTGGGCACGAAAAAACTGCAGTGGCAGATGCTGTGGCTGGTGGCATTTGCACTGGTAGCGGCAACGCTACCGCTTTGGACGCGCGGCCTGCCGATCGGCAACCGCGCCAGCCTGCCCTTTGAGCCAGCGTTCGCAATGCTCTGGGCACTGGGCATGGTCTGCGCGCTGGCGACGGCATGGCAAGCCAAATACCACCGCCTGGCCGCACTCACGCTGCTGGGCGGCGCGGGCCTGGTCACCTGCGTCACCTTTCTGTGGTTCTCCGCTCCGGATCTGGCGCTGACGCAACTGGCGGTCGAAACAGTGACCACGCTGCTGATCCTGCTGGGCCTGCGCTGGCTGCCTAAGCGCGTGCCGGAATGGCAGCGCCGCGCCCTGCCTGGGGCGGCGCGGCGGGCCCGCCTGCGCCGCACGCGAGACTTTGCCCTGGCTGCGGCGGCCGGCTTGGGCATGGCGCTGCTGTCCTTTGCCATGCAAAACCGGCCGTTTCCCACCAGCACCTCGACCTTCTTTCTGGAGCACGCGCTCTCGGGCGGCGGTGGCTCCAACGTGGTCAACGTGATGCTGGTGGATTTCCGCGGTTTCGACACCTTTGGCGAAATCGTGGTGCTCGGCGTGGTGGCGCTCACGGTGTACGCCCTGCTGCGGCGCTTTCGCCCAGCCATCGAAATGCTCGACCTGCCACCGCAGCAGCGCGCGCTGCCCGCCGATCTGGACACCGACCTGATCAACCCACGCCTGGCGAGTGACACGGCCATTGGCTACCTGCGCGTGCCTGCCGTGCTGGTGCGCCTGCTGCTGCCTTTCGCCACGCTGGTGGCCGTCTACCTGTTCTTGCGCGGACACAATGCCCCAGGCGGTGGTTTTGTCGCCGGCCTGGTGTTCTCGGCGGCCATCGTGCTGCAGTACACCATCTCCGGAACGCAGTGGGTCGAAGCCCACCTTGCGCTGTACCCGCGCCGCTGGATGGCCGCGGGCTTGCTGGTGGCACTGGCCACCGGTCTGGGTTCGCTGGTCTTTGGCTACCCCTTCATGACCACGCACACGGCGCACTTCACGCTGCCGCTGGTTGGCGAGGTGCACGTGGCGAGCGCCATGTTCTTTGATACCGGCGTGTTCCTGCTGGTGGTGGGCGCGACGCTGCTCATCCTCACCTCCATTGCCCACCAGTCGATTCGCGGCCACCGGGCACACGCACGCCGCGCCGAAGAAGCGACAGCCGCGAAAGCAGAGGTCGCCTGATGGAACTTACCCTGGCGCTGGCCATAGGCGTACTCACCGGCTCGGGCGTCTGGCTGCTGCTGCGTCCGCGCACCTTCCAGGTCATCATGGGGCTGTCGCTCATCTCCTACGCGGTCAACCTCTTCATCTTCAGCATGGGGCGCCTGGGCCTGGCCACCGGCAAAGAACCCGTGCTCCAAGCCGGCGTACCGCAGGACCTGGCGCATTACACCGACCCCATGCCGCAGGCCCTGGTGCTCACGGCCATCGTCATCGGCTTTGCCATGACGGCGCTGTTCCTGGTGGTGCTGCTCGCGTCCCGAGGCCTGGCGGGCACCGACCATGTGGACAGCGCCGAGCCGCCCGAGGGCGATGGGCCGGACGACGAAGGACTCGCCCCATGAGCGATGTCCTGGATACCGCCGCCGTACAGCACCTGATGCTGGTGCCGGTGCTGCTGCCACTCCTGGTGGCGGCCTGGATGATGCTGCTCGGCGAAGAGCGCCACCGGCTCAAGATGGCGCTCAACGTGGGCTCCTGCGCCGTGCTGCTGGCGGTCTCGTCGACACTGCTGCTGCGCGCCGCGCAGGAGGGCACAGCCAACGCGCTGGGGGTGTACCTGCCGGGCAACTGGCCGGCGCCGTTTGGCATCGTGCTGGCGCTCGACCGGCTCTCGGCGCTGATGCTGGTCCTGACCAGCCTGCTGGCGCTCGCCGCCTCGGTGTTCGCCTGCGCGCGCTGGCACCGGGCAGGCGTGCACTTTCATCCGCTGTTCCAATTGCAGCTGATGGGGCTGTGCGGTGCCTTCCTCACCGCCGACCTGTTCAATCTGTTCGTGTTTTTCGAGGTCACGCTGGCGGCCTCGTACGGCCTGCTGCTGCACGGCTCGGGCCGCGCGCGCGTGCTCGCCGGCATGCACTACATCGCCATCAACCTGGCGGCCTCGGCACTGTTTCTGATTGGCGTGTCCATGCTCTATGGCCTCACCGGCACGCTGAACATGGCCGACCTGGCGCAGCACATTCCGACCCTGCCAGACGCCGACCGCGGCCTGCTGCACGCAGCGGCGGGCATTCTGGCCACGGCCTTCCTCATCAAGGCCGCCGTCTGGCCGCTCAACTTCTGGCTGGTGCCGGCCTACAGCGCGGCCACGGCGCCGGTGGGCGCGCTGTTTGCCATCATGACCAAGCTGGGCATCTACGCCATCCTGCGGCTGTGGACGCTGCTGTTTGGCGCCGAGGCCGGGGCGTCGGCGCAGTTTGGCAGCCAGTGGCTATTGGGCGCTGGCCTGCTGACCATGGCCTTTGGCGCCGTCGGCATGATGGGCTCGCAACGCCTGGGCCATCTGGCGGGGTATGCGGCGCTGGTGTCCTCGGGCACGGTGCTGGCCGCCAGCAGCTTTGGGCAAAACCTGCTGACCGCCGGCATGCTGTACTACCTTCCCGGCTCGACACTGGCCGTTGGCGCTCTGTTCCTGCTGGGCGACGTGCTCGACCGCTGGCGCAGCCCCAATCAGGGCGCCGACCCCTACGAGCAGGAGGACGAAGAGGCGCCCTTTCTCAACGCCCGCCTGGAACACACGCGTGGCTTCAACCTCGACGAAAACGAAGACGCGCTGGTGGGGCGCCCCATCCCGGCTGCCACGGCGTTCGTCGGCCTGGCTTTCATGGGCTGCACGCTGATGCTCGCGGGCATGCCGCCGCTGCCCGGTTTTCTCGGGAAATTCGCCATGCTGAGCGCGCTCTTGAACCCGCTCGGGCTCGCCGCGTCGGCCGGGCAGCAGCCAGGGCTCACCGGCTGGACTTTTCTCGCCGTGCTGATCGTCAGCGGCTTCCTGGCGCTGACCGCACTCGTGCGCGTCGGCATCGCCCATTTCTGGGCGTCACAGGGACGCCGCCCACTGCGCGTGGGGCTTGCCGAAGGCCTGCCGATTGGCGCCCTGCTGCTGGCCTGCGTGCTGCTGGCGGTGGCCGCCGGCCCGGCGCTGCATTTCACGCAGGCCGCAGCCGACGCGCTCTACGCACCGCGCGGCTACGTGCAGGCGGTTCTTGGCGCCGAGCCCGTGCCAAGCAGCGCTGCGGGCTCGACACCTTCAGAGCCTGGGGAGAAAACGCCTTGAAGCGCCTGTTGCCAACCCTATTGCCAGCACTCTTGCCTGCGCCCTTGCTGTCGCTCGCTCTGTGGGGGCTGTGGATGGTCCTGGGCCGCAGCGTCGACGCGGGCCAGGCGCTGATGGGCCTGGTGCTGGGCATCGCGATTCCGCTGCTCACGCGTGGGCTGCGGCCGCTGCCCGTGCGCGTGCGCCACCCGGTCGCCATTGCGCGGCTGGCGCTGCGTGTCGCGGCGGACACCATCGCGTCGAACCTGGACGCGCTGCGTGTGTTCCTCGCACCCGGCCTGCGCCGCCACCCTGCTGGCTTCGCCCACGTGCCACTGGAGTTGCGCGACCCGAACGCACTTGCCGTGCTGGCAGTGATCGTCTGCCTGACGCCCGGCACGGCCTGGGCAGAGCTTTCAAGCGACCACAGCATGCTGCTGCTGCACGTACTGGAGCTGGGCGATGAAGCCCAGTTCGTCGCCCTGGTGAAAGAGCGCTACGAGCGCCCGCTGATGGAGATTTTCGAATGAACCCGGTGCTGTCCTATGCCCTGCCTGCTGCGCTCTTTATTCTGGCGCTGGCCATGGCCTGCTCGCTGGTGCCCGTGCTGCGCGGCCCGACGGCGCAAGACCGGGTGCTGGCGCTCGACTGCCTGGCGCTCAACGCCATGCTGCTGATGCTGGTGCTCGGCATCCACCAAGGCAGCAGCAATTATTTCGAGGCGGCGCTGCTGATTGCCCTGCTCGGCTTTGTCAGCTCCATGTCCATGGCCAAGTTCCTGCTGCGCGGCGAGGTGATTGAATGACGCCGCTGCCGTTGTGGGTGGACATCCTGGTCTCGGTCTTGGTGCTGGCCGGCGCGCTGATTGCGCTGATTGGCTCGTTCAACCTGATGCGCTTGCGCACGTTTTTCGAGCGCGTCCATGCGCCGGCCGTCATCGCCACGCTGGGCTGCTGGTGCGTGGTGGCCGGCACGGTGCTGTACTTCTCGCTGCAAAGCCGCGCCGTGGCGGCAAACGGCCTGCTGATCGCCGTGTTCCTGGCGGTCACGGTGCCGGTGACCAACATTTTCCTCATGCGCACCGGGCTGTTTCGCGCCCGGCTGGCTGGCCAGGACGTACCGCCACCGCTCTCGGGCAGCGGCGAGGGCAGCAAGGCTGCGGCTGCAGTTCGCCCTGCATCCGGGCAAAAGAACTCCTAGATTCATAGCTGCTAGCGCTTACTGGGTAAGCGCTAGAGGCCATTTTTCCTCTATTTTTCTGATTCTCCGAAGCCGCCACCGCCCGGCGTGGTGACTTCAAACACATCGCCTGCCTGCATCTGCGCCTGCCCGATGTGGCCGAGCAGCGCTACCGTTCCATCCGCACGCAGCACGCGGTTGCGGCCCGGTGCGCCGGCGCTGCCGCCAGCCATGCCAAAGGCCGGGTGGATGCGGCCGTTGGAGAGGATGCTGGCGGTCATGGGTTCGAGAAAGCGCACCCGCCGCACGCCGCCATCGCCGCCGCGCCAGCGCCCGGCGCCGCCCGAGCCGCGCTGGATGGCAAAGCTCTCCAGCCGCACCGGAAAGCGGAACTCCAGCACCTCGGGGTCGGTGAGGCGCGAATTGGTCATCTGCGCCTGCACCACGCTGGTCCCCGGGAAGCCGCCGATCAGGCGACCGGCATCGTCAAACTCACCGCCCGCGCCCGTGCCGCCGGCAATGGTTTCGTAGTACTGGTGGCGCTCGCTGCCGAAGGTGAAGTTGTTCATGGTCGGCTGGCTCGACGCCATCACGCCCAGCGCGCCGAACAGCGCGTTGGTGATGCAGGTGGAGGTCTCCACATTGCCAGCGACCACCGAGGCCGGCGGATTCGGGTTGAGCATGCAGCCGGGCGGAATCACCACCTTGATCGGCTTCAAGCACCCGGCGTTGAGCGGAATGTCGTCGTCCACCAGGCAGCGGAACACAAACAGCACCGCCGCCATGCACACCGCCGTGGGTGCGTTGAAGTTGTTGGTCTGCTGCGGCGAGGTGCCGGTGAAGTCCACCACGGCGCTGCGCGAGGCGGCGTCGAGACGAACCGACACGGTGATCTGCGCGCCATTGTCGAGCTGAAGGGTGAAGGCGCCGTCCTGCATGCGCACCGCCAGGCGGGTGATGGCGCGGCGCACCGATTCCTCGGCGTTGTCCTGCACGTGGCCCATGTAGGCCTGCACCACGCCCAATCCGAACTGCTCGGCCATGCGGCGCAGCTCCTGCACGCCCTTTTCGTTGGCGGCAATTTGGGCTTTCAGGTCGGCAAGATTCTGCTGCGGGTTGCGCGACGGGTAGCCACCCGAGGCGAGCAGCGCGAGGATCTCCGCCTCGCGCAGCACACCCGCGTCGACCAGCTTGAAGTTGTCGATCTGCACACCCTCTTCTTCGATACGCGTGGAAAACGGCGGCATCGAGCCCGGCGTGGTGCCGCCCACGTCGGCATGGTGGCCCCGGCTGCCCACGTAAAACGTCGGCTGGCCGCTTTGGTCCAGGTACACCGGTGTGATGACGGTGATGTCGGGCAGGTGCGTGCCGCCGTGGTACGGGTCGTTCAGCACAAACACGTCGCCAGGCCGCATGGCGCCTGCGTTTTCACGAATGACCGTCTTGATGCTCTCACCCATGCTGCCCAGGTGCACCGGCATATGCGGCGCGTTGGCAATGAGCTGGCCCTGGGCGTCGAACAGCGCGCACGAAAAATCAAGCCGTTCCTTGATGTTCACCGAATAGGCCGTGTTCTGCAGTTGCAGCCCCATCTGCTCGGCAATGTTCATGAACAGGTTGTTGAACACCTCCAGCAGCACCGGGTCGACCTGCGTGCCGACGGCATGGCGCGCGGCGCGCGGGACGCGGCGTTGCAGCAGCAGGTTGTCCTGCGCGGTGAGCTGCGCCTCCCAGCCGGGCTCGACGATGGTTGTCGCGTTCTGCTCGGCAATGATGGCCGGGCCAGCCAGGCGGTCGCCAGCGCGCAGGTCACCCCGCACCACCAGTGCGGCCTCGTGCCAGGCGGGGGCGCCATCGACGCCGCCCGTGTACATGCGCGCCGTGGCGCGGCGCGGCACCTCACGCTCGGGGTACAACGGCAGGTCGGGCACAGCGGGGGCAACGCCGGGCAAGATTGCTTCGACGGACACCGCCTCAACCACCAGGCGCTTGCCCTGCATGACAAAAGCGTAGCGCTGGCGGTAGGCCGTTTCAAAGGCCTTGCGCAGCAGATCCACGCGCACGGCTGCATCGTCCGAAGTCTCGGGGGTATGCGGCACGACCAGCGCAGCGTCGCTGCCCTCATAGCGCAAATGCACACGCCGGAGCACACGGACCTTGGCGGGCCGCGACCCAGCGGCACCCTCGGCGGCGGCAACCGCCTGCTGGCTGACCAGCTCCTGGCGTGCCGCTTCGCCGATCTGCGCCAACTGCGCCTCCACCTCGACCAGCACCTCGGCACCCAGCAGGCGCTCAACCGCCTGCTCGCGGATCACGTTCTGGTCGGCCAGGCCCATGCCGTAGGCCGAGAGCACACCCGCCAGTGGATGCACCAGCACCTGCTCCATGCCCAGCGCATCGGCCACCAGGCAGGCGTGCTGGCCGCCAGCGCCACCAAAGCACTGCAGCGTATAGCGCGTGACGTCGTAGCCGCGGGCGACGGAAATCTTCTTGATGGCGTTGGCCATCTGCTGCACGGCAATTTGGATGAACCCGTGCGCCACGTCTTCCGGCTCGCGGCCAGTACCCAAACCCAAGGCGGCAAACTTCTGCGCCACCACATCTGCGTCCAGCGCCTCGTTGGCCGCCGGGCCAAACACCTGCGGAAAGTGCGCTGGCTGGATTTTGCCGACCATGACGTTGGCGTCGGTAACGGCCAGCGGCCCGCCGCGCCGGTAGCTCGCCGGGCCGGGGTTGGCGCCGGCGCTCTCGGGGCCGACACGAAAGCGTGCGCCGTCGAAGCTGAGCAGCGAGCCGCCACCCGCGGCAACGGTGTGGATGCTCATCATCGGCGCGCGCATGCGCACACCAGCCACTTGCGTTTCAAATTCGCGCTCGAAGCTGCCGGCATAGTGGCTCACGTCGGTAGAGGTGCCTCCCATGTCGAAACCGATGACGCGCGTGTGCCCGGCGATTTCCGCCGTGCGCGCCATGCCGACGATGCCGCCCGCCGGGCCCGAGAGGATGGCATCCTTGCCCTGAAAAGCGTTGGCATCGGTCAGCCCGCCAGACGACTGCATGAAGTACAGCGGCACGCCCGGCATCTGCCGTGCCACCTGCGCCACGTAGCGGCGCAGGATGGGCGAGAGGTAGGCGTCCACCACCGTGGTGTCGCCCCGCCCGACGAACTTCATCATCGGGCTGACCTCGTGCGAGGCACTGATCTGCGTAAACCCCAGCTCGCGCGCGATGCGGGCTGCCGCTTGTTCATGCTGCGCGTAGCGGTAGCCGTGCATGAACACGATGGCGCAGCTGCGCAGACCGGCGTCGTACGCCGCCCACAGGCGCTCGCGCAAACTCGCTTCATCGAGCGGCGCCACCACATCGCCATGCGCGCCAATGCGCTCGCTCGCCTCGACCACGCGCTCGTAGAGCAGCTCGGACAGCACGATGTGGCGATCGAACAGGCGCGGGCGGTTCTGGTAGGCAATGCGCAGCGCATCGCGAAAGCCCCGCGTGGTGATGAGCAGGGTCGGTTCGCCCTTGCGTTCGAGCAGCGCGTTGGTGGCCACCGTGGTGCCCATCTTCACGCACTCCACCTGCTCGGGCGTCACCGGCACGCCACTGGCGAGTCCCAGCAACTGGCGGATGCCCGCCACCGCAGCGTCCGGGTACTGCTCGGGGTTTTCCGAGAGCAGCTTGTGCGTGACCAGGCGGCCATCGGGCCGGCGCCCCACCACATCGGTAAAGGTGCCGCCACGGTCAATCCAGAACTGCCAGCGCTGCTTGGGAGTGGGCTCGGTCATGGGATGCTCTCGAATATGTAGCTGCTAGCGCTTATGGGTATTGCGCGAGAGGCCATTTTTGCTTGAAATTTCACAAGGACGCGGCGGCCCGCGCTGCCTGGTCGTACATGCCCGAGAGCACGCGCAGCAGCCGGGCCAGCTCACCGATATCGCGGTTGAGCGACTCGTCGGCATTGAGCGCATTGATCAGGCAGCTCTCGCGGATTTCACGGTAGCGCTTGACGTAGGCGCGGCCCTGTTCGGTGGCGGCATAGGTCACATCCTTGCCGCTCTTGTGCGACGCCACGACGGCCAGCCCCTGGAGCTTTTTGAGCGAGTAGTTGACCAGGTGCGTGTCCTCGACGTTCATGATGAAGCAGATGTCGGCCAGGCGCTTGTCGCGTGCGCGGTGCGTGACGTGGTGCAGCACCAGGACATCGAGCGGCGTCAGCTCCTTGAGACCCGCCGCCGACATGCAGTGCACCACCCAGCGGTGAAACGCATTGCCGGCAACGATGAGGCCAAACTCGAATTCGCTCATCTCGGCGCTGTGCGTCGAGACCAGATGCGCCGACGAGACGATGGGGCCCGACTCGGACTTGGGACGCTTGGCTGCATTCATGCGGAACTCCGGCTGTGCAGCGGCATGGAACGCGGCTGCGCAGCGGATTGTAGGCAGCAGATCACCAATTTGCCGACAATTTGTCGACATTTAGCGTAAACACCTAGCGGCTCGCACGGCGTGCAAGGCTACAGTCATCCGCACTTCCTCAACCCAACCACAGTGGAGCGTCCCATGAAGCGTAGAACCCTTTCCACCGCCGTGCTAGGCCTTGCGCTGGCCGGTGGCCTGGCCTGTGTCCCCGCAGCAGCACAAACCGCCTGGGACCTGGCCGCCGCCTACCCGGCCAGCAACTTCCACACGCAGAACCTGGCCCAGTTCACGGCCGACGTGGACAAGGCCACGGGCGGCGCGTTCAAGATCACGCTGCACGCCAACGCCTCGCTGTTCAAGGCGCCGGAAATCAAGCGCGCGGTACAAGGCGGGCAGGCGCAGATCGGTGAGATCATTTTTGCCAACTTCCAGAACGAATGGCAGATTTTCGGCGCCGATGGCCAGCCCTTCCTGGCCACCAGTTTTGCCGATGCCAGAAAGCTCTACGAAGCGCAAAAACCGCTGCTGGACAAGAAATTCGCCGAGCAGGGCATGATGATGCTGTACTCGGTCCCCTGGCCGCCCCAGGGCCTGTACACCAAGAAACCCATTGAGTCCGCCGCCGACTTGAAGGGCATCAAGTGGCGCGCTTACAGCCCCGCCACCGCACGCATTGCCGAACTGGTCGGCGCCCAGCCCGTGACGGTGCAGGCAGCCGAGTTCTCGCAGGCCCTCGCCACCGGCGTGGTCGAGGCGACCATGACGTCGGGCGCCACTGGCGTGGACAGCAAACTCTACGAGCAGCTCAAGTACTACTATGACCTGCAGGCCTGGTTGCCCAAGAATGCCGTCATCGTGAACAAAAAGGCGTTCGACGGCCTGAGCAAAGGCAACCAGGAAGCCCTGCTGAAAGCCGGCAAGGAGGCCGAAACACGCGGCTGGGCAGCGGCCGAGAAGGTCAACACCGAGACGCTGGCCACGCTCAAGGCGCACGGCATGCAGGTGCTGCCGCCCTCGCCCCAGCTCAAGGCCGACATGGCCAAGGTGGGCGAGACCATGCTCAAGGAATGGCTGGACAAGGCCGGCCCCGACGGCAAGGCGCTGATCGACGCCTACCGCAAGTAAGCCCGCGCCCGACCGATGCGCCGCTTGCTTGATGGCCTCTACACCGGCGCTGCGGCGCTGGCAGCCCTGTGCATGGTCGTGCTCCTGGCATGCGTGCTGCTTTCCATTGCCAGCCGGCAGCTGCATTTCATGGTGCAGGGGCTGGACGCCTACGCCGGCTACCTGATGGCGGCGGCGGGGTTTCTGGCACTGGCACACACCTTGAAGCGCGGCGAGCACATTCGCGTCACGCTGGTGCTCAACCTGCTACAGGGCCGCTGGAAAAAAGGCGCCGAGCTGTGGGCGCTTGGCGCCGCCACACTGCTGGCGCTGCTGTTCGCCTTCTACAGCTGCAAGCTCGCCTGGCAATCGCACGTGTTCAACGACATCTCTACCGGCAACGACGCCACGCCCCTGTGGCTGCCGCAAATTGCCATGGCGCTGGGCACGGTGGTGCTGGCCATCGCCTTTGTCGATGAACTGGTGCTCGAAATCTTGGGCCGGCGCGTGCCGGCGCAAAGCAGCGAAGCGCTGCGCAACGAATAGGCCCCGCGACACCATGAGCGACATTGCCATCACCGGTCTGCTGATCGCCACGCTGTTCCTCATCCTGGGCAGCGGGGTGTGGATCGGGCTCACGCTCTCCGGCGTGGCCTGGATCGGCATGCAGCTGTTTTCGTCCCGTCCCGCGGGTGACGCCATGGCGGTCACGATCTGGGGTTCGTCGTCAAGCTGGACGCTGACCGCGCTGCCACTGTTCATCTGGATGGGCGAAATTCTGTTTCGCACCCGGCTCTCGCAGGACATGTTCAAAGGCCTGGCGCCCTGGGTGCAGGCATTGCCGGGGCGGCTTCTGCACACCAACGTGATCGGCTGCACCATCTTCGCCGCCGTGTCGGGTTCAAGTGCGGCCACCTGCGCGACGATTGGCAAGATGACGCTACCGGAACTCACCCGCCGTGGCTACCCCGAGCACATGGTGGTCGGCACGCTGGCCGGGGCCAGTACCCTGGGGCTTCTCATTCCGCCTTCCATCATCATGATCGTCTACGGCGTGGCGGCGGACGTGTCGATCTCGCAGCTCTTCATTGCCGGGGTACTCCCGGGCATCCTGCTGGCGACGCTGTTTTCGGGCTACATCGCTCTGTGGGCGCTGCGCCACCCGGACCAGATTCCCCAAGCGGACGAGCGCCTGTCGCTTATGCAAAAGCTGTCGGCGTCGCGCAGCCTGATTCCGGTGGTGCTGCTGATTGCCGCGGTGCTGGGCAGCATCTACACCGGCTTTGCCACCGCCACGGAAGCCGCGGCCGTGGGCGTGACCGGAGCGCTCATCCTCTCGTCGCTGCAGGGCTCCATGAGCTGGCAGACCTTCCAGGACGCACTGATGGGCGCCACGCGCCTGTACTGCATGATTGGGCTGATCCTCGCGGGTGCGGCCTTCCTCACGCTGTCCATGGGCTACATCGGCCTGCCGCGCCACCTGGCCGAATGGATTACCTCGCTGGGCTTGAACCAGGCCCAGCTCGTCGCAGCGCTGGCGTTGTTTTACATTGTGCTGGGCTGCTTTCTCGACGGCATCTCCATGGTGGTGCTGACCATGGGGGTGCTGATGCCCACGGTCCAGGCAGCGCACATTGACCCGCTGTGGTTTGGCGTGTTCGTGGTGCTGGTAGTCGAAATGGCGCAGATCACACCACCCGTGGGTTTCAATCTGTTTGTGCTGCAAGGCATGACCGGGCGCCAGCTTCCCTGGATCGCCCGTGTGACGCTGCCCATGTTTTTGCTGATGTGCGTGGCGGTGGCGCTGATTTACGTGTTCCCCGGCATCGTCACCTGGCTGCCCCAGCAGATGAGCGGACATTGACAGGCCGCAGCGCGCGCTACCATTGCGCCCCATGCTGAACGTCTTCTCCATTTGCGCCGGCGCCAGCCTGGGCGCCCTGGCCCGCTGGCGCCTGGGCCTGTGGCTGAGCCCCGGTGGCCTGCTGCCCTGGGGCACGTTGGCGGCCAACCTCATTGGTGGCTACGTCATCGGGCTGGTCGTGGCCGTCTTTCAGATCATGCCCCAGCTCGACCCGACCTGGCGGCTGGCGCTCATCACCGGTTTTCTGGGCGCGCTCACCACGTTTTCAAGTTTTTCGGTGGAAATCGTCGAACTGCTGCAGCAGCAGCGCCTGCTGCTTGCCTTCACCAGCGTGCTGCTGCACCTGGGCGGTTCGCTGCTGCTGACTTGGCTTGGCTTGCAGACGGTGGCGCTGGCACTGCGCGGTTAGACGGGTTTGGCCAGCCGCAGTGGCACACACGCCCAGCCGCTGGCCGGGTGCACGGCAGGCTCAGGCGCCTGACCCGGCACGGGCGCTAGCACCACGCCAAGCGCGAGCAGCTCTTCCAGCAGCACGCGCAACTCCATCCGTGCCAGGGGCGCACCCGGGCAGACGTGGATGCCCGCGCCCCATAGCAGATTCGCCTCTTGCGAGCGCTCAGGGCGGTACTCCAGCGCGTCTTCGAACGCCTGCGGGTCGCGGTTCGCCGCCGTCCAGTGCAGCGTGACGCGTGCGCCCGCTGGCAAATGGCGCCCCCCGATGTCCACCGGGCACGTAGCGACACGCCGATTGGTGGCCAGCGGGCCACGCAGGCGCAGGATTTCCTCCACCGCCGGGGGGATGGTCTCGGGCCGCCCACGCAACTGCGCCTGCACCGGCGCATGCTGCGCCAGCCAGTCGCACAGGATGCCGACCGAGGCGGCAATGGAGCCGATCTCGCCCACCGTCCAGTTGCGCAGGATGCTGGCGATCTCCGCATCCGTCAGAGGCACGCCATTGACCTGCTCACGCATCAGGGAAGCCGTGATGTCGTTTACATCAGCGCCAGGCGCGCGGCGCCGTGCCAGTTGGCGCGTGACGATGGACTGGAACTGAATCGCCAGGTCGGCCAGCAACGTACGTTCCTGTGCCAGCGTGGCGGCATGGTTGGCATGCGTCCACTCGGACAATGCGGCGTAGTCTTCCTCGGTCCAGCCCAGAAAGGCGCACTGCACCTGCACCGCAAAGGGCAACGCGAGCTGCGCGATGCAGTCGAATGCAGCGCCCTGAGGCAAGGCGTCCACCAAACCACGAGCGATCGCTCGGCATTGCGGCTCAAAGGCGGCAACGCGCTCAGGTGAAAAATAGGGCTCGATCGCGCGCCGGTACGCGGTGTGCTGCGGCGGGTCCATGCCATTGGGCACCGCGACATGCTGGGACACCACGCTGCTGAAGGTTGCCGGGTCGTGCAGCACACGCAGCACATCGGCATGTCGCAACAGCGACCAGTGCAGCAAATTGCTATACGCCACAGGGCAATGCTCACGCAAGGCATCGGTGGCGGCCTGGGGATCGCGCTGCACCTCTGCGGCACGCGGATCCCAATCGGGTTCAACAGGGCTGGTCATGGCAGCATTTTCGAGCAATTGCCAAGGCTCTCGGATTGACCCATCTCACGCACGGGCTGAAGCAGGCAAAATCACTATCCGTTTCATAGCTCGCCGCGATTGCCAGCTATGCCTAAACATCGTTTTTCCCAAAAAAATAATGGACGCCACTACCCACCTCAACCAACGCCGCCTTGCCGATGCCCTGGCCGAGTTGCAACCTGACCCGAGCGACGTGGCGGCGCTGGAGCCACACTCCAACCGACTGGCCTTTACCGACCCCGAGTTTTTGTTGCGCCGCGAAACGCGCGGCATTCGCTTCCAGCTCGAAATGCTCAAGCCCGACCTGGGCCAAACCGCACAAGGCATTGAAAACACGGTGGTGGTCTATGGCAGCGCACGTTTTGTCGCCGCCGACGAAGCCGCTGCATTGCTCGCTACCGCCAAGGCCCAGGGTGACGCCGCAGCCCTTGCGCTGGCCGAGCGCGCAGTGCGCAATGCGCGCTACTACGAACTGGCGCGCGAGTTTGCCGGACTCGTCGCCCGGCACAGCAACGCACAGGAGCTGGCCAATCGCCTCTACATCTGCACCGGCGGCGGCCCCGGCATCATGGAAGCGGCCAACCGGGGCGCCCATGAGGCCGGCGCGCTTACCGTCGGACTGAACATTGCGCTGCCCCATGAGCAGAGCGGCAACCGTTTCATTACCCCGACGCTGAGCTACCAGTTCCACTACTTTGCGCTGCGCAAGATGCACTTCATGATGCGCGCCAAGGCACTGGTGGCCTTCCCCGGCGGTTTTGGCACCATGGACGAACTGTTCGAGGTGCTGACCCTGGTGCAAACGGGCAAGGCCAAGCCGGTACCCATCGTGCTGTTCGGCACAGAATTTTGGAACCGGTTTCTGGATTTCGAGGCGCTGGTGGAGGTCGGCACCATCACCGAGGCCGACCTCGATCTGTTTCACCTCACCGACGACCCCCACGACGCGTGGAGCCGAATCCAAGCCTTTTACCAGCTCTGACAATCAAGCGGCAACGCAGCCGCTTCAAGGAATGATTGGAATCGGAGGCCGAAACAGGATCGGGGGAGGCAGCAGCACCGGAGGGGTTCTGATGATCGGGGGCCTCGCCACGCCGCCTGCCCCATTGCCTCCGGGCCTGGTACCCCCGCCAGGCACCGTCCCACCAGGTGTGGTGCCTCCCGGCGTTGTCCCGCCAGGTGTCGTCCCACCGGGCGTTGTACCTCCAGGCGTCGTCCCGCCGGGCGTGGTACCTCCATTGCCAGGCGGAGTGGGCGTTGTCGGAACCACCGGCACAGGCGCAAGGAACACCGCCGCATTGCTGCCATCGCTGCGCACCTGCTCGCCTGCGGCAAACGGCCAGCCTGGCGTGGGCAGGGGAAGCAAGGCCTGCGTATTGGTATAGACCGCAAGCCGGTCGCTGGACAGCACCAGAACCGACTCACCGACCTTCAAGCCGACGCAGCCAGCGTGGGTGCAGACCTCAATCTCATCTTGCTCGCCTCCGACTTCAAGCTGCCCTTGAGGGTTGAAGAAGGCCCGGTAGGCAGAACCCCGAATACCCACCACCGCCGTCGGGGTGGTGAGTTTGTAGTTGGCCGGGTTGCGCTTGCCAATCAGCCCCGTGATCGCGCGCATGCTGCCTCGCAAAAAGCTGACCGCAAAGCTGTCCTGCGCTGGGTCGCCGCTGTCCACGTACCGCGTCACGGTGAATTCGGAATCGGGGTACAGGGACACGAGGCCACCGTCGGTAAACCGAAGCTGGGCACGGCCCGTGGCTCCAGTCAAGACGGTATCCCCATTGTCGAGCGACGCACCACTCGCCAAAGCGGCCAGTGCAGCGCCTCGGCGCATCTGGACGTCGCCCGCAGCAAACTGCACCCGGCCAGCGGCCGCCAGCGCCGACAAGGGAAGCCCTGCGGCAACGACCAGCACCAGGCACAGGCGCGCAATGCAATGTTCAGCTTTCATGACATGTCTCCGTCTGGCTGGCGCACCGGCTCACTTCAGAAATCACGCCGCACCGTGATGGAAAAGACCCGCCGCTGGTACTGGGTGACCGGAATGCTGGAATCGTTTTTCACCAGCGTCCATTGCGGGGTAATGCGCCAGTCCTGCGCCGGCACCCAGGACACACCGAGCGACACGCTCGCTTGCTGGTCGTGCCGTCGCACCGCAAAGAACGGGTCGCTGGCGCCGTAATGGCGCCTCTCCCCACTCAGGGCGGCAAACAGCGCCAGGCTGTGCGTCAGCGGCACCTGCCCACCCAGCTGCCAGCCCGTCAGATGCTGTCCAAGATCCGCGGCCCCAGACGCATCCGGAGATTCCCGCCCTCCATACACGCTGCCATAGGCCAATGCTCCATTGCGAAACACCTGGGAATACGAAACACCGGCAATCGAACGCTGCACACTTCGGATGGACTGGTGGGGGTAGCGCACATCCAGCCATTGCACAAAGCTGCCCCATTGGCGAAAGCCATCGACCCGGTAGATCCACTCGCCCTGCACACCGCCCATGCTGCGCAGGCGCGCGCCATCGAGCAGTTGCGAGCCATACACACCCGAAAGAATGACTTCGTTGCGCTCCCGGCGCCATGCCACACCGGCATTGGCATCGAGCTGGCTGTTGTCATAGGCACGTGCGGCTTGTGTGTGGTTCCGGGTACTGGCTGAGGCCGCCCCCACCAACGACCAGCCGGCATCCAGCACATGGCGCCCACGCACCGCCAGCAGCGCCGAGCCAAAACTGGCGGAGGTCGCCTGCGCCCCGGGAGCGAGGACCCACGCGGGTACCCCAGCCAACGGGGACGCCAGCAGGGCGCTCGCATCCGGCCCCGCATTCGCATTCGAATCGTGGCCCACCGCGAGCTCGGCGTAGCCCTTGATGCTGGAGGCGCCTCGGTAGTCGGCACGGTCGTAGGAGACCAGAAACTGGTCAATATCCAGCGCTGCATCGACCGGAATACCTTGCTCGCGCACAGCCTTGGAGAGGGCCAGCGCCGTGCGCTTGTCGCCTACGGCAAACAGCGCGCGGCCCAACTCCAGCTGGGCGATCACATTGTCTGGCTGCAAGGCCACCACACGCTCCCAGGCCAGAACGGCGCGCGGGTACTGCGCCGCAGCATAGGCGGCACGGCCGAGGGCGGCGTCAAACGCGGGATCTCCAGCGCGTTGCGGTTCCTCTGCAGCGAGCCGCGGAAAGTCCTCTGCGGATACCGTCTGCGTGCCCTCTGGTGTCACGACGGGCAAGTCACCCGCCCGCGCCCCTCCACTGCCACACGCCGCCAGACACACGCACCACACGGCAATCCAGGGGCTCCGATCGAACGCATCGACTGGCATGTCAACCCTCCTGCTCTGTTTGGCGCCCAATCTACTCCCGTTGCCTGCACCTGAGTGGATTGGCAGCACGAAAACGCTACTTCGTGATGAAAATCACTGCCGGGAACGCACAGATTCCTCAGCACGCGCACGCACGCGCGCGCCGCGAACCGCTATTCGGACTCGTCCCGCGCGCGCTCCACCAGTGCTGGCGGCAGCGCTTTGGTGGGCTTGACCCCCAGCTCTCGCAGCATCTCGGCCTGTCGGATGACGTTGCCCTTGTTTTGGCTCAGCTTGTTGTAGGCCTTGGTGTAGGCGTCCTGGGCCTGGCTGAGGTTTTTGCCCACCTTGTCCAGGTCGTCCACGAACCCGGCCAGCCGGTCGTAGAGCTCGGCACCGCGCTGGGCGATTTCCTGGGCGTTGCGGCTTTGCGCCTCCTGGCGCCACAGGTGGGCCACGGTGCGCACGACGAATAGCAAGGTAGAGGGGCTGACCAGCAGCACGTTCTTGTTCCAGGCGTCGCTGTAGAGCTGGCTGTCGCCGGTCACGGCGAGCATGAAGGCGGGCTCGATGGGCACGAACATCAGCACGAAGTCGAGCGACTGCAGCCCGTGCAATTGCTGGTAATTGCGCTCGGCCAGGCCCTTGATGTGCTGGCGCACCGATTCCATGTGGCGGCGCTGGGCGGCGGCGCGCTGCAGGTCGCCCTCGGCATTGGCGAACTCCTCGTACGCAATGAGCGACACCTTGGCATCGACGACCAGGTGGCGGTCTTCCGGCAGGTGGATGACCACGTCGGGCTGGGCCCGCGTACCGTCGTCGCGCAAGTGGTTTTCCTGGACGTCGTATTCGATGCCCGGGCGCAGGCCGGCGAGTTCGAGCACGCGCTCAAGGATCAGCTCGCCCCAGTTGCCCTGGGCCTTGGTCGACCCTTTGAGGGCATGCGTGAGATTTTTTGCGTCCTCGCTCAGTGCCTGGTTCAGGCCCATGAGCTGGTGCACCTGCTGGGCGAGCGCCGAGCGCTGCTTGCCTTCGGTGTCGTAGAACAGCTCCACCTTGCCCTGGAACTCCTGCAGCCGCGTGCGCAGCGGGTCGAGCAACTGGCCCAGGCTCTGCTGGTTCTGCTCGGCAAAGCGCTTGCCTTTCTCTTCCAGGATGTCGTTGGCCAGGCTTTTGAACTGGTGGGCGAGCGCTTCGCGCGCCTCGCTCAAGAGCTGCAGTTTTTCTTCCGATGCCAGGCGCTGTGCCTCCAGTTGCGCAGCCTGGACGGCCAACTGGCTCTGCAGCGCTGACACCTGCTGCCGTGCAGCCTGGGTGTGCCCTGCCTGCTCCTGCGCCTGGGCTTCCAAGGTAGGCACACGCGCGGCGCGCTCGGCCAGCTGCGCGCGTTCGTCGCGGGCAGCGTCCAGCGCTTCGCGCCAGCCGTCGGCCTGCAGGCGCGATTGCTGCAGTTCGGACAGCAGGTTGGCGCGCTCGGCTTCCAGCCCGCGCACGCGCTCTTGCGCGGTGGCGATCTGCGCGTTGGCCGTGCCCTGGACCTCTATCTGCGCCTGGCTGCGCGCTTGCGCTGCGATCTGCTCGTGCAGCAGCGCCGCCGCGCGGCGTGCCCGTGCAGCGCCCCAGAGCCAGCCCAGGCACAGAGCGGCCAGCGCCAGCAGGGCTGCAGCGAGCGCGGTAGTGAAGTCAAAGCGCACGGTAATTACTTCTTTTTTTATAGCTACTAGCGCTTACTGCATAAGCGTTATAAGCCATTTTCAATCATATTTTCGCGGTGCAGGCGTGTTCACCGGCGTGAGCGGCCCGCGCCCATCGAAAAAGGCGATCAGGTTGTCAGCGGCCAGTGTGGCCATGGCGCGCCGCGTAGGCACGGTAGCGCTGGCAATGTGGGGGGTGAGCACAACGTTGGACAGTGCCAGCAGATCGGGGTGCACCCGCGGTTCGCCCTCGAACACGTCCAGTCCGGCGGCGGCGATGCGCTGCTCGCGCAGGGCAACGGCCAGAGCGGCATCGTCCACGATGCCACCGCGGGCGATGTTGACCAGCGTGGCCGTGGGCTTCATCAACGCCAGTTCCGCCGCGCCAATGGCGTGGTGCGACGCTGGCGTGTAGGGCAGCACCAGCAGCACATGGTCGGCCGTGCGCAGCAGTTCCTCTTTGCCGACGTAACGCGCCTTGCAGGCAGCTTCCAGGTCGGGCGCCAGGCGCGAGCGGTTGTGGTAGACCACGTCCATGCCGAAGCCATGCGCGGCGCGGCGGGCAATGCCCTGTCCGATGCGCCCCATGCCGATAATGCCCAGGCGACTGCCGTGCACCTCTGCACCCGCGAACTGGTCGTAGCGCCACTGCTTCCACTGGCCGGCGCGCAGGTAGTGCTCGGCTTCGGTGAGGCGGCGCGCCGTCGCCATGAGCAGGGCAAAGCCAAAATCCGCCGTCGTCTCGGTGAGTACATCGGGCGTGTTGGTGCCCTGCACGCCCGCCGCACCCATGGCATCCACGTCAAAGTTGTTGAAGCCCACCGCCATGTTGGCGACGATGCGCAGCTGCGGACAAGCCGCCAACAGAGCAGCGTCGATGCGTTCGCTGGCCGTGGTCAGCACGCCCTGCTTATCCGCCAGACGGTGCGCCAACTCGGCCGGCGCCAGGATCTGGTCCTCCTGGTTGGCCTCGACATCGAACACGGCACGCAGCCGCTCCAGCACATCGGGGAACACTGCCCGGGCGACGAGGATGCGGGGGCGCACCGCAGCGTGCGTAGGAGTGGTTGGGGTCATGCAAGTACTCCAGTGCACTGTGCACCACCCGCATTGCATGCCACTGGCATGAACCCGCCGAGCGGCAACCGTGCAATGACGCCCCACCGCACGGACTGCGCCCCCCTTCCCGCATCGGACCCGCAATGCAAGGGGGAAGGCGACTCAGGGGGATGGCACATCTTCAGAACCAGATAAAGGTCATCACGATGAACAGCGGCACGAGGATGCCTCCCGACCACAGCATGTAGCCAAAGAAGCTCGGCATCTTCACACCGCGGTCTTCGGCAATGGCCTTCACCATGAGGTTCGGTGCATTGCCGATGTAGCTGTTGGCGCCCATGAACACCGCACCCGCTGAAACGGCCGCGAGCGTCGGAGCCAGCGTGGTCATCAGCGTCGCCGGGTCGCCGCCTGCGGTGTTGAAGAACACCAGGTAGGTGGGTGCGTTGTCGAGAAAGGAACTCAGCGCCCCCGTCGCCCAGAAGTACATGCCTGGCAGCGGCGCTCCATCGGGTCCGGTCACCGCACTGACGATGGCACCAAATGGCCCGTGCACGCCCGCCTTGAGCATGGCGATCACGGGAATGATGGTCAGAAAAATACCGGCAAAGAGCTTGGCTACTTCCTGCATGGGCCCCCAGCCGAACTGGTTGGCATCGTGCACGCGCGCGGGCGTGAGCCAGAGCGAGAGGCCGGTCACGGCCAGCAGCCCAACGTCGCGCACGATGCCGGGCAGGCCAACGTCCGTGCCTGCGATAGTGAAGACCACCGAAGATTTCCAGAAACCGCTCAGCAGCACCAGTCCCACGACAGCGCCCAGAAAGGCAAAGTTGACCTTGCCGTCAAAGCCAATGCCACGTGTGTCGGGCGTGGGGTCGGGGGCTGCAGTTTCGCCGCTCGTGTGGAAAAACCAGCTGTCGAGCGCAAAGAACAGAACCAGCAGCATGCCAACCAGAAACAGCGCCTCCGGGAGGATATGGCTCACTGTCCAAAAGAAATCCACCCCCTTCAAGAATCCCAGGAACAGCGGCGGATCACCCAGCGGCGTCAGCGAGCCTCCGGCGTTCGAGACGATGAAGATGAAGAACACGACCACGTGTGCCTTGTGGGCACGGTTGTCGTTGGCCCGAATCAGCGGGCGAATGAGCAACATCGATGCACCTGTCGTGCCCATGAAGCTCGCCAACACCGCGCCGATCGCCAAAATTGCGGTATTGAGAACAGGGGCTCCGTGCAGATTGCCGCGAATATAAATACCCCCCGCCACAGTAAACAAGGCGGTGAGCAAAATAACGAAGGGCAGGTATTCCGCGAGCAATGCGTGCGCCAGGCTGGCGCCCGCTGCCCCGCCGCCAAACACCAGTGCAAACGGCAGCAGGAACGCCAAGCCCCACGCGGCCGCGACCTTGCCGTAATGGTGGTGCCAGAAAATGGGTGCCAGCAACGGCATCAGCGCAATGGACAGCAGGATACCGGCAAAAGGAACGCCCCACCACAAGGGCAGCGCAGCACCATCGATTTCTGCCGAACGGGCCAGCGCGGGAAGCACCAGCAAGGCCACAGGGACGAGGCTGCGCAGTCGTTTCATGGGGGTGTCTCCGTTGGTTTTATTGCGATCCGGGGTGCGCAGCAGGCACAAATCCGGCCCTGCTGTCGCCCTTGCCAAGTGTAGGCCGCGCCCGTGCACGGACCTGAGGCCAGCCTGTCAATGCGCCAGCAG
Source organism: Simplicispira hankyongi (assembly GCF_003570885.1). Classification (GTDB taxonomy): domain Bacteria; phylum Pseudomonadota; class Gammaproteobacteria; order Burkholderiales; family Burkholderiaceae_C; genus Simplicispira; species Simplicispira hankyongi. Next base: position 1,180,648 of record NZ_QXJC01000001.1, read on the forward strand.
GCGTTCGAGCACTGTGCGCAGTGGCGCCGGCAACGCCGCCGGACGCCGTGTGGCCCGGTCCACATACACGTGCACGAAATGCCCGGCGGCTGCCGTTATGGACCCGCCACCAGCGAACAGCCCCACTTCGTAGCGCACGCTGGAGCCGCCAATGCGCGCTACGCGAATGCCGGCGTCCACCTGCTGGGGAAACGCCAGCGGCTCAAAGTAGTTGCACTGGGTTTCCACCACCAACCCTATGGTCTGGCCAGCATGGATGTCGAGCACGCCCGCTTCGATCAAGTGCGCGTTGACCGCCGTATCGAACCAACTGTAGTAAACAACATTGTTCACATGCCCATAGACATCGTTGTCCATCCAGCGTGTGCTGATACTGCGAAAAACCGGGTAGGCACTGCGCTGCTGCGGCAGCGCACGCGCGGAAGTGGCAGGTGAATTCATGTCGGACATTTTGCCAGCCCGCCTGACCGGCGTGTCCCGGTTGCGTGTCCCGGCACCCAGACCTCTGAAAATGTGCACACGTTCTGTGCGCGCGCCCCGTCGACTGGGCAAGTCTCTCTAATATGCTGCATTGCAGCAAAATCACTTGCATTTCTTCAGGTTTACCCTAGAATAGCCTCCATGCTGCACTGCAACATGCCGCTCAGAATGGCCAGCGCAGATATTTCGAGTTCCGTTTTCGGACCCCTATACCTCACCTGGAGAAATCTCATGTCCCTGACCCCTGAACAAATCCTCGCAGCCCACAAAGCCAACATCGAAACCCTCTTCGGCTTGACCAACAAGGCCTTCGAAGGCGTGGAAAAGCTGGTCGAGTTGAACCTGACCGCCTCGCGCGCTGCACTGAACGAAGCCGCTGCTCACACCCAGGCCGTACTGAATGTCAAGGACGCTCAGGAACTGATGGCTCTGCAAGCCAGCCTGTTCCAGCCCCTGGCCGACAAGGCTGCTTCCTACAGCCGCCACCTGTACGACATCGCTTCCGGCACCGGCAGCGAATTCGGCAAGGCCATGGAAGTCCAGACCGCTGAAGCACAGAAGAAATTCGCTGATTTGGTCGACAGCGCTGCCAAGAACGCCCCTGCCGGCTCGGAAACCGCCGTCGCCGTGATGAAGAGCGCCGTCTCTGCTGCCAACAACGCCTACGAATCGGTCCAAAAGGCCGTCAAGCAGGCAACCGACGCTGCAGAAGCCAACTTCAACGCTGTAGCCGCTACCGCCGCAGACGCAGCCAAATCGGCTACTCCCCGCAAGCGCTAAGCAGGTCCCGCAAGCGGTGCAGACCGCAGCGTGAACCCGAAGCCCGGCTCCCGCCGGGCTTTTTTTATGGCGAAAGCCGACGTGAGTGGGCGCCGTCATCCATCCGGCAGGCATTCACAATGCTATTGCGATGAGAATGACTCGCGTTTGCGTTATCATTTGATTTGTCTTATGCCCACGCTCTGAATTCATGCCACCCACCCTCCTTGCCCGCTGGGCAACCCCTTGGCTCATGGCCGCCAGCCTGCTCGCGCCCGCATATGCCGAAGAGCCTGTCGTCAACCTCTATTCCGCACGCCACTACGCCACCGACGAAGCGCTGTACACGGGGTTCACCAAGGCCACCGGCATCAAGCTCAATCGTGTGGATGCCGACGACGCTGGCATCATCGCCAGGCTCAAGGCCGAGGGCGAAGCTTCGCCCGCTGATGTCATCCTGCTGGTGGATGCAGCACGCCTGTACCGCGGCGAGAAGGACGGCTTGTTCAAACCCATTCAGTCTCAAGCCCTGAACGCGGCCATTCCCGAGAATCTGCGCAGCCAGCCGACCGCCGATGGCGGTATCTTCTGGTTCGGCCTGTCCACCCGGGCACGCATCATCGTCTACAACAAGGCGCACGTGCAGCGGGACGATGTCGATACCTATGAAAAGCTGGCCGACCCCAAGAACAAGGGCAAACTGTGCATACGTTCGGGTTCACACCCCTACAACCTGAGCCTGTTTGGCGCCGTCAATGAACATATGGGGCCAGAAAAAACCCAGGCTTGGCTGAACGGCATGGTGGCCAACATGGCGCGCGACCCCAAGGGCGGGGACACCGACCAGATCAAGGCTGTGGCCTCGGGTGAGTGCCAAATTGCGGTAACCAACAGCTACTACCTCGCCCGGTTGATGCGTTCGTCCAAGCCCGAGGACGTCGCGGTTGCCAACAAGGTCGGCGCTGTCTTCCCGAACCAGCAAAGCTGGGGCACGCACGTGAACATTGCAGGCGGCGCCGTAGCCCGCTACGCCAAGCACCCAGACAACGCGATCAGGTTCCTCGAATACCTCGCCACACCCGAGGCCCAGAACTACTTTGCCAATGGCAACAATGAGTGGCCCACCGCCAAAGGCGTTCATCCAGACAACCCTGCACTCAAGGCCATGACAGGCGGAAAACCGTTCAAGAGCGAAAGCATCCCGATCAGTGCCGTGGGTGCGCACATGGGCGCCATCCAGCAAATGCTTGACCGCGCTGGCTTCAAATAAGCAGCGCCACGCTCCCCAACGAGCCGCCCCACTCGGACGGCTTTCGTGTTTGTGCACCAACGGCATCCCGCATAATTGACGTTTACGTCAACGTCACTTAGAGGAGACTGGGCATGCAGATCAAAGGCAAAGTATTCATCGTCACCGGCGGCGCTTCGGGCCTGGGCGAAGGCACGGCGCGGCGGCTGGCCGCACAAGGCGCCACCGTCGTCATCGCAGACATGCAAGCGGATAAGGGCGAAGCCGTCGCCAAGGACATCGGCGGCGCCTTTGTGCGCTGCGACGTGAGCAGCGAGCAAGATGGCCAGGCCGTCGTCGCCAAAGCGGTGTCGCTGGGCAAACTGATGGGCCTGGTCAACTGTGCCGGCATTGCGCCCGCAGAAAAGACCGTGGGCAAGAACGGCGCGCATTCCCTTGCCGTGTTCAGCAAAACCATTACCGTCAACCTGATTGGCAGCTTCAACATGATCCGACTGGCCGCCGAGGCCATGGCCAAGAACGAAGCCGAAGACACGGGCGAGCGTGGTGTGCTGATCTCGACCGCTAGCGTCGCCGCCTACGACGGCCAGATCGGCCAGGCGGCGTATTCCGCCTCGAAGGGCGGCGTGGTCGGGATGACGCTCCCCATCGCCCGCGACCTGGCCCGCAGCGGCATTCGCAACATGACCATTGCCCCCGGCATTTTCGGCACCCCCATGCTGTTTGGCATGCCCCAGGAAGTGCAAGACGCGCTGGCTGCCGGCGTGCCCTTCCCGAGCCGCCTGGGTACGCCCGAGGATTACGCCAAGCTGGTGCAGCACATCATCGAGAACGACATGCTCAACGGTGAGGTGATCCGCCTCGACGGCGCCATTCGCCTGGCGCCGCGCTGAGGCAAGCCTCGGCTGGCGGCGTGTCCGTGCGGTATGGCACGCCGCTGGCCCCGCGCCGCAGCGGAAAACCCGCTGCGCGCCCACGGCCTCGCGTGGGCTGCGAGGGCCTGGGGTGCGAAAAAATTAGAGCATTTTGAGGCTCTAGCGCTTATCCCATAAGCTTTTATAGCTATATATAATATAGCATTCAGGCAAACCAGCCGGTGCTCAGCGCCCCAGCTCCTTGGCGCTGACCCCCGCGATGCCCCAGTTTTCCTTGGGCACGTCGTGAATCCAGACGCGCACGTTCTCCTTGGGGGCGCCCACGGCCTCGTGCAAGGCCTGGGTGACCTTTTCAATCACCGCTTTCTTCTGCGCTTCGGTGCGGCCTTCGATCATGTAAATCTGTGCAAATGGCATGGCAAGTCCTTGAGTGGTTTTCAAACAAACCGCACCGACACGCTGCCCAGGTGCTGAATGCGCAGCGTGACGTTGTCACCTGCCTGCACCGCCACGGCCTCGGTGATGCCCCCCGAAAGCACCAGGCTGCCCGCGGGCAATACCTTGCCACGCCGTCCCAAGTGATTGACCAGCATGGCAACTGCAGCCGCCGGGTGGCCCAGCACGGCAGCGCCAGCACCCAGCGCCACCGGCTGGCCGTTCTTTTCCAGCACGACACCCAGGGTGCGCAGGTCCAGATCGCGTGCCGAGGCAACGCGGCCGCCGACGACGAAGCGCGCAGCCGAGGTGTTGTCGGCCACCACGCTCTTGAGGTCGAACTTGAAGTCGCGGTAGCGGCTGTCGATCACTTCGATGCCGGGCAGCACCACATCGCTGGCGGCGAGCACAGCGCCGATGTGGCAGCCCGGGCCCTTGAGTTCGGTGCGCGTGACAAAGCAGATTTCAGGCTCGACCTTCGGGTGGATCAGGTCGCTGACCTTGATCTCTCCGCCTTCGGGCACGACGAATTCGTCCACCAGAAAGCCGAACACCGGGTCGGTCACGCCCATCTGCTTCATTTTGGCGTGCGAGGTAAGCCCCGCCTTGAAACCCACCACGCGGGCGCCGCGCGCGAGCTTGCGCGCGAGGATACGGTCCTGAATGGCGTAGGCATCGTCCCAGCCCATATCCGGGTGTGCCTCGGTGATCTTGAGGGTGTCGTGCGCCTGCAGTTGGCAGTTTTCCAGTTGCTCTGCAAGCTGGTCGAGGGTGGTGGTATGCAATGCCATCGTGTTTCCTTCAGGCCATTTGGAGATTGCGGGCCTTGGCCAGCGTGAGCGCGGTGTCTTCGATCATGTCTTCCTGGCCACCGACCATGCCGCGGCGGCCCATCTCGACCAGGATTTCGCGCGCCGGCACGCCGTACTTCTGGCTGGCGCGCTTGGCAAACAGCAGGAAGGAGCCGTACACGCCGGCATACCCCAGCGTGAGCGCATCGCGGTCGATGCGGATCGGGAAATCCATGATCGGCACGACCAGGTCTTCGGCGACGTCCTGAATCTTGAACACGTCCACGCCGGTCTCGATGCCCATCAGGTCACACACCGCAACGAGTACTTCCATGGGGGTGTTGCCCGCCCCTGCCCCCAGGCCGGCAGCCGCAGCGTCGATGCGGCTGGCGCCCACCTCGATGGCAGCCAGGCTGTTGGCCACGCCCATGGCCAGGTTGTGGTGGCCGTGGAAACCCAGCTCGGTCTCGGGCTTGAGGGCCTGGCGCACGGCACCGAGTTTTTCTTTCACATCGTGCGGCAGCATGTGGCCGGCCGAGTCGGTGATGTAGATGCAGTTGGCGCCGTAGCCCTCCATCAGCCTGGCCTGCGTGACCAGGCCTTCAGCACTGTTCATGTGGCTCATCATCAGGAAGCCCACGGTGTCCATGCCGAGCTTGCGCGCCAGGCCAATGTGCTGTTCGCTTACATCCGCCTCGGTGCAGTGCGTGGCCACGCGAATGGTGGCGACCCCCAGGTCGTGCGCCATGCGCAAGTGGTCTACGGTGCCGATGCCCGGGATGAGCAGTGCAGAGACTTTGGCCTGCTGCATCAGCGGAATCACGGCGCCCAGATACTCCCCGTCGGTGTGGGCCGGGAAACCGTAGTTGACCGAGCTACCGCCCAGACCGTCGCCGTGCGTCACCTCGATCAGCGGCATGCCGGCCTGGTCCAGTGCGGTGGCGATAGACGTCATTTGCTCCAAGGTCATCAGGTGGCGCTTGGGATGCATGCCGTCGCGCAGCGTCATGTCGTGCAGACGAACTTTTTTGCCTTTGAGTGGGGTCATGGTGTGCTCCTTACGCGGCCACGGCTTCAAGCGTGAGCGAGCCGGCCAGAATTTCTTGTGCAAACATCTCGGCGGTGCGGGCAGCAGCGGCGGTCATGATGTCCAGGTTGCCTGCGTACTTGGGCAGGTAGTCGCCCAGGCCTTCCACTTCCAGGAAGACCGAGACGCGCTTGCCGTCAAACACCGGGCCGTTGACCAGCCGGTAGCCAGGCACGTATTTCTGCACCTCGCGGATCATGTCGTGAATGGACTGCGTGATGGCGGCCTGGTCGGGCTCGGTCTCCGTCAGACAGTGCACGGTGTCGCGCATGATCATCGGTGGCTCGGCCGGGTTGATGATGATGATGGCCTTGCCCTTCTTGGCGCCGCCCACCTTCTCGACCGCACCAGCCGTGGTGCGGGTGAATTCGTCAATGTTCTTGCGCGTACCGGGGCCCGCCGAGCGCGACGAGACCGTGGCGACGATTTCGGCGTACGCCACCGGCTGCACCCGCGATACCGCTGCCACCATGGGAATCGTGGCCTGTCCACCGCAGGTGACCATGTTGACGTTCATCTCGCCCATGCCCACATGCTCCTTGAGGTTCACGGGCGGCACGCAGTACGGGCCGATGGCAGCGGGTGTCAGGTCGATCATCAGCGCGCCCTGGACGTTGACCTTGCGGCTGTTCTCTGCATGCGCGTAGGCGCTGGTGGCGTCAAAGACGATCTGCACGCCGTCCGCCTTCATATGCGGGATGAGGCCATCGACCCCGTCGGCGGTGGTCTTGATGCCCATGGCCTTGGCACGCTTGAGCCCATCGGACTCTGGGTCGATGCCGACCATCCACACGGGCTCCAAAACCTCGCTGCGTTGGAGTTTGGCCAGCAGGTCGGTGCCAATGTTGCCGGGCCCGATGAGGGCACACTTGATTTTTTTCATGGGAGTATTCCTGTCTCAAATAAACCGTACCGAACAGCCACCGATGCCGCCAATGGTGACGCGCAAGTTGTCGCCTGCCACGACGGGGACCATGATGGCAAGCGACCCCGACAGCACGACTTCGCCCGCCTCCAGCGCGATGCCGTGCGCGCCCAGCGTGTTGGCCAGCCAGGCGACGGCATTGGCCGGGTGGCCCAGGGCGGCGGCGCCAGCGCCGGTGGCAACGATTTCGCCGTTCTTCTCCAGCACCATGCCGCAGGTGACCAGGTCCACATCGCGCGGATCGACCAGACGATCGCCGAGCACAAAAACGCCGCAGGATGCGTTGTCGGCCACGGTGTCCTGAATCTTGATCTTCCAGCCCTGAATGCGTGAATCGACGATCTCGAAGCATGCCATCACGCCCTCGGTGGCGGCAAGCACGTCGGCCGCAGTGACGCCAGGGCCCTTGAGCGTCTTCTTGAGCACAAAGGCAATTTCGCCCTCAGCCTTGGGCTGGATCAGCGTGCTGGCGGCAATGGCCTCGCCTTCGTTGTAGACCATGGCGTCGGTGAGCCAGCCGAAATCAGGCTGGTACACGCCCAGCATGTTCATCACAGCGGCGCTGGTGACGCCAATTTTCTTGCCCACTACACGCTCACCTGCTTGCAAGCGGCGCGCCATCATGCGCTGCTGGATGGCGTAGGCGTCTTCAATGGTGATGTGGGGTTCGCGGTCGGTAAGTGGCACAACCGCCTGGCGACTTTGCAGCGCCTGGTACAGCTCGTCGCCGTAGGTTTGAATTGTGGAAATATCCATGGGTTTCTTGTAGTAAGAATGAAGGAATCAGACGGTATCGGCCTCGCCCAGAAAGTCGGCGACCAGTCGTGCGAAACGCGCCGCATGTTCAATCTGGGTCCAGTGGCCGCAGTGACCGAACACATGCAACTGGCTGCTGGGAATCCACTGGCTGAGCGTGAGCGAGTTCTGCAGCGGGATGACCTTGTCTTCTCGGCCGTGCACGATCAGTGTCTCGTGCGGCAGCGCGCGGATGTCGGCCTCAGAACTGACCATGGAGTCCACCCACCGCTGGCGCGGCGCCGGAAACATCGCGGCAAACGATTCCTGGAAACCGGGGCGGATGCTGGCCTCGTACCGCAGCTGCGCCAATTCGTCGGTGACCAAGGCTCTGCTGTAGGCAAAGATGTCGAGCAGACCTCTCATGTGGGCCAGCGAGGGTTGGTAGCCCCACACGGCGTCAAGCCCGGGTGTGATGGCAAACGGCACACCGACCGACCCCATCAGTACCAGCCTGCGCACGCGCTGCGGCGCGCGAATCGTCAGCGCCAACGAGAGTGCGCCGCCAAAGCTGTTGCCGACCAGATCCACTTGCGGCACCTCCAGCACGTCCATCAAGTCCAGCGCCTGCTGCACCCAGGTGTCTAGGGTGTAGGTGATGCCAGCAGGCCGGTCGGTGTAGCCAAAACCCACCATATCGGGTGCAATCACGCGCCGCTGCTGACCGATGACGGGGAGCGCCAGACGCCAGTTGGCCCAGGCGCTGACACCAGGGCCGGAACCATGCACGAAAAGCACGGGTGGCTGGCCCGGAGCAGAGGATCCGAGGTCATGCACATTGGTGTTGAAGGCGCCGGTGCGCACGCTGCGTGCGACTTCTGGGTTGTGGGGGAGGCTCATGCAAATAGCCTCAGAGCTTGATGCAGACATTCTTGAGCTCGGTGTAGAACTCCAGCGAATGCACGCCGCCCTCGCGCCCGATACCCGATTGCTTGGAGCCACCAAAGGGCGTGCGCAGGTCGCGCAGGAACCAGCTGTTGACCCATGAGAGCCCCACCTTCATGCGCTGCGCGACACGGTGCGCCCGCGCCAGGTCGCGCGTCCAGATGGCGGTGGCCAGGCCGTACACGTTGTCGTTGGCCTTGGCGAGCACCTCGTCTTCGGTATCGAAGGGGGCGATGTGGCAGCAGGGGCCAAAGATCTCTTCCTTGATGACGCGCGCCGTCTCGGGCAGGCCGGTCCAGATCGTCGGCTGAATCCACGAGCCCCCCGCATGCGCCGGCCCCATGTCGGGCACGCCGCCGCCGGTGACCACCGTGGCGCCCTCTTCCACTGCAAGCTTGTAATACGACAGCACTTTGGCCTGGTGCTCCTTGCTGATCAAGGGGCCCATGCCGACCGCGGCGTCTTCAGGTACACCGATCTTCATGCCCTCGGCGCCTTGCTTGAGCGCAGTGACGAACTTCTCGAAGATCGGGCGCTCAACATAGACCCGCTCAGTGCCCAGGCAGACCTGGCCACAGTTGACGAACACCGAGCGCAGCGTGCCCTCGATGGCGGCGTCAAAGTCGCAATCGGCAAACACGATGGCCGCGTTCTTGCCGCCCATCTCCAGGCTCACGGGGCGCGCACCGTGGGCGGCAGCCTTCATGATGGCCTCGCCGGTGCGCGTCTCGCCCGTGAAGGTGATGGCGTCCACGCCGGGGTGCGTGGTGAGGAATTCACCCGCCGAATCAGGGCCAAAGCCGTGCACGACGTTGTACACACCGGGCGGAATACCGGCCGCGTTCACCACTTCACCCAGCAAGGCGGCGGTCTGCGGCGTTTCTTCCGAGGGCTTGACGACCACGGTGTTGCCGCAGGCCAGCGCCGGGCCCACCTTCCAGGTCATCAGCAGCAGCGGCAGGTTCCAGGGGCAGATCACGCCGACCACGCCGACTGGCGTACGGTAACCGTAGTTGATGGCGCCGCGCCCGTCGGGCGTTGCGGTTTCGAAAAATTCGGTGGCGACGTTCTTGACGACGTCGGCAAACACCTTGAAGTTCGCCGCGCCGCGCGGGATGTCGATGTGGCTGGCCAGGCTGCGGGGTTTGCCGGTATCGGCGCACTCGGCATCCAGAAATTCATCGAAACGTTGGTTAATGCCGTCGGCCAGGGCGTGCAGGCGCTCGACTCGCTCAGCCACGCTCATCTTGCCCCAGGGACCCTCAAGGGCAGCGCGGGCGGCAGCCACCGCAGCGTTGACCTGCGAGCGATCGGCCTCATGCACCTTGGCAATCATGGCGCCGGTGGTCGGCGAGTGCTTGTCGAACTGGCGCTCGCTGCCGAGGTATTCGCCGTTGATGAAGTTTTGGATATTTTTCATGGGTTCTATTCAATAGAAGGTTCAGGGGCTCCAAGCCCCAAGGCGCACAGGCCCGCACGGGCAATCGCCTCGTCCTGCGCTTCGCTGCCACCCGAAACGCCGATGGCGCCAATGCGTTCGCCGCCTTCGATTGCAGGCAGGCCACCGCCAAAGGCAATAAAGCGCGGGCGCAGCACCAGGCCTTCGCGGACGGCGGGCGAATGCCCCGCCAGCACCGCGCGCCACTGCGAGGTGGCCAAGCCAAAGCTCGCCGCGGTGTAGGCCTTATCGATGGCGATGTCCACCGAGTGCAGCGGCGCGCCCGGCATGCGCACAAAGGCCGCCAGCACCCCTGCCGCATCGACCAGCGCCACGTTCACCGCAACGCCCATCGCCGCCGCTTGCGCCGCGGCTGCACCCGCGGCTGCGTGCGCAGCCTGCCAGGTAATGCAGCGCTGCACGGTGCTGTGCAGGCCTACCGAAGTGGGGGTGGGCTCAGGTGTAGACATCGGTGAACGAGGTCACAAGCTCGCCCGTGTGGTAGAAAATTCCACTGCCCAGGCGGTCTTCGGTCCAGGTGGTCACGGGGCGGTCAGGCTGCGCCAGGTAGCCCAGGCCGGCAAAGGTTTCGTTGCGGTTGCCACTCGGGTCGAAGAAGTAAATCGTCTCGCCACGCGTGATGCCATGGCGGGTGGGCGCCACATCGATCTTGACCTTCTTCTTGGCCATGATGTCGGCGGCCTTGAGCACGTCGTGCCAGGAATCGAGGAAGAAGGCAATGTGGTGCAGGCCGCTGACCGGGCCGCCGACGAAGGCAATATCGTGCGGCGTGCTGGTGCGCGCCAGCCAGGTGGCGGCCTGCATGTCGCCGTTGGGGCCGACCAGGATTTGCTCGGTCAGGAAGAAGTCCAGGCACTCCTTCATGAAACGCGTGTTGTCCTGTACGGTATTGATACCAGCCTCAGGATTCATCTCGCACATCAGCAAGCAGTGGTCCAGCCAGTGCGCGCCGGCACCCCGGATGCCGTCCGGCCACGGATCGGGGTTCGTGGTGCCCACATCGGTGCCCGCGTATTCCTTCATGGCATACAGGCGCATTTCGTGGCCGCTCGGCAGATTGAACTGCAGCATGCGACCGGTGGACGGCAGCGCGCCTTCCGCCAACATGGTGGTCTTGATGCCCCAGGCTTCAATGCGTGTCTGAAGGGCCTCCAGATCGGCGTCGTCCTGCACCTTGTAGGCCACATGGTTCAGGCCCGCACGGTCGCTGGGGCTGAGGATGAGCGAGTACTTGTCCCACTCGTCCCAGCACTTGAGGTACACGTTGCCGGCCTTGTCCTTCATGACGGTCTTGAGGCCCAACACGTCCTCGTAATGCCTGACGGCAGCCTCGATATCCATCACGCGCAAGCTCGCGTGGCCCATTCGCAATACACCCATGTCTGTCTCCTTCGGTTGGTGAATCAATCGGTCATTCGGTTGGGGGCGCACCGCTGCGCTGCGGCCCAGAAGAAAAAGGCTTGCACAGCCTGCCTGCCACTTCGAGCCGCACCGCTTCGGTGGGCGCCACCCGGCAGGCCAGGGTGTATCCGTCAGCCTCTTCGGCCAGGCTGACATGGGCGCGGCTGACTGGCCCGATCGGCTGCACTGTGCCCTCGAGAATCCGCACCTTGCACACGCCGCAGCCGCCGTTGACGCAACCCACCGGAATGCCTTTGCGGCCCAGGCGCAACATGCCGGCCAGCAGGCTCTCTGTCGTGGCGCAGACGTAGCACTCGCCGGTCTGTGCGACGCTCACGCTGACTTTTGGCCGGGTATCAAAAAGCATGGCTGCGACTCCCTTAGACGCGCTTGAACAGCGGGCTGCGTGCGCCCTGTGCGTCAGCAGCCGAGAGGAACTTCTCGGTATAGATGTCGCGCTCGAACAAGCGGCCCTGCATCAACGCACCGATGCAGGCTTCAATCATGGGCGGCGGGCCGCAGAGGTAGGCCTTGTGGCCCGCAAAGCCGTCTTTGAAATGCGCCTGGGCCGCCTGGTGGACAAAGCCACGTGCACCACTCCAATCGTGGCCTTCACCCACCTCGGAGAGTGCCGGGACATAGGTGAAATGCGGGTGCTGCTCGGCGAGCGCGCGAAACTCCGCGTCGTAGTACAGCTCTTCGGCTGAGCGCTGTCCATAGACCAGGGTGATGGGCTCGGTGGCGCCGCTTGCCAGCAATTCAAGAATCATGGCGCGCGGGCTCGACAGCCCCGACCCCCCGGCCATGAAGACCATGGGCATGGCGGCCGAGCGGCGCACAAAGAAGCGCCCATACGGCCCGGCCAACTGCACACGGTCGCCTTCCTTCAAGCTTTGGTGCAGCCAGGTGGTGCCGGCACCGCCAGGCACCAGGCGCACATTCAATTCAATTTCACTGCTCTGCCCATCGGGCCCCGGAGCATTGGCAATCGAAAAGGCGCGGCCACCTTCGACGCCAGGAATCTGGACCTGCACATACTGACCTGCCTGGTAGCGTATGGGCGTGCTCAGGCGCAGGTGCAGCGCCTTGATGGTCGGCGTCAGCTGATCGATGCGCACCACGGTGGCGGCAAAGTCGCGCACGGGGATGGTTTGCGCATCAGGCTCGTCTTCCATGTCGGCTTCGACCGTCACATCGGACAGCAGCGTGGCGCAGCACGCCAGCGCCATGCCATCGTCACGCTCCATCTCCATCAGCGCAAAGGGGTTGGCCGGGCCTAGGTCGACCTCGCCTTCGGTGATCTGAATCTTGCAAGTACCGCACAGGCCATGGCCACAGGCGTGCGGGATGTACAGCCCGGCGCGCAAAGCGGCGTCGAGCACAGTCTGGCCGTCTTCCACGTCAATGGTGGCGCCCAGCGGTTCAAGCGTCAGTTGGTGGCTCATGGCATGTAGGGCTGGCGGACTGGTGACAGGACCGCCAGAGCCCTCTCCTCAATGGTTAGCTAAACGATCCATGGATACCGGTCAGGCCGGGCGTGCGAAAGCGAATCGCATCCTTGTGCTTGAGCCCATTGGCTTCCAGCGATTTGGCGGGGTCGGGCTTCCAAGCCTGGCCCGACTTGAACCATTCCACCTTGTCCCAATCGATGCGTCCGAAATCGGGGTGCGCGCCGTACACGCCAGGCAGCACCGCCTGCGCCAGGGCGCCAAACGGCGTTTCGGCGGGCAGCGGCAGGGCCACGGGCGAGCAATACATCAAGTGGTCTTCCCAGCCGATGTACAGCAGCGGCGCCGGGAAATTGGTGCGCACATCCTTGGCAGGAAAGTCGTAGGGCTTGAGGGCTTTGACACTCATGGCTTGGCTCCTTGTGCCGTGGCATCGGCAGGATTGGCCGGCACGGGGTCGCCGCGCCAGGCGGCAAAGTTCTTCTGGTCTTCCGAGCCTTCAAAATCGAAGTTGTCGCGGCCGACTTCCATCTGGTACCAGTCGAGCACGGCCAGCAGCGGATCAAAACCTTCGGCGGTGGGATCGACATCCGGCTTGAAGCAGTGGCCCTGGTAGATCTGGTGCACCGGCAACCAGGCCTGGATGTATTTCTCGGGCTCGTGGTCGAAGATGTCCTTGCAGCCATCGCTGCAGAAGTGGTACTTCTCACCCGCGTGCTCCGACTCGCGGTAGCAGATCTTGGTGGGGTCGCCCGGCTCGGTGAAGCCCATGGGAATCTGGCAGGTCGTGCACAGCATGGGCAGCGTGCTGTTGTAGAAGCGCTTGCCCGCTTGCTGTTGCTCGCGGTAGTGCTCCAGGCGGGGGCGGTAGTACTTGTCGAACGTATCCGGGTACTTCTCGCTGAGCCACTGCATTTCTTCTTCCTTGGGCACCCAGGTGTGGAAGGTGGCGGCGGCGGTGTAGTTGTAGAAGATGTTCCAGGCCTGGTGGCTGATGTGGTCCTTGCCCTCGCAGGCCATCTTCCAGCCGAGTGGCTCACGGATGCCGTAACGCGCCAGGTCGCGGAACAGCGCGCCGCCGTTTTCTTCCGCATACATCTCCCAGGCTTCCTTCCAGCTCATCACCCGCTTGGGCAGCATGTAGTCCTGCATCATGGCCACGAGCGTCAGCACGCGGTAGCCGCGCCAGAACCATTTGTCGATCCAGCCCTGCACGATGGGCACGTTGGCCGGGTCTTGCTCCAGCATGAACTTGATGCACTCGATGCCCAGCGTCATGTGGCGCGACTCATCGCTCTGCGCCGAGAAGCCGAAGGTGACGGTGGACAGGTCGCCGTTGTGCGCGGCGCCCGACATGAAGGGCACGAAGAGCAGGTTGGTCAGCACGTACTCGAACGAGAAGCTCACTGCCGTGAGGAACTCGAATGGCCCGGCGGTCAGCGCATCCTCAAAGAACGACTTGGGCACCGACAGGAACCACACCCGGTCAAACCAATGGCTGCTGTTGTGCATGCCGTTGAAGTACTTGTTGTAGTGCGACAGCGCGTGGGTTTCGGTCTGGAAGTGGCGCAGCTCGTCGATCGACTGCATCTGCGCCGCCACCCGTGCACCCGGACCGGTGAAATGCCGGCCAGCGTGCGCGAAACCCCGGTGCGCGTAGTACTCGAGCGGCACCACGCCCTGAATGAAGAGTTTGAGCGCGTTGATGTAGCGCGCATCCGAGACGCCCAGCTGGCCATTGTTCTGTGCAAAGGCCTCGATGACGGCGTAGAGCTTTTTCTCTTTTTCGCCCTGGTACTTCCAGTAGGCATCCATGGTCAGGCGAAACGGGTCTTCCCACTTGTCCCAATCGTGAATCTTGATGCCCTCGTACTTGTCGTACGGGAACACCTTGTCCATCGGCTGGTAGGTCGTGTCCCAACCCAGGCCGCGCGTCATGGCGGTGTAGCGGTCTTTCAGGCCGAGTTTCTTTTTGCTGACAGGGGCGTCCATCGGTGTCTCCTTGTGTGCTTATGGGGTACTGGTGGGGGGCTTAGCCGAGCCAGCTGAGCGAGAGCTCGTCGTCGTCTTCATCGACGTTCCCGGACAGGGTGACCAGGTTGACCTGAATCTGCTGCAGATCGAACGGGCGGCCCACGATGTCTTCAATCGTGGCGCGGCGAATGACCATGCGGCCGGGGGCGTCGAGCTTCACGAGGCCAGGCGAATGCACTGCTGTGGCCTGTGGGTTGTCGGCGAGGATCGCCTCCACCACGGGGCGGGACTCTTCGTTGTCCTGAAAGGCAATGAAGACCTTGGAAATCACGGCTGTTGTCATGGGTGTTCCTGGCTGAAGGGCTTAGACATCGAGGCCGGCCTTGCGGGCGCGGGCGTCGAGCGACTCACGAACGGTTTGCAGCGCGTCCAGGCCCTGCGCTCCCAGAGCAAGCTCGGCCACTGGAGCAAGCGCCGCCTGGGCCTGAGCGGCATAGGCCTGGTACCAGCCACTGATCAGCGAGCGATTGGCCTCGGACTCGGCAGCCGCCACCTTGACCACCGCATCCACCCAACGTGCCGACTCTTCGTGCCATTCGGGAATGAAGGCCGTGAGCATGGACACCGCCGTGCCGCCGTGCGGCGCCAGGTAGTCGTCCACGAAGTGCTTGTAGATCAGCGGGTACAGCAAGCCATCGAGCGCCAGGTTCTGCGCCACGAACAATTCAAACGGGTCCTGCACCACCAGGGTGTCTTCCACCAGTCGGCGCAGCGCCTGCCAGCGGGGGTGCTCCAGCCAGTCCTTCTTGCCCGCATCCAGGGCGCCTGGTTCTTCGAGCGCCAGCCCCAGACGCGTCAGGTACTGCGCCACGCCGAGCTGGTCCATGGCGTGCAGCATGGCCGGCGCCGTGAAGGCGGTGCCATAACCACGCGCGCACACCTGGGCGTTGTTCATGTTGCCGCCCCAGGCCACATGGCGCAGGGGCAGCAGCACCTCACAGGCCTTGGCACGCAAGGCGTCGGGCATTTTTGCCGCCAGGCCGCGCAACTCGACGAACTGGTAGTTCGACTCCATCGCGTCCTGCTGGCGCGCCCGGGCGATGGTCCAGTTGGCGTAGTAGTACTGGCGTGGATCGCGCAGCACGTACCAGTCGGCCAGCTTGACCGCTGTGCGACCGGTGTCGAACAGCTCAAACTCAGGCTCCCAGGTGGGTCGGTAATGGAAATTCGCCGTGGGCTGCACCCCCAGCGTCGCCTCCTGGTAGCGCGAAGCGGTCTTGTCGCCAATGTAGGCGGCCACGCGGGCAAAGGTGTGGCGCTGCGGCTCGATAGCCCTCGCCTGCAAGTCGATATTCATCTGGTTTGTCTCCTCAAACGGTAGGGAAATTCGTGCCTGGAGCGGCAGCGTCGAGCCTGCGCACCTGGTGCGTTTGGCAGAACGCATCGAAGTCCTGGTGTGGCAGCATCAGCTCCACCACCAGCTCCGGCCAGCCGATCGAAAACTCGAACTCAACAAGGCCGTTGTCGCGTCTTCTCAATACACGGATGAAGCGCTTGGTCACGTCACACTGCAGACTGTTGGTGGCGAGCGATTCGGTATTCATGGCGGACTCCCTGGATTGGCTTTGCCCATTCGTTATTGCACGGGCTGTGCCAGATATCGATAAAAATGTCTCATTGGGGAAAATTCAAGGGTTAACACTTAGCAAATGGAAGCATTCCAGCTGCCGGGCCTTGTTTTTGGTCTTTTCTTTTTGGAAATCGCCAAGAATTGCGGCATTGCAGCATCACGAATTGATGAAAACGTAGAATTTCGATAGATCAAATGATGAATTCCTGGGCGAGGCAGGCTAAATAAAGCCCGCAGATCAAATTTATTTATCGATAATTAAGGCATGTCCTCTTCTGAGATCCCCCCACTCCCCTCAGACACCGATCTGCGGCGCCTGGTGCATTTCTCGGCCGGCGACGGGCGTATCTGGCTGTCGGGCCAGCGCATGCTGCTGGTCCACGCCGCCGCATTCGGAGCCATGCGCAGGGAGTTGATGGCCACCCTCGGGCCGCTGCAAACGCGGCGCGTGCTAATGCGTGCCGGCTATGCCTCAGGTGAGCGCGATGCGCTGCTGGCGCGCCAAGTGCGCCCCGACGCGGCGCTGTTCGACACCTTTGCCGTCGGGCCACAACTGCACATGCTTGAAGGCGCAGTGCAGGTCACGCCTCAAACATTCGAACTGGACGAAGCAGCCGGCCATTTCCTGGGGCGGTTCCGCTGGGACCACAGCTGGGAGGCGGAATCACACACACGCGATTTCGGCCCTCAGCAATCCCCTGTTTGCTGGATGCTGCTGGGCTACGCCTCGGGCTACACCAGCGCGTTCTTTCGCCGCTCGGTGCTGTACAAGGAAGTCCAGTGCACTGCCTGCGGCTGCAGCCACTGCCTGATTGAAGGGCGTTTTGCCGAAGAGTGGCCAGACGCCGCCGCCCTGGCACGTGACTACGACGCCGATTCGGTGCTGGTCAAACTCGACGAATTGCAGTCGCAGGTGCAGTCCCTGCGCACGCAGATGCAGCCAGCGGACGAGCAGGGCCCGCTGGTGGGGCGCTCGCGCGCATTCGAGCAAACCGTGGACCTGCTGCGCAAAGCAGCACAAACCCAGGTCACCGTGCTGCTTACCGGAGAAACCGGTGTGGGCAAGGAGCGGTTTGCCCGCGCCCTGCACAGCATGGGCTCCCGCGCCGACAAACCGTTTGTGGCCGTGAACTGCGCTGCACTACCGGCCGAGCTGGTCGAGAGCGAGTTGTTTGGCGCCGAAAAAGGCGCCTACACCGGCGCGGGCGCCGCGCGCATCGGGCGGTTCGAGCGTGCGCACGGCGGCACCCTGATGCTGGACGAACTTGGCGAGCTGCCGCTGTCGGCGCAGGCCAAGCTGCTGCGCGTGCTGCAAACCGGGGAAATCGAGCGCCTGGGCGGCACCGAGGCGCGCAAGGTGGATGTGCGCCTCGTTGCCGCCACCAACCTCGATCTGGAAAAGGCGGTGGAGGCCGGCCACTTCCGGCGCGATCTGTTGTACCGCCTGAACGTGTACCCGATCCGCATCCCGCCACTTCGCGAGCGCGCCGACGACATCGAAGCACTGGCCATGCACCTGCTGCAAAAGTACGCGGTTCGCCACGGCAAACGCATGCTGGGGTTTTCCGACCGTGCTCTGCTGGCCATGCGCGCCCACAGCTGGCCAGGCAACGTGCGCGAGCTGGAGAACCTGATCGAGCGCGGCGTCATCCTCACACCCTCAGACGACAACGTGGAGGCCGAGGTGCTGTTTCCGCATGTCACCCTGCAAGCGGGCGCCACCATCAACGACGCCGGCACGCTGGAGCGCGCTGCCGCGCCCACGGCACAGACAGTGCAAATGTACGACGCGCTACAAGATAGTGGCCTGACCCTGGAGGCACTGGAAGACACCCTGATTCGCGAAGCGGTTGCACGTGCTGGCGGCAACCTCTCGGCCGCCGCACGCGCACTGGGGCTGACGCGCCCACAGTTGAGCTACCGCCTGGCGCGCCTGCAAGAGCGCGCGCAAGTCTGAACGTCTAGACCCCTACCATGGCCAAACGCCCCTTTTTACAAGTTCTCGGAACAGACGCGGGGTTGTCCGATGATGGCACGGCCACCTCGCGCACCCTGATCGAGCAGACCTACGCCGAACTGCGCAACGACATCATCGAAGGCCGGCTGGAGCCCGCGAGCAAACTGCCCATCGAGCACCTGCGCGTGCACTACGGTGTGAGCGCAGGCACGCTGCGCGAGGCGATCACCCGTCTGGTCAGCGATGCGTTGGTGACCACCGAAGGCCAGAGGGGCTTTCGCGTGGCCCCGATTGCCATTACCGAGCTGGAAGACCTGACACGCCTGCGCGTGCAACTGGAAATCGAGGCCCTGCGCCTGTCGATTCGCCACGGCGGCAGCGCCTGGCGCGACGGTCTCGCAAAAAGCTACGAGGCCATTTCAGCACTGGAGCAACCTATAAAACCGGTCTATCGGCGCCAATGGGAAGCGCTGAACGTGCAGTTCCACGATGCCCTGCTGGCCGGCCACCACTCACCCTGGACGCAAAAGGTGCTGCGACTTCTCTCCCGCCATAGTGAGCGCTACCGGCGCTACGCCATGGGGCTAGCCAACTCGGCGCGCGATGTGCACGCCGAACACACACAGATCTTTGACTTGGCCATGGCGGGCCACGAAGCGCGTGCGGCGCTGGCGCTGGAGGCGCATATCCGCGCCACACCAGATCTGCTGGCACAGGCGCTGCGCAGCGGCGAACTGGTGCTGCCGACAGGCGCATGCCGCGACCTTGCGGCCGATCAAACGGCCGCCTGATACCGCGCCTTGGCGTGGCAAGAGGCTGTTGCCCCCTATCCCCACGACGCAATTTGTCTGTCTGAATGCACGCCGTAGCTACACCGCAGGCACTGCGTAGCCACTGCTGTCGGCAAATACAACGGTGCCCTCACCATCGAGCCGAAAACTGCCAGCCCGGTATTCGCTGCGCAGGTGCGCCTGCACGCGTCCAAAGGCCATATCCACGGCACCTGCCACGGCCACCCCAACGGCTACCACCGCATGGCGCGACAGTGCCATTTGCTGTTCCAGGTCCTTGAACGCCAGCAGGGATTTGGCATGTGCGCTCTGCGCATTTTTTAACGACGCCTGTGCACGGCTGAGCAAGCCCTTGGGGTCGCCCACGGCAGTCAGATGGGCGATCAACTTGTGCAAGCTCTCCTGCGCAGCAGTTTCCTTTTCCATCTGCTGTTGCAAGTCGTGGCAGCGTGCTTCCAGTTCGGGGTTGGCACCAAGCACCAGCTTGGTGATACCCCCGCTGGGCGAACCCACCAATGGCGCCTGGATCAGCATCATGGCCGTGGCACAACCGCCGATCAGCCGCCCGCGCTGGGGTGCGCTGGCGCCGATCACGATCTGGTTGAGCGATTGCAGCTCACATTCCAGCGCCATGTCGCCGATGGCGATGGAAGTGCCGGCATACAGCTGCGCGGCCTCGGCAAAGCGCGCGCTGATAGTGCCTGCAGCGCGCAGCATGGCGTGGGCAATGACGCCGCCCGTGACCTTGATGTTGCCCCCGGCTTGCAAAATGCCGCCATCGACCATGCCCCCGACGAGGATGTCGCCGCTCGCTTGCACCCGCATGCCTTGACCAATTTCACCATCAACCTGCACCGTTCCGTCGTAATGGATGTTGCCGGTGTCCATGTTGACCTCTGCAAGTCGCAGGATCGGTTCGACCATCACACCGCCGTGCACCCGAACCGGATGACCGGTCTGGCTGGCCTGGAGCAGATTGGGGTCTTCGTCGGACACCTTGGCACCCGTCAGTTGGGCCGCAAAGGGCTCGTCCAGCCCAGGCTTGGCCGACAGGGTGTCGCCGCGCACGGTAAACCCCGGAACGCCCGGCGTTGCCGGCTGGCGGCGCATCAACAAGGCACCGGTGTGCACCATGACGATGTCCCCATGCTCGCGGTAGTCGATGAAGCCGCTGTCATCGAGCTTTGGGGCCCGGTCGGGAGCTGCGGGAATCAGTTCCTCGAATGCTGCATCGTGGCCATTCTGCGCCAGCGCACCACGCGCCACCACAACGGCTTCACAGGCTTGGGCCACGACCGCCTGAGCGATTGCCACCTCATCGATTCCGGCCACCACGCCCGCAAGCATGAGGCCATGGCGCACGTCCTCAACTGTTGCCGGTGCACCGCCGCGCGCTGGCTTGATGTCGAGGCTGGCAGACATGGCATCCGTGGCGATATGGACCACCACCGTGGCATCACAGCGCTCTGCAACGGGTAGCGAAAAGGGCGCAGACGCAGCCCTCGCATCCTTGGCGGCACGCTCCAGCGCCTCGTGGTGCAACAAACAGTCCCCATAACCGTCGCGCACCAGCCAATCGCGCAGCGCCGCTGCGTCAATGTCGCCCCGGTCTTCCTGAGGCTGGACGTGAAGCAGGATGCTGCCGCCGGACTCGCTAAGCGCCATGCCAACAAAATCCATAGTCGATCGCCTCCATCCAGGCAGGTGCCTTGCCTGTGATCGCATCGTTGCCGTAGGAACTGCGATCCGGGATTTATCGCTGCGAAAGGTCTTGGCCGCTATCCCAGAAAGGCAATGCTGCTACTGCGCTTATAGCGCACTCAGGGCACTTGGGGAATGCGCAAAATCCGCTTGCAGACGGCAAGGGAATGCGTACGAATTTGGAACATGCCCACAACCTCAGGTCAGCAGGCTTGCCTCCAACCAGCCGCGCAGGTGGTTGAGGAACGCCCAGGCCTGAATGCGGGGAACCTCTTCCAGACGCACCGTCGCTTCCTGTACCCGGCCTGCTTCCAGTGCCAGGGCGCGGCCCACACCGGGCAGCAGACCGCAGGCGAGCGGCGGCGTGACCCACCGACCGCCGAGCAGCATGGCGACATTGCCGCGCGTGCATTCGGTGATTTCGCCTGCCGCGTTGTAGAGCACGGTGTCGAACACGCCGGCATCCTGCGGCGCAAACGCCTCGTAGTGTGCACGCCGGGTGGTCTTGTAGCGGACAAATTCACCATGCGCCTCGGCCAGGGGCCGGCTGGCCAGTTGCAGGCGCACCGGTTGGTGCGTTTCCCGCAGCGCAAACGCCTCGGTGCACGCCACGCCATCGGCGCCGAGCAGCAGCCGTACGCGCCAGGCGCCGTAGAGATGCTGCAAGGCCACAATTTGCAGATCCTGGCGCACCGCGTGGGCGTTCCAGGGGAAGCCGAAATGCGCCGCCGCCTCGCCCATCCGGGCCAGATGGCGGTCTGCCTGGTGAAAACTGCCCTCGTCCAGCAACAGCGTTTCGAGCAGCTCGAACGGGGCGCTGGCACGCTCCAGGAATGCGGCTTTGTAAAGCCACTCCTGCCATTCGGCATCCGGCTGCGACCCAGCCGTAATGCCACTGC
Source organism: Simplicispira hankyongi (assembly GCF_003570885.1). Classification (GTDB taxonomy): domain Bacteria; phylum Pseudomonadota; class Gammaproteobacteria; order Burkholderiales; family Burkholderiaceae_C; genus Simplicispira; species Simplicispira hankyongi. The sequence continues at coordinate 1,202,189 of NZ_QXJC01000001.1, forward strand.
CCACGCCAAAGCGCAGCTCGCCGCCTGAGAGCACCGGCGTGCGGATGGGTACATTGAAAGTGGCATGCACGCCACCCTGCGCACCAGGGCGCACGACACCCAGGGCTCCGCAATAGAGGCCGCGCGGGCCGGATTCCAGTGCCTGGATGGCGGCCATCGCCGCCGCCTTGGGCGCTCCCGTTACCGAGCCACAAGGGAACAGCGCAGCAAACACATCGGACAGGCGGGTACCGGTGCGCGTGCGTGCCTGGACATCGGAGGTCATCTGCCACACCGCTGGCAGCGCCTCGGTGTGGAACAGCCTGGGCACCTGCACGCTGTGCGGCTCGGCAATACGCGAAAGATCGTTGCGCAGCAGGTCCACGACCATGACGTTTTCCGCGCGCTCCTTGGGCGACGCGCGCAACTGAGCGGCTTGCGCGGCGTCCTGCTCCGGCGTGGCGCCGCGCGGCGCCGTGCCTTTCATGGGGCGGGTGAGGATATGGCCCACTTCAGCGCTACCGCCGCTCTCCCAGTCAAAGAACAATTCAGGCGACACGGACAGCACCTGCTCGCCTCCCATGTCCATGCAGGCCGCGTAGCCGCCGGGCTGCGCACGTTGCAGCGCGGCGAACAAGGCTGAAACCGCCTGCACGCCGCCGCCGTGCAGCGTGGCCCGCAGCATGGCGGTGTAGTTCACTTGGTAGCAGTCGCCGGCAGCTATGGCATTCCCAATGGAAGCCAATGCTTCATCGAAGCGCGCACGATCTGGCGGCGCCTGCCAATCCAGCGTGGGCGCATCTGCGATCGCCGACGCGCCCGGCCAAGGCAGCGGCGCATCGTGCACGGCAAACCAGGCCAGTGGGCCGTCGGCAGGGTGGGTCTTGAGCACGGCGTCTAAGGCTGGCGCCGCCTCGTAGCGCACGCCTCCGACGCACCAGGCGCCAGCTTCGGCAGCAACCTGCACCGCGTCAAGCACGCCGCGCACCTCCTCTGCCCGCCGCGCTATGAGCAGATCGCGTGGCGCCCCGAACGCGTGGCGCAGGCGCGGGGCACTGGCGTCACGGGGGTTGGCGAAGTCAAGCAGAGTTTTAAGTACCAAATTGACCTCCAGCGCTTTATTGGTCTGCGCTGTCAGCTATCAAAAAAATAGTAAAACAAAGCCAGGGGCACTCAGGCTGCCCCGATGTTGGGCACCAGCCCCGCCACGGGCTGGCCCTTCTTGAGCGCGGCGGTAAAGGCCAGCATGCGGTCGATCGGCAGGCGCGCACGCGGAATAATGGCCGGATCGACGTGGATGGTGTTGCTGCCCGTCTCCAGCACCTGGGCCACGCCGGCCAGGCCGTTCATCGCCATCCAGGGGCAGTGGGCGCAGCTCTTGCAGGTGGCGCTGTTGCCAGCGGTGGGCGCTTCGTAAAACACCTTGCCGGGGTTGAGCGTGCGCAGCTTGTGCATCATGCCGTTGTCGGTGGCGACGATGAACTCGGTGGCGTCCATCTCCTGCGCGGCTTTCAAAATGCCCGAGGTGGAGCCCACGGCGTCGGCCAGGGCAATCACGTCCGGTGGCGATTCAGGGTGCACCAGCACCTTGGCGCCGGGGTGGTCTTTTTTCAGCGCTTCGAGCTCGAAGGCCTTGAACTCGTCGTGCACGATGCAGGCGCCATTCCACATCACCATGTCGGCGCCGGTTTCGCGCTGGATATAGGCGCCCAGGTGGCGGTCAGGGGCCCACAGGATTTTTTGCCCGGCATCCTTCAGGGCGCGCACGATGTCGAGCGCGCAGCTCGACGTGACCAGCCAGTCGGCCCGTGCCTTCACCGCCGCGCTGGTGTTGGCATAGACCACCACGGTGCGGTCCGGGTGCTGGTCACAAAAGGCGCTGAATGCGTCGATAGGGCAGCCCAGGTCCAGCGAGCAGGTGGCGTCCAGGTCGGGCATGAGCACGGTTTTCTCAGGCGAGAGGATTTTCGCCGTCTCCCCCATGAAGCGAACGCCCGAAACGACCAGCGTCTGCGCGGCGTGGTCGCGGCCAAAACGCGCCATCTCCAGCGAATCGCTGACGATGCCGCCGGTTTCCTCGGCCAGATCCTGCAGGTCGGGGTGCACGTAGTAGTGCGACACCATGACCGCGTTCTTTTCCTTGAGCAGGCGGCGAATTTTGTCCTTGGTCGCGGCGCGCTCGTCCGGCGTCAGCTCGGCGGGCACGCGCGCCCAGGCGTGTTTGGTGGAGCAGACCGCGCCGTCCGTGCCCTCGCGGGGCTGCTCGTACTCGACCTCTTTAATGGCAATAACAGGATTCATTTCAGTGCTCCAGGGTGCGTCGCTGCGCCCGCCAAACGTCGAAGTTGCAGAGCCAAGGCCAGCGGACGCCGTGCAAGGGCCGCCCCGCCGCACTGGCGTCGTCCCCCTTCCCGCGCAGCGAGAGAAGGGGGAAGGCGCCGAAGGCGACGCAGGGGGTTGTTCACCATACTTCTATGCGCATCGAAAAATCCGTGGCTTTGACGTCCTTGGTCAGCGCTCCGGTGGAGATGCGGTCGACCCCGGTTTCTGCAAGCGCACGCAAGCCATCGAGCGTGACGCCGCCCGAAATTTCCAGAATGGCGCCTCCGCCCGGGTGTGCGGCATTCATGCGTACCGCCTCATGCAACGTGGCGAGATCCATGTTGTCGAGCAGCACCATGCGCGCGCCGGCGTCCAGCGCTTCGCGCAGCTGCTCCAGGGTTTCGACCTCGATTTCGATGAATTCGGCACGCGCGGCCACCTCGGCGGCAGCGCGCAGCACGGCGGCAACGCCCCCGGCAGCGGCAATGTGGTTTTCCTTGATCAGCACCGCATCGTGCAGACCGATGCGGTGGTTGGTGCCGCCGCCGATCCGCACCGCGTATTTCTGCGCAATGCGCAGGCCGGGCAAGGTCTTGCGCGTGTCCACGATGTGGGCCTGGGTGCCGGCCACTGCGTCCACGTAGCTGCGTGTCTTGGTGGCCACGGCCGAGAGCATCTGCAGAAAGTTGAGCGCCGTGCGCTCGGCGCTGAGCAAGGCGCGGGCGTCGCCCTGCATCGTCAGCACCACCTGGTCCGCAGCGCAGCGCCCGCCCTCGGCCACATGCCAGATGAGTTCCACGGCCGGGTCGAGCGTGCGCAGCGCGGCCTCGGCCCAGGGGGCGCCGCACAGCACGGCCGCCTCGCGCACCAGGATGCGGGCGCGCACGCGCCGGTGGGCAGGCACCAGGCCCGCAGTCAGGTCGCCGGCGCCCAGGTCTTCCTGCAGCGCACGGGCCACGTCCAGCAGCACCTGCGCGCGCAGCGGGGCTTCAAGGGTGTCCAAAGGAGAGTTCATGGGTGCCAAGCATAGCGCCGGCTGCGCGCTGCATCCGGCTGCCAGCCAATAGCTGCACAAAGCGCACGACTACACTCCCGGGTCCATCCTTTCAGCGCCGCCAGCCATGACCGAACCGCTTGCCCCGCCTGTCCAGCCCGCAGGCACGCCCTACGGCACCCTGCCTCCCGCATCGCCCCTGCCCCAGCGCCGCCCGGTCAGCCTGCCGCGCCTGCAGCAGATGCGCGAGGCCGGCGAGAAGATCACCATGCTGACCGCCTACGACGCCACCTTTGCAGCGGTGGCCGATGCCGCAGGCGTCGAATGCCTGCTGGTGGGCGACTCGCTGGGCATGGTCTGCCAGGGCCTGCCCAGCACCGTGGGCGTGACGCTGGAGACCATGGCCTACCACACGGAGAGCGTGGCGCGCGGCCTGCACCGGGTGCAGGGCACGGCCTGGCTGATTGCCGACCTGCCCTTCGGCAGCTACGCCGAAAGCCGCGAACAAGCCTTGCACAGCGCCTGCGCCCTGATGCGCGCCGGCGCGCACATGGTCAAGCTGGAGGGCGGCGGCTGGACGGCCCCCACGGTGCAATTCCTGGTGGAACGCGGCGTGCCCGTCTGCGCCCACCTGGGCCTCACGCCCCAGACCGTGCACGCCCTGGGCGGCTACCGCGTACAGGGCAAGACCGACCAGGCCGCCCAGGCCCTGCGCCGCCACGCGCGCGAACTGCAGGATGCCGGCGCCGCCATGCTGGTGCTGGAGATGGTGCCGGCGCAGCTATCGGCCGAGCTGACGAGCGAACTGACCCAGTGCGCCACCATCGGCATCGGCGCCGGCAAGGGCACGGCCGGCCAGGTGCTGGTGCTGCACGACATGCTGGGCATGAACCTGGGAAAGATGGCGCGTTTCGTGCACAACTTCATGCAGGACGCTGGCAGCGTGCGCGGCGCCATGGAGGCGTACGTGGCCGCCGTCAAGGCCCAGACCTTTCCCAACGACGCGCTTCACGCCTGGTAAAACGCCTGGCCCTACACCGCCCCCTTTGCCGATTCTTCCCATGCACATCGTCCACAGCATTTCCGACCTGCGCGCCGTGCTCGGTCCCCTCGGTCGCCCCGCCTTTGTACCCACCATGGGCAACCTGCACGACGGCCACATCGCCCTGATGCGCCGCGCCGTGCAACTGGGCGAGGTGCCGGTGGCGAGCATTTTTGTGAACCGCCTGCAATTTTTGCCGCACGAAGATTTCGATAGCTACCCGCGCACCTGGGACGCCGACTGCGAGCGCCTGGCCGCAGCCGGCTGCCAGGTGCTGTTCGCCCCGCGCGAGCACGATCTGTACCCCGAGCCGCAAACCTTCACGGTGCAGCCCGATCCGCAGCTCGCCAACCTGCTGGAAGGGGAATTTCGCCCTGGTTTCTTCACCGGCGTGTGCACGGTGGTGATGAAGCTGTTTTCCGCCGTGTTTGCCGGCAAGGCGGGCGGCGCCGCCGTGTTCGGCCAGAAGGACTACCAGCAACTGATGGTGGTGCGGCGCATGGTGCAGCAATTCGCGCTGCCCATCGACATCGTCGCGAACCCCACCGAGCGCGCACCAGACGGTCTGGCACTGAGTTCCCGCAACGGCTACCTGAGCGCACCCGAGCGCACGGAAGCCGTTGAATTGTCCAAGGTGCTGCGCAGCCTGGGCGAAGCAGCAAAGGCGGCCGGCGATGCCCTGCCCGCACAGCGCGAGGCGCTGGAGCAAGCGGCGCGTGCGCAGCTCAATGCGCGCGGCTGGCAAACGGACTACCTCAGCGTGCGCCGCCGCAGCGACCTGCTGGCGCCGCAGCCGGGCGATGCGCTGGTGGTACTGGGCGCCGCCCGGCTGGGCGCCACGCGCCTCATCGACAACCTTGAAATCTAAGGCAATGCTGAACAAGTCCCTCACGCGCCGCGCATCCGTCCCTCGGGTGGTCTGCGGCGTTGCCAATCCTCGCCATAGCTGCGGCTATGGCTGCGGTTTGTGCCTTGCATCCCATCCCGATGCACGGCGCGCGCCATTGCAGTGACTGATTCAGCATCGCCCTAAGCCCGACACACCTTCATGGACCCCATGTTTCTTCTTTTGCTGCTGGGCAGCGGCGGCCTGCTGATGGCCAATGGCCACCAGCAGCGCCAGCGCATTGCCCTGCTCGCCCACCACCTCGGCCCGCTGCAAATCGAAAAGCTGATGGAAACGCTGACGCAGGGCTATTTGCGCGCGCTGGGCGAGCGCGACCCCACGCGCCAGGCGCAGATATTTGCCGTGCTGGAGGGCAGCGAAGCGCAGCTCGCCACCCAGTTCGCCCAGCTGGCGCGTGAATTTGCCGCCGTGCCCGCCGCCCAGGCGCGTGCCAGCACCCTGCCGTTCTCGATGCCCTGGGCCAGCACCCTGCTGCCGCGCGCCAGCTTTGATATGCGCAAGCTCCTGGCCGTGCATGCCAATGGCATCGCACGTGCCCTGCGCACCGATGCAGCGCGCTCGCCACGCGACCGCGCCTTTCTCATTTCAGCCGAACTGTTCCTCATGCAGCACAGCTGCCACTGGTTCTGCAAGTCGCGCGCGGTGGCGTCGGCGCGCATGGTGGCGCGGCACCACACGCCCCACGCCCAACTGGTGGCTTCGGTGTCCCCTGAAACACGCAGCGCCTACCGGGCGCTGACGGGCAGCTAAAACGGCTGCCCACAGGCATGGCGACTTCGCCGCCCTCGCGCCCACACCGCGTGCAGACCCAGGTGCGGCGCAGCGCCCGGCCAGCGCCTGCCGCACCGCGCCTGATCCTGCTCAACAAGCCTTTTGGCGTGCTGAGCCAGTTCAGTGGAGATGGCACGCACCAGACCCTGAGCGACTTCGTGGATGTCCCCAACGTCTACCCCGCAGGCCGGCTGGACCGCGACAGCGAAGGCCTGCTTCTGCTGACCAACGACGGCGCCCTGCAAGCGCGCATTGCCGACCCGCGCCACAAACTGCCCAAGACCTATTGGGCGCAGGTAGAAGGAGCGCCCAGCGAAAAGGCCTTGGCCCAGTTGCGCGCCGGCGTGCTGCTGAACGACGGACTGACCCGCCCTGCCGAGGCAACGCTACTGCCCGAGCCCGCGCTGTGGCCACGCAACCCGCCGATCCGCGTGCGGGCGCAGATCCCGACGCACTGGATCGCCCTCACCCTGCGCGAAGGCCGCAACCGCCAGGTGCGTCGCATGACCGCCGCGGTGGGCTTGCCTACGCTGCGCCTGGTGCGGGTACAGATCGGGCCCTGGTGCCTGGACAACCTGCCGCCAGGCAGTTGGCGCGACGGCGATCTGCCCCGAGTTTGATACCGGGTTTCTGCCGTGGCCCACAGAAAAAATTATTAAAAATATAGCTTGATACGCTTGCTATATAAGCGCCAGAGCCCTATTTAACCAAAAATTCCCCGTCAACCCGCCCGACTGCTTTCCCCCTGCACGGCAGCTTCAGTGGCTCATGGCAATGGCAAGGGTGGCGGTAGGGGTGTGCGCTATAGTGCCAGCGTCTTCAGGGCGGGGTGCAATTCCCCACCGGCGGTAGGCGGCGCACAGGGCAACCTGGTGGCCGCGAGCCCGCGAGCGCCCTGGCCGCCTCCAAGCGGCCAGGGGTCAGCAGACTCGGTGCGACGGGGCAATGCCCAGTCCAGTCCGAGGCCGACGGTCATAGTCCGGATGAAAGAAGATCCGCCAAGCACCCACGTGCCTGGCGACGTACCCGCGCGCGGCCTGGTCTGCACGCGGGTGCTTCTTGCATGCCTTGAAGCGTTTTCTGTCACTTTCAGGAGCGTTTCATGATTCAACTTACCCCCTCCCCATTGGCCGGTGCAAACCACACCACACTTGCCGCAGAGCCATCTCTGGCACCGGTCGCCGACGTCATCGGCGCCATCCGGGCAGGACAGCCCGTTCTGGTGCTGGACGACGCCAACCGCGAAAACGAAGCCGACCTGATCTGCGCTGCAGAGCGGATCACCGAAGCCACCATGGCCTTGATGATCCGTGAAGGCAGTGGCATCGTCTGCCTGTGCTTGCCGGCAGGGCATGCCCAGCAGCTCGGTCTTCGGCCCATGGTCGAGGTCAACCGCTCGGCGTTCTTCACGGCCTTCACCCAATCCATTGAAGCGGCACACGGCGTGAGCACCGGCGTGTCGGCCGCGGACCGCGTCCAAACCATTCGCTGCGCACTGCGCCTGCCAACACCGGGCACCGCCCCAGAAATCGTCAGCCCCGGCCATGTGTTTCCGCTGGTGGCGCGCCCCGGTGGCGTGCTTGAGCGCACCGGCCACACGGAGGCTGCAGTAGACCTGGTCCGGTGGGCAGGCCTGCAACCCGCAGGCGTACTGTGCGAACTCATGAACCCCGATGGCAGCATGGCGCGTGGCGCTCAGGTCGCCCAATTCGCCCACACACATGGTCTGCTGTGCACTACGGTGCAAGCACTGGTCGCATTTGCCCAGTCCCACTCCACCCCGCAATGCCCTACCATCCGGTTTCGCTCTCAAGGCACCACTTTTCGAGAAATCCCATGAGCTCTTCCAACGATCGCGTCGTTTACAGCACCGAGCATGTGCTGACCAGCCTGTGCAATTCGGTCACCCGTGTGCTCACCGTGGCAACCCAGAGCCAGATTCAGTACTCGGCCATGGTGCAGCGGATCACCAAGACCTGCCTGCGACCCGACATTGGCTGCTTCGTGCTGTTTGATGGCGGTTTCTCAGGCCTGATGGTCATCAACTTCTCGGCACAGGCGGCGATGGAGCTGTATTCCAGCTACCTCCTGAGCATGGGCATGTCCAAGGACGAGCTGGCACGCTCCTATACGGCCGACGAAGTGAGCAACGTCATGGGCGAGCTGATGAACCAGGTGGCCGGCGACTTCACCAGCAAGGTGCGGCGCGAGCTGCAAACCCACATCACACAAAACCAGCCCAAGATGCTGGTGCTCAACAAACAGGTCATGCTGAGCGTGGACGCCAACCTCGACCAACCCGAGGCGCGCCGCGTGACCTTCTACACGGGCAACAACAACATCTTTTACCTGGAGCTCGCCATCGACCGCACCGAGTTCATCAAACTCTACGACTTCGAACCCCAGGCACGGGCCAATCCCGATGAAGTCATGGCCGAAGCCAACGCGCCGCGCGAGCTCGCCCCACCGCCGCCGCCCGACAGCGACACCGATGAGCTGCTGCGCTCGCTCGGCATGTAAACGCGCCGCGGCCCGCTAGAATGCGGGCCTGCCACAGGAGACTTGGGTGAGTGGTTTAAACCAGCAGTCTTGAAAACTGCCGACGGGCAACCGTCCGTGAGTTCGAATCTCACAGTCTCCGCCAGAACGTCGTCTCACGACGTATCAGAACACCGCAAAACCCGCCGCCGTCCAAGGGGAGCGGTTTTTTTTGTCTCACTCCGTACCACCCTGCCCTGCCTTACCGTGACAAATTGGCTCAGGTGAGCAGCGCGCCGTTCCTGCCTTCACCGGGGTCGATGAGCATATGCACCACAGGAACGCAACCATGCTGCACATCCGCGCAGTACACGGCGTTGCGCCCGGTTTCCTTGGCGCGGTAGAGGGCCTTGTCGGCGCGGTTCACCAATTCTTCAAAGCTGAGCCCGGAGCCCTTGTGCAGCGTGGCCACACCAATGCTCACGGTGACTGAAACGCTCACCCCCTCGTCGTTGACGGACACGCGCAGCGCGGCCACCTCTTGGCGCAGTGCTTCGGCCACGCGCAAGGCGCTGACGCCATCGGTTTCGGGCAACACGATGACAAATTCCTCGCCCCCAAAGCGCGCCACGATGTCGACACCACTGCGCTTGCGCGCCGCACAGGCCTGGGCCACGGCGCAGATCATGCGGTCGCCCGCAAGGTGCCCCCAGGCGTCGTTGACCGCCTTGAACAGGTCAATGTCCACCACCATCAGCGACAGGGTGTGATCGAAGCGCTCGGTGCGCTTGCATTCGTTGGCCCCCATCTCCATGAGCGTACGCCGGTTGGCCAGGCCGGTCAGCGAATCATTGGCCGCCAATAGTTCCAGTGCGGCGTTCAACTCCTGCAGCAGCTTGTTCTGCTCTGTCAATTGGCGGTTGATGTGAGCAATTTCGTCTTCCTTCTGCTTGCGGTCGTGGATGTTGAAGGTGACGCCGATCAACCGCTTGCCCGGGGTGTCACTGCTGCGGTCCATGATGCGGCCATAGTTGGCGAACCACACCCATTCGCCCGCCTTGGAGCGCAATCGGAACTCGGCGCGGTACTGCGCCGTGACGCCCGCCACGTGGTCAGCCACCGCCTGCCGCACCATGTCCAGGTCGCCGGGGTGGAAGAGGCCAAAGATGTCCTGCACGCCCGAGACGATTTCGTCCTCGGTGAAGCCCAGCTCCAGAAACGTCTTGGTGGCCTTGTGGGTAACCTGGCCGCTCACCAGGTCGTTCTCCCACAGGTCCAGCCCGGCGGCTTCGAGCACCAGCTCCAGCCGCTCCTTGTTCAGATCTGCGTCATCACCCATGGCACCAAACCAGCAGATCCATCAGGCCGTCGGCATGGCGCCCGCATAGCCCATATTGCGCAGCAGCGCGGCAAACGACGCCACGACACCGGGTGTGTTGTAGAGCTGGGGCGCCGTTTTCACAGCGATCACGCTCACCATCTGGCCCGTGCTTTTTCCCGTGGTGGCGTCAAAGTACAGGGCCAGGTCGTCGCTGGCGTTGGAGAAGCCGCGCCCCGTACTTTCCGAGTAGTAGCAGATGGAGTCCGGGGCAACGACGTCGGGACTCGTGCTTGCAGACGAGTACATGATGAGGTTCTCGTTCAGGTTGTACAGGTAGTGCGTCTCGGTACTCTGAGCCTGGTCCTGCGTGTTGTCCAGGCGGATGATGCCCGAATCGAGCGACGCGCTGGACGTAGCCTGCGTGACCGAGGTGATGAAAAAATTGGTCACCACCGCGCTGGCAGAGCGGCTGGTGATCAGGGTGATGGCATCTGCCACGGCAGCAGTGGCAGGCGGCGTCTCGGCCTGCAGCAGAAACTGCCCCAACCCACGCGCCTGCTCCAGCGTGCCCGCAATGTAACTGCCCGACAACGCAAAGCTGTTGCCCGCGTTGGAGGGCCACATGGCAATGCCCGAATACCCGCCAAACCCGGCCACGACCCCGCCCGCCAGGCTCTCGACACGCGCGGCGGTGGAGGCTCCCAGCACGGCGGATTCGATATCCACCAAGGTAGAGGCATCGCTGGCCAGGACGGCGGGGCATGGCGCGAGTTGCGCTCCGCCGGTATAGGTGGTCTGGGGCAGCTCGGGCACCGCACGGCCGGCGCCATCGCCGTTCACCACCCAGACCGCGCCCTGCGACATGGCCGCGCCAAGGAGCGGCACCAGCGAGTTGATCGGCCCGATCTCCACGGGAATCAGGGCACCCAGCGCGGCGCCCGTGCTGGCCTCCATCACGGCCACGGTGTTGCTGATTGCGTTCTGCACCGCCGACAGCGTGAGGCCATCGGCCGCATCGGGCGAGCCCATGATGGCCAGCACACAGGCATTGGTGGCGCCGTCATAGTCCTGCACCGTGACCGTGCCACTCCAGCCCTGATGAACCAGCTCCTGAAGAATCGAACAGGCGTCGTGGTAGCTACCGCCCCCACCACTGGCCAACATGGCAGCACCCGCCGCAATCGATTGAAAATCTACCAGCCCGTAGTGATAAACAACACCCATCTCACGCCCCCTCTGGATGGGAGGCACGATACGCCAGCCCGGTGGCTTGTCAATCCGCAGCATCCCATGCGCGGCCACGGTGCAATCGTGGTAGGCCCAGACTCACAAATTCTGCGCCTGCAACCCATCTTCCCAACGTTACAACGTCAAAATCACCCTTCAAACTGCGGGTGCAGCTGCCGGATCCGGTTCATCGCCATGGTCGCCGCCGTGCGTGTCTCCACCCCCCAACTTGGCGAACGCACGCTCCAGGTGCGTCTTCACCGTAGCGGGGCTGGCACCGAGAATGCCGCCAATCCCGTGGTTGATCCTGCCCTTGAGCGCCCAGTACAGCACCTCGGCCTCGCGCGCAGTGAGCTTGAACGACAGGCCCATGGACTCGATGATCCTGGCGTCGGACACCTCGCCATCATCTGCAACCAGCCGCCGCCGCCCGCGCTGTCGTCCACCTGCTGGTGCAGCCGGAAGGTGAGGCGGCACGTGCCCTGCTCGACGGCCAGACCCGGCGCCCCACGCAGGCGCCGACCTGGCCGTGATGCGTGCTGACACCGGGCGCATGCGCACCACCGCGCAAGGCCTGCGACCTTTCGCGATGGCGACCCTCAAGACGCTTGATGGGCTGCCGCAGGTGGTGGACTTCATCGTGGCGCGCGGCCTGCTGGGCACGGGCAGCACCTGGTGCGCACGCGGTTACGCCTGCTGACGTGGGCGACCGGCCGGGCGCGCTATGGTTCAGGTTTTGTTCCAAGGAGAACGTGCATGACCCTACGCCTGATGCCCACGCTGGCGACCGCTGCCCTGCTGGCTGCCTGCGCCAGCCCAGCGCCGCCCACACCTATCGACGTGCGCCCCAACATTCCTCCGCATGGCGGGCGCTGCAACGCGGGCCCAGCGCAGTCGGTTATTGGCCAGATCAGCACCGCGCGCAACGTGGAAGCAGCGCGGGTTGCCGCAGGGGCGCGCGTGGCGCGCACCCTTCGGCCTGGGCAAATGGTGACCAAGGAATACGACGCCGAGCGACTGAATCTGGACGTGGACGCCAGCGGGCGCATCGTCGCGGCGCGCTGCGGCTGAAGCAGCCGAATCAACCAGGCAGGAACAGCTCCTGCAGATTGCTCAAGAAGTCAAACCCCCGCTCCGTGGGGCGCACATGCGCCATGTCGCGCGCAATCAAGCCCTGGGCCTCGGCTTTGTCCAGCGCCGGGACGATGGAAGCCACGCTCTGGCCGGTGCGCTCGACGAAATCCTGCAGCGCAAAACCTCCGCGCAGCCGCAGGGCGTTGAGCATGAATTCAAACGCCAGGTCGGCGCGGCGCACCTCGTCGTCCCGTGCCATGGCGTGACCGGCCAGCGCGTGATCCATGTAGAGCACCGGGTCACGAAAACGCGTCTGCCGCACCACGCGGTGCGCAAAGCTGATCTTGCTGTGCGCGCCGGCACCGATGCCCAGGTAGTCGCCAAACTGCCAGTAATTGAGGTTGTGCGCGCACCCGTGCCCCGGCTGGGCATAGGCCGAGACCTCGTAGCGCTGCAGACCCACGGCAGCAGTGCGTTCGGTGATGCGATCGAGCATGGCGTAGGCCAGGTCGTCCTCAGGGATGGCTGGCGGGTATTTGGCAAAAAAGGTGTTCGGCTCGATGGTCAGGTGGTAGATCGACAGGTGCGGCGGCGCGAGGGCCAGCGCGATGTCAAGGTCGGCATCCAGCGCGGCGATACCTTGGCCGGGAAGTGCGTACATCAGGTCAAGGTTGAAGGTGTCGAAGGCCTGCGCGGCCTCTTCCACCGCCGCGCGGGCCTGGGCGCCATCGTGCACGCGCCCCAACGCTGCAAGGTAGGTGTCGTTGAAGCTTTGCACCCCGACCGAGAGGCGCGTGACGCCAGCGGAGCGGTAGGCGCGAAAGCGGTCTTTCTCGAAGGTGCCGGGGTTGGCTTCCAAGGTGATTTCAGCGCCCGCCGCGAGCGGCAGCAACGCCCGGATATCGCCCAGCAGCTGGTCGATAGACGCGGGCGAAAACAGGCTGGGCGTGCCACCACCGATGAACACGGTCTGCACCGGCCGGCCCCAGATGAGCGGCAGCGCAGCCTCCAGGTCGGCGTGCAAGGCGTCGAGGTAACGCGCTTCGGGCAAGGCGCCCGCACCGCCTACCGCGTGCGAATTGAAGTCGCAGTACGGGCATTTTTTCAGGCACCAGGGCAGGTGCACATAGAGCGAGAGCGGCGGCAGCGCGGATAGCTGCAGCAGGCCGGGGCGCATGTAGTGCTGGATGTCGCGCTGCAGCGCTGGCGCAGCCTCGTTGGCAGGAAGGATGGGAATGGTCATGGTGTCGCGGCGCGCAGTAGTTCAAACAGGCGGTCATCCCATCCAGTTGGCGCGCATCAGCGCCAGCATGGCCTGCGCGGCGCGGCCACGGTGGCTCAGGCTGTTCTTGACCGCCGGATCGAGCTCGGCAAACGTCTTGCCCAGTTCGGGAATGGCCATTACCGGATCGAAACCAAAACCGTGGCAACCGCGCGGCGTGCGTGCAATCTCACCGACGACGCGGCCCACCGCGATCAGCGGCTCCGGGTCTTGCGGGCTGCGCAGCGCCACCAGCGTGCTGACCAGCGCGGCGCGGCGATTGTCCAGGCCCGCCATTTGCTCCAGCAAGGCGCGGACGTTGTTGTCGTCGCCCTTGGGGTAACCGAATTGCGTGGCGTAGTACGCCGTGTCAACACCGGGCAGGCCGCCAAACGCGTCCACGCACAGGCCAGCATCATCGGCCACGGCGGGCAGGCCCGTGTGCTGCGAGGCAAAGCGTGCCTTGGCCAGCGCGTTTTCGACGAAAGTGCGGTGCGGCTCTTCGGCTTCGCCCACGCCCAGGTCGGCCTGGCGCACCAGCTCCACGCCCAGCGGCGCGAACAGGCTTTGCAGTTCGGCGAGTTTGCCCAGGTTGTTGGACGCCAGTACGATTTTCATAGTCAAAATGGCCTCTAACGCTTATCCACAAAGCGCATACAGCTATCAATCAAGGAGCGCACTGCGCTGCAAGCGCACCAGCTCGGCAATGCCGGCCTGGGCCAGATCGAGCAAGGCATCCATCTCGCTGCGGCTGAATGCCGCGCCTTCGGCCGTGCCCTGCACTTCGACGAAATCGCCGGCGCCCGTCATCACCACGTTCATGTCGGTGTCGCAGGCGGAATCTTCCCCATAGTCCAGATCCAGCAGCGGCTGGCCCTGCACCACGCCGACCGATACGGCGGCCACGGCGTCGCGGATGGGCGAGCGGGTTAAAACACCGCGGGCCATCAGGGACGAAACGGCGTCTTGCGCTGCCACCCAGGCGCCGGTGATGGCGGCAGTGCGCGTGCCGCCGTCGGCCTGGAGCACATCGCAGTCAAGCACGATGCTGCGCTCGCCCAGCAGCTCCAGATCAAACACCGCGCGCAGCGACCGGCCGATAAGGCGCTGGATCTCCTGCGTGCGGCCGGTTTGCTTGCCCTTGGCGGCCTCGCGCTCGCTGCGCTTGTGGGTAGCACGCGGCAACATGCCGTATTCGGCTGTCACCCAGCCCTTGCCACTGCCGCGTTGGTGCGGCGGCACCTTTTCTTCGACCGTCGCAGTGCACAGCACGCGGGTGTTGCCGAACTCGATCAGCACAGCGCCTTCGGCGTGCATGGTGAAGTGGCGGGTGATGCGCACGGGGCGCAGCGCATGGCTGGCGCGGTCGCCAGAACGTGAAACGGGGGTCATGCTTGTCTTTCGGTCGGGACCTGCGCAGCCACCAAGGCGTCGGTGGCGTGGCGGTCAGATGCCGCGTTCAGCGCCTGCGTTCTGCAGAGCGCCGAATAGCTTCGTTGATCTCGGCAATCGAGCGCTCGATGGCAGCGTCGTCCAGGTCATCCGCCAGGCCATCGAGCGGGCCGGCCTGGATGGTCGAGGCAAACACGTCGTCGCTGATGCTGTCGGTCGAGACACCCTGGGTGGACTCGAACGCGTCGGGCGTTTCCCATTCGATGGCCAGGACGGTCACGTTGTCGCTGCTGTCGCCCGCCTTGCGCAGCGCCGCCTCGACCAGCTCG
This sequence comes from Simplicispira hankyongi, assembly GCF_003570885.1. Lineage (GTDB taxonomy): Bacteria > Pseudomonadota > Gammaproteobacteria > Burkholderiales > Burkholderiaceae_C > Simplicispira > Simplicispira hankyongi. The sequence continues at coordinate 1,217,286 of NZ_QXJC01000001.1, forward strand.
GGCACCGCCTGCGAAACGGCATTGCGGCCCAGTTCGCCCGCAATCTCCTCGTCGCTCAGGGTGCCCCACAGGCCGTCCGAGCAGAGCAGCAGGCGGTCACCCTGCTCCAGCGGCACCGGGCCGGTGGTGTCGTAAATGGGTTTGGTGGGCGAACCCAGGCAGGTGAACAAGATGTTGCGGTTGATGCGCTCCAGCCCCTCGGGCATGTTGCGCAGCTCCAGATAGGAATGGTCCCGCGTGCGGGTCAGCAGCGCGCCGCCGCGCACCATGTACAGGCGCGAGTCGCCGCAGTGCACCCAATGCACGCAGCCCGCCTGCACCACCGCCACCACAAGCGTGGTACGGGGAGAATCGATCATGCCTTTGTCGCTGGCGTAGCGCAGGATCTGGTGGTGCGCCGCAAGCAAGGCGTTCGATAGAAATTCGGAGACATCCGGCAGTTGCGGCTTGGCCTGGCGCTGGAACATCACGGCCACGGTCTGCAAGGCAATCTGGGCGGCGACCTCGCCCTCTGGGTGCCCACCCATGCCATCGGCCAACACAAAAAGCCCCGATTCGCGCGTGTAGCAGTAGCCCATGCGGTCTTCGTTCCTCTCGCGCCCGCCACGCCGGCTGATCTGAAATATGGAGAATTTCATTTGGGTTTGGCTCCCGCGGCGAAGGACGCGTCACCAGGCTTGGTCACACTCTTGCGGGTTTCCGCCACCAGCGTATCGAGTTGCATGCGCATTTTCTCCGTGACGGTGAGTTTGGTGTAGCGCCTCTCGCCTTCGCGCGAGAGCTCTTTCTGCAAGGCGAACACCGACTGAGGACGCGAGAGCGGGTCGAGCGCCATGCACCACTCGACCACTTCAATCAGATTATCGGAATACACGCCGCGCAGTTTGGCCAATGCCAGCGAGAGGCGGTCCTTGTCCTGGCGCTGCGGCGCCTCGTTGGGCGGAAAACCCTGCATGCAGGCGTAGATGCAGGCACCAATGGCATAGATGTCGGTCCACGGCCCCATGGCCGAATCGCGCCGGTACATCTCGGGGGCGGCAAAGCCGGGCGTGTACATGGGTCTGATGAAGTTGCCTTCTTTGGACAGCACCTCGCGCGCAGCGCCGAAATCGATCATCACGGCCTTGTTGTCGTCGGTGATGAAGATGTTGGCCGGCTTGATGTCCAGGTGCAGCATCTTGTGCTGGTGCACGATGCGCATGCCGCGCAGCACCTCGTCGAACAGCGAGCGGATGGTGGATTCGCGGAACACCTTCTGCTGCTTGAGGTCGCGCGCCGTGATGATGAAGTCCTGCAGGGTGGCCCCCTCAAGGTAGTTCATCACCATGTAGACGGTTTCGTTTTCGCGGAAGAAGTTGAGCACGCTCACCACGGAGGCATGCGAAATTTGCGCCAGCGCGCGGCCCTCTTCAAAAAAACTCTTCAGGCCAAGCCGGTAGAGCGAGAGCTTTTCCGGCTGCACCTTGGGCAGCAACTCGCCTGGGGTGCGAGTGGCGAGCGAAGAAGGCAGGTATTCCTTGATGGCAACCTGCTGGCCTTCAGCGTCCATGCACAGATAAACCACACCGAAACCGCCCGAAGACACTCGCCGAATCACCCGGTAGCCACCAATGACGGTGTCGGGTGGCAGCGGCGCCGGTTTGATTTTGGACATATTCTTCGCGTGTGATTCGAGGGCGGACGAGAAGCCGGATAATCTCCGGTTCGCTAGCTAACAAGAAAAGTCCCATGGCAGTTTACAGCATGACCGGCTACGCCAGCGCCCAAATCGGCGCCGCTGCGGCGTCCGCAGAAGGCGAGCCGCGCACCGGTCCACAGCGCCGGCTGGGCATGGAAATGCGCTCGGTCAACAGCCGCTTCCTGGACTTGTCGTTCCGGCTGCCTGACGAGTTGCGCAGTTTCGAGCCGACACTTCGATCGCTCGTCACCGCCAAAATCAAACGCGGCAAGATAGAAGTGCGCGCTGCTATCGAAGGCCAGGATGGCAACGCCCTGCCAGACCCGGCACCCCGCATGCTCCAGCGACTCGCGTCGGTTCAAGACACCGTCCAATCCTGGCTTCCCGACGCTGCACCGCTTTCCGTTGCCGAAATTCTGCGCCTTTGCGGCGCTGCAGCGCCCACCGCTGATACGCCTGCAGATGAAGTGACCCAATTGGCGGAAGCCGTGCTGGCCGCCTTGCTCGCTGCGCGGGCGCAGGAAGGCGTGCGCCTTGTGGCCATGCTGCGCAGCCATCTCAAACTGCTGCGCGGGTTGACCGAGCAGGCCGGCCCCTTGGTGCCGCAATTGGTGGAGCAACAACGCCAGCGCTTCATGGACCGTTGGCGCGAAGCCATGGGCCTGGCTGAGGGCAGCGCCACTCCGGAGGCTGCGCAGGATCGCGCGCTCTCCGAAGCGACGGCCTTTGCCATCCGCATCGATGTAGCCGAAGAGGTCACGCGTCTCGAATCCCACATCACGGAAATCGAACGCCTGCTGACCAAGGGCGGCGAAGTCGGCAAGCGGCTGGACTTTCTGATTCAGGAACTGCATCGCGAAGCCAACACCTTGGGGTCCAAATCGTCCGCACTTGAGCTGACACGTATCAGCGTCGACATGAAAGTCCTGATCGAGCAAATGCGTGAGCAGGTACAAAACTTAGAATAAACGCCTCATTCGGTACCACCCCTCATGACTGCCACCACGGAATACCCCGGCAATCTCTTTGTTGTCGCCGCCCCCAGCGGCACCGGCAAATCCAGCCTGGTCAAGGCCCTGCTGGAGCTCGACTCCCACGTGCACCCTTCGATATCGCACACTACCCGTGCGCCACGCGGGCAGGAAAAGCACGGTCGGGAGTACTTTTTTACTTCCGAGCCCGAGTTCGATGCCATGATCGCCAGCAATGCCTTTGTCGAATGGGCAGTTGTGCACGGCAACCGTTACGGCACCTCGAAAAATTCCATCGAAGAGCGCATCGCGCAGGGCAACGACATCATCCTGGAGATTGATTTCCAGGGGGCCTTGCAGATCAAGCAGGCATTTGCCAATGCGGTCCTGATTTTCATCTTGCCGCCCAGCTGGGCAGAATTGCGCTCGCGCCTGGAGCGACGCGGCGAAGACTCGCCCGAAGTCATCGAAAGAAGGCTGGCAAATGCCGCTACAGAGATGGCGCAGGTGCACAAATTCGACTTCGTTATAATTAATGAGTTATTTGAGCGCGCACTTTTTGACCTGAAGGCGATTGCACACGCCCAGCGACTCAAGTACGCAGCGCAACGCCGCGCGCGCTCAGAGACGTTCAAAGCGCTGAACGTCGCTTGACCCACCTGGAGAATTCATGGCCCGCATTACTGTCGAAGACTGCCTCGTGCAGATCCCCAACCGTTTCCAGCTCGTACTGGCAGCAACCTATCGCGCGCGCATGCTCAGCCAGGGCCACACCCCGCGCATCGAGAGCCGAAACAAGCCGGGCGTGACGGCCTTGCGCGAAATCGCCGCCGGCAAGGTGGGCATCGAGATGCTCAAGAAAGTTCCAGGCTGACCGACCCAGCGTCTGCCTATGAAAAGGGCACCGCATTGCGGTGCCTTTTTTCATTTCGGCCGGCTGCCGCTCTGTCGCGCGCTACATTTAAGGTATGAACGCGGAGTCGAATCAGGTTTCTGCCAGCGAAGGGCAAGCGCCCGAGCGCACGCAGGAAATCAGCAATGCCACCGCCGCCGCCAACGCGGCCGCGGCAAGCTTTGCTGCGCTGACCGACAGCCTCGACTATCTGGAGCCGGCTCAGGTCGACCTGGTGCGCCAGGCTTACCGATTTGCTGATGCCGCCCATCTGGGGCAACTGCGAAACAGCGGCGAGCCCTACATCACGCACCCGATTGCCGTCGCAGCGCAATGCGCACAATGGAAGCTCGACGCGCAAGCGCTGATGGCGGCGCTGCTGCACGACGCCATGGAAGACTGCGGGGTCACCAAGGGCGATCTGGTGGAGCATTTCGGCGCCAGTGTCGCCGAATTGGTCGATGGGCTCACCAAGCTGGACAAGCTGCAGTTCGACACGCGGGAAGAAAACCAGGCCGAGTCGTTTCGGAAAATGCTGCTGGCCATGGCACGCGACGTGCGCGTTATTCTGATCAAGCTGGCGGATCGCAGCCACAACATGCGGACGCTGGCGGACATGCCGCGCAGCAAGTGGGGGCGGATCGCCTCGGAAACGCTGGAAATTTATGCGCCCATTGCACACCGACTGGGCCTGAACCAGACGTACCGCGAGCTGCAGGATCTGTCGTTTCGCTACCTACACCCCTGGCGCTACGCCACGCTGTCGAAAGCCGTTGCCAAGGCCCGCAGTCGCCGGCGCGATCTGGTGCAGAAAGTGCAGATGGATGTCGACGCTGCGTTTGTGCGTGTGGGCCTGCCCGCACGCCTGGCAGGTCGGGAAAAAACACTTTTTGCGATCTACGAGAAGATGACGCAAAAACACCTGAGCTTCGCCCAGGTAACGGACCTGTACGGTTTTCGTGTGATCGTAGGCAGCGTAACCGAGTGCTATACGGCCCTCGGGGTGCTGCATCAGATGTACAAACCGGTGCCGGGCAAGTTCAAGGACCACATTGCTATTGCCAAGGTCAATGGCTACCAGTCCCTGCACACAACGCTCGTCGGCCCTTCTGGCGTGAACATCGAATTTCAGATGCGCACAGAAGAAATGCACCTGATCGCTGAGGCCGGCGTTGCAGCGCACTGGCTCTACAAGGAAAAGGATGTCGACGGCGGCTCAGCCGAGCGTCTTGGAACCAAGTGGTTGCAGTCGCTCCTGGACATCCAGAACGAAACCCGCGACGCCGCCGAATTTTGGGACCACGTCAAGGTCGATCTGTTTCCCGACGCGGTCTACGTGTTCACGCCAAAAAGCCAGATCCTGGCGCTGCCGCGTGGTGCCACCGTGGTCGATTTCGCCTATGCCATTCACAGCGATGTCGGCAATCACACAGCGGCAGCCAAGGTCAACAACGAGCAAGTTCCGCTGCGCACCGAAATTCACAACGGCGATATCGTCGAGATCATCACCACACCCACCACCACACCCAATCCGGCTTGGTTGGGGTTTGTGCGCACCGGCCGAGCACGCTCCAAGATTCGCAGCCACCTCAAGTCGCTGGCACAGGCGGATTCGGAAACGCTTGGCGAGAAGTTGCTCACCCAGGCCTTGCGCGCAGAGGGCCTGGAACGGCTCCCCCCCAATACGGAAGAGATGCAGCCGTTGTGGGACAAGTTGCTCCGCTTCACCGGGAGCCGCGCCCGCAGCGAGCTGATGACCGACATCGGGTTGGGCAAGCGCATTGCAACCATCGTTGCCAAGCGCCTGCTCGGGCTGATGGCAGAGCATGGCTATCGCCCTGATGCCCTTTTGCTGACACGCGAACGCTATTCGTCGCACGAAAGAATCTCGCAGGGCGGCGTGTCGCTGGATGGCAGCGAGAACGCGTCCGTGAAGTACGCGCCCTGCTGCCGGCCGGTCCCGGGCGACGAAATCGTGGGCTACCTGGGGCGCGGCGAAGGTCTGGTGGTCCATGCGGCGTCCTGTGCAATCGCACGGCGCTTGCAGGCCAAGGACAGCGAACGTTTCATCTCGGTTGATTGGAGCGAAGAACCTACCCGTATGTTCGAGACGGGAATTGTCGTCACCGTGAACAACGGCAAAGGGGTTCTTGCGCGCGTCGCGGCCGATTTGGCCAGCGTCGAGGCCGATATTATTCACATCGACATGGACGATGAAGTGGCGCTGGATACCGTCAATCTGCGTCTGGTGATTGGGGTGCGCGACACCACGCATCTGGAGGCAGCGCTACGCAGTCTTCGGCGGACCCATGCCGTATTGCGCGCGGTGCGCGCCCTGCCGACCGCATGAACAGGTGCTGAGCAGGGGAATCCTACTGCTCTGAATCTGGATACGTCACATCAAGGATTTCGAGGTAGCGCGTGCCCGATGGCGTCGCGAGTTGCACCTCATCGCCAACGCGCGCCTTGAGAAGCGCCCGCGCCACGGGCGAAATCCAGCTGATCTCACCATGACGTGTATCCACTTCGTCTATGCCTTTGATGGTCACCACGGCTTCTGCGCCCTGATCGTCTACATAGTGGACTGTGGCGCCGAAGAATATCTGTTGATTTCCTGCATGGATGGCAGCGTTGACGATTTCCGCTGCCTCCATGCGGGAAGTGAGAAACCGGATGCGACGATCAATCTCACGCAGGCGCTTTTTCCCATAGAGATAGTCGCCATTTTCCGAGCGATCGCCGTTTTTTGCCGCCCAATGCACCGTCTCCACGATCTTGGGGCGCTCGACATCCATCAACTGTAACAGCTCATCGCGCAAGCGAGCATAGCCAGCTGAGGTGATGTAGTTGCGGGTGTCGCCGAGAGGCGTCGCCGAGGACAAAGGCTCCACAGGCTCCTCATCGGTTTCGCGGGTGAACGCCTTGCTCATGAATTCTCCTCGCAGTCCTCAAAGCTTGTATCACTGTTGGCGCCCAAGCTAAGCACAAAGGAAAAAGCCCTGATACCTTGCAGTATCAGGGCTTACCTTTTTGGTGCGGCTGGCAGGAATTGAACCCACGACCCCTTGGTTCGTAGCCAAGTACTCTATCCAACTGAGCTACAGCCGCCAAGTCTCAAATTATAGCGTGAATTTTTGCCTCGCATGAGTATCGAGAAAAACTACACACTCTTTTTTTCAAAAAGCACATTGGCGCATGGAATGGTGCCGATTGTCGGGATTGAACTGACGACCTACCGCTTACAAGGCGGTTGCTCTACCACTGAGCTAAATCGGCAAAGATGTGATTTTAATCGGGAACCGCGTAGATTTCGACGAACCCTGCTTACTTCACCCGCTTGAGCGAAGCGCGCCTAGGCCCGCCACTAGAAGGCGACGGCTGAGGATGTTCGGGTGCTGGCTCGGAGGCGGGGTTAGCCATCTCCGGCACCAGCTGGACGACCGATCTAGCTTCCGCAGGGTCGACTTGCTCGGGCTCTATTGCTTGGGTCGGTTGCACGGCGCCAGACAAAAGATCCACGGGTGGAGGGAACGCCATGCCCTGGCCGTTTTCTCGTGCATAGATGGCGATGACACGCCCCACTGGCACCAGAATGTCGCGAGGCTGTCCACCAAAGCGCGCCTTGAACTCAATGAAATCATTGCCCAACTGCAGCCCACTTGTCGCGTCAAGGCCAATGTTGAGTACGATTTCCCCATTGCTCACGTATTCGCGCGGTACCTGGACGGAGTCGTCCACCTTCACAGCGACATGGGGGGTAAACCCATTGTCGCTGCACCATTCGTGCAGCGCCCGAATGAGGTACGGACGGGTCGAGTTGGATTCCTGAGGCTTCATGGCACGTTTCCTGCTGACAACTGCGCGGGCCTATTTACTTGCGCATGACCTTTTCGGAAGGCGTAAGTGCTTCAATGTAGGCTGGCCGGGAGAAGATGCGCTCGGCGTACTTGAGCAAAGGAGCAGCGTTCTTGCTCAGATCGATGCCGTAGTAGTCCAGGCGCCAAAGCAGCGGAGCGATCGCCACGTCAAGCATGGAGAAGTTGTCGCCCAGCATGTACTTGTTCTTCAGAAAAACCGGCGCTAGCTGGGTCAAGCGGTCGCGAATGTGCGCACGGGCCTTCTCCAGTGCCTTCTCGTTGCCTTTGCTGGCACGCGATTCAAGACTGTTGACGTGTACAAAAAGCTCCTTCTCAAAGTTGAGCAGGAACAGGCGCACACGGGCGCGGTCCACCGGGTCGCCGGGCATCAGTTGGGGATGAGGAAAGCGCTCATCAATGTACTCATTGATGATGTTCGACTCGTACAAAATCAGGTCGCGTTCCACCAGGATGGGGACTTGGCCGTACGGGTTCATCACGGCAATGTCTTCGGGCTTGTTGTAGAGATCCACGTCGCGGATCTCGAAGTCCATGCCTTTTTCGAACAAAACGAAGCGGCAACGGTGAGAGAAGGGGCAAGTCGTACCCGAATAAAGCACCATCATGTAGCGAAACTCCTAAAAACCAAAAGAGTGGAACGCCAGCGGCGCCCACTCTTGCAAAAACGCTGCATCCGCAGATGCAGCATGGTGAAACCTGGGACTACTTGACGTCTTTCCAGAAGGCCGCATTAAGCCTCCAGGCCAGCACTGTGGTGAATGCAAGGAAAATCAGCACCCCTACGCCTACGCGGATGCGCGTCTTCTGTGCAGGCTCGCCCATCCATTGCAGATAGCCCACGAGATCGCCAATGGCCTCATCGTACTGCGCCGTGGTCATCGTGCCCGCGGCCTTCTGCTCCCAAGCCTTAAAGACATGCACAGTCTCACCATGGCTTTCGTGCTCTGCGAAGACCGGCTGACGATCACCCTGCAGCTGCCACAGAGGATTGGGCATGGCAACATTCGGAAAGGCAAGGTTGTTCCACCCCGTCGCCTTGGTATCGTCGCGGTAGAAGCTGCGCAGGAAGGTGTAGAGATAGTCCGCCCCGGTACCGCCGTGCCCGGCACGCGAACGCGCGATCACTGTGAGGTCCGGCGGGTTTGCGCCAAACCACTCCTTGGCCTGGCTCGGATCAATCGCGGCCACCATGGTCTCGCCGATCTTGTCGGTCGTGAAGAGTAGGTTGTCCTTGATCTGTTGGGGCGTCAAGCCAATATCGGTCAAACGGTTGTAGCGCATGAACGCCGCAGAGTGGCAACCCACGCAGTAATTGACGAACAGCTTGGCACCATTTTGCAGCGCCGGCAGGTCGTTGATTCGATTGGGCGCCTTGTCCCAGGCGAGGGCACCACCAGATGCATGGGCCACACCCGCCACAAGACCGAGTGCTGCAATGAACGAGAGGATGATTTTTTTCATGATCTGCATCTCCTGGCTCAATGCGCAGCAAAGTTTACGCGGTCGGGCACAGGCTTGGGCTCACCCAGGCGACTCCACCAAGGCATGAGCAGGAAGAAGCCAAAGTACCCGAGTGTGAACACCTGAGACACGCGCTGAGCAAGATCTTGGCCCGCCCATGCACCCCAGGCACCCGGTGGCTGAATGCCCAGATAACCAAGGACCATAAACATGAATACAAACACACCAAACATATATTTGTGCCAGCTTGGACGGTAGCGAATGGACTTGACCGGGCTCTGGTCAAGCCAAGGCAGGAAGAAAAGAATGACCACGGCGCCACCCATCACCACCACACCCCAGAACTTGGCATCGATATTCAGCATGAGCACAATCGCCACCGCAGCGGCCACCACAATGACGCCCTTGAAAATACTGGGCAATTTCCCTTTAATGACGCCAAAACCAGCGGCTGCGACGATACAAGCGATCAGCGCGTACACCATTTCGGTGGTGACAGCGCGCAGCATTGAGTAAAACGGCGTGAAGTACCACACTGGTGCAATGTGCGCTGGCGTCTGGAACGGATTGGCGGGAATGAAATTGTTATATTCCAGGAAATAGCCCCCCGCTTCCGGCGCAAAGAAGATCACCGCCGAGAACGCCATCAGGAACAGGCAGACCCCCAGGATGTCGTGCACCGTGTAGTACGGATGGAACGGAATGCCGTCGAGCGGATGGCCCTTCTCGTCGCGCGGTGCGTTCGGACCCTTGATTTCGATGCCGTCAGGGTTGTTCGAACCCACGTCGTGCAGCGCCAGCAGGTGCGCCACGACCAGGCCCAGCAGAACCAGCGGCACAGCAATGACGTGGAAACTGAAGAAGCGATTGAGCGTGGCGTCTCCCACCACGTAATCACCCCGAATCAGCAGTGCCAGATCGGGGCCGACGAAAGGAATAGCGGAGAATAGGTTCACGATCACCTGGGCACCCCAGTACGACATCTGACCCCAGGGCAGCAAATACCCCATGAAGGCCTCGGCCATGAGTGCCAGGAAGATCGCACAGCCAAAGATCCAGACCAACTCGCGCGGCTTGCGGTAACTGCCGTACAACAGGCCGCGGAACATGTGCAAATAGACGACGATGAAAAACGCCGATGCGCCCGTAGAGTGCATGTAGCGAATCAACCAGCCCCATGGCACGTCGCGCATGATGTACTCGACCGAGCCAAACGCCAGCGCGGCGTCCGGTTTGTAGTGCATCACCAGAAAAATACCGGTGACGATCTGGATCACCAGCACCAGAAGGGCCAGCGAGCCAAAGATGTACCAGAAGTTGAAGTTCTTCGGGGCGTAGTACTCCGACATATGGACGCGGTAAGCATCGAATGCCGTCGGGAACCGGTTCTCAAACCAGTTCGTGAGCTTGGCGCCCGCCGAAGCGTTGGGGGAAATTTCCTTGAACACAGCCATAGTTCAGTCCCTCAAGCTTTCTTGTCTTCGCCGATGAGCAGGCGGGTATCCGAGAGGTACATGTGCGGAGGCACTTCCAGGTTGTCTGGCGAGGGCTTGTTCTTGTACACGCGGCCAGCCAGATCAAAGGTGGAACCGTGACAAGGGCAAAGGAAGCCACCCGGCCAGTCGTCGGGCAAAGATGGCTGCGCGCCTGGGGTGAATCGATCGGAGGGTGAGCATCCCAGGTGCGGGCAAATGCCGACTGCCACGAAATACTCGGGCTTGATCGAGCGCTGCTCGTTGCGGGCATAAGGGGGCGTGAATTCGTCGGGTTTGCGCAGCGACTTGGGATCCGCCAGCTTGTCGTCGTTCTTGGCAAGTTCGGCGACCTGCTCCGGCGTGCGGCGCATGATCCACACGGGCTTGCCACGCCACGCGACAACCATTTTTTCATCCGGCTTCAAGGCAGAAATGTCCACTTCAACTGCAGCGCCTGCGGCTTTGGCCTTCTCGGATGGCTGGAAAGAACTCACGAAGGGAACGGCGGTTGCTACGCCACCCACCGCGCCAGCACAGCCGGTCGCGATCAGCCACGTCCGCTTGCTGGAGTCGATTGGAGTGTCACTCATGGGGGTCCTCGATGTACATCGCTGGGGTTGGGGAGACAGCCCGAAATTGTAGCGGAGTGAAAACGTCCAACCCCGCACACGCTCAGTGAAGACCGCACAGTGTTTGACCCCTGGCAAGCTTCAGCACGAACGGCGCGCTTCAGGAGATACTGCGAAGTATCCAAAACCACGGGAGAATTCAATGGGAATGATGAAAGAATTTCGCGAGTTTGCGATCAAGGGCAATGTGATCGATCTGGCGGTAGGCGTGATCATTGGAGCGGCTTTCGGAAAAATTGTCGACTCGGTGGTCAGCGATCTGATCATGCCGGTAGTCGGGCTGGTGTTCGGCAAGCTCGACTTTTCCAATCTCTTTGTCGTTCTGGGTACGGTCCCAACCGGCACGGCGATGACTCTCGACGCGCTCAAGAAGGCCGGTGTTCCTGTACTGGCCTATGGCAACTTCATTACCGTGGCCGTGAACTTCTTCATTCTGGCCTTCATCATTTTCCTGATGATTCAGCAGATCAACCGCCTAAAACGCAGCCATCCGGAACCTGCACCAGCGCCTGCCGTGACGCCCGAGGACATCGTGCTCCTGCGCGAAATTCGCGACAGCTTGAAAGGCCGCACGCCAGGCGCCTGAGATATCAGGTACTTGAGAGGCGGCGCGCCCAGCGCACTGCCTCAATCAGGCTTGCGGGGTCGGCCTGGCCGGTGCCGGCAATGTCGAACGCTGTTCCGTGGTCCGGGCTGGTGCGCACCAAGGGAAGCCCCAGTGTGACGTTCACGCCCTTATCGACCCCCAGGTACTTGACGGGAATGAGGCCCTGGTCGTGGTACATCGCCACCACAGCGTCGAACTCACCTGGCCGCGCAGGCGTGTGGCGGGCGCGCATGAACACGGTATCGGGCGCCCAGGGGCCCGTTGCGTCTATGCCCTCGCCGCGCGCCCGTGCGATGGTTGGGACAATCACCTCGATTTCCTCGCGCCCGAACAAACCGCCCTCACCCGCGTGCGGGTTCAGGCCCGCCACACCGATGCGCGGGACCCGTCCCAGGCTTTTAAACAGCGCGGAATGCGCAATGCGCAGGGTTTGCAACAGGTTGTCCGGCGTAACAGCAGCTATCGCGTCCCGTAGCGCCATGTGAATACTGACCAGCACAGTGCACAGCTCATCGCTCGCCAGCATCATGCGCACCGGCATGTCGCTCAGTGGCACACCAGCGTGCGCGGCTGCCTGCGCCTGCAGCAGCTCGGTGTGGCCAGGGAAGTCCACTCCCGCCGCATGCAGCGACTCTTTGTGCAGCGGCGCAGTGACCAAACCGGCGATATCGCCCCGCAGCGCCGCCTGCGCGGCCCACACCACGCAGTCTGCTGCGGCGCGGCCGCCCTCGGCACTCACCCTGCCGATGGGGATGGCCGCCGGCAGCCCGGCCAGGGGCAGCACAGGCAGGCAGCGCGGCGGCATATCCCAGGCCTCCTGCGCGGACTGGAGGACCGCCACGGGCAAGTCCGGAATGCCTGGCCGGCGCACGCAGGCAGCTGCGCGGCGCAGGGTGCCAAGCTCGCCAACGACAAACGCGCCGCGCATCTGCTCGGGCGCGTCGCGGAAAGCCTTGGCGATGATTTCAGGCCCGATACCCGCTGGGTCGCCCTGGGTAATGGCAAGTGGTAGGCGTGTGTCCATGAAAATATGAAGAAAATAGCCTGCAACGCTTATTGGTACTGCGCTATAAGCTATTAATTTGATAGTTTACAAAATGCGGTTGGAACCGCTTAGGCGGGGTTGTCAATGTCAATGAAGCGGTGTGTGAGGCCCAGTTGCTGCGCTACGTGGGCCGCCACGGCCGGCGCCCCGTAGCGCTCCGTCGCATGGTGGCCCGCAGCAATGAATCCCGTTCCCATTTCGCGCGCAAGATGGGCCTGCGGTTCGGAAATTTCACCCGTCAGGTACACCTGCGCACCGGCTGCGGCCGCTGCCTCAAAATAAGCTTGCGCGCCGCCAGTGCACCAACCCACCCGGGTCACTGCGCCTTGAGGGCCAGGCACACACACCGGCTCTCGGCCAAGCACCTGGGCCACATGGGCACACAAGGCTGCTGCGCTCGCATACTGCACGCTCGCCAGGCAGCCAAGTTCCTGGTCGCCAAAATGGGCATCCGTCCTCCACCCAAGCGCTTTTCCCAGGCATGCGTTGTTGCCCAGTTCAGGGTGCGCATCAAGCGGCAAGTGGTAGGCAAACAGATTGATGTCATGCGCCAGCAGGCGTTGCAGGCGTTGCTTCATCCAGCCGATGACGCGCCCATCCTGGCCACGCCAGAAAAGCCCGTGGTGCACGAAGATGGCGTCCGCACCAGCGTCAATGGCGGCATCGATCAAAGCCTGGCTGGCGGTCACACCACTGACCACCCGCTCAATGGACGGCCGCCCCTCCACCTGCAGCCCATTCGGGCCATAGTCCTTGAACCGGTCGGGCTGCAGCAGGGTATCAAAGGCGTGCAGCAAGCTCTCGCGCGATATGCTCATGGCACTATTGTGGCGCGCACTGCGCGACAATAGCGTGGCAGCGCTCAACACGGGCTGGGTTGCCTTCTTTCACTTACTGCCTTTCCTTCATGAAACGCCTTTGGCTGCTTTTCTCACAAACCATTACGGTCCTGCTTGCTGCATGGTTTGTGGTCGCCACCCTGCAGCCAGGGTGGCTGCACGGCGTGTCCTTCCCAGGGCGGACGAGTATTTCGCTCGTTGAGGCGCCTACAAGTACCACAACGGCGCCCATGCCTGGCAGCTTTGCCGCAGCCGCCCGCAAAGCCGCGCCCGCAGTGGTCAGCATCAACACCAGCAAGGCGCCAGTGCGCGACCCGCGCAGCGACGACCCATGGTTCCAGTTCTTCTTCGGCAACCAAGGCAGTCAGCCGCAGGCTGGCCTGGGCAGCGGTGTCATCGTCAGCCCGGAGGGGTACATCCTGACCAACAACCATGTGGTCGAAGGGGCCGACGAGATCGACGTCACCCTGAGCGACAGCCGCAAGGCACGCGCACGCGTCATCGGCACCGATCCAGACACCGATCTGGCCATCCTGAAGATTGAGCTCGATAAGCTGCCGGTCATCGTGCTCGGCAACTCGGATGCCGCCCAGGTCGGTGATCGGGTGCTCGCCATCGGCAACCCGTTTGGCGTGGGACAGACCGTCACCAGTGGCATCGTCAGCGCGCTGGGGCGCAGCCAGCTGGGCATCAACACCTTCGAGAACTTCATCCAGACAGACGCCGCCATCAACCCCGGCAATTCCGGTGGTGCACTGGTCGATGCCAATGGCAACCTGCTAGGCATCAACACGGCGATCTACTCGCGCTCGGGCGGCAGCCTGGGGATTGGCTTTGCTATCCCGGTGTCCACCGCCAAGATGGTGCTCGCCAACATCACAGCCCACGGACAGGTGACGCGCGGCTGGATCGGCGTCGAGCCAGGCGAGCTCTCGCCTGAAATGGCGGAAACCTTCGGCGTCAAGGCCCCTTCGGGCGTGATCATCACCGGGGTATTGCAGAATGCGCCGGCAGCGCGTGCCGGGCTGCGACCCGGCGATGTCATCACCGAAGTCGCAGGCAAACCCGTCACGAGCGTGGCCGGACTGTTGAGTGCGGTCGCAGCCCTCAAGCCTGGCGAAATGGCCAGCCTGCGCGTGCAGCGGGGCGAGCACATGCTCGACCTCGAAGTCGAGCCTGGGGTACGCCCGCGCCCCCCGCGCGCTCCCGCAACCCGGTAGCCACCAGCCCCTTCGCCTTCCGCCGTCCATTCAGAAAAAGAAAAAACCGCCCGAAGGCGGTTTTTTCTGAGAGACGAAAAACCGGCTTATCAGGCGGTTTCGCCGTAGACCGAGACCGTCACTTCGACGGCCACATCGTGGTGCAAGTTCACGCTCACGGTGCTGTCGCCGATGGTCTTGATAGGGCCGCTGGGCATACGCACTTGCGACTTGAGCACCTTGAAGCCTTGCTTGTTCAGCTCTTCGGCGATATCACCGTTGGTGACCGAACCAAACAGACGACCGTCCACGCCGGCTTTTTGCGTCAGCTTGACGATTTTGCCTTCAAGCTTGGCGCCTTCGGCTTGCGAGGCGGCGAACTTTTCAGCCGCGGCCTTTTCCAGTTCGGCGCGCTTGGCTTCGAACTCGGCCTTGGCGGTAGCCGTGGCACGGCGGGCTCGGCCCGAAGGAATCAGAAAATTGCGGGCGTAGCCGTCTTTGACCTTGACGAGATCGCCCAGGTTGCCAAGGTTCACAACCTTGTCGAGCAGGATGATTTGCATGACGGGTGCTCCTTAGATCTTGTGCTGGTCGCTGTAAGGCACCAGGGCCAGGAAGCGCGCGCGCTTGATGGCGGTGTTGAGCTGGCGCTGGAAGATCGCTCGCGTGCCAGTAAGGCGCGCGGGGATGATCTTGCCGTTTTCAGCGATGAAGTCGCGCAGCGTGTCCACATCCTTGTAGTCGATTTCCTCGACGCCAGTGACGGTGAAACGGCAGAAGCGCTTGCGCTTGAACAGCAGCGACTGGGTATTGCGCTTGGGGCGCTTGTCTTTGTTGAATTTCTTGAATGCGGCCATTTTCGGACCTCTTAAAAATTAATCGGGTTGAATATCCTGAACGTGCAGCACAGCATGCTTGCCATTGCGAGGCGTGGCCAGAAAGCCGTTGAAGCGCCAGAGGCTGCCTATGGGCTGCTTGGCCAATCGCTCGGCCATCGCACCAAAAGCCACCGCTTTCATCGCTGCCTTGACATCTCGATTCTGTCCTGCCTCTTGCTGCTGCGAGCTGTGCTCAAGCCGCAATTCAATGGCGGGAAGACCGGCGGGCGTGAATCGCAAAGGCTGGGCCTCGGCGATGCAGGCGGTCAAGGCGACGTGGTTCTCCACTGCCCGGGCCAAGCGCTGTGCGTAGCGTTATGCGCGCTCGGTACGCTCGCTGCGCTCACCACGGTCAGGGCGCTCGCCGCGCTCACTGGAGGCAGCGTATTCGGCCTGGCTGGCCTTGCGGGCTTCCTCGCGCTCGACGGTCTTCATCATCGACGAAGGACCGGTATCGGCCTTCTTCTTCAGCACGGTGAGGTGGCGCAGCACGGCGTCGTTGAACTTGAAGGCATGCTCCAGTTCAGCCATGACAGCCTGATCGGCTTCAATGTTGATGCACAGGTAGTGCGCCTTGGCGAGCTTGTTGATCAGGTACGCCAGTTGGCGGCGACCCCAGTCTTCCACGCGGTGCACCTGGCCACCGCCGGCGGTGATCATGCCCTTGTAGCGCTCGAGCATGGCAGGAACCTGCTCGCTTTGATCCGGATGGATCAACAAAATGATTTCGTAATGACGCATGCATACTCCTTGTGGTTGAAAGCCACCCGCTGCGTCCGTAGCAGTGTGGCAAGGCAAAGCCAGCAATTATAGTACGCAGCCGACACCTGCTGCTGGAACACGCCACCACATACCGCGTCATGCAAAATCCTTGAATTAGGCCCTGTCGCCCCCACGTGCGCCGGCATACCTACCTTTCATCCGCTCCTTCGCATTTGAGACGACCGACATGCAAGACAACAACCACAATCCCGCCACGCCGTCCCCGAACCTCCCCCCCGAAGAGCTTGAAGCCGCGATGGCAGCCAACGCCAACGACGAACTGCAGCGCCTGCAGACCGAACTGGCCGAGTTGAAGGCGAAAAGCGCAGATCTGGCGGACCAGTTCCTGCGCGCCAAGGCGGAAGCCGAAAATGCCCGCCGCCGCGCCGAAGAGGAAATTTCCAAGGCACGCAAATTCGGCATCGAGAACTTTGCCGAAGGCCTGCTGCCTGTGGCCGACAGCCTGGACGCCGCGCTCGCTATTCAAAACGCCACCGCGGCGCAGTTGCGCGAAGGCTCTGAAGCCACCTTGCGCCAACTGCACTCGGCGCTGGAGCGCAACCGGGTGCTGGCGATCACGCCTCCGGCGGGCGAAAAGTTCGATCCTCATCGCCACCAAGCCATCAGCATGGTGCCTGCCAACCAGGAACCCAACACCATCGTTTCAGTGCTGCAAAAAGGCTACCTGATTGCCGATCGGGTGCTGCGCCCCGCTCTGGTAACGGTCACTGCGCCCAAATAAGCACAAAAGTGCGCCTGCCCGCTTGAAGCCGGCGACGCAGGCCACAAATAGCAGCCATTCACACCAATTAACTGCCTCGCGGAGAAAAAAATGGGAAAAATCATCGGTATTGACCTCGGCACGACCAACAGCTGCGTTTCCATCATGGAGGGGAACACCACCCGCGTGATCGAAAACAGCGAAGGCGCGCGCACTACGCCTTCCATCGTCGCTTATCTGGAAAACGGTGAAGTGCTGGTGGGCGCGTCGGCCAAACGCCAGGCCGTGACCAACCCCAAGAACACGCTCTACGCCGTCAAACGCCTGATCGGACGCAAGTTCACCGAAAAAGAAGTGCAAAAGGACATCGATCTGATGCCCTACTCCATCGTGGCGGCCGACAACGGCGACGCCTGGGTGGAAGTGCACGGCAAGAAACTCTCGGCACAACAGATCAGCGCAGACATTCTGCGCAAGATGAAGAAGACCGCGGAAGACTTTCTCGGCGAACCCGTGACCGACGCCGTCATCACCGTGCCAGCCTACTTCAACGATGCACAGCGCCAGGCCACCAAGGACGCCGGCCGCATTGCAGGCTTGGACGTCAAGCGCATCATCAACGAACCCACGGCTGCGGCACTGGCCTTTGGCCTCGACAAGCAGTCCAAGGGCGATCGCAAAATCGCGGTGTACGACTTGGGCGGCGGCACATTCGACGTATCCATCATTGAAATTGCCGATGTCGATGGCGAGAAGCAGTTTGAAGTGCTCTCCACCAACGGCGACACCTTCCTGGGTGGCGAAGACTTCGACCAGCGCATCATCGACTACATCATTTCCGAGTTCAAAAAGGACCAGGGCGTGGATCTGTCGAAGGACGTACTAGCGCTGCAGCGCCTAAAGGAAGCCGCTGAAAAGGCCAAGATCGAACTGTCCAACTCGGCTGCGACCGATATCAACCTGCCCTACGTGACGGCAGACGCCTCGGGGCCCAAGCACCTGAATATCAAGCTCACCCGCGCCAAGCTCGAAAGCCTGGTGGACGAGTTGATCGAACGCACCATCGCCCCTTGCCGCACCGCCATCAAGGACGCAGGCATCGGCGTGTCCGACATCAACGACGTCATTCTGGTCGGTGGCATGACCCGCATGCCCAAGGTGCAGGAGAAGGTCAAGGAATTCTTCGGCAAGGAACCCCGCAAGGACGTGAACCCCGACGAAGCCGTGGCCGTGGGCGCGGCGATCCAGGGCCAGGTGCTGTCGGGCGACCGCAAGGACGTGCTGTTGCTGGACGTGACGCCGCTCTCCCTGGGCATTGAAACCCTGGGTGGTGTGATGACCAAGATGATCAGCAAGAACACCACGATTCCGACGAAGTTCGCACAAACCTTCTCCACCGCCGACGACAACCAGCCAGCCGTGACCATCAAGGTGTTCCAGGGCGAGCGTGAGATTGCCGCGGGCAACAAGCTGCTGGGTGAATTCAACCTCGAAGGCATTCCACCAGCATCGCGTGGCACGCCGCAGATCGAAGTGTCGTTCGACATCGATGCCAACGGCATCCTGCACGTAGGCGCCAAGGACAAGGGCACGGGCAAGGAAAACAAGATCACCATCAAGGCCAATTCGGGTCTCTCCGAAGCCGAAATCCAGCAAATGGTCAAGGACGCCGAGGTGAACGCGGCAGACGACAAGAAGAAACTCGAACTGGTGCAGGCCCGCAACCAGGGCGAGGCGGCCGTGCACAGCGTGAACAAGAGCTTGGTCGAGCATGGTGACAAGCTTGATGCTGGCGAAAAAGACGCCATCACCGCGGCAGTCAAGGCCCTGGAAGAAGCCCTCAAGACCGAAGACAAGGCGGATATCGAGACGAAAACCACGGCCCTGATGACCGCCAGCCAGAAGCTGGGCGAGAAGATGTACGCCAATGAGCAGGCGGCCCAGGCAGCGCAGGGCGCTGGTGGTCCGGACGCTTCGGCCCAGCAAAGTGCAGGTTCTGCAGCCGCGGACGACGACAACGTGGTGGATGCCGAAGTCAAGGAAGTGAAGAAGGGCTAAGCCCAGGCGCTGCGCGCCAGGGCGCAGCCGCCCCGACCAAGCCGCCGTGCTGGGAGCCCCAAAGGCTTTCGCGCGGCGTTCCTGTTCCAACCGGGCTGACAACTCCATGTCGAAAAGAGATTTTTACGAAGTCCTTGGCGTTCCCAAGAACGCCTCCGAGGATGAGATCAAGAAGGCCTATCGCAAGCTGGCGATGAAGCACCACCCTGACCGCAACCAGGGCGATACGGGCAAGGCAGCAGAAGACCGTTTCAAGGAGGCCAAAGAGGCCTACGAAATGCTGTCGGATTCGCAGAAGCGCGCGGCCTACGACCAGTACGGACACGCGGGCGTTGACCCCAACATGCGCGGCCCCGGCGGTCCGGGCGCTGAGGGCTTTGGCGGGTTTGCCGAAGCCTTTGGCGATATCTTTGGTGACATGTTCAACCAGGGCGGGCGCGGGCGCGGCCAGGGCGGGCGCCAGGTCTACCGTGGCAGCGACCTGAGCTACGCCATGGAAGTCACGCTGGAAGAAGCCGCACGTGGCAAAGACGCCCAGATCCGCATCCCTTCGTGGGAAGCCTGCGAGACCTGCCACGGAAACGGTGCCAAGCCTGGCACCAGCGCCAAAACCTGCGGCACCTGCAGTGGCTCCGGCACGGTGCAGATGCGCCAGGGGTTCTTCAGCGTGCAGCAGACCTGCCCGCACTGCCGCGGCACGGGCAAGATCATCCCCGAGCCCTGCCCCAGTTGCCAGGGCCAGGGCCGCGTGAAGAAGCAGAAGACGCTGGAAGTGAAGATTCCGGCCGGCATCGACGACGGCATGCGCATTCGCTCGACCGGCAACGGCGAGCCCGGCACCAATGGCGGGCCGCCCGGTGACCTGTACATCGAAATCCGCATGAAGAAGCACGACATCTTCGAGCGCGACGGCGACGATCTGCACTGTCAGGTGCCGGTGAGCTTCATCACCGCGGCGCTGGGCGGCGAAATCGACGTGCCCACCCTCGACGGCAAAGCGGCCATCGACATCCCCGAGGGCACCCAGGCCGGCAAGCAGTTCCGCCTGCGCGGCAAGGGCGTCAAGGGCGTGCGCGCCAGCTACCCCGGCGACCTGTATTGCCATATTGCGGTCGAGACCCCGGTCAAGCTGACCGAGCACCAGCGCAAGCTCTTGCGAGAGCTCGAAGAATCGCTGAAAAAGGGCGGCGCCCGCCACTCGCCTAGCGGCGAGAGTTGGACCGACAAGCTCAAGAGCTTCTTCAGTTAAGTTGGCTACCATGGGGCTCCAGAGCGCATCGGAGTACCCATGGCCCCCAGCATCACGTTTCTCGGCGCTGCCAGCACCGTTACCGGATCCAAATACCTCGTTCGCCACGATGGGCACTGTGTCCTGGTGGATTGCGGTCTGTTCCAAGGTTACAAACAGCTGCGGCTGCGCAACTGGCAACCTCTGAGCGTCGACCCGGCGCACATCGATGCGGTGCTGCTGACCCATGCGCACCTGGACCACAGCGGCTACCTGCCGCTGCTGGCGCGTGATGGCTTTCACGGCGCGGTCCATGCCACCGCCGCCACCCGCGATCTATGCGGCATTCTGCTGCCCGACAGCGGCCATTTACAGGAAGAAGACGCGGCGTATCTCAACCGCCACGGCCTGAGCAAGCACTCGCCTGCGCTGCCGCTGTACACGCGGCTTGATGCGCAGCATTGCCTGCGCCAGTTCCACACCCATGCACTGCACCGCAGCTTCGAGCCGGTGCCAGGCTGGCGCGCCACGTTCAGTTCCGCCGGTCACATCCTGGGCGCCGCCAGCATCCTGCTGGAAGTCGGCGGCCATCGCATTCTCTTTTCCGGCGATCTGGGCCGGGACGACGATCTCGTGATGGCACCGCCCGAGGCGCCGCCACAAGCCGACACGGTCCTGATCGAATCGACCTATGGCGACCGCCAGCACCCTCCAGAGAACATGGTGGACGAGCTGGGCGCAGCGCTGGCGCCCGTCGCGAAGCGTGGGGGCGTGGCCGTGGTGCCGGTGTTTGCCGTGGGCCGCGCGCAGTCGGTGCTGCACGCCATCAACCTGCTCAAAGAGCGCGGCGCACTGCCCCGGCAGTTGCCGGTGTTTCTTGACAGCCCCATGGCCGTCAACACCACGGCCTTGTTTGCCCATCACCCGCAGGAGCACCGCCTCAGCACGGATGAAGTGCATGCGCTGTCGCACAGCGCGACCATGGTGCAGACCACCGAAGACTCCAAGGCGCTGGCCAAGCGCCACGGACCGATGGTGATTCTGTCGGCCAGCGGCATGGCCACGGGCGGGCGCGTGCTGCACCATCTCGCGCTGTATGCGGGCGACCACCGCAACCTGATCGTGCTCACCGGCCACCAGGCCCCCGGAACCCGCGGCGCCCGCCTCGCGGCCGGCGAGAAAAGCATTCGCATCCATGGCCAGGAGGTGGCTATCCGCGCCCAGGTGGTACAGATCACCTCAGCGTCCGCCCATGCCGATGGCGATCAGACCCTGGCCTGGCTGCGCCGCCTGGACCACGCCCCCAGCCAGGTGTTCGTGGTGCATGGGGAGATGGCCGCCGCCGACCGCTTGCGCGAACGCATCGCCCACGAACTGCGCTGGCCAGCGCTGGTGCCCGAGCAAGGCGCAGTTCATTCGCTGTAGGTGCGGTTCGGCCCGCGCGTATTTGAATTCCTTAGACATCGCGTTTTGCGATGTCTAAGGAATATTTATTCGAAGAAAATACAAAGACTTCGTTTTTCAAGGGGTCTTTGCTTCCATGTCCCGCTCCGAGCGCAACTTTGCGCGCCGTATCGACCTGACCTCGCTGCAGCTTTTTGTTGCGGTATGCGAGCTGGGCAGCATCGGCCGGGCGGCGGAGCGCGAGTTCTTGGCGGCCTCGGCCGTCAGCAAAAGGCTGGCGGACCTGGAAGCCGCCGTGGAAACCCCCCTGCTCTACCGCCACAGCCGCGGCGTGCGGCCGACCCCCGCCGGCGAGAGCCTGCTGCACCACGCACGCACTGTCCTGTTCGGCCTGGAACGCATGCAGGGCGAACTGGGCGAATACGCGGGCGGGGTGCGCGGCCACGTGCGCGTGCATGCCAATATTTCCGCCATCGTGGGTTTTTTGCCGGAAGACCTGGGCGGCTTTGCACGCGCCCATCCCCACATCAAGATCGACCTGCAGGAACACCTGAGCGGCGCCGTGCAGCATGCCGTCAGCGAGGGCGCGGCCGATCTGGGAATTTGTCATCTGGGCCCAAACAGCACAGCCGCCGACTTGCAAACCCGACCGTACCGCAGCGACCGGCTCGTCTTGGCCGTGCCAACAGGGCACCCATTGGCGGCGCGGGACGGCGTGCAGTTCAGCGAAATCCTCGACCACGACATCGTCGGCCTGCACGCCAATAGCAGCATCAGCCTGGCGATGCGCACAGCGGCCGCCGCCGCGGGCCGCACGCTGCGCCAGCGCATCCAGGTGACAGGCGTGGACGCCATGTGCCGCATGATCGACAACGGCCTGGGCATCGGCCTGCTGCCCGATCGCGCCTTTGCCCTGCTGCGCGGCGTGGGCCAGCTCCAGGCCGTGCCCCTGCTGGAGCCCTGGGCCGAGCGCGCCCTCACGCTGGTGGCGCGCGACTTTGGCGCCCTGCCGGTCACGGCCCACTTGCTCGCGCAGCACCTGGCCCCTGCTGCTGCGGACGAGTGCGACAAAACCTAAAATTCATCTCCCCACCTGAAAGAAGAGCACCCCATGGGACGCACCCTGTACGACAAGATCTGGGACGAGCACGTCGTCCACACCGAAGAAGACGGCACGTCCATCCTCTACATCGACCGCCATCTGGTGCACGAAGTCACCAGCCCCCAGGCGTTCGAGGGCCTGCGCCAGGCCGGGCGCAAGGTCTGGCGCATGAGCTCCATTGTTGCCACGGCTGACCACAACACCCCTACCACCGGCTGGGAACAGGGCTACGACGGCATCACCGACCCGATCAGCAAGGAGCAGATCACCACGCTGAACGACAACATGGCGCAGATCAGCCCGGCGGCGTTCTTCCCGTTCATGCACCAGCGCCAGGGCATCGTGCACGTCATCGGCCCGGAAAACGGCGCCACGCTGCCCGGCATGACCGTCGTCTGCGGCGATTCGCACACCTCCACCCATGGCGCCTTTGGCGCATTGGCCCACGGCATCGGCACCAGCGAGGTCGAGCACGTGATGGCCACGCAAACCCTGCTGGCCAAGAAGGCCAAGAACCTGCTGGTGCAGGTCAACGGCCAGGTGGCGCCCGGCATCACCGCCAAGGACATCGTGCTGGCCATCATCGGGAAGATTGGCACTGCGGGCGGCACGGGCTACACGATTGAGTTTTCCGGCCCAGCCATTCGCGCGCTCAGCATGGAAGGCCGCATGACGGTCTGCAACATGGCCATCGAAGCCGGTGCCCGCGCCGGCTTGGTGGCGGTGGACGAAAAAACCATCGACTACCTGCGCGGCAAGCCCCTGGCGCCAGGCTACGACGCAAAAACCGGGCGCTTTGTCGGCGGCGCCGAATGGGACCAGGCCGCGGCCTACTGGCGCACCCTGCATTCCGACCCGGATGCTGCCTTCGACGCAGTGGTCACCTTGAACGCCGCAGACATCGTTCCGCAAGTCACCTGGGGCACCTCGCCCGAAATGGTGCTGGGCGTGGACGGCCACGTGCCCGACCCCGACAAGGAAAAGGACGCCAGCAAGCGCGGCGCGATCGAGCGGGCACTTACCTACATGGGCCTACAGCCCGGCAAGGCCATGGACGACATCACCATCGACAAGGTGTTCATCGGCTCGTGCACCAACAGCCGCATCGAGGACATCCGAGAAGCTGCTGCCGTGGTGAAGAAGCTCGGCCGCAAGGTGGCGGGCAACGTGAAACTCGCCATGGTGGTGCCGGGCTCGGGCCTGGTGAAGCAGCAGGCCGAGCGCGAGGGGCTGGACGCCATCTTCAAGGCCGCCGGCTTTGAGTGGCGCGAACCCGGCTGCTCCATGTGCCTGGCGATGAACGCCGACCGCCTGGAGCCGGGCGAACGCTGTGCATCCACCTCCAACCGCAACTTCGAAGGCCGCCAGGGCGCGGGCGGGCGCACGCACCTGGTCAGCCCCGCCATGGCCGCCGCAGCTGCCGTGCACGGCCATTTCGTGGATATTCGCAAGTTCGCCTAAGCTGCTTGCCGTTTTGTCCGACTGCGCTATTGCCTAAGGAGCATCACCATGAAAACCACCGCCACCCTCCTCACGCTCGCCCTGGCCTTCTTTCTTGCCGGCTGCAACACGGTCAAGGGGATGGGCCAGGACATTGGCCGAGCCGGCAGCGCCATCGAGCGCGCCGCCAAATAAGAAAGCCCAGCATGCAGAAATTCAACACCCACAAGGGCCTCGTCGCCCCCATGGACCGCGAAAACGTCGACACCGACGCCATCATTCCCAAGCAGTTCCTCAAATCCATCAAGAAGACGGGTTTTGGCGTCAACCTGTTTGACGAATGGCGCTACCTTGACCACGGCGAGCCCGGCCAGGACCCGGCCAGCCGCAAGCCCAACCCCGATTTCGTGCTGAACCAGCCGCGCTACCAAGGCGCCTCCATCCTGCTGGCGCGCAAGAACTTTGGCTGCGGATCAAGCCGCGAGCACGCGCCCTGGGCGCTGGACCAATACGGCTTTCGCTGCGTGATCGCGCCCAGCTATGCCGACATCTTCTACAACAACTGCTTCAAGAACGGCCTGCTGCCGATTCAGTTGCCAGAAGCCACGGTGGCCCAGTTGTTCGACGAGGTGCTGGCCTTCCCCGGCTACCAGCTCACCATCGACCTGGAGCGCCAAGTGATCGTGCGCCCGCAGGGACAAGAAATTGCGTTTGAAGTGCAGGCCTTTCGCAAGTACTGCCTGCTGGGCGGCCTGGACGACATCGGCCTGACGCTGCGCCAGTCGGACAAGATCAAGGCGTTTGAAGCCGAGCGCCTGGCCACCAAGCCCTGGCTGGCGCATTCGATGGCGTCCTGAAAATTTACACACAAAATAGGCCTCCAGCGCTTATCCATAAAGCGCTTACAGCTATCAAAATAAGAGTATTCTCATGATGAAAATCGCGGTGTTGCCGGGTGACGGCATTGGCACAGAAATCGTCGCCGAGGCCATCAAGGTCCTGGATGCGCTGGGCCTCCCCTTCGAGATGGAATCGGCCCTGGTGGGCGGCGCTGCCTACGAGGCGCACGGCCACCCTCTGCCCGAGTCCACCCTGAAGCTCGCCAAGGAGTCCGACGCCATCCTGTTTGGCGCCGTGGGCGACTGGAAATACGACAAACTCGACCGCCCCCTGCGCCCCGAGCAAGCCATTTTGGGCCTGCGCAAGCACCTGGGCCTGTTTGCCAATTTCCGCCCCGCCATCTGCTATGAGCAATTGGTGGGCGCGTCGAGCCTCAAGCCCGAGCTGATTGCAGGCCTCGACATCCTCATCATCCGCGAGCTGACCGGCGATATCTACTTCGGCCAGCCGCGCGGCCGCCGCACCGCCGTGGACGGCCACTTCCCCGGTGCCGAAGAAGCCTTCGACACCATGCGCTACAGCCGCCCCGAGATCGAACGCATCGCCCACGTCGCCTTCCAGGCGGCGCGCAAGCGCAGCAAACGCGTGACCAGCGTGGACAAAGCCAACGTCTTGGAGACTTTCCAGTTCTGGAAAGACGTGATGACCGAAGTCGGCCAGCAATACCCCGACGTGGAACTGCAGCACATGTACGTGGACAACGCGGCCATGCAACTCGTCAAGGCGCCCAAGGCGTTTGACGTGATCGTCACCGGCAATATGTTTGGCGACATCCTCTCGGACGAAGCCTCCATGCTCACCGGCTCGATTGGCATGCTCCCCTCGGCATCGCTGAATGCCAAAAACCAGGGCCTGTACGAACCGAGCCACGGCAGCGCACCGGATATCGCCGGCAAAGGTGTGGCCAACCCGCTGGCCACCATCCTCAGCGCCGCCATGATGCTGCGCTTCAGTCTGAACCAGGAAGCCGCCGCCCAGCGCATTGAGGCCGCCGTGCAAAGCGTGCTGGCCCAAGGCCTGCGCACGCCGGATATCTACAGCGCAGGCACCACCAAGGTGGGCACAGCGCAGATGGGGGATGCGGTGGTGACGGCACTGGGCTAACCGGCTCCAAAACCCGGCGGGTCGTCTGCCGGGTGAAATTCACCATCCAGTACAATTCAGCCCCATGCTCGCCGCTTGCCCGTTCGCATTGAACCCCACATCCGCCACCCTGGCCGATGTAGCAACGCGCGCAAGCACCACCAAAACCACGACCATTAAGGGCTGATCCAGCTCCGGTTCGTCGTGCGCCCTCCCTGGCCAGACGAGCCGGGGCAAAACAGTCTGGTCTGCACTGTTTTTTTAACTTGATAGGGGCGTTGAAATGAGCAAGTTGGTAGGACTCGTCGGCTGGCGCGGCATGGTCGGCTCGGTATTGATGGACCGCATGGCCGAAGAAAAAGACTTCGACCTGATCGAGCCGCTGTTTTTCTCCACGTCGAATGCCGGCGGCAAGGCCCCCGCACAGGCCAAGAACGAAGCCACGCTGCAAGACGCTTTCAACATCGACGCCCTCAAGCGCTGCGACATCATCATCACGGCCCAAGGGGGCGACTACACGAACGAGGTCTACCCCAAGCTGCGCGCTGCAGGCTGGGCTGGCCACTGGATTGACGCCGCATCCGCCCTGCGCATGGAGAAGAACGCCGTCATCGTGCTGGACCCGGTGAACATGCCCGTGATCAAGAACGCCTTGGCGCGGGGAGGCAAAGACTGGATCGGCGGCAACTGCACGGTCAGTTGCATGCTGATGGGAGTGGGCGCGCTCTACAAGGCAGGGCTCGTGGAGTGGATGAGCACGCAGACCTACCAGGCGGCCTCGGGCGGCGGCGCCCAGCACATGCGCGAGCTGCTGACGCAGTACGGCACACTGAACGCCGAGGTCAAGGCACTGCTGGACGACCCCAAGAGCGCCATTCTGGAGATCGACCGCAAGGTCATCGCCAAGCAACGCGCGCTCACCAGCGCCGAAACGGCCAACTTCGGCGTACCCCTGGGGGGTTCGCTGATTCCCTGGATCGACAAAGACCTCGGCGACGGCATGTCCAAGGAAGAATGGAAGGGCATGGCCGAGACGAACAAGATTCTGGGCATGGGCGAGGGCTTCGACTCCGCTGCGATTCCCGTCGATGGCTTCTGCGTGCGCGTCGGCGCCATGCGCTGCCACAGCCAGGCACTGACCTTCAAGCTGAAGAAGGACGTCCCCGTGGCCGATATTGAAGCCATGATCGCGGCCGACAACGAATGGGTGCAGGTGGTGCCCAACACCCGCGAAGCCACCATCAAGTCTCTCACGCCTGTGGCCGTCACCGGCACGATGCAGATTCCCGTGGGCCGCATCCGCAAGCTGGCCATGGGGCCGGAATACGTTGGAGCATTCACCGTCGGCGACCAGCTTTTGTGGGGTGCGGCCGAGCCGCTGCGGCGTATGGTGCGCATCCTGCTGGATGCCTGAACGGGTACAAAGCACGGTCAGGGCACGCGGCGCTCGTTGTGGCGAGACAACAGCCCCGCGTGCTGGGAACCCTTCGGCTTGCCTGCCAGAAGCTTCCCCATTGCCTTAGCTTGTCACTGCAAAACATTGCTGCTATGGTGCTTTTACCTATTTTCTATGCCGGAGCGGATTGGGCATTCAGACCATGAAAAACGATATCCCGTTCGGCAACGTCCCCCACTCCTATCCGCTAATGGCAACCATGCACCGTTGGAAATACTCTGCGCTGGCGGCTGCCGCGCTCGCGTCCGTGGCTTTGTATGCGCCCGACGCACTCGCACTTGCCTTGGGGCCCGTCACGGTGCAATCGGCACTGGGCGAGCCCCTGCGTGCAGAAATCGCCTTGCCGAGCATCACGCCGGCAGAAGCCGATTCGCTGAAAGTCACTACGGCAGCACCCGAAACCTTCCGTGCCCAGGGCATGGAATATTCAAGTGCTGCGGGACAGGTACATATGGCGCTGCAGCGCAGGCCGGATGGCAGCAGTGTGCTGCGCCTGAGCAGCAACACACCTGTCAACGACCCTTTCGTGGACCTGATCATTGATGCCACTTGGGCGACCGGCCGCATCACGCGCAGCTACACCATGCTGTTTGATCCACCGGCCATGCGTCGGCCCGCACCCAGCGTGACGGCGGCTCCCCAGGTGCGTGCACCGGCTCCAGCCGCACCCTCCGCGCAAGCCTCGGCAGTGCCCACGCGCCCGGCAGCGCCGCCGCGTTCGGCTGCGCCTGCCACAGCCGAATCGTCAGGCAATGTCACCGTGAAGGCAGGCGACACCGCCGGCCGTATTGCCAATGCCCACCGTCCGCACGATGTGTCGCTTGACCAGATGCTGGTGGCCATGCTGCGCGCCAATCCCGAGGCGTTCATTGGCGGCAACGTCAACCGACTCAAGGCCGGCGCGGTGCTCGATCTGCCAAGCGCGAGCCAGGCAGCAGCCACTCCAGCAGCCGAGGCGCGCCAGACCATCGCAGCGCAAAGCCGTGATTTCAACGCTTTCCGCCACAAGCTGGCCGCGGCAGCACCCACTGCCGAAACCACCAGTGCCGGGCGCAGCGAAAGCGGGCGCGTGCAAACGCAGGTGCAGGAGCAAAAGACGACAAGCACCTCACCCGACAAACTCACCCTCTCCAAGGGCGCCGTCAAAGGCACCAAGGCCACGCCGGAAGCACTGGCGACGCGCAAGCAGGCCAGTGAAACGTCCGCACGGGTGGAAGAGCTGTCCAAGAACATCAGCGATCTCAACAAGCTGGCGAGTGCTTCCGGTTCTGCCGCTGGCGCAGTGCCCAGCGCACCTGCCGCGTCCACAGCAACGGGAGCAGGCCCAGCCGTGACAAGCACCGCTGCGGTTCCCCCAGCCGTACCAGCCGCCACCCCGGCAAGCGCATCTGGTCCGGCCATCGCAGCATCGGCCCCCGCTCCGCAGGCGACAGCGCCTGCCGCCACCGCTAGCGCTGAAGCCTCCCCACCTGCTGCGGCCAGCACGATCGCCGCCAGCGAAATGGTGCCTGCTTCGGCACCTGCCGCCCCTGCGCCGGCAGCGTCGAAGGCCGCCGCTGTGCCTCCTGCTCCAGCGCCTGCAGAAGAACCTGGTTTCATCGCGGGTTTGCTGGAGCAGCCGCTGATTCCCGCAGGCGCGCTGACACTGCTGCTGTTGCTTGGCTACGGTGGCTACCGCATCGCCCAGCGCCGTCGCAACCAATCAGGCGTCGACAGCTCGTTCCTCGAAAGTCGCTTGCAGCCCGACTCCTTCTTCGGCGCCAGTGGCGGCCAGCGCGTCGATACAGCAGGCACCGA
The DNA here is from genome assembly GCF_003570885.1 of Simplicispira hankyongi. Classification (GTDB taxonomy): domain Bacteria; phylum Pseudomonadota; class Gammaproteobacteria; order Burkholderiales; family Burkholderiaceae_C; genus Simplicispira; species Simplicispira hankyongi. Next base: position 1,246,789 of record NZ_QXJC01000001.1, read on the forward strand.
TTCCACCGGCTCCTCCATGGCGTATTCGCCCAGCCAGCTGGACGCGGGCGGCGACGTGGATCCAGTGGCAGAAGCCGATGTCTACCTCGCCTACGGCCGTGACCTGCAAGCCGAAGAAATCCTCAAGGAGGCGATCCGGCACAACCCGGAGCGGGTGTCCGTCCACGCCAAGCTGGCCGAAATCTACGCCAAGCGACAAGACCGCAAATCGCTGGAAGCCGTGGCCAAGGATATTTTTGGCATTACCAACGGAGAAGGTGCCGACTGGAACCGCGTTACGGAACTTGGCCGCGACCTGGATCCAGAAAACGGCTTCTACCACCCAGGTGGACAGCAAACCCCTGCCCCTGAGTTGACCCCTCCGAGCCACTTTGTCAGCACCTTTGGCCCCTCCGAAGGCCCCCCATCGCTGCCCGCTGATCTGGATCTGGACCTGGACCTTGATCTGCCCGACGATGCACTGACAGAGGCACCCGCACCGGCGCCAGCAGTGGCCGGCAGCTTCGCCGCTGCAGCAGCGGCAGCAGCTGTGGCAAGTGCGACCGCACGCACTTCGCTGGATACGGCTGCTGCACCTGCACAGGAAGAGCCGGCCTGGTCCCCACCCACTGGTTCTGGCACCCTGGCCTGGGAGGCGCCCGAGAAAGTGGAGCCAGTGCCCGAGGCCGCTGCACCAGAGCAAGAGCAAGATCTGCATGATTTCCCACTCGATCTACCTGCCATGGACACCCAGCCGCAAGCACTGGCGCCAGCCGAGGCACCGTTCATTCCTTCGGATTCCGGTTTGATGGATTTCGACCTGGATCACTTGTCGCTGGACCTGAACACCAAGGCTGAAGCAAAGGCAGAGGCAGTGGAAGCAACGCACGAAGCCTCGGTAGCCCAAGAAGACCCCTTGGCCACCAAGCTGGCGCTTGCCCATGAGTTCGATGCCATCGGCGACAACGACGGTGCACGCACCCTGATTGAGGAAGTCATCGCCGAGTCCAGCGGTGAACTCAAGGCCCGCGCGCAACGCATGTTGAGTGAGTTGAGCTGAGCGGGCTCGCGGTATTGGGCTCCCGGATCGCCTTAGGCCTGAGCTACGCTGGCCAGCATTACAGCGGCTGGCAAAGCCAGTCCTCGGGCAACACCATCCAGGACCACCTGGAGGCCGCGCTGGCGCGCTTTGCCGGCGAGGGCAATGCCCGGATCACCACCCTGTGTGCAGGCCGCACCGACGCCGGCGTGCACGGCCTGATGCAGGTGGTGCATTTCGATGCGCCGGTGCAGCGCCCAGTCGCTGCCTGGGTGCGCGGCACGAACACTTTCCTCCCCTCCAACATCGCCGTGCAATGGGCGCGCGCCGTGCCTGACGGCTTTCACGCCCGCGCCAGTGCCACGGCACGTCGCTATGCCTACGTGCTGCTGCAGTCGCCGGTACGCCCCAGTGTCGAGGCCGGCCGGGTCGGCTGGGTATTCCGCCCGCTGGATGGTGCGGCCATGGTTGCTGCAGCGCGCCTGCTGGAAGGCGAGCACGATTTCAGCTCTTTTCGCGCTGCTGCCTGCCAGGCGCTCTCTCCCGTCAAGACCCTGGCGCCCATCCGCATCACCCGCAGCAGCATGCCAGTGGGAAGTGCCGGGAGCGACAGCGCAAGCTGCTACTGGCACTTCGAATTCGAAGCCAACGCTTTTTTGCACCACATGATCCGCAACATCATGGGCTGCCTGATTGCTGTTGGCCAGGGCAGCCAGCCCCCGGAATGGATGGCACAGGTGCTGCAGGCGCGCTCGCGCAAGGTGGCGGCGCCGACCTTTTCGCCTGACGGGCTGTATTTTCTGGGGCCGGTGTACGCGCCATCGTGGGGCCTGCCCGCACGAACCGCTGCGTATGATTGGCTGCCATGAAAGCACCGCTTGCCCCCACACCCACCCCGGCCCGCACGCGCATCAAGATCTGCGGACTGACGCGCGAAGAGGACGTGGACGTGGCCGTCGCCGCCGGAGCCGACGCCATCGGTTTTGTGATGTATGCACCGAGCCCGCGTGCCGTGACGCCAGCGCGTGCTGCAGAGCTGGCGGCGCGCCTGCCGCCGTTTGTCACACCTGTGCTGTTGTTCGTCAATGAAAGTACTACCAATGTGATAGCTGCAAGCGCTTATGTAGCAGGCGCTACACTGCAATTTCATGGAGACGAAACACCGGAAGACTGCTGGGCTGCCAGCGGCCAGGGCGCCCGGCCCTTCCTGCGCGCCGCACGCATTCCCCTGGGCGAAGGCGGGGCACGCTTCCCCCTCGTAGAATATGCCCAGCAATTCTCCCGCGCCCAAGCCATCTTGCTCGACGCCCATGTCGAAGCGTACGGCGGTGGCGGCAAGGCATTCAATTGGTCACTTCTTCCTCCAAGCGTAAACGCTCACCTCGTCTTAAGTGGTGGACTCTCGCCTGCAAACGTGGGCGATGGGATCTTGGCGCTCCGGCCGCGCTGCACCACGCTCGCGGTTGACGTCAGCTCCGGCGTCGAATGCGATGCCCCTGGGGGAGGAACCCACAAGGGCATCAAGGACGCCGACAAGATCCAACGTTTCGTCGCCGCCGTGCGTGCGGCCGACGAGCACCTTGCCAGGAACACCCATGTTTGATTACCAGCAGCCCGACGCGTCGGGCCATTTCGGCAGCTACGGCGGCAGCTTCGCCAGCGAGACGCTCACCTTTGCCCTGAAAGAGCTCAGGGAAGCCTATGCGCGCTACCAGCATGACCCGGACTTTCTGGCCGAATTCGCCTACGAACTCAACCACTTCGTCGGCCGGCCCTCGCCCGTGTACCACGCGGCGCGCACCAGCCAGGAGCTGGGCGGCGCGCAGATCTACCTCAAGCGCGAAGACCTCAACCACACCGGCGCGCACAAGATCAACAACGTCATCGGCCAGGCCATGCTCGCCAAGCGCATGGGCAAGCCGCGCATCATTGCCGAGACCGGCGCCGGCCAGCACGGCGTGGCCACGGCCACCATCTGCGCCCGCTACGGGCTCGAATGCGTGGTCTACATGGGCAGCGAAGACGTCAAGCGCCAAAGCCCCAACGTCTACCGCATGAAGCTGTTGGGCGCCACCGTGGTGCCGGTGGATTCGGGCAGCAGGACTCTGAAAGACGCCTTGAATGAAGCCATGCGCGACTGGGTGGCGAATGTGGACAACACCTTCTACATCATTGGCACCGTGGCCGGCCCGCACCCCTACCCCATGATGGTGCGCGACTTCCAGAGCGTCATCGGCACCGAGTGCCTGACGCAGATGCCAGCCATGCTGGCCGAGCAAAAAATCGCCGCCGAGCAGCCCGACGTGGTGCTTGCCTGCGTGGGCGGTGGCAGCAATGCCATGGGCATCTTCTACCCCTATATCCCGTTTGAAAAAACGCGCCTGATTGGCGTCGAAGCAGCCGGCGAAGGCCTGGACAGTGGCAAGCATTCGGCCAGCCTGCAGCGCGGCTCCAGCGGTGTGCTGCACGGCAACCGCACCTTCATCCTGCAGGACGAAAACGGCCAGATCACCGAGACACACAGCATCAGCGCAGGGCTCGACTACCCCGGCGTGGGCCCCGAGCACGCCTGGCTGCAGGAAATTGGCCGCGCCGAATACGTGGGTATCACCGATACCGAGGCGCTGGCAGCCTTCCACCACCTGTGCCGCACCGAAGGCATCATCCCGGCGCTGGAATCAAGCCACGCCTTTGCCTACGCCATGAAGCTGGCCAAGGAGATGCGGCCGGACCAGTCCATCCTGGTCAATCTCTCGGGCCGGGGCGACAAGGACATCGGCACCGTGGCCGACCTGTCGGGCGAAGACTTCTACGACCGGCCGTCCATGCGCGGCCTGACGGTCAAGGGCGCGGGAGGAAAACCATGAACCCAGGACGCATTGCCACCACGTTTGAGCAGCTTGCCGCACGCGGCCGCAAGGCGCTCATTCCCTATGTCACGGCCGGCTTCCCCTTTGCCGACATCACCCCCGCGCTGATGCACGGCATGGTCAGCGCCGGCGCCGACGTGATTGAGCTGGGCGTGCCGTTCTCCGACCCCATGGCCGATGGCCCGGTGATCCAGAAGGCGGGCGAGAAGGCCCTGGCGCTGGGCGTCGGCCTCAAGCAAGTGCTCGGCTACGTGCGCGAGTTCCGCGAAGAGAACCAGAGCACGCCAGTGGTGCTGATGGGCTACGCCAACCCTGTGGAGCGCTACAACCAGATCCATGGCGCTGGCGCCTTTGTGCGCGACGCGGCGGCGGCTGGCGTCGATGGCGTGCTCATCGTCGATTACCCGCCCGAGGAATGCGAAGCCTTTGCCGCTGCGCTGCGCGCGCAGGGCATGGACTTGATCTTCCTGCTGGCCCCTACCTCTACCTCCGAGCGCATGGCCCAGGTAGCGCGGGTGGCCAGCGGCTACGTGTACTACGTGTCGCTCAAGGGCGTCACCGGCTCGGGCACGCTCGACACCGCGGCCGTCGAAGCCATGCTGCCGCGCATCCGCAAGCACGTCAGCATTCCGGTGGGCGTCGGCTTCGGCATCCGCGATGCCGCCACCGCCCAGGCGATCGGCAAAGTGGCCGATGCCGTGGTGATTGGCAGCCGCATCATCCAGCTGCTCGACGGCCAGCCCCATGAAAAGGTGGTGCCCGTGGCGGTCGATTTTCTGCGCGGAATCCGCAAGGCGCTCGACGCATAATAAGAACCAACCCCCTGAGCGGCTGCGCCGCTTCCCCCTTCTCTTGCAGCGCGGCGCGCTGCGGAAGGGGGACGCCGCCAGCGCGGCGGGGCGGCCCTTGCGCGGCGGCCCTGGCTTGGGCAGCGCGGGTGGCACGGCAGCGCGCAAACGGCAAATTGATTGAAAGGAACCCCATGTCCTGGCTAGAAAAACTCCTCCCCGCCAAGATCCAGCAAACCGACCCCAATGTGCGCCGGCAAATGCCCGAAGGCCTGTGGATCAAGTGCCCGAGCTGCGAAACCGTGCTCTACAAGGCCGACCTGGAGCAGAACCAGAATGTCTGCCCACAGTGCGGCCACCACCACCGCATTGGCGCCCGCGTCCGGCTCGACGCCTTTCTTGACCCGGAAGGCCGCTACGAGATCGGCCAAGAGGTCATTCCCGTCGATGCGCTCAAGTTCAAGGACAGCCGCAAATACCCCGAGCGCCTGAAAGAAGCGCTGGAGAACACCGGCGAGACCGACGCACTCATCGTCATGGGCGGCGCGGTCAAAAGCATCAACGTCGTCGTCGCCTGCTTCGAGTTCGATTTCATGGGCGGCTCCATGGGCAGCGTGGTCGGCGAACGCTTCGTGCGCGGGGTGGAAACCGCCATCGAGCAGAAAGTGCCCTTCATCTGCTTCACCGCCACGGGCGGCGCACGCATGCAGGAGGGCCTGCTCTCGCTCATGCAGATGGCCAAGACCAACGCAGCGCTGACCCGGCTAGCGAAGAAAAAACTGCCCTATATCAGCGTGCTGACCGACCCCACCATGGGCGGCGTGAGCGCGGGCTTTGCCTTTCTGGGCGACATCGTGATCGCCGAGCCCAAGGCGCTGATCGGCTTTGCCGGCCCCCGCGTGATCGAATCCACCGTGCGCGTCACCCTCCCCGAAGGCTTCCAGCGCGCCGAGTTCCTGATGCAAAAAGGTGCGGTGGACCTCATCAGCGACCGGCGCGAGTTGCGCAACACCATCGCCCAAAGCCTGGCCGTTCTGCAGCGCCTGCCGGCGGACGCGGTAGCCTGAGGCAGCAACGCCACCCCTAAAAAGACCGCCATCCTTGGCGGTCTTTTTGCTACTCTATTAATAGCTATAAGCGCTTTACACATAAGCGCTGCGGGCCATTTCAACCAATATTTTTAGCGCCACAAGGATATCTGCAGGTTGCCCAGCACCATGAGCAGCACCTGCAGCAGCACGATCAGCACCAGCGGCGAGAGATCCACTCCGCCCAGCGGCGGCAGCAAACGGCGCACCGGGCGCAGGATGGGCTCGGCCAGGCGGTCGATCACGTTGGCGATTGGCGAGCGCGCCTGCACCCAGGACATCACGGCGTGGACGATGACCAGCCCCATCACCGCGCTCACCGCCACGCGCAGCAGCCCAAACAGCGCCAGCCACGGCAGCCAGGCCCAGCCGGCCCCGGCACCAAGGATGATCCACAGAACCAGGTACTGCACCAATTGCACCAGCAAAGCCGCCAGCAGGCTGGCCCAGTCGATACCGCGCACGGCAGGAACAGCGCGGCGCAGCGGCAGCACCAGCCAGTCGGTCAGTGCAAACACCAATCGCCCTACCGGGTTGCCAAAGGGCACACGCTGCCACTGCATGTACAGGCGCAGCAAACAGGCGCCGGTCAACAGGCCACCGGCCACATCAAGCAAAAACGAGACAATCTGGTAGAGCATGTGGTCCGGTCGGTAAATCTCTGACGTACGATGATAGCCACCCCGATGAACGCACCGCTCTCGCTCACCTCACTGCCCCTGTTTCCGCTGGAAGCCGTGCTCTACCCTGGCGGCACGCTGGCGCTGCGTATCTTCGAGGTGCGCTACCTCACCATGGTGCGCAAGTGCCACGAGGCCGGGGCGCCGTTCGGCGTAGTGTGCCTGCAAAGCGGCACCGAGGTGCGCCGCGCAGGCGCCAGCTCCGAGCAACTGTGCCATGTAGGCACCCTGGCGCACATCGAAAGCCTGGAGTCTCCCCAGCCGGGTCTGCTGCTGGCACGGTGTCTCGGCAGTGCACGCTTTCGCATTCAGCGCTACACCCTGCTGCCGCACGGCCTGTGGGTGGCCGACGTGGAACAGATTCCCGACGACCTGCCTATTCCCGTGCCGGAGCACCTGGCCGCCACCGCGACCGCCCTGGCTCCGGTGCTCGCCGCCCTGCGCGAGCGCCACGGCCCTGGTGCTGTCAGCGTGCCGACGCCCAAGCGGTTGCACGACAGCGGTTGGGTAGCCAACCGCTGGTGCGAACTGCTGCCGATGCCTTTGTCGCTCAAGCAGCAAATGATGGAGCTGGACAACCCCTTGCTGCGCCTGGAGCTGGTGAGCGATATGCTGGATCGCACAGGAATCGCTCCCGACGCTTGAGCGTATTCGGGTCGTGCGCACAGCCTTCGCCCCCGGCGCGCTCCAGCAAATCTAAAATACGCGGTTCGGCGCATGCGCCCCGCCCCTCGCAGCCTGCCTGCTCCACCTTCTGTGCTTTGTCCATGTCTGACCAAAACTCTGCCCCTACCGCTCCTGACGAGAACCAGCTGATCGCCGAGCGGCGCGAGAAACTGCGCGCCCTGCGTGAAGCCCAGACCCAAGGTACGGGCGTGGCCTTCCCCAACGATTTCAAGCCCTTGCACCACGCGGCCGATCTGCACGCGCTGCATGGCGACAGCAGCGCCGAACAGCTCACGGCAGCACCCGTAACGGTCAGCGTGGCCGGCCGCATGATGCTCAAGCGCGTCATGGGCAAAGCGAGTTTTGCCACCATTCAGGACGGGTCGCTGGGCAGCCACGGCGGGCGCATCCAGTTGTATGTCACGCGCGACGCGCTGGGCGAAGACCTGTACGCCGCCTTCAAGCACTGGGATCTGGGCGACATCATCGGTGCCGAAGGCACTCTGTTCAAAACGCGTACCGGCGAGCTGTCGATTCAGGTGACCCAGCTGCGCCTGCTGACCAAGAGCCTGCGGCCCATGCCCGACAAGTTCCACGGCATTGCCGACCAGGAAGTGAAATACCGCCAGCGCTATGTCGACCTGATGACCGACGAGGCCGCGCGCCAGCGCTTTGTCGCGCGCAGCAAAGCCGTCAGCGGTATTCGCGACTTCATGGTGCAGCACGATTTCCTGGAAGTCGAAACGCCCATGCTGCACCCGATTCCGGGCGGCGCCAACGCCCGGCCGTTCGTCACGCACCACAACGCGCTTGAGCAGGAGATGTACCTGCGCATCGCCCCCGAGCTGTTTTTGAAGCGCCTGCTGGTGGGTGGTTTCGAGCGGGTGTTCGAGATCAACCGCAACTTCCGCAACGAAGGCATCTCGGTGCGCCACAACCCCGAGTTCACCATGATGGAGTTCTACGCGGCGTACTGGAACTACCAGGACCTGATGGGCTTCACCGAGGCACTGGTGCGCGATGCCGCACAGAAGGCCGTGGGCACGCTGCAGCTCTCGTACCAGGGCCGGGCCGTGGACCTGAGCCAGCCGTTCGCGCGCCTGACTATCCGCGAAGCCATCTTCCAGTACACCGAGGCCGGCGCGCATGTGGACGACGCTGCCTGGCTGATCAGCGCGCTGAAGAAATTGGGCATGAACGAAGAAAAGAACCGGCTCTCCACGCGCAGCCTGGCCAGCCTGCAGGTGCTGTACTTCGAGGAAACCGTGGAAGACCAGCTCTGGCAGCCCACGTTCATCATGGAGCACCCGACCGAAATCAGCCCGCTGGCGCGCGCCAACGACCAACGGCCCGAAGTCACCGAGCGCTTCGAGCTCTACATCACCGGGCGCGAATTCGGGAACGGCTTTTCTGAACTCAACGACGCCGAGGACCAGGCCGCGCGCTTTCACGCCCAGGTGGCGGCCAAGGACAACGGCGACGATGAAGCCATGTATTTCGACCACGACTTCGTGCGCGCGCTCGAATACGGCATGCCGCCCGCCGGCGGCTGCGGCATCGGCATCGACCGGCTGATGATGCTGCTGACCGACAGCCCCAGCATTCGCGACGTGATCCTGTTCCCGGCCCTGCGGCGCGAGTGAGCGGGCCGCTACCGACGACCGGCATGGTGCCGCACCTGCAGCAGTTCAAATCCCGCCTGCCCGACTGGGTGCAGGACTGGCTGGACTTCATCGTCCCCAGCCTGCAGATCCTGCTGATCCTGCTGGCCGCCTGGGTGCTGCAGTACCTGCTGCGCCGGCTGGTGCGCCGCGCCAGCGCCCGCTACCAACTGCCCAGCAAGCTGCTGGCACCGCTGACCGGGCTGATCCGCTGGCTCATCATGGGCAGCGCACTGCTGCTGGTGCTTGAGCGCCTGGGCGTCTCGGCCACCGTGCTGTGGACCGCCTTCACCGGCTTTGCCACCGTCGGCGCGGTGGCCTTCTTCGCGGCGTGGAGCGTGCTCTCCAACCTGTTCTGCGCGCTGCTCATCCTCACCGTGCGGCCGTTTCGCGTCGGCGACCACATCGAGGTGCTCGACACCGCCGAAAAACCCGGCGCCAAGGGCCAGGTGGTGGACATCAACCTGCTCTACACCACGCTGCTCGACCACGACGCCGCGCGGGGCCAGCCGTGCTGGCTGCAGATTCCCAATGCCCTGGTGTTCCAGCGCGTGGTGCGGCGCTGGCAGGGCGTGCCGCCGGTGGTGGCGGCGGCGGGGGCGGAGTCAGAGGCGGAGCCGCCGGGGCTTGCCAGCGCGGGGCACTGATCGGCGGTCTGCGGAAAGACGTGCCAGGCGTGGCATTCCCCAGAAAAAAGCGAATAGGTGCCGACCAAGCTGAGGGACGCGCCGCACGCGCGTTCTGCTGGAGCGCGGAGTTAAGCCAAGCCCAACGTTTGACTTAAGCGGCCTGCCGAAGGCAGGTCCGCTTGAAGGATTGGTTGGGCCATTGGGCGTCAGACGAGTTTTTCCTCATAGCATGGACGGAATTTTTGTAGTGAAGGAGGCAAAATTTATCGCTAATACGCAAAAATTTCCGGCTGTCAGACCAAAAAGCAGTAGGCGTTTGTGGGCAATGGCGGCTGAAAGTGGCTTTTGAGGTTTGGCTGTTATTACTCCCGCGGTGCCTAGCGCAAAAACGAATACCCCTGCCATAGTCGCTGCATAGAGAATACGGCCGGCAGCATCGCGATCTATCTGCATCAGGATCAGGCCCTCTGCAGTTGTAGTCGCGGCGACTATGCTCGCGATCACCAAGGAAATAAGAAAGAAGGCGGGCTGACCAGCTTCATACTTCGTCCTTAAGATTCTTACGCCGAGAAGGTAAGAAAACAAAATAGAGTACGCGCCGCACGCGCATATCGTGAAGATGAACGATGTCATGCTGAGGCCCAATGTCTGAATTCACCGGCCTGCGCGGCTTTTTCGCGCAAGTCCGGTGGAATGAATACGAAGGGACTTCCCACCTCCCACAAACGGTGTCGAAGCACCAAGATTGAGATCTGACCATCAATCTGCCAACTGGAAAGGGGAAGTCCATGACTGAGATTACACGAGGTGAGATCGTTCGGGTGGGTGTTGACCTGGCCAAGCATGTCATCCAGATCCACGCCGTCGATCAGGCAGGCCGCATCGTCACAGCCAAACCGCTGCCGCGCGAGAAGTTCCTGGCCTGGTGCACCCTGCAACTGCCGCCCGGCTGCCTCATTGCCATGGAAGCCTGCGGCGGCGCCCACCACTGGGCCAGGCGACTGCAGGAGATGGGCTTTGATGCGCGGCTCATTGCGGGTCACTTCGTGGGGCCGTACCGCATGCAAGGCAAGAGCGGCAAGAACGACGCCAACGACGCAGCCGCAGTCTGCGAAGCAGCCTCGCGCCCCAACATGCGCTTTGTGCCCATCAAGACTGCACAGCAACAAGCGCTGCTGTCCGTACACCGCCTGCGCGAAGGCTACAAGGAAGAGCGCACCGCCTGCATCAACCGCATCCGGGGCCTGCTCACCGAATACGGCCTGGTCTTTGCACAAAGCCCAGAAGTGCTGCGCCTGGCACTGCAGGACACACTGGAAGACGCCAGTAACGAGTTGCCTGCGCTGGCCCGCATGGCGCTGCAACGCGCCCACCTGCAATGGATCGAGACCGAATGCCACATTGCCTGGTGCGACGAACGCATCACCGCCCATGTACGCACCGACGCCCAAGCCAAAGCAACCGCCCAGCTGTGCGGCATTGGCCCCGTCACTGCCTCGGCCCTGGTGGCAAGCGTGGGCGACTTCACGCAGTTCAAGACGGGCTCTCAGTTCGGCGCCTGGCTGGGTTTGGTGCCCAGCCAGAACTCCAGCGGCGGCAGGGCCAGCCTGGGGCGCATTACCAAACGCGGCGACGACTATTTGCGAACATTGCTGATCCAGGGCGCCAAGTCGGCCGTGATGAGCGCGCACAAACGCAGTGACCGCATCTCAGAGTGGCTGGTGCAACTCAAAGAGCGGGTCGGGTGGCAAAAGGCCGTGGTGGCGCTGGTCAACAAGAACGCCAGGATCGTCTGGGCGGTGCTGGCCAAAGGCCGGGGGTTTGACCCCAACCATATCTCCATCAAGCCCGGCGAGATGGTTGGCGCAGTTGTCGCCACTGACTGAACACTCCGAAATCAAAAACTTTTAAACGATTGATTTTCTCTGTAAGACGTGCGTTCGAAGATGCATCAAACAGGTCAGACCGGTGGCAGGTGAACTCGACTAACCCTGTGTTGCGCCCAGAGTGGCGACGACGGTGAATGAATGGAGTCCTGCCAAGCGGTTCGTATCTGGGCCCGCACTGAAACCCGAGTGCAACAAGGCCGCCTGTAGATGTGCAGTCTGTTCCATGTGGCGTTGCATCACGCAGAACGCACGCGGCTTATGGGAGAGAAGAGAGGCAGCCCGTAATCAAGAAAATCAACAAAACCTGTTGACTAGGTGGGGAGTCCCTGTAGAGTGGTTAGACCCAGACGCAAAAACAGAAACCGCTGAATTGACGATGGGCACAAACTGCGAAAAAGCACTGCGCAACCGAGGCGGCGCAACGCTTTCAAAATGATAGCTGGTGGCGCAAGCTGCGCAAGGACTAGAGACCAAAAAGGCTTGAAACTAGCACAGGATCCAAAGGCGAAGCTAGGCACACGGCAAAACACCCAGCGGATAACGCTTGAGAAGATAAATGCCGGTGAACAAAAAATGAGACTGAATAAAGCGGGTTTTTCGCAGGCCAACTATATTTAGGCGTCGCCTGTCTCTAACGTCACCAGGCTACCGATCCGAGAGTTTGGGAAGTTGACCAATAGAGACTTCAGTTCTTGAGCGATAAGGGAAAGAAGTTGCTCTGCATGATCCCCTGTGGCGATTGCGTGCGTCTTCGCATATTCAAGATCAATAGACTCGTCATGGATGCCGCGAATTGATTGCATTAAAGCCGCATGGGCAAGATAGTTGCGATGCTCCGGAAGCTTTCGTAAGTGCTCAATCAATTTGGTGTTTCGATTGACCTTTTCGAACATTGTCGTAATTGTTCCCAAAGCAGCTTTATTGATTTTCTTTGAATCAACTTGAAATGGAATACCGTAAGGAACTGCAGCCGCAATCAGTTGCTCGGCTGTACCCACGTACAACCGCAGCGCTTCCTCGATCATCTGCATAAACGCAAGCGCTCGCATTAGATGCGGCAGTAGCTCTCTCGATTGTTGCTGTCTATTGCTCATGATCCCTAACGCTGGAATTGAGCGGCGGCGTAGCCGTCCGCCTCGAATGAAATGTTAGACCTTTGGCGGAAGGGCCCGCCGATGTTGAGCCTCAGCTTGAGCAAGCCTGGCAAGAATCGCGAGGAAACAGCCGATGGCAATGAGACCTACGCCCAAGGTTGCTTGGCTAAGCGAAAGAATGCCGCCGATAACCACTAGTATGCCGAGGATGACCAGAAAGATGCTCATATTCCCCCTCCCTGTTGCAGATGATCAACGCTCTACGCCAAGCCTGGCGAGAGAGGTCTAACTAGAATTAGACGACAGTGATGCTACGTGGAACGGTCTGATAACGCAACGCATCTCCCAGCCCTCCCAGTTAAACCCCAATGGGTTGCCATTTAGGCAAACCTAAGATTTTGCGGATGTCGACTAATCCCGCAAATCAGCCAACTGCCGCCGGTGATGCCCCGGCGCCGCGCCGGCCCATGCTGTTGGAGCGTTTGCGCATTCACCTGCCCACCCGGCACTACAGCATTCGCACCGAGCAGGCCTATGCCGATTCGGCGCGGAGCCGGGCTGGTGCAACCCCATCCCGCCCTGCCACCCTCACCCCAAACACACCCCAATATCCCGCGCAATAGCGATCAGCTCGTGGTCCAGCGGCACCTTGCGCTGGGTGTTCGCCACCTCGGCGATCGGCACGCTGCCGATCTGGCCGCCCTGCAGCGTGGCCATGCGGCCGAACTGGCCTTCGGTCACCAGCCGCGCCGCATGGTGGCCAAAGCGGGTGGCGAGCACGCGGTCGAACGGGGTCGGGTCGCCGCCGCGCTGGACGTGGCCGAGCACGGTGGCGCGCACCTCGCTCGCCAGGTGCGGCTGGAGCTGCTCGCGCAGCACATGGCCGACGCCGCCCAGGCGCACCGGGTCGGGGCTGTGGGCGATGCGCTCGCGCACGGTGAGCGCGCCGCCGCGCTCCTTGGCGCCTTCGCCGATGCAGATGATGGTGTAGCGCTGGCGCTGCTCGCGCTCGCGGCAGCGCTCAATGACGGCCCGCAGGTCGTAGTCGATCTCGGGCAGCAGGATGACGTCGGCCGCGCCGGCGATGCCGCTCTCGAGCGCCAGCCAGCCGGCGTGGCGGCCCATGGTTTCGACGATCATCACGCGGTGGTGGCTGTAGGCGGTGCTCTCGATGCGGCGCAGCGCATCGGTGACGGTGGCCACGGCGGTGTCAAAGCCGAAGCTGCGCTCGCACAGGGCGATGTCGTTGTCGATGGTCTTGGGCACGCCCACGCAGGCCAGGCCCACTTGCGCCAGGCCGTACGCCTGGCTCATGGTGCCGTCGCCGCCAATGGCCACCACCACGTCCAGCCCCAGCGCGCGCACGTTGCGGCCCACCTGCTCCAGGGTGGCGGCGTCCTTCAAGGGGTTGGCGCTGTTGCTGGTGCCCAGCAGGGTGCCGCCGACGTGCAGGATGCCCGACACCTGCTCCCAGCCGAGCGCTCGCGTGCGCGGCGCCGCGCCCATCAGGCCCTCGAAGCCGTCCGCGATGCCCAGCACCTCGCACTGCCCGTGGTGGATGAGCGACTTGGTGACGGCGCGGATCACCGCGTTCAGGCCGGGGCAGTCGCCCCCGCCGGTGAGCACACCTACGCGCAGCGTCATGGCAACTCTCCAAGGCGGTGCGCCCCTCCAGCATCGCGTAAAACCGGCGCGGCCCACGCCAGGGATGCCGAGCAAGGGCCGCCCCGCAGCGAGGGCATCGTCCCCCTTCCGCATCGCGCAGCGATGCAAGAGAAGGGGGAAGTCGCGCAGCGGCTCAGGGGGATGTACTTGCTCATCAGGGCAGCAGGTCCAGCGCCCGCATGTAGGCGGGCTGCAGCATCAGTTCGTCCCACGGCTGGGGCAGGGTTTCGGGCAGCAGCGCCAGGCGGCGCGCCTCGCTGTCCACACTGGGCTGCCAGCGGCCCTGGGCCTGGGCTTTCTCCAGGCCATCCAGCAGTTCGTCCACTGCCCGGCCCTCGCCCAGGCTCTGGTTGCACAGCAGCACCAGGTCGCAGCCGGCCTGCAGCGCGGCCACGGCGGCGTCGGTGTAGCTGACCACCTGGCCGTCCAGGCGGCGCGCGCCTTCCATGCTGAGGTCGTCGCTGAAGATGGCGCCGTCAAAACGCAGTTGGCGGCGCAGGATGTCCTGCAGCCAGCACTGCGAGAAGCCCGCGGGCCGGCTGTCCACCTTGGGGTAGACGATGTGCGCCGGCATCACGCCGGTGAGCGTGCTGCTGAGCCAGGCGTACGGCGCCGCGTCGTCCTGCAGGATCGCCTTGAGGCTGCGCTGGTCCACCGGCACGTCGGTGTGCGAATCGGCCCGCGCGAAGCCGTGCCCTGGAAAATGCTTGCCACAGTTGGCCATGCCCGCCTGCAGCAGGCCGTGCATCACGCTCTTGGCCAGCAGCGCCACCACGCGCGGATCGCGGTGGAAGGCGCGGTCGCCGATGACGCCGCTGCGCGAAGCGCCGGGCTCATCCGCATGGTCGAGGTCGAGCACGGGCGTGAAGGAAAAGTCCACACCGCAGGCGCGCAGCTCGCTGGCGAGCACATAGCCCGCCGCCGTGGCCGCGTTGGTGGCGGCGAGCGCGCCGCTGCCCGGCCCCGCCTTGCCGTCTTGTGTCCACAGCTCGCCAAAGGCGCGCATGGGGGGGATGTGGGTGAAGCCGTCGCTGCGAAAGCGCTGCACACGCCCGCCTTCGTGGTCCACGCTGATCAGCAGATCACCGCGCACCGCCTTGACGGCAGCGGTAAGGTCGAGCAGCTGGGCACGGCTTTCCCAGTTGCGGGCGAACAGGATGATGCCGCCGACCAGCGGGTGCGCCAGGCGGCGGCGGTCGCGGGCGGTGAGCACCGTGCCAGCCACGTCGATGAGGAGGGGAGCGTGTTCGGTCATGGGAGTGGAAACAAGAGATTGCTATTGAGATGATAGCTTCCAGCGCTTACCAGATAAGCGCTGGAGCACGATATGGCTCAGTTTTTCTCGACCACGCAGAAGCTGGCTGCGTAGTCGGTTTCGTCCGTCACGCTGATGTGCGCCGTGAGGCCGCGCGCCTCGAACCATTCCTTGAGCGCGCCGTGCAGCACGATCACCGGTTGGCCGCTGGCGAGCTTGGCGACTTCGCAGGCGCGCCAGGTCATGGGCATGCGCATGCCCAGGCCAATCGCCTTGCTGAACGCCTCCTTGGCGGAAAAGCGCGTCGCCAGGTAGCGCAGGCCGCGCTCGGGCCAGCGGCCCGTGCGCATGCGCCAGGTGGCCAGCTCGCCTTCGGCCAGAACCTTGGCGGCAAAGCGCTCGCCATGGCGTTCCACGCTGGCGGCGATGCGGCGCACGTCGCAGATGTCGGTGCCTATGCCGTAGATCATTTTTTGGTCTTTTCGGCCT
Organism: Simplicispira hankyongi; assembly: GCF_003570885.1. Classification (GTDB taxonomy): domain Bacteria; phylum Pseudomonadota; class Gammaproteobacteria; order Burkholderiales; family Burkholderiaceae_C; genus Simplicispira; species Simplicispira hankyongi. Next base: position 1,262,581 of record NZ_QXJC01000001.1, read on the forward strand.
CTAGCGCTTATCTGGTAAGCGTTAGCAGCTATCAAATCAGGAATTTTCAGACCCGGCTTGGCCCGCTTCGATGCAGGCCAGGTAGGCCTGCACCGTGGCGCGGTAGCCCAGCTCCAGCGCGTCGGCAATGAGGGCGTGGCCAATGGAAACCTCTTGCACGCCCGGCACGCCGCGCACGAAGGCGGCCAGGTTGTCCCGGTTCAGGTCGTGCCCGGCGTTGACCGCGAGCCCCGCATCCAGCGCGGCCTGCGCAGCGGCGCGGTAGCGCTCCAACTCGGCGCCCTGCTGCGGCGTGCCCCAGGCGGCCGCATAGGGTTCGGTGTAGAGCTCGACGCGGTCGGCGCCCACGGCCCGGGCCTGCGCCATCTGCTCGGGCACCGGGTCCATGAACAGGCTCACGCGCACGCCCAGCGCCCGGCATTCGGCAATCAGCGGCGCGAGCTTCTGCGCGTCCTGCGGAAAACTCCAGCCGTGGTCGCTGGTGAACTGGTCTTCGCTGTCGGGCACGAAGGTGGCTTGCTGGGGGCGCACCTGGCGGATGAACTCCATCAGGTTGTGCGAGGGGTTGCCTTCGATGTTGTATTCGCGCCCCGGCCACTGCCGGAGCAAAGCCGCCAGGGCATGCACGTCGTGCGCGCGGATGTGGCGCTCGTCGGGCCGGGGGTGCACCGTAATGCCCTGGGCGCCGGCCTCCAGGCAGATCTGCGCGGCGCGCAGCACGTCGGGAATGCCCAGGTGGCGGGTGTTGCGCAGCAGCGCCACCTTGTTGACGTTGACCGAGAGCGCGGTGCGGTGGGGGGAAGCAGAAGAGGTCATAGAGCGGGTGGGCCAAGAGAACGCGGCGCAGGATCAGAGCGCCTGCACGTCCATCATGAATTGGCGGGTGCGCAGGCGCGGGCTGCCGCAATGGTATTGCAGCAGCGCACGCAATTGGGGCTTGAGTTCAAAGGCCACCGGCGCGCAGGCACGCAGCAGGGCCGTCAACGCCGCGCCTTCCTGCAACGCCTGCGCCAGCAGCAGCCACTGGGCGCCGCGCAGGCTGGCGCGCTCGTCGGACCCCGCCGCGCGCAGCCCCCCTTCGGCCACCAGCGTGTAGCGCGCCGCGGGGTCAAGCGCATGCTGCGTCAGCGTCTGCAGGTCCAGCGCCGGCAGCAGGCCCACTTCGCGCAGCAGCACCAGCTCGAACAGGCGCAGCACGGGCTCCAGCGCCTCGCCGTGCTCGCTGGCCAGCACCCGCACCACGGCCGCGTAGTGGTCAAACAGCAGCGCGTGCGGGTCGCCCCGCGCCAGAAGGCGCAGCAGCAGCTCGTTCATGTACAGGCCCGCGAGCAGCGCGTCGCCCGTGGGCATGATGTGGCCGCCGACCCACTCCGCTCCCTTGAGGGTGTGGATCTCGGCGTCGCCGCCGGCGCTTTGCGTCCAGCCCAGGTGCAGGGGCTGGAGCGGCAGCAGCACCGGGCGAAAGTTGGAACTGGGCTTCTTGGCCCCCTTGGCCACCAGCGCGGTGCGCCCATGGTTGCGCGTGAACACTTCCAGGATCAGGCTGGACTCGCTCCAGTCGTAGCGGTGCAGGACGAAAGCCGGCTCATTGGAAAAGCGGCGCGGAGGCATTTCGCTATTTTTTCAGTAGCTAACAGCGCTTGCTACATAAGCGCTAGAGGCCAATTGCATTCAATATTTCAACCGGAGCGCGGCCGCCCGCGCCAGCGCGGCGCAGTGCCAGTGCCACCGTGGAACCGGCTTTGCCGGGCCACCGGTGGCGTCCCCCCTTGGGGGGAAGACGCGAAGCGGCGCAGGGGGGAGTCACTCATACCCGAAGGAGCGCACGCGCGCTTCGTCGTCCGCCCAGCCGGAGCGTACCTTGACCCAGATTTCAATGAACACCTTGGCGTCCATGAGTTTCTCCAGCTCCTGCCGCGTCTCGGTGCCGATGCGCTTCAAACGCTCGCCCTTGTCGCCGATCACCATGGCCTTGTGGCTGTCGCGCTCGACGACGATGGTGGCGGCAATGCGCACCAGGCGCTTGTGCTGCTTGCTTTTCTCTTCGCTGAACTGGTCAATGACGACGGTGGAGGTGTAGGGCAGCTCGTCACCGGTGAAGCGGAACAGCTTTTCGCGCACCGTTTCGCTGGCGAGGAATCTTTCGCTGCGGTCGGTCAGCTCGTCCTCACCGTACCACCAGGCCTGCTCGGGCAAATACTTTGCGCAAATACCGTACAGCCGCTCGACATCGCTCTTGCTCTTGGCCGACATGGGCACGAATTCGGCGAACGGGTGGCGTTCTTGCATGCTCTTGAGCCAGGGCGCAATCTCGGCGCGGCGGTGGATGTTGTCGAGCTTGTTGGCAATCAGCAAGGTCGGAATGCCGGGTTTGAACAGCGAGAGCACCTTGGCATCCGCCAGGGTAAAACTGCCGGCCTCGACGACGAACAGGATCAGGTCCACGTCGCCAATGGCGCCCATCACGGTCTTGTTGAGCGATTTGTTCAACGCCGTGGCGTGGCGCGTCTGAAAACCCGGGGTGTCGACGAAGATGAACTGCGTCTGCTCCCGCGTGTGAATGCCGGTGATGCGGTGGCGCGTGGTCTGCGCCTTGCGCGACGTGATGCTGATCTTCTGCCCCACCAGGGCGTTGAGCAGCGTGGATTTGCCGACGTTGGGCTTGCCGACAATGGCAATCACGCCGCAGCGCTGGCCTGTTGCACTCGCTTCACCCGGTTTATCCGGTTCGCCCACATCGCCCACCGCTGCCGCGGGCCGGCTCGCCGCCAGCATGGATTCAAGGCTTTTTTGGCCTTCAGCGCTTATCCCATCAGCGGGAGCAGCTTCTTTATTTGTAGCATCGATCATGATTTTTTCGCCTGGAGTTGGGCCAACACGGCAGCGGCCGCAGATTGTTCGGCCGCGCGGCGGGAAGCCCCACTGCCGCGCGCAGCCAGCGCGAGTTCGCCAATGCTGCATTCGACTTCAAAAGACTGCCGGTGCGCCGCGCCGGTGGTGTCAACCACCCGGTAGCTGGGCAGTTTCATGCGCCGGCCCTGCAGCCATTCCTGCAAGGCCGTTTTGGCATCCCGGGCGACGGCCTGCATGCGCGGGCTGATGTCGACGCCTTCGAACAAACGGTGCACCAGGCGGGCGGCAACCTCAAAGCCAGCATCAAGGTACACCGCACCGATCACGGCCTCCAGCGCATCGGCGAGCATGGAGGGGCGGGTTTTGCCACCCGAACGGGCCTCGCCCTCCCCCACGCGCAGCACGGCCGGCAGGTCCAGCGCCAGCGCTATGGCGTGCAGGGTGTCCTGCTTGACCAGGTTGGCACGCACGCGCGAGAGATCGCCCTCGGCAAGATCGGCCAGGCGTTCGTACAAGAGACTGGAAACAGCCAGGCTGAGCACCGAGTCGCCAAGAAATTCGAGCCGCTCGTTGTGGTCGGCGCTGGCACTGCGGTGCGTCAGGGCGCGCGTCAGCAGCGCCGGCTTGGAGAACTGGTGTTGCAGGCGCTGCTGCAGCGAGAGAAGAGCTGGGTCCACCTATTCGGACTGCATATCAAAGCGGAAAACCAGGTAGGCCGGCCCTGCCAGCGCAATCTCGCGCGAATACTTGGCACGCACCACCACCTTGTCGCCGCGCTTGCTGACGTCGAGGTCCTTGCCGCTGATGGTAGAAATATCGTCAATAGCAGCTGCGCGATCAAAGTCAGCTCGGATGGCAGCGACAGTGGATTGTTCTCTGGCCGCCTTGGTAATCGCCTTCTGGATGGCGTGCGCCTCCAGAAAAACCGGTATGGATTGGCCCCCGATGGCAAAGGCCGCGACCGCTAACAGGCCAATGAGAATGACGCCGATGAAGGACAGGCCGCGCTGACGCGAAGGACTGGCTGTGCGATGCGATTTCATAGAGTCACTCTCCCTGTCTTGTTTGCAATTCTGTACGATGGCTTGCCTATTGGAACCCACCGATGCGCTTCCAGTTGCCAAAATTCATCCACACGAAAAACGCCTTGCCGACAATATTGGCATCCGGGACAAAGCCCCAGTAGCGCGAATCGAGCGAATTGTCGCGGTTGTCGCCCATCATGAAATAGTGGCCCTGGGGCACCTTGCAGACCACACCTTCCACACTGTAGCGGCAGTTGTCCCGGTAGGCAAAATTGCTTGCGCCCTGGACGAAAGCCGGCACGTCGTCGTTGTTCAGCAGCTTGTGGGTGTGGCTTCCCAATTGCTCTTGAAATTGCTTGGAGTAGCGCGTGGCCTCTTCGTCAAAGAAATCGGGCACGGCCTCGGTCGGCACCACCTTGCCGTTGATGGTCAGGCGCTTGTTGAGGTAAGCCACCTCATCGCCCGGCAGCCCCACCACGCGCTTGATGTAGTCCAGGTTGGGCTGCGGCGGGTAGCGAAACACCATCACGTCGCCGCGCTGGGGCGCATGGCCTTCGGTCACCTTGGTGTTGAGCACCGGAAGGCGAATGCCATAGGCGAATTTGTTCACCAGAATGAGGTCGCCTACCAGCAAGGTCGGGATCATGGAGCCAGACGGAATTTTGAAGGGCTCAAACAGGAAAGAGCGCAGCAGGAACACGGCGGCGATCACCGGAAACAGCCCCGCCGTCCAGTCCAGCCACCAGGGCTGGGCCAGCACTTTCGTCCGCGCCTCCCCGACGTCGATGTCGTTGCGGGCGATGCCCTGGCGATCGAGCTCGGCCCGCCGTGCCTCGGCCGCCTGCTCGATGGCAAGCGCCGCCTTGCGCCGGCGCGGCAGAAAATACAGGCGCTCGGCCAGCCAGTAGGCACCCGTCACCACCGTGGCCAGGAACAACAGCAGAGCGAAATTGCCCTCGATGGCGCCAAAGTACCAGGCACCGATATACCCCGCGAACGCAGCGAGCAACAGCGACGTGAAAATCTGAACCAACTGCATCAATCTTCCACCTGCAAAATGGCAAGAAAAGCTTCTTGCGGCACTTCCACCGAACCAATCTGTTTCATGCGCTTCTTGCCCGCCTTCTGCTTTTCCAGCAGCTTGCGTTTGCGCGAAATGTCACCGCCGTAGCATTTGGCCAGCACGTTCTTGCGCAGCGCCTTGATGGTCTCGCGGGCAATGATGTTGGCGCCGATGGCCGCCTGGATGGCCACGTCGAACATCTGGCGGCTGATGATCTCGCGCATTTTGGCCACCACGGCGCGGCCCCGGTACTGGCTCTGGCTGCGGTGCACGATGATGGAGAGCGCATCGACCTTCTCGCCGTTGAGCAGGATGTCCACCTTCACCACATCAGCCGCGCGGTATTCCTTGAACTCGTAGTCCATGGAGGCATAGCCCCGGCTCACCGACTTGAGCTTGTCGAAGAAGTCGAGCACGATCTCGCCCAGCGGCATCTCGTAGGTCAGCATCACCTGGCGGCCGTGGTAGGCCATATTGATCTGCACGCCGCGCTTCTGGTTGGCCAGCGTCATCACCGGGCCGACATAGTCCTGGGGCATGTACAGGTGCACGGTGACGATGGGCTCGCGGATTTCCTGCAGCTTGCCCTGGTCGGGCATCTTGGCCGGGTTCTCCACCATCACCACTTCGCCGCCCGGCATGACCACCTCGTAGACCACGCTGGGCGCGGTGGTGATCAGATCCTGGTCAAATTCGCGCTCCAGGCGCTCCTGCACGATCTCCATGTGCAGCAGCCCCAGGAAGCCACAGCGAAAGCCAAACCCGAGCGCCTGCGACACCTCGGGTTCATAGTGCAGCGAGGCGTCATTGAGCTTGAGCTTCTCCAGCGCATCGCGCAACTGGTCGTATTCGCTCGCTTCGGTGGGGTAGAGCCCGGCAAACACCTGCGGCTGGATTTCCTTGAAACCTGGCAGCGCCTTCGTTGCCGGCCCGGCATTGTTGGGCAGTTTTTTCTCAAGCGTGATGGTGTCACCCACCTTGGCCGCCTGCAACTCCTTGATGCCGGCAATGATGTAGCCCACCTGCCCAGCCTCAAGGCGGTCGCGCGGCTCGTTGGCTGGCGTGAAAACCCCCAGATTGTCGGCGTTGTAGACCGTGCCGGTGGCCATCATCTTGAAACGCTCGCCCTTGATGAGGCGGCCATCGACCACGCGCACCAGCATGACCACACCCACGTAGCTGTCAAACCAGCTGTCAATGATCATGGCGCGCAGCGGCCCCTCGGGCTCACCCCGTGGGGCCGGAATCTTGGCCACGATGGCCTCCAGGATTTCATCGATGCCCATGCCGGTCTTGGCCGAACAGGGAATGGCATGCTCGGCGTCGATGCCGATCACGTCCTCGATCTCCGCCTTGGCGTTCTCGGGGTCGGACTGCGGCAAGTCCATCTTGTTGAGGACTGGCAGCACTTCCACGCCCAGATCCAGCGCGGTATAGCAGTTGGCCACCGTCTGTGCCTCCACGCCCTGCGAGGCATCGACCACCAGCAGCGCACCTTCGCAGGCCGAGAGCGAACGGCTCACCTCATAGGAAAAATCGACGTGGCCGGGCGTGTCGATCAAATTCAGGTTGTAAATCTGGCCATCCTGCGCCTTGTATTGCAGCGCGGCCGTCTGCGCCTTGATAGTGATGCCACGCTCTTTTTCGATATCCATCGAATCGAGCACTTGGGCCTCCATCTGACGGTCAGCCAAGCCACCACAGCGCTGGATCAAGCGGTCTGCCAAGGTGGATTTGCCGTGGTCAATGTGCGCAATGATGGAAAAATTACGAATGTGCTTCATCAACGGGAGGTTCGGAAAGGCGCGAGTGGCGCGGCACGCATGAAAAAAGGGCGCGCCGCTTTCAAGGGACGCGCCCGTGACAGGCACTCATGCTTGGGCGCGTATTGTAGGCAAAAGCCTGCACACGCCCTCGCGCTTCAGCGCGCTGGTCGAATCAGGGCGTACTGTTCCCACTCGCCACGGCGGTAGCGCACGTTGATGGCCTTGCTCTTGTCAGCCTGACCGATCGCAGCCTCAAAGTCTTTCAGACTGGAGACTTCGGTGTTGGCCACTGCCAGTATCACGTCGCCCTCGCGCAGCCCGGCGCGCGCCGCCGCATCCGTAGCTGCGTCTACACGCACCCCGCCCTTGATCTTGAGCTTCTGCCGCTGGGCATCGCTCAGCGACGACACCACCAGGCCCAGCTTCTGGGCAGCGGGCGAAGCCTTGGCCTTGGGCTCGGACTGGCTTGGGCTGGCCACGCTGTCATCGGGTTCGATAAGGGCCACGGTCACCGAAAGATCTTTGGTCTGGCCACGGCGAAACACCGTAACGGTGCTGTGCGTGCCAGGCTTGGTATTGCCCACCATGCGTGGCAGGTCAGAAATGCGCTCCACCGCTTTGCCATCAAAGCGGGTGATCACGTCGCCCGCCTGGATGCCTGCCTTGTCGGCTGGCGCACCGGCCTCGACGCCCGTCACCAAGGCCCCTTGTTGCTTGGGCAGTCCGAGCGAATCGGCAACGTCCTTGGTCACGCTGCCAATCTGCACACCGATACGTCCGCGCGTCACATGGCCGGTGGCGCGCAACTGGTCGCTTACCCGAATCGCCTCGTCGATCGGGATCGAGAACGAGATACCCATGAACCCACCCGAACGCGAATAGATCTGGCTGTTGATCCCGACCACCTCACCACGCAAATTGATGAGCGGACCGCCAGAATTGCCAGGGTTGATCGCCACGTCGGTCTGGATAAAAGGCAGGTAGTCGCCCGTGTCACGCTGCTTGGCGCTCACGATACCTGCCGTCACGGTGTTCTCCAGGCCAAACGGTGAACCAATCGCCATGACCCATTCGCCCACCCGCAGGCGGCTGACGTCGCCAATCTTCACCGCTGGCAGACCGGTGGCGTCGATCTTGACCACCGCCACGTCGCTGCGCTTGTCGTAGCCGATGATTTTGGCCTTGAACTCACGCTTGTCGGTGAGGGTGACCATGACTTCGTCCGCACCCTCGACGACATGGGCGTTGGTCATGACGTAACCATCGGAGCTGAGGATGAAGCCAGAGCCTAGACCCGTCGGCTGCTCTTCATCGGGTTGCTGCTGGCGCCGGTTCGGGCGCTGTCCCTTGGGAATGTTGGGCACGGGCAAGCCGAAACGCTTGAAAAATTCCAGCATGTCTTCATCCATGGCACCTGCCGTGGGCTGCGACGACACCTTCTCCAGCGTGCGGATATTGACGACCGAGGGACCCACCTGTTCTGCAAGATCAGCGAAATCCGGCAAGCCTCGCACGGTGCTGACCTGCGCGTACGCGTGCATGGGCGAGAGGCTGGCGCTGCCCACCCCTACCGCACCCACAACAGCAAGCACACCCGCCGTGGTCCATGCGTTCAATTTTGTCCATTGGAATTTCATCATGTTGGCCTTTCCTTGTCGGTTCGCGCTGCCTGCGCATGTACCTTCAGAAGCGTGCCGGAACAATTGGTTCCCAGCGCTCGCACAGCGTTAGCGCGTACGCACCAGGCGGTTGGCAAACTGCACCAGGGTGGCGGGCGGCACCTCGCCCACGGCCGTCAGCCACGTGCTTGCATCGAGTGGACGCGCCAACGCCTGCGTTGCACCGGCCGACCAACGCGCCACGACCGGCACGGGTTTACCGGAATGCACGGGCTCGAAGAACAGCGACACGGTTGCCAGGCCGTCCGAATAACTGCACTGCATGGTGTCTGGCCGCGCTTGCGGGGCGCGACAGCCCTGCAGAACGAATCCTGGAACCTGCTCACGCAAGGTCCAGCTGCGTTCTCCGTCCTCTAGGCTGCGTTCGGGCGCTACCGCCACGGTGCGGTAGCCCGAGAAATCGTCCATTTCGCGCGACAGCTCGGCAAGCGACACCGAGGCATTCAGGTCCAACTGCACAAAGCTCGCCTGCTCGCGCACCCGGCCGTCGACCTGCACCGTCTGCAAGCGCAGCACAAGGCCCGAGCCATGCTCGCTCCACAGGCGGTAGCCAAAGCGCAAGCCATCACGCGGCTGAAAAAGGACCACATCGGCGTCATGCCCTGCCACACGCTGGCGCCCCTGCCGCTCGGCCCGGTACAGCAAATCCAGCTTGCTGGCCAAGGCCGGTACCGCCCCAGAGAAAGGCACACTGCTGCCCAATGGCTCCGTCACGGCCGTGTGCGAGGCATGGAAAAAGGTCCGCATTTCCCCATTGCGACGGAAGATGGTGCGCGACGGGCCATCGAGTGCCTCGATACGCTCAATATGCTGGTCGCCCTGGCAGGCATGCCAGATGCGTGAGCCACTGGCTGCGCCCGTATCCGTCACGACGACAAAGGTACCCGTGTAGCTGCGCTCCAAGGCAGCATGCTGCACCCGGGCGATCCAGCCAGCAACATCCGAAGGCAGCGGCCCGGCGCGCTCGGCCGAGAGCGCGGCGGCACCCGCTCGGTCAGCAGCGTGGGCTGCCATGCAGGCGCCTAACACCAGCGCCCCCACGAGAAGAAGCCCACTGGCCCCTCGGGCGCCGCGCACGCCTACAAGAGCGCGCTCAGCGCTGCGGGGTCTCAAACGTCGCATTGCGCAAGAAACCAGCGGGCATTTGAAGGGCCGAGGCGCCGCCGTACTGCTTGTGGGCAGCCAGCAGCTCATCGAGACGAGGATCGCGGATCATCACCGCCGGACCGGCCTGGGCCAGCTCGGTCTGCTCCGTGCCCGCGGAGGGTTGTGTGACGACGGCCAGTTGCGCGCCTTGCGGAGCCTCGCTCTGCAGGACGGAGAACGAATTCCAGCCAATGGCGGCCACCGCGGCCAGCGATGCAAAACCGGCCACCATTTTCCAGCGAAACAAAGAATCGTTGGCGGCCGGCGCAACCACCGCCGGCTGGCTGGAAAGCACGGGCGCAGCCGGTTCGTTCGCTAGGGCACTGCGCATCCGCTGCAGAAATTGCGTGCTGTCGCCGGCGCGCGCCAACTCCGGGGCGCGCAATACGTCACCAATCAAATGGTAGTCACGCCAACGCGCGCAAGCGCTGTCCCGCGCGCACAGTGCCAGCGCCTGGGCCAGTTCCTCACCTTGCAGCTCGCCATCGGCCAGCGCCGAGAGAAGCTCCTGTTCCTTCACATCCAGTTCCATGGTGTCCACCTGCATTGTCCGGTTGCCGTCCACCTACCAGCGCTTGCCCGACTGGTTTTCCAGCATCGGGCGCACACGCGCCGAAATCGCCTCCCGCGCCCGAAAGATGCGCGAGCGCACCGTACCGATCGGGCAATCCATGGCCTCAGCAATCTCTTCGTAGCTCAGGCCTTCAATTTCCCGCAACGTCACTGCCTGGCGCAAATCGGCCGGCAGGGCTTCCATGGCGGCGTTCACCGCCTGCGCAATTTCCTGTGCAGCCAGCACCGTTTCGGGTGTTTCTTCTGTGCTTGGTTCGTAGCGCGGGCGGGAAGTTTCATCTTCCTCGTCGCTACCGGGCGCGGCACCGTCGTACACCACCGGGTTGCGCTTGAGATCAAGCAGCGTTTTCTTGGCGGTATTCACGGCAATGCGGTACAGCCAGGTATAAAACTGCGCTTCGCCGCGAAACTGGTGCAGCGCGCGGTAGGCGCGGATAAAAGTTTCCTGAGCGATGTCCGGCACCAAGTCGGTGTCGCGCACCATGCGGCCAATGAGCCGCTCGATACGGCGCTGGTACTTGATGACCAGCAGTTCGAACGCGCGCTGATCACCCGCCACGCTGCGCTGCACCAGCTGAAAATCAGCATCGGGCGCACGCGGCTCGGCAGGGACAACGGAGGAGGAATCGGTCATGGGTAAATCAAGCGCTGGCCGCAAGCGAACGACCGAGCCGCAGAGGGGCTCGCCGCCCTCATGGCATGCGTTCCCCGTGCTGGCAGCTTGCGGGCGAGGGCCTCGCCGCATTGGGCCGCGAATATACCGCACGGCGCAAATCGAGCCAGCGTACGGATTGCTGCCTTTGCTCGACAAACAGCCAGACGGGCGGCGCTGCCTGGGGAAAGGCAAGCGCCATCTGGCGCTGCAAGTCGAGCTGCACCACGACCGTAGGGCCCAATGCCTGCGCGGCGCTCCCCCCTGCTGCCCGGCGCAACTGCCAGGCCGTACCGTCCCAAGCCAGACGGCCGACCGGTTGGCGCATCCAGAAATGGGCCCCCAGCGCGGCTGCCGCGCTCCACACAAGCAAGACAGGCAGGACCGCAGCGCGCAGCGCGCCCGCATCGCGCAAAAGCCACGCCGCAAGAATGGCCAGGCTGCCAACATGCAGCAGCAGAAGCACAGCAGCCAAACGGCCGCTGCGTTCGATGGGGTATTCCACCGCAGGCGCTGGGTAGCGCTCGGTACCGGCGCCCATGGAACTTGTGAGGAATGGAAATACGCGCGGGCCGTGGCGTCAGACGCGCCGGAACACCAAGGTGCCGTTGGTGCCGCCAAAACCGAAATTGTTCTTCATGGCGACATCCACGCGCATATCGCGCGCGGTGTTGGCGCAGAAGTCCAGATCACACTCGGGGTCCTGGTGGTCCAGGTTGATGGTGGGCGCCACCTTCTGGTGGTAGAGCGAGAGAATGGTAAAGATGCTCTCGATGCCGCCAGCGCCGCCCAACAGGTGGCCGGTCATGGACTTGGTCGAACTGACCACCAGCTTGCCCGCATGGTCACCGAATGCCGCCTTGATGGCATGCGTTTCATTCAGATCGCCCAGGGGGGTAGAGGTGCCATGGGCATTGAGGTAATCCACGTCACTGGCGTTCATGCCGGCGTTGCGCAACGCGCTCAGCATCGCGCGGCGCGGGCCGTCCATGCTGGGCGCTGTCATGTGGCCGGCGTCGGCGCTCATGCCAAAACCGCACAGCTCCGCATAAATGCGTGCGCCGCGCGCCTTGGCGTGCTCGTACTCTTCAAGCACCACGACGCCTGCGCCCTCGCCCAGCACAAAGCCGTCGCGGTCGCGGTCCCAGGGGCGCGATGCCGCTTGCGGGTCGTCGTTGCGGGTGGAAAGCGCGCGCATGGCGGCAAAACCGCCAATGCCGAGCGGCGAAACCGTCGCTTCGGTGCCGCCCGCCACCACCACGTCGGCGTCACCGTACTCAATCATGCGTCCGCCTTCACCAATGCAGTGCAGACCGGTGGTACACGCCGTGACGACTGCGAGGTTGGGCCCCTTGAAGCCAAAGCGCATGGAGACATGCCCGGCCACCATGTTGATGATGGAGGCTGGCACGAAGAACGGCGTAATGCGCCGGGGGCCGCGGGCCACGAGTTCGGCGTGGGTGTTTTCGATCAGCGGCAGGCCGCCAATGCCCGAACCGATCACGCAGGCGATACGGGTCGCCAGCTCTTCATCCAGTGCCTCGCCCACCGGCAAGCCAGCATCCTGCACAGCCTGTGCGGCGGCGGCGATACCGAAGTGAATGAAGGAGTCCATGGAACGCGCGTCCTTGGCGCTCATGTAGGACTCAAGGTCAAAACCCCGCACTTCGCCGGCGATCTTGCAGGCGAAGGCCGACGTATCAAACTTGCTGATCGGGCCAATACCGGATTTCCCGGCCAGGACGTTGGCCCAGGCATCCGCCACCGTGTTTCCCACGGGACAGACGCAACCCAGGCCGGTCACGACAACGCGACGACGGCTCATGCGTAAACCTTGTGCTTGAAAATCGCTCAACGCGGCGCAGCGCGCCGCTCAAGCCTTCGGATGGGACGTGGCGTAATCAATGGCGTTTTGCACCGTGGTGATTTTCTCGGCGTCTTCGTCGGGAATTTCGATGCCGAATTCGTCTTCCAGCGCCATCACCAATTCGACCGTGTCAAGCGAGTCGGCACCGAGATCGGCCACAAAGGCTTTTTCGCTGGTGACCTGCGACTCTTCCACGCCGAGTTGCTCGGCAATGATCTTTTTGACGCGTGCTTCAATATCGCTCATGGTTTCACTCTGGGTGTTGGTAGATTAATTGGGGATTCTAGCCGGTTCGTTCGTGCACTCGGACACAGTTTGCAGTGTCGCGAACACGCGCGAATTTACAGCAATTACATGTACATGCCGCCATTGACGTGCAATTCCTGCCCCGTCACGTAGCCGGCCTGCGGCGAAGCGAGGTAGGCAACGGCATGGGCGATGTCTGCAGGTCGCCCCAGATGGCCCAGTGGAATCTGGTCCAGCAGCGCCTTTTGCTGCGCTTCTGGCAAGCTGGCGGTCATGTCGGTGTCGATGAAGCCCGGCGCCACGCAGTTGACCGTAATGCCCCGGCTGCCCAACTCGCGCGCCAGCGAGCGCGCCATGCCGGCAACGCCCGCCTTGGCGGCGGCATAGTTGGCCTGACCCGGGTTGCCCGAGGCGCCCACCACACTGGTAATGCTGATGATGCGGCCAAAGCGCTGCTTCATCATGGGGCGAATGGCGGCGCGGCTGACGCGAAACACCGCACTCAGGTTGGTGGACAGCACCGCATCCCAGTCGTCGTCTTTCATGCGCATGGCGAGCTGGTCGCGCGTGATGCCGGCGTTGTTCACCAGCACCTGCAAGCCGCCCAATTCCTTGACAGTGGCGTCAATCAGCGCGTCCACCGCCGGCGTGTCGTTCACATCGAGCACCACACCACGGCAGCCGGTATGCGCCGAAAGCGCGGCGCCAATGCGCTGGGCGCCCTCCTGCGTGGTGGCCGTGCCCACCACCTGGTAGCCACGCTGGGCAAGTTCGAGCGCGATGGCCGCGCCAATGCCGCGCGAAGCGCCAGTGACCAGCGCCACACCGAGGGTCTTGTCATTTGCCTGGGTCATGCGAGAAGCTCCTTGGCTTGTTCGAGAGACGCAGGGTCGAACACCGCGGCGCCCGTCAATTCTGCGTCGATGCGGCGCACCAGGCCGGTGAGCACCTTGCCCGGGCCGCATTCAATGATGTGCGTGGCCCCCATGGCCTTGAGCTGCCGGATGCACTCGACCCAGCGCACCGGGCCAAAGGCCTGGCGGTACAGGGCGTCGCGGATGGCGTCGACATCGGTCTGCACTGCTACATCAATGTTGTTGACGACCGGAATCTGCGGCGCGGCCATTTCCGTCGCCGCCAGCGCGGTGCGCAGCTTCTCGGCTGCCGGGCGCATCAGGCTGGAGTGAAAGGGAGCAGACACCGGCAGGGGCAGCGCACGCTTGGCACCCGCCGCCTTGAGCGCCTCGCAGGCGCGCTCGACGGTGGCCTTGCTGCCGGCAATCACGGTCTGCGAGGGGTCGTTGAAATTCACCGCCTCGACAGTTTCCTGCTCATTTTGGCCGTAAGCGCTTGTCACCTCTGCGCATACAGCTATGACTTTTGAAGCATCCAACCCCAAAATGGCGGCCATGGCGCCGCTGCCCACCGGGACGGCCTCCTGCATGGCCGCAGCGCGCAGGCGCACCAGGGGCGTTGCCTGCGCCAGGGTGAGCACGCCGGCGGCCACCAGGGCGGAATACTCTCCCAGCGAATGGCCCGCCAACGCCATGGGCAAGGCGCCGCCCTCGGCGCGCCAGACGCGCCACGCGGCCACGCCCGCCACCAGCATGACGGGCTGGGTGTTGGTGGTGAGGGCCAGCGCGTCTTTGGGGCCTTCTTTGATCAGCTTGCCCAGATCTTCCCCCAACGCGTCCGAGGCTTCGGCCAGCGCGCCCACGACGGCGGGGTGGTCGCCCCAGGCGTCGAGCATGCCGACGGCCTGCGAGCCCTGGCCGGGAAAGACAAATGCAAAAGAATTCATGTCGAAAATATGAGTAAAAACAGCCTCTAGCGCCTATTGGGTAAGCGCTACCAGCTACATTTTCAGGAGTACCGAACCCCAGGTAAAACCGCCGCCCACACCTTCGAGCAGCACCGTCTGGCCGGGCTTCACCTGGCCGGATCGCACCGCATGGTCGAGCGCCAGCGGAATCGACGCGGCCGAAGTGTTGCCGTGCTGGTCCACCGTGACAACGACCTTTTCCATCGGCAACTTGAGCTTGCGCGCCGTGCTTTGGATGATGCGGATATTGGCCTGGTGCGGGACCATCCAGTCGAGCGCGCTGGCCTCCATGCCGGCCTTGTCCAGCGTGGCACGGGCCGATTTCTCCAGCAGGCCCACCGCCAGCTTGAAGACCGCCTGGCCATCCATCTTGAGGAACGGGTCGCCGCTGGCAACACCGCCCGACACATGGCCGGGCACGCACAGGATGCCCACATGCTTGCCGTCGGCGTGCAGGTCGCTTGCCAGGATGCCCGGCTGCTCCGACGCCTCCAGCACCACCGCGCCAGCGCCGTCGCCAAACAGCACACAGGTCGTGCGGTCACGGAAATCGAGCAGACGGCTGAACACCTCGGAACCCACCACCAGCGCGCAGCGGGCGTTGCCGGCGCGAATCATGGCGTCCGCCACGGTCAGCCCGTAAATGAAGCCGCTGCAGACGGCCTGCACATCAAACGCCGGGCAGCCATTGGCGCCGAGTTTGTTCTGCAGGATGCAGGCGGTGGACGGAAACACCATGTCCGGCGTCGACGTGGCGACGATGATCAGGTCGATTTCGCTCGCGTCGCGTCCGGCCGCCTGGAGCGCATGGCGCGCAGCATCCAGCGCCATGTCGCTGCACTGCACGTCGTCGGCCGCGAAGTGGCGGGCGCAAATGCCGGTGCGCTCGACGATCCATTGGTCGGATGTCTCGACGCCGCCAGCAGCCAGTTGCGCGACCAGATCGGCGTTGGTGATGCGGCGGGGCGGCAGGTGGCTGCCGGTGCCGGTAATACGGGAATAAAGAGTCATCGGGCAGAAGCTGGCGCCGCAGAATCGTCGCTCTGCGCGGCACCGGCCTGCCTCAGCAGGGGCGCGGCGCTGTCAATACGCTGACGAACACGGTCCAGAAGGTTGTTGCGGGCTGCATCATACGCGCGGCCCAGGGCCAGTTCGAAGGCCAGTTCGTCGGCCGAACCGTGGCTTTTGAAGACCAGCCCGCGCAGCCCGAGCAGGGCAGCGCCGTTGTAGCGCCGGTAGTCCATGCGCTTCATCAGCGCGGCCAGCACCGGGTAGGCGACGAGCGCAGCGAGCTTGGTGAACAGATTGCGCTTGAATTCCTGCTTGAGGCCGCCAACGATCATGCTCGCCACGCCTTCACTGGCCTTGAGCGCCACGTTGCCGACAAAACCGTCGCACACCACGATATCCGCCGTGCCCTTGAAGATATCGTTGCCTTCGACGTTGCCGTAGAAATTGAGGGTTCCGGCCTCGCCGGCCGCGCGCAGCAGCTCGCCCGCGCGCTTGATGACTTCACTGCCCTTGATGGCTTCTTCGCCAATATTGAGCAGGCCCACGGTGGGCTGCGCGTTGCCGCCCAGCGCGGCCACCAGGGCCGAGCCCATCACGGCGAACTGCAGCAGGTGTTCGGCCGAGCAGTCCACGTTGGCCCCCAGGTCCAGCACGGTCGTGGCGCCGCCTTTGTCGTTGGGCAATTGTGAGGCAATGGCGGGCCGGTCGATGCCGTCGAGCGTCTTGAGCAGGTAGCGCGCAATGGCCATCAACGCGCCGGTATTGCCGGCCGACACGGCCGCTGCGGCGGCGCCGTCCTTGACCTGCGCAATGGCGACGCGCATGGACGAATCCTTTTTGCGCCGCAAGGCCACCTCAACCGGGTCGTCCATGGCGACCACCTCGCTTGCCGGCACGACGCTGGCGCGCGCGTGGGCGAACCCGGCCAGCGCATCGGGCAGGCCGACGAGCAGCAGGCGCGCCTCGGCGTGCGAATCAAGAAAGCGGCGGCAGGCCGCCAAGGTGACGCGGGGGCCGTGGTCACCCCCCATGCAATCGACTGCCAGTGTGGTCATGAATCGGTCGGGCAATTACCGCTCAGGCGGCGAATGGGGAAAGCGCAGCACCCAAAACAAAGGCCCGCGCTACAGGTTTTGTAGCTACGGGCCTTAGGCCGGCGCTGATGCGCTGGGTGATCAGGCTTCGGACTTGTTCTTCAGCACCTGGCGACCACGGTAAAAGCCGTTGGGGCTGATGTGGTGGCGCAGGTGCACTTCGCCCGTGGTGGGCTCCAGCGCAATGCCGGGCACGTCCAGCGCGTTGTGCGAACGGTGCATGCCGCGCTTGGAGGGGGATTTCTTGTTTTGCTGAACAGCCATGATCGGCTCCTGGGTTTGAATAGGTTGGTAAAAACGCGATCAACCCATCAAAGACAACCGGGGGATGCGCGCGAAGCCCACGATTATAACGCAGGCCGTCTACTTCTTGTCCTTGCCGACCCGAAGGACCGCCAGCGCGGCAAATGGGTTCGGTCGCTCGGCGCTCGCCGCATCGAAATCCTCGTCGCTGGACTGCATGGGCAAGTGCGCGGGGCAGACGTCGTGGCGCGGCACCACGGGCAGGGCCATCAGCAGTTCATCTTCTATCAGCTCATGCAGCGAGAACTCGCGGCTGAGCGCCAGCAGGTCTTCCTCGGCGTCGTCGTCCAGCGCCTCGGCCGTGGCCTCGTCGGGGACGAAGCGAAACCAGCGGTCCACGTCCAGCGGCACATCCACCGGCGTAAGGCAGCGCTGGCACTGCATGGGAAAGGTGGCGTGCACGGTCAGGTGCAGCCATAGCTGCGGCGCGCCAACGTCAGCCACGGCGCTGCGCAACTCGCCCTGCGCCTGCCAGTCGACCAGCAGAGCTGGGTGCAGGCCCTTGGCTTCCTGGGCCAGGCGCTCGTAGGTGAGCAGGGACTCGTGTCCGGCCAGGTGCGCGGATGCCTGCACGAAGGCCTTCACGTCGAGTCGGTCGGGAGAGTATTCCTTGGTCATGCGCGCAGTGTAAGAGAATCGTGCGATGCCTGAACCCCTCTCCGAAACTGGCGCAAACACGCGCCCGCTGGTTCTCGGCTCCAGCTCGCGCTACCGGCGCGAACTGCTGGAGCGCCTGCACCTTCCATTTACCGTTGCATCCCCCGACACCGACGAAGCCCCGCTGCCCGGCGAGGCGCCGCGCGCGCTCGCCTTGCGCCTCGCCCTGGCCAAGGCGCACGCGGTGGCAGCGCAGCACCCTGGTGCCGTTGTGATTGGCTCAGACCAAGTGGCCGACCTGGGCGGCGAGCCGCTGGGCAAGCCTGGCGACCACGCGCGTGCCACGCGGCAACTGCAGCGCATGAGCGGGCAGACCGTGATCTTCCAGACCGCTGTCGCCGTGGTCTGCCGGGCCACAGGCTTCGAGCAGGTCGATATCGCCCCTGTAGAGGTGCGTTTTCGCACGCTGGACGGCGCCACCATCGAGCGCTACCTGCGCGCCGAACAACCGTATGACTGCGCCGGCAGCGCCAAGAGCGAGGGCCTGGGCATTGCCCTGCTGGACGCCATCGTCAGCGACGATCCCACCGCCCTGGTGGGCCTGCCCCTGATCCGCACCTGCCGCATGTTGCGCGCGGCTGGACTGGTGCTGCCATGAGCGGCGACACCCCAGGCACCACGCGCGGCAGGCTGCTGCTGGTGCCGGCGCCGCTTGATTTCGGCTGCGAAACGCAGACACCGCTGCAAGACACGCTACCGGCCGGCACCCTGCAGGCTGCCGCCCGCACCACGCACTGGGTCTGCGAGAACGCCAAGAGCGCACGCGCCTACCTCAAGCGCATTGGCGAACTGCACCCACTCGCCAGCCCGTTGCAGGAGCAGCACATCACCGAACTGCCGCGCGCAGTCCACAAGAAGGGCGACCACGGCGCCCAGGGCTCAGCGCGCTTTGACGCGCGCAACCTGCTGGCGCCAGCGCTGGCCGGGCACGACGTGGGCCTGCTGAGCGAAGCTGGCATGCCCGCCGTGGCCGACCCCGGCAGCTCAGTGGTGCGCGCAGCGCACGAGCTGGGCGTGGCCGTGGTGCCGCTGGTCGGGCCGGTGTCCCTCTTGCTCGCGCTGGCTGCCAGCGGCCTCAACGGTCAGAACTTTGCCTTTGTCGGCTACCTGCCGCAGGACGCCGCCGAGCGTGCGCAGCGCATCGCTTCCCTGGAGGCCTTGGCCCTGCGCACCGGGCAAACCCAGCTGTTCATCGAAACGCCCTACCGCAATGCCGCCCTGCTCCAGGCGCTGGCGCAGACCTTGCAGCCCACCACGCGCCTGGCTGTCGCCAGCGGCCTCACCCTCGCCGACGCCAGCATCCGCAGCATGGAAGCGCGCCAGTGGCGCCACGCCGAGCCGCCAGGGCGCCACACACCGGCCGTGTTTGCCCTAGGGCGTTAGAGCGCCCTCACTTAGTCCCAGGGCGTTGGAACGCACCCCACTCAATGGTGGTGCGCCAGTTGCCCCACGACGGTCACCAGCACCATGCCGGCAAACAGCCACAGCACCTGGTGCAGCGTCTGCCGGGCCGTCAGACGCTTTTGCAGCTGCGGGATCAGGTCCGCCAGCGCGACGTACACAAAGCTGCTCGACGCCACCACCAGGAAGTACGGTAGGGCGAAATCGAGCCGCTCGATCAGGAAATAGCCCAGCACGCCGCCCAAGGCCGTCACTGCGCCGGCGAGCGACACCTTCACCAAGGCCACATTGCGGTTGGCGTTGCTTTGCTGCAGCACGACCAGGTCGCCCATGTGGTGCGGCACTTCGTGCACCAGCACGGAAAGCGCCGCCACAAGCCCGAGGCGTAGGTCGGCGACGAAGGCCGACGCGATCAGCACGCCGTCGCCAAAGCAGTGCACGCTGTCGCCGGTGAGCACGGTCCAGCCCCCCATGCGGGAGGCGCCCTGCTCGCCATGCGCGTGTACGCCGTGCACATGTACGCCGTGCGGGTGGGCGTGGGAATGCGGATGGCCGTGCGCATGGCCGGGTGCGTCCGGCGCATGCTCATGGCCGTGGTGCCAGAGCTCGGCCTTGTCGAGCAGGAAGAAAAACACCAGGCCAACAAGCAAGGTCGCAAAGAGCGCCTGGGGATCGATGGGGCTCTCGAACGCCTCGGGCAACAAATGCATGAACGCCGTCGCCAACAAAGCGCCGGCCGCCAGGCTCAGCAGATGCTGCGGCCCCACGCCCTGCCCTTGCGCCCTGCCAAGGCCGGCACGCATCAGCCACGCGGCCACCCACACACTGCCAATGCCGGCCGCCAGCGTGGCCAACACAATTACTATCAAAATCATAGCTATCTACGCTTTTCCTGTATGCCCTATGGGCTATTTTTATTAAACTTTTTGCTTTCAGCGCACGCCGTGCTCACCCAACCAGGCCAGCGCCTTGTGCCAGCCATCTTTGGCGGCCGCCGCCCGGTAGCTCGGCCGGTAGTCCGCATGAAAGGCATGCGGCGCATCGGGGTAGGTGACGATGCGCGAGGCCTTTGCCGCATCCGAGCCTGACGCCAGGGCTGTGCGCATGCGCTCGATCGAGGCCTGCGGGATCCCGGTGTCCGCCTCGCCATACAGGCCGAGCACGGGGGCGCGCAGGATGGGGGTGAGCTCCAGCGGGTGCTTGGGGGTGAGGGCTGTGGCGGCGCCTTCGAGCCGCCCGTACCAGGCCACCGCGGCCTTTACCGGCCCGTGCGCTGCGTACAGCCAGGTGATGCGCCCGCCCCAGCAAAACCCGGTGATACCGGCGCGCGACGTGTCGCCGCCGTTCTGCGCGGCCCAGTCCAGCGCGCTGTCGAGATCGCCCATGACCTGGGCGTCTGGCACCTTGGAGACGAGATCCGCCATCAGCCTGGAAATGTCGCTGTACTTCGACGCATCGCCCTGGCGCGCATACAACTCGGGCGCGATGGCCAGGTAGCCCTCGCGCGCCAGGCGGCGGCACACGTCGGCAATGTATTCGTGTACACCGAAAATCTCCTGCACCACCAGCACCACCGGCAAAAGCGTTTTCCCCGCAGGCTTGGCACGGTAGGCGGGCACCTGAAAGCCATCGCGCTCGTAGTGCACACGGCCCGCGTCCAGTCCTTCGGCGGAGGTCGCGATGGCCGTCTGCGCCATGAGCGGTGCGGCGGCTGCGGCATAGCCCAGCCCCACACCCGCGTGCAGCACGGTGCGGCGGCGGGCGCCGCTCTGCGTGGCCCGCCCAGGCGCAAGGGAATCGATCTCGGTGCAAATATCCTGCAAGGACATGAAATTTCTCCGTAACGGCAACCACACCGCCAACGCGCAAGTCTAGAGCTTGCGCGCCTGCGGCGCTGCGAGCGCGTCGCGAGCGGCCACTCTCGCTGCTGTCGGCTGAAGTGTCCGGCGACCGCGCCTTCATGCCAGGCGGCATGCGTTGGGTTTTAAGTGAAAATAGCCTCTAGCACTTATGCAGAAAGCGCCAACAGCTATCAACTAAATAGCGTTTAGAAAATACCCAAGCCCAGCCCGGTAGCCAGCGCCTCGCCCAGCGCGCGGCAGCGCTCCAGATCGCCGTCCTCAATCTGCTTGGGCGCCAGAATGGCCTCGGGCGTCTGGGCGTGGGTGCAGACGATGAGCGGCTCTGCCACCGCCTTGAGGCGCCAGCCGGTGGCAATGCGCGCCACCTGCCGCGCCGCATTGCTGCCGTCGCTGCCCGCGCAGATAAGGCTGGCATAGGGCCGGCCATTCACCCGGTCCAGCACCGCGTAGTAGCTGCGGTCGAAAAAATCCTTCACCACCCCGCTCATGGCGGCCAGGTTCTCGGGCGTCGCAAACAGGTAGCCGTCGGCTGCCAGCACGTCCGGCGCTCCTGCCTGTGCAGCGTGCAGCAGGCGCACCGTGCAGCCTTCGTCCGCCGCGGCACCAGCACGCGCCGCCTCGGCCATTTGCCGCGTGCCATCGGTGAACGAGTGGTAGACGATGAGCAGCGTCTTGCGCGCGGCCATGCTGCTACAGCGCCATCGACGGCCTTTGCGCCATGGCGGCGCGCCAGCGCAGCAGGTGCGGGTGCTGCTCACCCGGCTTTTGCTTGACCACGCGCGCAAAGTCCACGGCCACCACGGCGGTGATGTCGGCGACGCTGAAGCGCTCGGTGGCCACGAAGTCGCGGCCCGCCAGGCGGTCGTTAAGCAACAGGAAGAACTGCTCCACCCGCGCCAGCCCTCGCTGCGCCAGCTCAGGAATCTGCGGGTAGTTCACCGCGCCGGGCAACGCCCGGTTGGCCATGGCGGGCGCACTGTTGCGCAGGGCTTCGGCAACGGCCAGCAGGCCCTCGAACTCCATGCGCCAGTTCCAACTGGCGATCTCGGCTTTTTCCTCGGGCGTGGTGCCCAACAGGGGCGGCTCGGGAAACTGCGCTTCCAGGTAGGCCGCAATACCCGGGTTGTCGGTCAGCACCAGGCCGCCCTCGGTGCGCAGCGCCGGCACCGTGCATTGCGGGTTGATCTGGCGGTACGCCTCGCCCAACTGCTCGCCGGAGCGCAGGTCCACCGCGACGGTGGCGTGCGCCACGCCCTTTTCAGCAAGAAAGATGCGCGCGCGGCGCGGGCTGGGCGCCGTGGCGCAGTCGTAGAGGGTGATCATGGTGGTGTCCTATGGCTCAGGCCGACGGCGCGAGCTTGTCTTGCGTCTTGGTGTCGAAGTCGCTGGCGTCGTGCCGCTCATGCAACTGGCTGGCGGGCTCGCCCCAGGTGCGGTTGACCTTGCGGCCACGCTGCACCGCCGGGCGCTGGGCGATCTGGTCGGCCCAGCGGACCACATGCGTGTACTCGTGCACCTGCAAGAACTCGCCCGCGTCGTAGAGCTGGCCCTTGGCCAGTGCGCCGTACCATGGCCAGATCGCCATATCGGCGATGGTGTAGTCGTGGCCGGCGATGAACGCGTGCTCGGCCAGGCGCTTGTTCAGCACATCCATCTGGCGCTTGACCTCCATGGCAAAGCGGTCGATCGGGTATTCGAACTTCTCCGGTGCGTAGGCGTAAAAATGCCCAAACCCGCCGCCCAGAAACGGCCCGCTGCCCATCTGCCAGAACAGCCACGACAGGCACTCCGCGCGCGCCGCACCGCTGGCAGGAACAAAGGCGCCAAATTTCTCCGCCAGATACAACAGGATGGCGCCGGACTCGAACACCCGCACCGGATGGGCGGCATCACTGAGGTCCAGCAGCGCCGGAATCTTGGAATTGGGGTTCACCGACACGAAGCCGCTGCCGAACTGGGCGCCTTCCTGGATATTGATTAGCCAGGCGTCGTACTCGGCCCCGCTGTGGCCCGTCGCCAGCAACTCTTCCAGCAGGACCGTGACTTTCACCCCGTTGGGCGTGGCCAGCGAGTACAACTGCAGCGGGTGCTTGCCCACCGGCAGTTCCTTGTCGTGCGTGGGGCCGGACACCGGGCGGTTGATGCTGGCGAACTTGCCGCCGTTTTCCTTGTTCCAGTGCCAGATGGCGGGCGGTGTGTAAGGGGTGGTCATATGCGATGCGGCTCCAGGGAAAATCGGACAAGGCTGCGATAGCGGGCCATGGCAGACCATAGCCATTCAGTGTACCGACGCCCTTGCTGGCTTGCTTGCGACCGGGTCAGATGGGCAAAAACGAACGGAGCACTTCCATTCCCGCCGGAGGAACGGGTCGCGGCGCGTGACGGACTTGTTGGGTCACGCCCTATGCCTTCGGCGGCACGCCGCGCCCCCCGCGCCACAACCAAAACGCCGTGGCAGCCAACAGCACGGTAGCGGCCGCATTCGCCCAATGGAGCGCATCCCAGCCTGCCCACTGGGTGCTCCCGATCCATCGCACCAGCAGCGGGCCGGCGATTTGGCCGGCCGCGAAACCAGCGGTCATGCGGGCCAGCAGCGGTGTCGGGTTGGAGGGCATTCGCTCCCGCGCCAATTGCAGGCCGGCCATGGTGGCGACCATGAAAGTGCCTCCCACCAAAACCGCCGAAGCGGTCAACGTCCACAAAGACTGTTGGCACAGCGGAAGCAAGGTGCCCAAGGCCATGACGGCCTGGGCTGCGGCCCAGACTTTTCTGCGCGGCCAGGCCGACAGCCAGCGGGACGCAACAGCAACCGACAATGCCGCCGCCGCGCCAAAAATGGGCCAGGTCAGGCCGAAGACCAGCGGATCAGAGACGAGTTGCCTCGCCATGGTGGGCAGGTACGTGGCCGGAATGATGTAGCCAAAGCCAAAAGCGCTGTAGCAAAACACCAACCCCAGATGGCCTTTGCCAGGATGCGGCCCCTTCGTCCGATGGGCGCCCGTGTTGGCCGCCGGGGGCACCAAAGCGGCAGAGGGAGCAGCCAGGCTGCGCAGCACGTAAGCCGTGCCTGCCGCCGCCAACCCCCCAAGCTCCATCCAGAGCAGCAGGGCCGATTGCTTGCCTCCGAGCCAGGCCAGGATGCCGGTCAGCGCAATCCCCAGGCCGACACCGGTGTACATCCATCCGCCCAATGAAGGGGACTCTCTGCGGGCCAGTTCGGACATGCACCACCCGCTTGCGCACACCAGAACCCAGGCACTGAACACACCGGCGCTGCCGCGCAAAATTGCGCCAAGCCAGGGAAGGGAAGCCGTGCCCCAGACCATGCACCCGGTGGTCAGCGCAACCCCGATCAGCCCTATGCGGATACCGTTTCGAGGCGAACGCCCAAACATGGAGGCTGTCAGCGCCCCGACCAGATAGCCGATGTAGTTGGCGCCGGCCCATTCGGTTCCGGTGACCGCATCCAAGCTTCCATCCCGCAGCATCAGCGGCATCAATGGCGTAAAGGCAAACCTGCCGATCCCCATCGCGATCGCGAGGGAGACAAGGCCGGTGATGACGATCGTCCAGGGTGACAGCAGGTGGGATGGGCGGGTAGGCATGCGGAATTAAACCGCACAAACCCCCATCGCCGCGCTGGCGAACCCATCGGGGGCGCCTTCCTCGTAGAGCGGGGCCTGGCAACGGTTGCCACCGCACAAGGGTGGCACCCGCACCGTTCAGCGCTGTGCCCGAACTTTGCCGATGCGGTAGCGGTGGTAGGCGAACGCGACGATGGAGGCAACGAAACCCGATGCCGCGCCGACCCCGAGCGCCCAGCGAGGGCTGAAACCGTCGGCCACCCACCCAACCAAAGGGGCGCCAAGCGGCGTGCACCCCAGGAAGATGGCCATATAGATCGCCATGACGCGCCCACGCATGGCGGGCTCCGTTCTCAACTGAACCAGACTGTTGGTTGAGGTGGTGAACGTTTGCGCCATGGTGCCCATCCCTACCAAAGCCAAGCCGAACAACCAGACATTGGGCATGACCGCGGCAAGCGTACACATCACGCCAAATCCAAAGGCACTGGCGGCCAGAATCGTCAGTCGGGGCTGCTCGCGTCCAGCGGCAAGCAAGGCGCCCAGGACGGACCCAACCGCCATGGCCGACGACAGCGCTCCGTACTGATGGGGGCCACCATGAAAGATCGTGACCGACATGGTCGAGATGAAAATCGGGAAATTGACTCCGTAGGTTCCCACCAGGAACAGCATGGCCAGGGCAATGACAAGGTCGGGCTTGTGCCTGACGTAGCGCAGGCCGTCGGCCATGGCGACTCCGGGCTTGCCGGGCTTGCCGGTTTTGGGCAGGCGGCGGAGCTCGCCAACGCGCATCTTCAGCAACGACGTGAGGACAGCGACAAAGCTCAAGCCATTGATGATGAACAGCCACCCCGTTCCCAAGACCGCGATCAGCACCCCGGCGATCGCTGGGCCGATCAATTGGGCGCTGTTGAACAGCGTCGAGTTCAGCGCGATCGCATTGGGCAGATCGTCATCGCCCACGAGTTCCGCGACAAAGGTCTGGCGCACCGGAGCATCGAAAGCGCTGATGCACCCCATGAGCCCGGCAAACACGTACACCTGCCACAGCGTCACAAGCCCCGTAAGCACCAGCAGACCAAGACCCAGCGCGGTGGCCGCCATCGCCGACTGCGTGGCAAGCAACATTTTTCGGCGATCCACGCGATCGGCCACGGCCCCCACCACGGGCATCAGGACAATCGGCGGGCCGAATTGGAGCGCCATCACCACGCCCACCGCCGTCCCGCTGTTGTGGGTCAACTGGGTCAGCACCAGCCAATCCTGGGCAATGCGCTGCATCCACGTGCCGATGTTGGAGACAAACGAACCGGCGGCCCAGACGCGGTAGTTGCGCCTGCCCAGCGAGCGGAACGTCCTTGTCAGCCGGGCTTTGACGCTGGCGCCGGAGGTAGGTGAAAAGGGGTTCATTGAAGAGACGGTGTGCAGCCGACGCTTTCCAGGTTCGACAGGCTGCTGTATCGATTGTGAGGCCAGGAAACCGACTTGCCCGGCCGCAGACGTTAAATCACCTTGAGAGACAAGCATGGCGCGCCACAAGGGGCGCGGCACCCCACGCGACGCAACGCTACCCAGCCGCTCTCTGGCTTTTGGGGAGCAAGGCGGCCACGACGCCCAGCAACGGCAGGTAGGCGATCGCCCTGTAGACGAACTCGATGCTGGTGCGGTCGGCCAACAAGCCCAGCGCCGCGGCGCCAAGGCCTCCCATGCCAAAGGCAAAGCCGAAGAACAAGCCGGATACCGCGCCAATCTTTCCGGGCATCAGTTCCTGCGCATACACAAGAATCGCCGAGAAAGCCGACGACAGAACCAGCCCAATCACGATCGTGAGTGCGGTGGTCCAGAACAAATCGGCATGCGGCAGCAGCAACGCGAAGGGCGCAACGCAGAGAATGGACGCCCAGATCACCGGCTTGCGCCCGATGCGGTCGCCAATCGGCCCACCGGCGAGCGTGCCGATGGCCGAGGCAAACAGGAAGATGAACAGGTGTACCTGCGCGCTTTGCACCGACAAGCCGAACTTCTCGATCAGGTAGAAGGTGTAAAAACTGCTGATCCCCGCAATGTAGAAATACTTGGAAAAAATCAGTACCAGCAACACGCCAATGGCAAACAGCACCACGCCGCGTGGGTGCGGCGAGCTTGGTGCGGCTCGCAGGCCGACCGGCCCAGCCGCAAGGTTGCGCGCGGCATACCAACGGCTCACCTGCAGCAGCATCGCGATGGCCAGCAGTGCGGCGAGCCCAAACCAGGCCACGCTGCGCTGACCGAAAGGAACAATCACGGCCGCTGCCAACAAGGGCCCAATCGCGCTTCCCGTATTGCCACCCACCTGGAACACCGACTGCGCCAGCCCGTGCTGCCCGCCGGACGCCAGCCGGGCGATACGCGACGATTCCGGGTGGAAGATGGCCGACCCCAGGCCCACAAACGCAGCCGCAAGCAGCAGCACCGCGTAGGTCGGCGCATAGGCCAAAAGGATCAGACCGCACAAGGTGGAGACCATGCCAAAGGGCAGCGAATACGGTTGCGGCCGCCTGTCGGTCGTCAGGCCAATCAGCGGCTGCAGCAGCGACGCCGTCAACTGGTAGGTCAGCGTGATGAAGCCGATCTGCACGAAGCTCAGGTGAAAGTCGCCCTTGAGAATCGGGTACATCGCCAGGATCAGCGACTGCATCATGTCGTTGACCATGTGCGAGGCGCTGATGGCGCCCAGCACGCGGTACTCGGCCTTGGGGGCTCGGGGCGGCCTCAGCGTGGCGGCAAGACTGGACATTGGAAGGAGTTTTTCTGGAACAGGCGCGCGAACCACTGAAACGGGTTCGATGAGGCGGCTGGAACACGGGAATTCTAGATTTCGAATGGAAATCTGTCTTGCGGCCCGGTTCACCACCGATCAGGAGGTGGTGCCAATCGGGCTGGCGGGCGTGCGTGCCCTGCCCGCCCATCGGCCGGCACGCTTGCAAGCGCAAAATCGTCCCTTCTATTGTGTTCTTGGAGCCAAGACATGGAAGCACATGAACCACTGTGCGAAACGTTTCGCCGCTTGCACGACGCGAATTGTTTCGTCATGCCGAACCCCTGGGATGTGGGGAGCGCACGGGCTCTGGAGCAAATGGGATTCAAGGCTTTGGCCACCACCAGCGCAGGCTTCGCGTGGTCGCGCGGCCTCCCGGACAACCAGATCACCCTTGACCAGGCGCTTGAGCACCTGCGCCACATCGTTGCCGCCGTTGCCGTGCCCGTGAACGCAGATTTCGAGGGTGGCTTCGCCATTGAGCCGACACAGGTCGCAGCCAACGTGAAACTCGCCGTGGCCACCGGCATTGCGGGGCTTTCCATTGAAGACGCCACAGGCGACGCTGACCGTCCCTTGCACGACTTCGAACTCGCGGTCGCCCGAATCCAGGCTGCGCGGCAGGCGATTGACGGGGCGGGCAGTGGCGCCCTGCTCACCGGCCGATCAGAAGGCTTCATCTGCGGGCGCCCGGACATCGCCGAGACAATCCGCCGCTTGCAGGCCTATGCAGAGGCCGGCGCCGACTGCCTGTACGCACCGGGGATTCACCAGCGAGAAGATATCGCTGCAGTCGTCGCCGCGGTGTCGCCGAAACCGGTGAACCTGCTGATCAACGCGCCTTACATCACGGTTGCCGAGGCTGCAAATCTGGGAGTTCGCCGGATCAGCGTGGGCGGCGCGCTGGCGCGCACGGCCTGGGCGGGGTTCCTGCACGCGGCCAAAGAGATTGCGGAGGGGGGGACGTTCGCTTGCTTCGAGGGGTTGCCGAAGGTGGATGCGATGTTTCTTGGGCGGTAGGGGTCGAGTGCCTTGGCGTCAAGACGGCGGACCTTTGAGGGGGCAGCTTTTGAAGGCAAGGCAATGGCCGAAATGGGGGTTTTCGGTTGGCTGTTGTCGACCCATTGCAGCCCTGCACCTCAAGCTTATGTAAGGCTCCTGGTTGATCGCAAGCGGTCGCCCATCAAAGCACCTTGCAGGTACTCCATCGGTCTGGATGACGCATACGTTGGGGGCTATCGACGTGTTAGCCTGCCTAGCACAAGATTGTGCGCATCAACGCACCATCAATTCACGCAATTCAAGTAGCACATGGCCACTAGCAACCGCGTCAAGGGACGGATCGGTGTCAACACAGTCGCGACGATCGTCGAGAACTTCTGGGAGAGCGGCTGGCAGGAGTACGGTGCGTCCAACGACGACGCCATCGACGGCGTCATCCTCATGCGAAGGGGCGCGGCAAAACCTGCGGATACCGGCGGCATCGTGTTTGTGCAGGTGAAGTGCGGCGGCGACGGCTATCGCCAAGATCAGAAGCAACACCCCGATCACGTAGGCGTTGCGCTGGGGCCGGCATATATCGCAAAGCACCGCAGCCGATGGCAACGGGTTCCGGGCCCCGCTGTCCTAGTCTTCGTTGACGACACCAAAGACAAACTGGCGCCGCCGGCGTGGTGGGTGGACCTCAGAGATTCCGCGTCCTATTCGACGACCAATGCGGGAATGATCCTTATCCCGAAGTCGCAGCGGTTCTCGCATCACTCGAAGGGCGACTTCCACCGGCTGTGTGGCGCGCGCACACACGACCGTCTTTTGGAGACGTTCTCGCTCGAGAGAAGTGACACACTCTTGCCAGTCCTCGGAAAGACCGAGTCGCTGCGCAACGATGCATGGAAATACTACAAAGCATGGCGTGACGACTCGACGGCGAGGCAGAACCCCTTGCTGAGAGAAATTCTGGTCAACCGGGAGGGCTGGAAGCACATCACGCGCCGCGGCCGGCTGCCTGAACGGATCGTTCAGTCCTGGATGCTTCTCGGTGCGGCCAAGAAACTGGTCACCAGCTCCCGGGAGGTCTTCAACCTGGGACACGCGAAAATCACGAAGTTTGCGGACGGCAACTCGGTGACAGAGGACTATCTCGGCCTGCGCGGGATTATCAGCTTCCCTTACCGCCACCAATCGGTCGTGCAGGTCGTCTTGAAACGAAACAGGTTGCTCTCGCCGAGCGACGCGAGGCGGGAGCGCGAGAAAATCTGGTTCTACTCGGTCTACGAGATGCGCCGAGGAACAATGCAGGGGGTGTAAGGTGCGCGACCGCCTACCACGGCCGGAATAGAACTTGAGCGAAAACTCGGTTGAGAAGTCCGATACGCCATTACTCTTCAATAGCAATGGGGCTAGCCGCGCAAGGTGATTCTAGCGAGGCGACGAAGGGACCAAAACCCCGAGAACCCGCAAGCGACAGTTTGGTGGCGGAACTGTTGCACCGCTCGCCCACTGCGTTTGGCAGAGTACGAGCCGCACTTCCAGGGGGTTGATCTTCAATCCTCGCGGTCATGGGGGTCTCTCAGACTGACCGACGAGTGCTGTCCAGGGCCAAGGAGTGGGCGATTGAGTTGTTCGGAACAAAGCCG
Organism: Simplicispira hankyongi; assembly: GCF_003570885.1. Taxonomy (GTDB): domain Bacteria; phylum Pseudomonadota; class Gammaproteobacteria; order Burkholderiales; family Burkholderiaceae_C; genus Simplicispira; species Simplicispira hankyongi. Next base: position 1,292,621 of record NZ_QXJC01000001.1, read on the forward strand.
ATTCGATAGGCACCGATGACCGCACTCGGTAGTCGACAGTCGTTCGTTGCTTCCTTGTAGTTGGCTGCTTGTGGCCGACAACAGCCGCTCATCGTCTGGAACTCAAATACGCTGCCTCAGACGTGCATGCCAAAGGAAACGCGTTGCGCCCTCCGTTCCGGGATTGGGGTCTGAGCACGAGTTTCGCTGCGCGAAATCGTGATCCGACCCCAATGCCTGCGCTACTGAGCCGGGGCCGAGCGCAGCGATGGCCCGAAGGGCGGCCCGGCTCCCCTTCCCCTCTGGCCATGCCGAGGAGCACAGCTTCAGGCGGATCAGGGCCGCCTTCAAAACCAAGTGATTCAGGCGAGGCTCAATGCGGCAACGGGGTTGCCTTCCAGCCCGGGTGCTGGAAATAGGCGCCGTAGGTATTGAGCGCCTGCGCGATCTTGACCACGCCCGAGGCGCGCTCCGGGTCGCCCTGCTTGCCTTGCGCCATGTCGGCGCCCGCCACCATTTCGGCGATCACGGCATGCAGCTGCGCGTCGGCTTTGGGGTCGAGCTTGCAGTTTTCCACGATGTAGCCGATCTGGGCCGTGACCGCCTGGCCCAAGGCATCAAAATCGGCCGCCTTGGCCTTGCCTGCATGGGCGGCGGGCAGGGTGCGGTCTACCGATGCCTTGATCTCTTGCATGGCCTTGCGCAGCGGCGCATCGGTGGCCCATTTCTTGCCCGCATTGAGCTCGATGGGATGGGACGCGGCCGCGCCATGGTCGTGGCTTTCAGCGGCCAGGCTGGCCAGCGGGGTGACCAGGGTGGCGGCCAGCAGAAGGGACAGGGCTAGTTTCATGGTGAACTCCGGTGAAGGTTGACGTGCATTGGGGCCGTGCAATGGCGCGGCCTTGCTGGTGTCAACGAACCCCGCACCGAAATGTTCCATTCAATTTGCATCTTTGTTTGCATTCCGGCCGCCCGCTTCAATGGCGGTGCAACTGCTCTTCCTCGGTGGACTCTTGTGCGTAGCGGCTGAGCAGCAGGTTCATCAGCTTCTCACGCTGCGGCGCATCCAGCAAATCGCGCTCTGCCAGCAGTTGGGCAATCACGCGCTGCTGCTGGGCCGCCTGCAGCGCGGCAATGGTGGCCTGCTCGGCGTCGATGGACGCCCGCTGCGGTGACTCGGCAAAAATGTGGCGCACCAGCGACTCGCGGTGGCGGCGAATGTCGCTCCAGTTGGCCGCGAGATCACGCAAGAAGGCTGGCTCCAACTGCTGCCAGCGCTCGCGCTGCTGCGGTGCCAGGCCGAGGTAATCGGGCACATTCAGCGGCGCGGCAGCGGCGTTCGGCGCCGGTCTGGCCTGCTGCACGAGAACGGCGGCGAGGGTGCCGAGGTTCAGAGCCAGAGACAGGGCCAACAGCCCTTTCCACATCGTGCTGCGATTCATGGCATGGCTTTCGATAAACGACAAATTTCAACGGCTGCGCACAGCCCGCCGGGCGGCACCGGGTCGAACACGCGCACCAGGCTTGCGCTCGGAGCGCTCACGGCCCCACCGCCTGCCAGCAAGCTGCCCAGCCACACCCCCGATGCCAGCGCCAGGCCGGTGCCCAGCCCGGCGGGCACCCAGCCCGTCCAGAACCGGGGCCTGGCACGGGGGCGCGGGGGCGGCGTTCGCAGGCGGTCCTTGAGGCGCGCCGAGAGGTCAAACCCCAAAGTGGGCGACGGCAGCTCGCGCATGGCCTGTCGCAAATCCTCGAATTGAGCCAGACGGCGCTGGCAGACCGGGCAGCCCTGCACATGGCGGGCCAGCTTGGCGTATTCGGCGGGCCGCATTTCCTGGTCCGCGTAGGCGGATAGCGCCGGGTCTTGGGGGCAGCTCATTTCGGTACCTCTTCTGGTCGGTGTGGCATTTTTTCCAGCAGTGCGGTGCGCGCCCGTGCAATGCGCGACTTCACGGTGCCCACGTTCAGGCCGAGCACGGTGGCAATGTCCTGGTACGGCATGTCCTCGATCTCGCGCAGCAGCAAAATTTCGCGGTGCTCGGCGGGAAGCCGCGCCAGCGCTGCCTCCAGGCTTCGATAGCGCTGGCGCGTTTCCAGCACAGCGTCGGGTGCTGGCGCGGGGTCGGCGAAGGCATCACCATCGTCTTCCTCCAGGGGCACGAACTGCACGCGCTTGTCGCGGCGCAGCCAGTCGAAGGCCAGGTTGCGCGCAATGCGAAACAGCCAGGCCGAAAAATGCGTCTCCAGTTGCCAATGCGCCAGCGCCTGGTAGGCGTTCAAGAAGGTGTCTTGCGCCAGCTCGATGGCCTCGTCGGGCGAGCGGGTCAGGCGCACCAGAAAGCGATAAATACGGTCCTGGTAGCGCACGACCAGCTCAGAAAACGCGGCCCTTTCGCCCCGCTGCGCGTGCGCAGCGCATTCTTCGTCTCCCAGGTGTTTGAAGTTCTGCATGTGCCTTGATCACGCCAACGAACAGAGGGGGAAAAAGTTCCATCGTCCCCAGGAGGCTGTCGGACTTGGAGCGTCGAGAGCGAGAATCGGCCCCACCGAGGACAGTTTTTGCCGGATTTGCAGCCCCATAGCCCGACTATGGGGCAAGAAAACGGTGAAGCATGGACCGCTGCGGCCGATTTGCAGCCGACGATTTCCAAGTCCGACAGGCTCCTAGGCGCTTGCCGCCTGGGAGGGCGGCACCCGCCTTGGCAATGGACTGCACCACCTCACGTCCACCACCGCACGGCTCCTGCGGCCGCCGCCCCGAGCACCACCACCAGCAAGAACGGCAACCGCGCCCACAAGGCCAGTGCGGCCACCGCCAAGGCCGCGAGCCGCGCATCCAGAACCAGCGCAGTGCCCGAGGCAAAGGTGTTCATCACGGTCAGCGCCGACAGCAGCGCCACGGTGATGGCGCCCGCCACGCGCGTCATGCGGGGGTTGTTCAACCAGCGGGCGGGCACGGCGTAGCCGGAGAGCTTGGTGAGGTAGGTGACGGCGGCACCCACCAGGATGGCGAGCCACAAGCTCATGGTGCAGCCCCTTCAGCGCCTGCCGATGCCGCTGCGCGATCCGGCATCCACCAACCCCAGGCTGCGCCCACGGCAGCAGCGACGAGGATGGGCAGGCCGGGCGGCAGTTGGGGCAAGGCGAGCGCGGTGACCACACCACTCAGCACCGCCAGCGCCACGGGTTCGCGCTGGCGCAAGCGGGGCCAGAGCAGGCCGAGGAAGGCAGCCACCGCTGCGCCGTCGAGCCCCCAGCGGCGCGGGTCGCCCAGGGCGTCGCCCAGCCAGGCGCCGACAAAGGTGAACAGGTTCCACAGCACGAAAATGCCCAGGCCCGCCACCCAGAAGCCACGGCGCTGCTCATCCAGCGCGGTTTGGCCGGCGGCAGTGGCGGTGGATTCGTCGATGGTGACCTGGGCGGCGAGCCATTTGTGCCAGCCACGGGGCTGCAGCATGTGGTTCATCTGCATGGCGTAGACGGCATTGCGCACGCCCAGCAGTGCTGCGGCGCCGAGCGCGGCAGAGGGCACGCCGCCGCCCGCGATGACGCCAATGAAGGCGAACTGCGAGCCACCAGTGAACATGAGCAGGCTGAGCGCCATGGTCTGCCCCACCGTGAGCCCGGCCGCCACGGCCAGGGCGCCGAACGAGACGCCGTAGAGGCCGGTGGCGGTGGCGATGGACAGGCCCATGCGGATGGCGGGGGTCCAGGAGGCGGGCCGCAGGGTGGGCAGTGAGGAATTCGAATTAGTCAATTTTGATAGCTGGTAGCGCTTGCTACATATGCCTTAGAGGCCGAAAACATCTAAAACCAACGTCCCTCGCGCCAACTGCATTCAAGATGCCGGCAAGGGGGGGCAGTTCCGGGATTGGGGTCTGAGCAAGAGTTTCGCTGCGCGAAATCGTGATCCGACCCCAATGCCTGCGCCGTTCGCACCACCATCGCTGTGCTGCTGGCGGCGCCAGTCAATGCGCCTTGTCCCAATTGGGCCCCACGCCCACTTCGGCCAGCAGCGGCACTTTGAGCGCGGCGACACCGGCCATCAGGCGGGGAATGTCGTGGCGCACCCAGTCCACATCGGCCTCGGGCAGCTCGAACACCAGTTCGTCGTGCACCTGCATGATCATTTTGATGGCCGGCTTGTGCGCGTCCAGCTCTTTCTGCACGGCCACCATGGCCAGCTTGATGAGGTCGGCCGCCGTGCCCTGCATGGGCGCGTTGATGGCGGCGCGCTCGGCGCCGGCGCGGCGCGGGCCGTTGGGGCTGTTGATTTCGGGCAGGTACAGGCGGCGGCCAAACACGGTCTCCACGTAGCCCATGGATTTGGCCGACGCTTTGGTCTCGTCCATGTACTGCTTGACGCCGGGGTAGCGCTGGAAATAGCGGTCGATGTAGGCGGCGGCGGCCTTGGTTTCTATCCCCAGGTTCTTGGCCAGGCCAAAGCTGCTCATGCCGTAGATGAGGCCGAAGTTGATGACCTTGGCGTAGCGGCGCTGCTCGCTGGACACTTGGTCCACCGCCACGCCAAACACCTCGGCGGCGGTGGCGCGGTGCACATCGAGCCCGTGCTGAAAGGCATGGAGCAAGGCCTGGTCACCGCTGAGGTGCGCCATGATGCGCAGCTCGATCTGGCTGTAGTCGGCGCTGGCGATGACGCGGCCGGGCGGTGCGACGAAGGCCTCGCGGATACGCCGGCCTTCGGGCGTGCGGATGGGGATGTTCTGCAGGTTGGGATCGTTGCTGGACAAGCGGCCGGTGACGGCCACGGCCTGCGCGTAGTGCGTGTGCACGCGGCCGGTGCGCGGGTTGGCGAGCTGCGCGAGCTTGTCGGTGTAGGTGCCCTTGAGCTTGGAGAGGCTGCGGTGCTCCAGCAGCTTGGCGGGCAGGGGGTAGTCCTCGGCCAGCTTTTCCAGCACCTCCTCGTCGGTGCTGCGCGCGCCGGTGGCGGTCTTCTTGACCACCGGCATGCCGAGTTTGTCGAAGAAGATTTCGCCGAGCTGCTTGGGGCTGGACAGGTTGAAGGGCTGGCCGGCGATTTCATACGCCTCGGTCTCCAACTGCACGATGCGCTGGCCCAGCGCGTGGCTTTGCGCGGCCAGCGTGGGCGCGTCGATCAGCACGCCGTTGCGCTCGATGCGGTAGAGCGTCTCGCTGCTGGCGATCTCCAGCTCGTAGATGAAGCGCAGCTTGTCGTCGGCCTGCAACAGCGGCCACAGGGCGTTGTGCACGTCCAGCGTCTGGTCCGAGTCTTCGCAGGAATAGGCGGCGGCTTTGTCGACCGGCACCTGGGCAAAAGGAATCTGGTGCGCGCCCTTGCCACACAGGTCTTCGTAGCTGATGCCGCTGCGCCCCGTGTGGCGCAGCGCCAGGCTGCTGAGGTTGTGCGGTTTGTGCACTTCCAGCACGTAGCTTTGCAGCATGGTGTCGTGCGCGTAGCCCTGCACTTCGATGCCGTGGTTGGCAAACACGTGGCGGTCGTACTTGATGTGCTGGCCGAGCTTGTGGCGCTTCCCGTCTTCCAGCCAGGGCCTGAGGCGCGCCAGCACGTCGGCGAGCGGCAGTTGCTCGGGCGCATCCGGCCCGGCGTGGGCCAGGGGGATATAGGCCGCCTCGCCCGCCTGCACGCTGAAACTGATGCCGACGATTTCGGCGCGCATCTCGTCGAGCGAGGTGGTTTCGGTGTCGAGGGCCACCAGCTCGGCCGCCTGCAGGCGCTGCATCCACTGGTCGAAGTCGGTCCAGTTCAGGACGGTGTCGTACACCACGCTGCGGTGCTGCGCGGCCTCGGCCACGGGGCTGGCGGAGTGGTCGGCGAACAGGTCGCCACTCTGGCCGGGCATGGCGACATCGGGAGCGTTGGTGGCGGCTGGGGACGCGGTTTCCAGCGCGCGGGCCAGGCTCTTGAAGCCATACAGCTCGTAGAAGTCCTTGAGCCGGGGCACGTCGGGCGCGCCAATGGCAATGGCGTCGAGCCGGGGCAGGCCGGCGATCCATGCATCCAGATCGCAGTCGGTCTTGATGGTGAGAAGCTGGCGCCCCGTGGGCAGCCAGGCCAGCGCCTTGCGCAGGTTTTCGCCGGCCACGCCCTTGATCTTGTCGGCGCTTTGCACCAATGCGTCGAGCGAGCCGTATTCCTGCAGCCACTTGGCGGCCGTCTTGGGGCCCACCTTCTCCACGCCGGGCACGTTGTCGATGGCATCGCCCACCAGCGTCTGGTAGTCCACCATCAGCCGTGGTGGCACGCCGAACTCGGCTTCCACGCCGGCCAGGTCGCGGCGCTTGCCGTTCATGGTGTCGATGATGGTGATGTGCTCGTCCACCAACTGCGCCAGGTCCTTGTCGCCGCTGCTGACGATCACCTCGATGCCCTGGCGCGCGGCCGTCACGGCCAGGGTGCCGATCACGTCGTCGGCCTCGACGCCCGGCACGTCCAGCACCGGCCAGCCCAGCAGGCGCACCACCTCGTGGATGGGCGGAATCTGCGCGCGCAGGTCGTCGGGCATGGGGCTGCGGTGCTGCTTGTATTCGGGGTATATCTCGTCGCGGAAGGTAGGCCCCTTGGCGTCGAACACGCAGGCGGCGTAGTCGGCGCGCACCTCCTTGCGTAGCGCCTGCACCATGTTGACCATGCCGCGAATGGCACCCGTGGCGGCACTGGCCGGGTCGCCCGGCACGGCGCGCAGGTCGGGCATGGCGTGGAAGGCGCGGTAGAGGTAGCTGGAGCCATCGACCAGCAGCAGGGTTTTTTTGTCGCTCATGCGCCAGATTGTGCACAGGAAGCGGGCGCTGGCGGTGGCCGCCAGGACATCGCCAAGGGGCTTGCCCTCTGGCGCCCTGGCAGCGCTTCGTGTTGAATGTCGCCGGTCGCCATTTGGTTTGGCACTGCCCACTTGGGAGGACTGCATTGAAGCTCAAGAAAATCGCCCTGGGAGCGCTTGCCGCGCTCGTCGTTGCCGGCACCGCCGGCTGGTTCAGCCTGGACAAGGAGACGCGCGCCCTGCTGAAAACCGCGCCGACCAACCGCGACCTGCTGTTCTGGAGCGTGCCGCAGCGCGACGCGGCCTTTCGCGCACTCGACCGGATTTCACTGCTGGCCAAATGGCACGTCATTCCGGCCAGCAGCGCGCCCAAGCCTCTGCCACAGGGCGAGCCGCTCAAGCTCCCCATCGACCTGGACGCCTACATGGCCAGCCAGCGCAGCGCCGCCATCGTGATCCTGCAAGGCGGCAAGCTGCGGCTGGAGCGCTACGGCCTGGGCTTTGACAAGGACGGGCGCTGGACGAGCTTCTCGGTCGCCAAATCCTTCACCTCCACGCTGGTGGGCGCGGCGCTGCGCGATGGGCTCATCAAGAGCATGGACGACAAGGTCAGCGACTACCTCCCGGACATGAAAGGCTCGGCCTACGACGACGTAAGCCTGCGCCAGCTGCTCACCATGACGTCCGGCGTGCGCTGGAACGAAGACTATGCCGACCCCCACTCCGACGTGGCCCAGTTCAACAACCACAAGCCCGAGGCCGGGGTGGACGCGCTGGTGAGCTACATGCGCAAGCTCCCGCGCGAGGCGCCGGCCGGCACGCGCTGGCACTACAGCACGGGGGAAACCAATCTGGTGGGCGTTCTGCTGGAGCACGCCATCAAGAAGCCGCTGGCCGACTATCTGTACGGGAAGGTCTGGAACCCCGTGGGCATGGAGCAGCAGGCAACCTGGCTGCTGAGCAAGACGGGCAACGAGATCAGCGGCTGCTGCCTCCAGGCCGCCACACGCGACTTTGCCCGCTTCGGCGAGTTCATCCTCGAGGGCGCCAAGGTGAACGGCCAAAGCATCGTGCCGGACGGCTGGCTGGCTCAAGCCACGTCCCGCCAGGCTGCCACCGGCCAGCCCGGCCGGGGCTACGGCTACCAGTGGTGGACGTACGACACCGGCGCTTTTGCCGCGCGCGGCATCTTCGGCCAGGGCATTTTCATCGACCCCAAGCGCAAGCTCGTGATCGCCTCCAACGCCGACTGGGCCGCTGGCGCCAGCGACCGCGCGACCAGCGACGCCCGCGAAGCGTTCTACCGCGCTGTGCAGAAGGCGGTGGACGACGAGGCGGCTGCCACGCCAGCGCGCTGACCCGATGGGGCGCTGGCGCCCAGGCCGGTACAGTTCACCGGCCCTGCGCCTCTGGCGCGGAAGCGGCGCGGCGCGGCACGCCTAGAATCGCGCCATGCGCGCCCTAACCCCATTGATTGCCTCCCCCCTTGCCTCTCTTGTGCTGCTGGCTTTCGTCAGCGCCCCTGCTTTCGCTCAGAATACCAGCCAAAATGGCGTCCAGGGCACACAGGACAAGCGCGAGCAGCTCTCGAATACAGAGCAAAAAGACAAGCGGATCGAGCAGCGCACCGAACGCATCCACCTGCAAGACCAGGGCAGCACGGTCGATGAGCTGCGCATTGGCGGCCAGACGCGCAGCATCACGGTGCAGCCCGCCGCCGGCAACATGCCCTCCTACGAGGTGCTGCCCTCTGACGGCGTGCGCAACCGCCCGCAGAATGGCGCCGAGTCCACCACCGGCCCGCGCGTGTGGAATGTGATGAAATTCTGAGCGGCGCCGCCCTCTGCCCTGTCCTCGCCCCGCGGCCCGCCTCGCGTCCGCCCTTTTTTGAACGCCCCGTTTTCGTGGTGCCCTGAGCCATGGCTGTATTTACCCCCGTCTCCCCCGAAGCGGCCAGCGCGCTGCTGCACAAGCTTGATCTCGGCGAGCTCGTCGCGTTGCGCGGCATTGCCGGCGGCATCGAGAACACCAATTACTTCGTCACCTGCACGGCGGGCGAGTACGTGCTGACGCTGTTCGAGCGCCTCACGGCCGAGCAACTTCCCTTCTATCTGCACCTGATGAAGCACCTGGCGCACGCCGGCATTCCCGTGCCCGACCCGCAGGGCGACGCGCAGGGCGAAATCCTGCACAGCGTCTGCGGCAAACCCGCCGCCCTGGTCAACCGCCTGCCCGGCCACAGCCAGCTCGCGCCAGAGCCGGTGCACTGCGCGGCCGTCGGCGGCATGCTGGCGCGCATGCACCTGGCGGGGCGCGGGTTCGAACGCCAGCAGCCCAACCTGCGCGGCCTGGCCTGGTGGAACGAGACGGCACCCCTGATACTGCCAAAAATGGCTACGGACGAGACTGCGCTCTTGCAGGCCGAGCTGGCCTACCAGAACCATGTGGCCGAGAGCCCCGCCTGTGCGGCGCTGCCACGCGGCCCGGTGCACGCCGACCTGTTCCGCGACAACGTGATGTTCGAGGGCGAGCAGCTCACCGGCTTCTTCGACTTCTACTTTGCCGGTGTCGACACCTTTTTGTTCGACCTGGCGGTGTGCATGAACGACTGGTGCGTGCACCTGCCCAGCGGCGCGCACGACGCCGAGCGCGCCAGCGCGCTCTTGCGGGCGTACGAGGCCGTGCGGCCGCTCACCGCCGCCGAGCGCAGCCTGCTGCCCGCCATGGCGCGCGCCGGAGCGCTGCGCTTCTGGATTTCGCGCCTGTGGGACTGGCATCTGCCGCGCGAAGCCGAGGTGCTGACGCCCCACGACCCGCGGCATTTCGAGCGCGTGCTGCGCCAGCGCGTCGCCCACCCTCTTGTGCCCTCTGCCTGCGCCTCCACCTGCCTGTCTGCATGAAACTTCACATCGTCCCCGCCCGCACCGGCATCACCTGGGTCAAAAGCGGCATTCGCGTCTTCTGGCGCCAGCCCATGGCGCTGTCAGCGCTGTTCTTCCTGACCATGGCGGCCATGTCGGTGGCGACCCTGCTGCCGCTCGTCGGCCCGGTGCTGGCGCTGGCACTGCTGCCGTCGGCCACGCTGGCCATGATGGTCGCCTCGGCCGAAACCATGCAGGGGCGCGCTCCCACGCCTGCCGTGCTGCTCACCGCGTTTCGCGCCGGGCGCCAGCGCCTGCGTGCCATGGCGGTGCTGGGCGCGCTGTATGCGGCGGGTTTTCTGCTCATCATTGGGGTCTCGGCACTGTTTGACGGCGGACAGTTTGCCCAGGTGTACCTGGGCGGCGCGCCGCTGACGCAAGAGGTCGCCGAAAGCGGCGCCTTCCAGCTCGCCATGTGGGTTGCGATGCTGCTGTATCTGCCGCTCTCATTGCTGTTCTGGCATGCGCCCGGCCTGGTGCACTGGCACGGCGTGCCACCGGTCAAAAGCCTGTTCTTCAGCTTCGTTGCCTGCGTGCGCAACCTGGGCGCGTTCACGGTCTATGGCCTGGCCTGGCTGTTCGTGTTCGCACTCGGGGGCATCGCCATGAGCCTGATTTCCGGCCTGCTTGCCGCCATGGGCCTGGTGAGCGCCCCCACCGTGCTCGGCGGCACCATGGTGGCGCTGGCGATGATGCTGGCCGCCATGTGCTTTACGTCGATTGTGTTCACCTTTCGCGATTGCTTTGAGCCGCCCGACGCCACGCAAGCCCCCGAAGCCCCTGCGGCACTGGCAGAAACCGCGTCCGAATAGAGCCAGAACCGCGCTCGCTCCCAAAAAACCCGGTCTGGCCGGGTTTTTTGTTTTTCAAATGCCTGTCACATTGCGTTTCTAGTCTCCAGGGCAGGAAACGGGCCACCCGCCCGCTCCAAAACCTCGGCGGACCTGGCCTGCCTTCTGGGCGCGCCGCCCGCCTTTCACCGCCCCTTTCTGGAAACCACCATGCCCCACACGACGACGCCCACCCGCCGCAAAGCCCTGCAATTCTTGGCCGGTGTGCCCCTGCTGCCGCTGGGCGCCAGCGCCTCGGCCGCGATGCTGGCCGCCTGCGGCGGCGGCAGTGACCCCGCACCGAAGGCCAGCTACGTGTCCGCCGCCTTCACCACCATGGCCGCGCCCACGCTGGCCAACCCTGCCGCCATGGCCACCACCACGGTGGGCTCGGCGCTCAACATCACGCTGAGCGACAAGTCGGTGCTGACCTACCAACTGGCCTACCAGCCCTTCTTCGTGACCGGCGACATGGTCTCTGATGGCAAGGGTGGCACGATCCTGTCAGGCGGCTACTACGACATCCACAACCAGCCCATCATCGACGCCACGGTGCCGGGCAAAGAGCGCCAATACTTCTCCGACTCCCCCGACGGCACCTCGCTGCTGACCGTCGCCAACCCCACCGTGACCGGCATCAAGGGCAAGGCCGTATTTGCCGTGGTGCAGTTCGAATACACCACCTGGGCGCAAGACGGCAAGACAGACATGTACGGCAAGCTGCCCTCGCCGATCGCCGTGCTCACGCTCGACCAGGACCAGGCCACCGGCAAGCTCAGCCTCGTGAAGTACCACAACGTCGACACCTCCAAGGTGCACGGCCTGTGGATCACCTGCGGCGCCAGCCTCTCGCCCTGGGGCACGCACCTGTCGAGCGAGGAATATGAACCCGATGCCTTCGGAATTGCCAGCAACACCATGTTCCAGGCCTACAGCCAGAACCTGTACGGCAATGCCGCCACGGCCAACCCCTACCACTACGGCCACATGCCCGAAGTGACCGTGAACCCCGACGGCACGGGCAGCATCCAGAAGCATTACTGCATGGGCCGCCTCTCGCACGAGCTGGTGCAGGTCATGCCCGACAACCGCACGACCTTCATGGGCGACGACGCCACCAACAGCGGCTACTTCGTCTTCGTCGCCGACAAGGAAAAGGACCTGTCCTCGGGCACGCTGTACGCGGCCAAGCTGGGCACGGGCTTCTCCATTGACCCCGCCGTGGGCACGGCCGCCGCGCTGACCTGGATCAAGCTCGGCTCGGCCACCAGCGCCGAGATCGAAGCCCTGGCCAACACGCTCAAGCCCACGGACATCATGACCGTGGTCAAGGCCGACCCGGCCGATGCCGCATACACCAAGATCGTCGCCAACGGCAAGACCGAGTGGATCAAGATCAACCCCGGGATGGAAAAGGCCGCCGCCTTCCTCGAAACCCACCGCTACGCCGCCTTCAAGGGTGCCAGCATGGGCTTCAGCAAGATGGAAGGCACGACCGTCAACATCAAGGACAAGATCGCCTACTCGGCGCTGCAGAATGTGCAGGCCTCCATGGTGGCCGGCAACGCCGCCAACGTGCCGGGCAATAACATCTCGGTGCCCAAGCAACTCGTGGCCGGAGTGGTGATGGCGCTCAACCTCAAGGGCAGCCAGAAGGACACCAGCGGCACGGCCATCAACAGCGAATGGATGCCTGCGGACACCAAGCCCCTGCTGGCCGGCGAGGATCTGCTGGACACCGATGGCAAGACCCTCAAGGGCGACGCGCTGGGCAACACGGCCAACCCGAACAAGGTCGCCAACCCCGACAACCTCAAATTCTCGGAAAAGCTGCGCACCCTGTTCATCGGAGAAGACAGCAGCCAGCACGTGAACAATTTCCTGTGGGCCTACAACGTCGACACCAAAATGCTCTCGCGCGTGATGTCGGTGCCGACAGGCGGTGAATCCACCGGTCTGCACGCGGTGGACGAAGTCAACGGCTGGATGTACATCATGAGCAATTTCCAGCACGCGGGCGACTGGGGCAGCATCCACAGCGTGGTCAAAGACACGCTGGATCCGCTGATCAAGGCGAACTACAAAAACAAGTTTGGCGCCGCGGTCGGCTATTTGACGGGAATGCCAACGCAGATGACGTTGGGGTGAGGCTTCGTTCGAGGCAAGAACGCCCGACTGCCGGCAAGCAAGCATGCTTGCTTGCGCGGTGTGCTTTGGCCTCGATTGGGCTTGCTTTTCGGGATGGTTTTGAGGCGCCGGATGCAACAGGCCTTGAGGCGGCATCACAGCAGCGGGCCTTGCGCGCAGGGCGCCAATTTTCACCCGCCCCTCTGCGTCCTGCAAACCGGGCCCACCGTTCAAACGCGCTTAAAGACCGGCTTGTGTCGGGATGGGAAGCTCATAGACAAGGAATTGCTCATTGCACTTCCAACCGGCGGACGCGTACAGCGCCTGCGCCGTTTTGTTGGTCACCGCGGTTGACAGCGAGAGGCGCACCGCTCCCACGGCCTTTGCAAAGGCAACCGCTGCAGACATCAGGCACGCGGCCACCCCTTTTCTGCGCGCCGATGCCTCCACGAAGAGATCGTTGAGCACAAAAATGCGGGCCAGCGACACCGATGAAAAACTCGGATACAGCTGGGTGAAACCGACTGGCCGGTCGCCTTCCAACGCAATAAAGAGAACCGACTCGCCATGATTGAAACGTGCCGACAAAAACGCCCTCGCCGCACCGGCATCACTCTCACGTCCATAGAACTGGCGATAACGGTCAAAGAGCGCCACCAGCGCATCGAGGTCGGACAGGACAGCTTGGCGAACGGTAAGGGTGTTCATATTTTTCCGGTGCGAGACGAATCAGGGGAAAATCAGACTTCAGTCCACGATAAGTTCTAAGACTTCTTCGTCTCCACTTTCGGCGTATCAAAAAAATAGCTCATCCGCTTGCGCGGGCTCAGGTAGTCGTAGGCCTCCGGGCTAAGCTGGCTGGGTTTTAAGCTGGCACTGATCTCGATATCGGTCTCTTGGCTTAGATCCAGAATGATTGCCTCATTTTTCGGCACGCCCGGATCATGAATCAAGACGCTGGGCCGCAATGGTTTGCCAGAATTAATGGAAATCACCATACCCAACGATTCATCCGATAACTTCACCAGCGTGCCCGGGGGATAGACTCCCATGCAGCGGATAAACATATTCAGCGGCACCGGGTCAAACAAGTGGCGCTGCTGCTTGAACATCATCGACAAAGCTTCAAAAGGCGTCAGAGAATCGTCCGGGTTGGTGCGGTTGCAGTGGTTATCGAAAGTGTTAACCACACAGACAATACGGGCCAAAAACGCGATTTCCTCCCCACGCAAATGATTGGGGTAGCCGCTGCCGTCCATATGCTCATGGTGCTGCTCGATGATATCTAGCGACGCTTTCGGCAAGCCAATTTTTCTCACCACATTAAGGCCATACTGGCAATGCAGTTGCAGCAAGTTCTTTTCTGCACGGTTGAGAGGAAGCGTCGAATTCACAATGCGTGCGGGAATTTCCACCTTGCCGATATCATGAAACAGGCAACCGATGCCAATGGCCTTGATATCCTCGGCTGGCAGCGCCAGCTCTTTCGCCAGCATCATCGCCAGCACCGATACATTGAGCGAATGAAAATACACATCCTCACCGGCAATTTTGTCGTTCATGAGGTGGATAGCGATGCTCTTGTCCGCCAGCAGGCCATCGAGCATCTGCTGTACCAATTGATCCGCATCGGCATAAGCGTCTTGCGGCCTGGAAAACACATTGCGCTCGATATTCTTTAAAGTGCTGCCCGCCTTGGCGAAGGCTTTTTCACATTTTGAAATCGCAGCACGCTCGGCAAGGATTCTTTCGATGCGCGCTTTTTTCTCACTGATCAAGGCGTTTTCTTCTGCACTGGGGGCGACAACTTCCGCTGGTGCCGGCACTGGGGCGGTCAAAGGCAAAGGGCGGGTTGAACTACGCGCCGGTTCCACCCGAATCCGCTTGATACCCAACCGCTTGATGGCGTCGATCTGCCCGGCATTCTTTAATATGAAACTATTGCGGGCAAACGTATGATCCAGCCAACTCATGTCCAGATGCACATACAGACCAACGCATAATTGATCAACAGAAATGGTAAGCGTGGCGGGAGAATTCATTGATCAACGGCGCAAAACATCAGAATAGCCAGGACGGATAGGAAACTCAACCGCAAGACGCTAAGCAGAAGAGCCCCTTTACCCGCCATGATTCAACCCTCCACCACCGTCAACTTCGCCACCGCCAGCGCCAGCCACTTGGTGCCATGCCGGCCAAAACTCACCTGCGCACGCGCGTCGTCGCCCGCGCCTTCGATGGCCAGCACCTTGCCCTCGCCAAACTTGGCGTGAAACACGTTCTTGCCCGCCGCGATGCCGTGGGCGGGCGCCTGCTTCTGCGGTGGCACCGGTGGGCTGGCGAAGCGCTCAGAATTCAAGCCAAATTGGCCTCTAGCGCTTGTCCCATAAGCGCTACAAGCTCCTGAAAAAGGAGCAGTTTTGCCAAAAGCCGATTGCTTGGGTGTGATCCACTTCAGCGCCGATTCGGGCAATTCGTCGAAGAAGCGGCTCTTGATGCCATAGCGGGTCTGGCCGTGCAGCATGCGGGTCTGCGAGTGGCTCAAGTACAGGCGCTTTCGGGCGCGGGTGATAGCCACGTACACCAGGCGGCGCTCTTCCTCGATGCCGCCCTGCTCTGAGAGCGCGTTCTCATGCGGGCACAGCCCCTCTTCCAGGCCGCCGATAAACACCACATCGAACTCCAGGCCCTTGCTGGCGTGCACCGTCATGAGCTGCACGGCGTCCTGCCCGGCCTGGGCCTGGTTGTCGCCGGCTTCGAGCGCGGCGTGGGTCAGGAAGGCGCCAAGCGGCGAGAGCGTTTCGCCAGTGTCCTGGTCTACGCCCGGCGGGCCCGCAAGCGGCGCATCCACGAGTGGCGCATTTGGGTCCAGCCCCTGGCTGGCGGGGCTTTGCGTGAGCGGCTGGCCATGCTCGTCCAGCGGCAAGGCCACGGCGTCGCGCCCGAAGCCTTCCAGCATCACAAAACTCTCGGCGGCGTTGACGAGTTCTTCCAGGTTTTCAATGCGGTCCTGGCCGTCGCGCTCGGCGCGGAAATGCGCCAGCAAGCCGCTGGATTCGAGCATCTGCTCGATGATGGCGCGCAGCGGCTGGCCCTGGGTCTGCTCGCGCAGCACGTCGATCTGCGCGACAAAGGCGGTGAGGTTGCTGCCCGCCTTGCCGGTCATACTGGTGACGGCGTCGTGCAGCGAGCAGCCAGCGCCCTTGGCGGCATCCTGCAGCAGCTCCAGGCTGCGCGCGCCGATGCCGCGCGGCGGGAAGTTGACCACGCGCAAAAAGCTGGTGTCGTCCTGCGGGTTCTCGAGCAGGCGCAGGTAGGCCAGCGCGTGCTTGATTTCGGCGCGCTCGAAAAAGCGCAGGCCGCCATAGACACGGTAAGGGACGGCAGCGTTGAACAGCGCGGTTTCAATGACCCGGCTTTGCGCGTTGCTGCGGTACAAGATGGCCACCTCTTGCCGCGCCACGCCGTCGTTTCGCACGAGCTGGCGGATTTCATCGACCATCCACTGGGCTTCCTGCAGGTCGCTCGATGCTTCGTACACGCGCACCGGCTCGCCGGGGCCACGCTCGGTGCGCAGGTTCTTGCCCAGGCGCTTGCTGTTGTGGCTGATGAGCGCGTTGGCGCTGTCCAGAATGTTGCTGTAGCTGCGGTAGTTCTGCTCCAGCTTGATTTGCCGCTGCACATCGAATTCGCGCACGAAGTCCTGCATGTTGCCGACGCGCGCGCCGCGAAAGGCGTAGATGCTCTGGTCGTCATCGCCCACGGCCATCACGCTGCCGTGCGGCTCGAAGTGGCCGGCCACCTCATCGCCCGCGAGCTGCTTGAGCCAGGCGTACTGCAGCTTGTTGGTGTCCTGGAATTCGTCCACCAGGATGTGCGCAAAGCGGCGCTGGTAATGCGCGCGAATCGGGTCGTTGCCCTGCAGCAATTCGAAGCTGCGCAGCATCAGCTCACCGAAATCGACCACGCCTTCGCGCTGGCATTGCTCTTCATACAGTTGGTAAATTTCGACCTTCTTGCGCGCGTCGCTGTCGTTGGCGGGTACGTCGCCGGGGCGCAGGCCTTCTTCCTTGCAGCCGGCAATGAAATATTGCAGTTGCTTGGGGACGAAGCGCTCGGTGTCCACGTTGTACTGCTTGCACAGCCGTTTGATGGCCGAGAGCTGGTCTTGCGTATCGAGAATCTGAAACGCCTGGGGCAGTCCCGCCGCCTTGTGGTGCGCGCGCAGCAGCCGGTTGCACAGGCCGTGGAAGGTGCCTATCCACATGCCGCGCACATTCACCGGTAGCATGGCCGACAGCCGCGCGACCATCTCTTTGGCGGCCTTGTTGGTGAAGGTGACGGCCAGAATGCCACCCGGCGTGGCCAGACCGTTTTGCAGCAGCCAGGCGATGCGCGTGGTGAGCACGCGCGTCTTGCCCGAACCGGCGCCAGCGAGGATGAGCGCATGGCCCGACGGCAGCGTGACGGCAGCGAGCTGCTCGGGGTTGAGGTTCGCCAGAAGCGGCGAAGCCGCTGGGGATGGCGAAGTGGGCTGGAGCGGCGCAACGCTCTGCGCGGGGAAGGCGTCGTCCTGCGGCGCACGCGAAACCGGGTCTTGTGGGAACATGCGCCGATTGTAGAAAGCGAGGCCCCATGAAGTGCTCCACCGCCACCCTGCCCCTGCTGCTGGCCCTGCATCTGCCGCTGGCCGTTGCGCAGAACGCCTGCAGCAGCGACGGCGCCCCCGCGCCGCAGGCGCTGTACGAGCGTTTTCTCAGCGCCGACTGCGCCGAGTGCTGGCGCAACCCTACCTTCGCGCCCGGCGCGAGCGCAGCAGTGCTCGACTGGATCGCCCCTGGGCGCGCGGGCGACGAGGCGCCGCTGTCTGCCGCCGCACGCACCGACGCCCTGACACGCCTGGACGCCATGGGCCGCCCGCTACCGACGACCACCGACGTGCATGTCGCCCCCGTGGCGCAGCGCCTTCCGGGGCGGCTGCGCGTCTCCTTCGGGCCGGCGGTGAACGACTACGTGGGCACCTCGGCCAGCTACCTCGGTGCTCTGCCAGCCGGTGCGAACGAGGGGTGGACCCTGTGGCTGGCGCTGGTGGAGCAGATTCCGGCGGGCGTGGAGGGCACGCCGGTGCGCAGAAATTTGGTTAGAAACCTGTTCCAGCGCACATGGAGCATGCACGATCAGCTATCAAAAAAAGAGCTCTTCAACTTGCCGCGCACGACCCGCTGGATCGAGCGCCCCGCGATGTACTTGGCGCCCGGCACCAACCCTGAGCGCCTGGCGCTCATTGGCTGGATGGAGAATTCCAAAGGCCAGGTGGTGGCAACCGCACGCGCGGAGTGCGCCGCAGCCAAACCCTGAACCTGTGCGCCAGCGCGCCCAGCGCCACGTCGGTACAATCAACCACCGGGCCCAAGTTTCTTGACGCCCGGTTTTTTGTGCCTGCGCAAGCAGGGGTTCGGGCCACCTCGCTGCAGGCGCCCCGCAAAAACCGGCGCCAGGCCAAGCGCCCACCGCAGAACAGCATTTGCCTCTGCGGCCTTCTACGGAGCTTGGACACTGTATGGAAATCTTCGACTACGACAACGTGCTGCTGCTGCCGCGCAAGTGCCACGTGCAAAGCCGCGCCGAGTGCGATGCCAGCGTAGAGCTGGGCGGGCGGCGCTTTCGCCTGCCCGTGGTGCCGGCAAACATGAAAACCGTGGTGAACGAGGCCATCTGCGAATGGATGGCCAGAAGCGGCTACTTCTATGTCATGCACCGTTTCGACCTCGACAATGTGCAGTTCGTGCGCGACATGACCGAGCGCGGCGTGTTCACCTCCATCTCGCTCGGCGTCAAACAGCCCGATTACGACACCGTGGCGCGCCTGGTGGCCGAGGGGCTGTCGCCCGACTACATCACCATCGATATCGCACACGGCCACGCCGACACGGTGCACGCGATGATCACGCACTTGAAGGAAAAGCTTCCGCGCTCCTTTGTGATCGCCGGCAACGTGGGTACGCCCGAAGCGGTGATCGACCTGGAAAACTGGGGCGCAGACGCCACCAAGGTGGGCGTGGGCCCGGGCAAGGTCTGCATCACCAAGCTGAAAACGGGTTTTGGCACGGGCGGCTGGCAACTCTCGGCGCTCAAGTGGTGCGCGCGCGTGGCGACCAAACCCATCATTGCCGACGGCGGCATCCGCAGCCATGGCGACATTGCCAAGAGCGTGCGCTTTGGCGCCAGCATGGTGATGATCGGCTCGCTCTTTGCCGGCCATGAGGAATCCCCCGGCAAGACGGTGGAAGTGGACGGTCAGCTGTTCAAGGAGTACTACGGCTCGGCCAGCGACTTCAACAAGGGCGAATACCGGCACGTCGAGGGCAAGCGCATTCTCGAGCCCATCAAGGGCACGCTGGCCGACACGCTGGTCGAGATGGAGCAGGATGTGCAAAGCTCCATCAGCTATTCGGGCGGTACGCGGCTGATGGACATCCGCAAGGTCAACTACGTCATCCTGGGCGGCGACAACGCGGGCGAGCACCTGCTCATGTGACGATTGCGCGGTATTCACACACAACTGCTTGAACGCTGGCGCGCGCTCGCTGCAAGCCAGATGACAGCCAAGGGCGGGAAATGCACACCATGATGGGGCTTTCCCAGCCCCTACCCGGAGGATGCCCATGCCCCACACTTCGCGCTCCCGTATCGCCCTGCTGGGCGTTGGCCTCATGGGCCTGCGCGCTGGCCGGCGGCTGCTGCAGGCGGGCTACCCGGTACTTGCCTGGAACCGTACCCCCGCCAAGGCCCAATTGCTGGCTGCCGATGGCGCTACCTTCTGCAAAACCCCAGCCGAAGCCACGGCGCAGGCCGACATCACCATCAGCTTCCTGGAAAACGGCCCGGTGGTGGGCGATGTGCTGTTTTCCCAGGGCGCGGCGCAGGGTATGGCACGCGGCAGCCTGTTCATCGACATGGCGTCCATCCAGCCACGCGAGGCACGCGACCATGCAGCGCGCCTCGGTGAAATGGGCGTCGCCCACCTCGACGCCCCCGTCTCGGGCGGCACGGTAGGCGCTGAAGCCGGCACGCTGGCCATCATGGTCGGCGGCAAACCGGCAGACTACGAACGCGCACGCGAGGTGTTCGAAGTGCTCGGCCGAGCCACCCTGGTCGGCCCGCACGGCGCCGGCCAACTGACCAAGCTGGCCAACCAGATGATCGTTGGCATCACCATTGGCGCCGTCGCCGAGGCCCTGCTGTTTGCCGCCAAGGGCGGCGCCGACATGGCCAAGGTACGCGAAGCCATTGGCGGCGGCTTTGCCGACAGCCGTATCCTGCAA
The DNA here is from genome assembly GCF_003570885.1 of Simplicispira hankyongi. Classification (GTDB taxonomy): domain Bacteria; phylum Pseudomonadota; class Gammaproteobacteria; order Burkholderiales; family Burkholderiaceae_C; genus Simplicispira; species Simplicispira hankyongi. The sequence goes on from NZ_QXJC01000001.1 coordinate 1,312,564, forward strand.
CTGCATGGCGAACGCATGGTTCAGCGCGATTTCGCCCCGCGCGGCAGCATGAAAACCCAGCTCAAGGATTTGCACAATGTGCTCGCCACGGCGCGAGAAATTGGCTTCGACGCGCCCGTGACGGCGCTCTTTGAAACGCTCTACACGCAAGGAGTCGAGCACGGACTGGGCGAGCTGGACCACAGCGGCTTGTTCGTCGAGCTCGCCAGCCGCAATGCGATGCAATAGATACGATTTTTTGCGAGACGGCCCGCTTTTCTGTATATAATTTCGCTCTCTGCTGCGAGGCAGACAAGGTTTCAAAGTGGGTTCTTAGCTCAGTTGGTAGAGCAGCGGACTCTTAATCCGTAGGTCGAGTGTTCGAGCCACTCAGGACCCACCACTTACAAAGGGAGCTGGCCATGCGCCAGTTCCCTTTTTCGTTTTTATCTGACACGGGACGCGCTCCTGGGCACGCAAGCGCCGTTTCACCGGCCCTTCCATAATCGTTCGCATCGTGCCGGCGACGCCCGCACGGCTTCCTTTCAGAGAACTGCTTTTCCCATGAATCCGCAAGCCAACGAATTGTGGCGTGCTCCGCGCTGGGCCCTGGCCGTCTTGCTGGCTTTGCTGGGCATGCTGGGACCGTTTTCGATCGATACCTACCTGCCCGCCTTTTCGGGCATTGCCACCGCCTTGGGCGCGACGCCGGTGGAGATGCAGCAAACGCTGTCGGCCTATCTCTTTGGCTTCGCGTTCATGAATCTGTTTCATGGCGCGCTGGCGGACAGCTTTGGGCGGCGTCCGGTGGTGTTGTGGGGCATTGCCATCTTTACCCTGGCATCGGCGGGTTGCGCCTTGTCGCAAACCATTGGGCAACTGGTGTTTTTCCGCGCCCTGCAAGGCTTGTCGACGGGGGCTGGCATCGTCGTCTCGCGCGCCGTGATTCGCGACATGTTCGCGCCAGAACAGGCGCAGAAGGTGATGAGCCAGGTCACCATTTATTTCGGCGCGGCCCCGGCCATCGCGCCCATCGTCGGTGGCTGGCTGCTGGTGCACACCGGCTGGCACAGCATTTTCTGGTTTCTGACCCTGGTGGGCGTGGCGCTGTGGCTGGCCAACTACCGCCTGTTGCCTGAGACGCTGCATACAGACCACCGCCAGCCATTCAATGTGCGCCACCTGATGCGCGGCTACTGGGAACTGGGGGCGAGCCCACGCTTTCTTTTGCTGGCACTGGCCAGCGGCGTACCGTTCAACGGCATGTTCCTTTACGTGCTGGGTGCGCCTGCCTTTCTGGGCCAGCACCTGGGCCTGGCGCCCACCCAATTCTTCTGGTTTTTCTTGCTGACTATCTCCGGCATCATGTCCGGCGCCTGGCTGAGCGGTCGGCTGGCCGGCAAAATCGCTCCCAAGCGGCAGATTCGCCATGGTTTCGTCATCATGCTGGTGACGTCGCTGCTCAACTTGCTGGCCAACCTCTTTTTCCCTGTACATGTCTCCTGGGCGCTGCTGCCCATCGCCGTATTCGCCTTCGGCTGGGCGCTGATGGTGCCCGTCGTGACACTGCTGGTGCTTGATCTTTATCCGGCGCGGCGCGGCATGGCGTCGTCGCTCCAGGCCTTCATCGGTTCGGTTGCCAACGGCACCGTCGCTGGCGTGCTGGTGCCGCTGGTGATGCATTCGACCACCTTGATGGCCTTGTCTTCGCTGCTGATGATGGGCATCGGCCTTGCTGCCTGGATTTACCTGCACCATCGCTGGCCGGAAATCGGCGCCAACACCGCACGGGCCTAAGCCCTTTAGCGGCGCCGCCGATCAGCGGGGATCTCTTCGTAATACCGCGCCTTTTCGGCGTACATGGCCTTGTCGGCGCGGTGCAGCGCAGCCTCTACCTGGTCCCCGCTGCTGCAACTGGCCACGCCAATGGCCAGACTGAGCGACTGGCCGACATAGAACTGGTTGTTCATTTCCACCAGTGAGACGATGCGCTCGGTCAAGGCAAGTGCGCCGTGCTCGTCCGTCCCCGGCAGCAGAATAATGAATTCATCGCCCCCGATGCGCGCCGCGCAGGACGAGGCATCCACCGCTTTGGCCAGCACCTCTCCCGCACGGCGCAGCAAGGCGTCGCCTGCCGCATGGCCTTCGTCGTCATTGACGCGCTTGAGGCCATTGAGATCGATAGTGACAACGCTGAGCGGCCACGGTCCCTTGCGGGTGATGCGATTGAGCTCTTCCACATAGAACGCACGGTTGCGCAGTTGCGTCAGCACATCGTGTTTGCCCAGGTATTCGAGGTAGGCCTCGGCCTTCTTGCGCGCTGTGATGTCCACCAGCGACACCAGAACCAGGCCCCAATCGTCGCGGTGGCCGTCAAGCACCGAGAATTGCATGTGGATATGGACGGCGTCGCCGGACAGGGCGTAGTTCAGCACCTCACGCTGCTGAACCAGCTTACCGTCCCACAAATCCTGCAGTTGCTCGGCAAAGGATTCTTCCATTTCATCGCGGAAGATGCGGGGAAGGTTGTTGAGCAAGGCCTCTTTGCTCGCAGCACCCAACATCTGCAATGTCTGCTGGTTGACGTCGATGACGCGAATTTCCTGCATGCAGCGCGAGACGAACTCTGGGTGCACTTTGAGGAAGGTCTTGAAATCCCGTATGCCCTGGGCGCGCACGTCATCCAGCAAACGCTTGACGGCACTAAAGTCTTCCACCCAGAGGGAAACGGGCGAATGCTCGAAGAGATCGCGGGCGTAGCGCTCGCTGCGCTGCAGCCGCTGCGTGGCCTGTGCCTGTGCGGTCACGTCTTCCAAGGACACCAGGACCCGGCTCCAGGTGGCCTCGTGGCCGGGCAGGATGCGGGCGTGCACCACCACGTCCAGCCGCCGACCATCGAGGGCGTAGTTCACCGTCTGGTTGTCGAAACCTTGTGCCCCCGACCACAGTTCGGCCATCTCGTAGGCCACCCGATCGTGCATATCGTCTCGAAAAACGCTGTCTAGGCGCGCAAACAGTTCGTCGGCACTGCCAGCGGCAAACAGGCCCAGCGTACGCTGGTTGACGCGCAACACCTTGAGGCTTGCCGTGCACTCGCGCAGCCGCGCCGGGTTTTCATCGAAATGTGCACGGATATCGGTGACGCCTTCGGCCCGCCAGCGCTCAAACAATTGCTTGAGGGCACTGTAATCCTCCAGCCAGAGCGACACCGGCGCCAGCTCGAACATGTGCTCGAAATCAGTGTCTGTAGTGGGGGTGGACGGCACGGCAAAGGCTCCTCTCATGCGCATTATTGACGCGTTCAAGAGTGCTGTAGCGTCTCAGAACAGCAAAAAGGCCGGCTCCTTGCGGAGCCGGCCTTCAGATTCGATGAGGACCGCGATTAGCGTGCAGGACGCGCCGGGCGCTTGCGCGCGTCGTGCGGTGTGAAGGACTTGCCGGCCGGAGCCCCCGGCTTGGCAAACGCGGGCCTGCGCGGGGCGAAATCGCCGCGTGGGGCGCCCGCATCACCGCGTGGCGCGCCATAGCTGCCACGACCAGCGTCACCAAAACCGGGCTTGCGGCCATAGCCATCACCATCACGACGGGGCGCGAAGGAGCGGCCTTCCGGCGCGCCTTGCACCCGTGGACGGTCGTTGAAACCACTACGGCCTTCGCTGCGCGACGCACCTGCGTAACCGCGATCACGCGAAGGCTGCTCACGACCACCCCGTGCACCGAAATTGCCCTGGGGCGGACGGGTGGACGGAAAGCGTTGCGTGGGCTCCAGGCCTGGGATGACTTCGTTCTTGATTTGCTGGTGCGTATAGCCTTCGATATCAAAAATCTTGCGGCGATCGCGGAATTCGGCGAAGGTGATGGCCAGGCCATCGCGCCCGGCACGGCCGGTACGGCCAATGCGGTGCGTGTAGTCCTCGGCCTTCATGGGCAGACCGAAGTTGAATACGTGGGTGACAGTGGGCACGTCAATGCCGCGCGCCGCCACGTCGGTGGCCACCAGAATCTGCACCTGGCCCTGGCGCAGCGCCATCAGGCGGCGGTTGCGCAGGCCCTGGCTCAATGCGCCATGCAGGGCCACGGCGCTGAAGCCTTCCTGCTGCAGGTCGGCGGCCAGGCCGTCGCACTCGATCTGGGTGCTGGCAAACACGATGGCCTGGTTGATGGTGGTGTCGCGCAGCCAGTGATCGAGCATCTTGCGCTTGTGCTGCAGGTTGTCGGCCCAGTACAGGATCTGCTTGATGTTGCTGTGCTTTTCCTGCGGCGAATCGATCTGGATCTTCTGCACCGAGGAACCACCATCGTGCATGACGCGCATGGCGAGCTGCTGGATGCGGGGCGCAAACGTGGCGCTGAACATCATGGTTTGCTTGCGCTGGCTGGTGAGCTGGTTGATCTCGGCCAGATCATCCGAAAAGCCGAGGTCCAGCATACGGTCGGCTTCGTCCACGACCAGGAACTGCACCTGGTCGAGCTTGATTTGCATGGAGCGCTGCAAGTCGAGCAGACGGCCCGGCGTGGCGACCACCAGGTCAGCATTCTGCAGCTTGGCAATTTGCAGTTGGTAGGGCATGCCGCCAACGACGTTGGCGACGCGCAGGCCGCGGGAATGCTTGACAAGGTCGATGGCGTCGTGCGCCACCTGTTGGGCCAGCTCGCGCGTTGGGCAAACAATCAGTGCACCAGGCACGGCCGGCTTGAAATTGCGGTTGTTGGTGGGGTCTTTGCGCTTGGCACGCTTAGGCGCAGCTTCGCCGCGCGCGGCGGCTTCGGCGCAGGCCTGTTCGTATGCAGCACGGGCCTGCTCAGCGGCTTCGGCCTGCTGGCGCAGCAAGGTATTCAGCACCGGCAGCAGAAATGCTGCCGTCTTGCCGCTGCCCGTCTGGCTGGAGACCATCAGGTCGATGTAGCGGCCACCCTTGGCTTCCGCGCCCATAGCCAGCGGAATGCACTTGAGCTGCACGGCCGTGGGCTGGGTGTAGCCCAGATCGGCAACCGCCTGAACAAGCTCGGAAGCCAGGCCCAGTTCGACAAAACCGTTGGGTTCGGGCGCAGTGTCGGGAGAGGCTTCGATATTGGAAGCGGTGTGGCTTGCGCCGTGCTCGGCGGGCATGGAAAAGGATTCGGCAGGCGCAAAGTCGCCCTGCACTTCAAAAGTGTCGGTCATATTTTTTCTCACGAAAGCGACCGGAAGCGAAAGCTCCGGGCGGTCTCTCTGATGGTTAAAAAACATCAACCATCAAACGAAACCTGCAGCGGCGTCGCGCTACTGCGGCTGGGTATTCATCGCAAGGGCTGTCTGGGCCTGAAATCGGCCAGACTCGTTGCGGACCCGGTGTGTGAAGGGAGATGCACAAACTTGCAGCGCTATGCGGTGCAAGTCAGCAATTATGCCACGGATTCGGGTTTTCCCGCAAGTGCCTCAGCTGCGAAGAGCTGTGCGCGGTAGTGCGCCAGCTCGTCAATCGACTCATACACATCGGCCAGCGCCGTGTGTTTCTGCGCCTTTTTGAAGCTGCTGTAGGCGGCGGGCTTCCAGCGCTTGGCCAGCTCCTTGAGCGTGCTGACGTCCACATTGCGGTAGTGCAGAAAAGCTTCCAGCTTGGGCATGTAGCGGGCCAGAAAGCGCCGGTCCTGCCCGATGCTGTTACCGCACAAAGGCACGGCTCCCTTGGGCGCGTAGCGCTTGACGAATTCCAGCACCTGCGCTTCTGCTTCTGCTTCGGTCAGCGTGGAGGCGCGCACTTTGTCGATCAAGCCGCTGCGGCCGTGCGTGCCCTTGTTCCAGGCATCCATGGCTGCCAGCAATTCGTCGCTCTGGTGCACCACCAGCACCGGGCCCTCAACGCAGGGCGTGAGCTGCGGGCCGGTGACGACCACGGCAATTTCGATGATGCGTTCTTTCTCCGGGTCCAGGCCCGTCATTTCGCAATCGAGCCAGATCAGGTTTTGATCGGAGCGGCCCAGCGCAGGCGTTGCAGGGGAAAGGGAGGCGGAAGGTACAGACATACCGCAGATTGTCGCGCACCCAGTCTGGCGACAGCCGCGTGCTCCTTGCCCCAAGGCGATGCTGAACAAGTCACCGCGATGGCGCGCGCCGTGCATCGGGATGGGATGCAAGGCGCAAACCGCACCCATAGCCGCAGCGATGGCGAGGATTTGCAACGCGGCAGACCGCCCGAGGTACGGATGCGCGGCGCGTGAGAGACTTGTTCAGCATTGCCCTAAACTCGCGCAACATGCCTGTTTCCACCCCGTCCTTTCTGCCGCCCTCCCTGGTGCTGACCATCGCCTTCGTCATTGCGCTTGGCGGGGGCTTTCTCCTCAAATTGTGGCTTGCGAGCCGGCAGCTGCGCCATGTAGCGCGCGGCCGTGCTGCCGTGCCGGGCTCGTTTGCCAGCCGCATTTCTCTGGCAGCGCACCAGAAGGCTGCAGACTACACCCTGGCGAAACTGCGTTTTGGCACGCTAGAAGCGGCACTGGGCGCCGCCATACTGCTGGGCTGGACACTGCTGGGTGGGCTTGATGCCCTGAACCGGGCGCTGCTCGCGCTGCTCGGTGGCGGCATGCTGCAACAACTGGCCCTGCTGGTGGGTTTTGTACTGATCAGCGGCCTGATCGACCTGCCTGGCACGCTGTACCAGACCTTTGTGCTGGAGCAGCGGTTTGGTTTCAACCAGACCACGCTGCGCTTGTGGCTGAGCGACCTGGCGAAATCCACGCTGCTCAGCGCCTTGATCGGGTTGCCCGTTGCCGCGGCCATCCTTTGGTTGATGGGGTCAGCCGGCGGCCTGTGGTGGATCTGGGCCTGGGGGCTGTGGACCGGGCTCAACCTGCTGTTCATGTGGGCCTACCCAGCCTTCATCGCGCCCTTCTTCAACAAGTTCGAGCCCCTGGCAGACGAGACGCTGACCGCGCGCGTCACGGCGCTGATGCAGCGTTGCGGCTTTTCTGCCAAGGGATTTTTCGTCATGGATGGCAGCCGCCGCAGCGCCCACGCCAACGCCTATTTCACGGGTTTTGGGACGTCCAAGCGGGTGGTGTTTTTCGACACCCTGCTGCGCCAGTTGGCGCCCGCCGAAGTGGAAGCCGTATTGGCGCACGAACTCGGGCACTTTCACCACCGCCACGTCGCCAAGCGCATGGCGACCATGTTCGTACTCAGCCTGGCTGGCTTTGCACTGCTGGGCTGGCTCTCAAGCCAACCCTGGTTCTATACCGGTCTGGGCGTGCAACCCAACCTCACCGCGCTGCTGCCGGGCATCGCCCACGCCCCGAGCGACGCACTGGCCTTGCTGCTGTTCGTGCTGGTGGTGCCGGTGTTCACGGTGTTTTTCTCACCGCTGTTTGCCCAGCTCTCGCGCAAGCACGAATTCGAAGCAGACGCCTACGCCGCCCGCCAGACCCATGGCGGCGACCTCGCGTCGGCACTGCTCAAACTGTACGAAGACAATGCCGCCACGCTGACGCCGGATCCGCTCTACGTCAAGTTCTATTACTCGCACCCGCCGGCCGTAGAGCGGCTGGCGCGCATGCAAGCCGGAGCCCCCGCATGACAAACGATTTGAAGCAAAAAAACTGGTCCACGCAGACGCGGCGCGCCCTTAAAGCTACGGAAATAGTAGCAGCATTGGCGCAACTGGATGGCTGGCGTTTGCAAGGCGACGGCGCCGACGTAGCCATCGAGAAAACCTACCGATTCGCCAACTACTACCAGACCATGGCCTTCGTGAATGCCCTGGCCTTCATCGCCCACGCGCAGGACCACCACCCCGACCTCTCGGTGCACTACGACCGCTGCGTCGTGCGCCTGAATACGCACGATGTGGGCGGCATCTCCAGCACCGACTTCGATTGCGCCAGCCGCTTCGACGCGCTGCTCACATGAGCCGGTACCCGCGCCATGGCTGAAGCCCAGCGCCAAGGCCTGGTGGTGGCCAGCCATGGCAGGCACTGTGTGGTGGAAACGGCGGACGGCGAGCGGCGCATCTGCCACCCGCGAGGCAAGCGCAGCCAGGTTGTCGTGGGCGACCGGGTGCTGTGGCAGCCGCCACCCACCGGCCAGGGCGAGGAAGGCACCGTCGAGAAGGTACTGGAGCGCCGCAACCTGTTTTACCGCCAGGACGAAATCCGCACCAAATCGTTTGCCGCCAATCTCGACCAGATCCTGATTCTCATTGCCAGCGAGCCGGTGTTTTCGGAAATGCAGCTCGCGCGGGCCTTGATTGCCGCCGAAGCAGCGGGCATTGCGCCGCTGATCGCGCTCAACAAAAGCGACCTGGCCCAAGCTTTCGAGCGCGCCTGGGAGCGGCTTGCACCCTACCGGAGCATGGCCGGGCCCTCACCCTACCCGGTGCTGCCTCTTTCGCTGGGGCAGGCGCCGGACGCCGCCAAAGACATGCTGATGCCGCTGCTTGCCGGCAAGACGACGCTGGTGCTGGGGCCGTCTGGGGTTGGCAAGAGCACGCTCGTGAACCTGCTGGTGCCCGGCGCGGCCGTGCTCACCGCCGAAATCTCACAGGCACTCAATTCCGGCCGCCATACCACCACCAGCACGGCCTTGTACTGGATGGATGCCGCCCACAGCACGGCGCTCATCGACTCGCCAGGCTTTCAGGAGTTTGGCCTGCACCACATTGCGCCAACCGACCTGGCCCGCTGCATGCCCGACATTGCAGCGCACGCCACGGCGTGCCGCTTTTACAACTGCACGCATTTGCACGAACCTGGCTGCGGTGTGATTTCAGCCGTCAAAAGCGGCTCTGACGCTGAAGGCATAAGCGCCATCCGCTATTCAATCTATAGCGAATTATTCAAAGAGCTTGGGCAGACGCGCTACTGATCTGCGACTGCGTTAGCCGAGCAGGCGCGCCAGCGTCAGCAGCGCGAGGAGCAGCATCCACACCACCACCGAGCGCCAGACCAGGCCCACCACGCTGCGCAAATGTGCCAGCTCGGGCTCACGGCCGGGGGTGCTGTCGCTGTCTGCCAAGTCGGTGTCATCGCCCAACCCCGTCGCGGTGGGGTCGCCTGCGTTGGGCTTGAGCGCCTCGCCGCCCAGGCGCACATTGATGGCGCCAGAAGTCGCCGCCAGCAGAACGCCCACGTTGTCGTTTGGAAACCGCTGGGCATAAAACCGCCAGCCGTCGATGGCCTCTTCGAAGCTGCCCACCACGGCAAAGCACAGCGCGGTCATGCGCGTGGGCAACCAATCGAGCGCCGTCCAGGCCGCCGCGCTGGCTTGCCTGAGGGCCTCGCTGGCGCGGGGTGCGCCGTCCGTGCCGGGGCGGCTCCAATAGCGGGCGACGAATTCGGCCATGCGGTAGAGCACGGCCCCCGCCGGCCCCAGGCCCAGCGCGGCAAGCACCGAATACCAGGCCAGCACGCCGAACACATGGCGATGCGCCGCGATCACGGAATATTCGAGCACGTGGCGCACCAGCTCGCTGCGCGGCAACTCGCCCACATTCACGCCCTGCCAGCGGGCCAGCCCTTCACGTGCCGAACGCTCGTCGCCCAGGTCAAGCGCGTCGCGGATGCGGGTGAAATGGTGGCTGAACTGGCGAAAGCCCAGGGTGATGTAGAGCACTGCGACATCCCATGCAACGCCCAGCGGCCAGCCTACCCATTGCATCAGCAGCAGGTACGCCCCCGCCACCAGCCCCGCTGGCAGCAGCACGGCAAGGCTCCAGGCCACCCAGGCATGGTGGGCCTTGCCTGCGTCAAAATTGCGACTGACCGAGAGCGCCCAGGCGCGCAACCCGGCATGCACCGGGTTGCTGCGTGCGAGGGGGCGGGCCTGCTCAATCAGCAGGGCCAGCAGGATGGCGATGAAACTCATGGCGGGCAATGATAGCGGCGCTCCCCGGTGGCGCGCCGCACCGGTCGCTCAAGCGGAGAGAAACCGGTAAAAGTTGCGCAGCATGCCTGCCGTGGCGCCCCAGATGAAATGCTCATAGCCCTCGGCATCGCGGTAGGGCATGGAATACCACTCGCGCCGCTGTCCAGCGTACTCAAAAACGTGGCGGCGGTGGTGCGCCGGGTCGAGCAGGAAGGCCAATGGCACCTCGAAGATTCGCGCCACCTCATAAGGGTTGGGGCGCAGCACGCAATCGGCCTGCACCAACGCCACCACGGGCGAGACGATGAACGAAGAACCGGTGACATAGACCGGTAGCTCGCCCAGCACCTGGGCAGAGCCGGCCTCCAGGCCGACCTCCTCATGGGCTTCGCGCAAAGCCGTTGCGGCGGCGTTGGCGTCGCCGGGATCTGCCCGCCCCCCTGGAAAAGCCACCTGGCTGGAGTGCGTGGAGAGATGTGCCGTGCGCTCGGTGAGCAGCACCGTAGGCTCAGCGCGCTGGATGATGGGGATCAGGACGGCGGCGCGCGCCGGTGCACGGGCAGAAAAACGCGGTTCAGAGGCAATCTCTGGTTGCCAGACTGGCGGCGCCGCAAAACGTGCGCGCAGGGCCTGGGCCGTGGTACGCGCCTGCGGCACGGCGGACAGGCCGGTGTCGATACCCGACACAGGCACGGTACGTGGATCGAAATCGGGCAGCGGCGTAGGCACTGCGAAGGAAGGGGTAGCCGGCATGGCAATAAAAAAGCCGCGGCAAACAGAAGCTGCAGCGGCTTTTGCGCAGGTAGCGGCGCTAGGTCAAGCGACCACAGCTGCCGTTTTGGCGCGTGAAGGGAGCTTTTCCTTGATACGTGCCGACTTGCCGCTGCGCTCGCGCAGGTAGTACAGCTTGGCGCGGCGGACATCGCCACGGCGCTTGACTTCGATCTTGGCGATCAGCGGGCTGTAGGTCTGGAAGGTGCGCTCCACGCCTTCGCCGCTGGAGATCTTGCGCACGATGAAGGCGCTGTTGATACCGCGGTTGCGCTTGGCGATCACCACGCCTTCGTAGGCCTGCATCCGCTTGCGTGTGCCTTCGACCACGTTGACGCTGACGATGACGGTATCGCCAGGAGCAAATTCAGGAATGGTTTTGTCGAGGCGGGCAATTTCTTCCGCTTCAAGGGTCTGGATCAGGTTCATAAAGGCATCCTGCGATCGTGTCCGCGCCAAGATTGGCAGTGTCGGGATTGACGGGTGTGCCCAAGCACCAAGGAGTGCGGGCCGGCCGGGCAGAGGATCGAAAAGCCTGCCATTATAGCCTGCTGTCTTGCGGAGCACGCAACTGCGCCTCGTCGGCGGGGCTCAAGCGCCCGGCGGCACGTGCGGCAGCAATCAGGTCTGGTCGGTGGCGCGCCGTGAACAGCACCCGCTGGCTACGGCGCCACTGCTCGATCTGCGCGTGGTGCCCCGAGAGCAACTCGGCCGGCACACCCTCGCCCTGCCAGACGTCGGGCCGCGTGTAGTGCGGGCAGTCCAGCAGGCCATCGAGTGCCGGGTTAAAGCTGTCCAGGGCATGGCTGCCCGCATCGTGCAGCACGCCGGGCTGCAACCTTGCAACGGCGTCCAGCAGCGCCATGGCGGCAATCTCGCCGCCCGAAAGCACAAAATCACCCAGGCTGATCTGCGCATCGACAAAGCGGTCGATAAACCGCTGGTCAATGCCCTCGTAGCGGCCGCACAGCAGCACGGCGCCTGCGCCCTGCCCCCATTGCTCGACGCCCGCGTGGTCCAGCCGCTGGCCGATCGGCGAGAACAGCACCAGCGGCGCCTGGGCGCCTTCGTTCTCTGCGCGCGCCGCGCGAATGGCCGCGAGGCACAGCGCGAGCGGCTCAGCCAACATCACCATGCCAGGGCCGCCGCCAAAAGGCCTGTCATCCACGCGGCGGTAATTGCCCTCGGCGAAATCGCGGGGGTTCCACAGCTGCACCGCCACCTGGCCCGAGGCGTAGGCACGCCGCGTTACGCCGCTGGCCAGAAACGGCGCAAACAGCTCGGGAAACAGGGTGATGACGTCAAAGCGCATACGCGGCGGGGCTGCGGCAGCCGTTTTACCAGCGAGGGCTCAGTAGTCAGGCTGCCAGTCAGCCACGATGCGCCGCCCCGCCAGATCGACCTGGTCAATGAATGCGCCGACAAAGGGAATCATGCGCTCCACGGGCTTGCCCTCCACGACTTCGCCGTCCAGCACCAGAACGGTCTGCGGGCCGGTGGTCAGCAGGTCGCGCACGGTGCCCAATGCCACGCCTTCGCGGTTTTCCACGGCCAAGCCAATGAGGTCTACCCAGTAGTACTCACCATCTTCCGTTTGGGGGAAACCAGAGCGCGGTACAAAAATGCGCGAACCGCGCAGGGCTTCGGCGACGCTGCGCTCGTCAATGCCTTGCGCCCAGGCGACGATGCCGCCGGCGTGCTCGCGCACCTGGCGCAGGTCGAGGCCCACGGTGCCAGAGAAGCTGCGAGGGCCGCGCTCGGTGGGTTGCAGGTACCAGCGCTTGCCAGAAAGCAGGGCCGCAGGTTCGCTGCTATGGGGCAGCACCTTGAACCAGCCCTTGACACCCCAGGCGTCGGTGATGCGGCCGATTTCCACGGCGTCGGGCGGCAGTTCAGCAGCGGGGAGCGCAAGTTCAGAGGTCATGGCAGCGGGCACAAAAAAAGAAAAAGGGCGGATCGCGTCAGTAGCTGACGCCATCCGCCCCGTCCGGTCAGACGCCGGGTTCAGGCTGCCGTTTGGGCAGCCTGTTTGACCAGGCGGTCCACTGTAGGCGAAGACTGGGCGCCCACGCTCTTCCAGTAGGTCAGGCGGTCTTGCGCAATGCGCAGACCTTCTTCGCCTTCCTTGGCCGTGGGGTTGTAGAACCCCAGACGTTCGATGAAACGGCCGTCGCGGCGCACGCGCTTGTCGGCAACGACGATGTTAAAGAAAGGACGGCCTTTGGAACCGCCGCGGGAGAGTCGAATGACGACCATGATTTATCCTTCGGGTGGTGGGCCGGCGCGTTAGCAACCGAAGCCCCAGATTTACAACGTAGAGACACGCGACATGGCCACCCGGCCAGCGACACGCTGCAAAGCCTGCAATTATATCTTTCTTTACTTTTTCCTATGCCCACCATTCGACCCAGCCTGGACAGCGACCTCGACGCCATCACCGCCATCTACGCCCACCATGTGCTGCACGGCACCGGAACCTTCGAAATCGACCCCCCATCGCGGGCCGACATGGCGGCACGCCGCGCTGAAGTCCTGGCGCGCAATCTTCCCTGGCTGGTCGCCGAGCGCAGTGGTGAAATCGTGGGTTTTGCCTACACCAACTGGTTCAAACCCAGGCCCGCATACCGCTTTTCTGCCGAGGATTCGATCTACGTCGCCGATTCGGCGCGCGGCGGCGGCGTGGGTCGCGCGCTGCTCACCGCCCTGATCGCGCAGGCCGAGGCTGCCGGCGTGCGCCAGTTGATGGCCGTGGTGGGCGATTCGGCCAATGCCGGCTCCATCGGCCTGCACCGCTCCCTGGGTTTTGAACAGACCGGGCTCATGCGCTCGGTCGGCTGGAAGCACGGCGCCTGGCGCGACATCGTGCTGATGCAAAGGCCCCTCGGTAACGGCGATAGCCAATCACCCGAATAATCCCACCCCATGAAAAATAAAACTGTGGCCGCCTGGCTGGCCTTTCTGGGCGGCCCTGTCGGCCTGCACCGCTTTTATCTGCGAGGCCTGGCCGACCCACTCGGCTGGCTTTTGATGGTGCCCACTGCGCTGGGGATCTACGGCATTCGGCGCGTACTGAATTTCGGTCAGGACGATGCGCTCAGCTGGATCTTGATTCCCATGGTGGGGTTCACCATTGCCGGCTGCTCGCTGACCGCCATCGTCTATGGGCTGTCTTCACCCGAGAAGTGGAACGCCCGCTACAACCCGGGCGCAGCGTCGGACGCTCTGCCCGGCCGCACCAACTGGTTCACCGTAATGGCCCTGGCGACCTCACTGCTGGTGGGAACCGCGGTACTGATGGCCAGCCTGGCGTTCAGCTTTCAGCGCTATTTCGAATACCAGGTCGACGAAGCGCACAAGATTTCGGATTAGCGAGAAACTCGATAAGGAAAGAGTCACTTTCGCTTATCGAGTCAGCACTTTCAGCGATGAAAATAGTAGTAACCAGCGCGCTCAATAGAGCTGCAGGCTGATCCAGTAGGCGATGGCCGCCACGAATGCGCTGGCCGGGATGGTCAGAATCCAGGCCCACACGATATTGCCCGCCACACCCCAGCGCACGGCGCTAGCGCGCTGCGCCGATCCCACGCCAACGATGGCGCCCGTGATGGTGTGCGTGGTCGAGACGGGAATGCCCAGCAGCGTGGCCATGAACAGGGTGATCGCACCGCCGGTCTCGGCACAAAAACCGCCCACGGGCTTGAGCTTGGTGATCTTCTGCCCCATGGTCTTGACGATGCGCCAGCCTCCGAACATGGTGCCCAGACCGATCGCCGTGTAGCAGCAGACGATGACCCACAGCGGCGGTGAAGCGCTGTCTGGAGCCGCGTAGCCAGCGGCAATCAGCAACAGCCAGATGATGCCGATGGTTTTTTGCGCATCGTTGCCGCCGTGGCCCAGGCTGTAGGCTCCGGCGGAGAGTATCTGCAAACGGCGAAACCACTTGTCGATGCGGCTTGGCCGCGCACGGCGGAAGACCCAGCTCACGGCCACCATCATCAGCGAGCCGAAAACGAAACCCAGTAGCGGCGAGAGAAAGATGAAGGTCACGGTCTTGAGAATGCCCGAAGCGATGAGTGCGCCGGCACCCGTTTTCGCCATCACGGCGCCGACGATGCCGCCAATCAGCGCGTGCGACGAGCTGCTGGGGATGCCGTAGTACCAGGTGATCAGGTTCCAGGTGATGGCGCCCATCAACGCCCCGAACACCACATGGGTATCGACCACTCCCGGCTCGACAATCCCCTTGCCAATGGTGGCCGCCACGCTCAGGTGAAAGACGAAGATGGCAACGATATTGAAAAAAGCAGCAAATACCACCGCCTGCCCAGGCTTGAGCACGCCGGTGGAGACCACCGTGGCAATAGAGTTGGCGGCGTCGTGAAAGCCGTTCATAAAGTCGAACACGACGGCCATCGCGATGAGCAGCGCGACAACCCAAAAAGTGGTCTGTACGGTTTGCATCGGTCAGCTGCCCGCAACGTCAGGAGTTTTCGAGGACGATGCCCTCGATCAAGTTGGCCACGTCTTCGCACTTGTCGGTGATGGTTTCCAGCAGTTCGTAGATCGCCTTGAGCTTGATGAGCTCACGCACGTCGGGCTCCTCACGGAACAATTTGCTCATGGCACTGCGCAGCACGCGGTCGGCGTCGCTCTCAAGCCGATCGATCTCTTCGCAGGTTTTCAGTGCCGCCTCGGCGGTCGCCGCATCCGCCAGCTTGTTCAGCAGCTTGACCGCATCGCGCATGCGCTCGACAGATTTGACGCTCAGATCGGTCAGGCGGGTGATCTCTTCCGTCATCTCGCGGATGTCGTAGAGGCTCATGGTTTCTGCAGAATCCTGGATCAGGTCGGCCACGTCGTCCATGGTGTTGATCAGCGTGTGGATCTGCTCGCGATCAATTGGGGTGATGAAGGTTTTGTGCACGGCCTTGTTGACTTCGTGCGTAATGCGGTCTGCCGCGCGCTCCGCGTTGTCCACGTCCTGGGCGTAGCGCTCGCGCAGGTGCGGCTCGTTGTAGTGCGCAACCATCTGCGCAAAGGCCTGTGCAGCCTCCACGATGCGCTCGGCATGCTGGTTGAACATTTCAAAAAAGTTGCCTTCGCGCGGCAAGAGCTTGCCAAACAGCATGTGGAACTCCAGGGAAAAACAGGAAGAGGTACGACAGAGGGGACGAAACGCCAGGGTTTCGCAATGGCGCGAGTTTAACGAGGCGCGGGCCATGAGCCTGCGCCAACGCTGACAACGCCGATGACCGAGATCAAGCGCCGCGGAATACGAAGTACACCGCACCCAGCATGCACAACCCAGCCCATAGGTAATCCCACTTGAGGGGCTGGCCCAGGTAGAACACAGCAAAGGGCACGAACACCGAGAGCGTGATGACTTCCTGGAGAATCTTTAGCTGGCCGATGCTCATCTGGGTAAAGCCGATGCGGTTGGCGGGCACCTGAAACAGGTACTCGAACAGTGCCACGCACCAACTGACCAGAGCGGCAACGTACCAGGGCGCGCTGGAGAGGTTCTTCAGGTGCCCGTACCAGGCAAAGGTCATGAACACATTGCTGGCGAGCAGCAGCAGCACGGTTTGTACGGGAATTGGCAGAGACTGAAAAGCATTCATGGGGCGTGAGAATATCGCGGCGGCCCGCAGGTGAGAGAGAAAAGACCGGCACTGATGGGTAGGCAAAACTGGCCTCGGCGCCTGGTATTCGGCCACTCATTGCTAGAAAAAAATTAGCAAAAAAAAACCGGCATGGAGCCGGTTTTTTGGGGACCGCTGCGTCACTCGCCCAGATAGGCGGCGCGCACCTTGGGGTCGCTGAGGAGTTCCTTGCCCGGCCCAGACATGGTGATGAGACCCGACTCCATCACATAACCGCGGTTCGCAATCGCCAGCGCGCGGCTGGCGTTCTGCTCGACC
Organism: Simplicispira hankyongi; assembly: GCF_003570885.1. Classification (GTDB taxonomy): domain Bacteria; phylum Pseudomonadota; class Gammaproteobacteria; order Burkholderiales; family Burkholderiaceae_C; genus Simplicispira; species Simplicispira hankyongi. The sequence goes on from NZ_QXJC01000001.1 coordinate 1,329,073, forward strand.
AGCAGCACGGTAACGCCCTGGGCGTACACGTCGCGCACCACCTCGAAAATCTTGTCCACCATGATGGGCGACAGCCCCATGGACGGCTCGTCCAGCAAAAGCAATTTGGGCTGGCTCATCAATGCGCGGGCCATGGCCAGCATCTGCTGCTCGCCGCCGGACATGGTGCCCGCGAGCTGATCACGGCGCTCCTTGAGACGAGGAAACAGCGCAAACATGCGCTCCATATCGGCTGCGATGCCGGCCTTGTCGCGCCGCACGAAGGCGCCCATCTGCAGGTTTTCGATAATCGTCATGCGCGCAAACACGCCGCGGCCTTCGGGCACCATGACCAGGCCCTTCTTCACCAAGTCCCAGGCACCCTGCCCACGGATGCTCTGCCCCTGGTAGCGGATATCGCCGTCCGTCAGCCCCAAGGTGCCCGTGATGGCCTTCATGGTCGTGGTTTTGCCAGCACCGTTGGAGCCGATGAGCGACACCAGCTCGCCCGAGCGCACGTCAAAATCGATGCCTTTGACCGCCTGGATTCCGCCGTAGCCCACCTTCAGGCCACTGATTTGCAGAAGAATATTGTTGTTCTGTTCGGCCATGCTCAATGTCCTCCGGCGCCCAGATAGGCCTCGATCACTTTTTCGTTCTTCTGCACGTCAGCCGGCGTTCCCTCGGCAATCTGCTTGCCGTAGTCGAGCACGGTGACGCGATCGCACAAGCCCATGACAAGCTTGACATCGTGCTCGATCAGCAAAATGGTGCGGTTGTCCTTGCGGATGCGGTCGATCAGTTCGCGCAGCATCACCTTCTCGGTGGCGTTCATGCCGGCAGCCGGCTCGTCAAGGGCTATCAGCTGCGGGTCGGTCGCCAGCGCGCGGGCAATCTCCAGGCGCCGCTGATCGCCGTAAGACAGCGTGCGCGCCTTGTAATCGGCGTAGCTGCCAATGCCGACATAGTCCAGCAACTCCTGGGCGCGCTTGGCAATTTCTAATTCTTCCTTTTTGAAGCCCTTGGAGCGGAACACGGCGCCAAAAAGCCCCGAATGGGTACGGATATGCCGCCCCACCATGACATTCTCGAGCGCCGTCATCTCGGCGAACAGGCGAATGTTCTGGAAGGTGCGGGCAATGCCCGCCTTGGCCACCAGGTGCACCGCTTTGGGTGCATAGGGCTTGCCTGCCAGCTCAAACGTGCCGCTGTCGGGCGTGTAGAGACCGGTGATGACGTTGAAAAAAGTCGTCTTGCCGGCGCCGTTGGGGCCGATCAGGCCATAGACCTGACCGCGTTTGATGGTGATGCCGACATCCGAGAGGGCCTGCAAGCCGCCAAATCGCTTGGAAATACCGGATACGTTGAGCACCGGCGCATTGGAATTCTCTGCCATATTGTGTCCTTCTGCGGTGTTCAAGTCTTCTGCACCAGGCTCTTGCCGTGGTCAGGCGCGGGCCACAGGCCACGGGGACGTATCAGCATGACGATGATCATAGCCAGCGCGATCAGCAGCTGGCGCAGGATGGCCGAGTCAAGCCGGCCATCTGTCATGGCCTGCAACGGCCCTGCGACATAGCGCAGCACCTCGGGCAGTGCCGAAAGCAGCACCGCGCCCAGGATCACCCCAGGAATATGGCCAATCCCACCGAGCACCACCATGGCAACGATCATCACCGACTCCATCAGGCTGAAGGATTCCGGCGAGACGAAGCCCTGGAAGGCACCGAACATGACGCCCGAGACGCCGCCAAACGAAGCCCCCATGCCGAACGCCAGCAGCTTCATGTTGCGCGTGTTGATGCCCATGGCCTTGGCGGCGATTTCGTCTTCGCGGATGGCCATCCAGGCACGGCCAATGCGCGAGTCCTGCAGGCGGTAACAGACCAGAACCGTCACCAGCACCAAGACCAGGAACATGTAGTAGTACAGCGTCACCGAGTTGATGTCGTAACCAAAAAGCTGGTGTGTTTTGCCCAGATTCAGACCAAAAACGGACACCGAATCGATCTGCCCTATCCCTTTGGGGCCGTTGGTGATGTTCACCGGGTGGTCCAGGTTGTTCATGAAAATGCGGATGATTTCCCCGAACCCCAGCGTCACGATGGCCAGGTAGTCGCCGCGCAATTTCAGCACTGGAAGACCCAGAATCACACCGGCTGTGGCGGCCGCGACCAGCGCCAGCGGAATCACCAGCCACATCGAAATATGCAGGCCTTCAGGAAACATCGCCGCAATGTTGGCGAAGTTGTCCGTCAGCTGGGGCGAGGCCAGCAGCCCGAACAGGTAAGCCCCCACGGCGTAGAACGCGACGTAACCCAGGTCCAGCAGACCGGCGTAGCCCACGACGATGTTCAGGCCAAGGGCCAGCATGACGTACAGCAGGGACAGGTCGGCAATGCGCACCCAGGCGTTGCCGAAGGACTGCAGGATCAGGGGCAGCACCAGCAGCGCGATGGCGCCAGCGACCCATTTGGCAAGGTTCTTTTGGTTCATGGTGGTGTCCTCAGGCCCGGTCGGCCACACGTTCGCCGAACAAACCGGATGGGCGCAGCGTCAGGATGATGATGAGCACGATGAACGCAAAAATGTCTGCGTAGTTGCTCCCGAGAATGCCGCCTGTGACCGTGCCGATGTAGCCCGAGCCAATGGCTTCAATAAGCCCCAGCAGAATGCCACCAACCACCGCGCCGGTCAGGTTCCCGATACCGCCAAACACGGCTGCCGTGAACGCCTTCAGGCCAGGCAAAAAGCCCATGGTGTGCTGCGCCGTGCCGTAGTTCGAGGCGTACATGATGCCGGCAATGGCCGCCAGAATGGCGCCGATGATGAAGGTGGCCGAGATCACCATATCGGGCTTGACGCCCATCAAGGCGGCCACACGCGGGTTCTCTGCCGTGGCCCGCATGGCGCGGCCCAGGTTGGTATAGCCCACCAGCCAGGTCAGCACCGCCAGCGAGATCGCCGTGACGCCCAGAATCAGAATCTGCGTGGACGTAATCACCGCGCCTGCGACCTCGAACGGCGCGGCGGGCAGCAGCGTCGGGTAGGGCTTGTAGTTGGGCTTCCAGATGATCATGGCCAGCGTCTGCAGCAAGATGGACATGCCCAGCGCGGTGATCAGGGGAGCCAGACGCGAGGCGTTGCGCAGGGGCCGGTAGGCCACCTTCTCAATCGTGAAATTGAGCGCCGCGGCGACGATGCAGGCAATGATGGTTGCCAGCAGCAAGATCAGCCACCCAGGCGCCCAGGGCATGGACGATTGCATCATGCCGATGCAGCTCCAACTGGTGAGTGCCCCCACCATCAGCACCTCGCCGTGGGCAAAGTTGATCAATTGAATAATGCCGTACACCATGGTGTAGCCCAAGGCTATCAAGGCGTACATGCTGCCGAGAACCAGACCGTTGATGATCTGCTGCAGCAAGATGTCCATAAAAAAGTCCTTCGTGTGTGACGGGCTCAGGGTCAGGCACCGGGAATACGGTGCGGCTTTTTGGGCCTGTCTGCCATCTAGCAAAAAACCCGCCAGGAAAGCTGCCGTGCGGGTTTGAAGGCGGAATTGTAGCGAGATGCATACCCAGCACCACTGCGGCACTGGAGGGGTTTTCCCTTGGATTCGGGACGCATCAGAGGTGTGCGTAAAACATAAGATTAGCTACTTTTCATGCACATCCAAGGTGCACGCTCTTATCGGCCATCTTCCGCTTTGCCATCCTGCGCCTGCGCGTTGCGTGCCCGCAGCTCGTCCAGCCGCTCGGCAATGCGTATCTCCAGCCCCCTGCGAACCGGCCGGTAAAAATCTGGCGCCTGCATGCCCTCCGGCCAATAGCTTTCGCCCGCGGCAAAACCGCCCTCTTCGTCGTGCGCATAGCGGTAGCCCTTGCCATAGTCGAGCTGCTTCATCAACTGGGTGGGTGCATTGCGCAAGTGCATGGGCACGGGGCGCGTGCCGTCCTGTTTGATCAAGGCACGCGCGGCGTTGTAGGCCTTGTAGACCGCATTGGATTTGGGCGCCACGGCCAGATAGACCACGCACTGCGCCAGCGCCAGCTCGCCCTCGGGGCTGCCCAGGCGCTCATACACCTCGGCGGTGTCCAGCGCCAGGCGCAGCGCACGCGGGTCGGCCAGGCCGATGTCTTCGCTCGCCATGCGCACCATGCGCCGCGCCATGTAGCGCGGGTCGGCGCCGCCGTCGAGCATGCGCACCAGCCAGTACAGCGCGGCGTCGGGGTCCGAGCCGCGCACCGACTTGTGCAGCGCGCTGATGGTGTCGTAGAACTGCTCGCCGCCTTTGTCGTAGCGGCGCATGCGCTCGCCCAGCACGCTGAGCACCCAGGCGTCGGTGATTGCCTGCAGTTGCTCCTGCGCAGCCGCCATGGTGAGCGTCTCCAGCGTGTTGAGCAGGCGGCGAGCGTCACCATCGGCATACGCCACCAAACGCTCGATTGCTACTTGTTCAATAGCAGGAACCCCTTGCTGCGCCTGCGCCAGGGCCACTATTTTCTTTAAATCTTCGGTGGTGAGCGGCTCCAGCACATAAACCGTGGCGCGCGAGAGCAGCGCCGAATTCACCTCGAACGAAGGATTTTCCGTGGTGGCGCCGATAAAGGTGAACAACCCGCTCTCGACATGCGGCAGAAAGGCGTCTTGCTGGCTCTTGTTGAAGCGGTGCACCTCATCGACGAAGACCAGCGTCGGCTGCGGGTGCAGGCCCGATTGCACCGCCTGCGCCCGCTCGACCGCCTCGCGGATGTCCTTGACCCCACCGAGAACCGCGCTGATGCTGATGAACTGTGCGTCGAAGGCATCGGCCATCAGCCGTGCAATCGTCGTCTTGCCCACGCCCGGCGGCCCCCACAGGATGCAACTGTGCGGGCGCCCAGATTCGAATGCCAGGCGCAGCGGCATGCCCGGGCCGAGTATCTTTTGCTGGCCGACCACGTCGGCGAGTCGGCGTGGGCGCAGACGCTCGGCCAGAGGCTGGTGGGAGGAGAGTTTGGCGGCGGGCACGTTACGGGGCAAAGTGGGCGTGGTGCATAGCGCTATTACAACGGTTTTACAGCGACCCTCACCAACACAGTAACGCCAAGGCCGCTATGCTGCGGGACTTCTCACCCTGCACACCCGTCCGCCATGCTGCTCGCCGCCAACATCGTCGTCGCCGCCATCGCCCTGCTCCATGTGTATATCCTGGTGCTGGAGATGTTTTTGTGGGACAAGCCGGCCGGGCTGCGCGCCTTTGGCCTGAACCAGGAACTGGCGACGGCCACCAAGGTCCTGGGCGCCAACCAGGGGCTGTACAACGGGTTTCTGGCCGCGGGGCTGTTCTGGGGCCTGTGGCTGGGCGATGCGGGGCTGTCGGTAAAAGTGTTCTTCCTGCTGTGCGTGGCCGTGGCGGGGCTGTTCGGCGCTGCCACCGCGAGCCGCAAGATCCTGTTCATCCAGACCGTTCCGGCTGCCCTCGGTCTGGCGCTGTTGCTGCTGGCCTGACTGTGGACCGCATTACTGCTTGAGCACATCGGCCCCCTGCGGCACCTTGAAGTCGAACGTGGAAGCCGGCAAAGCCGCATTGGCCTGCACCTTGTCGAAACGGATCATGGAGCGCTGGCCGAAACTGTCCAAGATTTCCAGCGCTGCCAACTGCTCGCCGCGCAGGCCGACGCGCACGCTCTGCAACTGCCCATCCTTGGCCTTGGGCGTGGCGTGCACCCACTGCAAACCGTCCTGCTCGGGGGCGGATTCCAGCGTGAAATCTTTCGTCAGCGCCTGCAAATTGGGCGCCGAGGCCAGCAGCGCAGCGGGCGTGCTGCCCAGCGCTTTGGCCTGGGCGCGCTCGGTCACCTGGTTCAGGTCAGCGTCATAGAGCCACAGCGTCTTGCCATCGGCAACGATGGTCTGGACAAAAGGCTTCTTGTAATCAAAGCGAAACTGCCCGGGCCGCTCAAAGGCAAAGCTGCCACTCGACGTTTTGACGCGCGGCGCCTGCCCGTTCTTGGAGGGCGCCGTCACCTCCTGCGTGAACTCTGCCTGCGCCGAGTGCGTGTTCTGCATAAAAGTTTCAAGGCTTTTTAGGCCGTCAGCGCTTGCTGCGCTTGCGCAGACAGCTATGAAAATTGCAGTAATCGTCTTTTTCATTCATATCCCTTGAGAGTCGGTTCCCGTTGTATCGCAGATGGCGCCACCCCGACGTAAGACTGGGGCCGTGCCCTCTACCAGCGGACACCGCGCAAGGGCCGCCCCGCTGCGCCGGTGTCGTCCCCCTTCCCGAATCGCGCAGCGATTCGAGAGAAGGGGGAAGCGGCGCAGCCGCTCAGGGGGATGCCTCTACTCCCTCGCCGGCACCAGCACCTCGCGCTGCCCGCTGGTGGTGAGGCCGCTGACCAGGCCCGCTTTTTCCATGTCTTCCAACAGACGCGCCGAGCGGTTGTAGCCGATGCGCAGCTTGCGCTGCACATAGCTGATGCTGGCCTTGCGGTCCTTGAGCACGATCTCGACCGCCTGGTCGTACATCGGGTCCTTCTCGCCGCCAGCATCACCATCTAAAGACAGATCGCCCTCGCCGTCCACAGTTCCGCCCTCCAGCACGCCCTCGATGTAGTCGGGCTCGCCCTGGGTCTTGAGGTAGCTGACAACGCGGTGCACTTCTTCATCGGAAACGAAAGCGCCGTGCACGCGCACCGGCAAGCCGGAACCACTGGCCATATAAAGCATGTCGCCCATGCCCAGCAGGGCTTCGGCGCCCATCTGATCCAGGATGGTGCGGCTGTCGATCTTGGAGCCGACCGAGAAGGCAATACGGGTGGGGATATTGGCCTTGATGAGCCCGGTAATCACGTCCACGCTCGGGCGCTGGGTGGCCAAAATGAGGTGAATACCGGCGGCGCGCGCCTTCTGCGCCAGGCGGGCAATGAGTTCTTCGATCTTCTTGCCCACGACCATCATCAGGTCGGCCAGTTCGTCGATGATGACGACGATGTGCGGCAGGCGTTCGAGCGGCTCCGGCTCCTCGGGCGTCAGGCTGAAGGGGTTTGGAATGGACTCGCCGCGCGCCTTGGCCTCGTCAATCTTCACGTTGTAGCCGGCAAGGTTGCGCACACCGAGTTTGCTCATCAGCTTGTAGCGCCGCTCCATCTCGCCCACGCACCAGTTCAACCCGTGCGCCGCCTGCTTCATGTCGGTGACGACAGGCGCCAGCAGGTGCGGAATGCCTTCGTAGACCGACATTTCCAGCATCTTGGGGTCGATCATCAACAGGCGCACGTCGCGCGCTTCGGCCTTGTAGAGCAGGCTCAAAATCATGGCGTTGATGCCGACCGATTTGCCCGAACCCGTGGTGCCAGCCACCAGCACGTGCGGCATCTTGGCCAAGTCGGCCACCACCGGGTTGCCGACGATGTCCTTGCCCAGGCCCATGGTGAGCAGACTCTTGCCCTCGTGGTAAATCTGCGAACCCAGAATTTCGCTCAGCTTGATGGTCTGGCGGCGTGCATTGGGCAATTCGAGGGCCATGTAGTTCTTGCCGGGAATCGTCTCGACCACGCGAATCGACACCAGACTGAGCGAGCGCGCCAGGTCTTTCGCCAGGCCGACGATCTGCGAGCCTTTCACGCCCGTGGCGGGTTCGATCTCGTAGCGCGTAATGACTGGGCCGGGCATGGCCGCCACCACCCGCACCTCGACGCCGAAGTCCTTGAGCTTCTTCTCGATCATGCGGCTGGTCATCTCCAGCGTCTCGGGCGATACGCTCTCGCGCTGCTGCTGCGCCGGGTCCAGCAAATCAACCTGCGGCAGCCGGCTGTCGGGCAGATCGGTGAACAAGGGCTTTTGCCGCTCTTTCACCACGCGGGTGCTTTGCGGCACGTCGACCAGTACCGGCTCGATGATCTGGATCGGCATCGGGTGGTGCGTCTCGATGTCGGTGCGCTCGCCGCTCACCACCTTCTCGCGGGCGCGGGCAGCGCGCCGGCCTTCCGCCAAGTCGATCGCCACTTCGCGCCGCGCGCGGGTGGACTGCAAGAGCGTGTCGATGCGTGCGCCCAGGCCTTCGGCCACCCGGCTCCAGGAGAAGCGGAACACCAGTGCCGAGCCCAGCACCACCAGCACGATGCCGACCAGGCCGGAGCCCGTAAACCCCAGCCAGCGCATGGCCAGGGGCCCCAGCACATAGCCCAGAACGCCCCCCGCATGGCCGGGCAACAAGGCTTCAAAACGGTACATGCGCGTCCATTCCAGAGCACAACTCGCCGCCAGCAGCAAGGCCAGCCCCCCCCAGAACAAGATGCGCAGCGTTGCCGGGCGCCTGGGCGAAGTGCCCTCTTCTGCCGCTGCGCCACCGCGCAGCAGGCGCGTCAGGGACGCCGCCCACGCGCCTATGGCGGCCGCCAGGCACCACCAGACGGAAAAACCAAAAACGAAATAGCTCACGTCTGCAAGCCAGGCGCCTGCCAAGCCCATGCGGTTGTGCACCACGCCGCTCGCAGAGGCTCCCGAGGTGGACCAGGCCGGGTCCTGCGGCGCGTAGCTCCACAGGGCGAGCAACCACACCAGACAGGCAAACAGCCCGGCCAGCACAAGCAGTTCATGGCCTACACGCGCGCCCACGCTGCGCGGAAGGCTCTTCCCAGGAGAAGAGGCGTTCAGGGTATTGAGCGAATACGTCATAAGTGCATGGGAAGCTTACCGCAGCGGGATTCGATTAGCCCAGCGACTGCAGGCGGCTGCGCAGCGCCGTGGCGCCGCTGGGCAGGGTTTCAATAAAGCCGCGCGTCTCCAGATCTTTCATCACGCGGCTGACCATTTCACGCGAAGCGCCAATGGTTTTGGCCATTTCCTGGCGCGAAATTTTTTCCCGGATCAGCGTCTGCCCATTGGCATCCGTCTCGGCCAGATCGAGCAAGGCATGCGCCACGCGCCCGTACACGTCCAGAAGCGCCAGCGATTCGATTTTGCGGTCGGCATGGCGCAAGCGCTTTACGAGGCCGCGCATCACCACCAGCGACATGCTCGCGTTCTCCGCCAGGCAGCGCACGAACTCGGCACGGCCAAGCTCCAGCACATCGGTCTGCACCAGCGCATGAACCGAGGCCGAATGCGGCTCATTGTCGATAAGGCTCATCTCCCCCAGGTAGTCGCCCGGCACCAGCGTGGCCAAAATCACCTCGCGACCACGCGCATCGGCGGCGCTCACGCGCGCGCGGCCCGTCAGCAGCAGGTACAAGGCATCCGATTTCTGGCCCTGCAGCACCAGCGGCTCGCCGCGCTTGAAGCGGCGCTTGTTCACGGCGCCCCCGAGCGCTTCCGCCTGGGGCGCCGTCAAGCGCGAAAACAGCGGCACACGCCGCAGAAGATCGAGATTGGTCACGATGGACATGCTTGCCTCTCATTGGATGAATCTGTCCGCGAACCCTGACTCAGGGCAAGGCCAGAGCACACGGCAGCACCGGTCGATGCGACTTTGGCCGATACTTGGGGCTTGTCCCTCGCGCCCCGCATCTGCCTCGCTGGCAGGCCTGCCGGGCGGCAAAACCCGAGCTTTTACCATGCCTACACCCCAGCACGCGCAAGTCCTCATCCTAGGTTCCGGCCCCGCCGGCTACACCGCCGCCATTTACGCCGCCCGCGCCAACCTCAAGCCCGTGCTCATCACCGGCATGGCCCAAGGCGGCCAGCTCACCACCACCACGGAGGTGGACAACTGGCCGGCCGACGTGCAAGGCGTGCAGGGCCCCGAACTGATGCAGCGCTTCCTGGAGCACGCCGAGCGCTTCAAGACGCAAATCATCTTCGACCACATCAGCCAGGTCGATTTCAGCAAGCGCCCCTTCACCCTTTCGGGCGACACCGGCAGCTACACCTGTGATGCGCTCATCATCGCCACAGGCGCCTCGGCCAAATACCTGGGCCTGCCCACGGAAGAAGCCTTCATGGGCAAGGGCGTATCGGGTTGCGCCACCTGCGACGGCTTCTTCTACCGCGAGCAGGAAGTCTGCGTGATCGGCGGCGGCAACACCGCCGTGGAAGAGGCCCTGTACCTCTCGAACATCGCCAGCAAGGTGACACTGATCCACCGCCGCGACAAATTCAAGGCCGAGCCGATTCTGGTGGACAAACTGATGGAAAAGGTCGCCGCCGGCAAAATCGTGCTCAAGACCTTCTTCACCCTGGACGAAGTGCTGGGCGACGTTACCGGCGTCACCGGCGTGCGCATCAAGAGCACGCAGGATGGCCACACCGAGGACATCGCCCTGCAAGGCTGTTTCATCGCCATCGGCCACGCACCCAACACCGACATCTTCAAGGGCCAGTTGACGATGGAGAACGGCTACATCGTCACCCAGGGCGGCCTGCAGGGTTTTGCCACGCAGACCTCGGTACCAGGCGTCTTTGCCGCGGGCGACGTACAAGACCACGTCTACCGCCAGGCCATTACCAGCGCCGGCACGGGCTGCATGGCGGCACTCGACGCACAGCGCTACCTGGAGCAGCAGTCGCTGACCTGACGCGCGCTATAATCTGCGGCTTTGCCAAATCACGCGCCTCTTTGGGGCGCTCTTTCGAGGCCCTTTGGGCCACAGGCAAATCGGGTTACCGCCACCCTTTCTGGCGAGGTGAGGCCGCCGGCGGGCTTTCGAAAATAGTTCGAAGGCGCCAGCAGGCGGCCGTTAAAAAGTATCGGAGTGTCCACATGGCACGCGTCTGCGAAGTCACGGGCAAGAAGCCCATGGTCGGGAACAATGTTTCCCACGCCAACAACAGAACCAAGCGCCGGTTTCTGCCAAACCTGCAATACCGCCGTTTCTGGGTCGAGAGCGAAAACCGCTGGGTGCGCCTGCGCATTTCCAACGCCGGTTTGCGTCTGATCGACAAAAACGGTATTGATTCGGTGCTCGCAGACCTGCGCGCACGTGGCCAGGCTTAAGGAGAACCACCATGGCAAGCAAAGGCGGACGCGACAAGATCAAGCTGGAATCCACTGCGGGTACCGGCCACTTCTACACCACCACCAAGAACAAGAAGACGATGCCCGAGAAGCTGCTGATCATGAAATTTGATCCCAAGGCTCGCAAGCACGTCGAGTACAAGGAAATGAAGCTGAAGTAACTCGGCCCATTCCACGTAAAAAAACCGCCCGGCGCGAGCCCGGCGGTTTTTTTGTCTTTAGAAACGCTATTTGCGCTGCCACACCGCGGCAAAAAAGCCGTCGGTTTTGTGCCGGTGCGGCCACAGGCGCAGGTAGCGCGTGCCAGCTTCTCCGCCGCTGCACAGAGACGCGGCATCCGGCACCTTGAGTTGCGCCAGCACCTCCCCCACTTCCAGAGGAACAAACTCTGGATGCGCTGCTGAAAACGCCTCGGCGATCTCCTCGTTTTCCTGCGGCAGCACGCTGCAGGTGGCGTACACCAGCCGGCCGCCGGGCTTGAGCAGGCGCGCGGCGCTGTCCAGGATAGCGGCCTGCTTGACCACCAGCTCTTCAATCGTCTTGGGGTTCTGGCGCCATTTCAGGTCGGGGTTGCGCCGCAGCGTGCCCAAGCCCGAACATGGCGCGTCGACCAGCACCCGGTCGATCTTGCCGGCCAGGCGCTTGATGCGGTCGTCGCGCTCATGGGCGATGGCGGCCGGGTGCACGTTCGAGAGCCCGCTGCGCGCCAGGCGCGGCTTGAGCGCGTCGAGCCTGTGGGCGGAAACATCAAAGGCGTACAACCGCCCGGTGCTGCGCATGCTGGCGCCCAGTGCCAGGGTTTTGCCGCCAGCGCCAGCGCAAAAGTCCACCACCATCTCGCCGCGCTTGGCGTCCACCAGCAGCGCCAGCAGCTGCGAACCTTCGTCCTGCACCTCGATGGCGCCGCGCACGAAAGCCGGCAGTTTGGCAAGCTGGGGCTTGCCGACCGCGCGCAGGCCCCAGGGGGAATACGGCGTTACTTCTGTTTTGATAGCTGCTTTCGCAAGCTCCTCCTGCGCTAGCTGCCGTTTTTCCTTAAAAATGTTAACGCGCAGATCGAGCGGTGCGCTTTGCGACAGAGCGGTGACTTCTGGCCAAAACTCGTCGCCCAACTGCGCCTTGAGCGGCGCCACCAGCCATTCGGGCAGGTTGTGGCGGTGGCGCTCCAGCAAATCGGCCTCATCCACCGCATCGCACTGCGCCAGCCACTGGCGTTCGCGGTCGTTGAGCGCGCCCTGCAAGAAGTCACGCGGACCGTGCCTGGCCTGCGGGTTGGCGCGGCGGGCTTCCTCGTCCTGCCAATGCGCATAGCCCAGGATCGCCAAACGCCGCTCGCGCGGGCCGGAGCCCGAAGGGGCCATGTGGTCGAACAGCAGCTTCTTGCGCAGCACGGTGTAGACCGTTTCGGCCAGGGCGGCGCGCTCACGCTGGCCCAGGCCACGGTTGTCGCGAAAGAAACGCGAGACCACGGCGTCGGCCGGGTGCTCGAAGGTGAGGGCCTGGCGCACGAGTTGCGCGCAGGCTTCTATCAGGGCGTTGGGATGCATGCCCCGATTGTCCCATTCGCGTGTGCTATTTAAAAAATCGTCGCACCGCACGCGGGTAGATCAGGTGCTCTTGCGTCAGCACGCGCGCGGCCAGCGCCTGTGCGGTGTCGCCGTCGAGTACCGGCACCGCAGCCTGCTCCAGAATCGGGCCGTCGTCGAGCTCGCTGGTCACCTGGTGCACCGTCGCACCGACAAAACGGCAGCCAGCCGCCAGCGCCCGCTCATGCGTGTGCAGGCCGGGGAAGGCCGGCAGCAACGAGGGGTGGATATTGAGCAAACGCCCAAGGTAGTGGTCGACGAAACCAGCGCTCAAGATGCGCATGAAACCGGCGAGCACCACCAGAGCAGGCGCATAGGCATCGATGCACCGCACCAGCTCCGCATCAAAGGCTTCCCGCGAACCAAAGCCCTTGTGGTCCAGTACCTGCGTCGCAATGCCACGCGCCTGCGCAAAGGCCAGGCCGCCCGCATCCGCCCGGTTGCTCAGCACCGCTGCGACGCGCACGCCCAGCTTGCGTTCCCAGTCTTCCCGCTCAGCAGTGCGCACGATGGCCGCCATGTTGGAGCCGCCGCCAGAGATCAGAATCACGATGTTCTTCATCTCCCAGATTATCTCGCCATGCCTTTTGACGCCCAGGCCCAGCCACTGACCGACATCGAAGCCCGCGTGCTTGCCACGCTCATGGAAAAGGCCCGCACCGTGCCCGACAGCTACCCGCTCTCGCTCACCAGCCTGGTGGCGGGCTGCAACCAGAAGACCACGCGCGAGCCAGTCATGCAATTGAGCGACGCCGAGGTGCTGGCGGCGCTGGAGCCATTGCGCAGCCACAGTCTCGTGTTCGAGAGCAGCGGCTCGCGCACCACGCGCTACGAGCACAACTTTCAGCGCGGCATTGGCGTGCCCGAGCAGTCCGCCGTGCTGCTGGGCCTCTTGATGCTGCGCGGCCCGCAGACGGCAGCCGAGTTGCGCACCAATGCCGAGCGCTGGTACCGCTTTGCCGATGTGTCCTCCGTCGAAGCGTTCCTGGAGGAATTGCAGGAACGCTCCGAAGACAAAGGCGGGCCGCTGACCGTGCTGCTGCCGCGCGCGCCCGGCGCCCGCGAGTCGCGCTGGATGCACCTGCTGTGCGGCCCGGTGGACTTGTCGCAGCCCGCTGCCGCACCACAAGCGAGCGCGCTGGGCGAACGCGTGGCGCAGCTCGAAGCCCAGGTCGCGCAGTTGCAAGCCACGGTGGAGCGGCTGTGCAGCGAACTGGGGCTGCCCATGTCGCCGCCCGGACAGGCTTAAAACGAACGACCGTGCTACAAATGCAGCCTCACAGGAGACAAGCCCTATGGATCTCGCATTCACCCCCGAAGAACAAAGCTTCCGCGAAGAAGTCCGCACCTGGGTGCAGGCCAATCTGCCCAAGGACATCGCCCACAAGGTGCACCACGCCCTGCGCCTGACGCGCAGCGACATGCAGGGCTGGGCCAAGATTCTTGGCAAAAAAGGCTGGCTGGCCTTTGGCTGGCCCAAGGAATTTGGCGGCCCCGGCTGGACCGCCGTGCAAAAGCACCTGTTTGAAGAAGAATGCGCGCTGGCTGGCGCGCCGCGCATCGTCCCGTTTGGCCCGGTGATGGTGGCGCCCGTCATCATGGCATTTGGCAATGCGGAGCAGCAAAAGCGCTTCCTGCCCGGCATCGCCAGCGGCGAAGTCTGGTGGAGCCAGGGCTACAGCGAACCGGGCTCGGGCTCGGACCTGGCCAGCGTCAAGACCCGCGCCGAGCGCGTGGGCAACAAATACATCGTCAACGGCCAGAAGACCTGGACCACGCTCGGCCAGTATGGTGACTGGATGTTCAACCTCGTGCGCACCAGCACGGAAGGCAAGCCGCAGACCGGCATCAGCTTTCTGCTGCTGGACATGAAGTCGCCCGGCGTCACGGTGCGCCCCATCAAGCTGCTCGACGGTGAGTGCGAGGTCAACGAGGTGTTCTTCGACAACGTCGAAGTGCCGGCCGAGAACCTGGTCGGCGAAGAAAACAAGGGCTGGACCTACGCCAAGCACCTGCTCAGCCATGAGCGCACCAACATCGCCGACGTGAACCGCAGCAAGCGCGAACTGGAACGTTTGAAGCGCATCGCCAAGCGCGAAGGCGTGTGGGACGAGCAACGCTTTCGCGACCAGATTGCGCTGCTTGAAGTAGACATCGTGGCGCTGGAGATGCTGGTGCTGCGCGTGCTCTCGGCCGAAAAATCGGGCAAGAACTCGCTCGACATTGCCGGCCTGCTCAAGATCAAGGGCAGCGAGATCCAGCAGCGCTACAGCGAGCTCATGATGCTGGCCGCAGGGCCCTTTGCCTTACCTTTCATCGAGGAAGCCATGCAGGCCGGCTGGCAAGGCGACTTCCCTGGCGGCGAGGTAGCCAATGCGCCGCTGGCATCCACCTACTTCAATCTGCGCAAAACCACCATTTACGGCGGCAGCAACGAAGTGCAACGCAACATCGTGGCCCAGACTGTGCTCGGCTAAAGCCTCGGGCAGTCCACGCGGTGCGCGACAGGACTGCTCCCCGTGCCCCCTCCGGGAGGGGATTCCAGCAAGAACTTCGCTGAATGTGAACGGCGCCCAGGCGCCACAGCAGGTCAGCATCAGGAGTAAAGAACATGGATTTTGATTTCTCTGACGACCAGCAATCCCTGCGCGACGCCGTGCGCCGCTGGGTGGACAAGGGCTACACGTTCGAGCGCCGCCGCGGCATCGTGGCGGCCGGCGGCTTTGACCGCGCCGCTTACGGCGAACTGGCCGAACTGGGCTTGACCGCCCTGACCGTTCCCGAGGCGCACGACGGCCTGGGCCAGGGCGCCATCGACGTGATGGTGGCAATGGAAGAATTGGGCCGCGGCATGGTGCTCGAACCCTTGGCGCACGCCTTTATCGCAAGCAGCGTGCTCACGCAGTACGCACCGGCCGAGTTGCAAGCAGCCTGGTTGCCGCGCATTGCCAGCGGCGAAGCCCTGGTGGTGCTGGCACAGCAAGAGCGCAAAGCGCGCTACGCGCTCCAAAAATGTGATGCAAAAGCGGCTCCAGCGCAATCTGGATATGCGCTAGAAGCTACCAAAAGCATAGTTCCTGCGGGCGACCAAGCCGACGCGTACCTCGTGCCCGCGCAGCTCGATGGCCAGATCGCCCTCTTCCTCGTGGAACGCTCGGCCAGCGGCGTCAGCGCCCAAGGCTACGTCACGCAAGACGGTAGCCGCGCCGCCGAAGTGCAGTTCGCCAGTGCGCCCGCCACCCTCATCACCCAAGACGGCCTGACCGCGTTGGAACTGGCCGTGGACACCGGCATCGCTGCCCTGTGCGCAGAAGCCGTAGGCGTGATGGACAAGGCCGTGGCGCTCACGGTGGACTACATGAACCAGCGCAAGCAGTTCGGCGTCACCATCGCCAGCTTCCAGGCGCTGCGCCACCGCGTTGCCGACATGAAGATGCAGCTCGAACTGGCCCGCTCCATGAGCTACTACGCCAGCCTCAAGCTCACCGCGCCCGCAGGCGAACGCCGCACCGCCATGGCGCGAGCCAAGGTGCAACTGGGCCAATCCATGCGCTACGTGGGCCAGCAGATGGTGCAGCTGCACGGCGGCATCGGCGTCACCGACGAATACATCGGAAGCCACTACTTCAAGAAGCTCACGCAGATGGAAATGACGTTTGGCGACACCCTGCACCACTTGGGCGAAGTCTCCAACCGCATGCAGGACACGGCGGGTGTGTTCGCCTGAGAGTTTGTAGTTCATCCATCTGGCATTCTTGGCCCTACTACTCAAAAGATTTTGAACACGTTCTGAGAGGCTCCCCGAGGTACGAACGAGCATTCGGCCCACAGCACGTGTTTTCAGGCCAACGGCACGCTTCAAACGTTGCGAAATCGCAGGCAGATTCCCATTTGCTTTCGGTATCGAGGCAGATGGGCATTGCCTCATGCGCCATCTTGGATAATGGCAAGCTTTGCACTGCGCGGTTACCTAGGCCAGCTCCGCCCAACTTATGAACTCCCCTGCCCCAGAACCTATCCTCAAGCACCTGACGTTCGCACGCGATCGCATTGCAGCGGGCGACCTCCAGGGCGCGGCAGCGTCGCTCAACAAAGCCAACAAGGTCAGCCCTAACGATGCCCGCATCTTCATGCTTGCGGGTCTGATGGCAGAGAAGGCCGGGAATATTCCCGGCACGTTTGAGGCCTTGCGGCGCTCAGTGCGCGAGGCACCTGACTGGGGGCCGGGAATGCTGGAACTCGCACTCTTCCTGGCGCGCCAGAACCAGTTCCAGGAGGCGGTGGAGTGGGCGGAGAAGGTCGCGGCACTGGAACCCTCCAACACCCTGGTGCTGGCAAGTGTCATTGACATCGCCCACCGTGCTGGCCATACCGAAATGGCAGTTCGTCATCTGCAACGTGGGTTAACCTTGGTGCCCGGGGATTTGACGCTGCGCCGCATGTTGGCGCGTGATCTCGCCACACTCGGACGCCACGACGAATCGCTGGCCGCCTGGGGGGCGCTCATTGAAGAAAACCCGGCGGATGCCCAGGCACGCATTGGGCGCGTGCAGACCTTGATTGCAATGGGGCGTGCGAAGGATGCTGCTCCAGACACCGCCTTCCTGCTCGCGGCCGCTCCAGATGACGTGGTGTATGCCTATTTCGACACCATCGCCCAGGGGCGCACGCCGCTCCAGCAACCGCCAGAGCTCCATCGCGCTCTGTTCGACGGCATGGCGCCGGTCTACGACCAGCATATGGTTCGCGGGCTCAAGTACCAACTTCCCAAGCGCGTTGCCGATACGCTCCTCACCGAGCATCCCGACAAGCACTTCAATCTGCTCGACCTCGGTTGCGGCACAGGGCTTCTGGGCGTGTGCCTTGGTCGCATCGATGGTTTCTTGATTGGGGTAGACACCTCGCTCCCCATGATTGAGCAAGCAGCACGCCATCAGGTGTACGACAAGTTTCACCACGTCAACGTGCTCGACGCGCTGCGCGAGACACCCGAGGCGCAGTACGAAATCATTACCGCGCTCGACGTGTTGATCTACGTTGGCGACCTGGCCCAAGCGGTACCAGATGCATCGCGCATCCTTACACCCGGGGGAACCTTCATTTTCTCGTGCGAGGCGGCTGGCGAGGATGGGCCAGACCTGGTGCTTCAGCCTAACAACCGTTATGCCCACAAGCTCAGTCATGTGAAAGCCTTGTGCCAACAGGCAGGCTTCATCAGCGTGGAGATCGAGCCCTTGACCCTGCGCCAGGAAGGTGGTCAACCCGTGGAAGGCTACCTGGTACGTGCCCGCAAAGCTGCGTAGCGAAATTTTCCGAGCTCAGGCCGCGAGGCGCGACGTTCGCGGCACATGCGCCATCAGAAATTCCATCTGGTCGGCCAGGATACGCCGGTTGCGCAGGATGAAATCCTCCCACAGGCTCGGTACATAGGGCGTGTAGAGCAACGGCATGTGTGCCTGCTCGGGCGTGCGCGGACCTTTGCGGTGGTTGCAGGCGCGGCAGGCGGTGACGACGTTCATCCAGTGGTCAACACCCCGGCTGGCAAAGGGCACGATATGTTCGCGGGTCAGTTCGCTCTCGTGGAAGTCGCCGCCGCAATAGGCGCAGATGTTGCGGTCGCGCGCGAAAAGCTTGGCGTTGGTCAGGCCTGGGCGGCACTCAAAAGGGTTGGTGCGCGGAATCCCGCGCGTGCCGATGATGCTGTTGATGGCAATCACCGACTGCTGGCCTGTGACCGCATTGTTGCCACCGCGAAAGCGCGCCACCTCACCCCCCACCTCCCAGCGCACGTCGCCGGCAGCGTAGTGGGTGGCGGCCTGTTCCAGCGATATCCACGACTGGGGCAGACCTTGGGCCGAGAGCTTCAACACTTTCACGAGCAGCCTCCTTAAAAGATGCACAGGAAACGGGGCAAGCGGGCGCCTCAATGCCAACACGGGCGCAGCAAGGCCACTGCGTCACAATATACGCCAATCGTGACATATCGGTGTCCAGCGCTTGCCCCATGTGCGTTAAACGCTATTAAATTCATATCGACCCATGCTCGTTCTTCGCGGCTTCCATCACCCGGCCATCGCCCCGGCCTGCGCGCTCACCATTGGCAACTTCGACGGCGTGCACCGCGGCCACCAGGCCATGCTGGCGCTGCTCAATGCCGAAGCCACGCAGCGCGGCGTGCCCAGCTGCGTGCTGACCTTCGAGCCGCACCCGCGCGACTACTTTGCCGCCGCGCTGCACAAGCCTGAACTCGCGCCGGCGCGCGTCGGCACGCTGCGCGACAAACTCTCTGAACTGGCCCGTTTTGGTGTGCAGCAAACGATCGTGCTGCGCTTTGACGCTGCTCTGGCCGGGCAATCACCTGAGACCTTCATCAATGACGTGCTGGTGCGCGGCCTGGGCGTGCGCTATGTGCTGGTGGGCGACGATTTCCGCTTCGGCCGCCAGCGCGCGGGCGACTACGCCCTGCTTAGCAGCGCCGGCCAGACGCAGGGGTTCGATGTGGCGCGCATGAATTCCTACGAAATCACCTACCCCCAGGCCAGCAGCGACAGCGCCCAGCCGGTGCGGGTGTCAAGCTCGGAAGTGCGCGCCGCCCTGGCTGCTGGCCGCATGGACGACGCCGCGCAGTTGCTGGGGCGCCCCTACGCCATATCTGGCCACGTGGTGCACGGGCGCAAGCTGGGCCGGGTGCTGGGCGAGGCCAGCCGTGGCGCAGGGGATGGCTTTCGCACGCTGAACCTGCGCTTTGCCCATTGGAAGCCAGCCGCCAGCGGTATTTTTGCCGTCTGGGTGCATGGCCTGGACGCGCAGCCGCTGCCGGGCGTGGCCAACCTGGGCATCCGCCCCTCGCTGGACCCGAGCGACGCCAACGGCGGGCGCGTGCTGCTGGAGACACACTGCCTCGAATGGCCAGCACACCTGGGGCCCGAGGGGGCCTACGGTAAAATCATCCGCGTGGAACTGATGCACAAACTGCACGACGAACTCAGGTACGACAGCCTGGGTGCGCTGACGGCCGGCATTGCCCGCGATTGCGCCGACGCCCGGGCCTGGTTTTCGGCCCACGCAGAAACCCGGCGCCAGACCACGCGCGACCGAATTTGAGGCGCCCGCGCACGGCGCTGTGCGCCTCCAAGCCCCCTCTTTCCTGGCGCCCCGGCACTCCCTCAACCACGCCCCGCCTGCCACCACCGTTCACGAGAATCCGCGATGTCCGACGTCTCCTCCAGCGCTTCCACCTCTCCTGCTCCTGCACCCACGCAGGACTACCGCAAAACCCTGAACCTGCCCGATACGCCGTTCCCGATGCGCGGCGACCTGCCCAAGCGCGAGCCGGGCTGGGTCAAGGAATGGAACGACGAGGGCCTGTACAAGCGCCTGCGCGCGGCCCGCTGCGGTGCACCCAAATTCATCCTGCACGACGGCCCGCCCTATGCCAACGGGCAGATCCACATGGGACACGCGGTCAACAAAATCCTCAAGGACATGATCGTCAAGGCGCGCCAGCTTGAAGGCTTTGATGCGCTTTACGTCCCCGGCTGGGACTGCCACGGCCTGCCGATCGAAAACGCCATCGAAAAGAAGTTTGGCCGCAAGCTCTCGCGCGACGACATGCAGGCCAAAAGCCGGGCGTACGCCACCGAGCAGATCGCGCAGCAGATGGCGGACTTCCAGCGCCTGGGCGTGCTGGGCGAGTGGGACCACCCCTACAAGACCATGGACCCGGAAAACGAGGCCGAAGAGATCCGCACCTTCAAGCGCGTGATCGAGCGCGGCTTCGTCTACCGGGGCCTCAAGCCCGTGTACTGGTGCTTTGACTGCGGCTCATCGCTGGCCGAATTCGAGATCGAATACCAGGACAAAAAGAGCCAGACGCTCGACGTCGCCTTCAAATCGCACGACCCGGCCCAGCTTGCCGCCGCCTTTGGCCTGAGCGCGCTCAGCAAAGACGCTTTTGCCGTCATCTGGACCACCACCGCCTGGACGATTCCGGCCAACCAGGCGCTCAACCTGAACCCGGAGCTGACCTACGCGCTGGTCGATACGGCGCGCGGTGTGCTGCTCATCGCCGAATCGCTGGTGGAAAGCTGCATGACCCGCTGGGGCCTCGAAGGCCTGGTGCTGGCCCTGGCACCAGGCAAGGCGCTTGCCGGCCTGGAGTTCGAGCACCCCTTGTACGACGTGGCCAGCGACGACGGCAGCCACGGCTACCAGCGCCTCTCGCCCGTGTACCTGGCCGACTACGCCACCGCCAGCGACGGCACCGGCATCGTGCATTCGTCGCCCGCCTACGGCGTGGAAGACTTCAACTCCTGCGTCGCGCACGGTGTCGCCACGGACGACATCCTCAACCCCGTGCAGGGCAACGGCAGCTACGCGCCGGAGCTGGCGCTGTTTGGTGGCCAGAACATCTGGAAGGCCTGCCCCGTCGTCATCGACACGCTGCAAGCCGCCGGCCGCCTGCTGGGGACCGAAACCATCAGCCACAGCTACCCGCACTGCTGGCGCCACAAAACGCCGGTGATCTACCGCGCTGCGGCGCAGTGGTTCATCCGCATGGATGAGGGCGAAGGCGTTTTCACCAAAGACAAGGCCCCAGAGACCCTGCGCCAGACCGCCCTCAAGGCCATCGAGCAAACCCACTTCTACCCCGAGAACGGCAAGGCGCGCCTGCACGACATGATTGCCGGCCGGCCCGACTGGTGCATCTCGCGCCAGCGCAGCTGGGGCGTGCCGATTCCCTTCTTCCTGCACAAGGATTCGGGCGAGCTGCACCCGCGCACCATGGAGATCCTGGACCAGGCCGCTGACATCGTGCAAAAAGGCGGCATTGAAGCCTGGAGCCGCGTCACCGCCGAAGACATACTGGGTGCCGACGATGCGCCCCACTACACCAAGAGCACCGACATCCTCGAAGTCTGGTTCGACTCGGGCTCCACCTTCCAGCACGTGCTGCGCGGATCGCACGCCGGCGCCCACCACGACAGCGGCCCCGAGGCCGACCTGTACCTCGAAGGCCACGACCAGCACCGCGGCTGGTTCCACAGCTCGCTGCTGCTGGCCTGCGCGCTGGAGGGCCGCGCGCCCTACCGGGGCCTGCTGACGCACGGCTTCACGGTGGACGCGCAGGGCCGCAAGATGAGCAAGTCGCTTGGCAACGGCATCGACCCGCAGGACATCAACAAGAAGCTCGGCGCGGAAATCATCCGCCTCTGGGTCGCGTCGAGCGACTATTCGGGCGACATCGCCGGCGACGAGAAAATCCTCGCCCGCGTGGTGGACGCCTACCGCCGCATCCGCAACACCCTGCGCTTCCTGCTCGCCAACACCAGCGACTTCGACCCCGTGCACGATGCCGTGCCCGAGGCGCAGTTGCTGGAGATCGACCGCTACGCCCTCTCCCGCGCCGCCCAGTTGCAAGCCGACATCCTGGCGCATTACAAGGTGTACGAATTTCACCCCGTGGTCGCCAAGCTGCAGCTCTACTGCTCGGAAGACCTGGGGGGCTTTTACCTCGACATCCTGAAAGACCGGCTCTACACCACCGCGCCCGCCAGCCTGGCGCGGCGCAGCGCACAGACGGCGCTTTGGCAGATCGCCCAGGCCATGCTGCGCTGGATGGCCCCGTTCCTGAGCTTCACCGCCGAGGAAGCCTGGAAATTCGTCGGCGGCAGCGAATCGATCTTCATGCAGCAGTACACCGCCTTGGGCGAACCGGCCGAAGGGCTGCTGGCCAAATGGGCGCGCATTCGCGAGATCCGCGACCTGGTAAACAAGGAGATCGAGCAACTGCGCGCCGCCGGCACCGTGGGCGCATCGCTGCAGGCCACGGTGGAACTCACCGTAGGCCCCGAAGACCACGCGCTGCTGGCCAGCCTGGGCGACGATTTGAAGTTTGTGTTCATCACGTCCGCTATTGAATTAGTAGCTGGTAGCGCAATACAGATAAGCGTTAAGGCCAGTTCTGACCAAAAATGCGAGCGCTGCTGGCATTACCGTGCCGACATCGGTCACGACGCTGAGCACCCCACGCTCTGCGGCCGCTGCACCAGCAACCTCTTTGGTACCGGCGAAACCCGGGTGCACGCCTGATGGCCCGCAGCCACTTTGCCCCGCGCGCAGGCGGCAGCGTCTGGCCCTGGCTCGGCTGGGCGCTGTTCGTCCTGATCATCGACCAGTTGACCAAAACGCTCATCCTCGGCGCCTACCACCTGGGCGACGCCACGCCCATCACCAGCTTTTTCAGCATCGTGCGGGCGCACAACACCGGCGCGGCGTTCTCGTTTCTGGCGCAGGCGAGTGGCTGGCAGCGCTGGCTGTTTACCGGCTTTGGCGTGGTGGCGGCGCTGTTCATCGTCTGGCAACTGCGCGCCCACCCAGGGCAACGGCTGTTTGCGTTTGCGCTCTCCAGCATCCTCGGCGGTGCCATTGGCAACGTGGTGGACCGGTTGCTGCACGGCTACGTGGTCGATTTTTTGGACTTCCACTGGGCGGGCTCGCATTTTCCGGCCTTCAATATGGCCGATTCGGCGATCACGCTGGGCGCCATTTGCCTGGTACTGGATGAGCTGCTGAGAGTGCGGCGGGCACGGTAAACGGACGGCGGCAAAGTCAACATACAGCGGGGCAAACGCTGTTGCCAGCACGCCATCGGGCTACAAACTTTTCGCTGCACCCTCTCGCCACGCACCTTTTCGATGTGATATAACCTTTACCAAACCGTCACCCGGAGAGAGAGAAATGAAAAAACTTGCTATTGCTGCCCTTGCCTGCTGCGCCTTTGGGGCACAAGCTGCAGCCAACGTCGGCACGCTCGACAACGTGGTCGGCACCGTCAGTGTCGGTGGCCAGGGTTTCGTGGCCCACGCCAAGAACGGCATGCCACTGGCTGAAGGCAGCACCGTGCTGGTCGCCAGCAAGGGCATGGCCACGGTCATGCTGGCCAACGGTTGCAGCATCTCCCTCTTGGGCAGCCAGCACTACACGGTCAACTCCAAACTGAGCTGCGAGCAGTCCATTGCCTCGGTTCAGAGCTTGGCCTCCACCACGCGTCTGGCCCAAGCCAGTTTGGGTGCTGGTCTTCCTGGTCCTGGCGGTAGCGCTGGAGGAGCTGGCGGCGCCTTTGGCGGCGGCTTGGGCACTGGTGGCATGATGGGTGTAGGTTTTGGAACCCTTGGAACCCTTGGCGCCCTCAACAGCACTTCCAGCACCAAAGCCAGCGGTAGCTGATTGTCTTCACGACCTCATTACGCCCGCTCCGACACCAACCAGCTTAGTCACTGGTTGGTGTTTTTTTTGGCCTGCGCGCTGCTTGGCCTAGCGCCTGTGCTGCGCGGCGGCAACCGGCAGATTGCGCTCGCCGGGCTGCTCTCGCTTAGCGCCGCGCTGCTGGCACTGCTTCTGGGCTCACTCAGCTTCGACCGCCTGTTTGGCGGGCCGCCAGCCACGGGCGAACGCCGAAAGGCGGCGCGCGGCGGCCTCGGCTTTGCGCTGGCGCTGGCCTTTGTCGGCAGCAGCCCGGTATGGCTGGGCCTGCTGCAGCTCACCCCGCTGTCGGCACCATCGTGGAGCCACCTGGCAGGTCACGGCATCTACCTGGACGCCCTGGCCGCCGCTGGCGGTACGGCGCCGCAGGAGCTGGCGCTCAGCCTGAACCCGCAAGCAACCCTCACCGCCCTGCTCTCCGGCGTTCCGGCAGCGGCCACGCTTTTCGCGGCGCTGTACCTGCCGCGCCCCCTGGTGGAGAAATGCCTCCTGGTGCTGCTGGCAGCCGGCGCCTGCCAGATGCTGCTGGCGGTGCTGCAGTTCTGGATGGGCAGCGGCTCCGCACTCTATTTCGGCGTGGACAGCGCCACCGGCTTTGTCGGCAGCTTCGCCAACCGCAACCACCTGGCCGATTTTCTGGTCATGCTCATGCCGGTGTGGTTCTTCTGGTTCAGCCAGAGCGTGAGTGGGCGCGGCAGCCACAAGGGCGAAGCGCGCTTTGGCGGCACGGGGGCGCTGTGGCTGTTCTTTGGCTTTGCACTGCTGGTCGTCACCCTGGCAACACTCTCGCGCGGCGCCCTGCTGTCGGCTGCACTGGTGCTGACCGCCAGCATGCTGCTGCTCGGTGTCAAACTCAAGTCGCGCCTGGGCCGCAAGCAGCGCATCGCCCTGGGCGTGGCTGCGGGCCTGTTCGCCCTGTTCGCGATCATCGGCGTGGGCGCCGAACGCGTCGGCCAGCGGCTCGATACGACCACGCTGGAAGCGGACGCCCAGACGCGCCACAACTTCACCACCGCCACGCTGGAAGGCGCCCAGGCCTTCTGGCCCTGGGGCAGTGGCGCCGGCACCTACGAATCGGTGTTCCCACGCTTCCAGGCGGCCGACTCTCTCTATTACGTGGAATACGCACACAACGACTACGCCCAACTGCTCATGGAGCTGGGCCTGCCCGGCGTGCTGCTGGCGCTGGTGGTGGCAGGCCTGATGGCCGTCCAGGGCGTGCGCCTGTTGCGCGCCTACCGGGCCGAGCGGCGCCTCTCTGGCGAGCTGGCGCTGCGCGTCTGGTGCGGCCTGGGGGCGACCGCCCTGCTGCTGCACAGCACCGTGGAATTCAACATGCACATCCCGGCGCTGGCGCTCACGGCGGCTTTCTTACTCGGGGTCTATCTGCGGCCACTGCGCCCCACCCGGTCAAAGGCCTGAAGCAGATGCAGAGGTGGATGGGTTTCGCATCGCAATGGGCCACTCAGGGAGTACGGCCCCGCATGCACCTGGCGGCCGCCTTGCTCACGGCAAGCCTGCTGGCCGGCTGCGCCACAGGCCCTGGTGCGGCGCCATCGCCCAATGCACCGCAACTGTTCATGAACGCGCGCGGCCTCAAGCAATGGGACCACCCCGAAGCCTTTGGCCCGGTGCCCAAAGAGATGCTCACGACCGGACGGCAGTACTGCGCCACCCTTAACAACGGCGGAAAACGCTACACCCCAACCGGCTACCACCCGCATGCGCGCAGCGTGGAAGGCTATCCGTTCGAAGATGGCGGGTTTTACTGCACGCTTGAATAGAAATTGGGGTGAGGTAGAAATTGGGGTCAGATTCCAATTATTTGAAAATAATTGGAATCTGACCCCAATTTCCACCCCAATTTCTACAACTTTTAAGCGCGAACGCCGCCCTCTGCGTCTCCAAAAATCGACTTCGCGTCCTCGACCCTGATTCTTCTGGCAGCCAGCAGTGAACCCGTTTCGTCGGCCATCGGTGTATAGCCTGCAAGCCGCTGCAACATGCGGTGCACGGTGGCCATGTCGCCCGCTGCCATGGCAGTGTTCAGCGTGGCAAGCTCGTGCTCCAGGGCGGGCCAGGGGAGTGACACTTCGCTCGCCTTCATCACGCGCGGGTGGGTGGTGGGCTGCGGGTTGTTGCCGATCAGCAACTCTTCGTACAGCTTCTCGCCAGGGCGCAGGCCGGTCACCTTGATCTCGATTTCGCCGTCCGGGCAGGTCTCGTCACGCACGCGCATGCCCGAGAGCTCGACCATGCGGTAGGCCAGATCCACAATGCGCACCGGCTCGCCCATGTCAAGCACGAACACCTCGCCCCCGCTGGCCATGGCGCCCGCCTGCACCACCAGCTCGGCGGCTTCGGGAATCGTCATGAAGTAGCGCGTGACATCGGCGTGCGTCAGTGTCACCGGCCCGCCCTGCGCGATCTGCTGGCGAAACAGCGGCACCACCGAGCCCGAAGACCCCAGCACATTGCCAAAGCGCACGATAGAGAAGCAAGTGGGCGCCGCTCCCGCAGGCCCTACTACCGGAGCGGAGGCAGCAAAAGCCTGCACCACCAGCTCGGCCATGCGCTTGCTTGAACCCATGATGTTCGTCGGCCGCACGGCCTTGTCGGTGCTGATGAGCACAAAGCTCTGCACCCCATGGCGCGCGGCAGCGCGCGCACAGGCCAGCGTGCCCCAAACGTTGTTGCGGATGCCCTCCACCGGGTTGAATTCGACCAGCGGCACATGCTTGTAGGCAGCGGCGTGGTACACGGTATGCGGGTGCCAGGCGGCCATGATGGCGCCCATGCGCTCTTCGTTCTGCGCCGAGCCCAGCAGCGGCACCAGTTCGGGCGCCACGCCCTCAGCCGCTGCCAAGGTGTCTTCGAGTTCGCGGTGAATCTGGTACAGCGAAAACTCGTTCATCTCGACGAGCAGCAGGCAAACCGGCGCGCACTTGAGTACCTGGCGGCACAGCTCGCTGCCAATCGAGCCCCCCGCCCCAGTGACCAGCACCACCTTGCCGCGCACATTGCGGTTGAGCAGAATGCCATTGGGCAACACCGGCTCGCGCCCCAGGATGTCGGCAATGTCGAGCTCTTGCACATCCTTGAGCGTAACCTTGCCCGAGGCCAGCTCGGACACCCCCGGCAACGTGCGCACATGCACCGGGTGCGGGCGCATGCGCTGCACAATGGCGTTGCGCTCTTTGCGTCCGATCGAGGGCATGGCCAGCAGCACATGGCCCACCTGCTGCTTGGCGATCAGCACGGTCAACTGGTGCGCCCCATGCACGCGCAGACCATCGACCGTATGGCCGTGCAGTCGCACGTCGTCGTCAATGAAACCCACCACCCGCTGCTCGCGGCCATTGCGCAGGGCCGACGCCAGTTGCCGCCCAGCCGAACCCGCGCCGTAAATCAGCACCCCCGGCAGGTTGCCCTGGCTCAGCATGCGGCGGTACAGGTCGCCCAGAAAAAAACGCACCCCCACGCGGCTGATGCCGACCATGAGGAACATGAGCAGCGGTTGCATGATGCCCACCGTGCGCGGCACACCCCGCACGCCGACCACCGTGAAGATCAGGGCGTACAGCAGGCTGTACACCGCAATGGCGCGAATCAGGCTGACCATGGCGTGCCAGCCCGCGTAGCGGAACACCGCCCGGTACAACCCGAAGTAGGCAAACAGGGGCAGTGCCAAGCCGATAGCTACCACCACTGCAGGCCAATAGCCAGAGCTCCAGACCACCCAGCGCTCCAGCCGAAGGCACAGCGCCAGCCACACCGTAAAGCCACAAAAGACCACATCGTGCAGCATGGCCACGACCTGCTTGACCGGCCTGGGAAGGGCCAGCAGTCCACGGGCCATCGAGTTGGTTTGCATGTCAGAGCCCTCCAGTTAACGCACGGTCACGCCTGCCAGCCGAGTGATCTGGGTCGCGGGGGCTGCACTGGCGGCACCAGCAGCAAGCTGCCCGCCAAGCCCAGTGCATCGGCCAGCCAATCGCCCAGCGATGCACTGCGGCCTGGTATGGCCGATTGCAGTACCTCGGTGAGTGCGCCCAGCAGCAGCAGGGCCGCCACCGCCCACCAGCGCTGGCGGCCCTGCTGCCAACTGCGCGCGGCCAATCCCCCCAGCACGGCAAACAGGCTGGCGTGCACCAGCTTGTCGGAATACGCCGTGGCGTCGGCCGCGTCAAGCACCGTCGCCATGGGCAACCACGACGCCGCCCACACCTTGGCAGCCAGCACGGCATTGGCCGGGGCCAGCAGGCAGACCAGGGTCACCAGCAGCGCCATGGTGAAAAGCACGCGTGCAATCAGCAGCGCCCGCCTCATCCCCCAGCACCCCCGGCCACGCCCAGCACCTGGCGAACCACCGCGCAGGTGCGATCCACTTCTGCCGCCGTCAGCGTCGGGTGCACCAGGAACATCAGGCTCGTTTCGCCCAGGGCGCGCGCCACGGGCAAGCGCTCGGCCGGGCGCCAGGGCGTGCCGTCAAAGGCCTTTTCCAGGTACACCTCGGAGCACGAGCCCTGGTAGCAGGGCACGCCCAGGGCGTTGATGGCGTCCACGATGCGGTCGCGGCTCCAGCCGGGCGCCAGCGCCTCGGGCCGCACATAGGCGTAGCACTTGTACTGCGCATGCACACTGCCCGGCGCATGGGCCGTGGCTGCGGCAAAGTCGGGCACCCGCACGCAGTCGAAACCCCGGCAGGCGGCCCAAATGGCCTCGGCATGCGCCGCGCGCCGGGCCGTCCAATCCGCCATGCGGCGCAACTGAATGCGGCCCACGGCGGCCTGCACCTCAAGCATGCGCCAGTTGGTGCCAAAGCCCTCGATCACCCACCTGAAGCCCGGCGGGTGCTCGCGCTCGTACACCGCCGCGTAGCTCTTGCCGTGGTCCTTGTAGGCCCACATGGCGCGCCACAGCGCTTCGTCGTTCGTGGTGACCATGCCGCCCTCGCCCGCCGTGGTCATGATCTTGTCCTGGCAGAAGCTCCAGGCGCCCACGTGGCCGATGCTGCCCACGCTGCGGCCCCGGTAGCGCGCGCCATGCGCCTGCGCGCAGTCTTCCACCACCTTGAAGCCATGCTGCGCCGCCAGCGCCATGATCGGGTCCATATCGCAGGGCCAGCCCGCCAAGTGCACCACGATAACAGCCCTGGTTCGCGGCGTGAGCACGGCGGCAATGGTGGTCGCCGTGAGGTTGCCGCTATCAGGGTCGACATCGGCAAACACCGGTGTGGCACCCGCATTGACGACACACGACACGCTGGCCATGAAGGTGCGCGGCGTGACCACCACCTCGTCGCCTGGGCCAATGCCCAGCGCCTTGAGCGCCACATCCAGCGCCAGCGTGCCATTGGCGAGCGCCACGGCATGCTGCACGCCGGCCCAGGCGGCGAATTCGCGCTCGAAATCACGACATTCGGTGCCCGTCCAGTAGTTGACCTTGTTGGACAGCAGCACCGCGCGCACGGCGTCGGCTTCTTCGGAGGTAAAGCTGGGCCAGGGAGAAAACGGGGTATTCAGCATTTTCTTTGTGAAAGTGGTGGCAACAGGCAAGCGGCAGGGCAACTTTCAAGACGTGCCATCCATGGGCTGCAGCAGCCAATGGATGGCACGGTGCAGCTCGATAGGCGCAGGCACGGCAAGGGCGGGCGGAGCCGACAGGTACACCAGCATCATGCGGGCGCGCGGCCAGTCTAGCCGGGCATCTTGCAGGGCGCGCACCTCGCGCTGCAGCGTGGCGGCGTCGCTCACATCAAGGCAGACCTGCACCAGCCATTGCTCGCCACCCGGAAGGGCGGCATGGAAATCGACCTCATATCCCGAAGACGTGAGCACATAGCCTACTGCAGCGCCGCGCCGCTGCAGCTCGTGCAGGACGACAGTCTCAAGCGCATGGCCCAGATTGGGTTTGCCCGATGGGTCGAACACCGCCATCAAGCCAGTGTCCACGGGATAGACCTTGCGCGGATTGACCTGGCGGCGGCGCACAGAGTCGGTGGCCAGGGCAATGCTGCTCAGCAGGAAGGCATCTTCCAGATGCGCCAGCATCTGGTGCAGGCTGTCCTTGCCAACGGGCACACCGCGCGAGCGCAAATCGGCGTGGAACTTGTTGATGCTGAACGCCCCCGCCGTATTGCCCAGCAACTGCTGCACCAGCCAGCGCAGCACCTGGGGCTGGCTCAGGTTGTGGCGCTCGATCACGTCGCGCAGCAGCACCACGTCCACATAGCCGCGCAGCAGTTCCCGGCGGCTGCGGGCGTCCATGGCGACGCCTTGCGCTTCAGGGAAACCGCCATCGCGCAGATAGGCAAGCAACAAGTGCTCCAACTGCGATTGGCCTGCCTTACCCAGGTTCGGTGCCGGCTTGTCTGGCTCCTGCCCGGCGTGGCGCAGCGCCTCGCGAAAGCTGAAGGGCGTCACCACCGCCTCCATGGCACGACCGCGCATGCTCGTGGCCACCTCGCGCGAAAGCAGCTTGGCCGACGAACCGGACAGAAACAATTCGATGTTCTCGCTGTCAAGCAAGCGGCGGGCAAACACCTCCCACCCGCTTACCACCTGAATTTCATCCAGAAAAAACGTGCAACGCCGTTGGTCACGCCATTGCGGGTGCAAGCGAAAATACTCGTCCACCAGCACATCCAGATCCGCTGCCTGGAGCCCCGCCAGGCGCTCGTCTTCAAAGCTGAAGTACAGCAAGCCCTCGCGCGGGACGCCCAGGGCGTGGCGCTCCGCCAGCAATTGCCACAAAAAACTGGTCTTGCCCGCGCGGCGCATGCCAATCACCGCCAATGCCTTGCCGGCGACTGCCGGAAGCCACACATCGCGCCGCGTCAGCGATGGCAGGGGGGCGGCCTGCGCATCGAGTATTTTTTGCCGGATGATGGGGCGAAATTGGCTCTGCATGAGAGCTCATTTTACGTGAAATTATCCTTCTCAAAAGGATAATTTTGGGCTCCCCTGTTGGGTACGACGCTCTTCGGGCGCAGGCCTGCGACAGCCTCTCCGGGTCATTTCACGAGCATCCGCGCCGGGTTGCCCACCACGGTAACCCCAGCCGGCACGCTTTTGGTCACCACGGCGCCCATGCCCACCACGGCGCCCCGGCCGATCACCAGCGGCTTGCCTGGCTGGCCCTGCTTCAAAATGGCGCCCGTGCCAATGTAGGCATGGTCTTCAATGACGACATTGCCGTTGCAATGCACGCGCGGCGCAAAGGTGACGAAGTCGCCCAGCACGCAGTCGTGCTCGACGTAGCTGTAAAGATTGGCGTGAAAGTGCCGGCCAATGCGGATGTTGCTGGTGAGCGTGACAAAGGGGCTGAGCACAGCGCCCACGCCCAACTGCACATCGTCCATTTGCACGACGTTGGCTGCAGTTACAGCCCAGGGCTGCACGCCATCGGCTGCGCAGCGCTGGGCCAGCGCCTCGCGCACCGCGCTTTTAGCAATGGCCAGCACGGCGTAGCGCGCGGCGGCGGGTTCGCCCAGAAACTGCGCATAGGTCATGAGGCGCTGGCCATTGACCTTGGCCGGCCCCGGCGCGTCATCCACAAACACCAGGCGGCTGGCGGGCACACCAGCCAGCACGAGTTGCTGGCGCGCCAGCGGCATGATGCCGCGACCGCAACCACTGGCGCCATAGACGGCGTACAAGTCCTGCTGCTGCATGGTGCGGGTTCCTTCTTTGCTGGTGACTTCAGTATTGATAGCTGCCTTCGCTTACTGCATAAGCGCTGGAGGCCTATTTTGCTTGATATTTTGAGTTGCCATGCCTGCCCTTTCGACCTCCCGGCGTCGGCGAGGCAAGGCACGCTTACCCACCTACGGCTTGCTCCCCGTGAACCGCGGCATCGTCGCCTCGCCGGCCGCGCTGATGCCATCGCGCGCCACCACCTTGCGCACAGTGGGCCATGGTCCACACACCCACGGGCTGCCACAGCTTCGCAGAAGTCATGCAGAGGGGCCCATACTTTCAACATTTATTTACGGTCGTAGAAAGCAATTGGCGCAGTGAATTCAAAATATTTCGACACCAGCATGCCACTTTTATATTTGGTAAACAACGGCTGCACAGGAATACCGCCAGTAAGCTCCGCGAAAAGATGCTTTAGCAAGTTGCACCCAAAGACATGGCTGGCTGGATAATTTCCACCAATTCTGCAATTGACATCCATCAGTTTAAAAATTCCGTCTTCTTCATAGACATCAAAATTCACGATACCTCGGAGATTAAGCCACGGCGATAGGGATTCGACAAAATCTACAAACCTTGTTGAATCTTCCGATTGCAAAACAAATGATTCGCCCTTGCTTTTGCCAAGCACCCTCTTTACACACAGATCAATTAGACGCGAATCATAAATTGAAAAATATGCATCTATGCAATAGTGAACGCCAAAACAGAACGGCTGGTAGACAAAATCTCCATCCATATTTCCAGCATTCCGTAATTCTTCTGGATTCTGATAAATCTGAAAGCCACTGGCTGCCGAGCCTCGACGATCCTTTCGTATGCATGGAAAAGTATCCAACGGCAGCAATCGCGTCTCTACAATATTGACATTGTTTTCTTGCGCTGCGATCGACAGAAAATATTTGTCTTCACAAATCAAGGCCGTTTCAATCCCTGGGTGTAGAAAGCAAATCGACGAAGGCAGTTGAAGCCTGGCAAGCGGCGCAATCTCGACGTCAATTAGCGTAAGAAACGCAGTAACGTTATTTGCATTAACTAATTTCAAATAATCGTCTGAAAAATTCTGCTGGGTTGCCGCCGGAATAATGGAAAAATTCTCAAACTCCACTCTTGCCGGGCAATAATCAGACGCGTCCGCACCAACCATGTCAAATCGATGATTTTCTGCCTCTCCTTTAATAATTCGTATCAAAGCATTGCGTTTTCCAACTCCAGAAACCAGCAAGACATTTTGGCCCGAATTTTTTTCCTGGTGGCAGGTCATGACGCGCTGAATATTGAATCGGCAGGCGGGCACGCTGGCCCGCACAAGCCGCTGGCGCCAAAGACGGCATACAAGTTTCGCTTTTGCATAGAGGTTGGTACGGGTCGATTTATTTTTATTGATAGCTGCTTGCGCTTGCTGCATAAGCGCTAGCAGCATATTTTGGTTAACATTTTTTGACGATACCGCTCGCCGGGCCCTGCGAGCGAGCCTCCCGGCACACGGCACGGTGCGCGGAACTACAGCTTGCTCCCTGTAAAGCGCGGCATGGTCGCCTCGCCCGCAGCGCTGATGCCATCGCGCACCAGCACCTTGCGCACGGTGAGCCACAGAATTTTGATGTCGAGCCACAGCGAGCGATGGTCCACGTACCACACGTCTAGCGCAAATTTCTCTTCCCAACCCAGCGCATTGCGCCCGTTGACCTGTGCCCAGCCGGTAATGCCGGGGCGCACTTCGTGCCGGCGCGCTTGCTCCGGCGAATACAGCGGCAAATACTCCACCAGCAGCGGGCGCGGGCCGACCAGGCTCATGTCGCCCTTGAGCACGTTCCACAGCTCGGGCAGTTCATCCAAGCTGCTGGCGCGCAGAAAGCGGCCAAAAGGCGTCAGCCGGTCGGCATCGGGCAGCAAGGCGCCATCGGGGCCGCGTGCGTCCGTCATGGTGCGCAGCTTGAGCATCTCGAACGGCTGGCCGTGCAGGCCTGGGCGCACTTGGCGGAAGAACGCGGGGTGGCCAAGCTTGCGGCGCACCAGCAAAACCAAGGCCAGCAGCGGCAGGGCCAGCAGCAGCAGGGCGATCGCAGAGGTGGTGATGTCGAAAAGGCGCTTCATGGCACATTAAAAATAATAGCTTGCCGCGCATATACAGCAAGCGCTAGAGGCCGAAAACACCCTGAATATTCCTCAATCGAGTTCCATGGCCCGCAGCATCACGGCATTCACCTTGTGCACGTCGTACTTCGCTTCGGCGATCTGCCGCCCGCGCAGGCCCATGCGGCCCGCCAGCGCCGGGTCGGCAACAAACCGCAGCATCGCATGCTCCAGCGCATCGACCGACTGCACCGGCACCAAAAACCCATTGTCGCCCTCCACCACCGTCTCGCGGCAGCCGGGGGCGTCGGTGGTGATGACGGCGCGGCCCATGGCCATGGCTTCGAGCACGGTGCGCGGTGTGCCTTCGCGGTAGCTGGGCAGCACGTACACGCTGCAGGCGGCGATGGCGGGGCGCACGTCAGACAGGCGGCCCAAAAATTCGAGCGAGCCGTCGGCCACCCAGGCGTCCAGCTCGTGCTGGGCAATGGTGTCGGGGTTGGTGTCGATCCAACCCACCAGCAGGCAGCGCACGCCCGGGTGCGCGGCCCGGATGCGGCGCGCGGCTTGGGCGTATTCGCGCACGCCCTTGTCGCCCAGCAGGCGCGCAATCAGCAGAAAGCACGGCGGGCCTAGGGGCAGCGGCGCCACGGTGAAGGCACCCACATCCACACCCGAGCCATTGACCACGCAGGTGCGTGCCCCCGCAGCCACGATGCCCCGCTGGCGAAACAGCGCCGCGTCGTCGGGATTCTGAAAAAACACCGTGTGCACCTTTGAGAGCGCCAGCGCATACAGCCGCTGCACCAGCGCCTGCAAGCGGCCCCCACTGCCCTGCGCCTGGAACGCATAGCCCAGCCCCGTGATGAGCGCACAGCGCTGGGGCACCCCTGCAAGCCAGGCGGCCAGCGAGCCATAAATGACCGGCTTGATGGTGTAGCCCAGCACGCAGTCGGGCCGCACCCGACGCATGAGCCGCCAGAGGCTCCACAGCGTCTGCATATCGGCCAATGGGTTGGTGCCGGTACGGCGCAGGGGAATGCCGTGCACCACCACCCCGGCGGCCTCAAGCTGCCGCCGCACGGGGTCGCCCGCAGGCAAATCAGGCGCCGCCACATGCACCTGCAGGCCGCGCGCCTGCAAGGCCGCGATCAACGGGCCGCGAAAGTTGATGAGCGATCCGGCCAGGCCCGCGATCAGCAAAAACCTCATCTGGCGTGGCAAGACCATGGCAGCCGCCCATCCAAAGCCCGATGTATCGCGCAGGCAAAATCAAGCTTCATGTTCGGCCGACTGTAATCAATCAAAATAGTTATCGGAAACAGCATTCATGCCATTATCAACAATGCGGCTCTCATTGAATATGCCCTTATGAAAAACCCTGTTCCCCCTTACCAACCCAGCCCGTGTTTTATCGTCCATGAATATCGCATTCCCTCTGTTGCCCCTCAGGGTATTGCCAATGATCCTGAAAAGCGATGTATTGAATATTGAGATACCAGAATTATTGTTCTCAGCAACCATATTTCCATTCACCTCAATATCGAAAATAGAAACCTGCGCTGGGCCGAACGCAGCATACGAGGCAATTCCAGCACCGCTATTGTTCCAAAATTTTGAATTTACGATCTTCACACCCCGGACCATTTCTTTCGCATCGGGCTCGATATCAATTCCCGCTTGCGGCGCCGTTCCCTTGGTGTTTATAAACGAGGAACCCGTTACAAGAATATTTTCACCAGAAATAATGGACATCCCCTGCCGCCGATTGCCATCCGCAACAACCGAGCAGAAGCTAACATCCTTGCTATTTCCGCCGATGTAAAACCCATCTCCCCAATTGTCCTTGGACACTACATTTTTAATAATGATATTGGTTGCCGCAGCAAGCGACACCCCCATGCCCCATTCACCTTTTGTGCCCTGGTGCTGATACCGTTCACCGAGCAGAACGCCTCCGATAATCGCCACATTTGAAGCATTCTCTATCCGCAAAATACTGTAGTTGGTGCTTCCGTTTGGAGCAGCCTTGATGACAGCATTCTCAGACAACTTCAATACCACATCGCTTTTCAACCGGACGCCTTTCACGGCATCCACCAGGTAAACACCATCAGGGACGACAACCACACCACCGGCAACCGAAGCCTGGTCGATAGCACCCTGCAAGGCCTTGGTGTCATCGGTTATGCCATCGCCGGCAGCCCCTTGAGCCCGTGCATCGATCATTGGCTTTGCTGCCATTTTTACCGTACAGGAGTCCTGTCCGCCGGCATTTGCCAGCAATGCGATGCTCCAGAGCGGGACTATTAAAAGAGTGTGCAGAATTTTCATTTTAAAAATATAAAAAACGGATCGCTCAATAAAACCGAGCTACCCATGGCCTTACCCGCAGGCCTCATTGGCCAGCCACGCCTGAAACATCAGCACGCACCAGAGCAAATGCTGCCAGTTGCGCTGCCCGCTCAAATGCTCGGCCCACTTCTGCCGAATGGGCGCAGGGTTGAAGTAGCCCTCGCGCTTCAGGCGCGACTCGCTCAGCAAGTCTTCGGCCCAATGGCGCAGCGGGCCGCGCAGCCAACTGTCAATGGGCACGCCAAAGCCCATCTTGGGGCGCTCGACCAGTGCTTTGGGCACGTACCGGTGCAAAACCTGCCGCAGTATCCACTTCGTTGTGAGGTGGCCATGCTCTTGGCGCAGCAAATAGTTCACCGGCATTTGCCACGAGAACTCAACGACGCGGTGGTCCAGGAACGGCACACGTGTCTCAAGCCCGCCCCCCATCGCTGCGCGATCTACCTTGGTCAAAATGTCGTCTGGCAGATAGGTCAGCAAGTCAAGCGCCATCATGCGTTCAACCGGGCTCAGGCCTGAGAGCGCGGGCGCCAGCCCTGTCAAAGGCGTCAGCGGCTCGGTGCCGCCACGCACGACAAGTTCGGGCTGTGGCCAGTGGGACACCATGCCCGCGTAAAGCTGATCAACCGAGCCCGCCGCCATCACGGCAGCGCCTTTGTGCAGTTTGTCACCCACGTTGGCCCACCGCCGCGCCAGCGGGGTATGGCTGGCCAGGCGGTTCCACGCTTGCGGCGACAGGCGCATCAGCCCCCACGCGACGGCTCTGCGCACAGGCTGGGGGATTGCCGAGAGGCGGCCCCACAAGCTCGCAGTGAGCGGGTAGCGGTTGTAGCCGCAAAACAGCTCGTCGCCCGCATCGCCCGAGAGCGACACCGTGACATGCTGGCGCGCGAGCTGGCTGACAAGAAAGGTGGGGATTTGCGACGAATCGGCAAACGGCTCGTCGTACAGCGTGGGCAGGCGTGGTATGACCGCCATGGCCTGCTCAGGCGTCACGTACAGCTCGGTGTGCTCGGTGCCCAAGTGCTGCGCCACCGCCTTGGCGTACTCGGCCTCGTTGTAGGCGGCCTCGTGAAAGCCGATGGAAAAAGTCTTGACCGGGCGGCTGGCCTGCGCCTGCATCAGCGCCACCACGGTAGATGAATCGATGCCGCCCGACAAGAACGCGCCCAGCGGCACATCGGCCGCCATTTGGCGGTGCACGGCGTCTTTAAGCAGTGCTTCCAGCGAATCCACCGCTTCAGTGGCCGACCCAGAAAAAAGGCGGGCAACGCCCTGCTCGGCCACGGCGGCACCCGACCAATAAGTTTCGCACACCGGCACGGGCGCCGCTTGCGACACCGTGAGCAGGCCGCCCGGCAGCAGCTTGTGCACGCCTTCATAAATAGAGTGGCTGCCGCCCACGTTGTTGTGCCGCATAAACAGGCACAGTGCATCGCGGTTGATGTGCGCGCCAAAGGCGGGGTGCGCACGCAAAGCCTTTAGCTCGGAGCCAAACAGAAACACCGCCGCACGGCCCGTGCCCTGCCAGCCGTAGTACAGCGGCTTTTCACCCACGCGGTCACGCGCAAGGGTGAGCGTGCGGGTTTGCCGGCACCACAGGGCAAAGGCAAACATGCCCAAGGCACGCTCAACTGTCGCGCGAATGCCCCAGGCGTCAAAGCCGGCCAACAGCGTTTCAGTATCGGAATGCCCGCGCCATGCCGGCGCACGGCCAGATTGCTCTAGCTCGGCGCGCATGTCCAGGTGGTTGTAGATCTCGCCGTTAAAGGCCAGCACGTAGCGGCCTGATGCTGACAGCATGGGCTGCCCCCCAGCAGCAGACAGCTCGACGATGGCCAAGCGGCGGTGGCCCAGGGCAATGGCGGCATCCGCATCCAGCCACTGGCCTTCGGAATCGGGGCCACGGTGGACAATCGCGTCCGTCATGTCCTTTAGGCGCAGTGGGGCCGCATCGCCAGGCCAGGGGCCGCTCAAAAAACCAGCAAATCCGCACATGCTCAAACCCGTCCGGCGGCCGTGCGCAGCAACTGGGCCATTAAAGGCCCAGTTTTTTGAATGCAATACTCATCTTCGACCCGGCGTCGCCCCGCCGCGCCCATTTGCGCTCTCAGCGACGGAGACTGCAAGAGTTGCGCCAAAGCGCTTACCCAATCCTCCGGCGTGCTTGCCAGATAGCCATTTTCACCATTGCGAACGATCTCGGGGTTAACACCTACATTGGAGGCCACCACTGGCAAGCCACATGCCATGTACTGAATCAGCTTGTAGCCACATTTGCCACGCTCCCACAATGAATCGAGCAAAGGCATCACGCCCACCTGGCAAATGCTGATATTTTCAACCTCGGTTGCTTCTGTCCAGGGCAGCACCTCAACTTGCACACCTGGCATATCCACAGCGCCGCCGCCGATGACCCGCAACGCAAAAGGCTGACTCATGGCCAACTGCCGCAAAGGCTCCCGAAGCAGTTGAAGATATTGCACCGTAGAAGGCGAGCCAATCCAGACGATGCGCGGTATGCCATCTGCAATTAGCGAGGCAGTGGTTGGCGCCGCCGCCAGTTGTAGCGGATAGGGATATCGCGCTAGGTCAATCACCGTCGGCACGACCTCCACCCATGGCGCGCCTGCGTTGCGTGCCCGCTGAGCAAGATAGTTATTTCCTCCAACCACGAGCGAAGCATGCGCCATAAGCTTGTCAAGCCGCTGGCCGAACATGTGCCGGACCCATGAATACGTATGCTGATCATAATTATGGAAGATGGCGTCATCGTAATCGAGTACATAAGGCACATCTCCCAGCAGAAACAGCTCTATTGAAGAAGGAAACCACGGAAGAGCCTCTTTCTCGATCCAGAGTAAATCGAAATATTTTTTTGTGCCGAGTGCATGTATTCTTCTGATGTATGCATCCAGCAATGAAAAATTATATCGGCCAGTGACGTAGCGAGCCCTCAATAGCTCATCAGATAGTAATGATTGGATTTCGATCCGAAGATTTAAATTCAATTTATCAAAATATGGCAAATATTGAAAAGTGCGCAGCCGCGAAGACGCACCTAAGCACCCATATTTACTCAAGCACAGAATTTTAACGGCCATTATTCAAGAGCTTTTACACAAGAAACGAGTGCAAAAATCCTTTTTCTAATGCACCGAATATTACATACAAAAAAAACAGACCAACAGAGCAATTAAAGATCATCCTGCAAATTCCGCTCAAATAAAATCCCGACATTAATATTATAAGCGCATGATTTTGGACGGTTCTAGCAAACGGCGGAAACAGTATGTAACTAATCAAATAAAATATTATGCAATAAACAGCAAATACATTTCTACTCAAAAAATCTCTGCCTTGCCCGACGAAGCTCGCAAAAATCACCACCCAAAAAACAAACCCTAATCCACTTGCCGATTCTACATCGCCGACCCCATAATAATATCCTTCCGTCTGCCTTACCCCCAAATACTCCCCAGCATACGGGGCCACCAATATAACAAGAAAACAAATAAATGCAAAAATTAGCAAATTCAAATAAATTAGCAAATCAAATTTCTTTATCATCTTCTCCACCAATATGAAGATGATAGGAATCAAAAATGAAATATGGACAAATGGCGCTATCGCCATTAAAAGAACACGAAGCAAGCGATTTTTCGAAAACCATCCTGCAAGAAAAAATGAAAGCGCCACTCCCTGTCGAATAGAAAACACATAATTTCCGAAAATCAACGGCAGAGACAATATAACAAAGCAATAAAATATATTTTTACTATTTTTTAACGCTAAATAGGTCGCACTCAATGCCGAGAAAAATATTAGCATTCGAACTATCAATTCAGGATCAGCAAGAAAATTCCCAGCGACCCAATTTATTAGCACAAATATTGGCTCATTAAATAACGCTGTCAATATAGATTTATTTAAATAAAAATCAAATATGTCACCAGGCGCCTCTGCGTAATACACATAATTAGTTCTATCCAAAATATCGACAAAATTCACATTCAAAATACGATCGATACTAGCAAAGAAATATGCATAGCCAGACGCCAAAAATAAGTATGTGCCATTTAATAAAGTTGACTTTCTAATTAGCATCTTCATAGACGACAAATCCTAGTAAAATAATTTTTACAACCCCCCGAAATAATCATTGGCTTCTTGGATGAATTTTGTTGTATTAGTCGAATTATCTTGCAACTCTTTCTTTATCCTCTCAATTAATTCAAATCTCGCGGCTTTTGATTTTTCTAAGTTATCAAACCCGTATGCCACCCCATTTCTATCCCATTGCGCCGGCAGCCATTCTTCCTCAGAGATTCCGCAATCTGGAATGACTATAGACTCACAACCACAAAGAACCGCAAAACTTGAGTAAGCGGTATAAGGGTCATAAGAAATAAACTGCTTTACACGCTTGAATATTAACGCAATTTCGGCATGCGACTTCCCATCAATCAGTATTGAGTCATTTAAGTCATGAACAATTGGCTTACCCTTTCCCTTTCTAATGCAATATGCGGTTCCACGTCTTTCAGTAGCAGTCTCAATTTCATTATACAATTCTAATGGGTAATGCACGACTCTAAGTTCGCTCGATGACATATGAGAAGTCGGCGTTTCAAATGGTTTTATTCCAGAATGAAATCTAAAATACAGTTCATTTTCTCCATAATAAATTTTCTTCGTAATATGTCCAGGACTATGAAGAAACCATCTGACAATATTTTTTGCTTTCAATGGATTCCCAAATACCACCTCCGGATAAACGACTATCCAGTCATCCCAATTTCTTATACCAGATATCTTTCGTAAAACTGGCGTTGAAAATCCAGGATTTACCTTAAACGGTAAAATCCTTCTGTATCGTTCTTTAGCAAATTTTAGCAATGGGCCAATGAAATTGTGCACGCTAAATTCGTGGCTATCTACATAGGGCGCCAGATACGCCTCTCCTCCCAATTTATTTATCTGATCGCACAGTTTGTGCAGAACAATATAGCCGCCATCGTTTTCGCTATACGATTGGGTCAAAATCAAAAACTTCTTCATTTTGCTTAACTTAATTACCTCGAGAGATCAGATATTTTCTGCTAGCCGTGATCAATTTTTCCGAAAATTTATAGCTAAGACCACCAATAAAAATCAAAATTGACCCCAGGAATATTATTTCTATTAGCAAGTGGAATCGAGTTACCGGAAGGTTAGCAATATCTTCTAGAATTTTCGCAGTAACGAGCACCGGAAGTCCTATCGCGCAGACATCGTGAAGCAGCCATCTAAAATGCAATCCGTAACTGAATCTAGAATGAACCACAGGCACCCAAAAAAAGAAATAAATCGCATTTGAGACCAACCATGCATAGCCGGCACCTATCGCACTATATCTCCAAGTGGCCCACACTAGGGATGGAAGTAGAAATGAAATGAATAAGGCACTTCCGATCAAATGCAATTTCAAATCGCCCTTTGCGAACTGTAAGTAATAGGCAAAAGCTGCCATTGCCAAAAACCCATTGCCTAAAGCATACAGCCGCAACACGGGCGCAGCATAAGCAGCAGCATGGGCATCTCCAGTCCACACCCACAGCACCTGTTTAGCGAAAAAAGCGAGTACTAGGCAGGCAGGTATCGCGATGACAGCTACCATTTGGGTAGCTTTGCGGTACAAGGCAATTAAACCGGCTTCGTCACCTTCTGCCTGCAGCCGGGCCATGCGAGGCAGAAGTGCACTGCTGATGGGGCCGCTGATCATCATCACGCCGCTGGCTGCCAACACGGCCAGAGTGAAATAGCCGTATTCGGCCAATGGCAGAAGTTTTGAGAGCACCAGTTTGTCGGTCTGCGTGACCAGCACCCACACCGACGAGGTGAAGGCAATGCTGAGCGAGAACTTGAGCACGGGCTTAATAGGAGCAAACAGCGAAGCGGGCAACCACCCCAGCAATTCCCCTCGTGGCACGGCTGGGAACAAGCGATAGGACTTGGTCGTCAGGCCCGCCAACTCCACTACCGCCACCAGCAATTGGTACGTAAAGAAGACTGCAGGCGAATGCCCTACCCATATCAGTATGGGCAACACACCCACAAAGCGCAGCGTAGCCACAAACGCATTGAAGCCGCCCAGCCAAACTAGCCGCTCAGCGCCTGAGATGCAGCCCCGGTACAACCCAGACATCCAGCGCAGCGCCACGCCTACGGCCATGAGCTGCAGCGCCAGTTGCACCTGCGCCAGCGGCAGGGTTTGCACCTTGAGCCAGCGGTCGGCAATCACGCCAGAAAACAGGAACATGGCGCCGCCGCCCAGCAGCGCGACCGCAAGGAAGATGATTTGCAGTGCGCGCAGCAGGCGCCGGTAGCTCAGCGCATCGGTAGCGCCACCATAAAAGCGCGCGGTTTCACGCGCCACGGTGGGTGTGAGACCCATGTCAAGCAGGTTGAACCAGGCCTGCAGCATGGTGAAGAAGCCCACGAGCCCATAGGCCTCTGCGCCCATGTATTTCAGATACAGGGGCAGGATAAGGATGCCTACCAGGGTGACGTAAATCTGGGTGGCATAGCTGGCGAGGATGTTTTTCTTGAGAGACACGAAAATTACTTCAGTTGAATGCTCATGAGGTATTTTTCGCCTCGATCTTCGATACTGGCAAATCCAATTTTTTGATAAAACTTGAGAGCTTGAATGTTATTTTTTCTGACTTCCAACTGGCAAACAGAAAAACCGCGTTGTTTGCTTATGAACAATACCTGATTCAACAATGCGTAGCCTACGCCTTTGCCACGTGCTTCGATGGATGTACCAATAAGCGTGATGTAGCTTGCTATCTTGTCTTGAGCATTACAGTAGAAAAATACAAAGCCCAAAATCCCATTGGGATCTTGATGAGTTATTAATTCCGCCTCGCAACTCAATTTTTCTAAGTAAGCTCCGTCTTCAGGAATAAAAAGGCCTCGTTGCTTTTTTTGCTCGTCCTGGATGAGCCTATGAATTTCCTCAGGAATCAGCATAATTTTGCATCAACCAAAGAATAATCTTTTAATTTACTTTTAACCATCTCTTTGTCGCAATGCATTAATAAATCAATGATGGATAAGTGCGAAACAAAATTAACTCCACCTTGCGGATAAGGACTGATATTAGTGCGCAAGAAATTAAGCTCAATATCGTATTTCTTGAATTCACTTGACGAATACAACTCAACGCCACCCATAGAATTAATGTAACAATTAACTCCAATTTCTTTACAGATAGCAATTACTTTTTCTTGACTTTTTAATCGATGATTTATTCCAATTTCCGACGATATTTTTATATCCGTTTCTATGTCAAGATAGGCACAAATCTCCTTCACAGAATTGAAGATGAAAAAAAATAGATTGTCATTATCAAAATGCAGAATTTTCTCAACGAGACGGTATGCGCTATCAAAATTTGACGCCTTAAGATAGGCGCCTTTTAATTGATTTAATAGTTTAGCGCGATCAAAATCTACTGATAGCTTGCGTTGCACGACATCAAGCGAATCCGAGTCTTTTTTTATTGGAATAGAAAATAAAACATCACCGCCATTTGATAGCATTCTATTTCTATTAATCCAGCCTTTTTTAGTGTATTTAATATTATCGTATATTACAAACACATCAACAGCAGAAATTAACTGAAAGTATCCGATATAAGGAAGAAAATACGGCTGCATGATGGCACCTTTCATACAGCAGCCTCCCTAATCACTGCCACAATTTGGTCTTGCTGCTCCAGCGTAAGCGCCGGGTAAATAGGCAAACAAAGCACCTTCTGCGCCGCAGCCGTCGCTTCGGGCAGGTTTTCCCGGCTGGCTGAGGGCATCCCCCGGTACATCGGAAAATCGGTAATCAGGGGGTAGAAATAACGGCGGGCAAAGATATGGTTATCTTTGAGTTTTTGGTAGAGCGCATCCCGGCTGAGCGGGTAATCGGGTTCTACCATGATGGGGAAGTACGAATAGTTGGATACTTGCTGCCCCGCATCTTGCACGCAGCGGATGCCGGGCACGTTGTGCAGTGCAGCGCGGTAGGCAGTATCGATGGCCTGCCGCTTGGCCAAGGCGTCGCCCACATATTGCAGTTGCAGCATGCCAAAGGCGGCATTGATTTCGCTCATCTTGCCGTTGATGCCTGGGGCCACCACGGTGGTCTCATCCACAAAGCCGAAGTTTTTCAAATGGTCGATGCGCTGCTTGGTTTTGGCGTCAGGGCAGATGATGGCGCCGCCTTCAAA
Source organism: Simplicispira hankyongi (assembly GCF_003570885.1). GTDB lineage: Bacteria > Pseudomonadota > Gammaproteobacteria > Burkholderiales > Burkholderiaceae_C > Simplicispira > Simplicispira hankyongi. The sequence goes on from NZ_QXJC01000001.1 coordinate 1,373,242, forward strand.
GGTGTTGAAAACTTTGGTGGCGTGAAAACTGAGCACCGAAAGGTCGCCATGGCGCAGCACGCTGCCGCCAGCGTCTTGCACGCCAAAGGCGTGGGCGGCGTCGTAGATGACCTTGAGGTTGTAGTTGTCGGCGATCTTCTGGATGGCCTGCACATCGCACGGGTGGCCGTAGCAGTGCACCGGCATGATGGCGGTGGTGTGCGGGGTGATGGCGGCTTCGATGCGGGCGGGGTCGAGGTTGAGCGTATCGGGGTGCACGTCCGCGAACACGGGTTTGATGCCGTTCCACAAGAGGGAATGGGCGGTGGCCACGAAGGAATACGGCGTGGTGATGACTTCGCCGGTAATGCGCAAGGCCTGCAGAGCGGTAACGAGGCCGAGCGTTCCGTTAGAGAACAAGGCGAGGTGCTGCACGCCCAGGTACTCACACAGCGCTTTCTCAAGCTGCTGGTGAAACGGGCCGCCGTTGGTGAGTATCTTGTTCGCCCAGATGGCCTCCAGGTACGGCATGAACTCTTCCAGCGGGGGCAAGGCGGGCTGGGTGACGTAGATGGGCGAGGTCGCGCCACTTACTACCTTTTCAGTAGCTGCTTGCGCAGGTGGGACAAGCGCTAGAGGTTGTTTTTGCATGTATTTTCCTAGGCGCTTGGGGCGGCGGGTGGCGCAGCAAGCAAGGTTTCATCGATCGGCATCTCGGCCAAGCTTCTGACGGGCAATCGCAATGGACTGGTGCAGTTTGGCCTGCAGGGTTTCGCGCGGTGGCAGCAGAGTGAGATAGTCGGCCACGCGGATGTTGCTTTGGGGCAGTTGCAGCAGTTCGACGTGCTCTTGGCTTTTGCCGGTGCACGGGATGAGGCCGATGGGGGGTGGCTTCACCCTCCATCTGCTCGTGCTTTTCCAGGTAGCGCAGGTACAGCTCCATCTGGCCTTTGTAGGTGGCTTCGAATTCGCTGATCTTGAGGTCAATGGCTACCAGGCGGCGCAGACGGCGGTGGTAGAAGAGCATCGAATTGATGCGCTCTTGCAACTGGCGCACGCTCCAGCGTTCGACACGGCAGATTTCGATATAGAAGTCGCGTTGGAGGGAATCGTCGATTTGAATCAACAGCCGCAGGTGGGGCCAGCTCAATTCAGAACACAGTGTGTGCAGAATTTCCGCCTCAGGAAACACCTCCGCCACGCGCACACAGTAACGCAGTTGGCGCTCTCCCCAGCCCTTGCCAAATTCAGCCGTCAGTTGCCGCGCCAACCCGGCCACCACCTGCTTGCCGTATTCACCCCGCTGCCCCTGAAGCAGTTCTGTGCTGATGCGGCGTCCGATATGCCAGTAAAGCTGGGTGAGTTCGGCATTGACTGCACTGGCCACCCTCTGGCGGGCCGCATCGATGAGCTGGCGAACTTGGGCCAGCAGAGGGGCGGGCGCACCAGCATCTACCGATTCCATGGGGGGCTGCGGGCGCTTTGGCATGGCTTATTTCTGCCCGATATACCAAGGCATGGCCAGCGCCAACCCTTCACCGATGCGCTGCGTGGGTGCATAGCCCAGCAAGCGTTGCGCCTTGCCTATGTCAGCCAGACTGTGGCGCACGTCGCCGGCGCGAAAGTCGCGGTGCACGGGCTGGGCGCCCGCTAGGCGCGGGTAGCGCGGCAGCAGGTGGCGGTGCAGTTGGGCATACAGCTCGTTCAAGCTGGTGCGGTCGCCCACGGCCACGTTGTAGACCTGGTTTTTCGCGTCGGGGTTGGGTGTGGTGGCGGCCAGCAGGTTGGCTTGCACCACGTTGGCGATGAAGCAGAAGTCGCGGCTGGTTTCGCCGTCGCCGTTGATGTAGACCGGCTCGCCTTTGATCAGGCTGGCAATCCATTTGGGGATGACGGCGGCATAGGCGCCTTCGGGGTCTTGCCGGGGGCCGAACACGTTGAAGTAGCGCAGGCCGATGGTGTTGAAGCCGTAGCAGCGGGCAAACACTTCGGCATACAGCTCGTTGACGTATTTGGTGACGGCGTAGGGGCTGAGCGGTTTGCCAATGGTGTCTTCGACCTTGGGCAGGGCCGGGTGGTCGCCATAGGTGCTGCTGCTGGCGGCGTAGGTGAAGCTTTGCACTTTGGCGTCGCGCGCGGCTACCAGCATATTCAGGAAGCCGGCGATATTGGCGGCGTTGGTGGTGATGGGGTCTTGCAGGCTGCGCGGCACGCTGCCCAGGGCCGCCTGGTGCAGCACGTAATCAACCCCGTCGCAGGCGCGCTGGCAATCGGCCAGTTCGCGGATGTCGCCTTGGATGAACCTGAAGTTGCCCCATTGCACCGGGGTGACGAGGGTTTGCACTTCATCGAGGTTGCGCTGGTGGCCGGTGGCAAAGTTGTCGAGCCCCACCACGCGCTGGCCGAGCTTGAGCAAGGTTTCGAGCAGGTTGCTGCCAATGAAGCCGGCCACGCCGGTGATGAGCCAGGTGCGGGGGGTGGCTTGCAACTGGGTTTGCAGGGTTTGGTACGCGGTGGGCTTTTGCATTGTTATTAATTTTGATAGCTGCTAACGCTTACTGGATAAGCGTTAGGGAGCCTCTGCACGAATCGTCGCGCCGTGTGCATCTGCGGCCTCGGGCGATCTGCAGCGTTGCAAATCCTCGCGATAGCTACGGCTATCGCTGCGGTTTGTGCCTTGCAGCTCATCCCGATCCGCAGCGCCCACTTGCCACGCGATTCGTGCAGAGGCTCCCTAGAGGCTGTTTTTACTAATTTTTCATCTACCCCAGACGGGTATGGCGGCCTACCTGCAAGCGCAGCACCCCACATTCCGGCAATGGGAGTCAGAGCACGAGTTTCGCTGCACGAAATCGTGATCTGACCCCCATTGCCTGCGCCGGTCGTGGGCGCTTGCCGGAGCTGTGTGGTTTTACAGCCGGCCATCAGCCGCACCCAATGGCAAGATGCCCTTGACATCAAACAGCACAGCGCCCTTCTGGCCCAGGGCCTTGATGCCGGCTTCGCCCAGCGCCACGAACTGCTGGTGGCCCACAGCGAGCACGATGGCGGCGTATTGGCCTGCATCAGGCGTGGGCATGTCGGCCAGGCATTGCAGGCCGTATTCGTGCTGCGCCTCGGCCACATTGATCCAGGGGTCGTACACATCGACCTGCATGTTGTAGCCCTGCAGGGTGTGCACCATGTCCACCACCTTGGTGTTGCGCACGTCGGGGCAGTTCTCTTTGAAGGTCAGGCCCAGCACCAGCACGCGGCTGCCCAGCACGGGCAGGTTCTTGCGCAGCATGAGCTTGACGGTCTGGTCGGCCACGTGGCTGGCCATGCCGTCGTTGATGCGGCGGCCCGCCAAGATCACCTCGGGGTGGTAGCCCACTTCCTGCGCCTTGTGCGTCAGGTAGTACGGGTCCACACCAATGCAGTGGCCGCCCACCAGGCCGGGGCGGAAGGGCAGAAAGTTCCACTTGGTGCCGGCCGCCTGCAGCACTTCGAGGGTGTCGATGCCGAGCTTGTTGAAAATCAGGCTCAGTTCGTTCATCAGGGCAATATTTACGTCGCGCTGGGTGTTTTCGATCACCTTGGCGGCTTCGGCCACGCGGATGCTGCTGGCCTGGTAGGTACCGGCGGTGATGATCTGTGCATAAAGCTGGTTGACGGCCTGGGCCGCCTCGGGCGTGCTGCCGCTGGTGACCTTGCGGATGGTGGGCAGGCGGTGCTGCTTGTCGCCAGGGTTGATGCGTTCGGGGCTGTAGCCGCAATAGAAGTCCTGGTTGAACGTGAGGCCACTGTGCTTTTCCAGCACGGGCACGCACACTTCTTCGGTGGCGCCGGGGTAGACGGTGGATTCGTAAATGACCACGTCGCCCGCTTTCAGCGCCTTGCCCACGGTTTCGCTGGCCTTGACGAGGGGCGTCAGGTCGGGCCGATTGGCCTGGTCTACCGGGGTGGGCACGGTAACGATGAAGACCTGGCACGCCCGCAAGTCGGCTGCGTTGCTGCTGAACTGCAATTGGCGGGCAGCGGCCAAGTCTGGTGGTTCGACTTCCAAGGTGCTGTCGCGGCCCGCTTGCAGCTCGGCAATGCGCGCCTGGTGAATATCAAAGCCCAGCACCGGGCGCTGCTTGCCGAATTCCACGGCGAGGGGCAGGCCCACGTAACCCAGGCCGATGATGGCGATGTGTGCGTTCGATAAATTCATAAAGCTGCAGTGAGCAAGGCCGACGCCGTGGCGCCTTAAGCCCCTATTAAGAAAATGGTGCTTGGCGGGCGCATTCTAAAGTTGGCAGGCCTACAGAGGCCTTGTTAATATCAACAGTCGGCTCACTGTGTCTGTCACGTAAAAGTGGCGCCGGGACTGCGCTTTATACTGCGCCGGTTGCTCTGCACCGCTGCTTTATAGAAAGTTCCCTTGCCAGCCATGCCCCATTGCCGCTCGATTCTTTATCGTCTGCACTCCCTGCTTTTTGTGGCGGTGGTCGCGTACGGCCTGACAGGTGGCCCCGCAGCGGCGCAACAAGGCACGCCCATGCGCGGCGAAGTTACTGCTGCGGCTACCCCCCCCACGGCAAGCCGCGGGCTTGATGCCCCCGCACGCAAGCTGCAAGAGGCCGGCGCAGTGCCCAGCACGGTCGATTCGGACTACAAGATCACCCCCAATGATTTGCTGGAGATTGAGGTATTCGGCGTGAGCGAGCTCAAGCGCACGGTGCGCGTGAACACCAGCGGCCAGATCGCCATGCCGCTGATCGGCACGCTGAGCGTAGCGGGCTTGACCCCAGCCGATGCCGAGGCGCTGATTGCGCTGCAATACAGCGGCAAGAACTTCCTGCAGGATCCGCAGGTGTCCATCTTCGTGAAAGAGTTCACCACGCAGCGCGTCACGCTCGATGGTGCGCTGAATAAGCCGGGCGTGTACCCGCTGACGGGGCAGATCACCCTGCTGCGCGCACTGGCCATGGCCGGTGGCGGCGGGCAGTTGGCCGATATGGAAAACGTGATGCTGTTTCGCATGACGCCCGCCGGCAAGAGCGAGTCAGAGAAATACGATGTGCTCAAGATTCGCAAGGGCGAGGCGCCCGACCCCATGCTGCAGAACGACGATGTGGTGGTGGTCAACCGTGTGGAATCCCGCGTTACGCTGCGCGACTCGCTGTTCCGCGACATCATCGATACGCTCAACCCCTTTGCTTCCAGCTACCGCAACGTCGCAACCCCCAATTGAAGCCCGCTCGCCACGCGAGCGCCCTGGGGTGGCACGCCGCCCTTTTTAGTTTTTCTGCGCGCCATGTCCCAAGACCCTCAACACCCCGAGCCTGACCACCTGCCCGCTGCACACCGCGGGCCCGCCCCTTCGCACGCGCTGCAGCTGCGCGGCAACCATGCGCTGGGCATGCCCATTGCGCAGGCGCCAGCCCCGCAGGAAGAGGACGACGACACGCTCGACCTGCGCGACCTCTGGCGCATGGTGGTCAAGCACAAAGGGCTGCTGGTGTCGGTGGCCATTGGCGGGCTGCTGGTGGCTTTGCTGCTGAGCTTCATCAAAACGCCGCTGTACCTGGCCACCACCACGGTGCAGGTGGACAAGCGCGCCGCGCGCGTGGTGAAGTTTGCGCAAGACGCCGACGCGAACCAGGATGTCGATGAGCGCACGGCCTTGGGCACGCAACTGGAGCTGCTCAAGAGCCGGGTGCTGGCCGAGCGGGTGATCGACGAACTGCAACTTGACCGCCAGGGCCTGCCCATGCCCACGGCGGCAGCGCCTGCGGGCGACGCGGCGCCTGCCGGCAGCGATGCAGAGCCCGAAGCGCCCGAAGCCACTGGCTGGCAGGCCATGATGGGCAACCTGCTGGACCGCATCAAGGACAGCTACGGCAAGATCCGCGAGCCGGCATCGAACAGCGCCGAACGGCTCAACCGCGAACAGGTGTTGAAGGCTTTTAACGACACTGTGAAAGCCGAGCAAGTGCGCAATTCGCGCATGCTGCGCGTCCAGGTGGAAAACGCCAGCCCGCAACTGGCGGCGCGCATTGCCAACAGCGTTGCCGAGGGCTTCATCGCGCTGAACCTGGAGCGGCGCATGGATTCGTCGTCCTACGCCAAGACGTTCCTGGAAACGCAGCTCGGCCTCACCAAGGCCAAGCTGGAAGAGTCGGAGCGCAAGCTCAACGAATACGCGCGCAGCCGCAACATTCTCACGCTGGATGAAAAGACCAACGTGCTGAACCAGACGTTTACCGAATATTCCACAGCGCTCACCAAAGCCGAACAGGACGTGATCAAGACCGATTCGGACTATGAGGCGATTCGCACGGCGCCCGACACGTCGCGCCAAGTGCTCGAGAGCAAGACGATTCAGGACTACAAGGCCCAGATCAGCAAACTCGACCAGGACTATCAGGAAGCGGGCAAGGTCTACAAGGACGACTTTCCCAAAATGAAGCAATTGCGCGCGCAGATGGACGAACTCAACAGCCGGATCAAAGCCGAGGTGCAAAGCATTCTGGCTTCGGTACGCAACCAGGCACAAACCGCCAAGCGCCAAGAGCAACTCATTCGCTCCCGACTGCAGCAAACGCGCGCCGAAATCATGCAGGCGCAGGACCGCAGCGTGGACTTCAACCTGCTCAAGCGTGAGGTGGACACCAACCGCGAGCTCTACAACGGCCTGCTGCAGCAGGTAAAAGAAGTGGGCGTGGCCGGCGGGGTGGAGACGAACAACATCCAGGTGGTGGACAAGGCCGAAGTGCCGCTGTTCCCCTACAAACCGAAGCTGGCGCTGAACGCTGCCATTGGGCTGCTGGCGGGCATCGTGCTGGGCCTCGGCATCGTGTTCCTGATGGAATCGATGGACGATTCGATCAAGTTCGCCGACGAGGTCGAAAAGCTCCTGCAGGTGCCGCTCTTGGGCGTGATCCCCAAAGTCAAGGAGAAAACCAACCTGACCAGCCTGGCGCTGCTGGTGCACGAAGACCCGCGCGGGCATATCGCCGAGGCCTACCGCTCCGTGCGCACGGCGCTGCAGTTCTCCACGGCCGATGGCGCGCCGCGCCGCCTGGTGCTGACCAGCACGACCAAGAACGAGGGCAAATCGACCACAGCGCTGGCGCTGGCCATCAACTTCGCGCAGATGGGCGCCAAGGTGGTGCTGATCGACGCCGACATGCGCAACCCCTCGGTGCACAAGTACCTGAACCTGCCGAATACGGCGGGCCTGTCGAACTACCTCTCGGGCCACGGCAAGCCGGGCGAGATCACGCGCATGAGCGCCATCGACAACCTGATGGTGATCACCGCCGGGCCGATTCCGCCCAGCCCCGTTGACCTGCTGACCGGCCCGCGCCTGGGCGAGCTGATGGACCTGCTGGAGGTGCGCGGCGCGCAGTACATCATTTTCGACGGGCCACCGGTGCTGGGCCTGGCCGACGCCATCGTGCTGGGCAACCAGGTGCATTCGGTGCTGTTCGTGGCGCAGGCCAGCCAGACGCGCAAGAGCCACATCAAGGACGCCTTCCGGCGCCTGCGCATGGCAGGCGTCATGCCCTGCGGCGTGGTGCTGACCAAGACCACGGCGCAGAACACTGCCTACTACACCTACGACAACTACTACGGCTACGGCGTGGATTCACCCGCACCCAAGCCACCGGCTGCCGGCCAGGGCGATCGCACCGAGCCTTCGCTGACGGCGGCCTGAGGCCGCGCCAGCCGAGCAGCCGGATTTCCCATGCCCAAGAACGCCCTGGCCAAGGTGCTGCTCGATTTTGGCCGGACACCTGGCCGCTACGCGCTGCGCCTGCGTGAGCCGCGTGAGCTCTACGCCCAGCTCGACACCGTGGCGCTGTGGGCGCAGGGGCGCGTACCCGATGCGCTGCAAGCCCAGGCGCAAGAGATCAAGGCAGCAGCGGTGCTGTTCATCCAGCGCGCCTGCTTTGCGCAGGAGAACACCCACTACCAGGTGCTGGGCCTGATGCCCGGCGCGGTTGACCCCGAACTGCTGCGCACCCGCTACCGCGCACTGATCCGCCTGACCCACCCCGACATGGGCGTGCAGGGCCTGCCCAGCGGCGCCGCCGGCATGGTGAACCGGGCGCAGGAGGTGCTGGCCAACCCCGAATTGCGCGAGCGCTACGACCAGCAGCTTGAAGGCAGCGCGCGCCCCACTTGGCAAGGGGTGGCACCTGCGCCCGCGCCCAGCACTGCCGACGTGCGCAGCATGCAGCGCCGCCGCCTGGACAGCCACCACCACGCGGGCCTGGGCGAGCGCTGGCGCGCGCTGTGGGCCCGCTACCCCACGCAGGCGCGGCTGCTGCTGACGGCCACGGGCGTGGGCGTGCTGGTGCTAGGCCTGCTGACCTGGGCCGCCAACGATGCGCCTGGCGGCGCGCTGGTGGTAGCCCGCGCGCCGGCAAAAGCGGGCGCCGCCACGCCGCAAAGCCTGGCACGCAGCCCCGTGACCCAGACTGCGGCACGACCTGCATCCACCGCTCCACAAGCGCGCACCCCGACAGCAGCGCCGCCCGCAGCTCTGGCAACAGCCAACAGTGAAGACCACAAGGCCGACCTCACCTTGTCGCGCGACGTGCTGTGGGCTGCCGAGCCGGCCAGGCCATCCGCGGCACATGCGGCAGCCGCCACAGAGGGCGGCGGCGCCACACCTACTGCACGTGCACCCGCTACCGCCCAGGCACCGTCGACGCCGCTGCCCCAATTCGTTGCCGATGCAACAGCACTCCCCCGCAGCCCGACCCCCGAGCCGCGCGCGGCACGCGAGCCGAGCGCCACGCGCGTGGCATTGAACAGCCACAGCGACGACGCCCTGGCTGCGCCGCCGGCGCGGGCAACGCCCGAACCGATACAGACGCCGCCAGCCACCTGGACCGCAGCCGCGGCAGCACCCATGCCTGCGCCCACCCCCGCCCCCGCGCCCCCACCCACGCGCCCGGTGGCGACCGCACCGGCACAGCCGCCAGCCCCGGCAGCACCGCCTCCAGCGCCGACGCCGACGCAGGCTGTGGCGGCTGCCACCGCGCCCACACCGCAGTGGAGCGTGGACGTGCCTGGCGCAACGCAATATCTGCGCGACCTGATGGTGCTGCTTGAGCGCCCGCAGGAGGCCAGCCGCACGAATGAGCTGCTGCGCAGCATGAATGTGAAGGGCAATGTGATGGCACCCGGCCTGCGGCTGGCGCGCGACTACCCACAGCTCAAGGTCAACGCGATGGCGCTGTCGGAAACGCGGCGTCCCGGGGCGCTGGATTTGCACGGCTCGGTGCTGATCACAGCGCAGAACCCCCAGACCGCCGCCAGCACCACCGTGCGCTACCGCGTATTGGCGCAGTTCGTTGGCGCAGAAGGCGGCACTGCCCTGACCCGGCTTGACATGCAGGAGTCCGAATGAGATCCAGCCCTGCCCGCCGATTGGCGCGCGCCACCTGGATAGCCCTGTGGCTGGCGCTGGCCGGCGTGCTGTGCGTCTGGGCCTGGCCGCAGCAGATTGAGCGCGGCTGCTGGCTGGCGGAGTGGCCGTTTGAGCAAGGCTGCAGCGACTACAGCTCGGGCAAGCTGGAGACCACCACGCCGACCCAGCAGATTGCGCACCTGGAGCGCAACATTGGCGACGGACGCGCCTACTTGTGGCTGACCACCAACCTGGCTGGGCAGAGCGACGACCTGGCCACGCCCTTGCTGCCCTGGCTGCAAAAGCTGGCGCCGCACGACGATCAGGCGCTGACCCTGCAGGCCTCGGCCAGTCTGCGCAACAAGGACTACGCGAGCGCCGCCAAGGCCTTGACGCTGCTGGTCGAGCGCGGCGAGGCCAACGCCCGCGAGCCGCTGGTGGCGTTGATGCTTGAGCCCACCACACAGGATTTCGTGCGCGCACAGCTCACGCCGCAATCGCGCTGGCTCGACCCGGTGCTGAATTCGCTGAGCGCGCAGGTTCCCGTGGATGCCCTGCAAGCTTTCGTGAGCGAAGGCTGGAAGCTTGGCGTGCTGCGCCCGAACACGGTGCTCGGCCAGATTGAGCGGCTCAAGCGTGACGGCTACTGGCTGGACGCCTACAGCCTGTGGGTGGCGCTGCTGGGCCAGGTGCACGACGGCTTGTACAACCCCGGTTTCGACCGGCGAGCGAGCCTGCGCGGTTTCGACTGGACCTGGCCGCAGCAGCGCGCTGGCAAGGTGGGCGTGCAGGTGGCGCAGGTGTCCGCCGCACCGCGGCCCGGCAATATGCTGCAGGTGGAAATGACCGGGCGCGCCGCCCTGCCCCAGGCACTGGTGAGCCAGCCGGTGGTGCTGCTGGGCACCCGGTACCGCCTCACCGGGCGCTACATGAGCGACCGCTTGCGCTCGCGCGAGGGCCTGGTGTGGGCGCTGCGCTGCGCTTCAGGCGACGAGCGCTTTGCCCAGACCGAGGTGCTCGAAGAGACGCAAAAGGAGTGGCGCAACTTCGAGCTCGATTTCGAGATGCCGGCCGAGTGCGAAGGCGCAGCCCGCCTGCAACTGGAAGCCACCGCCGCCTGGGAAGCGCGAGCAGGAATCGCTGGGGTGATGTATTTTGACGACTTCGAGTTGCGCCCCCGCGCGGCCGAGGCTCCCCAATGATCGACCTGCATTCCCACCTTCTGCCTTGCATTGACGACGGCGCGCGCTCGCTGGAGATGTCGCTGGAGATGGCACGCCAGGCGGTGGACGCAGGCACCCGCATCATGGCCTGCACGCCGCACATCTACCCCGGGCTGTACATGAACGACAGCGCCGGCATTGCGGGCCACATCAAAAAACTGCAGGCCGAACTGGACGCGAATGGCATCGCGCTCAAGCTCACGCGCGGGGCCGACGCGCACCTGGTGCCCGAGCTGCTCGAAGGCCTGCAAAGCGGGCGTGTGCCGACGCTGCACAACTCACGCTACTTTCTGCTGGAGCCTTCGCACCACGTGGCGCCACCGCATTTCGAGGATTCGGTGTTCCAGATCATGGCGGCCGGCTTTGTGCCGCTGGTGACGCACCCCGAGCGCCTGGTGTGGATCGAAGACCACTACCCCACCTTTGTGCGCCTGGCCGAGCGCGGCGCCTGGATGCAGATCACGGCAGGCTCGATCACCGGGCGCTTTGGCAAGCGGGCACGCTACTGGAGCGACCGCTTCCTGGACGATGGTCTGGTGGCGGTAGTAGCCAGCGACGCCCACAACACCCGCGCCCGCAACCCGCGCATGGACGAGGCGGTGCAGCGGCTTATTGAATGCGCCGGCAAGGACGAAGCACGCCGCATGGTGCTGGGGCGCCCGCAGGCCGTACTCGACAACCTTGAGCCGGGTGCGGTGCCGACCGTGCCGGGCCTGGCCTCCGGCAAGGCCCGGGTGGGACAAAAACCCTGGTACCGGCGCTTGTTTGCAGGCCGGTAGCGCACTGCCGCGCGGCGTTAAGCCGGCGTCACGTGCTATGAAATTCGCATTCCGACGTATAGTGTCCGGTTAGCGAAATGAAACATCTTTTGAACCTTTTGGCCGCCGTGGCCTTGCTCGTGTGGGGCACCCAACTGGTGCGCACGGGCATTTTGCGTGTGTTTGGGGCGAGTCTGCGCCAGCTCATTGCGCACAGCGTGCGCACGCCGCTCGCCGCCGCCCTCTCGGGTGTCGGGGTCACGGCGCTGGTGCAGTCGAGCACGGCGACCGCGCTGATTGTTTCGGCCTTTGTGGGCCAGGGGCTGATGGGCCTGGCGGCGGCGCTGGCCGTCATGCTGGGGGCTGATGTGGGCACCAGCGCCATGGCGGTGCTGTTCTCGCTGGATCTTTCCTGGCTCTCGCCGCTGTTCATCTTCGTCGGCGTGGTGCTCTACGTCTCGCGCCAGGACACCACGGCGGGCCGCGTGGGCCGCGTGTGCATCGGCCTGGGGCTGATGCTGCTGGCGCTGCGGCTGATCAACGATTCGGCCACCGAGCTGACCCGCTCGGAGACAGTGCGCACCCTGCTGGGCGCGCTGACCAGCGACATCATGCTGGAGATCACGGTGGGGGCGATTCTCTCCATCGTGTCGTATTCCAGCCTGGCAACCGTGCTGCTGACCGCCACCCTGGTCGGCCCGGGCGGTGTGCCCGCCATCGTCGGCCTGGGGCTGGTGGTGGGCGCCAACCTGGGCAGCGGCCTGCTGGCGGTGATCACCACCATGCGCTCCAGCGTGGAGACACGCCAGGTGCCGCTGGGGAACCTGATTTTCAAGATCCTCGGCGTGATCGTCATGGCGCCTTTGGCGGCCCCCTGGCTGCTCTACGCCCGCCCGCACATTCCCAGCGACGCGGCGCTGGTGGTGCTGTACCACCTGGTCTTCAATGTCGTCATGGCGCTGGTGTGCATTGCCTTTACCAAACCAGTCGCCAGCCTGGTCGAGCGCCTATTGCCGCGTGAGCAGGCCAACCCGACCGACACGCGCCCGCGCCACCTCGACAATTCGGCACTGGCCACGCCGTCGCTCGCCATTTCGTGCGCCGCGCGCGAAGCGCTGCACCTGGCCGATGTGGTGGAGACCATGCTGCAGGGCATCCACACGGTAATCCGCACGGCCGACCTCAAGCTGTCGCAGGATTTGCGCAAGCTCGACGACACGGTCGATGGCCTGTATTCGGATATCAAGTACTACATGACCAAGATCTCGCGCGAAGCGCTGGACGAGCGCGAGGGGCGGCGCTGGGCAGACATCATGGGCTTCACCATCAACATGGAGCAGGTGGGCGACATCATTGAGCGCATCCTGATCGACATCGAGGACAAGAAGATCAAGCGCGGGCTCAAATTTTCCGAGGCCGGCATGGAGGAAATCAACGACCTGCACGCACGCCTGCTCGACAACCTGCGCCTGGCGATGAGCGTGTTCCTCAACGGCACCGTACGCGACGCCAAGAAACTGCTGGAAGAAAAAACCCGCTTTCGCGAGCTGGAACGCGACTACGCTGCCGCGCACCTGGTGCGCCTGCAAGACCGTTCTGTGCCCAGCATGGAAACCAGCTCGCTGCACATTGATCTGATCAGCGATTTCAAGCGCATCAACTCGCTGCTGTGCTCGGTGGCCTACTCCGTCCTGGAGCATGACAACGCGCTGGCGCCCAAGCGGCCGCACGCGGGCAGCGGCGCGGCCTGAGCAGGCTGCGGCGCACAGCGCCTCAGCGGCGCGTCAAAGTGATGGGTTTTGTCGCTGCTTGCGCGGGCGAACCCGGCTTGGGCCCGCAACCGCCGCAGTCGCTGCACGCCGAAGAGCAGGACGGCGCCTTGCCCAGTTCCGGCCGGATGGCCGCTAGGCGCCGGCGCAAGGCGCCGGGCATCAGGTACCAGAGGGCGTACACCACGGCCACCAGCACGGCAGCGTTCACTGCAAGGTTCTGCCACATCTTTACGCTCCCATCGCCAGGGCGATTCGGTAGGTGATGAAACTGCCCGCATAGGCCAGGGCAAAGAGGTAGACCGTCATGACCAGCGCCAGGCGCGACGAGCCGGTTTCGCGCCGCACGGTGGCCAGGGTCGAGAGGCACTGCGGCGCGAAAATGAACCACACCAGGAGCGAGAGCGCCGTGGCCAGCGTCCACTGCTGTGCGATCAGCGGGCCCAGTTGCGCGGCAGTGTCATCCCCTGTGGCCGAGAGCGCATACACCGTGCCCAGCGAGCTGACCACCACCTCGCGCGCCGCCATGCCGGGCACCAGGGCCACGGCAATCTGCCAGGTAAAGCCTATGGGTGCAAAAACCACTTCCAGCAGCGAGCCGATACGGCCCACCAGGCTGTACGCAATGGCCGGCCCGGCGCTGCCTGCCGGCGCCGCCGGGTAGGTGGAGAGAAACCACAGCAGGATGGTGAGCGAGAGAATGATGCCGCCCACGCGGCGCAGGAAGATGCGCGCACGCTCCAGCAGGCCCACCGCGAGGTTGCGCACGCTCGGCCAGCGGTAGGCGGGCAGCTCCATGATGAGCGGGGTGGGCGCCAGCTTGCCGCGCCAGAGCTTGAGCACCCAGGCCACGGCCATGGCGCTGACAATGCCGCCCACATACAGCGCAAACATCACCAGGCCCTGCAGGTTGAACACTCCCGCCACGGTTTTCGAGGGGATGAACGCGGCAATCAGCAGCGCGTACACCGGCAGGCGCGCCGAGCAGGTCATGAGCGGGGCGATCATGATGGTGACCAGGCGCTCGCGCCAGTGCGTGATGGTGCGTGTCGCCATGATGCCGGGCACGGCGCAGGCAAAACTCGAGAGCAGCGGAATGAAGGAGCGGCCAGACAGGCCCACCGTGCCCATCACGCGGTCGAGCAGGAAAGCGGCGCGCGGCAGGTAGCCCGAATCTTCCAGCGCCAGGATGAAGAAGAACAGGATCAGGATTTGCGGCAAAAACACCAGCACGCCGCCCGCCCCGGCAATGATGCCGTTGACCAGCAGGCTGCGCAGCGCACCTTCGGCCATGTGCGCCGACACCCACTGGCCAAGGCCGTCCACCACGCCATTGATCGCGTCCATGGGCACCTGCGCCCAACTGAACACCGCCTGGAACATGAGGAACATGGTGGCCGCCAGCAGCAGCATGCCCCACAGTGGGTGCAGCACCACGCGGTCAATGGCGTCGTCGCGCCGCAGCAGACCTTCGGGCTCGGTCACGGCCAGGCGCATGATGCGCTGCACCTCGACCTGGGTTTGCAGCACCTGCTCCAGGCCGTGCGGCTCCCAGGGCTGGGGTTTGGTCTCGGCCGCGGGGCGCCAGCCATCAAGAAAACGCAGCAACTCGGCGGCGCCGCCCTTCTGGATGCCCACCGTTTCCACCACCGGCATGCCCAGCTCGGCCTGCAGCCGCTCACGGTCGATGCGGATACCGGCGCTGCGGGCGGCGTCGCTCATGTTCAGCGCCAGCACCATGGGCACCCGCATGGCCCGGGTTTCGAGCACCATGCGCAGGCCCAGTTGCAGGTTGGCGGCGTTGACGACGCAAACCAGCAGATCCGGCAGCGCCTCGCCAGCACGCTTGCCGGTAACGACGTCGCGCGTCACGCTCTCGTCCGCGCTGAGCGCATTGAGGCTGTAGGCACCCGGCAGATCCAGCACCCGCAGGCGCCGGCCGGAAGGGGTGAGCAGCACGCCTTCCTTGCGGTCGACGGTGACGCCGGCGTAGTTGGCGACCTTCTGGCGACTGCCAGTGAGCAGGTTGAACAGCGCGGTTTTGCCGCTGTTGGGGTGGCCCAGCAGCGCCAGTTGGTCAGGCGCAAGGCCGGCTGGCACGCCTGGGGAGGACATCGATGCCGTCATACCGGCTCAGTCAGCGCAGCGGGCGGCATGGCCCCCACCCGCACCAGCGCAGCTTCGCGCCGGCGCAGGGCAAAGGTGCTGCGCCCGACACGC
The DNA here is from genome assembly GCF_003570885.1 of Simplicispira hankyongi. GTDB lineage: Bacteria > Pseudomonadota > Gammaproteobacteria > Burkholderiales > Burkholderiaceae_C > Simplicispira > Simplicispira hankyongi. The sequence continues at coordinate 1,388,582 of NZ_QXJC01000001.1, forward strand.
ACCGCGAGCGGATCGCCACCGCCCATGGAACGGGCCATGACGCTGATGCGCTGACCCGGCAGAAAGCCGATTTCCACCAGGCGCAGCAAGACATCGTGGTCTTGCGGCTCGGCGTTCATGTTCAGGCCCTGCACCCAGGCGTCGGTGCGCAGCGGCAGGTCTGCCAGGCTGCATTCGACAGCGGCGCGGGTGGCCGCATTGTTGGGAGGCATTTGGCTCACGGCAAATCTTTGGGAAAGACAATAGGAATAGTTCTCATTTTATAAAGTTCCGGGCAAAAGCGGGAGGTTTTTCAGCAAATAGGCGGCGAAAACACCAGAGTTTGCGTTGGCGCAAAGCGTTGGAGTCTCACAACGTGCGCCGCGCCACACGGCCGTGACAGCGCGCGCAGGCCGCGCCGTGTAGGCTCCTGCCATGCAGCAGACACCCTCGGCAGAGTCCACGGCACTTCCCGACCTACCACCCACACCGTCCCCCCCGAAAACTGCGCTGTGGTTCATGCTGCTGGCGCTGCTGTCGGCCTTTGCGCTGAGCCAGGCCTACCGTACCGTTACCGCCATCATGGCCACCGGCCTGCGGCACGACTTTGGCCTGACCCCAGCGTCGCTGGGCGCGTTTGCCGGCCTGTTTGGCCTGTCGTTCGGTGTTGCGCAGTTTTTCATGGGCATCGGCATGGATGTGGTCGGCCTGCGCCGCACCGTGCTGAGCGCGTTCCCGCTGACCATCGTCGGCGCGGCGCTCTCGGCCTGGGCGCCCGGTTACCCGTGGCTGATGCTGGGGCAATTGTTGATTGGCGTGGGCTGCGCACCGGCGTTTCTGGCCTGCACCGTGTTCATCGCCCGGCATTTCCCCAGCGCACGCTTTGCCTTCGTGTCGGGCATTGCCATGGGCGTGGGTGGGCTGGGGCTGCTGTTTACGGGAACGCCGCTGGCCTGGCTGGTGCAGCGCGCAGGCTGGCGCAGCGGGTTCGTGCTGCTGGCCGTGCTGTCGGCGCTGGCCTGGCTGCTGATCTGGCGCCGCGTGCACGAGCCAGCCCTTGCCGGCCCGCCGCCTGAGCGCGAACACTGGCGCACGGCGGTGCGGCGCTTTGGCGCGCTGTTTGTGCTGCCGCACACGCTGGGCATCCTGCTGCTGGGCATGGTGGCCTACGCGTCGTTTCTGGCGCTGCGCGGCCTGTGGATCGGGCCGATGCTGATCGAGCGCTACGGTTTCACCCTGGTGGGCGCAGGGAACATGGCGGTGGCCATGTCGCTGATTTCGCTCTTCAGCCCGGCCCTGTTTGGCCGCATCGACCCTGGGCCGACCCGCAGACGCCGCTGGGTGGTGAATTTCTCGCTCGGCATCTCGGTGCTGTACCTGGGCGTGGGCCTGGCGCAGCAGGTGGTGCTGAACCTGGCACTGGTGCTGGCGATTTCGGTGCTGTCGGGCTATTCGGTGCTGCTGTACTCCGATGTGCGCTCGTCCTACCCGAGCGACTTGACGGGGCGGGCGCTGTCGGTCTTCACCATGGCGATGTTCCTGGGTGTGGGACTGATGCAGTCGCTTACCGGCTGGGTCGCCGGTTGGGCGCAAGGCCACGGGGTCGAGCCCTACCGCGCCGTGATGACCACGATTGCCGTAGCGCTGGCACTGGGCTCGACGGCGTTTCGCTACCTGCCAGAGTCGCCGCTGCTGCATCAGCACAGCCCGCAGGAGGCGGGGCACGGAAAAAATTAGCACGAAAATTGGCGTTAGCGCTTATCCCTATTGCCTAGACCGCTATCGAAACAAGAGTTCTACAGCCGCGACAGCACAAGCCAGCCCCACGGTGTAGGCTTCAAGACAGCACCCTATGTCCGCTCCTCAAATGACTCCGCCAACGCCGCAAGGCCCTTGCCCACCCATTGCGGCGCCAGTGCTGGCACGGCGCTGGGTGATGTTGATCGCGCTGATTGCAGGGTTTTCGCTGAGCCAGGCGTTTCGCACCGTGACCGCCATCATCGCCACCGGGCTGCAGGGCGAGTTTGGCCTCTCGCCGCAAGCCTTGGGGCTGTTTGCCGGCGCCTTTGCGTTTGCCTTTGGCGGCATGCAGATGTTCATGGGCATCGGCATCGACCTGTATGGCGTGCGGCGCACGGTGCTGGCGGCGTCTCCGCTGACCATCGTGGGCGCACTGTTGTCGGCCCTGGCACCGGGCTATGGCGCAGTGCTGCTGGGCCAGGTGCTGATTGGCCTGGGCTGCGCGCCGGCGTTCTTGGTGTGCACGGTGTTCGTTGCGCGCTATTTCGAGCCGCGGAAGTTTGCGTTTGTTTCGGGCCTGGCGATGGGGCTGGGCGGCCTGGGCATGCTGTTTACTGGCACGCCGCTGGCGTGGCTGGTGGCAGAGTGGTCCTGGCGCGCGGGTTTTCTGGTGCTGGCGGGCCTGGCCGTGCTGGCCTGGCTGCTGATTGCCTGGCTGGTGCACGAACCCGAGGGCGCTGGGCACGGCGCGCCGCCGGGCGAATCGGTGGCCGTGGCGGTGCGCAGCTATGGCGCGCTGTTTCTGCTGCCGCACACCGTGGGCATTTTGCTGTTGTCGCTGGTGACCTATGCCGGCTTCCTGACGCTGCGGGGCCTGTGGCTGGGGCCGGTGCTGATCGAGCGCCACCATTTCAGCCTGGTGGCCAGCGGCAACGTGGCGCTGCTGGTGTCGCTGATCTCCCTGGTGGGCCCGGCCTTGTTTGGGCGCGCGGACCCTGGCCCGCAGCGCCGTCGCGGCTGGATCATCGGGTTGACGCTGCTGGTGGGCGCGATCTTCGCCGCCATGGCGCTGGTGCAGCACAGCTGGGTGGATGTCGGCGGCGCGCTGCTGGTGGGCTTCCTGTCGGGCTACATCGTGCTGCAGTACGCCGACGTGCGTTCGGCCTACCCGCCCGCGCTGACCGGGCGGGCCATGGCGGTGTTCACCATGGCCATGTTTCTGGGCGTGGCGCTGGCGCAGTGGCTGACCGGTGTGGCGGCTGCGGTGGCGCAAGACCATGGCGTGGAGCCGTACCGGGCGGTGTTCGGCCTGCTTGCAGCGCTGCTGGTGGCCGGGGCACTGGCGTTCTGGCTATTGCCGGCGCCGCCGGCCACGCGGGCCTGACGCGCCACCCGGAAGACTTCTCGCTACGATCTGACACTCTGGTTGATTCCCCATACGCTCACCCATCCCCATGCGCCAAGCCATCCTGAACCTCGAAGAATCCAAAATCCGTGAAGTGGCCAATGCCGGCATGGGGCGCGGCGACGTGCTGCCGTTCTGGTTCGGCGAAAGCGACGAGGGCACGCCCGAGGCGGTGCGCGCGGCGGCGATTGCATCGCTGCAAGCGGGCGAGACCTTTTATTCGCACAACCTGGGGCTGCCCGAGTTGCGCCAGGCCGTGGCCGATTACGCCAGTCGGCTGCACGGCCCGGTGGCAGCGGAGCGCATCGCCATCACCTCGGGCGGCGTCAATGCGCTCATGCTGGCGATGCAGGCGCTGATCGATGCAGGCGACGAGGTGGTGGCCGTCACCCCGGTGTGGCCCAACCTCACGGCGCAGCCGCTGATTCTGGGCGCACGCCTGCGCTGCGTGGCGCTGCAACCCCAGGCGGACGGCGCCTGGACGCTCGATCTGCCCGCGCTGCTGGAGGCCATCACGCCCCAGACCCGGCTGCTGGTGGTCAACGCCCCCAACAACCCCACGGGCTGGACGCTCTCGCGCGCCGAGCAGCAGGCCATCCTGGCGCGCTGTCGCGAGACCGGCACCTGGATTCTGTCGGATGAGGTGTACGAGCGCCTGTACTACGCCGGGGGCTCGGCCCTGGGCGCGGCGCCGTCGTTCCTCGACATCGCCGATGCACACGACCGGCTGGTGGTGGTGCAGAGCTTTTCCAAGTCCTTCCTGATGACCGGCTGGCGCCTGGGCTGGCTGACGATGCCCGCGGCCATGACGCCGCAGATGGGCAAGCTGCTGGAGTTCAACACCTCGTGCGCTCCCGTTTTCGTGCAGCGCGCCGCCTTGACCGCCCTTGCGCAGACCGAGGCCATCACACCGCGCATCGTGGCCCACCTCAAGGGCTGCCGCGATACGCTGGTGCCGCTCTTGCAAGCCGTTCCCGACGTGCAAACGAGCAGCGCGCCGGGTGGCATGTACGCCTTTTTGCGCATTGCCGGCCACAGCGATTCGCTGCAGCTTGCCAAGCGCCTGGTGGCCGAGGCCGGCCTGGGCCTGGCCCCCGGCATTGCCTTCGGCCCCGAAGCAGAGGGCTGGCTGCGCTGGTGCTTTGCTTCTAAGGACGTGGGCCGGTTGGCGCAGGGTGTGCAGCGGCTGGAGCGCTGGCTGGCGGCGCAGCGCTGACATCCGCCATCCTGTGCATTTGGCCGTTTCTCAGCGCCATTACATGGCCTGCGTGCCGTACAGCCAGGGCAGGTCCAGCAAGCGCGGCCCCAAGGTGCGCAGCGCCGCGTCGCGCCCCCAGCGCAGCACCCCGGTGGCATGGAAGATGCGGCCATTGCGCGCCGAGCGCGCCTGCACGCGGGCGTTGCGTTGCCAGCGGTTGAGCGCGTAGCGGCGCAGGCGCAGGGAAACCTCCACGTCGTGCATGGCGAGCGCGCGCTGCAACTCGGCCGCATCCTCGATCGCCATCCCCGCGCCCTGGGCCAGGTAGGGGCGCATGGGATGGGCGGCGTCGCCCAGCAGAGCCACCAGCCCGCGTGCCATGTCCGTCGGCCCCGCCACCGGCGGCCGGTCGCACAGCGGCCACAGGCGCCACTGGCCCCGGCTGTGGGCGACGGCGCCGATGGCGTCCTGCAGCGCGCTGCAGGTGCCGGCCAAGGCCGCTTGCAAATCGGCGGCCTGGGCGCTGTGGTCCCAGTCTTGCAGGTCGTCGGGCGCCTCGCCGTGCACGATGACCACCAGGTTCTGCAGCTCGCCCCGGCGCACCGGGTACTGCACCGCATGCAGGTTGGGGCCCAGCCAGGCGGTGATCTGTGATGTGCGCATGCGCTTTGGCAAGCCCCCTTGCGGCACCAGCGCGCGGTAGGCCAGGTGGCCCGAAAAACGCGGCCGCCCATCGCCCAGCAACTGGGCACGCACCGTGCTCCACAAGCCGTCTGCGCCGACCAAGGCGTCGCCTTCGATCTCGCGGCCCCGGGCGGTGCGCACCTGGACCACGTTGTCGTCTCCCTCGGCAAAGCGGTCGATGGCAACCCCCGCGTGCAAGTGCAGCGACGGTTGCTTCAACAGCGCTTCGAGCAAGAGCGCATGCAGGTCGGCGCGGTGCACGGTGCCATAGGCGGCGCCGTAGCGTGCAATGGCCGCGGCGCCCAGATCCAGCTCGGCCAGTGCTTGCCCGCTGAGCGCACTGCGCACCTGCAGGCGCTCAGGGAACGCCGCCACCGCCTGAAACGGCTTTTGCAGCCCCCAGGCCTGCAGGCAGCGCACGCTGTTGGGCCCCAGCTGAATGCCGGCACCCACTTCGCTGAAGACCGGCGCGCGCTCGTACAAGCGCACATCCCATCCGGCATGGGTGGCCGCCAGCGCAGCCGCCAGCCCCCCAATGCCGCCACCCGCCACGAGAAGCTGTTCGCTCATGCGCGGCGCCCACGCACTCGGGCCACCTGGCACGCCGCCACGCCCGCCGCTGTGCCTGCCACCGCCTCAAACTTCCAGCAACTGGCCGAGCACGAAGGGCAGGATGCCCCCGGCCTGGTAGTAGTCGATCTCGATGGGGGTGTCGATCCGCAGCGTCACCAGCACCTCCTTGCGCGAGCCGTCAGCCCGGTGGATCACCAGGCGCGTGTCGCTGCGCGGCGTGAGCGCCGGGTCGGGCAGGACGTCGATGCGCTCGCTCCCTTCCAGCCCGAGCGACTCCCACGAATCGTCACCCTTGAACTGCAGCGGCAGCACGCCCATGCCGACCAGATTGGAGCGGTGGATGCGCTCGAAACTGCGCGCCACCACGGCCTTGATGCCCAAGAGCTGCGTGCCCTTGGCCGCCCAGTCGCGGCTCGAACCCGTGCCGTACTCTTCGCCGGCAAAGACCACGGTGGGTGTCGCCTCCGCCATGTACTGCATGGCAGCGTCGAAGATGAACATCTTGGAGCCTTGCAGCGGGCCGTCGTTCTGGTAGAGCGTAATGCCGCCCTCCTCGCGCGAGCCATCCGCCGTGGGCGGCACCATCAGGTTCTTGATGCGCACGTTGGCAAAGGTGCCGCGCATCATCACGTCGTGGTTGCCACGGCGCGAACCGTAGCTGTTGAAGTCCTGCTTCATCACGCCGTGCTGCAGCAGCCACTGCCCGGCCGCCGAACTTTCCTTGATGGAGCCGGCGGGCGAGATGTGGTCGGTGGTGATGGAGTCGCCAAACAGCGCCATGATGCGCGCTCCCAGTACGCTGGGAAGTTTTGGATCATTTTGGCCTCTAGCGCTTGCTGCACCTGACTTGTTTGCTCCGTTTTTTGCAATGAAATCGGCAAAGAACGGCGGTTCGGCAATGTAGGTGCTCTTGGGCCACTCGTAGGTCATGCCGGTGCCGCCGTTGATGCGCTCCCAGAGCTTGCCCGGCTCGCCGGCAATGCGCGCGTAGTTTTCGCGGAAGGCCTTGCCCTTCATGGCGTACTTCATCAGCGCCTGCACTTCGTCGCTGGTGGGCCAGATATCGCCCAGGTACACATCCTTGCCGCCCTTGCCCTGGCCCACGGGTTCGGTCATCAGGTCGGTAAGCACCGTGCCGGCAATGGCGTAGGCCACGACCAGCGGCGGGCTGGCCAGGAAGTTGGCCTTGATGTTGGGGTGGATGCGCGCCTCGAAATTGCGGTTGCCCGAGAGCACGGCGGAGCAGACCAGGTCGTTGTGCGTGATCACTTCGTTGAGCTCGGTGGTGAGGTCGCCGGAGTTGCCAATGCAGGTGGTGCAGCCATAACCGACCACGTCGAAACCGAGCTTTTGCAGGTACGGCAGCAGGCCGGTTTCCGTAAGGTACTCGGTGACGATGCGCGAACCCGGAGCCAGCGAGGTCTTGATATGCGGCTTGACTTTGAGCCCTGCCTTCACCGCCTTCTTGGCCAGCAGGCCCGCCGCCAGCAAGACGCTGGGGTTGGAGGTGTTGGTGCAGCTGGTGATGGCAGCAATCAACACGTCGCCGTTGCCTACCGTGACATCGGACGCGCGCGCCCCCGTGGTATGGGTTTCCGAGTGCGCGGCAGCGAGCGTCGGCTTGTTGGCCTCCATCTCCAGCAGATGGCGCGGGGCGCCATCGGGCGTGGGTGTCTCTTGCGGCGTTGGCTCGCCACCCACTTGCTCACCCGAATGAATATGGAACCGCGTGTGCAGCGACTCGGCGGGGCGGTTGAAGCCGGCCTGGGCATTGGGCTTGCTGAACAAATCGGCGAACTGCGTGCTGAGTTTGCCCAGTTCGATACGGTCTTGTGGGCGCTTGGGGCCGGCCACACTGGGCGTGACGCTGCCAAGGTCCAGGTGCACGACTTCCGAGTAATCGATCTCGCCAGCCTTGGGCACACCAAACAGGCCCTGGGCACGGAAATAGGCCTCGAACGCCTCGATCTCGGTCTTGGTGCGGCCCGTACCGCGGAAGTATTCGACGGTTTTCTCGTCCACCGGGAACAAGCCCATGGTGGCGCCGTATTCAGGCGACATATTGCCGATGGTGGCGCGGTCAGGAACGGAGAGTGAGCGCGTGCCCTCGCCAAAATACTCGACGAATTTGCCCACCACTTTGTGGCTGCGCATCAGCTCAGTCACCGTGAGCACCAGATCGGTGGCGGTAACGCCTTCGCGCAACTTTCCGGTGAGTTCCACGCCGACCACGTCGGGCGTGAGCATGTAGAGCGGCTGGCCCAGCATGGCCGCCTCGGCTTCGATACCGCCCACGCCCCAGCCGACCACGCCAATGCCGTTGATCATGGTGGTGTGGCTGTCGGTGCCCACCAGGGTATCGGGGTAGTACACCTTGTCTTTGCTCTTGTGCACGCCGCGCGCCAGGTATTCAAGATTGACCTGGTGGACGATGCCAAAACCCGGCGGCACGACGCCCAGCGTGTCAAACGCCTGCATGCCCCATTTCATGAATTCGTAGCGCTCGCGGTTGCGCTGGAATTCGAGCTTCATATTCAGGTCGAGCGCGCTTTTCTTGCCGTAGTAGTCGACCATGATGGAGTGGTCCACCACCAGGTCTACCGGGACGAGCGGCTGAATCTTGCGGGCGCTTTTGCCGCACTGCACGGCAGCACTGCGCATGGCAGCCAGATCCACCAGCAGCGGCACGCCGGTGAAATCCTGCAGCACGACGCGCGAGACGACAAACGGGATTTCTTCGGTGCGCGGCGCCTGGGGAGCCCACTGCGCAAGCTCCATCACGTGCTCGGGAGACACCTTGCGGCCGTCGCAATTGCGCAGCACCGATTCGAGCACGATGCGAATAGAGATCGGCAGGCGCTTGATACCCGGATATTGGCGCGCCAGCGCAGGCAGGGAATAGAACTGCCCCTCTTTGCCCGAAGCCGTCTTGAATCGCTTAAGCGTGGAAGCAAAAGCATGTCGTGCGGGGCGTGGGGTTGCTGAGGCCATGGCGCTAACTCCTGAAATGCGGTGATGGGGCCATTCTGGCATCCTCCCGCGACGCTGCAATGGTCAAAGCTACCGCAGGGGCACTTTGCGCACAGGACGCGGCCCTTGCGAAGCCAGTTTTTTTGTTTTCAGAAAGGCGACCAGTTCACGGTCCGAGCGACGGATGTGCAGCGACAACCAATCCCGCATCAGGCTCGACAGCTGAGATGCCACAGTGATGCTGCCCGCTTCCTGCTTTTCTGCCAGCGCCATAAGCTCGGCAATAATTTGTTTGTGTTTTTTGCAGTGCCCCATAAGCGCAGGGAAAGCACTGCTCTCCATCAACTGCTCTTCCCTGGAAAAATGCTGCTGGGTATAGGTGATGAGCCGCACCATCACACCGGCCACCACCGCCTGCCCTTGGCCCTGGCTGGTGGCAGTGTGCAGCTCATTGACCAGTCCCACCAGTTGGCGATGGTCCGCATCGATCTGGCCATGATCGATCTCCAAGTCAGGCCCCCATTCAAAATATGCCACGCTGCTTCCCTACTGGAGGGCCAAGGCCCGCCCGCCCGACAGCTTGAACACGCTGACCGCCTGCACCAACGCTTGCGCCTGCGTATCCAGTGACTGCGCTGCCGCGGCAGCCTCCTCGACCAGCGCCGCATTGCCTTGGGTCACTTGGTCCATCTGCCCCATGGCGGTGTTGATCTGGTCGAGCCCGCTGGTCTGCTCGCCGCTGGCCACGGCCAGTTCTCCCATGATGTCGGTCACCCTGCGCACATTGACGACGATCTCGTCCATGGTGCTGCCTGCCTGCTCCACCAGTCGGCAACCTTCCTCCACATTGCCGACAGAGGCTTCGATCAAAGCCTTGATTTCTCGTGCTGCGGTGGCCGACCGCCCTGCCAGGCTGCGCACCTCCGTAGCCACCACGGCAAACCCCCGGCCCTGGTCACCGGCCCGCGCAGCCTCCACCGCCGCATTCAGTGCCAGGATATTGGTCTGGAACGCAATGCCATCGATAACGCCGATGATGTCGGCGATCTTGCGCGACGACACATTGATGGCCTCCATGGTATGCACCACCTGTGCCACCACGGCACCGCCACGCACGGCCACATTCGCGGCATCCGCTGCCACCTTGTTGGCATGCTGGCTTCCTTCGTAATTCTGACGCACCGCAGCGCCAATCTGCTCCAGAGATGCGGCGGTCTGTTCCAGCGAGGCTGCCTGCTCTTCAGTCCGTTGAGACAGGTCCAGGTTGCCCGCGGCAATCTGGCCGCTGGCTGAGGAAATGGCGTCCGAACTGCCCCGCACACCACCGACGATCTGCGCAAGCGATGCACTCATCGTCCGCAGCGCCTCCAGCAATTGGGCCATTTCATCTTGGCCCTCGGGCAGGATCTTCCCGGTCAGATCGCCCTTTGCCACCTGCTGCGCCACACGCAAGGCTTGGGCAATGGGATGGGTAATGGAGCGTGTGATCAGGACGGCGGCAGCCACACCAATCAGAAGCCCCAGTAAAACCAATCCGCCCATGAGTTGTTTTGATAACGCAATATCCTGCTGTGCGTTCGCACCACTGGCAACGACAATCCGCTTTTGCAATGCGGCCAGGCCGGCAATCGAGGTTTGCAGGGTTTCAATGGCCTGCAAGGTTTCCCCATTCATCAACTGCACGGCTTCGTCGTGCTGGCCCTGCCCCACCAAGGCAGCCACCTTGGTGAAAGACTGAACGTATTGACCGCGCTTTTCCTTGATCTCCGCTAGCAATAATTTGCCTTCCGGCAACTGAACCAACTTCTCCAGCGTAAGCAGTGCCTCATCAATGGTTTTTTTGTTTTTGGCAATGGCCTCACCGATCTGCGTCTGTTGCTCCGGACGGGATGACACCAGCAATTCCAAGGTGCGTTTGGCGTTGGCCTGAGCAGCGGCATTGATGGTGCTGGCGGCGTCGGCCTTGACCCAATCTTGCTCAATGATGCGGCTGTTGGCCTTGCCCGCAGCAGAGAACTCCACCACCGCAGCTCCATTGCCGATGAGCATCAGCACCAGCAAAAGCCCAAATCCCAAGCCCAAACGGCGCCCTATGGGCAAATTGCTTAGTTTCATCAAACCCCTCCAGTGGATAGAAAACCGCGACAAAGCGACTATCGACGGTTTTCCAGGAGAGGTGGACGGCCTTCTCGTTCAATCGTGATGCAAATCAAGCGCTATATGCTATTTCCCTACGGCGATGCACACCCAGCGCCTACCTTGCATGGCCTGCTACCTGCATTAGGGGGAGGTCACGGCTAACCGCCTGGCATCTCTGCGCAAGAAAGCAGCAATTAAGGCCACAACTGCAGTGGAGAGGGGGAAGATCTCATCGAAGTGAATGCTGCACATGCCTATTCGGAAGAAGTTGTCCGAGTGTGCAGCCAGGGCATAAGAAAACCCGCCGAAGCGGGTTTTCTTAAATGGCGAATTGCTCGCGGTTCTGGTCCTGAATCCAGCGCGGTGGCTTGCCGCGGCCGGTCCAGGTCTGGCCCGTGGCGGGATTGCGGTATTTGGGAGCTACTTTGGAGCCGCTGCTGGAACTGCGTGCGCGGCCTGAGGGGAATACGTCCTGTGCGGTCAAACCAAACTCGGCTACCAACGCCCGAACCTGGGAAACCGCACCGGCCAACTCCAGTTGACGGGCTTGCTGAATTTGTTGTTCCAGGGCTTCGCGCTGCTTCACGAGTTCTTTGTAACTTGGCATGGTGCTTCTAACGATTTGGGTGGAGGAGCTTTGATTATAGAAAAAAATATTGGCCTTTGCAGGAATTCACCCTAGCAATTACCAATTCATTTCGGGGCGGCGCTGCATTCTCATCGCGATGCACTAGCATGGTGCACTGATGTGAATGGATACGATCGAGAGGTTTTCATCCTCGTTGCAGCAAAATTCCATCAGATCAATCGGCTTCAATCGCCTCATCTGCAAATTCAGGCAATTGCCTGCGTGCCCGCACGCGGTCGATTCGGCGCCCCTCCATCGCCAACACCTCAAATAGCCAGCCGGCACAGGCAATGGTTTGCCCAACGTCGGGTAGGTTCCCCCATTCGGCTATCAATAATCCTGCCAGCGTGTTGTATCGCCCACGATCCTCGTCGGGAAGTTCTTCGATGTCGAGCCGCGCCTTGAGTTCCGGTATCGGTATTTGGCCTTCCAGCAGCCAGCTGCCATCGTCCTGCACCACGGCCCAGGCGTCCATATCCACATCCGGCTGCAATTCGCCCGTAATCGCTTCGAGTAAATCCCGTGGCGTCATGATCCCCTGCACCACGCCATACTCGTCCACAACAAACACCAGACGCCCGAGGCGGGTGCGAAATTGCTCCAGCAATTCCATTCCCGTCAGGGTTTCGGGCAAATAGGACGCTGGCTGGGTATATTCACCAATCTCGCCCGGCGCCTGCCAGCCCAATTCAAGCAATCGCGCCACGCTGACAACGCCCACCACATCGTCCAGTGATCCGCGGCACACGGGGTACCAGGAATGGGCGCCTTTTTCTCCTGCTGCGCTTGCATGCTGCAGGGCTTGCGCAACGGTATTGCTGGCATCCAGCCAATCGACGTCGCCGCGCGGCACCATGAGCGATGTCAGGGGCCTATCGTCCAGATGGAACACGTTTTGCACCATCTGGTGCTCGTGGTGCTCGATGACGCCCGCATCGCGCCCTTCGGCCAGGCTGGCGCTGATTTCCTCTTCCGTGACGGCACGGCCGGCCTCGTTGTTCACACGCAGCAACGCGAGCACCCCTTGCGTCGAAAGCGACAGCAGGCGCACAAAGGGCCGCGCCACGCGCGCCAGCCAGGTCATGGGGCGTGCCATGGCACGCGAGACGGCTTCAGGGTAGAGCTGGCCAATGCGCTTGGGCACCAGTTCGCCAAACACAATCGTGATGAACGTGATGACCGTGACCACAATGGCCGTGGCAGAAATGCCGGCCGCGCCGGCAGTCATGCCCAATCCCATCAGTTTGAGTGCCAAGGCTTCGCTGAAAGCGGCTTCCCCCAGAATGCCGTTGATCATGCCGATGGAGGTGATCCCCACCTGGACGGAAGAGAGAAACTGGGTGGGGTTCTCAAGCAGCGCCAGCGCCGCCTGGGCCCCCTTGTCGCCAGCTTGCGCCATGGCGGTCAGCCTGGCTTTGCGACTGGACGCGAGCGCCAGCTCCGACATCGCAAAAGCGCCGTTGAGCAGCGTCAACAGCGCGATGAGGAGAAAATTCATGAATCCAAAAGAAACAACGACACGATGGCACTGTACTGTATTGGCGACCTGCAAGGCTGCGACGGCGCATTCGAGCGCCTGCTGGCGCATATTGGATTCTCAGCCAGCCGCGACACCGCCCTGCTGCAGGGCGATCTGGTGAACCGGGGGCCCGATTCGCTTGCCGTACTGCGCCGCTGTGTGGCGGCCGATGGCGCGCTCTTGTGCCTGCTGGGCAACCACGATCTGCACCTGCTTGCCGTCGCTGCCGGGGCCCGTGCGCCGGGGCGGCGCGACACGCTGAACGCCGTGCTCAACGCACCCGATCGCCCGCTTCTGCTCGACTGGCTGCGGACGCAGCCATTGGCGCGCCTGCACCCGCATGGCGGCGAGACCTTGCTGGCCGTGCATGCCGGCGTGCTGCCGCAATGGAGCGCCGAATACACCGTGGCGCTGGCGGGCGAGGTGCAGGCAGCGCTGCGGGAGCCGGATTACGCGCTGTTCCTGCGGGCCATGTACGGCAATACGCCGGCCCGCTGGAGCGACGCACTGCAAGGCAGCGAGCGCCTGCGCGCCATCGTCAACGGCTTGACGCGCCTGCGCTTTTGCACCCCCGACGGCGCCATGGATTTTTCCAGCAACGAATCGGCTACCGAGCCGCCACCAGGGCTGCTGCCCTGGTTCGAGCTGCCTGGGCGGCGCACCGCAGGCCAGCTCGTCACGTTTGGCCACTGGTCCACACTGGGCAAGCTCGATCGCCCTGACCTGCTGGGGCTGGACACCGGCTGCGTCTGGGGGGGATGCCTGAGCGCGGTGCGTTTCGGCAAGACCCTGGCGCAACGCGAGTGGCTGCAGGTAGCTTGTCCGCAGGCGCAGAAACCAGGCTGAAAACGCTATCTAAAAAATAGCTGGATACGCTTGTAGATCAAGCGCTAGAGGCCAATTTCTCTTGAAATTCAGGCTCGCAAGCCTGCGCCGCTTCAGGCGCAGGCGCCTTGAACAGCGCCGCCACCTTGCGCCGGGGCTTGATATTGGGCGAGGCACCGCTGCGCGCCGGGCGCACGGTCGCTTCCCAGCCTGGGGCCGCGTCCGTCTGCGGAGCTTCGTAGGGTTTATCGAAAAATGGGTCGCGCGATACCGGCGCAGGACGGAAGCCGCTGCGCGCACGCTCCGGCCGCTCGAACCGCTCGGGACGCTCGCCACGTGGGGCGCGGGGCGCGGCATGGCGCCCCTCCCCCTCCTGCCAGACGCGCCGGCCGTCGTTGAAATGGCCGCGCGGGCGCTCTTCGTCGTATTCCAGCGCTTCGATCTCGATCTTGGTCTTGAGCAGTTTTTCGATGTCGGCCACCAGGCGCGCGTCGCTGCCCGAAACCAGCGTGACGGCGAGGCCCGAGGCACCGGCGCGGCCCGTACGGCCGATGCGGTGGACATAGTCTTCGGCGTTGAACGGCACGTCGAAGTTGAAAACCGCCGGGACGTCCTTGATGTCCAGGCCGCGCGCGGCCACGTCGGTGCAGACCAACAGATCGACTTCGCCGCTCTTGAACGCTTCAAGCGCCTTCAAGCGTTCGTCCTGGCTCTTGTCGCCATGCAGCGCCGTGGTCTTGAGGCCCTCGCGCTCCAGGCTGCGGGCCAGGCGCGCGCAACCGAGCTTGCTGTTCACAAAGATGAACGCCTGCTTGATGCCCCGGCTCTTGAGCACCTGGTGGATGGCGCGGCGTTTGTCGTCGTCGCCCGCGCTGTAGAAATGCTGCTCGACGGTTGAGGCCGTCTCGTTGGGCCGCGCCACTTCGATGGTGACCGGGTTTTGCAGGTAGCTGCCCGCCAGGCGCTTGATCTCGGGCGAGAACGTGGCGCTGAACAAGAGCGTGGTGCGCTGCTTGGGCAGGTACGAGAGGATGCGCTGCAGATCGGGCAGGAAGCCGATGTCGAGCATGCGGTCGGCCTCATCGAGCACCACGTATTCGACCTGGTTGAGCACCGCGTTCTTGGCTTCGATGTGGTCCAGCAGGCGGCCGGGCGTGGCAACCAGGATTTCAACGCCCTTTTTCAGCTCCAGCGTCTGCGGCTTCATGTCGATGCCGCCAAACACCACGGTGCTGCGCAGCTTGGTGTACTTGGCGTACAGCGCGACCTGCTGCGCGACCTGGTCGGCCAGTTCTCGCGTCGGCAGAAGCACCAGGGCGCGCACCGGGTGGCGCGCGGGCGAGGTGGAACTGCTTTCGTGCTTGAGCAGGCGCTGCAGGAGCGGCAGCGAGAACGCCGCCGTCTTGCCGGTGCCGGTCTGGGCGGCGCCCATCACATCCTGGCCCGTCAGAACCACCGGAATGGCCTGCTCCTGGATGGGGGTCATGGACTCGTAGCCCATTTCGGCCACGGCGCGCGCCAGCGGCTCGGCCAGCGAAAGATTGGAAAAGGAACTGGTCAAACTGGTCATTAAGGCGACGCTGAATAAGCTTGCGCGATGCAGCGCGCCCTGGATCGGGATGGGCTGCAAGGCGCAAACCACAGCGATAGCCGCAGCTATCGCGAGGGTTTGCAACGCCGCAGACCGTCCCGAGCCAGGGATGCGCCGTGCGCGAGGGGCTTGTTCAGCGTTGCCTAAGCCCGCTATTGTCGCACCGTGAGTCGCAGGAGGCCAGCGCCGCCTCCCGCAGGGGCTACAGAGCGCGCGCCGAGAAGGTGTCGCAACGCTGAAGGCTGCCGCTTTGCAGCCCCGTATCGAACCAGTGCTGGCGCTGCGCGCTGGTGCCGTGGGTAAAGCTCTCAGGCACCACCGCACCGCCACCGGCGCGCTGCAAGGCATCGTCGCCAATCTTCGCGGCCGCGTTCATGGCCTCTTCGACATCGCCCTGCTCCAGGATCTGGCGCGCCTGCTGGGCATGGTTGGCCCAGACCCCGGCAAAGCAGTCGGCCTGGAGCTCAAGCCGCACCGACAGCCGGTTGTAATCGGCCTGCGAAACCCGGCCACGTGCCTGATCCATCTTTTGGCTGATGCCCAGCAGGTTCTGCACGTGGTGGCCAACCTCATGCGCAATCACATACGCCTGGGCAAAGTCACCCGGGGCACCAAGCCGGTTCTTGAGCATTTCGTAAAACCCGAGGTCGATGTACACCTTGCGGTCCGCAGGACAGTAAAACGGCCCCATGGCCGACTGCCCGGTGCCGCAGGCCGTGGGCGTGGCGCCGCGAAACAGCACCAGATGCGGCTTCTGGTACGTGCCGCCCTGCTGGCGGAAAACATCGGTCCAGACATCTTCGGTATCGGCCAGCACGGTCGAAACGAAGCGCGCCATCTTGTCGTCCGCGGGCGGGTGCCTGGCAGGCGCCTGCTGCACCTGCGCCGGGCTGCCGCCGCTGAGCAGCCCCAGGATGGTCAGCGGGTTGATGCCCAGCGCCCAGCCGCCAAGGAGCGCCACCACGATGGTGCCAATGCCAATGCTGCGCCCGCCAAACCCCGGCACGCCCCCACCGCCGTCGCGCCGGTCTTCGACGTTGTCGGATTCTCTGTTGCCTTCCCATCGCATATGCGGCTCCTTAATGTCCTGAGTTGGAAGTTCGTTGATGAAATAAAGATGTCGAAATCGTCTCCAGGCCAGGCGCAAACCACAGCGATAGCCATCGCTATCGCGAGGATTTGCAACGCAGCATGGGGGCGATTCTCGGCGTCTTTATGAAACGAATTTCCAACTCAGGACACTAGCGGGCGGCGCCCGGCTGCGGCGCCATTATGGTGCGCCTCATCCGTGCAGGTGCCGGCACAGGGGCCGAGGGCGATCACGCCTTGGGCAGCGTCACGCCCACCTGGCCCTGGTACTTGCCGCCGCGGTCTTTGTAGCTGGTCTCGCAGACCTCGTCGCTCTCGAAAAACAGCACCTGGGCGCAGCCCTCGCCCGCATAAATGCGCGCCGGCAGCGGCGTGGTGTTGGAGAATTCCAGCGTCACATAGCCTTCCCATTCGGGCTCGAAGGGCGTGACGTTGACGATGATGCCGCAGCGCGCGTAGGTGCTCTTGCCCAGGCAGATGGTCAGCACGTTGCGCGGAATGCGGAAGTACTCCATGGTGCGCGCCAGCGCAAAGCTGTTGGGCGGAATGATGCAGCTCTCGCCATGGAAATCGACAAAGCTTTTCTCGTCGAAGTTTTTCGGGTCCACCACCGTGCTGTGGATGTTGGTGAAGACCTTGAATTCGGGCGCGCAGCGGATGTCGTAGCCATAGCTGCTGGTGCCGTAGCTGATGATTTTCTGGCCCGCTACCTCGCGCACCTGTCCGGGCTCGAAGGGCTCGATCATGCCGGTCTGCTCCGCCATGCGGCGAATCCATTTGTCGCTTTTGATGCTCATCGCAGGTGTCCTGGGTTGGAAGTTGACTGAAAAAGGAAAGGGGTCGAAATCGTCGTCAGGCAAGGCGCAAACCACAGCGATAGCCGCAGCTATCGCGCGGATTTGCAACGCCGC
Organism: Simplicispira hankyongi; assembly: GCF_003570885.1. GTDB lineage: Bacteria > Pseudomonadota > Gammaproteobacteria > Burkholderiales > Burkholderiaceae_C > Simplicispira > Simplicispira hankyongi. The sequence goes on from NZ_QXJC01000001.1 coordinate 1,405,833, forward strand.
ATGGCGGCGATTCTCGGCGCCTTTCTGAAGCCAGCTTGCAACCCAGGACGCCACGTCCTTGGCAGGTACTATGGTTTCGATAGCTGTATGCGCTTATGGAATATGCGCTAGAGCCCTATTTTGCTTGAGAAATCACTGTGCTTTCAATCAGCCTGTCGTCGCCGAGCACGATCATCGCGAAAAGCAGCTCTTCCAGGTTGCACGCCTGCGCCGTGCGGCGCGCCAGGAGCGGCGTGGCCTGCGGGTTGAGCACGACGAAATCGCCCTCGCAGCCGGGCTGCAGGTTGCCGATCACGCCACCCAGGCCCAGCGCCTGCGCCGCACCGGCCGTGTGGCGCCACCACAGCGTGGAGGGCGGCAGCGACACGCCCTGCTTGGGCAGGACGCCTTCCACCGCCGTGCGCCCCACATAGTAGGCCGCCATCATGGTCTGGAAGGGCGAAAAGCTCGTGCCGCCGCCCACGTCGCTCGCCAGGCCGTAGCGGAAACCGGCGGCGTCGGCCCGCGCGAAGTCGAAGAAGCCGCTGCCGAGGAACAGGTTGCTCGTCGGGCAGACCGCCGCTGCCGTCCGGCGCTCGCGCATCAGCGCGCGGTCGACCTCGTCGAGGTGGATGCAGTGCGCGTACACGGCCCGCTCGCGCATCAAGCCGAAGCCGTCGTACACCGCCAGGTAGCTGCGCGAGCGCGGGAACAGCTCGCGCACCCAGCGCACTTCGTCCAGGTTTTCTGCCACGTGCGATTGAATCCACACGCTAGGGTGGCGCGCCGCCAGTTCGCCCGCGCCGCGCAGTTGCTCGGTGGTGCTGGTGGGCGCAAAGCGCGGCGTGATGGCGTAGCCCAGCCGGTCCACGCCATGCCAGCGGCGGATCAAGTCTTCGGAATCCAGCAGGCTTTGCTCGGTGGCGTCGCGCACGCCGTCGGGCGAGTGGCGGTCTTGCAGCACCTTGCCGCAGATAAGGCGCAGGCTGCGGCGCTGCGCCTCGGCCATCAGCGCATCCACCGACTGCGGGTGCGAGGTGGCAAAGGCCAGCGCGGTGGTCACGCCGTTGCGCAGCAGTTCATCGACGAAGAATTCAGCCACCTGCGCGCCATGCGCGTCCATGTGAAAGCGGCTCTCTTCTGGAAAGGTGTACTGCTCCAGCCAGGGCAGCAGGCCCTCGGCGGGCGAGCCGATGATGTCGGTCTGCGGGAAGTGGATGTGCATGTCCACGAAACCCGGCGCCAGGATCCGGCCAGGCAGGTGCGTGACCGGATGGCCGGCGAACTGGCGGTGCAGGGCCTGCCAGGCACCAGCGGCCTGCACGCGCTGGCGGCCCTCGGCATCGGGGGCCATGGCGAGCAGGCCGTCTTCGTCGTAAATGGCCCGACCATCGTCGGAAAACCGCAACAGGGCAGCACGGTAGATTTGCATGGGCGAGAGCTTAGCGGACCCAAAGACTCATTTCTTCGGCGTGCTCCCCCGTTTTAGGTGCACGCATTGCGCACGCCGATGGAAACCGGCACGGCCCAGGCCAGGGCCACCGTGCAAGGGCCGCCCCGCCGCACCGGTGGCGTCCCCCTGCCCGCAGCGATGCGAGAGCGGGGGGAAGCGGCGCAGCCGCACAGGGGGGTGCTTCAAATATGCACCGCGTGCCCCAGCGCCCGCAGCGCCGCTTCCTGCACCGCCTCGCCCAGCGTGGGGTGGGCATGGATGGTGCCGGCCACGTCTTCGAGCCGCGCGCCCATCTCAATCGACAGGGTAAACGCCGCCGCCAGCTCCGCCACCCCTTGCCCCACCGCCTGCCAGCCCAGGATGAGGTGGTTGTCGCGTCGCGCCACCACGCGCACAAAGCCTTTGGTGGCTTCCAGCGTCATGGCGCGGCCATTGGCGGCAAAGGGGAAAGCAGCGTCGGTGCAGTCGAGCCCGGCGGCACGCGCCTCGCCCGGCGTGCGGCCCACCACCACCACTTCGGGGTCGGTAAAGCACACGGCGGGGATGGCCATGGGCTCGAAGCGCCGTGCCTGGCCCGCAATCACCTCGGCCACCACTTCGCCCTGCGCCATGGCACGGTGCGCGAGCATCGGGTCGCCCGTAAGGTCGCCAATGGCCCAAACGCCCCGCATGGAGGTGCGGCACTGCGCGTCCACCGCCACAAAGCGCCCCGCCATGTCGAGCTGCAGCGACTCCAGGCCAAAGCCCGCGGTGCGCGGCCTGCGGCCCACGGCGACAAGCACGCGGTCAGCGGGCAGCGCGAATTCGTCCGCGCGGGCGCTGCGCACATGTACGCCGTGCTTTTCGTCAAAACCCTGCACGCTGCAGCCCAGGTGCAGCACCACACCGCTTTTTTCCAGCGCATCGAGCACGGGCTGCGTCAGCTCCTCGTCGTAGCCGGGCAGGATGCGTTCAGCCGCCTCGACCACCGCCACCTCAACGCCCAGCTTGCGGTAGGCCATGCCGAGTTCGAGCCCGATGTAGCCCGCGCCCACCACCACCAGGCGGCGCGGCAGGGTTTCGGGCGAGAGCGCACCCGTCGAAGACACCACCGGCCCGCCAAAGGGCAGCATGGGGAGCTCCACCGGTTCCGAGCCGGTGGCCAGCAGCAAATGCTCGCAACGCACCTGTACGGCTTCGCCTTCGGCGCTCTGCACGCGCACCGTCTTGCCATCTTCAATATGCGCCCAGCCTTTGATGACCTGCACCCCGGCCTTGCGCAGCAGCGCGCCCACACCGCCCGAGAGCCGGTTGACGATGCCATCCTTCCAGCGCACCGTCTGCGCAATGTCGAGGCTGGGCGATTGCACCCGGATGCCCAGCGTCGAGCCGCCCGCATGGTGCTGGGCCCGCTCGAACTCATGTGCGGCATGGATCAACGCCTTGGACGGGATGCAGCCAATGGTCAGGCAGGTGCCGCCCAGGCGCTCGCCCTCGACCAGCACGGTGGGAATGCCCAGCTGCCCGGCACGGATGGCGGCCACGTAGCCGCCGGGACCGCCGCCGATAACCAGCAATTTCGTTGTAATGTCCTTCGTCATCGCCTCACTCCACGAACAACAGGGCCGGGGTTTCGAGCAGCGCGCGCATGGCCTGGATGAATTGCGCGGCGTGCATGCCGTCGACCACGCGGTGGTCGAACGAGGAGGAGAGGTTCATCAACAGCCTGCCCACCACCTGACCGCCCCGCAGCATGGGCCGCTCGACGATGCGGTTGACGCCGACGATGGCCACCTCGGGGTGGTTGATGACCGGCGTGCTGGCAATGCCGCCCAAGGCCCCCAGGCTGGTGAGCGTGATGGTGGAGCCCGACAGCGCATCGCGCGCCGCCTTGCCACTGCGCGCGCCTTCGGCCACGCTGGCAATGCCGGCAGCGCAGGCCCACAGGTCCAGGCTTTCGGCGTGGCGCAGCACCGGCACCATGAGCCCGCCCTCGGTCTGCGTGGCGACACCCAGGTGCACGCCGGCGTAGCGCGTGACCACGCCCGCCTCGTCGTCGTAGCGGGCGTTGATTTGCGGGAACTCGCGCAGCGCCAGCACCATGGCGCGCGCCAGGAAGGGCAGCACCGTGAGCTTGCCGCGCGTGGCGCCGTGCAGTTGGTTGAGCTTGGCGCGCAGGGCCTCCAGCTCGGTGACGTCGATCTCCTCCACGTAGCTGAAATGCGGAATGCGGCGCTTGGACTCCTGCATCTTCTGCGCAATCTTGCGGCGCAGACCGATGACGGGGATGGCCTCTTCGCCATGGCGTTCGGCGTAACCCGCAGGGCCTTGGGCGGGTGCCTGGCCGCCGCTGGCCGCATGGGCGTCCAGGTCAGCCTGCAGGATGCGCCCGGCCGGGCCACTGCCGTGCACGAAGCGCAGCTCCACGCCCATGTCGAGCGCGCGCTGGCGCACGGCGGGGGATGCGAGTGGGCGCTCACCTGCCGTGCGCACCACGGCGGGCGCACCGCGCGGCACTGCAACGGGGCGCAAGGACGCGGGAGCAGCTTCCGCCGGAGCCACGCGCTGGGCCGGTGCGGCTGCAGGCGGATTATTTTTCGCTACCGAAACAGGAGCTACTGGCGCTTGATGGGCGGGCGCTGGAGCCGAATTTTCCTTTAAATTCCCGGCACCCTCCACTTCCAGTCGCACCAGCTCCGAGCCGACGGCAATGGTGTCGCCCACGGCGCTGCCCAAGGCCAGCACCTTGCCGGATACGGGCGACGGGATTTCCACCGTGGCCTTGTCGGTCATCACGTCGGCAATGGATTGGTCTTCGGCCACCACATCGCCCGGCTGCACGTGCCAGACGACCAGCTCCACTTCGGCAATGCCCTCGCCAATGTCGGGCACGCGGATTGCGTAAATACCCATGGTCATGCCTCCACTGCGCGTTTGAGCGCCGCGCCAACGCGCTGCGGCCCGGGGAAATAGGCCCATTCCTGGGCGTGCGGGTAGGGGGTGTCCCAGCCGGTCACGCGCTCGATGGGGGCTTCAAGGTGGTAGAAGCAATGCTGCTGCACCAGGGCCGCCAGTTCGGCGCCAAAGCCGCCAGTGCCCGTGGCCTCGTGCACGATGACGCAGCGGCCCGTCTTCTTGACGGAGGCCACCACGGTCTCCAGGTCCAGCGGCCAGATGGTGCGCAGGTCGATGATCTCGGCGTCCACTTCGGTTTCGCGCGCCGCGCACTCCGATACCCAGACCATGGTGCCGTAGGTCAGCACCGTCACCGCCTTGCCGGGGCGGAACACCGCCGCCTTGTCGAGTGGCAGCGTGTAGTAGCCCTCGGGCACCTTGCCCATTTCATGTTTGGACCAGGGCACCACCGGCCGGTCGTGGTGGCCGTCGAACGGGCCGTTGTAGATGCGCTTGGGCTCCAGGAAGATGACCGGGTCGTCGTTCTCAATGGAGGCAATCAGCAGGCCCTTGGCGTCGTACGGGTTGCTGGGCATGACCGTGCGCACCCCGCAGACATGCGTGAAGATGGCTTCCGGACTCTGGCTGTGCGTCTGCCCGCCGTAGATGCCGCCGCCGCAGGGCATGCGGATGGTGATGGGCGCCGTGAAGTCGCCTGCCGAGCGGTGGCGCAGGCGCGCTGCCTCGGAGACGATCTGGTCCATGGCTGGGTAAAAGTAGTCGGCAAACTGGATTTCCACCACCGGTCGTAGCCCGTAAGCACCCATGCCCACCGCCGTGCCGACGATGCCGCCTTCCGAAATCGGCGCATCGAAACAGCGCGACTTGCCGTATTTGGTCTGCAGGCCCTCGGTCACACGGAACACGCCGCCGAAGTAGCCCACGTCCTGCCCATAGACGATAACGTTGCTGTCACGCTCCATCATCACATCGAGGCCCGAGCGCAGCGCCTGGATCATGGTCATGGGCACGGCGCCCGCCAGCGCCGCAGGGTTTTTTTCTTGTGTTTCCATGGCTCAAACCCCCAACTGCTGGCGCTGCCGGCGCAGGTGCTCCGGCATTTCTTTGTAGACATCGTCAAACATGGTCGCGGCGCTGGGCACGCGGCCATCGAGCAGGGTGCCGTAGCTTTCGGCTTCCTTTTGCGCCGCGATCACCTCGGCCTCCAGCTCCTTTTGGGCAGCGTCGTGGCGCGCTTCGGTCCAGTCGCCTATGGCAATCAAGTGTTGCTTGAGCCGCGCTATCGGGTCACCCAGCGGGAAGCGCTGCCAATCATCGGCCGGGCGGTATTTGGACGGATCGTCCGACGTGGAATGCGGCCCGGCGCGGTAGGTCACCCACTCGATCAGCGTGGGGCCGTTGTTGGAGCGGGCCCGCTGCGCCGCCCACTGCGAGGCGGCGTAGATGGCCAGGAAGTCGTTGCCGTCCACCCGCAGCGAGGCAATGCCGCAGCCCACGCCGCGCTGGGCGAACGTGGTGCCCTCACCGCCGGCAATGGCCTGGAAGGTGGAAATCGCCCACTGGTTGTTGACCACGTTGATGATGACCGGCGCGCGGTACACGTGGGCAAAGGTGAGCGCGGTGTGGAAGTCGGCCTCGGCCGTGGCGCCGTCGCCAATCCAGCCCGACGCAATTTTGGTATCGCCCTTGATAGCCGACGCCATGGCCCAGCCCACGGCCTGGATGACCTGGGTGGCAAGGTTGCCCGAGATCGAGAAGAAACCGGCGCGTTTGTACGAATACATCACCGGCAATTGCCGGCCCTTGAGCGGATCGCGCTCGTTGCTCATGAGTTGGCAGATCAGCTCCACCATGGAGATGTCGTCCCGCGAGAGCAACAGGCCCTGCTGGCGGTAGGTGGGAAAGCACATATCGCCGTCTTCGAGTGCCAGCGCATGGGCCACGGCAATCGCCTCCTCGCCCAGACACTGCATGTAGAACGAGAGCTTTTTCTGGCGCTGTGCGACCAGCATGCGGGCGTCGAAGATGCGCGTCTTCATCATGGCCCGCAGGCCGCGGCGCAGGCGCTCGGGGTGCAGGGCCGGCGCCCAGGGCCCCACGGCCTGGCCATCTTCGTCCAGCACGCGCACCAGATGCTGGGCCAGGTCGGCCGTCTCGGCAGCGGGGCAATCGGGTGGGGGTCTGCGCACCGCGCCAGCGGGCGATACGCTCAAAAAAGAAAAATCCGTCTTGCAGCCGGGTCGCCCAGTAGGCTCCGGCACATGCAGCTTGAGGGCTGTGTGCGATGTCATCCACGGTCTCCGTGCGCGATGGTGTCGCGCCATGGTTTCGGGTCGGGCGATGCGCCAACTTTCAGCGTACGCCCTTCTTGCGCGGTAGCGCAACCGGAAATTCTAAGCCCGGAACCCCAGGTTGCTCAGCACGGAACTTGTTGCTCCGGCACGGCGTTGCTGCACAAGCCCAAAAAACGAAACGAGACGAGACGCCCCACCCCAGACGGAGACGGAGCTATGCCATGGCACTCACGGGCACCGTTGTCGCTCGCTCCCGTTGCGTGAACCGGTTGGGCTGGGCCGCGCGCACAACGCCGTCCCCTGGCGCTCAAGGGTGCGTGCCAGCCACATGCACGTTTGACAGCGGAAGGCACTCTTCGCTGCCATCGGCCAGAGTTGATGCGCTCAAAAAATAAGCGAAACTGAAACTACAAAACGCCTCAGTCAGTGTTGGGCTGAAAACAGCAGTTTTTAGAGCCCCCCTACAGGGTTTTTTTATTGCGCAAGAATTCCTCAATTTTCGCTTCAGGAACCCCCGGGCTGAATAGGAAGCCCTGAATTTCATTGCACTTTAGCAGCCGAAGAAGCTTGGCCTGCTCATTGGTTTCTACGCCTTCCGCAATAACCCGCAAGTTCAGGGAATGCGCCAGGGAGATGATGGCAGAGACAATGCTCCTATCGTCGGCATTGCTGGTCATGTTGATGATGAATGCCCGATCAATTTTTAATGAATTGATCGGCAACTTAGCGATATAGCTGAGCGAAGAGTAGCCCGTTCCGAAATCGTCAACCGCCACCTCAACACCCATTTCCCGGATGGCATGAAGCTTCTGAATGTTGGCTTCGACATCCTCCATGATCAGGCTCTCGGTAATTTCAATCTCCAGCCCACCGCTGTCTCTTCCTAAACTGCTTAATACGCGTTCTACAGTACTGACGAAATCTTTTCTTCGCAGTTGAACTTGCGAAACATTGACGGCAATGCGAGGGGCGATCAAGCCTTTCGCCTGCCATCCACGGAAATCCGTCATCGCTTGCGCCAAAGCCCAGGCGCCCGCCTCAATGATCATCCCGGTTTCTTCAAGCAGTGGAATGAATTTCCATGGCGGGACCAAGCCGGTTTCCGGATCGTTCCAGCGCATCAACGCCTCCACCCCCACGATCTGGTTGCTCTTGAGATCGACTTTAGGCTGGTAATGTAGAACCAGTTGTTCTAGCTCGAGTGCCCTACGCAGCTTGTTCTCAAGTGTCAGCTTCTCGGCGACCCGGGCATTGAGCACCGGGGTATAGAACAAATACTTGTCACCCGAGAGCTTGCTTTTCTTCAGAGCAGCTTCGGCGTTGCGGAACAAGGCATCGGCATCTTTTCCATCATTAGGGAAAATAGCGATACCCGTTCTGGCCGATATGCGCAGTTCCTGACCTTCCAGCGTGAAGGGTCTGCCCAGGGATGTCGCAACCTGACTCTCAAAGAAGCGCACCACATCTGCCTCTTCCCTGATATTTGACAAAACCATGGAAAAACAGTCTGCGTTGATACGCGCCAGATGGTCCACCCCAACCCCCGTTTCAATTAGGCGCTCGGCTACCATTTTCAGCAATGCATCCCCAGCGTGCCGCCCAAACGTCTCATTGATACCTCTAAAACGCTCCAAATCGATGGCCAGAACCGCCACCGTTTCTCCACTTCTCACGTCATGCAGATGCTGGCCCAAGCGATCGTAAAACACCGTGCGATTCGGTAGACCGGTAATAGCATCATAGTAGGCCAGATAATTGAGTCTCCCTTCTTTTTTCAGGTTATCCATGGCGAATGAAATATCTCCCGCTATTTCAATCAAAAGCCGCATTTCCTCCTCATCGAAAACACCTGTTTCCGCCGCATAGAGCACGAACACGCCGACCGGCTTACCCTCCAGAATGAGGGGGAGCACTACCACTGAGCGGTAGCCACGGCTCAGCGCCTCGTCGCGCCAGGTGGCGATGCGTTCGTCGCTGGCGATGTCATTGCAGATCACCGGCTTCGCTTCGGTCAAGGCTTGTGCGGTTAACGCACAACTTCCTGGTGCGTCATCATGGGTTGTCAAATTGACCTGCGCCAGATATCCGTCATCGTGGCCAGCCTGGGCGACCGGCGTCACCTGCTGGCTGTCTGCGGCATATTTTCCTATCCACGCAAAAGTAAACCTACCTTGATCCACCGCGATGCGACAGGCTTCCCTGAACAACTCCCCTTCCTCACGGACACGCACAATTGTTGTATTGATGCCGCTGAGCACGCTGTAAATTCTATTTAGGAACTCAATCTTTGATTCCTGCACCTTGCGCAGAGTGATGTCGCGCGCGATGGTGGACAAATACTCCACCGATTCGTTGTGTCCCTTGTGGGCGAGAATCACCTGAAGAACCGGAATCTCGCGGCCGTCCGGCCCGAGGATGGCCGTTTCCCCACTCCATACCCCATGGCTGAGCGCATGCGGAATACCTTCCTCCATCACCAGCTTGCCGGCCCATTCCGGATAAATATCCTGACTTCGGATCTTTGGCAAATCCTTCTCTTCAATCCCCATCAATTGCAAGCCTGCCTGATTGCTGTAAAGCATTCGGCCATCCAGCGTCGCGGTACCAATCAAGTCGGGGGTTGCCTCAATGATCGCTACCAGCCGCGCCTGCTCCTCCTGAATACGCTTGCGCTCCGCGACTTCCAGCGTCAGCGCGGCGGTCCGCTCCTGGACCAACTGCTCCAAATGCTCGTGCAACCTGGCGCGCTCCAGCGCCACCGCAACTTGGTTGCCGACGACGCACAGCATCTTCAGCTCCACTTCGTCAAACAGACCCTGCTCAGGCCCGACCAGGTTCATAACGCCCATGGCCCGGTCACCGGTCCACAAGGGCACGCTGGCGTGGTACCGCAAGCCCTGCATGTCGCCCTTGCCCCCTTTAAAGCGTTCGCATTCCATGATGTTGCCGACATGGCCCAACTCTCCCGCGAGAAAACGGCGCCGGCAGTCGCACAATCCATCCATGGCACCTTCACGCAACAAGGCTGGCGGCAGATTGCGCGCGGCCACGGTCCGAAAGCTCGACTCCCTTTCCCATAGCGATATCCAGCCAGCCTGAACCCCGGGTAACTCCAAAGCCCGTTCTAATGCAACTTCTGCCACCTCACGTTCGGTAATTGCTTGATTTAGACCGGCCACGATACTGCCCAACCCATGCAGTACCTGGTTCGAATGCTCCAATTCCGTCTTGCGTAGCCTGAGCTCGCTGTTGATCTCCACCGCCTGTTCGTAGGTCGAAATCAACAGATCGAGCATCTGTTGCCGCTCGGCGGTAATAAGATGCTTTTGACCGCCGAGTTCAATCTCAAGGCCCATCTGCATCTTCTGGCTCTTGCGCATCTCCAGGTTCATCAGCAGGTAGTCAATGCGCGACAGCAGGTAGTCCCCGCCATAAGGTTTGCGGATGAAATTGTCTGCTCCGCACTCCAGCCCCCGGATCACATCCTGAGGGTCCGAGAGCGTGGTTACCAGCATGACCGGAATGTCCCTCAGGCTCTCGTCCGCCTTGATCGCCTTGCACAAACCGTAGCCATCGAGCTCGGGCATCACGACGTCGCTGATCACCAGGCTGGGCTTGCAGCGTGCGAGCAATGCGAGCGCCTCGCGGCCGTTGGCGGCGGCCGTCACCAAATAACCTCTCTGCTCGAGCAGGTGCGCAAGCTGCGCCGCCTGGGTTGGACTGTCCTCGGCAATGAGAACCTCCACCTTGCCGTTCGTTTTCTGGTTGGTTTTCATGGATCGTTCTGTCTTATTTTTTGCACACCAAGCTTATTAACACCGGGGCGATCTTCTCCGGCGGGAGAACCAGCGTCACCGCATCGAGCTTGATCGCCTCGCCCGGCATGCCGTGCACCACGGAACTTTCCTTGTCCTGAGCGAATGTCGTCGCACCCCTGTCCCGCAGCAGCTTCAGCTCCTCGACGCCGTCGCGTCCCATACCGGTCAGCAAGCCAGCGACTGCATCACGTCCATAGACTTCGGCGACCGAACGCAGAAGATAGGAAACCGAGGGGCGCAAGCCGTTCTCGGGCTCGTCTTTGGTTAGTACGATTTTTCCACCCCGCTCCATCCGCATCTGAAATTCATCGGGAGCCACATACACATGGCCCGGACGAATAGGCTCATCATGCGCGGCGAGATGAACAGGCAGACTGGACGTTTGCGCCAACCACTGAACAAAGCCCTGGGTAAAACCGATCGCCATGTGCTGCACAATCAGTACCGGTACCGGGAAACCCTGCGGCAGCGCCGCGAGAATGGTTTGCAGCACCGGCGGACCGCCGGTCGAGGCACCGATGGCTATCACCCTTGCTTTCGCCGCGACCGGCACGAAATGGGCTTGCGCAGGGGGCAGAACTTGCGGTTGGCGCAGCGCCTTGGGCCAACGCCTGATCACCTTGACTTCGGACATCAATTTCACGGTCTGGACCAGCTCACGGGCGGTGGCTTCATGGTCCGGATGACCGATGCCCGCCGGCCGACGCAGAACTGCCACGGCCCCCGCTTCAACGGCACGAAACGTCGTCGAGACCTCGCGCGGATCCGTGCTCCCACTGACGATCACGATAGGCGTGGGGTACGTTTCCATGATCCGGCGCGTGGCTTCCAAACCATCCAGCTTGGGCATATGGATGTCCATCGTGATGACATCAGGCCGTTGGCGTGCAACAGCCACAAGCGCCTGCTCACCATCGTTCGCCGTCCCGATGACTTGGATGGCGGCATCCGCGCTGAGAATGTGAACGAGAAACTCGCGCACCACGGGTGAGTCTTCCACCACCAGGACTTTAATCATGGGCAACTCCGCCTGCTCGTGCTCATATCAGCCGCCGGACAATTTCCAGCAGGTTGCTCTGCTCGAAGCTGCTTTTTACGATGTACGCGTTGGCACCGACGTCAATGCCGCGCTCGCGGTGCTCGCGCGACTCAAGTGCCGTCACCAGCACAACCGGCATTTGTGCAAGCCGCTTGTCCGAGCGCACCTTCGCCGTGAGATCGAAGCCGTCCATGCGCGGCATTTCCACGTCCGACACGAGCAAATCGAAAGTTCCCGCCTTGAGCGCCGTGTAGGCCTCGACCCCGTCCACCGCGGTGGTGACGCTGTAGCCCGCCGATTCCAGGATGTTCTTTATCAGGGCCCTTGAGGTGATCGAATCCTCGGCGACCAGGATGGACCGTTTCACTGCAGACACGTGCTGCTCGCCAATGACGCTCGCTAGCGGGCTTGCCGCTGGCCTAATGGCCGACTGCATCATGTCGGGCACATTCAGGACCGGCACCACCTGGCCCGTCCCCAAGACGCTCGCGCCAGCGAGGTTGCGCACGCGCTTAAGTTGCGGCCCAAGCCCCTTGACCAGCACCTCCTGCTCCGCGAGGACCGCATCCACCCGGAATGCAATGCGATCAACGCCCAGGCCGAGCACCACTACCTGGACATTGTCTGCAGACACTCCTCTTACATGCGGAATTTCCAGCACATCGGCCAAATGGACCAGCGACAGCGCCTGTCCGTCGAGGGCGATCGTTTCGCGGTTCTCCACCGTCTGGATATCCTTCGCCGCCACCAGCGCCACCCGTTCCACGCTGACTGCTGGAATGATGAACAGCCGATCGCCGGCGCGAACGAGCACGCCCCGAAACGTGGCAAGCGTCAGCGGCAGCACGATGCGGAAGGTCGTGCCGGCGCCTGGCTGCACCTCCAGAGCGATGGTGCCGCCCAGCCGCTCGACTCTCTCGCGCACGATGGCGAGCCCCAGACCCCGCCCCGAAAGGTCGGTAACGATAGGGCTGGTAGAGAGGCCGGACTGAAACACCAGTGCCAGCGCCTCGCGTTCGTTCAACTTTTCCAGATCCTCCGCAGACATCACCCCAAGCTTCGCCGCAGCAGCCTTGACCTTCGCCACATCGATACCCGTCCCGTCGTCGGCGACCAGTATCTCGACTTTGCTGCCGTCCTTGTGCGCAACGGCGATGGTGAGCGTCGCATGCGCCGGCTTGCCTTTGCGCTCACGCACCGCCGGCGACTCCACGCCGTGATCGATGCTGTTTCGAAACAGATGATTGAGCGGGTCTTTGATCTGCTCAAGAATCCGCCGGTCGATTTCAATCTCATCCCCGCGAATCATCAGCTCCACCTGCTTGCCTTGATTGCGCGCAAGCTCGCGACCCAGCCGTGGGAAGGCTTCGAGCAGTGAAGAGAACGCCAGCATGTGCATTTCCTTCACATCGTGCAGGAGGCCGTCCACCATGGCGCTCAAGGCGCGATGATCGTGCGCGGCTGACGCCTCCAGCTTCGCCAGCCGGTCCTCCAGAAGCTTTATTAGCGGGGGCTCCGCATCCAGATACTCGAGCAGCTGTACCAATTCCCGCTGCACTATGGCAGCGCCATTTGGTTTTTTTGATTGTCCAAACGACCGTTCCACCGCCCGCATGGCAGGCCGAAGCTTGGCGAACTCCTTTTTCCAGGCACCAAGCGTAGCCCCGAGCTCCCGCAGTTCGCGCGCCCGCTCGCCCGCCGCCAGCCGCGGCGCAAGCAACTCCTCCGTCTGGCGCATCACCGAGTCAAGCTTCGCGGTGCGCACCCGTATGGTCTCGGTCTCCCGGTTGGAAGTCTGCAGCCCAGCAGCCGGGTCGGCATTCACGCCCAGCTCGGCGGGCACGGCGGACGGCGGGGCAGGCGCATCCTGCACCACAGGGGACGCATCTTGCAATGCAGCCTCAAGCCGGCGCACCAACGCCGCAACCGACTGCTTCTGGGCGCCCGCCTTGGCCTGGCCGGAGAAATCAAGCAGCCCGCGGAGCACCTCCAGCGTTTGATGCAGCAGATCGAAAAGTGCAGGCGTGGCGGCAACACGGTTGCGCTTGAACCCAGCGAACACACTCTCCAGGGCATGGCAAACCGATTCCATTTCCGCGAGGTTCACCGCGCGCGCCGCACCCTTGAGGCTGTGCGCTTCACGGTAGATTCTCTCAACGCTTTCCGACCGCGACTCCCCCGCCGGCAGTTTTTCAAGTTCGACCAGTCCCGAGGACATCGCCTGGATGTGCTCGCCCGCCTCGACGCGAAAGGTCACGAGGAGTTTCTTCAGGAAATCGTCGTCGCTGTTGGTGGCCATGGCTCTCCAGTCCTGTGCTGCCGCCCCCGTTGATCAGGCCTTGCTGCCGATCATGGCGCCCAGGTTCTGCCCCAACTCGTGCAGGCTGTGCGCGGCGGTCTCGGCCTGCCTGGTGCCCGCGACGTTTTGCAGGCTCGCCTGCTTGATGTTCTCCATCGCCAACGCCACTTGGTCCATGCCCACCATCTGCTGCTGGCTCGAGGCGGCGATCTGCATCGCCGCTTGCGCCGCTTCGCTCACGCTCTCGGCAAGCAACCGGATCGACTCGCCCGCTTCGCCAGACTGCTTCAGGCCCGCCTCCACCGCCTTGGCTCCCTGCTCGGTCGCCATTACCGCGGCACCGGTCGCCTTTTGAATGTCGCCCAGAATCGTGCGCACCTGCGCGGTCGCCTGCTTGGACTGTTCGGCCAGGCTCTTGATTTCCTGAGCGACAACTGCGAAGCCTTTGCCCTGCTCGCCTGCCCTGGCCGCCTCGATCGCGGCATTCACCGCCAGCAGATTCGACTGCTCTGACAAATCGTTCACGGCGGCAATGATCTCGCCAATCGCCTGGCCTTGCTCCGACAGCCGCACGATGCTCTCGGCAACCGACTCCATCTGCTCCTGGATGCGCTGCATCCCGGCAATCGTGTCCTCCACCGATTTGCGCCCAGCCTGCGACACTTGCGCCACCTTCTGCGCGCTCTCCGAGACGTACTTGGCCTTCTGGCTCGATACTCCGGCGGCCTGCTTCACCTCTTCCACCGTTGCCGTGGTCTCGCTTACCGCGCTGGCCGTCTCCGCCGCACCGGACGCCACTTGCGTCGTGGTGGCAAGAATCTCAGACGAGGACGATGACAGCTGATTGATAGCCTCCCGGAGCTGCCGCGTGATGGACCGCGTCAGAAGCGCTCCGAACGCCAGCCCCAGGACGATGGCAACGCCTGATATCGACAACAACAGCAGGAAGGTGTGATCGAGGGTCCGTGAAACCTCAGCCCGCCCTTCGGCCAACTGCTCCTGCTGCCGCTTGATGTATTGATCGGATTTCTGGCGCAACACCAAGGCAAATGGAAGCAGCTTGTCGTTCAGGGCGAGCGCCTCCTTGAGCTTTCCGCCCTCTATCAGCCGGATCCCCTCCTCCTGGCCCTCCCTGTATTTTTTCTGGGCATTGGCGATCTCATCTGCGAGACGCACCCCCGCATCCGAACGTGAGAGGCTGCGCACCTTGTCTAGCAGCGTATCGAACTGGTGGTGGCTCTCCCGCAGCTCATTCACCAGCCGGGAGCGCTGTTCCGGAAAAAGTAACAGGCCACGGTACTGCGCGACCTGGTCTCTCGCCTCCCCCCCGAGCTCCTTGGCGACAATAATGGACTGAGTGTCTTCGTCCAGAAACGCCGCGTACGCACTTTCGGTTGCCTTCAGCGAGTAGAACGCGACACCTGCCACGATCGTCAGCAGCGCCAGTACGACAACGTAGCCGCCGATTATTTTTTTTCCGATAGTCATAGTTACTCTCTCAGAATTCGGCTATTGAGGCTTGCCGTCATACCTTGTACTGCTCCGCCAGCCCCTTGAGCTTTTGTCCCAGTTCGTGCAGGCTGTGCGCGGCGGTCTCGGCTTGCCTGGTGCCCGCGACGTTTTGCAGGCTCGCCTGCTTGATGTTCTCCATCGCCAACGCCACTTGGTCCATGCCCACCATCTGCTGCTGGCTCGAGGCGGCGATCTGCATCGCCGCTTGCGCCGCTTCGCTCACGCTCTCGGCAAGCAACCGGATCGACTCGCCCGCTTCGCCAGACTGCTTCAGGCCCGCCTCCACCGCCTTGGCTCCCTGCTCGGTCGCCATTACCGCGGCACCGGTCGCCTTTTGAATGTCGCCCAGAATCGTGCGCACCTGCGCGGTCGCCTGCTTGGACTGTTCGGCCAGGCTCTTGATTTCCTGAGCGACAACTGCGAAGCCTTTGCCCTGCTCGCCTGCCCTGGCCGCCTCGATCGCGGCATTCACCGCCAGCAGATTCGACTGCTCTGACAAATCGTTCACGGCGGCAATGATCTCGCCAATCGCCTGGCCTTGCTCCGACAGCCGCACGATGCTCTCGGCAACCGACTCCATCTGCTCCTGGATGCGCTGCATCCCGGCAATCGTGTCCTCCACCGATTTGCGCCCAGCCTGCGACACTTGCGCCACCTTCTGCGCGCTCTCCGAGACGTACTTGGCCTTCTGGCTCGATACTCCGGCGGCCTGCTTCACCTCTTCCACCGTTGCCGTGGTCTCGCTCA
>NZ_QXJC01000010.1 GCF_003570885.1 Simplicispira hankyongi
TGCGGGTTCCCGTGTGAAAGTAGGTCATCGTCAGGCTCTTACAGCCCTGCCAAACCCCCTTGAATCCTCTAGGTTCAAGGGGGTTTCGCTTTTGCAGAAGCGGAAAGTACGTTCGACCCTTGTGTGTAGGCGATACCCTGGTCTCCGCATTTATCCTTTGGCCGATATACGCTCGATGAGCCGTTGACAAAATGACACCCACCAGGAATGCCTAAATGAACCTACAGGATGTTCTCTATTCGCAGGGTTTCGGAACCCGCCGCGTTTGTGCTGGATTGATTCAGCAGGGGTATGTGGAACTGGTCGCCGGCCTTGAGTGCAACGCCTGGGTGGTATGTACCGATCCCTTGGTTGAGTGCAAGCTTGAAGAAGGCTTGCGCTTTCGCGTCCAAGGCGTCGAATGGCCATATTGTGAAAAGGCCTACATCGCTTTGCACAAACCCGACAGCACGGAGTGCTCGCAAAAACCGTCGCGCTACCCTTCCGTGTACACGCTGCTGCCGGCTTGTCTGCGTCAGCGCCCGGCTCGCGGCGTGATCCAGGGTGTGCAGGCTGTTGGGCGACTGGACCAGGACACTACGGGATTGCTGCTATTGAGCGACGATGGGCAATTCATTCACCGCATGAGTTCCCCGAAGAAGCATGTCCCCAAGGTTTATCGGGTCACTGCCAAGCATGAAGTTACTGAGCAGCAAATTGAGCGTTTGCTTGAAGGTGTGGTGCTCGATGATGACCCCAAGCCCGTGCGCGCTGCTGCCTGCGTTCTGATCGATAGTTTCTGCATCGATCTGACCTTAACGGAAGGCAAGTACCACCAAGTCAAGCGCATGCTGGCAGCCGTTGGCAACCGCGTCGAAGGCCTGCATCGCCACTCGATTGGACGCTACATGCTTCCTCCAGATCTCGCCCCTGGCCAGTGGCGATGGCTGAGCGAGACAGATCTTGAGTCTTTGCAGTGCACTGCGTGATGGCCGGGCCCAGCTTTACGTCGTGCGGAATCGATAAACGCCGTCCGGCTCGCGAACACGATGGACGACGCCTTCGTGCCAGAGCAGGTGCAGGTGTGCCAAGGCTTCCCCCAGAGCGAAGGACAGCTGCTGCGTATCCAGCTCTCGCCGAAAGAGTTTCGGAAGTAGCTCGCCTGCGGATCGCGCCTTTTCTGTGCACGCGGTGCGTGCGACCGCCAGATGGTCTTGGTGGTGTGCGTGCAACTGCTGGAGCCGCTCGGCCAGTCCGACGAATGGCTTGCCGTGCGAAGGCAGCACCAGCGTTGAATCTGAAAGAGAGTCAAAGCGTTTGAGTGAGGTCAGGAAGAGCTTGAGCGGATCGGCTTCCGGCTCCCCCGCAAACACGCTGATGTTGGTGGAGATGCGCGGCAACACCATGTCGCCGCTGATCAGGATGCCGCGTGCTGCGCAGTACAGTGCAATATGTTCCGGCGCGTGCCCATAGCCGACAATGCATTCGTAGTGGTGTTCACCGATGCGAATCCGATCGCCGTCCATCAGCCGGTGAAAATGCATGGGCAGTTTCGGGACCAGCGCCGGGTAGTAGCTGCCCCGATCTTTCAGGCGTGCATGAAACTCTGCATCAGACAAACCGTGCGAACGGTAGAAATCGCTCAGAGACTCGGTGCTCGGGAACAAGGTTCCGGTGCTCGCTGCCAGCGCCGTGTAATAGTCGGTGGCGCTGATCCAGAGCGGTGTGTTCCAGCGCTCGCAGAGCCAGTGCGCCAAGCCCAGGTGATCGGGATGCATGTGCGTCGCGATCACGCGCACGATGGGCAGGCCTTCAAGCGTCGACTCAAAAACAGCTTCCCATTGGGCGCGTGCGGCAGGGATGTCGACACAGCAATCCACCACTGTCCAGCCTTCGATCGGCCCTTGTGGCCCATCGACTGTATCGCGCAGCAACCACAGGTTGATATGGTCCAGCGCAAACGGCAGGCCCATGCGAATCCATTTGATACCGGGCGCCACGTCGATCGCACAACCGGAAGCCGGCAGAGATTCACCGAGGGGGTAGCGCAAGCGCGATTCAGCGTGATTCATGGGGCCTCTTGCGGTAGCATTGACGTTAACGTAACGTAAATGACAGTAAACGGACGATTCTACGGGCCGGTGCACGCGCGTACTGACAAGCGCGCGACCCGGAACGATGCTTGCGAACCATGGCAACCACTTACACCATCAGCGACCTGGCACGTGAATTTGATCTGACGACGCGGGCCATGCGCTTCTACGAAGACATGGGCTTGCTGCAGCCCGAGCGCACCGGGCCTGCGGGCCGCAATCGCATCTACAGTGCCAGGGATCGAACCCGCCTCAAGCTGACCTTGCGCGCCAAGCGGCTTGGACTGTCGCTGACCGAAGCACGCGAGATCATTGACCTCTACGACAGTCCGCGGGACACCGGGGTGCAGCTCGAGAAATTCCTCGCGGTGCTCGCCCAGCATCGCCAGCAACTGGAAGCCCAAATGACCGATCTTCAGGCCAACCTCGACGAGGTCCGAGCGCACGAGAAGGAAGCGCGTAACCTGCTCAAGAAGGTGCAGGCAAAATCCGTGGATAATTGACGTTACGTAACGTCAATCAAAAAATTTGATGCCACACCCTGTTCTCCAGCCCAAGGATCCCTGTTTCTCCGAGCGGGTGCACCAGAGCTTTGCCCTTCAAGGCGCCATGCAGACCTTGGGAGCGCGCCTGCAGCAGGTCACGCCGGGTGCCGTCGATATCGTCTTCGATTGGGCCGCCGCCTTGACGCAGCAGCATGGTTTCGTGCACGCTGGCATGCTCTCGACGGCACTCGATTCGGCCTGCGGCTATGCGGCCTTCAGCCTGATGCCTGCAGATGCGTCGGTCCTGACCATCGAGTTCAAGACCAATCTGTTGGCCCCAGCGCGCGGTGACCGCTTTCGCGTCGAAGGGCGGGTCCTCAAGCCTGGGCGAACCATTACCGTGTGCGAGGGCCGCGCCTTCGCAATCTCTGGGGCAGAGGAAAAACTTGTCGCCACCATGGGCTGCACGCTGATGTGCGTCCAGGGGCGCGCAGGCGTCTCGGGCTGAATCTGCCACTTCCCCCCGCTTTCATTTCAGACATTCATTTCAGACATTCATTTCAGACAGGAGATAGCCATGAGCCTTCCCGCCAACCTGCCCGGCCTCAACTTTCAGCTCGGCGACGAAGTCGATTCGCTGCGCGATGCGGTCCGTGACTTTGCCCAGGCCGAGATTGCGCCGCGCGCCACCGAAATCGACCACAGCGACCAGTTCCCCATGGATCTGTGGCGCAAGATGGGCGATCTGGGTGTCCTCGGCATTACCGTGCCGGAAGAGCTTGGCGGCGCTGGCATGGGCTATCTGGCCCATATGGTGGCGATGGAAGAAATCTCGCGCGCCAGCGCTTCCGTGGGGCTGTCCTACGGCGCGCACAGCAACCTGTGCGTCAACCAGATCAACCGCAATGGCAGCGCCGCGCAAAAGGCCAAGTACCTGCCCAAGCTGATCAGTGGCGAGCATGTCGGTGCCCTGGCCATGAGCGAGCCCGGCGCAGGTTCCGACGTGATCAGCATGAAGCTCAAGGCCGAGGACAAGGGCGGCTACTACCTGCTCAACGGCAACAAGATGTGGATCACCAACGGCCCCGACGCCGACACGCTGGTGGTCTATGCCAAGACCGAACCCGAGCTTGGCGCACGCGGCGTCACCGCTTTCCTGATCGAGAAGGGCATGAAAGGCTTTTCGATTGCACAAAAGCTCGACAAGCTCGGCATGCGCGGCAGCCATACGGGGGAACTGGTGTTCCAGAACGTCGAAGTGCCGGCCGACCATGTGCTCGGCGGCGTCAACATGGGCGCCAAGGTGCTGATGAGCGGGCTCGACTACGAGCGTGCGGTGCTCACCGGCGGGCCGCTGGGCATCATGCAGTCCGTCATGGACAACGTGATTCCCTACACCCACGACCGCAAGCAGTTTGGCCAGAGCATTGGCGAGTTCCAGCTCATCCAGGGCAAGGTGGCCGACATGTACACCGTGTTGCAGGCGGGCCGCTCGTTTGCCTACACCGTGGCGAAAAATCTGGACATGCTGGGCACCGAACACGTGCGCCAGGTGCGCAAGGACTGCGCCAGTGTCATTCTGTGGTGCGCCGAGAAAGCCACCTGGATGGCAGGCGAGGGGATTCAGATTTTTGGCGGCAACGGCTACATCAACGAGTACCCGCTGGGCCGCCTGTGGCGCGACGCCAAGCTGTATGAGATTGGCGCTGGCACCAGCGAAATCCGCCGTATGCTGATTGGCCGGGAGCTGTTCGCAGAGACCTGCTGATCCAACCTTCGTCCGCCAAGGCACCCTATGACCACCGACACGATTCAGGAACTCTTTGTTCACAACCGCGCCTGGGCGGCCCAAATGGAGCGTGAGCGCCCCGGATTTTTCACGCACCTCATGGCGCAGCAGAAGCCGCGCTACATGTGGATAGGCTGCTCCGACAGCCGCGTACCGGCCAACCAGATCACTGGCCTGGAACCAGGCGAAGTCTTTGTGCATCGCAACATCGCCAATGTGGTGGTGCCCACCGACCTCAACTGCCTCTCGACCATCCAGTTTGCTGTCGATCAGTTGCATGTCGAGCATCTGATGGTGGTTGGCCATTACGGCTGCGGCGGTGTGGGTGCCGCGCTCGAAGACCTCCGCATCGGGCTTTCTGACAACTGGATTCGCCACGTCAAGGATGTGCGCGACCGCCACCGCGATCTGCTGGCCGGCATGGCGCCGCAGTGGCGGCATGACGCGCTCTGCGAGCTCAACGTCATCGAGCAGGTGCTCAACGTGGCACAAACCACGGTGATCCAGGATGCCTGGGCCCGCGGCCAGCAGCTCACCCTCAACGGCTGGTGCTATGGACTCAAGGATGGCCTGATTCATGACCTGCACATCACGGTGAGCGGCAATTCCGGCCTCGACGAGCTTTACCGGGCTGCAGTGGCGGGTGTGATTGCCGACCGGCGCGAGGTGCCGGCGCCGGGTGCGATGGCGCCTGAGGCTTGACGCGTTTGGCAAGGCGCCCTGCGCCTCCGCGCAGAATTGCGCCCGATGCCACCTCTTGCTGCTTGTCCCATGTTCCCACAGCGCCTTGAATCCCCGATTGCCTACAACATCGCGAAGGCGATGCGCGATGGCTTTGACCGCCACTACCGGCTGTTTCGCACCGAGTCGGCCCGTGCCAAGCACCGTTTCGAGACGGCGGACTGGCACGACCAGCAACGCGCCCAGCGCGAGCGCATCGAGTTCTACGATTTGCGGGTGAAGGAATGCGTACGCCGCCTGGAGAAGGAATTTGCTGCTGGCAAACAGCCGATGGAGCTGTGGCATGAAGTCAAGCTGCACTACATCGGGCTCTTGGTGGAGCACCACCAGCCCGAGTTGGCCGAGACCTTTTTCAACTCGGTCACCACCAAGATCCTGCACCGCACGCACTTTCACAACAACTTCATCTTTGTGCGCCCGGCGATGAGCACGGAGTACCTCGAAAACGACGAATTCGAGGGTCGCCCCACCTATTACGCCTACTACCCAACGAAAGACAGCCTGCGCCAGACGCTGGTAACGATTTTGGAGAGCTACGGTCTGCAGCGCGAATTTGCCGACGTAACCACCGACGTGAGCCATGTGGTGCACGCCCTTGAATTGCGCCTGCACAAGGTCAAGCTGCGCGCCAACTTTCAGATTCAGGTGCTCTCCAGCCTGTTTTACCGCAACAAGGGCGCCTACCTGGTGGGCAAGATCATCAACGGCTACAACGAAGTGCCGTTTGCGCTGCCCATTCTGCACAACGAACAAGGCAAGCTCTATATCGACGCCGCGCTGTTTGGCGAAGACGACCTGCAGATGCTTTTTTCGTTCGCGCGGGCCTACTTCATGGTGGACATGGAGATCCCGAGCGCCTACGTGCAGTTTCTGCGCAGCCTCATGCCCAGAAAGCCCCGCGCCGAGCTCTACAACGCGCTTGGGCTGGCCAAGCAGGGCAAGACGCTGTTTTACCGCGACTTTCTTTATCACCTCAAGCATTCCACCGACAAGCTGCGCATTGCGCCCGGCATCAAGGGCATGGTGATGCTGGTGTTCGACCTGCCCTCGTTCCCCTTCGTTTTCAAGCTCATCAAGGACTACTACCCGCCGCAAAAAGACACCACGCGCGAGCAGATTCAAGGCAAGTACCTGCTGGTGAAACAGCACGACCGCGTGGGCCGCATGGCCGATACGCTCGAATACAGCCTGGTGGCGTTTCCGCGCGATCGCTTTGAGGACGAGCTGATCGCCGAAATCCAAAAATTTGCCCCCAGCCAACTGGAGATCAGCGACCGTGACGGCGACGGCAAGCAGGAAGTCATCATCAAGCACCTCTACATCGAGCGGCGCATGATTCCGCTCAACATGTACCTGCAGGAGGCGTTCGACACCGGCATGCAGGACGAGCGCGCCCAGCAGCAGATGGAGCGCAGCGTCATCGACTACGGCAACGCCATCAAAGACCTGGTGGCGGCCAACATCTTCCCCGGCGACATGCTGTGGAAGAACTTTGGCGTCACGCGCAACGGCAAGGTGGTGTTCTACGACTACGACGAGATCGAATACATCACCGACTGCAACTTCCGCCGCGTGCCCAAGCCGCGCAACGAAGAAGAAGAAATGAGCGGCGAGGTCTGGTACACGGTGCGCCCGCACGACGTGTTCCCTGAAACCTTTGGCCCCTTCCTGCTTGGCAACGACGCCGTGCGCGAAGTCTTCATGCGCCACCACGCCGACCTGCTCGGCGTCGAGTTCTGGCAGTCGCACAAGGAGCGCATTCTGGCCGGCCATGTCTACGACGTGTTCCCGTACGACACCAAACGGCGCTTTGGCCAGGCCTACGCCGACTGAATCTGCCCACCCCCGTTTCCATTCAAAGGAGGTTTCCCATGCGTTCATCCATCCAAGACCCCATCGTGATCGTCGGCGCCGCACGCACCCCCATGGGCGCTTTCCAGGGCGATTTTTCCAGCCTCGCCGCGCACGACCTGGGCGGCGCTGCCATTGCGGCGGCGGTTGCGCGCGCCGGCATTGCACCGTCTGCCGTGGGCGAAGTGCTGTTTGGCAACTGCCTGATGGCGGGTCAGGGCCAGGCGCCCGCGCGCCAGGCGGCCTTCAAGGGCGGCTTGCCCAAGGAGGCCGGCGCCGTGACGCTCAGCAAGATGTGCGGCTCGGGCATGAAGGCGGCGATGTTTGCGCACGACATGCTGCTGGCCGGCACGCACGACGTCATGGTGGCGGGCGGCATGGAGAGCATGACCAACGCCCCCTACCTGCTGCAAAAGGCGCGCGGCGGCTACCGCCTGGGACACGACCGCATCTTTGACCACATGATGCTCGACGGCCTGGAAGACGCCTACGAGCCTGGCCGCTCCATGGGCACCTTTGGCGAAGACTGCGCCGCCAAGTACAGCTTCACGCGCCAGCAGCAGGATGCTTTTGCCACCACCAGCGTCGAGCGCGCCAAGGCCGCCACCGCCTCGGGCGCGTTTGCCGCCGAGATTACGCCGGTGACCGTCAAAACCCGCTCCGGCGAAACCGTGGTGTCCGTGGACGAAGGCCCAGGCAAGGTCAAACTCGACAAAATCCCCACGCTCAAGCCTGCTTTCAAGAAGGACGGCACCATCACCGCCGCCTCCAGCTCGTCGATCAACGACGGCGCCGCCGCCCTGGTGCTGATGCGCCAGTCCACCGCCGACCAACTCGGCTGCAAGCCGCTGGCGCGCATCGTCAGCCACGCCACGCATGCGCAGGAGCCCGAGTGGTTTGCCACGGCCCCGCTGGGCGCCACGCAAAAGGCGCTGGCCAAGGCGGGCTGGACGGCCGGCGACGTCGATCTGTGGGAAATCAACGAAGCCTTTGCCGTCGTGCCCATGGCGCTGATGAAAGAATTGGATCTGCCGCACGACAAGGTCAACGTGAACGGCGGCGCCTGTGCGCTCGGCCACCCGATCGGCGCCAGCGGCGCGCGCATTCTGGTCACGCTGCTGTACGCGCTCAAGGCGCACGGCAAGACCAAGGGCCTGGCCACGCTGTGCATTGGCGGCGGCGAGGCGACGGCCATGGCGGTCGAGCTGGTCTGATACTCAAAAACTCCTGTTTTCGTAGCTGCTTGGGCAATAGGAATAAGCGCTGGAGGCCGATTTGACTAAAAAAATGTTTGGCACGGCATTGGTCATCGGCGCCTCGCGTGGCCTGGGGCTGGAGCTGGTGCGCCAACTGCTGGCCGCCGGTGGCCGCGTCATCGCCACGGTGCGCACCGCCGACGCCCGCGCCGCGCTCCAAGCCCTGGGCGCCGAGGTGCTGACGGTGGACGTGGCCGATCCGGCCAGCGCCAGTGGGCTGGCCTGGCAGCTCGACGGCGAGCGGCTCGATCTGGCGTTCTACGTCGCCGGCGTCATGCGGCGCCCCGACGCCACCACGCCGCCCACGCAGCAGGATTTCGACGCCGTCATGCACACCAATGTGCTCGGCGCCATGCAGGCCATCCCGCAGGTGGCGCCGCTGGTGGAGGCCGCAGGCGGCGTGTTCGCCTTCATGTCGTCGGGCATGTCGCAGATCGGCAGCGTGCCCGCCAGCAACGCCTGGCTGTACCGCACCAGCAAGGCCGCGCTCAACATGGCGGTGGCGGCGGCCCAGCACGACTACCCGGCCGCCACCCTCGTCACCATCGACCCCGGCTGGGTGCAGACCGATATGGGCGGCGCGGGTGCGCCGCTCACGCCCGAGGAGAGCGTGCGCGGCATGCTCGCCACGCTGGCGAACCTGGCGCCTGCCGACAAAGGCCAGTTGCTGCACCACGACGGCCGCCGCGCCGTGCATTGGTAAAACACTCTCACCCCCAACACTTAGAGACAAGCCCATGCTGCTGACCCAAGACCAGGAAATGATCCGCGACGCGGTGCGCGACTTTGCCCAAAGCGAACTCTGGCCCCACGCCGCCCGCTGGGACCGCGAGCACCACTTCCCCAAAGACGCCCACCAGGGCCTGGCGGCGCTCGGCGCCTACGGCATTTGCGTGCCCGAGGCACTCGGCGGCGCGGGGCTCGACTACCTGTCGCTGGCGCTGGTGCTCGAAGAAATCGCCGCGGGCGATGGCGGCACCAGCACCGTCATCTCGGTCACCAACTGCCCGGTCAACGCCATCCTGCTGCGCTACGGCAACGCCCAGCAGCAGCGCGACTGGCTCACGCCGCTGGCGCGCGGCGAGATGCTGGGCGCCTTCTGCCTCACCGAGCCGCATGTCGGCTCCGACGCCTCGGGCCTGCGCACCACGGCGGTCAGGCAGGGGGATGAATACGTCATCAACGGCGTCAAGCAGTTCATCACCAGCGGCAAGAACGGCGACGTCGCCATCGTGGTGGCCGTTACCGACAAGGGCGCCGGCAAGAAGGGCATGAGCGCCTTCCTGGCGCCCACCAGCGCGCCCGGCTACGTGGTGGCGCGGCTCGAAGACAAGCTCGGCCAGCACAGCAGCGACACGGCGCAAATCAGTTTCGAGAACTGCCGCATTCCGGCCCAAAACCTCATCGGCCAGGAGGGCGAGGGCTACAAGATTGCGCTCGGCGGGCTCGAAGGCGGGCGCATCGGCATCGCCGCGCAAAGCCTGGGCATGGCGCGCAGTGCGTTTGAAGTTGCCTTGAAGTACGCCAAAGAGCGCGAGAGCTTCGGCACCGCCATCTTCAACCACCAGGCCGTTGGCTTTCGCCTGGCCGACTGCGCCACGCAGATCGAGGCCGCGCGCCAGCTCATCTGGCATGCCGCCAGCCTGCGCGACGCTGGCCGGCCGTGCCTGAAGGAAGCCGCCATGGCCAAGCTGTTCGCCAGCGAAATGGCCGAGCGCGTCTGCAGCGCCGCCATCCAGACGCTGGGTGGCTACGGCGTGCTGAACGACTTCCCGGTGGAGCGCATCTACCGCGACGTGCGCGTGTGCCAAATCTACGAAGGCACCAGCGACGTGCAGAAGATCATCATCCAGCGCGCACTGGCCTGAGATGCTCTTGTATTGATAGCTGCTAGCGCTTATCCATCAAGCGCTAGCGGCCAAAATACCTAAAAATCTGAAGAAACTTGCCGGCTTGGCCAGAGGCGGTGGCGCCACGTGCTGCTTGACACCTGGGTGACTCGCACGCGCCCTCGCGCGGGTTGCGCCCGTTGCGCAGGCGGCGGCCTTGTTCCACGATGGTGCTCCCATTTTTCACAGGAGCACCGCATGCCCTTCGCGCACGCCAATGGCCAGAAGCTGTACTACGAAGACACCGGCGGCGACGGCCCGGTCATCGTCTTTTCGCACGGCCTGTTCATGGACAGCAGCATGTTTGCGCCGCAGGTGCAGGCCCTGCGCGGCCAGTGGCGCTGCATCAGCTGGGACGAGCGCGGCCACGGGCAGACGGCCGATCCGGCGCGCTGCGACCCGTTCACCTACTACGACTCGGCCGACGATCTGGCGGCGCTGCTGGCGCACCTGGGCGTGCAGCGCGCCGTGCTGGCCGGCATGTCGCAGGGCGGCTACCTCTCGCTGCGCTGCGCGCTGACGCACCCCGAGCTGGTGCGCGCGCTGGTGCTCATCGACACCCAGGCCTTGCAGGAAGACCCCCGGAAAATGGTGGGCCACGAGGCCTTGATGAAGGCTTGGCTGGAGGGCGGCCTGTCGGGCGAGATCGCAGCGGTGGTGGCCCACACCATCCTGGGCGAGGGCTGGGCGGATGCGCCGGTGTGGCAAGCCAAGTGGCGCCAGTTGACCGCGCCCAACCTGATCCAGTGCTTTACCACCCTGGGCAGCCGCGACGACATCAGCGAGCGGCTCGGTGCCATCACCGTGCCGGCATTGGTGGTGCACGGCTCGGTGGACCATGCGATCGACCTGGCGCGCGCGCAGGCCATGGCGGACGCCTTGCCCCATGCGCGCATGGTGGTGGTGCCCGGCGGCGGGCACGCCAGCAACCTCACGCACCCCGAGCCCGTGAATGCGGCGGTGGCGGCGTTTCTGGAAACGCTGTAGCAGTGCTGACCGGGCCCTGACCGGTGGGCGCTGTGCCGGCAGCGTGGCTACGTCGCGTCCAACGAGCGCTGCGTGGGCCGCAGCACCACGGTGATCTGCCCGTTGACTTCGATGGTGGCACGCGCCACCTCGTGGGCGTGCAGGCAGCCCCCGGCACGCAGGGCGGCGGCCAGGTCGGCGGGGGAAATGCGCTCGCGCTCCATCAGCGCTTCGTCCACTTTGCCATCCTGCACCAGCACGCGGGCGTGGCCGTCGATCAGGCGTTCGAGCCGGCGAAAGCGGAAGGTCAGGTGCGACAGCACCACATGGCAGAAGAGCAGCGTGCTGGCCGAAATCAACCCGCCGATGAGCGAGTTGTCGCCCGCATTCATCGAGTTCTGCACCGCGTTCGACAGGATCAGGAGCAGCACCAGGTCAAACGGGGCGTACTGCCCCGTTTGCCGCTTGCCGGTGGCGCGCAGGAAAATGAGCAGGAAGATGTACACCACGACGCCGCGCACGACAAACTCCCACCAGGGGACAGACAGATTCCACATGCGAGACTCCTACCATTGAAGGCGCCAAGTCTACGTGGGCGCCTGCCTTGCTCCACCTGCCCCTTTCCATGACCTTGCTTGCCCGTGACTCCGCTTCGCCTTGCCCCTGCGGCCGCCTTGACCCGCGCGCCCGTGCGCGCCCTCTGGCGTTTGGCCAGTGCTGTGGGCGCTGGCTTGGTGGCGATGCGCCAGCGCCCGACGCCGAGAGCCTCATGCGCTCGCGCTATAGCGCCTTTGTGCGCGAAGATGCGGCGTGGCTGCGGGCCACCTGGCACGCCAGCACCCGGCCCGCAGAACTCGACTTCGAGCCCGGTGCGCGCTGGCTGGGGCTGGAGGTGCGGCGCCACTGCCTGATCGATGCCGACCATGCCGAGGTGGAATTCGTCGCCCGCTACCGCGTTGCGGGCCAGGCGGTGCGCTTGCACGAGACCAGCCGCTTTGTGCGCGAAGGCGGGCACTGGTTTTACGTCGATGGGGCGCAGCATGAGCGGGCGAGAAAATGAATGAAAATGCTTTCTAGGGAGCCTCTGCACGAATCGTCGCGCCGTGTGCATCTGCGGCCTCGGGCGATCTGCAGCGTTGCAAATCCTCGCGATAGCTACGGCTATCGCTGCGGTTTGCGCCTTGCAGCTCATCCCGATCCGCAGCGCCCACTTGCCACGCAATTCGTGCAGAGGCTCCCTAGCGCTTTATTCATATGCTTTTATTGCTATTTATTCAGGAGCAATAATGCCATGTATGAGCGTCGCAGCAAGAATCGCCCCAACCGGTTGCGCTAGGCTTGCACCCCACGGGGCTGGCTTCCTGCCGCCCTGCCTTCTCATCTCTCTGGAGCGTCATGCCCGATACCGGATCGCCCCTCACGCCATCCCTAGCGCCGCCCGGTGCGCCGCCACAGGCGCTGGCCACCGTGCGCAACCGCACCTTTGACGAAATCGCCGTGGGCGACAGCGCCAGCATCGAGCGAACGCTCAGCAAAGAGGACATCGAACTGTTTGCTGTGCTCTCCGGCGACGCCAACCCGCAGCACCTGGATGCGGACTTTGCCGCCTCCACGCGCTTTCATGGGGTCATTGCGCAGGGCATGCTGAGCGGCGCGCTGGTATCGGCCGTTCTGGGCACGCGCCTGCCAGGGCCGGGCACCATTTATCTCGGGCAAACGCTCAAGTTTCTCGCGCCCGTGCGCATCGGCGACCGGCTGCGTGTCAGCGTGACCGTGAGCGCCCGCGACGAAGCCAAAAAGCACCTGACACTGGCCTGTACCTGTGTGAACCAGGACGGCACCACGGTGCTTGACGGCGAGGCCGAGGTGCTGGCCCCCACCGAACGCATTGAACGCCTGCGTACCACGCTGCCCGAAGTGCACATCAGCGTGGGCAACGACGGCATGCGGCGGCTGCTTGAGCATGTGCGTTCACTGGGCAGACTCTGTGTCGCGGTCGTGCACCCGTGCGATGCGCTCAGCCTGGGCGGTGTGCTCGACGCCCGTGCCGCAGGGCTGATCGAGCCGGTGCTGGTGGGCCCGCGCGCGCGCATCGAGGCGGCGGCGCAAGAGAGCGGCCTGGACATTTCCGGCATCGCCATTGAAGACACGCCGCACAGCCACGCTGCAGCCGCCCGCGCGGTGGAGCTGGTGCTGCAGGGCCGCGTGCAGGCGCTGATGAAAGGCAGCCTGCACACCGACGAGCTGATGGGCGCCGTGGTGGCAAGCCAAGGCGGGCTGCGCACCAAGCGCCGCGTGAGCCACTGCTATCTGATGCAGACGCCGGCCTACCCGCGCCCCTTCATCATCACCGACGCAGCCATCAACATTGCGCCCACGCTGGCCGACAAGGCCGACATCGTGCGCAACGCCATCGACCTGGCGCACGCCATCGGCGTGGCCCAGCCGCGCGTGGCGATTCTGGCCGCCGTGGAAACGGTGAACGCCGCCATGCCCGCCACACTGGACGCCGCTGCCCTGTGCAAGATGGCCGACCGCGGCCAGATCACCGGCGCCCTGCTCGACGGGCCGCTGGCCTTCGACAATGCCGTCTCCATTGCCGCGGCGCGCACCAAAGGCATCGTCTCCGAAGTGGCGGGCCGCGCCGACATCCTGGTGGTGCCGGACCTGGAAAGCGGCAATATGCTGGCCAAGCAGCTCGAATTTCTGGGCGGCGCAGCCTCGGCCGGCATCGTGCTCGGCGCGCGTGTGCCCATCGTGCTCACCAGCCGGGCCGACGCGCGCGACACGCGGCTGGCCTCGTGCGCCGTGGCGGTGCTGCTGGCGCACCACTACCAGGAGGCGCCCCTGTGAGCGATCTGGTGCTGGTCCTGAATTGCGGCTCGTCGAGCATCAAGTTCGCCCTGTTTGACGCCGGCATTCGACCACTGCCGCGCACGCCCTTGTGGAACGGCAAGGTGGATGGCATCACCGGTGCCACGCCGACGTTTGGCGAAACCGGTGCCGCGCCCGGCCCGGTGGCGCTCGATGCCGCGCAGCCCTACCACGCCGCGCTGGAACACATCCACGCCAGGGTGCTGGCGCGCATGGCGCAGGGCGGGCACCGCATGGCCGCCGTGGCGCACCGCGTGGTGCATGGCGGCGCCAAGTACTTCGACCCGGTGCGCGTGGACGCACAGGTGCTGGCCGACCTGAAGCGCTATATCCCGCTCGCGCCGCTGCACCAGCCCTTTGCGCTCGAAGCCATCGCGGCACTGCTGGAAACGGTGCCCGACTTGCCGCAGGTGGCCTGCTTTGACACGGCGTTTCACCACACCCTGCCCGACGTGGAAAAGATGCTGCCGCTGTCCTGGGACGCCTGGGAGCGCGGCCTGCGCCGCTATGGCTTTCACGGCCTGTCGTACGAATACCTGTCGATCGCGCTGCCCGAGCGCTGTGGCGACGCGGCGCGTGGCCGCACCATCGTGGCGCACCTGGGCAGCGGCGCCAGCCTCTGCGCCATGCAGGGCCTCAAAAGCGTCGCCACCACCATGGGCTTCTCGGCCCTCGACGGCCTGATGATGGGCACGCGCTGTGGCGCACTCGACCCCGGCGCGGTGCTCTACCTGATGGAGATGGAAAAGCTCTCGCTGGACGCAGTGGGCCATCTGCTGTACCACGGCTCCGGCTTGCTGGGACTTTCCGGTGTGTCGTCCGACCCGCGCGAGCTGCTGGCGCAAGAGGCCGGCAACGCGCGCATAGCCGCCGCGCTGGCGCTGTACGTGCGCCGCATCGTGCGCGAGATCGGCGCCCTGGTGGCCGTGCTGGGCGGCCTCGACATGCTGGTTTTCACCGCCGGCATCGGCGAGCACAACGCCGCCATCCGCGAGCGCGTGTGTGCGGGGCTGGCCTACCTGGGCCTGGCGCTCGACGCTGAGGCCAACGCCCGGAACGCCGATCGCATCTCCAGCGCCGCCAGCCGCATCCCCGTGCAGGTCGAGCGCACCAACGAAGAATGGGTGGCCGCCTGGCACGCCTGCCGGCTGGTGCCTGGGCTGGCGTAGCGACGCAGGCAGTGGGGTCGGACCACGATTTCGTGCAGCGAAACTCGTGCTCCGACCCCACTGCCGGACTATTGGGCGCCCCTGCCATCGCCAAGCCGCAGGAGTGTGGCGCGCCCTTTCAAAAATTTAGATGAAAATCGCCTCCAGCGCTTATCCCCATTGCGCAACAAGCTATGAATTTTGAAGCAATCCTGTTCGACTGCGACGGCGTTCTCGTCGACAGCGAGCCCCTCACCAACGGCGTGCTCTGCACCATGCTGAACGAAGCCGGCTGGGCGATTTCGCCCGAAGCGTGCATGGACACCTTCATCGGCAAAACGGTGCGCAGCGAAGCCGCGCGCATCGAGGCGCACACCGGCCAGCCGCTGACCGACGCCTGGATGGCCGCGTTCTACGCGCGCCGCAATGCCGAGATCGAGCGCCACCTGCAGCCCATTGCCGGCGCGGTGGAGGCGGTGCGCGCGCTGCACCGCTTGACGGACGGGCGCATCGCCTGCGCCTCGGGCGCCGACCGTTTCAAGGTGGAAATGCAGCTGCGCCAGGTGGGGCTGGCCGAGCTGTTCGGCGGCCATGTGTTCAGCGGCCACGAAATGCCCGCCACCAAGCCCGCGCCCGACGTGTACCTGGCCGCCGCTGCTGCCTTGGGCGTGCCACCGGCGCGCTGCCTGGTGGTGGAAGACACCGTCACCGGAGTCACCGCCGGCGTGGCGGCTGGCGCCACGGTGTGGGGCTACGCGCCCGGAGGCGCCGGCCACGGCAGCGCAGCGGCGTTGCGGGCAGCGGGGGCAAGCGCTATTTTTGCCGATATGGCGTTGCTGCCGCACCTGTGTGGACCGGTGGGCTGACCCCGGCTGGGTGCCTGGCGCGCATTTTTGCGCCCAGGCTACTGCCCACGCCACTCGCCCGGCGCCATCCCCGTCCACCCCTTGAACGCGCGGATAAAACTCTTCTCGTTCTGAAACCCCGCAGCCAGCGCCACCTGCTTGATCGGGCGCTGGCTGCGCTGCAGCAGGTCGGTGGCGATCTCGCGGCGTACCGTGTCTTTGAGGGTTTGCAGTGACGTGCCCTCGTCCTTCAACTGCCGGTGCAGGGTGCGGGCGGACAGGTTCAGCCGGGCCGCCAGGTCGTCCGCGTTGTGGGCTGCTTGCGGGTCGCTGCGCAGCATCTGGCGCACGCGCGCCAGCAGCAGCCGGTCGCGGCGGTACTGCAGCACCGTCAAGGGCAGGGCGCGCTCCAGCATGGTCTGCAGCGCGGCCTCGTCGCGGCGCAGGGGCAGGGCGAGGTAGCGGGCGTCGAAGCTGATGTGGGTCGGGGCAGCAGAAAAGCGCGCCGGGGCGCTGAACAGCACGGCGTAGGTGTCGGCATGGGGCGGAGCGTCGAAGGCGAACGCAGCGTTGAGCAGCGGAATGCGCGAATCCACCAGCCAGCAGGCCACGCCCAGGGCATTGCGCAGCAGCGAGACATGGCAGAACTCGCGCAGCACGCCCAGGTCGCGTGCCTCATGCAGGGTGAGGTGGGCCACGTCGCCTTGCACCGCCCACTCCAGCCGCACATCCTGCGTCAGCAGGCCATGGTGGCGGCACCAGCGCGCCATCGCCAGGCCCAGGTGCGGCGCGGTGATGGAGGCGCGTGCCAGCATGCCGTAGCTGCCCCAGGGCAGGGGGCGGATGAACCAGCCCAGGGCCTCGTCGTCCAGTTCGCGCATGGCGGCCTCGGACAGACGTTCCATCTGCAGGGCGGTGATCCGGCCGTCCGGGCGCGCCAGCAGGGCCGGCGCAATCTGCGCCTGGGCCAGGGCCTGCGCCGGGTCGAGGCCGCGCAGCGCATAGGCGTGCGCGATGGCGCGGACGAAGGCCGCCGGGGTTTCTGCGCGCGCGCTGGCGGGTGCCGGGTTGGTGGCGGTGGAGGTTGGCGTGCTCATTGCCCAAGTGTGCCGCGTGCGTGGCACGATTTGCAACCATTGTGGCAAGCAAGGTGGCGCTGTCGCTTTTATCCTGTACGGTTCGTGGGCCGCGCAGCGCAGACCCGCAGCACAAGGAGACACCGCAGATGCAGCCCCAAAACGCTTCCCCGCTGATCCAAAGCCAAGCCACCGGCGCCACCGAGCCGCCGCTGATCGAGCAGACCATTGGCGCTTTCTTCAACACCATGGTGCAGCGCCAGCCGGGCAACGAGGCGTTGGTCAGCTGCCACCAGGGGCGGCGCTACACCTATGCCGAGCTGCAGCGCGAGGCGCGCCAGCTCGCCAGCGCGCTGCTGCGCCAGGGCCTGGTGCCGGGCGACCGGGTGGGCATCTGGTCGCACAACAACGCCGAATGGGTGCTGATGCAGCTCGCTACCGCCGAAGTCGGACTGGTGCTGGTCAACATCAACCCGGCTTACCGCACGGCCGAGGTGGAATACGCGCTCAACAAGGTGGGCTGCCGCCTGCTGGTGACCATGGCGCGCTTCAAGACCAGCGACTACCTGGGCATGCTGCGCGAGCTGGCGCCCGAGTGGGCGCACGGCCAGCCGGGCGAGCTGGTGGCCCAGCGCCTGCCGCATCTCTCGACCGTGGTGTGGATCGACGCCCCCGGCAAGGAGCCTGCTTCGGGCGCCAATGAACCCGGCTTGCTGCGCTTTTCTGACTTTTTGGCGCGCGGCGATGCAGAGGACCCGCGCATTGCCCAGGTGGCGCGCAAGCTCAAGGCCACCGACCCGATCAACATCCAGTTCACCAGCGGCACCACAGGGTTTCCGAAGGGCGCGACGCTGACGCACCGCAACATCCTGAACAACGGCCTGTTCATCGGCGAATGCATGCGGCTGACCCCTGCCGACCGGCTGTGCATTCCCGTGCCGCTGTACCACTGCTTTGGCATGGTGCTGGGGAACCTCGCGTGCTTTACGCACGGCGCTGCCATCGTCTACCCGAACGACGGCTTCGAGCCGCTCTCAGTCCTGCAGGCGGTGCAGGACGAAAAATGCACCGGTCTGCACGGTGTGCCCACCATGTTCATTGCCGAGCTGGACCACCCGCGTTTTGCCGAGTTTGACCTCTCGACGCTGCGCACCGGCATCATGGCTGGCTCGCCCTGCCCGACCGAGGTGATGAAGCGCGTGGTGCGGGACATGCACCTGTCCGAAATCACCATTGCCTACGGCATGACCGAAACCAGTCCGGTGAGCTGCCAGAGCAGCACCGACACGCCGCTGGAGAAGCGCGTCTCCACCGTGGGCCGGGTGCAGCCGCATCTGGAAATCAAAATCATCGACCCCGAGACCGGCGCGGTGGTGCCCGTGGGCGAGCGCGGCGAGTTCTGCACGCGAGGCTATTCCGTCATGCATGGCTACTGGGGCGACGAGGAAAAAACGCGCGAAGCCATTGATGCCGACGGTTGGATGCACACCGGCGACCTCGCCACCATGGATGCCGAGGGCTACGTCAACATCGTCGGCCGCATCAAGGACATGGTGATCCGCGGTGGCGAGAACGTGTACCCGCGCGAGATCGAAGAGTTTCTGTACCGCATGCCCCAGATTCAGGACGTGCAGGTCATCGGTGTGCCCGACCTGCGCTATGGCGAAGAGCTGTGCGCCTGGATCATCGCCAAGCCCGGCACCGCGCCGACCGAGGACGACATCCGCGCCTTTTGCAAAGGCCAGATCGCGCACTACAAGGTGCCGCGCTACATCCGCTTCGTGAATGAATTTCCCATGACGGTGACCGGCAAGATCCAGAAATTCCGCATGCGTGAAGCCACCATCGAGGCGCTGGGCCTGACCGAGCAAAAAACCGCCTGACCTGCAGCGCTGCCACCCCCCTACACCGGATTCCCATGCCCAAACTCACTACCCAACTCAACGCCCGCTCGGCCGACTTCCAGACCAACGCCACTGCCATGCGTGCGCTGGTGGACGACCTGGCCGCGCAGATCGCCACGGTTTTTGAAGGCGGCGGCGAGGCAGCCCGCGCCAAGCACCTGGCGCGCGGCAAACTGCTGCCGCGCGACCGTGTGCAGATGTTGCTGGACCCCGGTACGCCGTTTCTTGAGGTCGCACCACTCGCCGCGCTCAACATGTACGGCAACGCAGCCCCCGGCGCCGGCCTGATTGCCGGCATCGGGCGTGTCAGCGGCGTCGATTGCATGGTGGTCTGCAACGACGCCACGGTGAAGGGCGGGACCTACTACCCGCTGACCGTCAAGAAGCACCTGCGCGCGCAGGAGATCGCGCAGCAGAACCATCTGCCCTGTATTTACCTTGTGGATTCCGGCGGCGCCAACCTGCCCAACCAGGACGACGTCTTCCCCGACCGCGACCACTTCGGGCGCATCTTCTTCAACCAGGCGACCATGAGCGCGCAGGGCATCGCGCAGATCGCCGTGGTCATGGGGTCTTGCACGGCGGGCGGCGCCTACGTGCCGGCCATGAGCGATGAATCCATCATCGTCAAGAACCAGGGAACCATCTTCCTGGGCGGCCCGCCGCTGGTGAAGGCGGCCACGGGCGAGGTCGTCACGGCCGAAGACCTGGGCGGTGGCGACGTGCACACGCGCCTGTCGGGCGTGGCCGACCACCTGGCGCAGAACGACCTGCACGCGCTCAAGCTGGCGCGCATGGCGGTCAAGAATTTGAATAAAAACAAGGCTCCAGCGCTTTCTGACACTGCGCCAGTAGCTCCTCTTTTTGAAGCAAAAGAGCTCTACGGCGTGATTCCGGTGGACACCCGCAAGCCCTTTGATGTGCGCGAAATCATCGCCCGCATCGTCGACGGCAGCGAGTTCGATGAATTCAAGGCGCGCTACGGCACCACGGTGGTCACGGGTTTCGCGCGCATCGAGGGCATGCAGGTCGGCATCATCGCCAACAACGGCATTTTGTTTTCCGAGTCCGCCCTCAAGGCCACGCACTTCATCGAGCTGTGCTGCCAGCGCAAGGTGCCGCTGGTGTTCCTGCAGAACATCACCGGTTTCATGGTGGGCCGCAAGTACGAGAACGAAGGCATCGCCCGCAACGGCGCCAAGATGGTCACGGCCGTGGCGACGGCCAGCGTGCCCAAATTCACCATCATCATTGGCGGCAGCTTTGGCGCCGGCAACTACGGCATGTGCGGCCGCGCCTTCTCGCCGCGCTTTTTGTGGATGTGGCCCAACGCGCGCATCAGCGTCATGGGCGGCGACCAGGCCGCTGGCGTGCTGGCAACGGTCAAGCGCGACGGCATTGAGTTAAAGGGCGGCCAGTGGAGCATCGAGGAAGAAGAAGCCTTCAAAGCCCCCATCCGCCGCCAGTACGAAGACCAGGGCCACCCCTACTACGCCACGGCGCGCCTGTGGGACGACGGCGTGATCGACCCAGCCGACACGCGCCGCGTGCTGGCGCTGGGGCTGGCGGCTGCGCGCAACGCGCCGATTGAAGACACGAAGTTCGGTTTGTTCCGCATGTGAGCCGACGCGTCGCCATGCATCCTCTCGCCCACTTTCAGACGCTCGCACGCTATAACGTGTGGGCCACGGCGCGTCTATTGGAGTCGGTGGCGGCTGTTTCGGATGGCGCCTACCGGCGCGACGTGGGCCTGTTCTTCAAAAGCATCCACGGCACGCTCAACCACCTGCTGGTGGGTGAGCATCTGCTGTGGTTCCGCCGCTTTGCCGAAGGTATCTCGCCCAAGGTGGCGCTGGACGCCGAGGTCGAGCCCGGCCGCGTGGCGCTGGCGGAGCGCCTGCAGGCGGGCGCCACCTGCTGGGCGCCGCTGATTGCCAGTTGGCCCGAGCAACGCTTTGCCGGCACGCTGGACTACACCACCATGCGTGGCACGCCCGTATCGTTGCCCTTTGCCGCCACGCTGGCGCACGTGTTCAACCACGGCACGCACCACCGCGGCCAGATCACCGCGGCGCTGACCGCGTTGGGCCAGCCTTGCCCAGAACTTGATCTGGTTTATTTCCTGCAAACCGAAGCCACCGCACCATGAGCCACCTGCAGACCACCTATGAGGGCGCTGTTGCCCGCATCACGCTCACCCAGCCCGAGGTGCGCAACGCCTTCAGCGACGAAGTGATTGCCGACATCACCGCTGCCTTCACCGAGGTGGGCCACCGCGCCGAGGTGCGCGCCGTGGTGCTGGCCGCCGAGGGCCTGGCGTTTTGCGCCGGCGCCAATCTGAACTGGATGCGGCGCATGGCCGACTACACGCGCGAAGAAAACCTGGCCGACGCCGCCAAGCTGGCCGAAATGCTGCGTGTCATCTACGAGTGCCCCAAGCCGACCGTCGCCCGCGTGCAGGGCGATGTGTATGCCGGTGGCATGGGCCTGGTGGCGGCGTGCGACATGGCCGTCTGCGTGGACAGCGCAGGCTTTTGCCTGAGCGAAGTCAAGCTCGGCCTGATTCCCGCCACCATCAGCCCTTACGTGATCCGCGCCATGGGCGCGCGCGCCGCGCACCGCTACTTTCTGACCGCAGAACGCTTTGGCGCAGCGGAGGCGCTGCGCATCGGTTTTGTGCACGAGGTGGTGGCTGCCGATCAGCTTGACGCCAAGGTCGGCGAATGGCTCAAGGCGCTCACCAGCGCCAGCCCGAACGCCGTGCGCGCCTGCAAACGCCTGGTGCTGGATGTCGCCGAACGTGAAATCAATGCGCAGCTCATTGCGGCGACGGTGGAGGGTATCGCCGACATCCGTGCGAGCAGCGAGGGAAAGGAAGGCGTGCAATCCTTCCTGCAAAAGCGCAAGCCGGCCTGGCTCGCGCACTGACTCCGAAGACCACAACATGGACGACCTCTGGCTGCACATTGTTCAGTGGCTGCACACCGTGGGCCTGCACGTCGATGCTGGAACCGCGCGCGAGGTGGCGGGCGGCATGGCGCAGGTCACGCAGAAGCTCGACATGCCCCGCCTGATCGCGCTGGCGGCGGCGCTGGGCTGGGCCAGCGGTTTTCGTCTGTACGCCGTGGTATTCCTTGTCGGTCTGATGGGATCGACCGGACTGCTCGCGCTGCCCGCCGGCCTGCATGTGCTGCAAAACCCGCTGGTGCTGGTGGTGGCCGGCAGCCTGATGCTGGTCGAATTTTTTGCCGACAAGGTGCCATGGATTGATAGCACCTGGGATGCCATCCACACCGTCATCCGCGTGCCCGGCGGCGCGCTTTTGGCCGCTGGAGTGTTCGGCGCCGACAACACCACGATGGGTGTCATCGCCGGCCTGCTGGGAGGATCGCTCGCTGCCACGTCCATGGCTGCCAAGATGACCACACGCGCCGCCGTCAATACGTCGCCGGAGCCTTTTTCAAATGGTCTTGTTTCGTTGTTTGAAGACGGGTTGGTCGTCGGCGTGGTCTGGCTCTCTACCCAGCACCCGGTGGCCTTCGGCTTCGCGTTGGTGGTCATGGTGGTGCTGTCGGTGCTGTTGCTGATGGTGCTGTTCAAGTTCCTGCGCGCCGTCTTACGGCGCCTTTCATCCTTTTTTGGCGGCTCGCAGCCGGTCGTGGAGAACCCGAATGTTTAAGAAAATTCTGATTGCAAATCGCGGTGACCAGCCGCAAAGCGGCGCAGCGGCGAAGCCAAATTGCGTGGCACGCGCAGCGTGCGCAGGCGATTGCACCGCGGAGAACGACCATGTTTAAAAAAATACTGATTGCAAATCGCGGTGAAATCGCCTGCCGGGTGGCGGCAACCGCCAAGCGCATGGGCGTGAAAACCGTCGCCGTCTATTCGGATGCCGATGCCAATGCCAAGCATGTGGCGGTCTGCGACGAAGCGGTGCACATCGGCGGCAGCGCGCCCAAGGACAGCTACCTGCGCTGGGAGCGCATCATCGAGGCAGCCCAGGCCACGGGCGCGCAGGCCATTCACCCCGGGTACGGTTTCCTCTCCGAGAACGAAGAGTTCGCCCAGGCCTGCACCATGGCCGGCCTGGTCTTTATCGGCCCGCCGGCGTCCGCCATCAAGGCCATGGGCCTCAAGGCCGAATCCAAGCAGTTGATGGAAAAGGCCGGTGTGCCGCTGGTGCCCGGCTACCACGGCGCCGACCAGGACCCAGCCTTGCTGCAGCGCGAGGCCGACCGCATTGGCTACCCCGTGCTCATCAAGGCCAGTGCGGGCGGCGGCGGCAAAGGCATGCGCGCCGTGGACAAGTCCGAGGACTTTGCCGCCGCGCTGGCATCGTGCAAGCGCGAAGCCATCAACAGCTTTGGCGACGACGCGGTGCTGATCGAAAAATACGTGCAGCGCCCGCGCCACATCGAAATCCAGGTGTTTGGCGACACGCTGGGCAACTACGTGTACCTGTTCGAGCGCGATTGCTCGGTGCAGCGGCGCCACCAGAAGGTGCTGGAGGAAGCCCCCGCGCCCGGCATGACGCCCGAGCTGCGCGCACGCATGGGCGAGGCCGCGGTGGCGGCAGCGCGCGCAGTGAACTACGTGGGCGCGGGCACGGTGGAATTCATCGTCGAGCAGCCCGGCGGCTACGCGCACCCCGAGCAGATGAAGTTCTTCTTCATGGAGATGAACACGCGCCTGCAGGTGGAGCACCCGGTGACTGAAGCCATCACCGGCCAGGATCTGGTGGAGTGGCAACTGCGCGTGGCCTCGGGAGAGGCGCTGCCGTGCATGCAGGACGAGCTCAAGATCACCGGCCACGCCATCGAGGCGCGCATCTGCGCCGAGAACCCCGACAACAACTTCCTGCCCGCCACGGGCGCGCTCCATGTGTACGGCCTGCCCCAGTGCGTAACGTTTGAAAGAGGCGCGGTACGGGTTGATTCCGGCGTGCGGCAGGGCGATGCCATCAGCCCCTTCTACGACTCCATGGTGGCCAAGCTCATCGTGCATGGCGATACGCGCGCGCAGGCGCTGGCGCGGCTCGACGAAGCGCTGGCGCAGACCCACATTGTCGGCCTGGCCACCAACGTGCAGTTCCTGCGCCGGGTGGCCAGCACCGACTCGTTTGCCCAAGCCAACCTGGACACCGCCCTGATCCCGCGCGAGGAGACGGTGCTGTTCAAGCAGGAGCGCGTGGGCCTGCCCCTGGCCGCCGCTGCCGCCGTGGCGCAAACCCTGCTGCGCGAACGCGCCAGCGAGGGCGCAGACCCGTTCAGCCGCCGCGACGGCTGGCGCTCGCATGGCTTGGTGGAGCGCCGCTTCGAGTTCGATTTTGGCGGCGCACACGCCAAGGCCAGCCTGGCCTATCTGCACGATGGCGCGCTGCGCCTGACCGTGGGCGAGGGCGCTGAGGCCGTCGCTGGCCGGCTGGTGTTCGCGCCCGCCGGGCGCGGTATCGACCTGCAGTACGCGGGTCAGCGCACCCTGGCCACCGTGTACGCACTGGGCGAAACGGACCACGTTTTCACCCCGCAAGGCGCGACGCAGATCGTGGCCATCGACCTGCTCGCCCATGCCGGCGAAGCCCAGGACGAAGGCGGGCGCCTCACGGCCCCCATGCCGGGCAAGGTGGTGTCGTTTGCCGTGCAGGCCGGCGACAAAGTGAGCAGGGGCCAGGCCCTGGCCGTGATGGAAGCCATGAAAATGGAGCACACCATTGCCGCGCCTGCCGACGGCGTGGTGGCCGAGCTGCTCTATGCGCCGGGCGACCAGGTGGCCGAGGGCGCCGAGCTGCTCAGGCTGACGGCTGCATGACAGCCGGGGGAAGGGCGTTGCGGTACGGTCTGCCGCCATGAACATCACCTTCTGCTGCACCGGTACCAAGGCCGAGCCCTGGTTGGAAGGCCTGCAGGTGGCACTGCCGGGAGCCGCCGTCGGCGTCTGGCAACCCGGCGCACCGGCTGCCGACTACGCCGTGGTCTGGGCGCCGCCCCAGCGGTTTCTTGACGAGCAGACCGGGGTGAAGGCCTTGTTCAATATCGGCGCAGGCGTGGATGCGCTGCTCAAGTTGCGCTTGCCGCCGACGGCCTTGGTGGTGCGCCTGGACGATGCGGGCATGGCCGTGCAGATGGCTGAATACGTCTGCCATGCCGTCATCCGCCATTTCCGCGAATTCGACCAGTATGAGGACGCGATGCACGCAGGCCAGTGGGCCTTTCGCAAGCCGCGACTGCGCCAGGAGTTTCCGGTGGGCGTGATGGGGCTGGGCGTGTTGGGCGAGCGGGTGGCCCGGGCGCTGGCGCAGTTCGATTTCCCGG
Organism: Simplicispira hankyongi; assembly: GCF_003570885.1. GTDB lineage: Bacteria > Pseudomonadota > Gammaproteobacteria > Burkholderiales > Burkholderiaceae_C > Simplicispira > Simplicispira hankyongi. The sequence continues at coordinate 25,208 of NZ_QXJC01000010.1, forward strand.
TCCATGGCTGGAGCCGCTCGCCCAAGGCTATCGACGGTGTGTGCACCTTTAGTGGAGCCGAAGGCATGAGCGATTTCCTGGCCGCCAGCCGCGTGCTGGTGAACCTGCTGCCGCTCACGCCCGAGACGGAAAACATCCTGAACCGTGCAACCCTGTCGCGTCTTCAGCCCGGTGGCTATGTCATCAACGTGGCGCGTGGCGCGCATCTGGTGGATGCCGATCTGATCGCCTTGCTGGACAGCGGCCACTTGGCAGGCGCTGCGCTCGACGTGTTCCGTACCGAGCCGCTCCCCGCAGGCCACCCATTCTGGAGCCACCCGCGGATCACGCTCACGCCCCACACCTCGGCACGTACGCTGCGCGATGAGAGCATCGCTCAGATAGTGGGCAAGATCGTCGCGCTGGAGCGGGGCGAGGCGATTGCCGGTATCGTGGACCCTGTGCGGGGGTATTGAGCCGCCTGACCTTTTATGTTGAGAGTTTTGTGATGACTATTTCCTCCCTCGTCAAACTTATCGATGTTGGCCCGCGCGACGGCCTGCAGAACGAGAAATCGCCCGTGCCGGCCGAAGTCAAGATCGAGTTGGTGCATCGCCTGCAAGCGGCGGGCTTGCAAGAAATCGAGGTCACCAGCTACGTCTCGCCCAAATGGGTGCCGCAGATGGCCGACAACCATGTGGTGATGAGCGGCATCCAGCGGAAGGCGGGCGTGCGCTACTCGGTGCTCACGCCCAATCTCAAAGGCTTTGAAGCAGCATTGCTGGACCAGCCCGACGAAATCGTCGTCTTCGGCTCGGCCAGCGAGGCCTTCAGCCAGAAGAACATCAACTGCAGCATTGCCGAAAGCATTGAGCGCTTTGCACCCGTGGTCGAGGCTGCGCTGGCGGCCGGTATTGCGGTGCGCGGCGCCATGAGCTGCACCGTGGGCTGCCCTTACGAGGGCGAGATTGCGCCCGAGCGTGTGGCCTACCTGGCCGGGCTGCTCAAGGGTATTGGTGTGCAGCGCGTGGACGTGGCCGACACCATTGGCGTGGGCACGCCGCGCAAGGTGCAGCGCGCCATCGAGGCGACGCTCACGCACTACGCGATCGACGAGGTTTCGGGCCACTTTCACGACACCTACGGCCAGGCGCTGGCCAACACGCTGGCCGCGCTGGAGCTGGGGGTGTGGAACTTCCAGTCCTCCGTGGCGGGTCTGGGCGGTTGCCCCTACGCCAAGGGGGCGACGGGCAATGTGGCCACGGAAGATGTGGTCTACCTGCTGCATGGCATGGGCATTGAGACAGGTATCGATCTGGACAAATTGATCGATGCGGGCGTGTTCATCAGCGACTTTCTGGGCCGCAAGCCCAACTCCCGCGCGGCCACGGCGCTGATCAACAAGCGGGCCGGGTGAATCGCATGGGCGGAAACGAACCGAAGGCGCTGCCGGGTGGCGTGCAGCGCGTGGCCAGCGCCTTGCAAGCAGCCGGCCACCCGCATGCGCCGCGCATGCTGGACGACGCCTGCCGCACCGCGCAGCAAGCAGCGGAGGCGCTGGGCATTGCCGTAGGCCAGGTCGCCAAGAGCATCATTTTCCGGCGCGTGGCGGACGATGCGGCGGTGCTGGTCATCACCTCGGGCGACCGGCGCGTGGACGCGGCCAAGGTCGAAGCGCTGGTGGGGGCGCTGGGCCGGGCCGATGCCGCCTTCGTCAAGGCGCGCACCGGTTTTTCCATTGGCGGCGTGGCGCCCATTGCCCACGCGGAGCCGGGTGTGACCTTGATTGACCGCGAGCTGCTGCGTTTTGACACCCTGTGGGCGGCAGCGGGCCATCCGCATGCCGTGTTTGCGCTGTCGCCGCACGACCTTGAGCGCCTGACGGGCGCGCCACTGGCCGATGTCACCGAGGCCCCGGAGCGCGCATGAATGCTATTCAAACAATAGCTGCTCGCGCAAGCGCACTAAGCGCTGCGGGCTATTTTGACCATGATTCCGACGAAGTCGTGCCGTCGCCCTGTGTGTCGGTGTGCCGCATGTCGGCCGACGGCAGCCTGTGCGAGGGGTGTTTTCGCAGCATCGCCGAAATCCGCGCTTGGTCCATGGCCGACGACGCCACCCGCCGCGCCATTTGGGTGCGGCTGCTGGAGCGGGCTGGCGCGCCCGTGCCAGCCCGCCTGCAAAGTGCGGAGCAGCCATGAAACACATCACCTTCTACCTTGACTTCATCTCGCCCTACGCCTGGCTGGCCTTCGAGCGCCTGCCCGAAGCGCTCGAAGGCCTGAGCTACAGCGTCGAGTACCGGCCGGTGCTGCTGGGCGCGCTGCTGCAACAGCAAGGCAACCCGGGGCCGGCAGGCATTCCCCCGAAGCGCGACTGGACCTACCGGCATGTAAGCTGGCTCGGCCACTCGCTGGGCATCCCGCTGCAGATGCCGGCGCGCCATCCGTTCAACCCCTTGCCTTTGCTGCGCCAGGCGCTGGCCTGCTCGGTCGACGGCAGCATCAACCGCTTTGTGGCGGGCACGGTGCTGCGCCACGTGTGGGTGGGTGGCCACGACGCACTCGACCCGGCCCGGCTCGATGCGCTGGCGCAGGCGCTGGGGCCACAGTTGAAGCCGGACATGGAGCCGCAAGGTGCAGCCGTGAAAGCGCTGCTGCGCGCCAATACCGATGCGGCGGCGGCCCAGGGTGTGTTTGGTGTTCCGGCGTTTGGCGTGGACGGCAAGCTCTTCTGGGGGCTCGATGCTCTGCCGATGCTGCGCGCCTGGTTGGAAGGCGATGCCTGGTTTGGCGCTGGCTGGGAGGCGCCGGCCCAGGTGGTGAGCGGTTTGCCCGGTTGATCCAGACATAAAAAAACCGGGCGCAAGGCCCGGTAAAAATGGCGCGGGTTTCTGGGCCGCGCCTGCGGGTGGTGTGCCCGCGGGATGTCTTGTGCAGCTCAGTGCCCTGAGGCGCCCGAAGCTCCCAGGCCGGTTTCTGAACGCACTTGCTGCGCCGGGAAGGCGGCGCGCTCGCGGGCGGCGTTGGCGCTCTTGTCGGTGATCGAGAACAACCAGATGCCGATGAAGCCGATGGCCATCGAGAACAGGGCTGGCGAGGTGTAGGGGAACAATGCCGAGCCCTTGGCGTGGCCGAGTGTGGCTTCCCAGACCGAGGGCGACACGATGGTCAGACCGACCGACGAGATCAGCCCCAGGAAACCGCCCACCACCGCGCCGCGCGTGGTGCAGTTCTTCCACAGCACCGACAGGAACAGCACCGGGAAGTTGGCCGAGGCTGCCACTGCAAAGGCCAGCGACACCATGAAGGCAATGTTCTGCTTCTCGAAAACAATGCCCAGCACCACGGCCACGATGCCCAGGCACACGGTGGTGATGCGCGAAACACGCAGTTCAGAGGCGCTGTCGGCCTTGCCCTTCTTGACCAGCGTGGCATACAGGTCGTGCGACACGGCCGAGGCGCCCGAGAGCGTCAGGCCGGCCACCACGGCCAGGATGGTGGCAAATGCCACGGCCGAGATGAAGCCGTAGAACACGTTGCCGCCTACCGTCTTGGCCACCAGCACCGCCGCCATGTTGGCCGTGCCGGCGCCGCCGTGGATGACGCCCTTGGCCACGTCTGCCATTTCAGGGTTGGTCAGCACCAGGGTGATGGCACCAAAGCCGATGATGAAGATCAGCACGTAGAAGTAGCCGATCCAGGTGGTGGCCCACAGCACCGACTTGCGCGCCTGCTTGGCATCGGGAACGGTGAAGAAGCGCATCAGGATGTGCGGCAGGCCGGCCGTGCCGAACATCAGTGCCATACCGAACGAGATGGCAGAGATCGGGTCCTTGATGAAGCCGCCCGGGCCCATGATGGCCAGGCCTGCCTTCGCAGCCTCTTCAGGTGTTTTGCCGGTGTTGGCTGCGATGGCGGCGCGTACTTGCACGCCCTTGGCGAACAGCGCTTCGGGGCTGAAGCCGTATTGGGCCAGCACCATGTAGGCCATGAAGGTCACGCCCGCCAGCAGCAAACAGGCCTTGATGATCTGCACCCAGGTGGTGGCGGTCATGCCGCCAAACAGCACGTAGACCATCATCAGCACGCCGACGATGACCACGGCCATCCAGTACTCCAGGCCAAACAGCAGCTTGATGAGCTGGCCGGCGCCAACCATCTGCGCGATCAGGTAGAAGGCCACGACGATCAGTGTGCCCGAAGCCGCGAACGCGCGGATGGGGCCTTGCTGGAAGCGGTAGCCGGCCACGTCGGCAAAGGTGAACTTGCCCAGGTTGCGCAGGCGTTCGGCCATCAGGAAGGTGATGATGGGCCAGCCCACCAGGAAGCCGATCGAGTAGATCAGGCCGTCGTAGCCCGAGGCCATGACGGCGGCGGAAATACCCAGGAACGACGCGGCCGACATGTAGTCGCCGGCAATCGCCAGGCCGTTCTGGAAGCCCGTGATACCGCCGCCAGCGGTATAGAAGTCAGACGCCGATTTGGTCCTGGACGCGGCCCACTTGGTGATCCACAGCGTGAGCAACACAAAGCCGGCGAACATCGAGATCGCCGTCCAGTTCGTCGCCTGCTTGGCGACGTCACCCAGGTCGGGGCCGGCGGCTTGCGCAGCGCCTGCGGCAGACAGGGCCAGCAGCGCCAGCAGCGCCGCGCGGGAAGTGAAGCGGGCGTTCATTTCGTGGCGTCCTTCAGGATGTCTTTGGTCAGTGCGTCGAATTCGCCATTGGCGCGGCGCACATAGATGCCTGTGATGGCAATGGTGAAGATGATTACCGCCAGCCCGATGGGAATGCCCAGCGAGGTCACGCCGGCGCCGATGGGCTGCGCGAGAAAGGATTTGTCAAAGGCAATCAACGCGATGTAGCCGTAGTAAACGACCAGCATCAGAATGGTGAGCGTGACGCCCAGCCGGTTGCGTTTGTGCTTGAGGAGCGCGTATTTGGGATTGCGCTGGATCTTGTCTATTACCGGGTCGGTCATTGGGTCTCCTTGAGTTGCTCCACGCCTGTGCCGAAATGTTCGGGAGGGTGGCGGATTCTCAGTAGGCCGCCTGACCAAGTTCTTACGGATTTTTGGCTCTGAAAAGCGGCGCAAAACAGCGGCACGAAAATCGTGCGCATTGCCGCCAGAGCATTCCGTCTGATGACATTCAAGCTCAGGGTTTCCCCTTGAGTTGTCAGCGGGGCATCAGCTTGGCGCAAGCTACCGTAAGGCTGGCATCAGCGCGGCGTCAGGTGGCGCCAAAAGCCGTGGAAAAAATATTTTTTGTAAAGATGGTCCGGATGCTCAGCGCCGAAAGTACCCATCAGGCCCGATGATCGACAGGTCGGTAAAGTCCAGGCCCGAGTGGTCGTCCGGGCTGTAGCTCAGTGTCAGGCCGCCGAGGTCGAACTTCTTGAACGATTCCAGCGCCTCGTGCAGGCGCGCACGCGTGGGGTTGGGGCCGGCGCGGCGCAGGCCTTCGACCAGTACCTTGGCATTGGTGAACCCCTCGACCATGGCCGGCGTCAGGGTGATCTTGGCCTCTTGCGCAAGTCCAGTGGCTTCACGCACCAGTGGGTAGGTGACGGCGCGCTCCGAAGGGAACACCTGCGAAACGACCACCCCCCGCGACTGATCGCCCAGTGCCTTGACGAAGCCGCCCGAGGCGTTGTTGGAGAGCGTGATGATTTGCGCGGTGACCCCCGCCGCGCGCAAGGCCTTGATGCCGTCCACCACGGCAGATCCGGTGCCGAAAATCAGCACGGCCTGCGGGTTCTGCTTGGCAACACGCGGTGCAAGGGCGCTGAAATCGGGCTTCGCGCGGTCGAATTTCTCAACGAACAGGGCCTTGAGCTTGTTCTCATCAAACCCTTCAAGCGCGCCTGCCAACGCATCGGCACCAAAGGTGTCGTCCACGTGCACCACGCCAATGCGCTGCACGCCCAGCGTGCTCAGGTAGGCGATGGCCTTTTTCACTTCACGCTGGTAGGGGGCGCGCACGTTGAAGATGTTCTTTTTCAACGGCTGGTGCAGCACCATGGCGCCGGTTGACGGCCCCACCAGTGGCACGCCGAATTCGTCCAGCAGCGGGATGATGCCGACCGTGTGCGGGGTGCCCCGGGTCATGAACAAGGCCAGCACGCCTTTTTCCTCGATCAGGGTGTGGGCATTGGCCAGCGTGAGCTTGGGGTCGAATTTGTCATCGAGCGTCAAGATCTGGACCTTTTGGCCGTTCACCCCGCCGCGAGCGTTCACTGCGTCAATGTAGAGCTGCGCGCCGCGCATGGATTCCTTGACCGTGGCCGCGGCCGAGCCGGTGACGCCCACCGTCTGACCGACCAGCAATTGCGCATGCGCCAGGCTCTGCAGACACGTGGCGACCAGAAGGGCTGTTGCGAAACTTTTCAAGCGGCTCATGAAGGGCTCCCGTGGTTGGGCTGGGTCGGCACACTCTGCGCCCAGCTAGGCTCGCGAATCAGGGACTGTACGCCGCGTCTGCTTGCTTGCAGGGCCCATGGCGTTGCGAGGCCATGGTTTTGTCGGGTCGGTGTGGTGGCCGGTCGGCTTCAGCGCCGGAACTTCCCGTCCGCCGCAATGATGGAAAGGTCGGCGAAGTCCAGCCCGGTGTGGTCGGTGGGCGAATAGCGCACTTCAAGGCCCCCGATGTCATAGCGCAGGCCGTCCAGCGCCTGCAGGATCTTTTCGCGCGTCGGGTTGGGGCCGGCACGGCGCAGGGCTTCCACCAGCACCTTGGCACCCGCAAAGCCTTCGAGCATCGCGGGACTGATCTCAGGCAGGTGGGCCGCCTTGGCCAATTCCTGCGCCTCTTTCACCAGCGGGAAGGCGATGGAGTGTTCGTACGGGAACACCTGTGTCACCACCACGCCCCGGCCGTTGCTGCCCAAGTCTTCGATGAATCCGCTGGAGGCATTGTTGGACAGCGTCACCACCTGGGCCGAAGAGCCGGTTTTTCGCAAACCGACCACGCCGTCCGTCACCGCTTTCCCGGATGCGATCCAGAGCACGGATTGGGCATTCGACTTGACCAGTGCCGGCACGATCGAGGCGAAGTCGGGCTTGGCACGGTTGGCGGGAATGACGATGGCGGGCTGAAGCTTGGCGGCAGCAAATCCCTTTTCCGCTCCGGCGAGGGCATCCTTCCCGAAGGAGTCATCGGCATGCACGACGGCGATGCGCGTGACACCTATGGAGGCCAGATAGGTAATGGCCTTTTCCGCCTCGCGCTGGTAGGTGGCCCGCACGTTGAAAATCTGGGGAATCACCGGGTCGTGCAGCACCATGGCGCCGGTGGACGGCGCGATCAGTGGCACGTTGTACTTCTGTATTTCGGGCAGCATGGCCTGCGTGTGGGGGGTGCCCCGTGTGAGGAACAAGGCCACCACCTTGTCGTCTTCGATCAGTTTTTTGGCGTTGTCGCGTGCCAGGTCGGGAACGAACTTGTCGTCCAGCGAGATGAGCTTGACCTGCTGGCCATTGATGCCGCCTTTCTGGTTGACCATATCGATGTACAGCTTGGCGCCATCGGTGGTCTCCTTGACGCCAGCGGCGACCGGGCCTGAGAACCCCGCGGTCTGCCCGACAAGGATCTGCGCGGCAGCAGGAAAGCACGTTGCAAGCGCAAGTCCCAGGGCGATGGCAGGGCGCAGAAGTGGCAGATACAAGCTCATCGGTCGGTTCTCCATTGGCTTTTTTGCAGGGAACGAGTTTGCCATGCTGCCGCAGCGAAGCGAGAGGGAAATCCCAGGGCATCCGGCCGCAGGGCGGCGGGTGCTTGCGCGGGGCATGGCCGGCGGTTCGCGCACACCTCCGCAGCGGCCAAGACCCTGCACCAACATCGGTCGAAGCCCATCCCTAGAATGTTTCGCCCACGCTCCACGCTTCCTTCCATGACCCACGACGACACCGGCAGCATTCGCATTTTTGGTGCCCGCCAGCACAATCTCAAAAACCTTGACGTGGTGCTGAAAACTGGCGAGCTCACCGTGGTCACTGGCCCCAGCGGCTCGGGCAAATCCAGCCTGGTGTTCGACACGCTCTACGCCGAAGGACAACGGCGCTACGTGGAAACCTTCAGCGCCTACGCGCGCCAGTTTCTCGACCGGATGGACAAGCCCGCGGTGGACAAGGTGGAGGGCGTGCCCCCCGCAATCGCCATCGACCAGACCAACCCGGTGCGCAGCTCGCGCTCGACCGTGGGCACGATGACCGAGTTGAACGACCACCTGAAACTGTTGTTCGCCCGCGCTGGCCAGTTGTTTGACCGCGAAACGGCGCAGCCCGTGCGGCACGATTCGCCTGAAACCATCTATGCCGAACTGCTGGCGCGCAGCGGTCCCGAGGACCGGTTGGTGGTGACCTTTCCCGTCGAGCTGCCCGCCAACACCAGCGCCGAGCAGGTGACCGAGTGGCTGTCGGCCAGTGGTTTCACCAAGATTCAGGCCGAGCGCGAAGTCGCGGGCGTCAAACTGCTGGATGTGGTTGCAGACCGCTTTCGCATGGCCAGCGTTGAGAAATCTCGTGCCATTGAGGCCATCGAGGTGGCGCTCAAGCGCAGCGGCCGCATGGCGGTCTACCGGCTGGTGGAGAACGCCGAGGCCGAGATCTGGCAGTTCTCCACCGGGCTGCATTGCCCGGACAGCAACCTGCGCTACAGCGAACCGCTGCCGTCGATGTTCTCGTTCAATTCGCCCGCGGGCGCCTGCGAGACCTGCCGCGGCTTTGGCCGGGTGATCGGCGTGGACTATGGGCTGGTGATTCCCGACCCCAAGAAAACGCTGCGTGCCGGCGCCATCAAGACGCTGCAAACCCCCGCCTGGAAGGAGGCGCAGGACGACCTCATGCGCCACGCCGAGGCCGCCGGCATTCCGCGCGATACCGCCTGGAACCGCCTGACGCCCGAGCAGCAGCAGTGGGTGATTGGCGGCTCGCCCAACTGGAACGGCAAGTGGAACCAGCAGTGGTACGGCATTGCCCGCTTCTTCGAGTACCTGGAGAGCAAGGCCTACAAGATGCACATCCGTGTGCTGCTGTCCAAGTACCGCAGCTACACGCCGTGCCCGACCTGCGCCGGCGCACGGCTCAAAACCGAGAGCCTGCTCTGGCGCATCGGCAGCAAGGCAGATGCCGACGCGGTGCTGCCGCCGTCGCCGTGCCGGGCCGCCCCAAGCGGCGACAGCCCCCTTGGAGGGCAGCAAGGACACGACAGTGCCGAGCGTGGGGGCTTCAGGTCCAAGCGTTTCATGCCGCAAGGCGTGGCCTGGAGCCGCGCGCAGCTCGAAGCGCTGCCGGGGCTGTGCCTGCACGATTTGATGCTGCTGCCGCTGAGCCGGGTGCGCAGTTTCTTTGAGCGGCTGTCGAAAGATACTACAGATTTGATAGCTTCTAGCGCAGGTGGAACAAGCGCTAGAGGCCAATTTGGCTCAAATATTGAGGCGAATGAGCTGGTGGTACCCGCCGCCAGCGCCGTACGCGAAAGCGGCGACGCCCAGGCGCTCAAGCTCCTGCACGAGGAAATCGGCACGCGCCTCAAATACCTGGACGAAGTCGGCATCGGCTACCTCACGCTCGACCGGCAAAGCCGCACGCTTTCGGGCGGCGAGGTGCAGCGCATCAACCTGACCACGGCGCTGGGTACCTCGCTGGTCAACACGCTGTTCGTGCTCGACGAGCCCAGCATCGGCCTGCACCCGCGCGACATGCACCGCATCACCGAGGCCATGCTGCGCTTGCGCGATGCCGGCAACACGCTGGTGGTGGTGGAGCACGACCCGGCCGTCATGCTGGCGGCCGACCGCGTGCTTGACTTCGGCCCCGGGCCGGGCGAGCGCGGCGGGCGCATCGTCTTCGACGGCACGCCCGACGAACTGCGCCGCGCCGACACGCTTACCGGCCAGTACCTGGGCGGGCGCAAGCACGTGGGCCTGCCGTTTGCCCGCAAGGTCACTGAGGCCACGCCGCGCCTCATCCTCGAAGGCGCGCGCGAGCACAACCTGAAGAACCTCACGGTGGATTTCCCGCTGCAACGGCTGGTCACCGTCACCGGCGTCAGCGGCTCGGGCAAATCCAGTCTCATTCAAGATGTGCTGGCGCCCGCGCTGCTGCGCCACTTCGGCAAGGCGACGGAAACGCCCGGCGCGCACGACCGGCTGCTGGGCGCGGACCACCTCTCGGACGTGGTGTTCGTCGACCAATCGCCCATTGGCAAAACCGCGCGCTCCAACCCGGTGAGCTACGTCGGTGCCTGGGACGCCATCCGCGAACTCTTCGCCGCCGCCCCACTGGCGCGCGAACGCGGCTACACGGCCAGCAAATTCAGCTTCAACAGCGGCGACGGCCGCTGCCCGACCTGCGGCGGCTCGGGCTTTGAGCATGTGGAGATGCAGTTCTTGAGCGACGTGTACCTGCGCTGCCCGGACTGCGACGGCAAGCGCTACCGCCCGGAAATCCTCGAAGTCACCATCACCCGTAAAAAATTGGGGTCAGACTCCAATTTTCCTGCGGATGCTGATCAAGTTAAAGAATTGGAGTCTGACCCCAATTATTCGATTTCACTGTCGGTGGCGGACGTGCTGGCGCTGACGGTGAGCGAGGCGGTGGCCCTCTTTGCCAATGACCGCGAAGTGCTGCGGGCGCTGGCGCCCATTGTCGAGGTGGGGCTGGAGTACGTGAAGCTGGGCCAGCCGGTGCCGACGCTCAGCGGCGGTGAGGCGCAGCGGCTCAAGCTGGCGGGCTTTCTCGCCGGTGCCGCGAAGAGCCAGTCGAGCAGCCGCCAGCCGCTGGCGCGCCGCGGCACGCTGTTTCTGTTTGACGAGCCGACCACCGGCCTGCACTTTGACGACATCGCGAAGCTGATGCGCGCGTTTGGGCGCCTGCTCGATGGCGGGCATTCGCTCATCGTTATCGAACACAACCTGGACGTGATCCGCGCCAGCGATTGGCTCATCGACCTCGGGCCGGAAGGCGGCGACGGCGGTGGCGAACTGGTGGCAGAGGGCCCGCCGGACGTGGTGCGCGAGCACCCGCGCTCGCATACGGGCGCGGCGCTGCGCGAGTACGTGGATGCGCTGGGGGCGGGTGCCGGCGTGTCGGATGCGATGTCCATGCTCCTGAATCCGAAGCGGCTGGCGCAGGCGCAACGTGCGCTGGCGGCCAAAAACAGCATAGAAATCGTCAACGCGCACGAGCACAACCTGCAAGGCCTGTCGGTAGAGATCCCGCGCGGGCGCTTCAACGTCATTACCGGCGTCAGCGGTTCGGGCAAGTCCACGCTGGCGTTCGACATTCTGTTCAACGAAGGCCAGCGCCGCTACCTCGAGTCGCTCAACGCCTACGCGCGCAGCATCGTGCAACCGGCGGGCCGGCCGGAGGTCGATGCCGTCTATGGCATTCCGCCGACGGTGGCCATTGAGCAGCGGCTCTCGCGCGGCGGGCGCAAGAGCACGGTGGGCACCACCACCGAGGTCTGGCACTTCCTGCGCCTGCTGTACGTCAAGCTCGGCACGCAGCACTGCATCCACGATGGCGCGGCGGTCGAGCCGCAAACACCCGAGCGGATCGCCGCGCAGCTGATGCGCCAGTTCCGTGGCCAGCACATCGGCCTGCTGGCGCCGCTGGTGGTGGCGCGCAAGGGCGTGTACACCGAACTGGCGGATTGGGCCCGGCCGCGTGGCTACACGCATCTGCGCGTCGATGGCAACTTCGTTCCCGTCACGCCGTTCGCGCGGCTGGACCGCTTCAAGGAGCACACCATCGAGCTGCCGGTGTGGAGCCTGGATGTCACGCCGAAGAACGAAGCGCTCTTGCGCGAGCAGCTCGCCCGCGCGCTGGACCTGGGCAAAGGTGTGGTGCATGTGCTGAGTGGTCTGGACGGCCTCGCGCAAACGCTGGGCGATGGCCTGCCCACGGCGGGCATCGGCCAGTTGCAGGTGATTTCCACCAAACGCGCCTGCCCGGTCTGCGCCACTTCGTACCCCGAGCTTGACCCGCGCCTGTTCTCGTACAACAGCAAGCACGGCTGGTGCCCCGATTGCGTGGGCACGGGCGTCAAGCTCAGCAAGGAACAGCGCAAGGTCTTTGACGATTCCGTGCAGGCCGACGACCAGAAGGGCCGCGAGCAGACCTTTGCCGAGCCCGACATGGACGATGTGCAAGACCTGGCCTGCCCGACCTGCGCCGGCACGCGCCTGAACCCCACCGCGCGCGCCGTGCAGTTTGCTGGCGTGGCGATCACGGATCTGGCACAGCGCTCGGTGAAGGACATGCACGCCTGGGTGCAGGGGCTGGACGCGGTGGTGGATACCCTTGCCCAAACCCCTCCGGCCTTCGCGCTCAGCACGCGTGAAGCCGCCATTGCCCGCGACCTGCTGCCCGAGATTGCCGGGCGCTTGTCCTTTCTTGAGCAAGTGGGCCTGGGCTACCTCACGCTGGAGCGCGGCGCGCCCACGCTCAGCGGCGGCGAGGCGCAGCGCATTCGCCTGGCGGCGCAGCTCGGCAGCAACCTGCAGGGGGTGTGCTACGTGCTCGACGAGCCCACCATCGGCCTGCACGCGCGCGACAACCAGATGCTGTTGGGTGCGCTGCGCCAGCTCAGCAACCACGGCAATACGCTGGTGGTGGTGGAGCACGACGAAGAGACCATCCGCGCGGCCGACCACATCATCGACATCGGCCCCGGCGCGGGCAAGCGCGGCGGCACGCTGGTGGCAGAGGGTACGGTGCAGGACCTTACCGCTGCCGAAGGCTCGCAGACCGGCCGCTACCTGTTGCACGCCATGCGCCACCCGTTGCAGGCGCGCAGAGGGGTGGCGGAGCCGCGCAAGCCAGAGCAGGAGAATGCTCCTATTTCGATAGCTTCTAGCGCAAATGGGATAAGCGCTGGAGGCCAAAAATACTCTAAATCTGAGGCGCCCCTCACGTGGCTGACGGTGCACGGCGCGCAGTTGCACAACCTGCAGAACGTCACCGCCCACGTGCCGCTGGGCCGCCTCGTTGCCATCACCGGCGTCAGCGGCTCGGGCAAATCAACGCTCGCGCGCGACGTGCTGCTGACCAACGTGCAGGCCTGGGTGCAGCAGCGCTCGACCAAGGCCGGGCGCGATGCCATGGACGCGGGCAAGGCGCCAGCGCTGGTGGGCTGCACGGGGCTCTCGGGCTTCGAGACCATCGACCGCGTGCTGGAAGTGGACCAGACGCCGATTGGCAAAACCCCGCGTTCCTGTCCCGCCACCTACATCGGCTTCTGGGACACGGTGCGCAAGCTGTACGCCGAAACACTCGAAGCCAAAGCGCGCGGCTACGCCGCCGGGCGCTTCAGTTTCAACACCGGTGCGGGCCGCTGCGCGGTGTGCGAAGGGCAGGGCGTGCGCACCATCGAGATGAGCTTTCTGCCCGACGTGAAAGTCCCCTGCGAAGCCTGCCACGGCGCGCGCTTCAACCCCGAGACGCTGGCCGTCACCTGGCGCGGCAAGAGCGTGGGTGAGGTGCTGCGGATGGAGGTGGACGAAGCGGTCGATTTCTTCGCTGCCATGCCCGCCATCAGCCACCCGCTGCAATTGCTCAAGGACGTGGGCCTGGGCTACCTGACGCTGGGCCAGCCCAGCCCCACGCTCAGCGGCGGCGAGGCGCAGCGCATCAAGCTCGTCACCGAGTTGACCAAGGTGCGCGACGAGGTAGGTCGGCGGGGCCAGAAGGCGCCGCACACGCTCTACGTGCTGGACGAGCCCACCGTCGGCCTGCACATGGCCGATGTGGACCGCCTGATTCGCGTGCTGCACCGCCTGGTGGGCGCGGGCCACAGCGTGGTCGTCATCGAGCACGACCTGGACGTGATTGCCGAAGCCGACTGGGTGCTGGACCTGGGCCCCGAGGGTGGCAGCGGCGGCGGCCACATCGTGGCGGCCGGCACGCCGGAGGACGTGGTGCGCGCCGGAACGCCGACCGGGGTGGCGCTGGCGCCGGTGCTGGCGCGCTGAGACTTTGAACAGGGCAACGCTGAACAAGCCCCTCGCGCACGGCCCATCCCGATCCAGGGCGCGCGGCATCGCGCAGACGTATTCAGCGCCGCCTTAAATCATGAGCGCGTTCTAGGCTGTTCCTTCATCCGGGTGGCTCCAGGATGTCTGCAAGGCTGCGCGAGGCGCCCGGAGATTGGTGTTTTCCCTTGACTTGGCCGCCGATTCAGCCGATGGGCGCCATTCATCAGTTTTCTGTAAGGATGCACCACAAGAGTGCATTGCGCGCCGGTCTGACCGGACCTGCCGAGTGCGCTTGGGCAGCGGGCTACCCGCTGTGTTTCTGAACTTACAAAGAGGGGGACTACATGAAGGAAGACAGAAGCAGTCAGGCCTACTGGAAGGCCACGCTAAGCCTGTTGTTCAAGATATTGATTCTCTGGTTTCTTGTGTCGTTCGGTGCCGGCATTTTGTTCGCAGACATGCTGAACAGCATCCATCTGGGGGGCTATCCGCTCGGGTTCTGGTTTGCCCAGCAGGGCTCCATCTACATCTTCATCGCGCTGATTTTTTATTACGCCAAGAAGATGGGTGACATTGACCGCCGCTTCAACGTGCAAGAAGAGTGAGGGCCGAGCCATCATGGATCTCCAAACCACCATCTACGTCTTCGTCGGTCTGAGCTTCGCGCTTTACATCGGCATCGCCGTCTGGGCGCGTGCCGGCTCGACGAGCGAGTTCTACGCCGCGGGCGGCAGCGTTCACCCCATTACCAACGGCATGGCCACGGCCGCCGACTGGATGAGCGCCGCGTCGTTCATTTCCATGGCCGGCCTGATCTCCAACATGGGCTACGGCGGCGCGCTGTTTCTCATGGGCTGGACGGGCGGCTACGTGCTGCTGGCCATGCTGCTGGCGCCCTACCTGCGCAAGTTCGGCAAGTTCACGGTGCCGCAGTTTATTGGTGACCGCTTTTATTCCAAGGGCGCCAGCACCATTGCCGTGGTCTGCCTGCTGATCGCCTCGCTCACCTACATCATTGGACAGATGACGGGCGTCGGCATCGCGTTCGCACGTTTCCTTGGCGTTTCCAGCGACACCGGCATCTACGTGGGCATGGCCATCGTGTTCGCCTACGCGGTGTTTGGCGGCATGAAGGGCATTACCTACACCCAGGTGGCACAGTACATCGTACTGATTCTGGCGTTCACGGTGCCGGCGATCTTTATCTCGCTGGCGCTTACCGGGAACGTCCTGCCGCAGATTGGCCTGGGGGGCGATTACCGCGGCACGGATATGACGCTGCTGGCCAAGCTCGACAGCGTGGTGACCGACCTGGGCTTTGGCAAGTACACCACCTCGGTGCCGGGCAGCACGCTGAATATGTTCATGTACACGCTGTCGCTCATGATTGGCACGGCTGGCCTGCCGCACGTCATCATGCGGTTCTTCACCGTGCCTTCGGTGAAGGACGCACGCCTGTCGGCCGGCTGGGCGCTGGTCTTCATCGCCATTCTGTACACCACGGCGCCGGCGGTGGGTGCCATGGCCAAGCTGAACCTGCACGCCACGGTGAACACCGCCGTGAAAGCGGGCGGCGATTTGTTCGCTCCTGAAGCCAGCATCAAGGCCGACTCGCAGCCTGACTGGATGAACCGCTGGGAAAAGACCGGCTTGCTCAAGTGGACGGACAAGAACGGCGATGGCCGCATCCAGTACTACAACGACAAGACCAAAGACAAGGGCGTGCTCGACAAAGCGGCTGCTGCCGGCTGGAAGGGCAACGAGCTGATGGTCAACCCCGACATCATCGTGCTGGCCAACCCCGAAATCGCACTGCTGCCCAACTGGGTGATCGGCTTGGTGGCTGCGGGCGGTCTGGCTGCGGCGCTGTCGACGGCGGCCGGTTTGCTGATGGCAATCTCTTCGGCGGTGTCGCACGACCTGGTGAAGAGCGTCTTCAATCCAGACATCAGCGAGAAGAAAGAGTTGCTGGCGGGCAAGATTTCGATGGCGGTGGCCATCGTTGTTGCCGGCTACCTCGGTCTGAACCCGCCAGGTTTCGCGGCCGGGACGGTGGCGCTGGCTTTTGGTATCGCGGCCAGTTCGCTGTTCCCTGCGATCATGATGGGAATTTTCAGTAAGAAGATGAACAAGGAAGGAGCCATGGCCGGCATGTTGGCGGGCTTGTTCTTCACCCTGTTCTATGTGTTTGCCCACAAGGGTATCTTCTTCATCAAGGGCACCGAGTACCCGGACCTGATCGGCGGCGCCAACAGCTTCTTCGGCATCACGCCGGAAGCCATCGGTGCCGTTGGCGCTGCGGTGAACTTCCTGGTGGCTTTCCTGGTGGACAAGGTGACGGCGCCTCCGCCAGCGCATATCCAGGCCATGGTCGAAGCGGTGCGCATTCCGCGCGGCTCCAAACTGGTCGGCGGGGCACACTAAAAGCGGTGGCCACCCTGTGACTGCCCTGCCGCCGAGGTGGCGCGGCGGCAGCCACAATCCAAGGCCCCGCCAGCGGTGCTGGCAGGGCCTTTTTTATGGATATTCAGGACGGCAGCGCTTTGAACAGGCGCTTACGGTGCACCCGTCCACTCTGGGAGTCCCGCATGGTTTTTGATGTCAGTGTCGCCTTGACCTGGATTCTCTATATCGCCTTGTTCCCGATTGCCTTCTTCTGGTTTCGGCGCGCCTGGCGGATTGCCTTTCGCCGGGATTTTTCGGAGGTGGCGCTCAAGGGGGGTGAGTCACCCCCCAATGCTGAAAGGTATGCCCCCTATGCCATGGCCATCAATCTGGTTGCAGGCAGCGTGGCGGTGGTGGTGATCGCGGGCGTGGCTCTGGGGCAACTCGACTACAACACGTGGACGGCCATGGCGGGCAGCACCATCTGGTGCAAGTTTTTTCTCGATTTCGCCATCTCGCGCCATGCGCACATGCAGCGCGGCCCAAAGCCGCAGCGCCGCGCGGGGAAGTAAGTCACCGGTAAGTGGCCGGGCCACAATGGTGGGCGCCGTGCGCCTGCCGTGCGCTGCCGCCCTTGAACGGAGATTGCCGTGAGCCACACGCTGCGTTCCCAGCGCCTTGGTGCCTTGTTTGCCGCAGGTTGGCTGCTGCTGAACTTTCCGCTGCTGGGTTTGTGGGACAGCGACCTGAGCGTGTTGGGCATACCGCTGTTTCCGCTGGCGCTGTTCGTGATCTGGGGCGCCATGATCGCCACCGTCGCCTGGTGGATGGAGTCGCGCCCAGGCCTTGAAACGCCTGCGGCGTCCGAGCCCGAGCTGCCGCAGCCGCAGGTGCGGGATTGACCGCCATGCTGCCAGCGCCGCTTGTCATTGGCACCTCGCTGGCCTACCTGCTGCTGCTCGTCGGCGTCGCCTACTGGGCCGACCGCCGGGCCGCCGTGCGCCGCTCGGTCATTGCCCGGCCCTCTGTGTACGCGCTGTCGATGGCGGTGTATTGCACCGCCTGGACGTATTTCGGCAGTGTCGAGCGCGCCGCAACGGGTGGCATGTGGTTCCTGCCCATCTACCTGGGGCCTACGCTGGCCATGGTGCTGGGCTGGACGATGCTGCGCAAGATGATTCGCATTGCCAAAACGCACCGGATCACCTCGATTGCCGATTTCATTGCCAGCCGCTACGGCAAAAGCCAGTTGCTGGCAACGCTCGTGACGTTGGTGGCCGTGGTGGGCATCGTTCCCTACATTGCGCTGCAGCTCAAAGCCGTGTCCTCGGGCTATGCGCTGCTCACGTCCGGCAGCGCGGTGGCGCCGGCGCACCTGCACTGGAGCCAGGACAGTGCCTTTTATGTCGCCCTCTCTCTGGCAGGCTTCGCTATCGTGTTTGGTGCGCGCCACCTCGATACCACCGAGCGCCACGAGGGCATGGTGGCGGCCATTGCCTTTGAGTCGCTGATCAAGCTGGCGGGCTTTCTGTGCGTGGGGGTGTTTGTCGTCTATGGTCTGTTTGGTGGCCTGGGCGACATCTTTGCCCAGGCGCGGGCGCGGCCTGATCTGGCGGCGCTGTTGCATGCCGAGCAGGGCGGGGCGTATTCCTGGGCGCGCTGGATGGGGCTGATGGTGCTGGCCCTGTGCGCCGCGCTGGTGCTGCCACGGCAATTCCAGGTCATGGTGGTGGAGAACGTGCACGAAGACCATGTGCGCCGCGCGAGCTGGCTGTTTCCGCTCTACCTCTTGCTGATCAACCTCTTCGTGCTGCCCATTGCCCTGGGCGGTTTGCTGTATTTCAGCAGTGGCGTGCACAACCCCGAGCACTTTGTGCTCTCGCTGCCCATGGCCGCAGGGCAGAACGCGCTGGCGCTGTTTGTCTTCGTCGGCGGGCTGTCGGCCGCCACCGGCATGGTCATCGTCGAAACCGTGGCCGTCTCCACCATGGTCAGCAACGAGCTGGCGCTGCCGCTGCTGCTGCGGCTTCGCCTGCTGGACGCCGCCCACCAGCCGAGCGATTTCACGCGCCCGCTGCTCATGATCCGACGCGCCGCCATCGTGGGCGTGCTGCTGCTGGGCTACGTGTACTTCCAACTGGCGGGGGACGCGTATGCGCTGGCAAGCATTGGCCTCATCAGCTTTGCTGCCGTGGCCCAGTTTGCCCCGGTACTGCTGGGCGGCATGTACTGGCGCGGCGGCACGCGCGCGGGCGCCCTGGCCGGGTTGATCGTGGGTTTTGGCGTGTGGGTCTACACACTCATGCTGCCGTCGATTGCCAAGTCGGGCTGGCTGGACGCGGGTTTCCTCACGGCCGGGCCGTGGGGCATCGCCTGGCTGCGGCCCGAATCGCTGTGGGGCCTGCAGGGCCTCGACAGCCTGACGCACTCGCTGTTCTGGAGCTTGCTGACCAACTGCGCGGCCTATGTGGTGGTGTCGCTCTGGCGCGCGCCGTCCGGCCGCGAAGCCAGCCAGGCGCTGCTGTTTGTCGACGTCTTCCGGCGCGGCACGGCGCAAACACCGGTGTTTTGGCGCGGGCGCGCCGACGCCGCCGAACTCAAGCGCCTTTGCGAGCGTTTTCTCGGCGCGGAAAAAACCCGTGAGCTGTGGCGTGGCTATGCCAAGCAGGCCGGCTTGCCCGCGGACCAGGCCCTGGTCCCGGACGCACGCCTGGTGCAGTTTGTCGAAGCGCAGCTGGCAGGGGCCGTGGGCAGCGCCTCGGCACGGGTGCTGGTGGCTTCGGTCTCTGACGAGGAGACGCTCTCGCAAGGCGACGTGCTGGCCATGCTGGAAGAGGCGTCGCAACTGCGCAGCTACTCGCGTGCGCTGGAAACCAAGTCGCGCTCGCTGGAGAAGGCCACCAGTGAGCTGCGCAGTGCGAACGAACAGCTCAAGAGCCTGGACCGCTTGAAGGACGATTTCATGTCCTCGGTGACACACGAGCTGCGCACGCCGCTGACGTCGATACGCGCGCTGGCAGAGATTCTGCAGGGCGATGCCGAGGTGCCGCCGCAGCAGCGCCAGCGCTTTGTCGACATCATCGTGCAGGAGACCGAGCGCCTCACCCGGCTGGTCAACCAGGTGCTCGACATGGCCAAGATCGAGTCCGGGCACATTGACTGGCGCTTGGCCGACATCGACGTGCGCGCCCTGCTCGAAAAAGCCGTGGCCACCACGGCGGCGCTGCTGAGTGATCGGGGCGCAGAGATGCAGCTCGACCTTCCTGACGCCTTGCCGCCCCTGCGCGCCGACCCGGACCGCTTGCTTCAGGTGCTGCTGAACCTCATTTCCAACGCCGCCAAGTTCGTGCCACCGCAGGGTGGGCGCGTGCAACTGCGCGCGCGCGGCGATGGGCAAGGTCTGACCGTGTGCGTGCAAGACAATGGCCCTGGTGTGCCGGCGGGCCACGAACGCCTCATCTTTGACCGGTTTCATCAAGCGGGTGGGCCCACGCCGGGCGGGCAGGGCACCGGTCTGGGTCTGCCGATCAGCCAGCACATCGTGGCGCACTTTGGCGGCCGCCTGTGGCTGGAGCCGCCTGCCCCTGGTGCGCCGTCCGGCGCCTGCTTCTGCTTCTGGCTGCCCTGGCACCCCGCGTTTTCTGGAGACACTGCCCCATGACCCAAAAGAAGATTCTGATTGCCGACGACGAACCCAACATCGTGGTGTCGCTTGAATACCTGCTGCAGCGCGAGGGCTACGCCGTGAGCATCGCGCGCGACGGTCAGCAGGCCCTGGACGCCATCGCCCGCGAGGCGCCGGACCTGGTGCTTCTCGATGTGATGATGCCCATCAAATCGGGCTTCGAGGTATGTGCCAGCGTGCGGAGTGATGCGGCATTGGCGCATACGCGCATCCTCATGCTGAGCGCCAAGGGGCGCGACACCGACCTGGTCAAAGGCATGGCCCTGGGCGCGGACGACTACATGACCAAGCCCTTTGCCACGCGCGAACTGGTGGCGCGCGTGGCCGAGCTGCTCGCCAAGGAACGGCCATGAGCCAAGGTGTGCCAACCCGTCGGCCTGCGGAACGCTTGACGGAGATCGCACCGTGAAACGCAGCGACCCGCGGCTGATCGCCGCCATTGCGCTGGCCGGCCTGGTGATGGCGCTGTGGCTGGTGCTGATGTCGGCCATCGTCTGGTCCACGCTCGGCGCGTCCGAGCGCGAGGCCGTGGGCGAGGTGCTGGCGGGCCGGATCGCGCTGGTGTTTGTCGGCTGGGTGCTGGGGCTGATTGCCGTGGCGGCAGTGTTGCGCGTGCTGCACCAGCGCTATGTCGGCGCGCCGCACCGTTTGCTGGAGGAAGCCCGCGTCGTGCTGGCGGCGCGCCGGCCGCAGCAGCTCAAACCGCGCGGCACGCGCGAGATGCAGGCGCTGGCGGTGGCGGTGAACGAGCTGGCCGCGCAGCGCGACCGCCTGCGTGCCGACATGGACGCGCAGGTCACGCAGGCCAGCGAGCGCGTGCAGCAGGAGAAAGACCGCCTGGCCGCACTGATGGCCGAACTCCACCAGAGCGTGGTGGTGTGCAACCACGCCGGGCGCATCCTGCTCTACAACCAGCGCGCACGCCAGGCCTTTCGCGCGCTCTCGCAGGGGCCGCAACTGGCCGGTGGTGCCGAGTTGCTCGGCATTGGCCGCTCGATTTACGCGGCGCTGGAGCGCCAGGTGCTGGCCCATGCTTTCGAGCGCATCCAGCAGGCCGTGGCCAAGGGCGATGCCCGGCCGACAGCGCAGTTCGTCACCGCGGTGGCGGGCGGGCAGTTGCTGCGCGTGCAGGTGGCGGCGGTGCGCGCCAGCCAGGGCGTGTTGGGCCGAAGCACCGAGGTCACCGGCTTTGTGCTCATGCTCGACAACGTGACCGAGAGCGTGGCAGAGGAATCCGCGCGCGACCAGTTGCTGCATGGCCTGACAGAAGGCAGCCGTGCGTCGCTGGCCAACATTCAGGCGGCGGTGGACATGCTGGGCTACCCCGACATCGAACCTGCCATGCGCGAGCGCTTTCTGGGCGTGGTGCGCGAAGAGGTGGCGTCCATGGGCAAGCGGGTCACCGACCTTGCGCAGCGCAGCGCCCAGCGCCTCAAGACCCGCTGGCCGCTCGAAGACATGCTGGGCGCCGACTTTGCCGCCGCCGCGCAGCGCCAGCTCGGCGCGCGCTGCGGCTGCCCGGTGACACTGGACGCGATCGACCCGGTGCTCTGGCTCAAGGTGGACAGCTACACGCTGCTGCAGGCGCTCACCTACCTGGGCACGCGCCTGGTGGACGAGTTCGAGGTGCGCTTTCTGCAACTGCGCCTGGCGCGCGCGGGCGCGCACGCCCAGCTTGACCTGGTCTGGGGCGGCCAGGCCATGAGCAACGAAACCGTGATGAGCTGGGAGATGGACGCCATGCGCTTTGGCACCGAGCGCACGCCGCTCTCGGTGCGCGACGTGGTCGAGCGCCATGGCGGCGAGATGTGGTTCGAGCGCGAGCGGGTGCGCCACCAGGCGCTGTTTCGCTTTCTGCTGCCGCTCGCCAGCAGCCAGCCAGCGCCAGGCAGTCTGGCGGCGGCCGACCTGCCCAGTCGCCCGGAGTTCTACGATTTCGACCTGTTCCAGAGCATGGAAGAGGGCCGCGAACTCGAAGACCGGCCGCTCGCCGAACTGGCCTACACCGTGTTCGACACCGAAACCACGGGCCTGAACCCCTCGGGGGGCGACGCCATCATCCAGATCGGCGCGGCGCGCATCGTCAACGGCAAGCTGCTGCGCCAGGAGACCTTCGACCAATTGGTGAACCCGGGCCGCAGTATTTCGGCCGAATCGATTCCGATCCACGGCATCAGCCAGCACATGGTGGAGGGCCAGCCGGGCATTGGTGAGGTGCTGCCGGTGTTCCACGCCTTCGCGCACGACACCGTGCTGGTGGCGCACAACGCTGCCTTCGATATGAAGTTCCTGCAGTTGCAGGAGGAGGCCACGGGCACCGTCTTCCGCCAGCCGGTGCTCGACACCTTGTTGCTCTCGGCCGTGGTGCACCCCCACCAGGAGTCGCACCGCCTCGAAGCCATCGCGGAGCGCTTCAACGTCGCGGTGCTGGGCCGGCACACGGCGCTGGGCGACGCGTTGGTGACGGCAGAGATCTGGCTGCGCCTGATCCCGCTGCTGGCCGAGCAGGGCATCCACACCTTGCGCCAGGCGCGCGAAGCGGCGCAGAAGACGTATTACGCGCGGTTGAAGTATTGAGATTGCTACTAGGTTTATAGCTGGTAGCGCTTATGTATCAAGCGCTGGAGGCCAAAAATGGCCTGAATGTGTGCTGTGTCGAGGTCCCCGCGTGCGCCGCGCCCGGCATTCCGGGATGGAGGTCGGGGCACGGGTTTCGCTGCGCGGCTCCTGCGAGATCGTAAACACGTTCTAAAACCGCCCCGCCTGGTAGCGTTGGGCCAGCACGTCCTGCACCGTTTGCACCACCTGGAAGGCCTGCTTGAGGTGGCTGCGCTCGAAGTTCGAGAGTTCCTCCAGCGCCAGGAAGTTGTCGGGCGCCTGGCCCTGGGCCAGTTGCCGCGCCTGGTGTGCGATGCGCAGCTTGGAGATGAATTCCAGCGCCTCGCGCAGGTCGCGGGCGCTTTGCGCGCTGACTTCACCGGAGGGGGCGGCCACTTCCAGCCGGTCGTGCGTGTTCACTTGCGGCATTCCACCGGCCAGGGCGTACAGGCGCGCCAGGTCGACGATGGGCACGATGCCGGTGTGCTTGAGGTCAATGGTGCCCGGGTGCTCGCCGCCGCGGATGCGCGCAATGGTGCCAAACAAGCCCAGCGGCGGGCGGTGCTTGAGCGCGTTGCCCACCATGTGCGCCAGGAACAGGCTGTTGCCGCGCGTGTTCGCCAGCAGCTCGTGGCGCAGGCTGTCGAGCAGCTCGGCGCGGCCGTGGATGGCGCGCAGGTCAAAAAACACGCAGGTCAGCATCAGCGCCATCGGCTCGGGTGTGTCCACCCATTGGCGAAAGTACTCGGCCCAACGTGCGCGCGGCTGGCGCCATTGGTCGGTCATGGCCATCATCTCGCCGGGGCAGTGGATGTAGCCACACTCGGCCAGGCCGTCGCAGACGAAGCGCGAAAACTCGCGGAACCAGGCGCCGTGCAGCACTTCGTCGTAGTCGTCGCCAAGCACCAGGCAGTTGTCCTGGTCCGACAGCGCCGTTTGCTCGCTGCGCGCCTGCGAGCCTGCCGCCACCCACACATAGTCCACCGGCGCCGGGCCCATGCGTTCCTTGGCAAGCTGGATCAGGCGCACGGTGATGGCGTCGGTGATGGCGGTGACGATGTGGCCCGTGCTGTAGGCGCTGGTGCCCGCATCGACCAGGTGGCGCTGCAAGGCCTTGAGGCGCGTGGTCGCTTTGGCCAGGCCCGCCACCGAGGTCTGCTTGTAAATCTCGCCGGCCAGGACGACGGCCGAGGTGCTTTGCTGCTCGGCCAGGTCGGTTGCCGTGACCATGCCGACGATGCGCGCCCCCTCCAGCACCGGCAGGTGGTGGATATTGGCGCGCGCCATCGTCAGCAGCGCTTCGAACGCCGGGCTTTGCGCCTGCAGCGTATGGGGGTCGAGCGTGGCGATCTCGCGCACCGGTCGCGCGCTGTCCCTACCGGTGGCCAGCACACGGTTGCGCAGGTCGCGGTCGGTCACCAGGCCCAGCAGCGCAGCGCTGTTGCCACCGCCGTCCTCGATCAGCAGCACGCACGAGACGCGCTGCGCGTGCATGTGCTCGGCCACGGTGCGGATCGGTGTGTCCATGGGCAGGCACACCGGCGCACGTTGCACCAGGGCACGGACCGGCATGGCCAGCCGGTTGAGGCGCGCGCCGTCCTCGCCGGGCGCACTCTGCTGCTGTGCAAGGTCGGCCGCGGTGGGCAGCGAGGGGAAGTAATACTCCAGCGCGCCATGTGCCTGGCACAACTGCAACAGCACCTGCGGCGCCAGCCAGGCCACGGCGCCATCGGTCGCGGCCGTCGCCTGCCAGGTGGCCAGGTGGCGTGCGGGCGTGGCGCCAAAACCGAACAGCTCGCCGCGCTGCAGGCGTACGCCGTGGTCCAGGTCGGGATCGTGCAGGTCGATGGCGCCCGCGAGCACCATGCCCAGCCGGGTATGCAAGCCGCCCTGGGGCAGCAGCATGGCGCCCTCGGTGCTTGTCTGCTGCTCCCACTGCGTGGCGAGCACTGCCTGCTCGCCAGCGGTGAGCGTGCCCCACACACGGTGGTCGGCCAGCAGAGCGGCCAGGTCGTCGGGAGAGGGCGGAGCAGTAGGCATGGCGCGGACCCGGTGGGCGAAAGGGCCATTGTTGCAGGTCCTACCATCGCACTTTTGCGTGAACGCGCGAACGCATGAAAGCCTCTCCCCAAACCGTTCTGTGGCTGCAGCCGGGCGCACCGCCCAAGCCGGCGCTCGGTGCGCCCTGCAATGGCTGTGGCTTGTGCTGCCTGAGGGCGCCCTGCCCACTGGGCACGCTGGTCTCGCGCCGGCGCACCGGGGCCTGTGCGGCGCTGCGCTGGGACGGCGCTGAGCAGCGCTATCTCTGTGGGCTGATCAGCCACCCAGCCGAATTGACGGGCTGGCACCGCCCCTGGTTGTTGGCCATGGTCCAGCGGGTGGCGCGGCGGTACATCGCCGCTGGCGATGGCTGTGATGCAGACATCGACGTGATTCGCACAGGCAAATAGCTATCAGAAAAATAGCTAGAAGCGCTTTATCTATAAGCGCTGGAGCCTGATTTTGTCGATATTCTTTCAAGAATACGCGTGCAGTTCATATGGGAATTGCGCCCGGCAAAAAAATCATTCGCCATGAATCTTAGAATTCCGCCCGAATCCGCCTAACCAGGCGGTAAATTTTTGCATTGCGGCAAATCAAACAACTAGCCAGCCGCCGTCGGTGCTGGCGCCATTCCACAAGGACTCCCCCATGGACAGTGCGCTCATGAGCCTGTTAGGCGCCTTTCTGCTTTCGCTGATCGGCTTGTTTGCCTTTATTTGGTCCATGCGCAGAGGGCTGCTGGTAGAGAACCCGCGCGCTGCCTCGGTCATTTTCGCGCCGGGTGAAATCGGCCGTGCGGACGACCCGGCACTGGCCGGAGACGCTCAGCAGCCGCTGCGCCAGGCGGCCGCCGAGGCCGGCGAGGCGGGCCACCCACCCGACCCGGACGAGCTGGAGCACCGCGTCGCGGCCGACCGCTCAAGCGCATTTCCCGTCTTCATGTTCATTGCCTTTGCCTGCATGTGGCTGCTGCTGGGTTCGGTGGCAGGGCTGACCTCCTCGCTCAAGCTGCACATGCCGGACCTGCTGGTGAACGAGGCCTGGATGACCTTCGGGCGCATGCGCACCATCCACCTCACGGCGGTGCTCTACGGCTGGATCAGCAATGCTGCGCTGGGCACCATCATCTGGCTGCTGCCGCGTCTGCTGCGCACGCCGCTGATGGGCGGGGTCTGGGTGCTGCTGGGCGGCGCGCTGATCAACACCGGCATCGCCAGCGCCATTGGCGCCATCGGCTCGGGCTGGACAGACGGCATGGAGTACCTGGAGATTCCCTGGCAGATTGGCCTGTTCATCGTCGCCGGCTTCATCTGCATCATCGGTCCGGTCCTCTACACGCTGGTGAACCGCAAGGTCGAGTCGCTCTACGTCACCGTCTGGTACCACGTGGCGGCGCTGCTCTGGATTTCGCTGCTCTTCATCGTCGCCAAGCTGCCGGGTGTGCACACCGGCGTGCAGCAGGCCACCACCAACTGGTGGTATGGCCACAACGTGCTGGGGTTGTGGTTCACGCCGGTGAGCGTCGGGGCCATCTACTACTTCCTGCCCAAGATCATCGGGCGGCCGGTGCGCTCGTACAACCTGTCCATCCTCGGGTTCTGGACACTGGCGTTCTTCTATGGCCAGGTGGGCGGCCACCACCTGATCGGTGGGCCGGTGCCCGGCTGGCTGACCACGCTGTCCATCGTGCAGAGCATGATGATGATCATCCCGGTGCTGGCCTTCACCATCAACATGGCCGGCACCATGTGGGGGCGCATGCACCTGGCGCGCTATTCGCCCACGCTGCGCTTCATGATGTTTGGCGGCTTCATGTACATGCTGTCGTCGCTGCAGGGCTCGTTCGAGGCGCTGCGCAGCATCAACCAGGTGACGCACTTCACGCACTTCACGGTGGCGCATGCCCACCTGGGGGCCTACGCCTTCGTCACCATGGTGCTGTTCGGCGCCATCTATTTCATGATGCCGCGCGTGCTCAACTGGGAGTGGCCGTATCCGCGCCTTATCACCCTGCAGTTCTGGCTGGCGGCGGTGGGTATCAGCATTTATTTCGTCGGCCTGTCCATCGGTGGCTGGCTGCAGGGCATGGACATGCTGGATGCTTCGAAACCCTTCATGGATTCGGTGGCGGTCACGATTCCCTATCTGCAGTGGCGCAGCGTGGGCGGTTCGCTGATGGTGGCGAGCCATGTCATCTTCGTCGGCCACTTCCTTGCCATGGCGCTGCGCTTTGGTCCGCAGCGTGCCGGCGCCGCCCTGTTCTGGCCCGGTAAAGCTCAAGAGGTCCTTTATGGAGAATGAAGTCAAGCTCGCAGCGGGCGCCATGGTGGCGCTGGCCGTGGCCACTACGGCGCTGGTCGTGCTGCCCTACATCCAGGTGCGCGACGTCCAGGCACCCGAGGGCCTCAAGCCGTACACCAGTGCCGAGCTGCGTGGGCGCGAGGTGTACATCTCCAACGGCTGTGTGTACTGCCATTCGCAGCAACCGCGTGACCGCAGCTTCGGCCCCGACACTGAGCGTGGCTGGGGCCGTGCCTCGGTGCCCGCCGACTATGTGTACGACAAGCCGCACCTGCTGGGCAGCATGCGCACGGGACCTGACCTGTTCAACATTGGCGCGCGCCAGCCCAGCCAGGACTGGCATCTGGGCCACATCTACCAGCCGCGCGCCTACGTGCCAGGCTCCATCATGCCGTCGTACCCGTTTTTGTTCGACGTCAAGCCCAAGGCGGAAGAGGGGGATGTGGTGCTCAAGCTGCCGCCTGGCACGGTGCCTGAAGGCCGCGTCGTGGTGGCACGCCCAGAGGCGCTGGACCTGGTGCGCTACCTCCAGGGGCTGAACCATACCTACCCCGTGCTGCCCCCGCAGCCGCGCGGTGCCGCGGCACCGGCAACTGCCGCCACGCCGGCACCGGCACCCGCTGCGGCGGCAAGCGCCGCGGCGTCCTGAACCTGGGAGCATCGCCATGGAACCGATACCTCAAAAATCTGACACGCATCTCGCCCAGGAGCGCGAAAACGCCGAACCCGAAGAGCGCATGCGCCCGATTCCGCTGACGGTGGTCGCCGTGGTGATCGCGATGGTGCTGTTCGGCGTCGTCTACCTGCTGACGGCCGATCCGGTCGGCGACACGAACCTGGGGGATCACCGCACGGTTGCCGACCTCTCGGGGCCGGCGCCGGCAGCGCCGGGCGCGGCCGTGGACGGCAAGGCGCTGTTTGCCGCGAACTGCGCGGCCTGCCACCAGGCCACGGGCAAAGGCTTGCCGGGCGTGTTTCCGCCGCTCGACGGCTCGGAATGGGTCAAGGGCGAACCGCGCGTGCTGGCCAATATCCTGCTGCACGGCATTGATGGCGAGATCGAGGTGGCTGGTGCCACCTACAAGGGCTCCATGCCCTCGTTCCAACATCTCGGCGATGCCGATCTGGCGGGCGTGATCAGCTACGTTCGGGGCGCCTGGTCGAACAAGGCCGAGCCGATCAAGCCCGAGGTGTTCGAGCACGAACGCAAGACCAGTACCCGCACCAAGCCGTTCGAGGGGGGCGCGGCGCTCAAGGCGCTGGCAGCCGGGTCCTGATGCTGCGCACCGCGCTCGCTGCCGCGCTGCTGGCCTGCGCCGGCTACGCGGGTGCGAGTTGGCTGACCGACGATTTCCAGGTCTGGACGGCCGAGGGCGCGCGCCGCCTGGAGGTGGCGCTGCAGCCGGTGCCCGTGCCGGAGGTGCGTATCGAAGGGCCGGGTCTCCCGGTGCAGCCGCTGGCCGCATGGCTGCATGCACCGGGCCGCGTGACCGTGGTCGATTTCATTTACACCCGCTGCGAAACGCTTTGCCTGAGTCTGGGCGGTGTCTTCCAGCAAATGCAGCGCAGGCTGCAGCTGGGCGGGGGTGGCGGGAGTGGCGCGGGCGATGGCGTGCGCCTGCTGTCCATCAGTTTCGATGGGGCGCACGACACGCCCGATCGCCTGGCGGCCTACGCGCGCGGCCTGGGCGCTGACCCGGCGCTGTGGCAGTTCGCCCGGGTGCCCGATGCGCACGAATCCGCCGCCTTGCTGCGCCGCCTGCAGGTGGTGGTGGTGCCTGATGGCCGTGGCGGCTACGAGCACAACGCGGCCCTGCTGGTACTCGATGCGCACGGTCGGCTGGTGCGCGTATTCGATCTGGCCGAGCAAGAACTGGCGCTCAACTACGCACGCCATCTGGCGGCCAAGGGGGGCGCGTGAACGGCCATCGCCCGCAGCCGCGCTTGGGCGGCTGGCCGATGGTGGCGGCGGGGCTGCTGGCCGCCTTGCTGGCACTGCCCCCGGCGCGTGCGCTGCTGGAGGCGAGCATGCTGCGCCACATGCTGCTGCAGGCGCCCTTGCTGCTGCTGGCGGGCGCGCTGCTGGCCGGTGCCGCCGGGCCACAAGCACGTACTGCCATGGCGCGCTGGAACGCGTACGGCATCAGCGGCTTGCTGGCCGCGGGGGGCATCCTGAGTCTGCTGATGGTGCCGCGCGCGCTCGACCTGGCGTTGGTGGCGCCACCGGTCGAGGCCGCCAAGTTCGTGCTGCTGCTGCTCGCCGGCGCAGCGCTGCGCCTGTCGTGGCAGCCCGCCGGGCTGCTGGTGCAGGGTTTTTTTCTCGGCAACGTCCTGCCGATGATGGCCGTGGCGGGACAGCTCTACGCGGATTCGACGGTGCGCATTTGCAACGCCTACCTGTTGGACGACCAGGCGCGGCTGGGCGAATGGCTGATCGCGCTGGCCTGTGGTTTTGCCGTGGTCTGGCTGGCCCAGGTGGCGCGCACCATGGTGCTGCGGGACGCCCACGCAGCGGCGCTGGATGCAGCACCTTCAATGCTATTGAAAAAATAGCTAAAAATTATTGCTCAATAAGCGCTGCAGCCGAATTATTCTCAGAAATATTGTCTGCCTGCGCGATGCAATCGCTGTCGCCCGGAGATGCGGCCGGCGCACGGGCAGGCTCGCTGAATGCCACGCGGCGCCGCGCCAGGTGGATGCCCGCCAGCATGCAGCGCACCGAGCCGCCAGCCAGCTCCAGGGTGGGCACGCGCAGCGGCAGCAAGGTGGCGCTGCGCTTGATCACCGCCTTCTGCCCGCGCGTCAGGCTGGCGCAGGCGCGCTCGGACAGGGCCAGCAAGCGCTGGCCGCTCCGGCCGGTGAGCTCCAGCGCATTGCCGGCGAATTCGCCGATCTGGCGGGCATCGAGTTCGATGAGCTCGCGCCCGCCCTCGCGCAGGCGCTCGCGCACTGCCGCGCGGCGCTGCGGGTCGGCGATCAGGTAGAAGCCGCCGAGTGCGAAGTCCGTGCCCACGCACAGCATCACATTGGTGTGGTAGCACGGCTGGCCCTGGGCGTCGGCCGTGGCAAAAGCCATGGGCTCGAAGTTGAAGTGCGTGCAAAAACGCTCCAGCGCCACCGCATTGGCGCGGTTGGACTGGGCGGTGTAGGCGATGCGGGCCACATGGTCCAGCACCATGGCGCCCGTGCCTTCCAGAAACATGCCGTCCTGCTCCAGGCCGGAATAGTCGATCACGTCCTGCACGCGGTACTCAGCCTTGAGATGCTCGATGATGTCGCTGCGCCGCTCGCGCCGGCGGCTGGGGGCAAACATGGGGTAGAGCGCCACATGGCCGCCCGCGTGGGTGGAGAACCAGTTGTTCGGGAAGACGCTGTCGGGCGTGTGGCGCCGGCCATCGTCCTCGAAGAGGTGCACCCGCACGCCGGCGTCTTGCAGCCGCGCGGCGGCGTCGCTCACCTCGGCATAAGCGCGGCGCGCGGTTTCATCGGGTGGCTGGCCGGCCGCGTGCGCCTGGAAGGCGTTATCGGCGGCCGTTTCGGGATTGGGCGTGAAATGGCGCGGACGCACCATGACCACGGCGGCTGGTGCCTGCAGGGAGGGCGGCGGCATATCGGTCAGGCCACGCGGCGCAGACGCGTACTGGCCCCGGCGCCGCGCGTGCGCCCGAACAAGTCTTTTGGGTCGCCGTCGCTTGGGACCAGCTCCACGTCGCGCCCGATGCCGCGCTCCTGCGCCAGGCGGTGCAGGGTGCGCAGGGCGGCATAGTCTTCCAGCGCAAAGCCGACGGAATCAAAGACGGTCACTTCCTGCGCGGACGTGCGGCCGGGCGCCTGTCCGGACAGCACGCGCCAGAGTTCGGTCACCGGATGGTCGGGCGCGAGCTGCTGGATGTCGCCCTCGATGCGCGTCTGCGGCTCGTACTCGACAAAGATGTTGGCCGCACGCAGCACGTCGGGGTGCAGCTCGGTCTTGCCGGGGCAGTCGCCGCCCACGGCGTTGAGGTGCATGCCGGGCTCGACCATGTCGGGCGTGAGGATGGTGGCGCGGGCCTTGTCGGCCGTGACGGTGGTGACGATGTCGGCGCCGCGCACGGCATCGCGTACAGACGCCGCGCGCCGCACGCGCAGGCCGGGGAGGTCCGCGAGGTTGCGCAAGAGCTTGTCCGTGGCGGCCGCATCGACGTCGAAAGCACTCACCTCGCCAATGCCGAGCAGGGTGTGAAAGGCGATCGCCTGGAAGTCGCTCTGCGCGCCATTGCCGATAAGCGCCATGCGGCGGCAGTTCGGCCGGGCGAGGGCGCGCGCCGCCATGGCGGAGGTGGCGGCGGTGCGCAGGGCCGTGGTCAGTGTCAATTCGGACAGCAGCAGCGGGTAGCCTGTGTCCACCTCGGCCAGCACGCCAAAGGCCATTACCGTTGGCAGGCCGCGTGCCGGATTGCCGGGGTGGCCATTGACGTACTTGAAGCTGTAGTGCGTGGCGCCGGCCACCGGCATCAGCTCGATCACCCCGCGTGCGCTGTGGCAGGCGCTGCGGGCGGATTTGTCGAACTCGCTCCAATGCAGAAACTCGGCTTCGATGCTGTGGACCAGCTGTTCGATGAGCGCAGCGGGGCCGATGTCCTGCGTCAGCTGCGCGAGGGCGGGAAGGTCGATAAGGCGGGTCATTTTTGTCTCCTGATGCCATTGCTCAATCAAACGATTGCTTTGTCGGCTTCGCTTCGCCTTCGCGTATTCGATGGATTGAGAAGCCGAATGAGATGGCTTCAGAAGATTGTGCTGTGCCGCCTCAACCAACGAATAGCGGCAAAAATGTGCTGATTTGGTAGCACTTCTAGCGATATGGCAGTAATAATTATCGCTATGGTAAAAATTGATGACACTGACAGGCAGTTGCTTAGCCTGCTGCGCGACAACGCCCGCACGCCCCTGGCCACACTGGCGCAAAAGGTCCGTGTCTCGCGCGGCACGGTGCAGAACCGCTTGCGCAAGCTCGAAGACGCGGGCGTCATCACGGGCTACACCGTGCGCCTGCGGCCCGATTCCGAACCCCAGCGCATCCGGGCGTGGATGAGCATCGCGGTCGAAGGCAACGGCGCACCCGCCGTCATACGCGCCCTGCGCGGCGAGGCCGCAGTGGGCACGCTGCACAGCACCAATGGCCGCTGGGACATCGTCGCCGAGGTGCGCGCCGAGAGCCTGGAGGCGTTTGATGCGGCGCTGGGGCGTATCCGCCTCACGCCGGGCATTGCGGCCACGGAAACCAGCTTGTTGCTGTCGACCTACAAAGCCTGACCGTGCCGGCAGGGTTACGCCAGTCGCCTTACCATGCAGGCGCCATGTCCGAATCGACCCCCGCTTTTGCCGTCGACCAGTCGCCGGACCGTATCTGGCCCTTGCGTGGGGAGTTTGTCGAGCCCGCGCTGGAGCAGGATTTTCGCGCGAGCACGCTGTCCCGGGTGCTGCCGCAGCAGCGCGCGGGCCTGGTGCTTTGGGCAGCACTGATGGTTGTGTTTGCGGTGCCCGATTACCTCGCCCTGGGTGCCGTGCCGAATTTCTGGATTCTGGCGGCCTACCGGGGCGTGTTCGCATTGCTCCTTCTGGGGGCCGCAGAGGCATTCAAGCGCAGACCGAACCTGGCCTTGCAAGGGTACGTGCTTGTTGGCCTGGCCTTACTGGGGTATTCGTTCTTTTTTCTGCTCTACGGGCTGCGACCAGATATCCGGGCGTTCAATACCGGGGCGATCATGGTCATCCAGGTCATGCTGTTCCTGTTTGTACCGGTGCGTGTGGCCATGGCTGCTCCTGTGGCGCTGTTTGGTGCCATCGGCGCCACGCTCAGTGTCTGGGCCACGACAGCGGACGCGTCGGTGAAGGTCGGAACGGCTTTCCTGGTGGCCCTGCCGGCCGTGCTGGGCTACGCGGCAGCGCTGCGCCAGCAAAAGACGGAACGGCTGGAATTCCTGCTGCGCCGCCAGTTGCTGGACGCCAACCGGGAACTGAAAGATGAAGTCGTCCGGCGCGTGGCCCTGCAGGGCGAACTTGAGCGCCAGGCCTTCACGGATTTGCTCACGGGGCTGCCCAACCGACGTGCGCTTGCTGAACGCTTCGCTACGGAATCGGCACGCGCGCAGCGCCGCAGCGAGCCGCTGTCACTGGCCATGTTTGACCTCGACCATTTCAAACGGGTGAACGACACCCACGGCCATGCCGGCGGCGATGCGGTGCTACGCGGGGTGGGCGAGGTGTGCGCTCGCAGCTTTCGTGGTGCCGACATGGCGGCGCGGGTGGGGGGTGAAGAATTCGCGGTGCTGTTGCCAGACGTCGATCTGCAACGGGCTGGCACGGTACTGCAGCGGTTCAACGACTTGCTGGCCGCAACGCCTGCGATGGTCGGCGATCAGGCGGTTGCAGTGACAGCCACCGCTGGCGTGGCCCAGCACCAGCCGGGGGAAGATCTGAATGCGCTGATGGCGCGGGCCGATGCGGCCATGTACGCCGGCAAGCAGGCCGGGCGCAACCGCGTGGTGCTGGTGCCAGCGGACGCTGCGCCCGCGCCAAGTTGATGCTGGCTCCCCACCCCAGGTGGGAAGCGTCAAGCCGGATGTGTTGCCAGCAGGTGCCGCGCCAATTCGGCAAATCCCGCGCCGCGCTCGCCCCGTGTTACGAAGCGCGGCAAATGGGTGAGCTGGGGGACGAAGCGCGCAATGTTGGCGACGCCCACGCTGTGCCCGAAATGCTCGAACATGATCTGGTCGTTGCTTGAATCGCCCACATAGACCCAGCGGGCCGTCTCCTGCGACAGTTCGCGCCCGAACAGCTCGCGCACGATCCAGCGCGCACCTGCCCATTTGTTGTGCGCCCCAAACCAGCCGTTGATGTGGATGCTGCTCACCGTGGCCACCATGCCCGCCTCCCGCATCAGGCCGACACACCGATCGATCGTGGCTTGCGGAAGGTGCGTGAATTCGCTGTGGTCGATGGCGATGTCGGTTTCGCGGCCGGCCGAATCCTGCGCCCGCCGGGCACCGGGCACCTGGCGCTCGATAGCCTCCAGCACTGCGCGCATGGCAGCAAAGTTGACGGCCCGTGTAGCGGCATCTTGTTGGTATATTTTTGATAGCTGCAAGCGCTTGTCCGATAAGCGCTGGAGGCCATTTTCGCTTATATTTTCTGACGATTCGAGGCGCAGGGCGACCGCGCCGTTCTCGGCCACCACGGCGTCCACCGGCCAGGCCGCGGCAAAGCGCTCGCTCCAGCCCACGGGCCGCCCGGTGATGGGAATCACGTGCAGCCCGGCCGCCTTCAAATCGTGCAAGGCAGCCAGCGCGTCGGGGGTGATGGCGCCGTCCGTGGTCAGGGTGTCGTCGATGTCGGTGAAGATGCCGAGCAGATTGGCAGGCGGTTGCCAGGTGGTGAGCGCTTGCATGCGGAGCGTGAGACGTTGGTGGGGTGTCAGGCGAAGAGGCTGGCTTTGAAGAGTTGCCTCTGTTGCACCATGTTCAGCGCGCAGCGAATGTAATCAAGGCTTGGTAGAACTGGTCCGATCCGTCCTGCGGATTTTTGGGTCCCAGTTCCATGCGATTGACGCCATGCGAGGCGCCGCCCTTGAAGCGATCGGGTACCACGGAAAAATAATACGGACTGATGAAGCGTGCACCGTTTGCATACTGCGACTGCATTGCCGCCAGGTGCGCACCTTTGCGCTTCCATTGCTGAGGATTGAATTCTGGCACCCCGTAGTCGGTGATGTGGTGTGCGGCGATGAACTGGCGCACCCAGTCGCTATCGGTTGCCCCGCCGTAGAGGTTGATGCCCTGCTTCCACGGTAAATCGCCTTGCAGCGTCAAATCGGCGGCGAACAGTTGCGGGTTCCAGCTGGAATTTACGCGCGGCAAAATCTGATGGGAATAGAGTTTGGAGGCGGGCAGGCCCGCATCCAGCGCTACTTGGTAGAAGTGCGCCATGAAGCCGCGCACCTGCTCGGCGCGGAATTGGTTCCAGTCGCGTGCAAGTGGGTTGTAGTACACGTCCTGCAGGGGTTTTGGCAGGTCCAGCCAAGTCTGCACGCCTGCCAGAGCTTTGACGTTCTTGAGTGAGAGCAGGGGCTTGCCGCGTCCGCTGATGGACTTCTGATCGCGCCCCATGACCACGAATTCGCGTTCTGCTACGGCATACTGGCTACTGGCGGATTCGGCCACGATCTGCGCGACGTGCCGGCCTGGGGTGAGTGCGCGGTAGTCGTAGTCCACGCGGTAGCCGACATTGGGGTCCTGCACCGCTTCGACCGCACGGTACACATCCAGCCGGTTCAAGCCCCGTGGCACAGCACCTGCTGCCTGGCCGTCAACGTATAGCGTTAGCTTTTGAACCTGGTGCTGCGGATCCGACAACCAGCCAGAAAACGGCAGCATGCCGTCGGCAAACGCGTCGTAATGCTCGCCAAAGTTCGCCAGGTGTTCGCGCCGTATATCGCGTCCGGGCGCGGGGATGGTGCCAAAGTCAGCGTAATCAAGACCGGTTTTCTCGCGGAATACAGCGATGGTGCCGTATTTACGGGATAGCCAGGCACGGAAATCGTTGACCGAGCCGGGGCTGTAATCCGTGACGTGGATGTCCTGGTAAGTGCCCATGCCATTTTCGAAATCGGGAAACATTTGGTGCAATTCCCCGGCCAGCGTGATCGCGAAGATGCGTTTTTGCACCTTGGCTGGCAATGCCTCTACGCGCTTGGCCACTGTGCGCAGAGCCTCATACCGGTAATGGTTGACCGGAATGGATTCATCGGTACGCAAGGTGTACGGCGCGATGCGGTAGCCAAAGTATCCCAGCGTGAGCGGCTTGCCGTCGGAGAGTGCCATGATGTTTTGCGGATTGGCCAGCAAATCATCCGTCAGAGGGCCTACGCTGTCGAAATGGTCCGCGGCGAGGTACAGCACCACAGGCCGGTCAATATCCCGGATCAGCGACAGCTGCTCATCAATGCGGTGGGTGTCAATCGCCCACTGGTTGCCCTTGCGCTGATAGAGCGCCAGCAACTGCAGCGTCAGCGTGTAGCCCACCTGCACCTGACCGCGAGGGCCGCCAGGCTCTAGCGTATCGAGCAGGCGGCGCACTGCGGGAGCGCCGTTTTGCTTGCGTCTTCGGCACAGGGCGTAGGCATCGTCAAGTTGCGTAATGGTGGCATCTTTGAGTGCCTGGTCGCATAACTGAGCACCTTCGATAGACGGAGCGAGGATCAGAGGGGGGCGGCTCGCTGGTGTTTCGATATGACCCAAATTGGCTTTTTGGGCCGTGGCAGGCAGCCCGACCAGACACAGAGCAAGTGCGGCCCCCAAGTTACGGCTCACAGCGCGGTCGACGGGGAACCTGTTCATTGGGCGTCCTTCCCTGGAAAAGAGCGAGCAAGCTCAGGGCCGAGTGCCTGTGCACGGTAAAAATGACCCAAGGCGACGTCATAAAGAGCCGGTGCACCAAACTCTACGACTGTGCCGGGAGAGCAGGCAAACTCCAGCCTCAAAATGCCCTTGTGGTTGGGCAAACTCACTGCATCCATCCCCCAGGCAATGTTTTGATTTGGGCGCAGACCGTCAAGGAGGACCCTAGCTGAACGCGCCGCACCCGTTGGCGTGGTGTACACGATCCACAGCTCACGGCACTGGCCTTCAAAATGCCGAAGCGGAAGGTTCAGTACAGCCAAGTTGGATAGCTGCAATGAAGGCGGAGCCCATTCGACGACCAGCCGGGTGTGGGTTATGGGCACCGGCTTCTCAAACGGATTACCGCTGTTCCCTTTCACGCTCAACTCACTCTTGTTCGCCTGCTGTATCAGACGGTTCGGGCCCGACGCAATGTCCGGCATCAAGGTCTCGCCGTGGCGCTGGTTCCATGCGCCTATTGCAACTCCCGTCATGACCACAAACAGCGTGCCCGCCAGCGCGACGAAGCGCCGCTTTTTTCCCGCTGTGATCATTAGCCCGAGGCCTGCGGCAGCCAGCAAAGTCAGGGGTGGATCCAGTGCGCTGGCACTGTACCGAGGGTTGTACATCACGGGAATATGCACAGCGCACTGGTAAGCTGCTGCGCCTGCCAGCAACCAAACGAGCGGCTTTTTTCGCCCCGCAATCAACCCCCCCAGCGCCAGCACCAGCAGACCTATACGCATAGCCCGATCATTGAAGACGTGACGAGATAACTGAGCGCGGCTGAAGAACAAAAATGCGCCCAGCTTCTGAAAATACAGGTGAAAGAGCTGGGCTGGCGCCGTATCAAGCAGTGCTGCGCGCGTGACGGCGAGCAGCCGTCGGTCTCCTTCCAGCGATAGGTGTCCTAAGTTGTCGGTGACCGTGAATTCGTCGTGCGCGAGGCCGAAAAAGGGAGGCTCATAGCCATGCAGAACTGCATTGCTGCCGAAGTACAAAGCTGCGCCGCTTCCCGTTGCAACTAGTGGGCGGCCAAATGCTTCGCGCTGGTGCAGCATGAAGCTGCCAACCAAAGCCAACGCTATCAGGTGAATGGTGGCCAGGCGCAAAAATACACGACGTGTGTCTCCCTTGCACAGGAGTGCCATTACCAAGCCGGCCAGACTTGCTGCGGGTAGCCAATAAAGCCAAGTGGCGCGTGTCAGCGTGGCTGCGGTGAGCGCGACCCCACCTAGAACCACGGCGGCAACGCGATTTTTGCGCGGGAGCTGAGCGCCGTCACATGCCCAAGAGCAGGCCCATAACCACAAGACCACCAAAAAAACGAACGGTGCCTCACCCATCAGTGTGACGCCCGTTGTGACGAGCATCTGAGACGTGGCAAATCCCCACGCTGCAGCGGCACCAGCCGCTGGGCCGGCCAGTCGCCTCACGGCGTCGGATGCAAGCAACAAGGAGGCGAGACCGATGAACAAGTTGGCCGCCTTGATAGCGACAGGGTCTGCTCCCCATATGGCCATGTAAAGCACCGCGCCCGGTGCTACGGTCACACTGTTCGGGAGTGTGAAATAGGAGGAAGGATCTTCAAGAAATGCCCTTGCAAGCGGTAGATAGGTGTGCAGCGTGTCGTAGGGGATCCGAGGATCGGCAAGAATGTAAACAGCACGTGTGGCATAGACCAGCGTGGGCAGAACCACGCCCAACCACCACCACTGGGCGGGCAATAAGCGACACGAAATCGTCGCGTGCGGCGCGCCGCTTGGTGTTGCCGAGCTCAAGGCGTGGCCCGTGGCAGTGCGCGGTCGGCTTCCTGAAGTTCAGGGCTGCGCGGTTCCGTCGGAACGCTGCTGACGTCGTATTGCACAAAGGCAATAAGCAGCTGAATACCTATGAGCACCGGCATAGCGGCCAGCATCACCGTCCCGCTGGAAGCAGGATGGTTGCTTGTGTTGCTCCCGATCCAGTGGAGGACACCGAATACCCCGCCTGTGATGAGAAGAAAGCTACCCGCCAAGCTGTAAATAGTGCCGATATTGAAATCGCGAACCAAATAGCTGTACACATAGCGACGAAACAACCGAGAAAGGTGTTTGCCGAGGAATTCCGGGAGTACCCTTTTGATGTTCAAGTTGGATTCTTCGTCGGCATAGACCGCGTCCATGGGAATGTCGCGTACCACGGCGCGCAGGGTATTGAGGCGAAAAAGCATGTCGGTCTCAAAAAAGTAGCGGCGCTCGAGTTTGTCCAGGGGCAATTCCCGAAGTACGGTCGTGTGAATGGCGGTGTAGCCGTTGGTCGGATCCATGAGTTGCCAGTAGCCACAGCTGAGCTTTGTGAGAAACGACAGCAAGGCGTTGCCGATCAGTCGCATGGGCGGCATCGTTCGTACCGACTCGGGTCGATAGAAGCGGTTGCCCTTGGTGTAATCGGCACGGCCGGCAAGAATGGGGCGCACAAAAAGTGGTAGCAGACGCGGGTCCATTTGACCGTCACCATCAATCTTGACCACGATGTCCATGCCGTCTTTCAATGCCGCGCGATATGCTGTGATCAGGGCTCCGCCCACCCCCTGATTGCTCGTGTGGCGCAGCACCCGCACGCGTGGATCGGTGCAGTAACGCTCGATATGGTCCCCGCTGGCATCAGGGCAGGCATCGTCGACTGCATAAATGCGCTGTACGCTGGGCGGAATGGCGGCTATTACCTCCAGCACGTGTCCTGTCACCTTGTAGCTCGGAATCGCGACGGCGATAGAGGGCTGGCGATGCCTCTCGAGCATGCTGATGCCCTGCGTCATTGCGCCCTGGCTGCCAGAGTGATGCCGGCCAGAATCAGGGCGCCACCCAGCAAGGTCTGCAGGTGCAGTGGCTCACGCAGCAGCATCCAGCCCATCACAGGGACCAGCACAAATGCCAACCCCATGAAGGGGTAAGCAAGGTGCAGCGGCGCTGTGCGCAGCACCCAAATCCACAGCAGCGTTGTTGCACCGTAAAGCGCCAGGGCGGTGATTAGCCATCCGTTGAAGGCCCAGTCCCGCCAGCCGGCATGCGCCGGAATCAACAAAGCTGCCTTCTTGAACAAAAGCTGACCGAGTGATATTCCTACAACGCAGACGAGCGTCATCAACGTAAGAGCGGGTGTCATAGTGGTGTTTCCGGTGGATGGTATCAACCGCCCGATTGCAGCGCCAGCCCCGCATGCTCGCGCAGCGGGTGGAAGTGGATCTTGGGAAAGCGTTCCTGTGCCAGGCGCACGTCGTAGGGGCTGGTGCACAGGTAGGCCAGGGTGTTGGCCGCGTCGTGCGCCATGCGCAGCGGGTAGGCATTTTCAAATTCGCGCAGCTCGGCCGGGGTGTCGGCGGTGATCCAGCGCGCACCCGTGTACTGGCAGCCCTCCAGCCGCACGTCGGCGTCGTATTCGCCTTTCAGGCGGTGCTGCACCACTTCAAATTGCAGCTGGCCCACGGCGCCCAGCAGCATGTTGCCGCCGGTGTCGGGTTTGAAGACCTGGATGGCGCCTTCCTCGCCCAGCTGGGCCAGGCCTTGCTGCAGTTGTTTGGTGCGCAAGGGGTTCTTGAGCACCACGGTCATGAACAGCTCGGGGGCAAAAAACGGCAGGCCGGTGAACTGCAGGTTGGCGCCATCGGTGATGGTGTCGCCCAGCTGCACGCCGCCGTGCGTGGTGAAACCGATGATGTCGCCGGCGTAGGCTTCTTCGACAGCTTCGCGGCGCTGGCTCATGAAGGTGACCACGCTGGTGGGGCGCAGCTCCTTGCCGGTGCGCTGCACCTTGAGCTTCATGCCGGGCTGGTATTTGCCCGAGGCCACGCGCACGAAGGCGATGCGGTCGCGGTGGTTGGCGTCCATGTTGGCCTGCACCTTGAAGACCACGCCAGAAAAACCTTCGTCCTCGGGCTGGACGGTCTTGACCACCGGTTGCTTGTTGACTTCCAGCGTGCTGATGCGCGGGCCGGGCGGCGGGGCCATGTCCACCAGGGCGTCGAGCACTTCCATTACGCCGAAGTTGTTCACCCCCGAGCCGAAGAACACGGGTGTGAGCTTGCCCGCCAGAAACTGCGCATGGTCCCAGGTGGGCGACGCGCCCACCGCCAGTTCCATGCTTTCCATGGCGGTGTCGAACTCGCTGCCAAAGCGTGCCCGCAGCCGGGCAGTTTCGGTGAGGGGAATGGTTTCGAAATCCTGGGGCCGGCGCTCGCTGCCCGACTCGAACACCGTCATCGCCTGGGTGCGCAGGTTGATGATGCCGCCAAAGCGCTTGCCCTGGCCCACCGGCCAGGTCATGGGGCAGCAGGGCATGCCCAGCTCGCGCTCGACCTCGTCCATGATGTCCAGCGGGTCGCGCACTTCGCGGTCCATCTTGTTGACGAAGGTGATGATGGGGGTGTCGCGCTGGCGGCAGACCTCGATCAGGCGGCGCGTCTGGGCTTCCACGCCGTTGGCGGCGTCGATCACCATCAAGGCCGAATCGACGGCGGTCAGCACGCGGTAGGTGTCTTCCGAGAAGTCCTTGTGGCCGGGGGTGTCGAGCAGGTTGATGACGTGCTCGCGGTAGAGCATCTGCATCACGCTTGACGCTACTGAAATGCCGCGCTGTTTCTCGATCTCCATCCAGTCGGAGGTGGCATGGCGGCTGGCCTTGCGGCCTTTGACGGCGCCGGCGATCTGGATCGCGCCCGAGAACAGCAGGAGCTTCTCCGTCAGCGTGGTCTTGCCGGCGTCGGGGTGGGAAATGATGGCAAAGGTGCGGCGGCGCCGGGTTTCAGAGGCGTAGGACAAGGGAGATCCAGAATTCAGGGGTGAGCAGGCGCACGGCAGGGCATGCGTGCTTAAAGCCCGTTGATTTTACGGGGCCGATAGGCAGAGCAGGGTTCGCGCGCCCGTGTCACAGTTGCGCCCATGCAGGAATCCGACCCATCGCCCGCCACCCGTACCTGGGTGCAAGCGGGTTCGCCCGCCTACCGGCGCATCAGCCTGGCCTTGTTTATGGCAGGTTTCGCAACCTTCTCGTTGCTGTACTGCGTGCAGCCGGTGCTGCCGGAGCTGGCGGCGCACTTTGGCCTGGGGGCTGCGGGCAGTTCGCTGGCGCTGTCGGTCAGCACCGGGTGCCTGGCGGTGGCCATTTTTGTTGCCGGCGCCTTGTCGGAAGGGCGGGACAAACGGCGGCTGATGTTTGCCTCCATGGCGCTGGCGGCGGTATGCAATGTGCTGGCAGCCGTGGCGCCCACCTGGGGTGCGTTGCTGGTGGCGCGGGCGCTGGAGGGCATTTTGCTCGGCGGTGTGCCCGCCGTGGCCATGGCCTATCTGGCCGATGAGATCCACCCGCGCGGGCTGGGGTTCTCCATGGGCCTCTACATTGGCGGAACGGCATTTGGCGGCATGGCCGGGCGGGTGGGGACGAGTGCGCTGGCCGACCAATTTGGCTGGCGCGCAGCAATGGCCACCATCGGTGCGCTGGGGCTGCTGTCAGCGATCGGGTTTGTGCGGTTGCTGCCCAAAACCAGCGGGGCAGTGCCGTCTGGCACGCGGCAGTCGCAGAGCTTGCAGTTTCATCTGGACGCCTGGCGCGCGCACTTGCACACGCCCGGCTTGCCATTGCTGTTTCTGTCGGGCTTTGCGCTGATGGGGGTGTTTGTCTCGCTCTTCAATTACGCGGGCTTTCGCCTGGCGCTGCCGCCCTATGGCTTGAGCCAGACGCAGATTGGCCTCATCTTTTGCGTCTACCTGTTTGGCATCCTTGCTTCGCCCACGGCTGGCGCGCTGGCGGACCGGCTGGGGCGCGCGCCGGTGCTGGTGGGCGGTGTGGCGCTGATGGTCGCTGGCGTGGTGCTGACCTTGGTGGCGCCGCTGCTTTGGGTGATTGTGGGCATTGCCGTGCTCACTTTTGGTTTCTTCGTGGCGCATTCGGTCGCCAGTGGCTGGGTGGGGCAACTGGCACGCCAATCCAAGGGGCATGCGTCCTCGCTGTATTTGCTGGCGTACTACCTGGGCTCCAGCGTGCTGGGTTCGGCGGGTGGCTGGTTCTGGGAGCATGGGCGCTGGCCGGCCTTGGTGGGGTTCTCGCTGGTGCTGCTGGCGGGTGCGCTGGCGATGGCACTGCGCCTGCGGGAACGCACGCCGATATAATCCGCATTCTTCTCCCGAGGAGCGTTGCAGCGTCCCGCTATTTCAGCAGGCGTGAGGCTCGGGAGGCCGGG
The DNA here is from genome assembly GCF_003570885.1 of Simplicispira hankyongi. Classification (GTDB taxonomy): domain Bacteria; phylum Pseudomonadota; class Gammaproteobacteria; order Burkholderiales; family Burkholderiaceae_C; genus Simplicispira; species Simplicispira hankyongi. The sequence continues at coordinate 67,810 of NZ_QXJC01000010.1, forward strand.
CCGAACGGTCTGTCAGTTCGACAGGCTCACAGATCCGCTGTGCAACGACGCTCATCCACCTTGCGTGCGATGGGCTCTCAATCCCCCCTCGCGGCAGGTGGTGTTTCAAAACAGCTTTTGGAGCCACCCATGAACGCCCGTACCCCCCCACTTGATTCCATTGACTGCGCCATTACCGACATCGGCCTGGCCGCCTGGGGCCGCAAGGAAATCCGCATCGCCGAGACCGAGATGCCTGGCCTGATGGCCATCCGCGAGGAATTCGCTGCCAAGCAGCCGCTCAAGGGTGCGCGCATCACCGGCAGCCTGCACATGACCATCCAGACCGCCGTGTTGATCGAGACGCTGCAGGCCCTGGGCGCCCAGGTGCGCTGGGCCTCGTGCAACATCTTCTCGACGCAGGACCACGCGGCCGCCGCGATTGCTGCGGGCGGCACGCCGGTGTTCGCCATCAAGGGCGAGTCGCTGGCCGACTACTGGGACTACACGCACCGCATCTTCGACTTCGGTGCGGCCAACACCCCCGGCGAAGGCCCGAACCTGATCCTGGACGACGGCGGTGACGCCACGCTGCTCATGCACCTGGGCAAGCGCGCCGAAAAGGACGCCTCGCTGATCGCCAACCCGACCAGCGAAGAGGAAACCTGCCTGTTCGCCGCCATCAAGGCCAAGCTGGCCGTGGACCCCACCTGGTACAGCCGCAAGGGTGCCGAGATCATCGGCGTGACCGAAGAAACCACCACCGGCGTGCACCGCTTGAAGGAAATGTCGGCCAAGGGCACCCTGTTGTTCCGCGCCATCAACGTGAACGACTCGGTCACCAAGAGCAAGTTCGACAACCTGTACGGCTGCCGCGAATCGTTGGTCGACGGCATCAAGCGCGCCACCGACGTGATGATTGCCGGCAAGGTGGCCTGTGTGGCCGGCTACGGCGACGTGGGCAAGGGCAGTGCACAGGCGCTGCGCGCGCTCTCGGCCCAGGTGTGGGTGACCGAGATCGACCCCATCAACGCCCTGCAGGCGGCGATGGAAGGCTACAAGGTCGTCACCATGGAATACGCCGCCGACAAGGCCGACATTTTCGTGACCACCACGGGCAACCGCGACGTGATCCGGCACGAGCACCTGCTGGCCATGAAAGACCAGGCCATCGTCTGCAACATCGGCCACTTCGACAATGAAATCCAGGTCGCCACGCTGGAACAGTACGAATGGGAAGAGATCAAGCCGCAGGTGGACCATGTGATCTTCCCGGATGGCAAGCGCATCATCCTGCTGGCCAAGGGCCGCCTGGTGAACCTGGGCTGCGGCACGGGCCACCCGAGCTTCGTCATGTCGTCGAGCTTTGCCAACCAGACCATTGCCCAGATCGAGCTGTTCACGCACAGCGACTACTACGAAAACGGCAAGGTCTACGTGCTGCCCAAGCACCTGGACGAAAAGGTCGCGCGCCTGCACCTGAAGAAGGTGGGCGCGATGCTGAGCGAGCTGACGGACGAGCAGGCGGCCTATATTGGCGTGCCCAAGCAAGGCCCCTACAAACCCGACACCTACCGCTATTAACGGGCGCTACTGCGCGGCCCGCAGGCGTCGTTGCGGGGCCTCCCGTGAATCCTCACGTAGCGCCGCTACGTTCCGGTTTCCGGGGCCTCCCGCGCCTAGCCTGCGGGCCGCTCGCTATGCGCTGACAGGGCAGAGAAACAAAAAAACCATCGGAACTCCATGCGAATTGACCAACTTCTTGTCGAACGCGGCCTCGCCGCTTCGCGCGCGCAGGCGCAGCGGCTGCTGGCGGGCGGCGCGCAGTGGCGCGTGGGGCAGGGCGCCTGGAAGCCGGTGGCCAAGAATGGCGACAACGTACCGGACGATGCCGAGTTGCAACTGCAGGACAACTCGGAGGCGCGCTACGTCTCGCGCGGCGGGCTCAAGCTCGAAGGGGCGCTGGCTGCTACCGGCCTGGACGTGTCGAGGTGCCTGTGCCTGGACGTGGGCCAGTCCACCGGCGGTTTTACCGATTGCCTGTTGCAGCAAGGCGCTGCCCATGTGGTGGGCGTGGACGTGGGCCAGGGGCAGTTGCACCCGCGCCTGCGGGGCGATGCGCGCGTCACCTGCATCGAGCAGGTCAACGCACGTGCCCTGGATGCTTCTGATTTAATAGCTGCTTGCGCATATGGAATAAGCGCTGAAGGCCAATTTGACCCTAAATTCTCGGTCATTGTGGGCGACCTCTCGTTCATCTCGCTAACCTTGGTGCTGCCCGCGCTGGTGCCGTTGCTCGCGGACGGCGGGGCGCTGCTGATGCTGGTCAAACCTCAATTCGAGCTGCAGCCAGGCCAGGTGGGCAAGGGCGGCATCGTGCGCGACGCGGCGCTGTACGCGGTGGTCGAGCAGCGCATCCGCGCCTGCTGTGCCGAGCTGGGGCTCACGGTCCAAAGCTGGTTCCCAAGCCCTATTGAGGGTGGCGACGGCAACCGCGAATTTTTTGTTTTTGCGAGGAGGGCCGCATGAGCGCTGCCAATATCCCTGATGCCTCTAACGCCGCCTGCCCGGTGAGCTTTGAATATTTTCCGCCCAAGACGCCCGAGGGCGCCGCCAAACTGCGCGGCGTGCGCCAGCAATTGCAGGCGCTGGCGCCCGAGTTCTGCTCGGTGACCTACGGTGCGGGGGGCTCGACCCAGCAGGGCACTTTCGACACGGTGCGCGAAATCCTCCAGGAAGGCGTTGCCGCCGCTTCGCATTTCTCCTGCATCGGCGCCACGCGCCAGTCGGTGCGCGAGCAGCTCGCCATGTTGGGCGCCATGGGCGTCAGGCGCCTGGTGGCGCTGCGCGGCGACTTGCCCAGTGGCTATGGGTTGGGCGGCGAGTTCCATTACGCCAGCGACCTGGTGGCCTTCATTCGCGCCGAAACGGGCGATGCGTTCCACATCGAGGTCGCGGCCTACCCCGAGGTGCACCCGCAGGCACGGTCGCCTGAAGCCGATCTGCGCGCCTACGTCGCCAAGGTGCAGGCGGGCGCTGATTCCGCCATCACCCAGTATTTCTACAACGCCGACGCCTACTTCCGCTTTGTGGACGACGCCACGCGCCAAGGTGCGCGCGTGCCGGTGGTGCCCGGCGTCATGCCCATTGGCAGCTCCAGCCAGTTGCTGCGTTTTTCTGATGCCTGCGGCGCCGAGGTACCGCGCTGGATCCGCCTGCGCCTGCAGTCCTATGGCGACGATGTGGCCAGTATCAAGGCGTTTGGCCTGGATGTGGTGACGCGCTTGTGCGAGCAGTTGCGCGCCGGCGGCGCCCCGGCGCTGCACTTCTACACCATGAACCAGAGCCAGGCGGTGCTGGAACTGTGCCGGCGCCTGGGACGTACAGCGCCTGTATCAGCCGCCTGATTCCAGTGTGAACGCCGCGTGCTGGTCCTGCCCCAGCCGTGCGACGAGCTGTGGCATGGCCGGCGCTAGCGCGGCCTTGAGCGTGTGCGGCGGGTTGATGAGGAACATGCCGCTGGCCGGCAGGCCAGGGCGCACCACCTTGCCGTCGGCGAGCTCCTTGACCTTGCCCGCCTTCACGGTCAGCGTGGCGTGCAGCCAGCTTTTGCCACTCTTTGTCGCCAGCGTTTTCAGGCGGCGTGGCAGATCATGCGCTTCGGGCCGGGCAATCAAGGGGTACCACACGGCGTAGGTGCCGGTGGGGAAGCGCTTCATGCCCTCGGTGGCAAGGTCCAGCACCTTGGCGTAGTCGCTCTTGATTTCGTAGCTGGGATCGCACAGCAACAGGGCGCGGCGGGCTGGTGGAGGTAAAAACTTGCGCCAGCCCTCAAAGCCGTCTTCACTCAGGACGGCCACCTGGCGGCCTGCATTGAGCTGCGCCACGTTGCCGGCCAGTGCACGGGCGTCGGTGGGGTGCAGCTCGAACAGTTTGAGCCGGTCGTGCGCGCGCAGCAGGTGCTGGACGATGAAGGGCGAGCCCGGATACACCTTCAGGTTGCTGCCATGGTTGAACGAGCGCACCAGGTCCAGGTAGGCCTGCAAGGCAGGTGCCAGGGGCTCGGCATCTGGCGCAGGCGCTGCCAGGCGCAGCAGGCCCCCGCCTGCCTCGCCGCTGGTGCGTGCGTAGTCGCCGTCGAGCCGGTAGAGGCCGGCACCGGCGTGGGTGTCCACGACGGTCAGCGCGGCATCTTTCTCGGTGAGGTGCTGCAGGACGGCAATCAGCACCGTGTGCTTGAGCACATCGGCGTGGTTGCCTGCATGGAAGGCGTGGCGGTAACTGAACATGGGGCGATGGTAACCATGCCTGCCCGGACCTTGGGCACTGCGGGTCGGTTTGGCATGTTTGTTGCTGAAAATCAGGAGATGCACCTGCGCGCCGGCCATGCGCTACGCAAAACGTGCAATTTTTGTCTCAGAAAGTCATTTTTGCTCTCACCGACCCTGGAAACCTATGATGATGGAGCCGGCCAGCGCCTTGGCCGGCCTGTGTCCCGCCACGTCTCCTTCGCCCGCATGACCGAAAGCTCCCGTTCAGAACACCGCTCCCAGGTGCGCCACCTTGATGCGCTGCCGGCGGGCACGCGCCTGGCCGAATTTGAAATCCTGTCGCTATTGGGCGTGGGCGGCTTTGGCATGGTCTACAAGGCGTTTGACCATTCGCTGCACCGCACGGTGGCCATCAAGGAATACATGCCGGCGGCGCTCGCCGCCCGCGCGGGCGATGGGACACTCTGGGCGCGTTCGTCTACCGACGAGCCAGCATTCCAGGCGGGCCTGCACTCGTTCGTGGACGAGGCGCGCATGCTGGCGCAGTTCGACCACCCCTCGTTGGTGAAGGTGTTTCGCTTCTGGGAGTCGCACAACACCGCCTACATGGTGATGCCGCTGTACCGGGGCATGACCTTCAAGCAGGCACGTACCCAGATGCGCGCACCGCCCCCGGAAGCCTGGCTGCGCCAGGTGCTGTGGGCCGTGCTCGACGCACTGCGTGTGCTGCACGGCGCCAACACCTTGCACCGCGATATTTCCCCCGACAACATCTTCTTGCAGGATATGGGGCCTCCCGTGCTGCTGGACCTGGGTGCCTCGCGCCACGCCATCAACGACCGCGACCGCAAGCACACGGCGGTGCTGAAGGTGAACTACGCGCCCATAGAGCAGTATTCGGATGGCGAAGGTGAGGGCCACGCCGAGATGGCCCAAGGGCCTTGGAGCGACCTGTACTCCCTGGCGGCTGTGGTGCACGGTTGTTTGTGCAACGACGCGCCACTGCCGGCCACGCTGCGGGCCCTGCGCGATCGCATGGTGCCGTTTTCGCGCGTGGCCAGGACGGTGCACAAGCAGTTTGGCCAGGAATATTCCCCGCCTTTTATCGAGGCCATCTCCCAGGCGCTCAAGCTGCAGCCTGAAGACCGACCCCAGAGCATCGATGCGTTTCTGGCGTTGATGGCGATGCCATCGGCGCCAGCGGGACTGGACCATTTCGACTTCCGCGCGGGTTTGGGGGACCTCTGGGTCGAGCCCACCGACCAGCCTGACGCCACCATGACGGCGAGTACCGTGGACCTCACGGGCCAGGCGCCTGCGGGGGGTGCTGCAGTGCAGCTACCGGCGGGCCCTGCGTCCGCTCCCCTGCATGCCAAGCCCGTAGCTCCCCAGGTAATCGCTTCCACCGCCCCGGGGGCGCAGGACGCGGCACAGACCGATGCCGCCGATACGGTCTTTCTAGGCCCTGACACGGTGTTTCGTGACCCAGACACGGTCCAGCCGGCCGAGCCCCTGGCGCCGGCACGGCAGGCTCCTCCCAAGAAGGCTTTGCTCGAATCCGAGTGGACCCGCGAGAGAGCTGCCGCGCCGCCTGCGCGGCGTTTGCTCTGGCCCTGGCTTGGCGCGGGCGCGGTCGGGTTGGCGGCGGTTGCCGTGGCATGGGCCCTGCGCGGACCGGCTCAGGCGCCGCTGCCGAAGCCGACGACAGCGCCGGCCGACGCCATCATCACGGAATTGAAACCGCCGGTGTCGGCGCCCGAAGCGGCTCCCGCTGAGCAAGCTGCCACAGACCTCACGGCTGCGCAGGCGGCCGCGAGCATGCCCCCGCCCAACGACGGACCGGCACCGGCGTTTGTGTCTTCCGGCGACCCGCGCGCGGTGTCCAAGACGCCGCCCCGATCGGCACGACCAACCAAAGCCACCAAAGAACCGCCCGTGCCAGCGACAAGCCCGGTGCAAGAGCCGGCGCCAGCTCCGCCGCCTGCGCCGCTGCCAGCCCCCGCGCCGCGCAAGGCACCACCGCCAGCGCCGCTGTGTGCCAATACCAACGTGCTGACCCGCAGCATGTGTCTGCGCGAGGAATGCGGCAAGCCGGGCAATGCTGGGCGCTCGGCCTGCGTCGAGTTCCGCAAGGCCATGGAGCCGCTGGAGAGCAACCACTTTGCCAATTGAGGCGGCGCCTGCATGAAAGCCAGTGGACTGTTTTGATGTGGCCCCGTTATAATGGCGGGCTTCGCAGCGCTTGCGTGCTCCGCGGCGAAGTGTAAAAACGGGTTCAATCCGGTTTTGCAAGTACCACCTAAGAGGTTTCCATTTCAAGAGAAACACCGACCGTGGAAAAGAGCCCAAGGACGCCGGCCCCTTTTCAGGCCGGCCAAACCAAAGAAACTCATGAAAACCTTCAGCGCCAAACCCGCTGATGTGACGCACGAGTGGTTTGTGATTGACGCCACCGATAAGGTGCTCGGCCGGGTAGCCAGCGAAGTTGCCCACCGTCTGCGCGGCAAACACAAAGCCATTTATACGCCTCACATCGATACCGGTGACTTCATCGTCATCATCAACGCCGCTCAGCTTCGAGTGACCGGCGCCAAGTCGACGGACAAGATCTACTACCGCCATTCGGGCTATCCCGGCGGTATCTCGGCCACGAATTTCCGTGACATGCAAGCCAAGCACCCCGGCCGCGCGCTGGAGAAGGCCGTCAAGGGCATGCTGCCCAAGGGGCCGCTGGGTTACGCCATGATCAAGAAACTCAAGGTGTACGGTGGTGCTGAGCATCCCCACACCGCCCAACAGCCCAAAGTGCTGGAACTGTAAGGAGCCTTGAGATGATTGGTGAATGGAACAATGGCACCGGCCGTCGCAAATCCAGCGTCGCCCGCGTGTTTCTGAAAAAAGGCAGCGGCAAGATCACGATCAACGGCAAGGACATTCAGTCCTACTTCGGCCGTGAGACCTCGATCATGATTGCCAAGCAGCCGCTGATGCTGACCAGCCACGCCGAAACGTTTGACATCATGATCAACGTGCACGGTGGCGGTGAATCCGGCCAAGCTGGCGCAGCCCGCCACGGCATCACCCGTGCGCTGATCGACTACGACGAAACCCTCAAGCCGGTATTGAGCCAGGCCGGTTTCGTCACGCGCGATGCGCGCGAAGTGGAACGCAAGAAGGTCGGCCTGCGCTCTGCACGCCGCGCCAAGCAGTTCTCCAAGCGCTGATCCGCAGCGGCGGATCTCGCACAAAAGCCGCACCGGTTCGCCGGGGCGGCTTTTTTCATGGTGGACGCGGTTTGGCCCACAATCGCCCCTTTTGCCCACCACAGAGTGCCCATGTCCTTCACCCGGCTCGCCACAGGAGACGCATGCGTTTTCGACTGCTCAGACGCCGCCTGACGATCAGTGCCCCACGCGTCGCCGTGCGCAGCGCGCTGCCGTGGCCGCTGCGCTGGCTGGTGCTGGCGGTGTTCCTCGGGTTTTGTGCTGCGGTGTCGCTGTGGGCGTTCGATTTTGGCCGCTCGATTGCCGGCTTGGACGCGGGTAGCCGCGAAGAACTGGTGCGCCTGCGCAGCGATCTGGCGCGCTTGCGGGCCGACTCCCAGCAGGCGCAGACGATTGCCAACACCTCGGGCAGCCTGCTGCTGGCCGAGCGCTCGGCCCTTGAGCAACTAAAGCTCCAGCTCAAGCAACTTGAGAGCGAAAACCGCTCGCTGCGGGAGGATCTGGGGTTCTTTGAAAAGCTTATTCCCAGCAGCACCTCGGGCGATGACCTGGCGATTCGCGGCCTGCAGGCCGACCAGCAGGCCGATGCCAAACTGCATTGGCAGGTGCTCCTGATGCGGCCCGTGAAAAACGCTACGGAATTTTCAGGTCAGCTGGAGCTGGTGGCCGCGGGAACACGCGATGGCAAACCCTGGAGCCAGCGCTTCGCTGGCGACGCGCAGGCCTTCAAGCTGCGCCAGTACCAGCGGCTCGAAGGCATTGCGCCGTTGCCGCCCCATACCGTGGTAAAAACCTTGACTGTCAGAATCCTGCACGAGGGGCGTGTTCGTGCCTCGCAAACCACGGACCTCAGTCCGTGAGCGGTGGCGCCCACTGCTCGCTTGATTCGTCCCCAGAGGAGCCTCGCCCATGTTTTCCCGCAACAAGCAACCCGCTATCAAAAGCCTGATCGCCCAGGGCAGCCGCATCGAGGGCGATGTGCATTTTACGGATGGCCTGCGCATTGATGGCCAGGTGCGTGGTGATGTGCGTGCCGAAGAGGGGCAGAACGGTTTGCTGGTGATTTCAGCGCTGGCCAAGGTGGAGGGTGCCGTCCATGCTGCGCACGTCATCGTCAACGGCGAGGTCGTGGGGCCTGTGCATGCGACGGTGCTGCTTGAATTGCAGCCCAAGGCGCGCATCACGGGCGATGTGCACTACAAGGCCTTGGAAATGCACCAGGGCGCCACCATCTGCGGCAGCATGGTGCCTACCGACGCTGTGCTTGAAGCAAAGCCCCCACTGAAATTAGCGTCTAACGCCCAGTGAAAAGAAATCCCCCAAGGACTTCATTAGTATTCCCCCAAGACCCAATTCTGGAGCCTCGCCATGACTGCCGCCATCCAAGCTGCCCCTACTGAAATGCCCGATCCCATTCTCTTCACCGAGAGCGCCGCTGCCAAGGTGGCCGATCTGATCGCGGAGGAAGGCAACCCCGAGCTCAAACTGCGCGTCTTTGTGCAGGGCGGCGGGTGCTCAGGCTTCCAGTATGGCTTTACCTTCGACGAAATTACCAATGAGGACGATACCGTGATGACCAAGAACGGTGTCTCGCTGCTGATCGACGCCATGAGCTTTCAGTACCTGGTGGGCGCCGAGATCGACTACAAGGAAGACCTCCAGGGCGCGCAGTTCGTCATCAAGAACCCCGGAGCCACCTCCACCTGCGGCTGCGGCTCCAGCTTCTCCTGAAACGCTTCAGGCGGGGTAGATTCCCCCGAGTACACGGGCGCCTTGGGCGCCCGTTGCTTTGGGCAGATTGCCCGGCAGGCCGGCGATGGCCTGGTGCGCCAGCCAGGCGAAGGCCGCCGCCTCCACCTGCTGCGCGGGCAGGCCGAGCGCATCGGTGGTCGTCACCCGCGTCGCGGGCAGCAGCGCCTGCAACCGCGCCATGAGGAAGGTGTTGCGCGCGCCGCCGCCGCATACGGCCAACAAATCGCTATCACTTCCATAGCTGTTAACACAGTCTGCACAAGCGCTGGCGGTCAATTCCGTCAAGGTGGCCTGCACGTCCCGCGGCGCCAGCGCGGCGTGGCGCGCCAGGTGCGCTTCCAGCCATTCCCTATGGAACAGGTCGCGCCCGGTGCTCTTGGGCGGCGGCTGGGCGAAGTAGGGCTCGGCGCGCAGCGCCGACAGCAGCGGGGCCGCCACCCGGCCGCTGGCAGCGAAGGCGCCGCCGTCGTCGTAGGCCTGGCCGGTGTGGCGCTGGCACCAGGCGTCCATGAGCGCGTTGCCGGGGCCGCAGTCGAAGCCCAGCACCCCGCCGCCCGCCTGCAGCACGCTGAGGTTGGCGATGCCGCCGATGTTGAGCACGGCGCGCGTTCGCCCCGGCAGGCCGAAGACGCGTTGGTGGAAGGCGGGCACCAGGGGCGCGCCCTGGCCGCCGGCGGCCAGGTCGCGGCTGCGGAAGTCCGCCACCACTGTGATGCCGGTGCGCTCGGCGAGCAGCGCGGGGTTGTTGAGTTGCAGGGTATAGCCGGTGCCGCCGAATTCCTGCGGCCGGTGGCGCACCGTCTGGCCGTGGGCGCCGATGGCGCGCACGGCGCCGGGCGCCAGGCCGCTTTCGGCCAGCAGCGCCTGCACGACGCCGGCATAGGCCAGGGCCAGCGCGTTGCCGGCCAACGCGGCGCGGTGCAGTTCGTTCGGGCCGGGGCTGTTGAGCGCCAGCAATTCTGCTCTTAATTCAGGAGCTATCGGGGTGGACTGGTAGAGCGCTACCGTGCATTTTTGCTCTGAAATCTCGGCCAGCACCCCGTCCACCCCATCGAGCGAGGTGCCCGACATCAGGCCGATGTACAGCCCGGGAGCGCAGGAGGTGCTCACGCCGGTCCGCAGCCACCAAGATCGCACAAGAGGCACTGCGCGCCAGGCCAGCGGCCGCCGCGCAAGGGCCGTCCCGCCGCGCAGGCGGCGTCCCCCTGGGGGGAAGACGCCGCAGGCGGCTCAGGGGGGAGCATTATTCGGCGCTGGCCTGCTGGATCAGCTCGGCCGAATTGAGCTGGGTGCGCATCAGCGCGGCCACGCGGTCAAAGGCTGGCCGCGAAGCCGCGGAGATGGGGGCCGCTGCCTCGCTGGAGCGGGCGATGCCCATCGGGTCCTGCTGCTTGCCGTTCACGCGGAACTCGAAGTGCAGGTGGGGCCCAGTGGCCCAGCCGGTCTGGCCCACTGCGCCTATGGTTTCACCCTGCGTGACCGACTCGCCCTTCTTCACGTCGATGCGGCTCAGGTGGGCATAGACCGTCTCGTGTTCGCTGCGGTGCTTGACGAAGATCACGTTGCCATAGCCATTTTGCACGCCGGCAAACTCGACCACGCCATCGCCGACGGTGCGCACGGCCGTGCCGGTGGGGGCGGCGAAATCGGTGCCCAGGTGGGCTTTCCACTTCTGCAGAATGGGGTGAAAGCGCATGGAGAATGTGCTGGAGATGCGCGTGAATGCCACTGGGGCGCTCAGGAAGGCGCGCCGCAGGCTTTCGCCCGCCAAGGTGTAGTAAGCCCCCTTGCTGCCGGGTTCTTCGAACCACATGGCTTCGTGCTTCTTGCCGTTGTTCACGAACTCGGCGCTCAGCACGCGGCCCGTGCGCAGCGGTTCGCCGTCGGCTTCCAGGGTTTCATAGACCACCGAGAAGCGATCGCCCTTGCGCAGCGAGCGGCGGAAATCGATATCGCCCGAGAATATTTCAGCGAGCTGGACCGCCACCGGGTCGGGGATATTGGATTCGTCGGTCGCGGCAAACAGCGAGCTGCGGATCACGCCGCCCGACAAGCGGCTCGACGCCGTGAGCGGTGCCGACTCGACGCGGGAGGCAAAGCCGTCGCCCGAACGCTCAATGACGAGGCGTTTGAAATTGCCGCTATCGTCCGGTGCCCAGCGTGCCGTCAGACGCGTAAGGCGGTGGTCGTCGGTGGTCTCGGCCGTTACCGAGCGGCCCGTGCGGCCGAGCAGGTTCTGGTGCACGTTGGGGTCGCGGCGCAGCCAGGCGGCAGCGGCCGGATCGGCCACGCCCAGGCGCTGCAGCAGCGATTCGGCCGTGTCGCTGCTGCGCAGCTGCTCGCTGCGGTACAGCGTGAAGGCGGGACGGTCGGTGAGTTGGGCCAGCGTCGCGTCGCTGGCGAGCGACTGCACGGGTTGCGCGATGCGCTGCTGCGGCAGATCGGCGGCGTCGGGCCCCAGCGAGGCCACGGCGAAAGCGCCGCCGCCAGCGGTCAGCAGCAGGGCCGCAAGGGCGGCAGTAATGCGTTTGGGGTGGTTGCGCAGGCTGCGGGAAAGCGGTTGCAGCAGCGCGCGGCTGGCATCGGTCAAGCCATTGGTCAAAATTCTGTCCCCAGGGTGGCGTGGGTCTGGCACGGCAGGCGACCGGGTCGGTCGAGGGCTTACCAAGGCGCACATACTGTCAGGAGGGCCGTCCGGCAGTGCAAACCAAGCCGCATAAACGGGGTGGCTACTAGAATCCGCGACGGCGAGGTGGCCCGCAGTATAGCCAACCGGCCGCCAGAGGCACCCTTGAAAACCCTTATGAATCATTCAGTTGTTACAACTTTTCCGCTCACTGAGACTGTAGGACAAGCGCTGGAAGTGTCGCTCCGCGGTGCCGACGAACTGCTGCCGCAGCAGGAGTGGGTGCAAAAACTGGCCCGCTCGCAGGCCACCGGCCAGCCGCTGCGCATCAAACTCGGCCTGGACCCGACGGCGCCCGACATCCACATCGGTCACACCGTGGTGCTCAACAAGATGCGCCAGTTGCAGGACCTGGGCCACCAGGTGATCTTCCTGATCGGTGACTTCACCAGCCTGATCGGCGACCCATCCGGCCGCAACAGCACGCGCCCGCCGCTCACGCCCGAGCAGATCAAGGTGAACGCCGAAACCTACTACCGCCAGGCCAGCCTGGTGCTGGACCCGGCGCGCACCGAGATTCGCTACAACAGCGAGTGGAGCGAGCCCCTGGGCGCCAGCGGCATGATTGCCCTGGCCGCCAAATACACGGTGGCGCGCATGATGGAGCGCGACGATTTCCACAAGCGCTTCACCAGCGGCCAGTCGATCAGCGTGCACGAATTTCTCTACCCGCTGATGCAGGGCTACGACTCCGTGGCCTTGAAGAGCGACCTGGAACTCGGTGGCACCGACCAGAAGTTCAACTTGCTCATGGGCCGCCACCTGCAGCAGGAATACGGCCAGGAGCCGCAGTGCATCCTGACCATGCCCTTGCTCGAAGGGCTCGACGGCGTCGAGAAGATGAGCAAGAGCAAGAACAACTACATCGGCATCAGCGAGCCGGCGAACACCATGTTCGCCAAGGTGCTGAGCATTTCCGACACGCTGATGTGGCGCTGGTACACGCTGCTGTCGTTCCGCTCGCTGGCCGAGATCGCACGGCTCAAGGCCGAGGTGGAAGGCGGGCGCAACCCCAAGGATGCCAAGGTGATGCTCGCCAAGGAGATCACCACGCGCTTTCACAGCGCTGCGGCGGCCGATGCGGCCGAGCAGGATTTCGCCAACCGCAGCAAGGGCGGCGTGCCGGACGATATTCCCGAAGTGCAGCTCGCGGGCGCGCCGCTGGGGATTGGCGCTTTGCTCAAGCAGGCCAACCTGGCGCCCTCGTCCAGCGAGGCCAACCGCCTGATCGACGGTGGCGGCGTGCGCGTGGATGGCGGCGTGGTGAGCGACCGGGGCCTCAAGTTGGCGGCAGGCAGCTACGTGGTGCAGGTGGGCAAGCGCAGGTTTGCGCGCGTGGTGCTCGCCTGAAACGCGCCTAATTTTTGGCTAAAAATAGCCTCTATCGCTTATCTGGTAAGCGCTTGAAGCTATTTAATTAATAGCGTTAATAGGGCGAGGCCAGGGTGTCCGGGTCGGGCATGTCGCCAATGGCGCGGCGGGTGCTCTCGGCTTCGAGGGCCAGCCAGGCGCAAAAGGCCTGGATTTCGGGCCGCTGGCTGCTGCGCGGGCCCGTCAGCAGCCAGTAGGCCAGCGGCGAATCGAGCCGGTGGCCCGGCATCACCTCCACCAGGTCGCCTGAGGCCAGCGCATCGGCAATCAGCGGCATGCGCGCCAGCGCCAGGCCCTGGCCGGCCAGGGCCGCCTGCACGATCTGGTGCGCGTAGTTGAAATACAGCCAACGCTTGGGCTGGAGCTGGCCGCAGCCCTGCGTATCGAACCAGCGCCGCCAGCTCAGCCATTCGAGATTCGCCGTGCGGTGCGCATCGCCTGCTTCAATCAACGTGAAGTGCGCCAGATCGGCCGGCATCTTGGGCGTGCCGCTGGCCTTGAGCAGCCAGGGGCTGGCGACCACGGCGAGCTGCTCCCCAAACAGGCGCTGGCCGCCCTGCATGCGGTGGCCGGGCAGCCCGTAGCGCAGCGCCAGGTCGACATCCGAGGTGTCCAGGTCGACGGCGAGGTCGCTGGCGTCGATGCGGATGTCGATGTCCGGGTGCACACGCTGGAAATCCTCCATGCGCGGAATCAGCCACATCGAGGCAAAGCTGGCCCAGGTGGTGATGGCCACGCTTTTGCGCCCTGCGCTCTGGCGCGCCAGGCGCACGGCGGCATCAATGCGCTCGATGGCGGGCGTGCAACTGCGCAGCAATTGGGCGCCGGAGCCGGTGAGCTCCACGGCCCGCGTATGGCGCAGGAACAGCGGCAGGCCGATTTCGTCCTCCAGCGCCTGAATCTGGCGGCTGACGGCCGATTGCGTGAGCGACAGGGACTCGGCCGCGGCGCGAAAGTTGAGGTGCTCGGCCACGGCCAGGAACGCGCGCCAGTGGCCCAGCCCCACGGGGCGGCTGCGGGGCAGTGGGCGCGAAAGAGGCGGGTTGGATGCGTTTGCCATGGCACCATTCTATTGATGCGCCTGGTGCATCAATGCAGCCAGGCGTTTTCATTGGACGGATGGGGTCTGAACGCCGACCATGACAAGCCTCATCACTGCATTTTCAGGAGCTTCTCATGTCCGCCCCCGCATCGTTGTTCCGTAGCCGTAGCACGGACGCCGCGTCTGCCCTGCCCGCCACCGCTGCCGGACAGCGCCTGGCGCCGGGCGAGGTGGCCCGGCTGTCGGCGCCCCGCGCGCAGTTGCTGCGCATCGATTCCGGCTGTGCCTGGCTCACGTTTGGCCGCGGCCCGTTCGAGCCGGGTGGTTCGCGCGCGGGCGACGTCTTTGTGTGCGCCGGCCAGACGCTGCGCGTGCCGGCCGGCTCTCGCGTGCTGATCGAGGCGGCGCGTGGCATGGAGCTGCGCTTTGCCTGGCAGCGGCCCGATGCCGTGCAGCGCCAGGTGCTGCGCCGCGCGCCTGCTTGCGCCCCGACGGCAAGCTGCTGAGCCAGCCCATCGGCCCCAACGGGCGGCGGGGATAATGCGGCGCGAGGCCGGGCGCCGCCCGGTGCACAGACGCGAAGCATGAACCCCATTGACACCGTGATCATGGCTGCCGGCAAGGGCACGCGCATGAAAAGCCGCCTTCCCAAGGTCTTGCAGGGCCTGGCGGGCCGTCCGCTGCTGCAGCATGTGCTGGGCCAGGCGAGCGCGCTGGGCGCGCGCAGCGCCATTGTCGTCACCGGCCATGGCGCTATGGAAGTAGAAGCTGCTTGCGCAGGTGTGGTAAGCGCTGGAGGCCAATTCAACCTGAAATTCGTGCGCCAGGAGCCGCAGCTCGGGACCGGCCACGCCGTGCAGCAGGCGGCGCCGCTGCTGCAGGACGACGGCACCGTCGTCGTGCTCTCGGGCGACGTGCCGCTGACCCAGCCGGACACCGTGCGCGCCCTGGTGCAGGCCTGCGCCGACCAGGCGCTGGCGCTGCTGACCGTGCGCCTGCCCGACCCCAAGGGCTACGGCCGCATCGTGCGCGGCGCCGACGGCACCGTGTGCGGCATCGTCGAGGAAAAAGATGCCAGCGACGCCGAGCGCGCCATTACCGAGGTCTACAGCGGGATCCTGGCCGTGCCCGCGCGCCTGCTGCTGCAGTGGCTGCCGCGCCTGTCGAACCAGAACGCCCAGGGCGAGTACTACCTGACCGAGGTGGTGGCGATGGCCGTGGCGCAGGGCGTGCCGGTGGCCACGCACACCATCGACGACGCGGTGCAGGTGGCGGGTGTCAACAGCCCGGCGCAACTGGCCGAGCTGGAGCGTGCCCACCAGACCCGCAGCGCCGCCGCCTTGATGGAGCAAGGCGTGCGCCTGGCCGACCCGGTACGCTTTGACCTGCGCGACGACGCCCGCAGCGGCGCACGCGCCGAACTGGTGTGCGCGCAGGATGTGGAGATCGACGTCGGCTGCATCTTCACCGGCCGGGTCGAACTGGGCGAGGGGGCGCGCATCGGCGCCTACTGCTGCATTGCCAATGCGCGCATCGCAGCGGGCGCGGTGATTCACCCCTTCACGCACATCGACGGCGAAGCCGCTGGCGTGCAGGTGGGCGAGGGCGCGCTGGTCGGCCCCTTTGCCCGGCTGCGCCCCGGTGCGCAGCTCGGCCGCGAGGTGCACATTGGCAATTTCGTCGAGGTGAAAAATAGCCAGTTGGCCGACGGCGCCAAGGCCAACCACCTGGCCTACCTGGGCGACGCTACAGTGGGCGAGCGCGTGAACTACGGCGCCGGCAGCATCACCGCCAACTACGATGGAGCCAACAAGCACCGCACGGTGATGGGGGCCGATGTGCACATCGGCAGCAACTGCGTGCTGGTGGCGCCGGTCACCATTGGCGCGGGCGCCACGGTGGGCGGCGGTTCAACCATCAGCAAGGACGTACCCGCTGGCGCGCTGAGCGTGGCGCGCGGACGGCAAACCAACATCACCGGCTGGAAACGGCCGGCCAAGAAACCCGCGCCCTGAGAGCGGCGCGCCGAAGGAGCGAGAGCATGACCGGCACCGCACCCGAAGGTTTTTCGTCCACCTCCCCCCAGGGTGAGACGCCCGCACAGGAACTGGCGCGCCTGCGGGCCGCGCACCAGGACTTGCTGCGGGCCATTTCGCACGACCTGCGCGCGCCGCTGCGCCACGTCACGGCGTTCGCACCGCTGCTGCGCGAAATTCTGGAGCCCGCTGCCCTGCCGCCCCCCGAGCGCGAAGAAGCGCTGGAGTTTCTGGGCACCATGGAGCAGGCGGGCCAGCGCATGGGCCGCATGCTCGATGCCCTGCTGGCGCTCTCGCGCATCCAGGCGGCGCCGCTGCGGATCGAAACCGTGGACCTGCAGCACCTGCTGGCACAAGTGGTCAATGAGCTCTCCAGCGTTTCCCAGGGCCGGGCCATCGCCTGGCAGATCGCCTCGCCACTGCCCGCTGTGCAAGCCGACGCGCAGCAGCTGCGCCTGCTGCTGAAGGAGCTGCTGGCCAACGCCATCAAGTTCACGCGCCCCTGTCCGGCACCGCACATTGCGGTTGCCTGCACGCGCGATGCCTCGGGCCTGTGCCGCTTGAGCGTGCAAGACAACGGTGTGGGGTTCGATCAGGCGCAGTCCAAGGGCCTGTTCGATCTGTTCCAGCGCTTGCACCCCGAGCGCGAATTCGAAGGCGTGGGCGCGGGTTTGGCGTTGGTGGCGGCCGTTGCCGGGCGCCACGGCGGCAGCGTCAGCGCGCAGGCAGCGGTGGGTCAGGGCTGCACGGTCACCGTGCAATGGCCGGGTTAGCCGGGTTAGCCGGGTTAGCGGAATATTGCTATTTTTTAAGTAGCTATAAACGCTTGTCAGATAAGCGTTAGAGGCCGAAAATGCTATCAATAGGGGCGCTGAAGTTCGCCGCCGTCCAGCGCGCCGAACACGCTGGCCACTTGGTTGCGGCCTTCGTGCTTCGCGCGGTAGAGCGCTGCGTCGGCCGCATTGAGCCAGTCGCGCAGTGTCATGTGGCTGTGGCTGGCACGCGCCATGCCAATGCTGCTGGTCAGGCGCAGCTCGGGCAGTTCGGCCAGGCGCAGCGCTTCGATGCGCTCACGGATGCGCTGGGCGATGGCATGGGCATGGGCTTCGTCGGTATCGGCGCAGACCACGGCGAACTCGTCGCCGCCATAGCGCCCGGCGCAATCACGGTCGCGCACCGATTCGCGGATGACTTCGCCCACCACGCGAATCGCTTCGTCGCCCACGGTGTGGCCGTGTACGTCATTGATCGGTTTGAAGTGGTCGATGTCGATCATCAGCAGCCAAGCTGGCCGGTCGCTGCGGCGCGCGCCTTCCAGCACGGCCTGGGCTTGCTCCTGCCAGTGTGCGCGGGCGAAGAGCCCGGTCTGCGCATCGCGCTGGCGCAGCGCTTTCAACTCCTTGTTTTGCCGCGCCACGGTGCGAATCAGCCGGTAGCTCGTGAAACTCACCGCCAGGCTGTGCAGCACGATCACCGGCAGCGTGGCGATGATGACGGACAGCGAGCTGGCCAGTACCGGCTCGGGGCGCAGTACCAGCGTGCCCAGCAGCGCCATGCCTGCCATGCCAGGCAGCGAATACAGCCACAGCCGCTTGATGCCGGTGCCGAATTTGTCGTGCGTGGTGATCACCGCGAGCACGACGGAGGGCAGCAGGTTGAAGTGCATCAGCGGAATCCACAGGCCGACGATGGCCGAGTCGATCAGCAGGTTGCGGACTTCAGCGCGGTAGGGGTTGCGGCTGGTGCGCGCGTGCAGGTAGGCCAGGTGCGGCCACAGCCCCAGGGTCACGAGCGCCAGCCAGCCAAAGCGCGCCAGATCGCCGGTCTGAATCAACACGCTGCAGATCACCCACAGCCCGAGCCCCATGCCCAGGATGCGCAGCGGGTAAATGCTGCGGTAGGTGTTTGCGCGCGCGCTGGCGCTGCGGTGCTTGGGGGCAGGCTGCGGGGCGGCTGTCATGACCCAGGCACGGGGGGGCGCAGTTGCCGCAACTGGCGGCGCAGATCGCCCACTTCCTCCATCAAATCCACGGTGAGCGCCGCCAGATGCGGGTCGGCATCAAAGCAGGCCTCAAGCTGGGCCACGCGGCGCGCGCGGACCAGCGTGGTGCTGGCAAAGCGCCAGGTGACCATCCCGCCGCTGACTGCGTCGGCGGGCTGGGGGGCAATGACCCCGGCTTCGACATGTTCGCTCACCCATTCGGGTGCGCGGCGGCAGGCGCGGGCCAGTTCTTCGAGGCTCAAACTGTCGTCGCCCAGCAGTTCCGCCATCTGGGCAGGGAGGTGAAAGGCATGGGGCATGGTTCAGGCTCCTTGCTGAGTTTGCGAGGGGGCGCGCGGGTTGAACGTGGGGAACGCTTTGCCAAGCGCTGTCCAGGCAGCGCGCGCGGCGTCGCTGTCGGCCGGTGGCAGGGCAATGTCGATCTCCAGGTACAGGTCGCCCGGCGTCGCCGCGGGAATGCCGCGGCCCTTGAGGCGCAGCTTGCGCCCCGCGCGCGAGCGCGCCGGGATGGTCACTTCGACGGTGCCGCTGGGCGTCTGCACCTCGACGCTGGCGCCCAGCGCTGCTTCCCACGGAGCAAGTGGCAGCGGCTGGTACACGTCGCGCTCGACACTGCGCCAGCGTGCATCGGGCCGGAAGTGCACTTCCAGGAACAGATCCCCCGCCGGTGCGTCGCCTATGCCCGGGGCGCCTTGGCCAGCGAGGCGAATGAGCTGGCCTTCGCGCACGCCCTTGGGAATCTTCACCTCGAGATTGCGTTCCTCACTCGCCATGCGCCCGTCCGGGCCAGGGCGCGCGGCGCGCAGCGACAGCGTGCGCGTGCCGCCCTGGTAGGCGTCGAGCAAATCGAGCTCGATCTTGGCGTGGTGGTCGCTGCCGCGCCGGGCCGCATGGCCGCCGCCTTGGCCAAACCCGCCTGCACCGCCGCGCTGGCGCGCAGCCTGGCCGAAAAGCTGCTCGAAGAAGTCGCTGTAGTCGCCACCGCCATCGGACGGGCCGCCCGAGAATTCAAAACCGGTATCCCAGCCCGGCGGTGGGCGGAACTCGCCGCCGCCGCGCGCCCCTTGGGCGGCTGCCTGCGCGCTGACGCTGTCGTAGGCGGCGCGCTTTTCCGGGTCGGAGAGCACGGTGTTGGCCTCGTTCAACTGCGCCATCTTGGCGGCGGCGTCCGCCTCTTTGCTCACGTCGGGGTGGTACTTGCGCGCCAGCTTGCGATAGGCCTTTTTGATCGCGTCCTGGCTGGCGCTTTTCTCTACGCCCAGCGTCTGGTAGTAATCCTTGAATTCCATGCGTCAGGACTCCGGTTGGGGTGGCTCAGGCCATAGTGTGAACTCTAAGCCAGGCGCTTTGCGTCACACGTCGGACTTTGTCTCAAAGTGAGAAAAGTTTGATAGCAGCAAGCGCTTACTGCGCCTGCGCAAGAGGCAGTTTTGTCTCGAATTTTGCTCGGCGTGTGGCGAAGTGCAGTTTGACGTTGCGCACGTTGGCATCCTGCGTGAACAGGCGCGCGGCAAGCTCCAGGTAGTGCGGCATGTCGCGCACCTGCAGCACCAGCACGAAGTCAGCCCCCGAGGCCATGCGCCAGCACTGCGCCACGCAGGGCTCGGCCACGGCGCGCGCCTCGAAGGCGTCCTGCGCCTCGGCGGTCTGGCGGTCGAGCAGCACCTCGCCAATCGCGTGCAGGCCATGGCCCAATGCCGCTGCCAGCACCTCGGGCTGCAAGATGGCGACTTGGCGCGCGATGAGCCCGGCCTCCCGCAGCCGGCGCACGCGGCGCAGGCAGGTGGGAGGGGATATCCCCAGCTGTGCAGCGAGTTGCTGGTTGGTGGGCGTGGCGTCCTCTTGCAAGGCAGCGAGAAGTTTTTTATCAACTTTATCAAGCAATAAATTTTCCATAAATTTCATATATTTGATTGAATGAATTTTATGGAAATAATTTGTTGAAAACAATGCCACACATTTCTAGTCGCCGCACCTAGCATGCCGGCTGTTCCTTCCACAGCAAAGGCTTTCCATGTGCGGCATCGTTGGCGCAGTTGCGCTCCATGACATCGTTCCCACCCTCGTCCAGGGCTTGCAGCGCCTCGAATACCGTGGCTACGACTCCTGCGGTGTGGCCATTCACGCCGCCAGCCTGAATCCCGCCGCCGCCGGAGGCCTGGTGCGCGCGCGCAGCACCCAGCGTGTGGCCGAGTTGTTGGAGCAGGTGCGCACCGAGCACTTGAGCGGCGGCACCGGCATTGCCCACACCCGCTGGGCCACGCACGGCGCACCTGCGGTGCACAACGCCCATCCGCATTTCAGCCATGGCTGCACGCCGGGCGCCGCGGAGCAGCCAGGCCGTGTCGCCGTGGTGCACAACGGTATCATTGAAAACTACGAGCAGCTGCGCGAGCGCTTGCAGGCGCGGGGGTACGTGTTTGCCAGCCAAACCGATACCGAAGTCATTGCCCACCTGATCGACCACCATTACAGCGGCGACCTGTTTGCCGCCGTGCAGGCCAGCATTGCCGAGCTGCGCGGCGCCTATGCCATTGCCGTGATGCACAAGGATGAGCCCCACCGCGTGATGGGGGCACGCGCCGGCTCGCCGCTGGTGCTGGGTGTGGGAGCGGGTGGCGAGGCGCACTTCCTGGCGAGCGATGCCATGGCGCTGGCCGGCGTCACCGACCAGATCGTCTACCTCGAAGAAGGCGACATTGCCGATCTGCAGCGCGGCCGCTACTGGATTGTGGGCAGCAGCGGCAAACCGCTCAGCCAGGGCGATCGCCCGGTGCGCACCGTGCACGCCCACAGCGGCGCGGTGGATCTCGGGCCTTACCGCCACTACATGCAAAAGGAAATTTTCGAGCAGCCGCGCGCCATTGCCGACACGCTCGAAGGCGTGGCCGGCATCGTCCCCGAACTTTTCGACGGCCCCGAGCACAACGGCGCGCCGGGCGCGGCTGCCTGGCGCGTGTTCGAGCAGATCGACCGCGTGCTGATTCTTGCCTGCGGCACCAGCTACTACAGCGGCTGCACGGCGCGCTACTGGCTTGAAGACATTGCCGGCATCCCCACCCAGGTGGAAGTGGCGAGCGAATACCGCTACCGCACCAGCGTGCCCGACCCGCGCACCTTGGTGGTCGTCATCAGCCAGTCGGGCGAAACGGCCGACACGCTCGCTGCCCTGCGCCATGCGCAAAGTCTGGGGATGGAACACACGTTGACCATCTGCAACGTCGCCACCAGCGCCATGGTGCGCGAATGCAAGCTGGCCTATGTGACGCGCGCCGGTGTCGAGATAGGCGTGGCCAGCACCAAGGCCTTCACCACGCAGCTTGCCGGCCTGTTCCTGCTCACGCTCGCGCTGGCGCTGGCCAAGGGGCGCCTGACCCCCGAGCAGGAAGCCGCCCACCTCAAGGCGATGCGCCACCTGCCCGTCGCCTTGCAGGCGGTGCTGGCGCTGGAACCCCAGCTCATCGCCTGGGCCGAGGATTTCGCCCGCATGGAAAACGCCCTGTTCCTTGGCCGGGGCCTGCATTACCCGATTGCCATGGAAGGTGCGCTCAAGCTCAAGGAAATCAGCTACATCCACGCCGAGGCCTACCCGGCTGGCGAACTCAAGCACGGCCCGCTGGCGCTGGTGACCAGCAGCATGCCGGTGGTGACGGTGGCGCCCAACGACGCGCTCTTGGAAAAGCTCAAAAGCAACATGCAGGAGGTGCGCGCGCGCGGCGGCGTGCTGTATGTGCTGGCTGACGCCGATACGCGCATTGCCAACGGCGAGGGCGTGCACGTCATCCGCATGCCCGAGCACTACGGGGCGCTCTCACCCATCCTGCACGTGGTGCCGCTGCAGTTGCTGGCGTATCACACTGCTCTGGCCAAGGGGACGGATGTGGACAAACCCAGAAACCTGGCGAAGTCGGTTACGGTGGAGTGAGGCAGGGCCGGGAATACAGGGGCTATTCTGGGTAATTAAAGTCGTAAACACGCAAATAAAGTCGTAAACAAGCCTCCAGCATTTATGCGGGTTTGCGGGGTGGTCATTTGTAACAGTAAAGTCGTAAACTCGAACTTGACAGGCAGAGACGACCTAGAAATACGAAGCAAACCGCAGCCCTGTTTGGGCTTGTTGCTATATAAAAAAGAGCACTCAGCTTGAGCGCTCTTTTTCTTTGGTTTTTCGAGAAGTTTTTGCGGCCCGAGCAGCTCCTAAACGCTCCGATGACTGCAAGAGGCTGGTTGCAGTCGTTCGAGCGCTAACTGCTGACCAACTGCTCTCGTGATGCATAGACAAACAAGCGACACCCCGCACAAACGCGAACTTCTTGGCCAATGAGGTTCGCGAGAGCCCGCGGAGCCCGGGGCGCACAAGCAGCACAGGTGTTCTAGTTCATCGTTGGTTGCCCTCCCGCTGTCTAGGTTGTCGCGCCTACCAATTCGCGCGCTGGCCTGCAGGCTCCATCATGAGCGACCCAATCCCTACCGAACCAGGGCGTGCCACTGATGCCGTGGCTGCCACCAATTCATACTACAGTAGTTTCACTATTTTTATGCAGTTTTCTGTATTTATGAGACAATATGACGTTATTAATCCATAAATTTTTGTGTCTCAAATACAGGAAGCATTAGGTCAAATCATGCGGCGGCTACAGGTCTCTGAGGGCCGCCGCCTGACCTATCGCGACCTGGCGCAAATGGCCGGCACCAGCGAGCGGACAATGGCCGAGTGGATGCGCGGCGCTACCTCGCCCATGGCGATGAACGGTCTGCTCAATTTGATGTCCGCCCTCAAAGCGGACGATGCGATACAGGTGCTGGAGCATTGGCGCGATGCGGCACCACATGACCCTATCAGTGCCGAAACGGCCCAGGAGAACCAGAAATGACCAAAATCAAGATCGAGCCGACTGAAGTGCGCTTCTACCGTGCCAGCGAGAAGCCGTACGGCGCCCTTAGCAATCTGTACCGGCGTGAGATCGAGTTTGAGGGCGAAAAATTTGCGACCTCCGAGCACGCCTATCAGGCCGGGAAGGCGCGCAAGCCAGAGGTGCGGAAGTGGTTAATGGAAGCCCCCTCTCCCGCACTGTTGGCCATGGCCGCCCACGGTCTCTACGTCTGGGACATCAACTCCGACTGGTCGAAGATCAAGTTCGACCGGATGAAGCGCGTTCTTCAGGCCAAGTTCACGCAGCACGAGGATCTGAAGGAACTGCTCCTGAGCACCGGTACGGCGCGCCTGGTTGAATCAGCCACCGTCAACAATGCCGTGAACCGCCTTTGGGGTGAAGTCAACGGCGTCGGCAAGAACAAGCTGGGCGAACTGCTCATGGAAGTGCGCGCGGAACTCGCGGCGGCTGCTGCGCCTGTAAAGACCCAGCCCAAGACACCGGTCAAGCGCCGCGCCGCGCGGCCAAGCGCGGCCGTCGACGAAGCGCCTCGGTCAAAGCTGGGAGCAGCAGCCGAACCCATCGCCGCGTAAGGCCGTCGTCGACGACGTCAGACCGACGTCGTGCGCAAAGCTGCGGAAGGTCTGATCTACGAACTGGCCCGACCCCGTACGCGCTTGCGTTGCGGAGCGAGCGGCCCGAACGATCTGATCGGGAGACCAGATGGCCAGCAAGCCGCGAGCCCCTTCCGTCATGCAGTTCAGGGTCGAGAGCACCTGGCCGAATGCCAGCGCATGCTCGATCGTCTTGCGATCGATGGTCCGAACACCAGCGGCGGCGCCGAACAGTTCGTACAGCATGCCAGCGGTACACCAATCGCCAGCGCCGGCGGTGTCGTGGATGAAAGGCAGTCGGAAGGCCGGCAGGTAGGTCCACGAGCGATCCACCTTCCCGCAACGGAACCGCAGGCCATGCGAGCCACGGGTCTGGATTTCAATGCCGTCGGGCCGCAGGTGGTAGGCGCCCAGATCTCCGAGTCGCTCATCCGCATACTTGACGATGTGAGCAGCGCGCGCGGCTCTCACGAACAGGCCAACGTCGTCGCCCACAGCCGACGGCTCGAAGACCACGGTCGCACCACAGGACGCGTACTGCTCAGCGGCCGCCACGCCGAGTCGGGTCGGTCGGTCCAGGTAGAAGACGCTAGCCGGCGGCAAATCGGCTCGGACATCCGCGAACTCGGGATCGTCTTCCCAGTAAGGGCAGCGTCGGTCGCCACAGTTCGGGCAGGCAAAGGTAAAACGATGTGTCGCATCGTCCTGGGCGGCTTGCCTGTCGAGTTGGTGCTGGAAGATCACCGGCGTGGAACGGGCTATGGAGCGCCGCAGCAAACGCGTGTCGGCACCCACGCGCTCGAAGTCGCGTCGTATGGTGTGGCCTGCGGCGTCGTCGCCCAGCAAGCCCATCGGCGCGGCACCCCAGCCCAGAGCGCCCAGGATTGACAGCACATTACCGGCCGAGCCGCCGAGACTCGGAGTGGCCTTGGAACCGTCCAGCCGGACGATTACGTCGAGCGCAAACAGACCCGTACCGGCGATGGAGGGGGTTGTAGTCCTCATGTGCGGGATCTCGGCTGTGTGTTTACGGGCGAAGCCAGATGTGCCAAAGGTGTTCAGGCGGATTTTGCGAAAGGTCGGGGACGGAAGACAACGGGGAGTAGTAACCGATGTTTTCCTCGTACATGATAGGCAAATCCTGTTCCATCGCTGCCAGCAACATTCCCACGCTGCCAATCCGGGAGCCAGATGGCGAGAGCACGGTGACCGAGGGCACCGCGCAGGAAGCGGAAAGCGCATCCGTGCGGCTGCGGTGAATCCGCATGATCGTCATGCAGACGTCCATCGGATTCGACTCGTGGGCGTAGATAACGTCCAGCAGGTTGACGTTCCAGTCGTCTAGGAAGGGCCCTTGGAACTCCTTTAAAAGCCTGTCGCCGCGGCGAGGGTCCCAGGACGGGAAAGGAAGAATGGGGCATGTCTCGTCAGGGGCAAGTTTGCTCTGGATACGGCTTAGTGACGTGACTGCATTTTCTGACAGTTGCGGGATCCACAGCTTGATGGCCTTATCCATCTGATATGTATCCATCACGCCCTGGAAGCCATGCACAAACTGCGGTGAGTCGCTCGAGGTCGACTGAACCTTGATCGTCGAACAGTTGCGGCCGGCGGTCATGACGTGCGCACAGGCATGACCCGGCTTCTTCGACTCCTCGAAGACGTACTTCACCACGGGGAAACAGACCCCACGTGACATCGAACTGGCATCGACAAACACGTCGGTGTAACTCTGCTGCAGAGCCTTCCTGCAAGTTTGAGCAGCCCGCCGTCCAGCCACATTCGCCGTGTCTTCAGACGCCACGATCTCGATCGTTTCGAAAGTCACCTTCCGTTGGGCTAGCACCTTCATCAGCACATCCTGGTTGCGGACGGCTGCGGCACGCAAAATTTCGGAAACCTCGGGCCGGTCCTCCACGAGAAACAGGAAGTCCACCTGCGCGAATCCGGCCAGCGTCAGGGGGAAGTGTAGACAGATGTCATTGAAGCCAAGCGTCGCGATGCAGAGCACCTTGCGATCCGCCGTGATGTAGTCGCGGAAAAATTGGGCGCAGTCCTCGCCCTGGCTGACGATGTGATTCATCGGCTACGCCCCCTCCCCTGGGACCATCGCCTGCAGCTTGCGAAGTGTGCTCTCAATGAAGCCACCGCGGTTGAGCGTGAGCCCATACGCGAGGTTCGGCAGCGCGCCCAATTCCAGCAGGCACCAGACCTTGTTCTTGCAGCGGTAGCCAGGCACGAACATAAGGGCGTTGTAGGCAAACGCAAAGTGCAGCACGCGTGCCAGGCGCCCGTCGCGCCGCAGGATTGCATCCATCTCCTCCTGCGGGATGCCGATGGCATTGGCACCCGCGCCGAGCGGTGCATTCCCTTGCAGGGTCTTGGCCAGGCACTGCACGGCAATCTCTTTGACCAGCGCACGGACCACCGCGTTGTATGGAAAGTCCCAGTCGGCCATCGCTTGCTTGGCCTGCCCCACCAGAGCGACGTGCTGCGCCTTGGGTGCCAAGTAGGGCTCGCGGTTGCGAATCACGCGCGCCAACAGCTCATCGACCAGCGTGCCGGCTAGGCGAACGAATTGTTCAATGTTCCAGTTGCTGGCCGCGATGAGCTTGTCCATGCCGAAGTAGTACGGCCGCTCGAACTCGTGCATCAGTTGCACGCGTGCACCCTCCAGAACCGTGGAGTTGACTTTCTTGTCGTCGGAGACCGGCTCGTCCAGCAGCTCATCGTCGCCCAGAAGATCGATCTGAGGGGTCTTATTCTTCTCCCGATAGATGAGGATCCGCAGTGCCGCCAGCGACTCGTCCGCCAGAGCGTCTTCTCGCACGCGTGCATGCAGAGACTCCACGAGTGTCTTCGAAAAGCGTGCATCTTGGGCGAGCTTGTCGACCTTCTCCTCGAGCTGCCGATAGACCCCTGGCGCGAGCTCGACCGCAGCGGTCTGGTTCAGCAGGGGCTTGAGGTCCGAGATGCCGCGGCGGCGAAACTCGGGGATGCTGGCAATGTATCGGCTCGCGATGTCCGTTGCCACATGCTTGAAGCGCTTTGCGGTCCCCAATTGCATCAGCTTCATGATGTAGTCGCGATCGCGTGTCGACCCCGGCTGCATGTCTTCTTCGGCGATGACGTCCTTGGCCAGGGCTTCCCGATAGTCGTCGGCCGAGACGATGTCGGGGCGGCACATGAGCCAACGCGAAACGCCCATGGCTTTGGTCTTCAGCCAGTCCCGCAACTGCGTGAATTGCGTCGGATGCAACTCGTGCGCGTCGTCGACGATGATCATCGGGCGCAGGACGACATCGGTATCGACGGGTGCGTCAGGCGACCCGGGCCAGCGGCGAACCCGGAAGCCGCGGAGCACTTCGAACACGTCGTAGCTCGTATTCAGAAAGTTCTCGGCCATGTCCTTTTCGTCTGGCGGCACCAGCGAGGTCACGATCTTGAAGATGGCCAGCTCAATGCTGCGCGCATACTCGCGGAAGCTCTCCGCGCGATCGGCCGCTGTCGTCGTGAACACCGACTCCGAGTTGGCGCCCATCACGATCTCAACATGCTCTAGCGAGACGCCCATCACGTCCAACTGATTGAACCAGCCAAGGACAGCCTTTGACTGCAGGAAGGCGCGCAGCAATGCCAGCCGCGTCTGCTCCGAATAAGGCAGCTCCCAGATGTCGCGGAAATTGGTCGACATCGCCAAGCGGTGCCCCAGGATGGCCGGCAAGCCGTCCTTGATCAGCTCGTGGCCCGTGAGCACATCCACGAGATCCCGGTTGATCGGGCTGGCTGTCTCCAAGCACAGGTTGTAGAGCGACTCAAATTCAACGACCTGGGCGATCGTCGTCTTGCCGCAACCGGGCGTGCCCACCACCAGCGTGAGCTTTTCCAGCAGTTGCTTCTTCTCGGGCTCGAAAAACTCCTCGATGGGGACGGAGCTGACGAGCGAGAGCAGCGTTCGCCGGTCGGTGATCAGTTCCGTCCGGCGCTTCTTGAATGGGTTATCCATGACTTGAGTGCCTCTTGCGGCGTGCGAACAGCGGCTTCATGCGCGGCGTTGCTTCTGATTTTGAATCGGCCCAAAGGAGCGCGATCGAGTTGTTAGGCGTGTTGTGCTCAAGAACGAGGGGCAAGCCACACTGCTTGTAGCCGTACCAAATGTCCTTCTTGGTGTGCTCGTCTTCGATATCAGCGTCGTAGTGCGCCTTGATCAAGGCAGTGAGCCCCGCGTCCTCGCATTGGTCGTCGATCACCACCTCCGGCGGCAGCACGTATGAGAACGATGTGTCGTACTGGAACAGAGTGAACTCGGGGGCGAAGTCCTTCAGATCCTGCACGATCTGCGCGCGCGCTTTCGCTGATGCAAGGTGATGATGGACATGCAGCATGCAATCCTTGGCCAAAAATTTGCCGAAGCGATCCACGCTGGACTCGCAGAACTTCTTAATCTTGCCGCCCCACCCCTTCTCTAGATCGTTGCGAAGAAGTGATGAGCCAGATCCCGAGAAGTCATCGACCAAGCAGATTGCCTCGAACGTCGCGCTAGCCTCCACGGCCTCTTGGCTCAATCCCAATGCCTTGAGGCTCTTCCGAAGTTCCTTCTGCAAATCCTCCCACTTGGCAGTAGTGATCTCGCTGAATGCGACCACTTGCTCGTTGGAGACCTTGCCTTCGTTGTAGCGCCGGAAGACGTCGATGCGCGCGCCATCGCTCAAGCCGACATAGAGCGTGCGACGGAGCAACTGCGCGACGCGGTCGATGGCGGCCTGGTCGATGTACGTCTTGTACAGCGGGATCTGCATTTCCTTTGCAACACGGTGATGCGCGTTGCGCTCGATGGTGGGCATCATCAAGCTTACAAGGTGGTGCATCTCGCGCTGGCTCACATAGGCCAGCCGGTCCTTGACGAACTGGTAAGCGGTCTTCTTTTCCGCCATAGTCGAGAACTGGCTGAGCCAGTTCAGCAGGTTGACGTGAAACCGCGTGCCCGGCTGGAAGCCCTGGTAGCCGTCGTACTTGTGGTCGATCATCAGTTGCAGCTCGCGGAACTCCTTCGCGAAATCTGCATCCGTCCAGTTGAGCTGTTCGCCGATGAATTTAAAGGCCGTCTCGTGCTTCATGGGGTGTTCAGGATCGAAGGCTACGTGCCGAACAGGGCCGCCGGCAGTAGCCGGAACGCGCTACCGTGGCGTGAGAGACCGCGCAGGTAGGTACTGGTCACATCGACCTGGTTGCTGCCCGACGCACCAAAATTCCAGCACGTGGCCAGGTCGACCGACACGCGCTCACAGCTCAGGCTCAGGCCTTCGCTCAACAGCTCGTAATCGTTGCCTCCCTCATGACCGGCGTCGCCCAAGCGCAGGATCTCGGTGTTCGGGTCGATCTGGCACTGGGAAGCGACGTGGGCAACGATCTTTCTTTTCGATGTGTCCGCGTCCAGGATATCGATGGAGTGTCCGGAGCTGAAGGCGCGCCAGCCGCGCAAGCCGTTGCGCTCCAGCCAGTGCTGGACGGCCACGAGCAAGCGGGAGCATTCATGGGCGCTATCCAGGCGGATGCTAAGCTGACCGCCGCGGGCCAGATCCGACAAAGGCTTGCAGTGCTGGTGGTATACCGACTTCTGGAGCCAATCCCACAGATCCTGGAAGGCGGCGTTGGCCGGCGGCTGCTCGAAAGGTTCGTCCAGCCGGGCAATCAGCGACCCGCTGTAGTAGCCCACGGTGATGGCGCTGTGCAGCTCGGGGGCAAATCTATTGCGCAAGTCGTCATACAGAGAGTTCCCTCGACCCGTCGCGATGGCCAGCACCATGCCCTGGCGGAGCAGCGAAGACACCTGTTCTGCATGCTCGACGGCCATCGGATCAAAACGGTTTTCGGCCCGGCACAAGGTGCCGTCGAAGTCGCAGACGATCGCTTTGACCTCGGCCCGGGTCAGGGTGTCGGCATAGTCGGCTGCAGCCGCCACGACACTGGGCTTCGCCGCCCGTTCGCGCCGACCTTGTGGAGCCTCCTTGCGGCGCGCCGCGAGCTCCAGCCGGCTCTGCACCTTGGGCAAGGATTGCAACACGGATGCCGAATCGATGGCGTGAATGGCACGCCCGAATTCCGGCACCTCCGGCTGGCCAGGATCAAAGCCGGCCGCCTGCGCAAAGGCATCGGTCACGAACATGGCATCGATCAGGCCCGCGATTGCCGTGTCTTGCTCGCGCAGACCATCAAGCTCGATCGTCCATTGCTGCACGGTGGGCGGCAGCAGTTGAGCCGTGGCAGCGGCGAGCGGGGCTTCCTCGGCCGACGTCACCAGGACCACCGCCATTGGGGAATGCGCTGCGAGCTGCAGATGCCGGCCGTGGGCGAACTGGCGCAGGTCCGCTAGCTGCACATGGGCGAGCGCAGCCTCGGCAAATTTCGACTCCAAGTCCATCGCGAACGGCTTGGCCTGGGCCGAGAACAGGACCAGCACGCCAGACCGGCACGCGCGCTCGAGCCCTGTCCACGAGCGGAAATGATCGCGGCGTGCGGCAAGCCGCCCCGGGTGGAACAGAGGCCCGAGCTGCGCCATGAAATCGTTGTGGCCGAAAAACGCGCGGTAGGCCAACATGCTGGTGGCCAGCAGTGAGTTCGTCGCTAGGTAGCCGTCCTTGCCCCAGTCCATCTGGAAGGCAAAGGCTCGCAGCGATGTATGCGCGGCGGCGAACTCGAGCAGCGGGTTCGATGTCGTGAGGACCAGCGCGGCACTGCTGAGGTCGGCGGCCTGCGCAGCGTGGGCTGCCGCGAGCACATCTCGGTTCTTGCCCTCAGCCGACAGTAGCAGTGCGTGCGGCGAGAGCCGACGCAGCATGGCCTCGAACTCGAGCGGGGTGACCGCCGAAGTGGGGGAATGATGGACAAGCTCACGGAACAGGGCGACGACGAACGCCGCTGAGTACGAGCCACCAGAGCCGACCACGGCCACATGATCTCCACTCCACCGACTCAGAAAACGACGCAGTTGATCAACCGGCTGCTCACCGACCCACTGAAAGGTACGAGCAAAGCCATCCAGCTCGTCCGAATATGGTTTGCCCAAAAGCGCTCCTTTTTGCCAAACTGTTGCATTATCGCGTTGTCGACGCTGAAGACTTGCCATGGGCAAGGCGCCCAACTTTCGACGCTGTAGTTAGGTCAGCCCTAGACAGGGTCTTTCAGTTTGCTTGACGTTAACGCTATTAACCCGAGATCATCGGCTCGGAGTCCGAGCGCCATCCGGCCCGCAATCTCGGCCGTTTGACAGCAGCCCAGTCTGGGGGCGCGCGTCCAACTGCTACGGTGAGCGACCGCTATTCGTCTACGAAACCGTGAACACGCGCCTCCGTGTCGAGTGACAGCAAACGCTGCATTTCTGCCACCGGCGCAAGTCGATCGCAGCGACGACTTGCAATATCCCTAAGCGAGGCACCTTGTGCTGCGGCCTCGTTCGGAATAGCCTACCGTAATGCCAGAAACGGACAGGCTTTTTCCCGGATACCAACTTCTGTCCTGGCTGCCTGACGAGACATTCTTCAGTCTCGTAAGCCGTCATCACCAGCTTTGGGGGCACGTCACATCTGCGCAAACCTGCCAACTGATCTTCGGCAGTACACGCGCTGGCACCCATCATGATTTACCTAACAGTCTGGGTGCCTTCGCGCAGCGCACGAACCGATTCCTTGGCGAAGTCGATTCCATAGCGAAAGAGCGGACACTGCTCAAGTTCTACGCTGCCTTCACTCCTGCATCCGAGACAGAAAACGCAGTCGCGTGCATGTCCAGCGCCAGTGTGGCCCATCTGAAGCTGCGCCTGGGTATCCTCACGAGCCGCTTTCGTGCGAACCATCCCCTCAAAGCATGCCCGCACTGCATGGAAAAGGACCTACGCGAGACTGGATGGGCGTACTGGCATCTGAAGCACCAGTTTCCCGGCGTATGGATATGCACAACACACCAGCAACCGCTCTTGCAGTCCGCTCTCAAAGCCAATGGAGTAGATCGCTTTCAATGGCTTTTGCCTCGCTTGAGCGAATTGAATCCTGCATGTGCGGCGCCTGAAGAGGCAAGTTCTCATTCGGTGCTCTTGAGTCTCGCTGAACTCGTTGAGCACCTCATCCAATCAGGATCAAAGCAACCACTGCAGTTTGGAAAACTCCACGAGGTCTACCGCCCGGAGCTGCATCAGCGTAGCTGGATCGCTGGTGCTGCCAATCTGCGCATGGCACAGATCGTGCCCGCCTTTCTCAACTACTGCGAGCCGCTCAGGCACATCCCAGAATTCGCGGCGCTCGCCGAAAACGACGCGGATATGAGGGCGCAGCTGAGTCGCCTGCTGCGACCACCTCGCACTGGTACACACCCGCTCAGACACATCCTGCTAATTCATTGGCTGTTTGGCGATGGCCACCGATTTGATCTCGTGAGGTCCGAAGGAGGCAATGGTGCGGTGTGCACGCAAGACGGTTCTCCGCCGGTAGCACCTGTCGTTGATTTACGAATGGACTACCTATGCAGACTGATTCGGGATCAAGGACATTCGGTGCGCAAGGCAGCGAGCTTGGTGGGCGTTGATCCGCAAACAGCTCTGGTCTGGGCGGCAAGGGCTGGAATCGCTGTGTCACGTAGGCCCCAGAAACTTTCGGCAGAAGTACGTTCCAAGGCGCTCCGGGAGCTGCGCAAAGGTGCGGAAAAGGCGCAGGTAGCCTCTCGAGCGGGCGTCTCCGTCGGGACCATCACTCGGCTGTTGCTGAGTGACACCAGGTTGCATGCGGACTGGGCCGAGGCGCGAAGCGAAAAGATGAGAGCCCATTCGCGGTCCCTGTGGCTTCAACTTCTGGAGTCTTCCGGATGTCTCGGCATCAAATGGATGCGCCAGCTGGATCCCCGCACCTATATCTGGCTCTATCGCAACGACCGCGCATGGCTGGATGCACACAGACCAGACGCTGTGGCGCAGCGTCCAAGGCATTCTTCTGTCGACTGGCAGGCCAGAGACGAACATCTGCGCGACTTGGTGCGCAAAGCCGCTCTGCGCCTCATGGACAACGATGACGTGAGGCGCATCCATTTCTGGCAGTTGTGCCAGCAAATACCTGACCTACGCGCAAAGCAGGCATCACTGCACCGTTTACCCCGAACCCTTGAAGCCATCAAGGCGGCGCTGACAGCGCATCGCTCTCCCCAGGATCTTTTTCGCTGATGCCAGCACTGTCTTATCTGCATTCACGGGTTGATATGCGGATATGCAATGGGTTATGCTTATTGCATGATCGAGTTGGAAGTTAAGGCACGAGCAGCCAATGCACGTCGCATCTGTGCAGCGCATGGCATTGCTCAAGCCGACATCGCCGCTCATGTGGGGGCCAGCCAATCGCAGGTCAGCCGCATCCTCAACGGAGAGGGCGTGAGGGCTTCCCGCTTGTTTGAAGAGGTGTGTCTTTTTGTGGAGCGCTTGGAGGGCGGTATCAGTGCCGATGCTGTGCGAGGCAATCACGAGTTGATTGGGGCGCTTCAGGCTACGTGGGATGGATCCGCGTCGCATGCCAAGGCTTTGGCCGCCGTGATTCGGTCGTTGGCGATCCTCAAACCCGTCTGACTTGAACAGGAGGTGGCCGATGAATATGCTTGTGCAGCCAGCACCCTTGCCAGAGGAGATGGATCGCGGCTACTTGGGGCGGATCATGCGGATCAACCGGTACAGTTCCCCGAAGGACATGGTCGAGGCGATTGCAGCGCACTTGGGCGAGGAAGGGCGGACGCGCCGTGAAGTGACGACGCATGAGCTGCTTGGCCGCATGGCCGGAATGAACTCAGAACAGTTTGCGCAACGCCACACGACCCTGCCGTTGCGCAGGGGAATCACGTCCTATTTTCCAAGCCTTGTCCATGGTGGTGAAGAAAGAAGGTCGCTGCTTTACAACAGCGCCAGTTTGCGCAAAGGCCAGGTAGCCTTCTTCTGCAAGGAATGCGTGGAGGCAGATATTCGTTTTCATGGGACGAGCTACTGGCGTCGGGATCTGCAGACACCGGGCCAGATATGGTGTCCCAAGCATTTGACGCCTTTGTACTTCGTTGCTTCAGCGGATCCATTTATTGCATCCCCTTCCATGGCTATGGAGGTTGCAGATCAGATCCCAGAAGAGTGGGTGAAACCAGCCATCGGCAACGCTTATGTAGAGCGGTTCTTGGAGCTGGCTGCTGCGCTCTATGATCGTGCAGCGCCGTTGGACGTCGCTCTCATCGCCCCCTTGCTCCGGGATGCGGGAAGTGAGCAGAGTTTCAAGGCCAACGCTTCTTCAAAGCAAGGGACGCTGATCAGTGACCGCATGAAAGAGCTGTTTCCTGAGCAGTGGCTGAGCACCGTGTTCCATGAACTGGTCGTAAAAGCTCCGGGTGCGTATCTCCACCAAGTGGATGGGACGCTCTACTTGCGCAAGTCGGCTTCGTCTGTGATTGCATACATACTGGTGCTGTCAGTGCTGTTTGAAAGCGCCGACCAGGCCATCAATGCACTGGTTGACGCTTGCAATGGAAAAGTGGTACCTGCCAGGCGTCCACGATCAGCGAAGCACAGTGTTCCGGAAATGGATGAGCTCCTTGGGTACTATGCTGCTGCGAAGGGCGCGCATGCCGAGGTTGCCCGGCTGCTTGAGCTACCGGTTCACGTGGTCCGCAAGACCTTGTGCGATCTCGGTTTGCCCAGCCTGCCTGAGTGTGATGCGACGTCGGAGATCGGCGCTGTTGCTGCTTTGCGGGCGTACTACCTGGATAAGCGTTCCTACATCTCATGCCTGAAAATCTCCGGTATGACAGAAGCGCGCTTCGATACGCTGATGCGTCAGTGCGGCCCGAACCTGGCCATGGCCCTTGTTCGGATGACTCCGAAGACCAGGATCCGGCCAAGGGCACGGCAAGCGAAAGGGCTACTGCCTCATCAGCGCCTGGCGACTGCGGCCGCACCTTCCGTCAATCAACTGCGTGAAACACTGCTCCAGAACTGAGCCCAGAAGCTGTGATCCTCGGGAGAAAGATCCTCGAACATGGCGAGCCGTCGGGGATCATTGCTGTGCAGCGCTGCTACCGCTTGGGCCACGGGCGAGAGATACGTGTCCGCGGCGACCTTGAAATCATCGAGGCGAAGGTCGTCGTCGCTACGCTCGAAGGCCACCCGATGCGCTGCAATCCAGAGTGCAATGATCAAACGCTGCACGCCAGCGGTCTTTTCGAGAATCAGATTACCCAACTCGCCCGTGATAGGCATGGGCCGAGCGACGAACTGGTAGTGCCCGAGCCTTGGAAGAAAATGCTGCCGGAAAGCGGCATCATGGTCTCCCCAGAAGTGCTTGAATGAGTGATACCCCGATGTGACGATGCGTTCGGTATTGCTCAGGCGCTTGGTCAGGGCGCCGAAGCCATCCGGCGTGCCTGACACCAGCAACGGAATCTGCCATTCGTTCAGTGCGGTGAGAATCCACTTGAGGGACTGATCATCGATGACACGCAGTTCTGGCGGAGGCTCTCCCGGTTTGCTCCTTCTTCGAGTTTTAAGTGTGGGGAGCTTGAACAGGTTCTGAATCTCATCCAGGTGAAGAAGGCCCAGAAAATGACTGGAAGCGACCTGACGCCACTCGTCCAGCATTTGCGGCCCGTTGCGCCATTCACCGGCCAGCGTCTTGTCAAAGCGAGTGCTGCCCGTTGCTTTCTTCCATGCCGCCATCAGCGCTGCTGCGAGATCGGTAGCTTTGCCGCCCGCCGGTACATCCAACGAGAGCCACACTACCTGCTGCAGACCATTGACCATCCGGAAGAATGAAGTGTGCTGGACGATTTGGGGAAACGTGGTGAGACACCTACGAATCGCTTGCGTTTTTCCGGATCCGGAAACGCCAACGACTGCCGCCCCATACGTCGGTGCGGTCACGGGTGGTCTGTAGCGAGCCTCCTCGCCGCTGATCAGGCTCCATGTGTGGGAGGATGACGGGTGCAGGTGGTGGTAGTTCTGCCGGATCATCATGTCTATCGTCTCGTACAACTGCAGCTCTTCCATGCTAGGCACGTGCAGATCGCGCACACTCATCAACATGTGTAGGCGGACGTGGCGCGGAATAGAGGCCATGTCTTTGGGGGGACGAGGTGGAAACTCCACCAAAGCTTTGGCCGCCTCCGGGCGTGAACGCATCGGTCCGAGTTGGGCGATGAGTGTGTTTCCGGCGTAAGGGTCGTGCACTCCTGCGGTTTCGGATGCACTTTTAGTCATGCATGGCCTCCGCATCCATGGCTTGGCAAAGATTCCCCATCATCGCGTCATAGTTGGATGTGGACTCCGAAAGTGTCTTCGCCGTACCTCGGACTTCACCCACCATCTGTTGACCTGCAAACTCATTTTCGATTGCACGAGCCTCACGGATCGTAGGAGTGAGTCCACGTGCGCGTCGGCGGGCAGCACGAGTTTCTTCAACGGCTTGTTTCCGGATGAGTTCCATACGGTGATATCCAAGCACCGCTTCCTGCACG
Organism: Simplicispira hankyongi; assembly: GCF_003570885.1. GTDB lineage: Bacteria > Pseudomonadota > Gammaproteobacteria > Burkholderiales > Burkholderiaceae_C > Simplicispira > Simplicispira hankyongi. The sequence continues at coordinate 104,180 of NZ_QXJC01000010.1, forward strand.
CGTTGGTGTTGTACGTCTGCTGCCTTGAGCTTCTGGAACGCAAAAGCATCAACCAGCTCGTCATGAGTAAGCGCAGGATCTGCGCGGGAGTGGTCTGAGAGAGTGAGATCGATAAAACCGTTTCCGCGTTCGTAGGGCGTCCAGACGCGCGAAACCGAGCCAGGGTAGTACTGCGCCGGGATTTCCCAGCTACCCCGGACGGATCGGGCGCGAGTTGTCCATTGCTCAGTTTCAACGATGGGCGCGCTGTACCGATTGGTTCGGAACATGACGCCGTTTCTGGTAACACGCGCGTTGGCCTCAGGTAGGAGCTGAGCAATTAACTCCGCCTGCGACTGCGCGCGCGAGAAGCCAATTCCCATTGCATGTCCCCAGTGCCAAATCCCCGCAGGGCTGGGGTACACCCCCAGCGCGATCATGTGGGCGTCCAGGCGCTTGCTTCGGTCCGCTGTCAGGTTGTAGACATAGAAGCACTCGTGCAGAAAATGCATGTACTGGCGTACCGACATGGTTGCTGCCGCAGGGTTTGAACGGCGCAAGTCGTACTCTTTGCGGCGGGCGTCCATGGCACCAGGGATGAAGTGATACTGAACGTTCTTCATGATGCGATGCATAACTTCCACCACGCCCTTCAAGTCGGGCCGGAAGGGCGCGGTGTAGCTGAGCGTCGTGCGCAAGTCCATACCCGTGGCCTTTGCCCGCTTGGACAGATATTCCCCACGGTCGCATAGCAGCCTTGCAGGAAGGGTAGGTGCCGGAAATAACGACTGTCGCATGTCGTATCCCCAGAGGTCGCTCATGAGCTCGGAAGATGCAACCGTGTTGAAGATGCTCACCTGGGCTGTATCCCAGCTGGGGCCCGTCAGACAAACATAGAAACCCACAACGGCTGTCGAGAAAACATCCACGATGACATACACGATCGGTCGGCCAATGATCCAGGTGGGATCGATCGATGACCTCAAGTAGACATCCCCGATGGTGGAGTCGATGGCGTATATCAGCCCGGGGCCTTCGGATCCTTCCCAACTGCATCCAACAAAACCTCGAAGAGCACGTTCAAAGTGTCCTTTGCTGGTTTTTTCCCGTATGCGCTCAATCTCCTCGACATCCTCCGTCAGTACCCGCTTGACCTGCTGATAGTTGGGGTACTGACCCTTCGTCAGTTCTACCGCCACGATATTGCCGCGCTCGTCGAGGCGCATTGCGGTAGTGAAGTTGCTTGCAATGATGCGCTTGTAGCGCTCTGGCATCGAAGGCTTGGGGAGGGCGATGTGCTTGTCGGCTGAGGTGATACTTGCGCGCCACATCTCGCTCATGCCGGGTTGAATGGATTCTCCCCAGCATCCGAATATCAGTTTGGAGAGCCGCTGTGAGAATGACTTTCTTCCCGCCTTTTTCCTTGTACCGGTGGCCGAAAGATCCCGTCGCTTGCCACGTGCTCCACACTTGTCCCATCGTGCCCGAAGACTGGTTTGTGTAAGCCCACATATGCACAGTACAGACCAGAGCCTGTAGACATGAGATCTACTCACCTTGTGCTTTTGGACTGCGTCCTGCACCAGGCCAGCAAGGCTGCCGTGGATCAGAACACTTTCTTTGAGCTTTTCGTTATCGAGGAACTGCTCCATGATTCGGCAACGTTTGTCAAAGGCGTTGGCCGCGCTCGGTTGATCAATCTTTGTGTAGTACAGCCCTGGGAGGTCCAGGCTGAGAGAGATCAATTCATGGCTCTCAATCAGAGCAAAGAAATCTTGTCGCCCCACTTTGTGCAAAGCCCCCACGAGAGGTGGTTTGGGAAAGCGTTTTGTCCGCTTGAGTACCTCAAATTTTGGTCGGCCGCCTCGAACTTTGACGGGCGGTGTGTCAGGCTTGATCAACACACAGTAGATGAACTCAGCGATAGTGTCATCCACGACGATTCGATAGATTCCTGCGGAGAGCCCGTGAGCATCCGTAATCAACCTATACAGCTGGTTGGGCATCAGATGCATGCTGACCTCCGCGCCAAGATGGGGTTCAGAGAAGCAAACGCTTCTACAGAGAGCAAGGTCAAAGGTTGGGAAGGCCTCCATCCCCGACGGAGATCGACAGGCAGCAAACCATGCCATACTGCTTGCCACAGCGCTCGCTGCGCTGCGTGTCGTTGTGTCTCACCGCCGAAGCTATCTGTGAGCTGATGAATCACATCTGAGTACGGGTGCGAGGGCATGGAGCGAGCCGTCTGGCACGCGATCCGTATTTCCCTCTCGGACGCTGGATCGTCGAATCCCCATGGTGAAGTTCGGCGAAGGGTAAGGGCCACACTCTTTTCGTATTGCTCTGGAGTGATGAGCAGCCAATCCACGCCCCGGTGCGCCCAGTAGGTCTTCTCCAGGAGCAGTAGTTCCTTGGCGCGTTCGGTGAGGACGCTCGATGGTTTGCAGGAAACTGCGAGAAGTTCCAGCCTTTCGTGTTGATTTCGGAGGATCAACAGCAAGTCGGTGGTACTGGTCCATATGTGGGTTTGGTCGCCGTCAGCCAGCGCTGGGTGTTTGATGCCAAGTATTTCGGCAATCTCTCGTGTCCCAGGGAATTGCTTTAGCCCCTCACCCACATGCCAACGAGAGAGGTCATGTGGGGCACTTTCCTGGTTCAGCGGAAACTGCTCAGCGAGGTCGACCAAGTTCGGAATCAGGCCTGCGAAATTCAGGCCCCCCCATTCTTGGTCTGAGAGAAGTTCGCGCTGCCGGTCGCGCCAGACGATCAAATGGGAACGCCCTTTGCTGGATGGATCGCCTCGCGATACCCTGTGCCAGGGTATGTAGTCGGCATAGCTGCCGGTGCCTCGTCCCTCCCTTAGAAAGCGTTCGAGGACCTTCGGAGTGAAACGTTTTTCGGTCCTCATTGCTGCACCTCGACGTCGTGGAGGAGGCGATCGGACTGGAGTGTCTGTGCTGCATGCAGCGGCTTGGTCGGATAGCGTTTCGGCACAGAACCGGGGGCCAATTTGATGTGCGGAGCTTGGCGTGGGCGAGCCAAGACCTCACCGCGAAAAGTGATGGTTTTCATGGATCTGACTTTCATGTTCGCCTGTTAGGCGCGAACAGTTCCACCAACCGTGCGTCAGATCTGATAATCTAGCGTTGCGACTCGCGAAGACTTCGGTCTGAGCACCCGGACGGCGGGGCTTCTGAAAAGGGGTCCTGCCGTTTTCTATGGCATAGCGACCTCCAAGGATTGACGAATTGAACGCACCTGCGCGGGCGACAACTGTTGGCCCATGCAGGCGATGTCTCGGAGAAGATCCGCCACGTGCCGTGGTGTTGCACGCGCGACGCGCAGCCCAATTCCACCGCGCTCTTGCGAGGCGAGTGTGGCGAGAAGCAATGCTTCGTCTGGGGGTAGTTCGAGGGCCTGAGTCAGTCGAGATACAACCAACTCACCAGGCGGCGGGCGCCGTGCGTTCTCAAATTCGCTGACTAGAGACGCTGCCATATTGGCTTTCTCGGCGAGACAACGCAAAGTCATTCGTTGCCTGCTCCGAAGGACAAACAGGAGTTCGCCAAAGGTCTTTGCATCCGTGGCGACATATTGACTTGGGCAGCGCTGGCCATGGCAGCCAGCGAGCTCAACAAGCTGACGGCCATTGTTTCGATACTTGCTGGGAGTCGTCGTGGGGCGAGCGTGCGAAGTCATGGGGCCACATTGATTGATGGCAGGTGAAGTGCATAAATTTTATGCGATACGCAAAAAAGTTGCTAAAAATTATGCTGTGATGGACATTTTGTTTGCATAAACATAGTTTGACGCACAAAATGTTCATGGCGATTTAGGGGTGAGCATGGGGATCTGGGACGCAACTCGCTGTGCAACGCAGCTGTTGTTCAAAGCATCGACTTGGACCGACTTGGCGATTTATCAGTGTTGGGCGCTGCCCTACTTTGTGTTGATCTGAAATGAGCAACTGCGGTTGATTCGCGCCGCGATGTTGGTACGAATCAGATGTTTGCCACATAAAACCTCAACGCATGGCGGCGGGACCTTCGCTCCCGCACCCAGTCCCTGTAGAGGTACACCTTCAGTTCACCGGGGTATGTCGTGCTGTTTGACGACTCACCATTCGTGCTGCATCATGAATCGCATGTTGTTCTCCACCCCGCGCTCCATTCGCATTGCCATTCGGGTAGCCATAGCTACCCCGGCGTGCCGCGCGCGAGTGGTGATCATCTAGTCCACCTTCCCCCGCCAGCCCGCTGTCCTAAACCACGCGGAGCCTGGCACCAGCCAATGACATGACCCCCGGGCTCCCCCCGTTTCACAGGAGCCCGCCATGTCTCTCAAGCCCGCCAGCAACAGCCCAGCCGATCCCCCGGAGCCCGCCAGCTATGCCCTGCGCAAGTTGACCCACTTCGATGGCACGCATGTGCATCAATGGCGCATCCTGTTGCCCCGGGATGTCATGGACGAGAGCGAGGAGCAGGAACGCAACCAGCGGGCCAGCGAGGCACTGAGCAAGTCTGTTGCGCCTCCCCCTGGCACCACGTTGGCACCGATGCCCAGTCGAGTAGCGACGACTTCCACCGACCGGGGGGCCGTGGCCCCCAAGAAGGCCTTGACCCATGTGGAGCCAGCACGTCCCAAGGGCCCTCTGAGCGAACTGGACATGGAAGTCGAGCACGAATTCCTGCGCATGCGCGCCCAGGCCGTCGCCAAGCGCCCCCAGCGCGCCTTCGAGCGCGTCCTCAAGGCACGCGGCCCGTTGGCCGTGCCCTGCGTCCCGGTGTATGCCTGGGACGCGCCGCTCCAGCTCATCGCGCGCAACCACAGCACGCCTGACAGAGAAGTGCACAAGAGCAACAAGGAGCTCTACCTCAAGCTCGCGACCAAGGGCCATTTGCGCACCGTGGGCTACCCGCTGCGCGAGCACGACCAGGTGCTGGCCTCGCTCGAACACCTGCGGCAGCAGATGCCGCATTTCAGGGGGGTGCTGGACCTGGTGCGCGAGAGTCTGAACCTGGCCTTGGCCCGCCAGAAGTCCATGACGATCCCTCCGCTATTGCTGCTGGGGCCGCCGGGCATCGGCAAGACGCATTTCACGCACGCACTGGCCAAGGCCTTGCGCCTCCCTGTGCGCCGCCACGGCTTCGACGGCGGCGTCACCGACGCGGCGCTGCTGGGCAGCGACAAGCATTGGGCCAATACCTCCCTCGGCCTGGTCTTCGACATGCTGGCCCTGGGCGACTCGGCCTCGCCTGTCGTCCTGCTCGATGAGCTCGACAAGGCCCGGCATGAAGGACGCGCAGATCCTGTCGCCCCATTGCACGTGCTGCTCGAACCGGTGACGGCCAAGGCGGTGCGAGACATCAGCGTGGACATGGAAGTCGACGCGAGCCATGTCGTGTGGATCGCCACGGCCAACGAACCCTGGAGGGTTCCGGCGCCCGTGCGTTCCCGGTTTCGGGAATTCAGCATCGAGGCACCGACGGGCGAAGCCGCCTTGCGGGCCGCCCAGGTGGTGGCCGCTTCCGTGCACCAGCGTATGGGCAGTGAGTTGTTCGACCCTCCGGGGCCGCGCATCGTCAGCGCGGTGGCCCATCTGTCCGCGCGCGAGCAGATCCAGGCGCTGGAGCAGGGCTACGCGCGGGCGCTGGCCCACCGGCGGCGCGCCATCATCCAGAGCGATCTCCCGACCGACATGCTCATGGCCGATCTGGACCGGGAGGACACGGGCAACGCCCCCCATGGCCCCCCTTCGGGTGGCTGGCTGCACTGAGGGAGCCGGTGATGACGTACGACGATGCACTGGAGCTCTTCAAGCGCCTGCTGGCGACCGAGCGCGCGCGCCCACAGGTGCACGGCACGATGCTCGCCCTGGCCAATCCGGCCCTCATCGGCAGGATCAGCCTGTCCCTGCAGGAAGCCCTCGATGGTGGCGAGCGGGTGTGGATGACCTCGGACCTGCATGTGGGGCACGGGAACATCATTGACTACTGCAACCGGCCGTTTGCGGAAGTGACCGGGATGAACCGGCACCTGCAGGCCCAGCTGGCCAAGGTGCAGCCGAGGGAGTGGCTCGTCATCGTCGGCGACCTGGCCATGGGCGACCACGATGAGGCCATGGCCTGGATCCGGAGCATCCCGGGCCGCAAGGTCCTGGTGCTGGGCAACCACGACCTCAAGCGCAATGGCCGGTGCCTGTACCTCGATGAGCAGACCCCGGACGGCTCGCCGCTCTTCGAGGCCGTGGTGCCCTTCCTGCACTGGCAGGGCGTGGGTGGCCAGGCGGTGTTTGTCTCGCACTACCCCGCGACCGTGGACCACAAGGCCGAGCGTCTGCTGAACTACCACGGGCACCTGCACCGGGAAGTACTGCCCGCCACGCAGCGGACCCACTTCGTCAATGTCGGCTGGGATGTCACCCAAGGATTGCTATGCCTTTGAACCAACGCACGCTCAAGGACTGCTCCCCTCCGCCGTCCACCCTGGAGTCGCCCATGAAGCTGCTTGTTCTCTCCGACCTGCATGTGGAGTTCTCTCCCTTCAGCCCGAACCTGGTCGCGGCCGCTGCCGCCGACGTGGTGGTCCTGGCCGGCGACATCCACAAGGGACGGGAGGTGGTGCCCTGGGCGCGCCGGACCTTCGAAGACAAGCCGGTGGTCCTGGTCGCGGGCAACCACGAGTTCTACTGGGGGGAATGGGACCGCACGCTCGACGCCCTCCGCAAGGATGCCTTGGCCCACCAGGTGCACTTTTTGGAGAACGATGCCGTCACGCTCGAAGGCGTGCGGTTCCTGGGGACCTCCCTCTGGACCGACTTCGCGTACTTCGGGCAGCACACTGTCGAGGCTGCGATGGCCGCGGCACGCCAGTTCATGACCGACTACCGGCGGATCGCAGGCTGCACGCCCCAGCGCACCATCGAGCGCCACCAGGCCAGCCGGGCCTGGCTGGAACGTGAATTGGCGCGGTCCGATGAGGGAGAGCGCCCGGTGGTGGTGACCCACCACAGCCCGAGCAAGAGGTCGACGGCGGCCCGGTACAGGAACGATCCCTGCACCCCGGCGTTTGCTTCGCAGCTGCCCGCGGCGCTGCTCGACCAGGCCGGGCTGTGGATCCATGGCCATACGCATTCCTCGCACCTCTACCGGGTGGGCCGCTGCCGGGTGGTCTGCAACCCCCGGGGCTACCCCTTGGGGTGGATCGATGGGGAATACGAGAACCGGGAGTTTGATGCCGGGCTGCTGATGGAACAGACCCATGATGGGCGCTGGGTGCGCGGCGACGCGCCAGGGGAGGTCTCGCCATGAGAATGCTGGTGTACTCCGACCTGCACCTGGATCTCCACCCGTTCGAGCACCAGCTGCCTCCCGAGGTGCTGCGTGGCATCGATGTGGTGGTTCTGGCCGGGGATGTGGCGGAAGGGGCGCATGGGCTGCGCTGGGCCCGGGAGGCGTTCCCGGACACGGCGATCGTCTATGTCGATGGCAACCACGAGTTCTACGGCCAGCACTGGGACCGGCACCAGGATGTCATGCGCACCCTGGCGGCCGAGCGCGAGATCCACTACCTGGAGAACGACAGCGTGACGATCGCTGGCGTTCGCTTCCTGGGGTGCACCCTCTGGACAGACTTTGCCTTGGCCGGCGCCGATACCAAGCTGGAGTCCATGCACGCCGCTCGGCACAGCATGAACGACTACAAGCGCATCAAGGTCTCTCCTTCGTCCGAGATGTACTGGCAGATCAAGCACCGGCTGTTTCCTGCGCTGGCGGCGCGCCGGCACGAAGCCAGCCGCCTGTGGCTGCAGGAGCAGCTCGGTCAGGGCGATCCGCAGCAGACCGTGGTGGTGACCCACCATGCGCCACATCCACGATCGATCCCTCCCAAGTTTGAAGGGCACAGGCTGTCACCGTGCTACGCCAGCGACCTGGAGGCGCTGATGGGCCGGTCCCGGCTGTGGATCCATGGCCATGTGCATGAGAGCGTGGACTATGGGGTGCGTGGGACGCGGGTTCTGTCCAACCCCCGGGGGTACAAGCTCCTGGGCCAGGGCATGGAGAACCAGGCGTTCCGGGCGGATTTCGTGGTGGAGCTGTGAGACGGGAGGGGGCGATGACAGGAATCATTGCACTGGACGCCGATGGCGTGCTGCTGGACTATGGGGCCGCGTATGGACGGGCCTGGGCCCGGCACACGGGAATCGAACCGATGGAGCGTGATCCCCAGGCCTACTGGCCGATGGAGCGCTGGGGCGTGCCGCGCCTGTCAGGGCAGGAGCTGCAGGCGCTGCGCACGCAGTTCGACGAGAGGTTCTGGGGCGCGATGCCCGCCATGCCGGGGGCCTTGCAGGCGTGCTAGCTGCTGGCGCGCCATGGCTACGAGCTGGTGTGCGTGACCGCCTTGGAGGAACGGTTCGCCGCCATGCGCCGGCGCAACCTGGAAAGGCTGGGGTTTCCGATCGAGAGGGTCATCGCCACGGGCCATGGGACAGACCAGGGAAGTCCGAAGGCGGCAGCGCTGCGGTCCCTGCGACCCGTGGCGTTCGTGGATGACTACGGGCCGTACTTTGCGGGGGTGGAGGCGGGGATTCACAAGGCGCTGGTCATGCGGGGGCCCCATGGGAGTCCGAACACCGCGGATGTACTGCGCCTGGTGGACTCGAACCACCCGGACCTGCTGGGATTTGCACAGTGGTGGGTGGGACGCCCATGAAGATTCAGTTCTTGAACGACCGCTTGGCCCCGGACGTGGAGTCACAGCCCTGCGTGGAACTCCACCACTGGCGCATCCTGGTCCGGGGCAATGGGGACATGCACCTGGCCGCGCAGCTGGATTCGGGATCTCTGCGGGTGACATCCAGACTGCAGTGCATGGAGGTATCGCGGGGGATGGTGAGAACGGAATCGGGTCGCAGCTATCGGTTGTGCGCTCCACCCGAGGAAGATGAGTTGCTACGGCCCCTGATAGAGCTCAACGCCTTGCGAAACTTGCTGATGATCTCGGGCGACGTGAGCCAGGCCATCTGGAATGCCATCGATGCGGGTGCCTGGCCGGCAGGGAGCGCGGTGCTTCTGCCTCCTTTGCAGTGAGGCAATGCAGTAAGCCGGGTGATGTCTTGATTGCTGCGGTTGCGATGGGCCCGGACTGGACCGTGCCCGCGCGGGCCGGGTTGGCGGTTTCTGATTCTGAATTGACGTAGTGAACGCACTAGTGCCCGTCGGAGCAGGAACTCAGCGCAGCTTGCTCGTTCAACCAGCTGGCCCGGTCGTACACAAAGCCTGGAAACTCCTGGCCCAAGGTGGTTTTTTGCAGGATGAGTCCACGGGCCAGGCAAGCGACCTGCGCCAGTTCTTTCTCGTTGCGCACTTCCAGCGGCGCCACCAACTCAACGCCCATCGCCCAACGCAGGCGCGTCCATTTCCAGGAAGGTCGGACCTCCAAAGCGATCCCCTCCCGGGTCATTCGGTCTTCGATCTGCTGCAGCTTGGTGTAGTACTGCAACTGTGCCTCAGGAGCTGATCCGATCGTGTAGCCGCTCTGTTTTTTGCGTCTGGCGGATTTGCCGACCATCTTGTAGTTCTTGGTGCCGCTCTCACGGACCCAGTCTTCATGTGGGTCATCTCCGGCTTCTTTCCAAGCCATGGTCGCAATGGCGTCCGCATAAACATGGCGGGGGTGCTGCCACCGGACGATGATGCGCCGCCCATTGAGGATGAAGCCCACATCATCCCAATAGGACAGGCTTTCTGGTCCCACGTTGCTGTAGGCATGGGGGATGAATAGGCCGCCTTCTGACAATCGCCACTGATGCGTGCGGTGGTACTCACGCATGCGCCGGCCCAGATGCTCATAGTGTGTGTTCTTCATGCGGCTCCATCTCCAGGGAAGGACGTGAATGCGTGGCGGCTGGCGTTCGACACAGCCTGCGCGGAGCGCGATCGGCGACCGTTTGTGGCTCCAATTGTGTCTGGACTGCTCCTGGTTTGGGAAATAGACACCTTCTAGTGATAGCCCCGTCCCGGATCAGCGGCCCTTTCGAGCGCCTGCACCAGCGCCTGCGCTGACTCCTGCCAACCCTCCTTCGGCAGCGCCGTGAGCGCGGCCCGCCACTCTTCTGTGAAATCCCCTCGAATTCCTGAGCCAGTCAAAAGTAGAAGTTGGGAAATAGTTTGACACGGTACTCGACAGGTGGGATGCGGCCGAGGGCTTCATGGGGTCGATGGTGGTTGTAGCGGCGCAGTCAGTCGGCTGTCATGTCTCGTACTTCCTGCAGGCTGTCGAAGACGTAGCAGTCGAGCACCTCGGTGCGGTAGGTCTTGTTGAATCGTTCGACATCGGCGTTTCGAGTGGGCTTGCCTGGTTGGATGTGCTGCAGGGCGATGCTCTTGCTCTGAGCCCACTGGGCCAGCGCGTGGGCGATGAACTCCGGGCCGTTGTCCAGGCGAATCGACAGCGGCGCCGCAAGATTGCAGCACATGGGGCTGATTCGACGGCCGGGCTTCTATCCCACCCGAAGGCTCTCTGCCGGGAAGGGTCGCAGGAACTCCATGCTGCAGCTCGCGGGAGCCTGCAGCCAGTCATCGAACTGCTCTGGCTCCAGGATCACCACCATGCGCTTCTCGTCCGTGGGCTTGTGGAACAGGTTCATCAGCGGATGGTGGTCGGCATTGATGGTCAGCATGGTGAAGCTATGTACGACTTCACCCCGAGGAGATTTCCACTGATCCCACAGCCCGGCGATCCCCATGGGCTGGCCATCGGCGCGGCTGATGCGGGTGGGGGCGGCCTTGCCGCTGCGCCAATCCGGTTCGTAGATGGCCATGGCGGGGATGATGCAGTGGCGTGCATGGCGCCAGGCATCTCGGAAGCTCGGCTTGGTGGCGACTGTTTCGGACCGTGCGTTGTAGGTGCTGCGGCCGAGTTTGAGATCATCAGCCCAGTGCGGCACGAGACCGTACTGCCCGAGTAGGGCTTCTCTGGGCGGTACAGCGTCATCACCGACCTCGGCATGCGGATGCCTGCGGATGAAGCTGCCCTGGTAGCACGGCCACATGTCCTCCTTGCCCTCCACTGCGGGCGGATCGGCCCTGAAGACCTTACGGTAGGCTTCTTCCTGCTTGATGCCTTGGTAGTGGCTGCACATGCCTTGCTTCCTATCGTCCTGTGGTGCGTAGTTGTCCCCAGTCGCTGGGGCCAAGGTTGTGGATAGTTGCCGGGATAACCCGCGCATGCCGCGCCAGTGTTGGTCCGCAGCGCTGCGCTTAAATGATGGGCACTCCCCGTGGTCGGGATAGGCCCATGCGCATGGCTTAGGAATACACTGTATCTAAAAACAGTATTTGGTGCACTTCTGCCTTGTCCCTCCGGGCTCTATGACCATGCTTCCCGTCCTTGATGATTCCCGTTCCGTGCCTCGACTTCCCGCCTGTGATGCATGGAGGCAGGCGCATGTTGGCCGTGCCGCAGCGCCAGGGCGTTCGGCACCCAGCACCCCGACATCCCTGACCTGAGCGTCGCCATGCACATTCCCGCACGCCGCCGTCCTGAGTTCGACGAGGCCCGGATCTACGAATACCCGGCCCACCTGCGCGAGGCCATCGCGGATATGCCTTCGGCACCCGGGGTCTACATCTTCCATGGCGAAGAAGGAGACCTGCCGCTGTACATTGGCAAGAGTGTGAATCTGCGCAGCCGCCTGCTGGCCCACCTGCGCACGGCGGATGAGGCCCGCATGCTGCGCCAGACCCGGCGCATCATCCATGTCCGCACTGCTGGCGAAATCGGCGCCTTGCTGCTCGAAGCCCACCTCATCAAGCAGATGCACCCGCTGTTCAACCAGAAGCTGCGCCGCAGCCGCCAGCTGTGTGCGCTGCGCATGGACGGCGACAGGCCCGAAGTGGTGTATTCCAAGGACATCCAGTTCGCCACCGAGCCCGGCCTCTACGGCCTGTTCAGCAGCCACCGCGCGGCGCAGGATGGACTGCGCAACCTCGCGGACCTGCACAAGCTCTGCTACGGCGCGCTCGGTTTAGAAAAACTCCCGCCCGGCAAGGCGTGCTTCCGGGCCATGCTGCGCCAGTGCGCGGGGGTATGCCGGGGCGATGAATCGCCGGGCGCACACCGCCAGCGGCTCTTCACCGCGCTGCAAGACCTGCAGATCGCCACCTGGCCCTATCCGGGTGCCATTGGCCTGGTCGAGCGCTTCGTGCCCGAGCGAAGCGAATCCGCGCAGCCGCCGCACCCCCACGACTTCCAGATCCATGTGCTGCGCCACTGGTGCTACCTGGGCAGCGTGACCGACCGCCAGGAGGCGGCGGCCCTGGACAGGGTGAGCGCGGGGTTCGACGCCGATGGCTACAAGATCCTGTGCAAGCCCTTGCTCAGCGGGCGCGCCGAGATCATCCTGCTTTGAGTGCCTACCTGAAGTCCCGGCTCTCCGTTGCCAGCCGGCCCAGCAGCGGTGACAGATCGACCAGCCGGTAAGCGATCAGGTTGCACACTTCACCCTCGCGCTGCCAGCGCCCCTTGACCCCCAGCAGCCGTGCGCCCAGCAGCACCTGCCGCTGTGCTTGCCGGACATGCTTCCACACGATCACCTGCGTGCTGCCGTGCTCGTCTTCCAGCGAGACGAACACCGTGCCCTTGGCCGTTTCGGGTTGCTGCCGCAGTGTGACGATGCCGGCCGTGCGCACGGTCCTGCCATCGGGCATGCGGCGCAGATCCTCGGAAGTTTGGAGCTTGTAGGTGTCGAGCTTGCGCCGCAGCAAGGCCATGGGGTGGCTGCGCAGCGTCAGCCCCACCGAAGCGAAGTCCCAGACCACTTCCTCGCCCTCGGGCGCGGCGGGCAGTTCCAGAAACTCCTCGTCCACCGGCGCATCCTGCAACAGTGCGGGTGGCGCATGCAGGGCCGCTGCTTCCCATACCTGCTGGCGGCGGTGGCCCGACAGCGTCGCCAGGGCACCGGCCGCCGCCAGCAGCTTCATCTCGTGCTGTTCCAGCCGGGCGCGACGCGCCAGCTCCTCGGTGCTGTCGAAGGGCGCCATGGCGCGCTCGGCCGCGATGCGCTCGGCACTGATGGCCTGCAGGCCATGGACCATGTGCAGCCCCAGCCGCACGGCAGGGGTGGCGGGCAGGTCTTCCAGCGTGGATTCCAGCGCGCTGTGCATCACATCCACGGGCCGCACCTCCACGCCATGGCGGCGCGCGTCCTGCACCAACTGGCTCGGCGTGTAAAAACCCATGGGCTGGCTGTTGAGCAGCGCCACGAGGAAGGCCGCCGGTTCGTGCCGCTTGATCCAGGCCGAGGCGTAGACCAGCAGCGCGAAACTGGCCGCGTGGCTCTCCGGGAAACCGTATTCCGAGAACCCCTTGACCTGCTCGAAGATGGCCTCGGCGAACTCCAGCGCATAACCCCGGGAGGTCATGCCATCGACAAGCCGGTGGTAATACTTCTCCAGCCCGCCCTTGCGCTTCCAGGCCGCCATGGCGCGGCGCAGACCGTCGGCCTCGCCGGGCGTGAAGCCTGCCGCGAGCATGGCGATTTGCATCACCTGTTCCTGGAACACCGGCACGCCCAGCGTGCGGCCCAGCGCGGCGCGCAGGGCCTCGCTGGGGTAGGTGACCGGCTCCTTGCCTTGGCGCCGGTTCAGGTAGGGATGCACCATGCCGCCCTGGATCGGTCCGGGCCGCACGATGGCCACCTCGATCACCAGGTCGTAGAAACACCGGGGGCGCAGGCGCGGCAGCATGCCCATCTGGGCCCGGCTCTCGATCTGGAACACGCCGATGGTGTCGGCCTGGCAGACCATGTCGTAGGTAGCACTGTCTTCGGCGGGAATGTCCTGCATCCCAAAGACATGACCGCGCCGCAGGCCGATGAGGTCCAGTGCGCGCCGGATCGCCGACAGCATGCCCAGGGCCAGCACATCGACCTTGAGCAGGCCGGCGGCGTCGAGGTCGTCCTTGTCCCATTCGATCACCGTGCGATCGGGCATGGAGGCGTTCTCCACCGGCACCATCCGGCACAGCAAACCCCGGGTGAGCACGAAGCCGCCCGTGTGCTGAGACAGGTGGCGCGGAAACCCCATCAGCTGCTGCGTGAGCGTGATGAGCTGGCGCACGGCCAGGTCGTCCGCTGGGATACCCAGCTCCTCAAAGCGTTCCTGGCGCACGCCCGCGCCGTCAAACCACTTCTGGCCCTTGGCGATGGCATCCACCGTGGCCAGATCGAACCCCAGGGCCTTGCCCACATCACGGATCGCCGACTTGGGGCGGTAGCTGATGACCGTGGCCGTGAGGGCGGCGCGATCGCGCCCATACTTCTGGTACAGGTACTGGATCACCTCTTCGCGGCGCTGGTGCTCGAAGTCGATGTCGATGTCTGGAGGCTCGTTGCGCTCCTTCGAGATGAAGCGCTCAAACAGCACCGACATGCGCGCCGGGTCCACCTCGGTCACGCCCAGGCAGTAGCAGACCACGCTGTTGGCGGCCGAGCCGCGCCCCTGGCACAGGATGTGGCGAGAACGCGCGAAGGCCACGATGTCGTACACCGTGAGGAAGTAGTGCTCGTAGCGCAGCTCGCAGATCAGGGCCAGCTCGTGCTCGATCAGCTCCTGCACCGGGGCAGCAATGCCTTGCGGCCAGCGGCGCCCCGCGCCCTCGTAGGTCATCTGCCGCAGATAGCTGGCGGCCGTGTACCCTGGCGGAACCACCTCGTCCGGATACTGGTACTTCAGCTCGTCCAGGCTGAAACTGCAGCGCGCCATCACGCGCAGCGTCTCGGCCAACAGCTCGGCAGGAAACGTCTGCGCCAAGCGCAGGCGCGTGCGTAGATGCTGCTCGGCGCTGCGCTGCAGCGCATGGCCGCATTCCGTGAGTGGCTTGCCGATGCGCGTGGCCGTGAGCACGTCCTGCAGCGGCTTGCGCGAGCGCACATGCATGTGCACATCGCCCACCGCCACCAGGGGCAGCGCCGTCAGCTCCGACAGGGCGCGCAGGCGGTGCAGCCAGAGTTCATCGTCCAGGCGCCGCAGCTGCTCCACCCCGATCCAGCACCGACCCGTGAAATGCCCCAGCGCCCAGCGC
Organism: Simplicispira hankyongi; assembly: GCF_003570885.1. Lineage (GTDB taxonomy): Bacteria > Pseudomonadota > Gammaproteobacteria > Burkholderiales > Burkholderiaceae_C > Simplicispira > Simplicispira hankyongi. Next base: position 119,246 of record NZ_QXJC01000010.1, read on the forward strand.
CCCATGGCTTCGAGCTGGGCATCGGTGGCCTGGCGGTCCGGGCACAGCAGGGCCAGGCAGTCCGCCAACTCGGCGCCCGTGATGTGGTCCAGGGTCAGGTGGTAGCTGCCTTTCTCGGAAGCGCGCCGTAGCTTGGTGATGAAGGCACACAGGTTGCCGTAGCCATGCAGGTTCTGCGCCAGGAGGACCAGCGTGAACGGAGCCTCCCCCTCGTCACGGGGCTGGATGCCAAACTGTGAGCCCAGCAGGAGGGGCAGCCCCACCGCCTGGGCTGCCACATGGGCACGCACCACACCGGCCATGCTGCATTCGTCGGTGATCGCCAGTGCCCGGTAGCCCAGTTCCTTGGCGCGTTCGACCAGCTCTTCGGGCCGGCTGGCTCCGCGCAGGAAGGTGAAGTTCGAGATACAGCGCAGCTCGGCATAGTCCGGCAGCGATCGTGGGGGGCGGTTCATCGCCGGTACCTCACGCAAAGCTGCCATGCAGGAACCACGCCGTCTGGTCCCGCGCCAGGCGTTGCTGGAACACCCACAGCACCCCCGCATGCGGGCTCAGGGCCAGCCAGTAGTCCCGCTGCACATTGAGCGGCTGGGCCTCTGCACCGCTGCCGCTGCGGTGCCACCAGCCGCCTTCGACCCGGTCCGGACCGAGCAGCAGTTGCAGCGGTCCCTGGTAGTGCGGCCGGTGGTTGCGTTCGATCAGGCGCAGTGGCTTCTCCAGCACCCAGGTGGGCAGAGGCAGTGCATGCCGGGGCTCCTGGCCCTGGCTCCGGACCCGTCGGGCCGGATCGCTGTTCCAGCCCTGCATCCATTCCAGCCGGTGGTCGGCGTACAGCACCGGGCGTTGCACGCTGGCCTGGCCCAGCCGCGCCTGGATACGCTCCAGCGCCAGATCGCTGTCTGCGCCCTGGCGCAGGGTCTCGGGAATGAGCGATCGGCACTCTTCGACGAAGGGGGTGACCTCGCTGGCCAGCAATTCGATGTCCCCGGCGGGCGCCAGCAGCGTGATCTTGGCCAGGTGCTCGGCCAGCAGGCGCGAGAAGTGCTCCACGTTCTGCATGGGCTGGGCGGTGCGCACCGTGATCTCGCCGCCGGTGCCCGCATCCTTGGCGCGCATCACGTCGTGGCACCAGCGCAGTGTGAAAGCGGTGGCCCCCAGTCGGCGCGCTGCCAACCAGCCGGCCATCTGCACCAGCAGGCGCCGGGCGCCGAAGAGCAGGGCAGGCGCTGTCTCCACGCGCGACATCAGCTCCAGCCGCGCATGGAACGTCTCGGGCAGAGTAATCCATGCGTAGGCCTCGGGCCGCAGCCCGTAGGCCAGGTCCAGTCCCACCAGCAACGCCTTGCCGAAACGGCGTGACAGACCGCCGCGTGGCAGCGCACGCACATCGCCCAGGGTGTGGCAGCCCACGCGCGCCAGCGTGGCGTGGTGCTGGCCCACCGCCATGATGGCGTGCAACGGCAGCGGGTCCAGGATGCCGGTCAACGGGCCACGAAACCCATCCCGCTCCGCAGGCCCCGCGCCCTGGCGTGCGAGGGCCAAGGCCGCCGTGGCTGTGGGTGCCCAGGCCACCCGGGCGCCCAGTTCCTCGGCCCCGGCCTGCACCTTCAGGCGCAACTGCTCCATGCCACCGAACAGCCGTGCGCAGCTCGACACCTCGGCCACCACGGCCTCCTCCAGCAGAGCCACCCGGGGTGTGAACTGCAAGGCCCAGGTGCCGAGGGATGCCGCATCAATGGGAGAGGGGCTCGGCGGCAGGGAAAGGGGAAGCAACGCGGCCCAATGCCCGAGCATCGGAGGACTCCTTGCGCGATGGCGCTGCCGTGGGAGCCGGCAGTGTCCGCAATCTGGGTGGCAGCACGCCTTCCAGGTTCAAAGGCATGGCGGCCAGGTGCAGGGGTTCGTCGAACGACGCGCCTCTGCGCTTGGGGATACGAACTTCCAACTGCCACCCATCGGCCAGTGCGACACACACCCGCAAGGGAGCCGGTGAGGCGTCGTGCAGCGCGGTCACAGGCCGGAACAAGAAGACCGGCGCATCGCAGGACTGCGCATGGATCTGCAAGCGGCGGATCTGCTCGGGCCGGGCTTGGGGGAGCCAGGACAGCACGGCGCCCGTGGGGTCGGACTTCACGATCTGCTCGGTGACCCAGAGACCGTCCATGGGGGTGGTGGTCCGCACCCAGATCAACTGGTCTGCCGATACCCCCAGTTGCGCCAGCCCCGGTGCATGCGGCTGCTTGGGAGGGGCGATCAGGTAGATCCGTCCCCCGGACTGCACCAGCGCCGGGAGCGCAGGCCCCAGCAGGCGCCATTCACACAGCGCCGCCTGCGGCAGGAGCAGCTCTGTCAGGCTGTGCGTGGGCCAGCCACCACCGGGCAACTGCGCATCAAGTGCCCCGAAACCGGTCGGTACAGTGCGTGCCGCAGCACCCCCGACTTCACAGCCACGCCAGACAGCATCGGCCACATGGCGCGGGAGCACGCCAGGGTCGAAGGGGCGGGAAGCTGCGGGAACGGACATGGGCGACTGCCTGGTGGGGCACGGTAATGGGCTGCATAAATACTGTATGAAACAACAGTATATACATGCCACTCAAGAACGTGAAATGCCAAAAGAGCCGTGCCAAAACTTATAGCAGCGTTGGCTTGGATGGTGCGGGGCAGGGCACTGGTGAAGCGAATGGGCCTACGCCATGCTTGGTCTTGCGAGGATGTTGCCGGGCTTAACCGCAGCACGTCATTGGGCGTCGATTTGTTCGTACGTGAATATCTGCTTTGCAGCGGTCTCTGCCCTTCACGATGTCCGCGTTGGCTGTTAGCGCCGGAGTAATACTGACCCACTGCGCCGAAGTAAAGGTGACCCACCTGGGCGAGGATGGCGGCTTTTTGCGAGCCGTCGATGTTGACCCAGGAGGAAGCAGTGGAGATACGAGTGATGGCCCGTCGGGGCGAAGGGGTGAGAGCGATTGCGAAGCAGTTGGGCTGCTCGCGCAACACGGTGCGGCGTTACCTGCGTGAGCAGCAGGCAAGCCGATACGGGCCGCGCGCGGCGCGCCCATGCAAGCTGGACGACTACAAGGATTACCTGCTCGCCCGGATCGAGCAGGCCAGGCCGCGCTGGATTCCGGCGACAGTGCTGCTGCGCGAGATTGAGGAACGCGGCTACGCGGGAGGCATCAGCCAACTCAAGGCCTGGATCGCGCCGTTCAAGAAGATCGTGAGCGAGCCGGTGGTGCGTTTCGAAACCCCGCCGGGCAAGCAGATGCAGGCGGACTTCACCGCCGTGCGGCGCGGTCGCAACCCGCTACTGGCGCTGGTGGCCACCATGGGCTACAGCCGCGCCAGCTTCGTGAAGTTCACTCGCGGTGAGGATGCCGCCACGCTGTGCGCGGGCCTGCGCGAGGCGTTCGACTATTTCGGCGGCGTCCCCGAGCACGTTCTATTCGACAACGCCAAGTCGGTGGTCATCGCTCGGGATGCTTACGGCGAAGGCTTGCACCGCTGGAACGACGAGCTCAAAGAGCTGGCCGAAGCCTGCGGCTTCACCCCGCGGCTGTGCCGGCCCTACCGGGCCAAGACCAAGGGCAAGGTCGAGCGCTTCAACGCCTACCTCAAGGGCAGCTTCGTCGTGCCGCTGGCCGCCACGCTGGAGGCCAGCGGCCTGAAGCTGGATGCCGAAGTCGCCAATGTGCATGTGCGCCGGTGGCTCGATGACGTGGCCAACGCTCGCGTGCATGCCACGACCAAGGCCGTTCCGGCGGTGCGCATGGCCCGGGAGCGCGCAGTGATGCTGGCCGCTCCGGCGCTCAAAGCGCCGCCGGCAATTGCCCAGCGCGTGGCCTTGCCGGTGGAGAGCCTGCAGCACCCGCTGTCGGTGTACGACGAGTTGCTGGAGGTGGCATGAGCTTGCAACACCAACGCATTGCCGAGCTGTGCGAGCAGCTCAAGCTGGCTGGCCTGGGCGCACAGTGGCCGGCGCTGGCGCAGGACGCCGCCCGCGAGGAAGCCAGCTTCGCCGACTTCCTGGAGAAGCTTCTGGTCAGCGAAGCGGTACTACGCGACGAGCGTCGCACCAGCACCTTGATGAAACTGGCCACGATGCCGGCCGTCAAGACCCTGGAGCAGTTCGACTGGAGCTGCGCCGGGGGTGCTCCGAAGCCGCAAATCCAGGAGCTGGCCCACCTGGCGTTCGTGCAGCGCGCCGAGAACGTCGTGCTGCTGGGCCCCAGCGGCGTGGGCAAGACCCACATCGCGCTGGCACTGGGCCAGCGAGCAGTGATCGCCGGGCACAAGGTCCGGTTCATCAGCGCGGCCGACCTGATGCTGCAGCTGGCGGCGGCCAAGGCCCAGGGGCGGCTGAAGGAATATTTCAACCGGGCGGTGCTGGGTCCCAAGCTGCTGATCGTCGACGAGATCGGCTACCTGCCCTTCGGGCGTGAGGAGGCCAATCTGTTCTTCAACGTGGTGGCCAAGCGCTACGAGCGCGCCAGCATGGTGCTGACCAGCAACCTGCCGTTCACCCAGTGGGCCGGCGCCTTCGCCGACGACCAGACGCTGACCGCAGCGATGCTCGATCGGCTGCTGCACCACGCGCACATCGTGCAGATCAGCGGCGAGAGCTACCGGCTCAAGGACAAACGCAAGGCTGGACAGGCAGCAAGGAGGACCGTGCCGGTGCAGTGATCGGCGAGCCGCGCTGCTCGGCCTCTACGGGCTACGCCCTACGCGTCCGAGCAGCGCAATCGAAGGAGCCCAGGTGGGTCAGATTTACTTCGGCGATCAAGCAGGAAAGTGGGTCAGATTTAAATCGGCGTTGACAGTTGGCGACTTCCTTGCCCGAATTTTTGAACAACGTGCCACGAAACAGAGGTAGTACGGCGGAGGGTTTTCAGCGGGGGTGTGGCTCGGTCACCCAAGCCGATCCTTTGAAGAGTGCCGACGCTCGCAGGAGCGGGTGCGTGCCCTGTACTTTTCGTACCTGCACTCAGTCTTTGGTCCTTGACCACTGCACTTCCGCACTGAGCACGAGCATCAAAGAAAAATCAAGTGGTTCGCTACCATCACAACATTCCAGAACCACAGGAGTGAGGGATGAGCATTGAGACCTACTTGATCGAGTGGGCTGCACGGGAAGTCGTCAAAGTCTTTGAGAGGTCGAAGGCCGCGGGGATTGCCTTTGTCATTGCAGTGATAGGCATGTCTATTGGTCTGGGTGTCTTTGCCTTCAAGTTCGGCAAGGGTCTGGCCGAGCGTGAGAAGGTGGCGAGGCTCGCTTCTGCCCCAATCCAGAGCGAGCGCGACCTAGCCGAAGCTTTACGAGCTATCTCCGACTACTCCGAGCGCAAAGCCCAAGAAGCCCGGGACACGGCAGCAGAGGCCCAACGCGCCCAAGTAGTCCTCGAAGAATCGAGGAAGCAAGCTGAACACTTCAACTCCATCGCAGCAACCAACAAGAGTGCGGTTGAGGCGATCTTCCGGGAGCAGGACGCACGGGCCGAGCAAAGCTTCTGGAAGGTGCAGTGGTTCAGCTTCCTCGTGGGTATCCTCAGCACCTTCGCAACGATGGGAATGCTTTGGGTGGGCAGGAAAGCACGAGCCCTTTGGAAGGCAGGGCACCCAACCGACCCGGGGATTCACGGCTGACCCCTCCGAGCGATGCGAGCCATGCGATGTCGAGACTCTAGCGCGCCGTCCGTATTGGCAGTTTTCAGTGGTGCCGATGCATCAGATAGCAGTTGCTTAAGGCGGCAAGCGAGGGGCCGCAGTCGCTGCATTCCCGACAGTCAACCCAGCAATGCACCGATAGCGAAGCATTCGATCGAACAACATTCATTGACTGTCGCGCGCGTCAATCAACCGCTGTGATGCTGGACGCACTGTAGAGCAAGCCGGACCAAGAGGGCCCATATTCAAAGAGCGCACAGTGGAACGTCAGTGGCGCTGAGGAAGTCAGAGCAGCCTGGCTCCATAGAAGGACGAGAATGGAATGAATGCCAACAACATTCCGTTTTACAGCGCCCGCTCGCCTCTGGTGGGCCCTCCATTTGCTGGCGATCTTCGCCGTTGCGGGTTGCGCCTCCCCTCCACCTGTCGAAACCCAAGCACCGGCTGTACCGACGGTCGCCACTAAGCCGCCCCTCGCCGTATCCGACGAGGTGGAACACAACCAGAAATTTGCCCGCTGGGTAGCCGAATTCAGCACCAGTGCACGCGCAGCGGGCATCGACGAGGCAACGCTCCAAATCGCATTCGGTGATGTCCGCTTCCTTCCTCGTGTCATCGAGCTGGACCGGGCGCAGCCCGAGTTCACCCGCACGGTCTGGGACTACCTCGATAGCGCGCTGTCGACGCAGAGAATCGCCCGTGGTCAGGACAAACTGCTGCTACTGCGACCCGAAGTTGACGCCATTGCAGCGCACTACGGCGTCCCGACAGAAGTGCTCGTCGCGATCTGGGGCATGGAGAGCAATTACGGCAGTTTCGTCGGCGACATTCCGACCATCGACGCCCTGGCGACGCTTGGCTTCGAGGGCCGGCGCGAGCAGTGGGCACGTGACCAATTGCTCGCAGCATTGAAAATTCTGCAGAGTGGTGACATCGGCCGCGCGCAGATGCTTGGCTCGTGGGCTGGGGCGATGGGTCAGACGCAATTTTTGCCATCGAACTTTCTGGCGTATGCGGTGGATGCTGACGGTGATGGCCGCCGCGACATTTGGGGCAGCGTGGCCGATGTGATGGCTTCGACCGCGAACTTCTTGGCGCGCTCGGGCTGGCAAGCCGATCAGCCGTGGGGGCTGGAGGTGCGCTTGCCGCCGGGATTCGATTTCGCGCGCGCCGATGCCGGCGTGCGACAGCCGGCGTCGCTCTGGGCCAAGGAGGGGGTGCAGTCTATGGATGGCGCACCGCTGCCGGCGTTGGAGGATGCGTCAATCCTGCTTCCGGCCGGTGCACGCGGACCAGCTTTCTTGGTCGGACCCAACTTCCGCGCGATCCTGCGCTACAACAATTCGACCAGCTATGCGCTCGCAGTTGGCTTGTTGGCGCAACAGTTGGCTGGCGGCCCCGCAGTGCAGACAGCTTGGCCACGCGATTTGCAGGCACTGACAAGCAGCCAAGTGATGGCCTTGCAGACGGCGCTGAACGCTCGTGGCTTCGACAGCGGCACGCCCGATGGCACTATCGGCCCGGCCACGCGGCGCGGTGTTCGCCAATACCAGCGTAGCTTGAGTCTTCCGGCGGACGGCTACCCGACCCTGGATCTGCTGCATCGCTTGCAGTAAATCAATTGAAAGGCAAGGCGAATTGAGGCAGATCAATGCCAAATTCTTGTCGAGTAAAGGTGGCCATGGTGTGTCAGTTTGTCTGACACGAAGGCGCCGCGAAGCGTTGGTTATGAGGCCTGGGGCGCTATAAATTGAGTTCGGCGCCGCACACAAAATACCAATAGTGGGATTGCCCCTCCTGGAGGTGGATGACACCTGCCCTTAGACATCAATTTTGAAGTCCACCTGAAACGCCTGGTTCTGCATCCCACCGTTGTCCTTGTGCTTGTACCCCCTCGGGTTGGAAACCACCCGTGTACCGTTCACCTCATAGTCCACGCTCTCATGGATATGCCCGTGAATCCACAACTCGGCCTGTCCCATCAGACCCCCCAGGTCACTCGCATAGCACGGCGACAGCGGGTGCCCCGCAAACTCGGGAGGAATCGATTGGGGGTGCGGAGCATGGTGCGTGACAACGACGGTACGCTGGGGCTCGCCTTGGCTCAATTGCGCTTCCAGCCATTGCCGACTGGCCGCGTGCCTGCGCGCCGCCATTGCAGGAAACAGCCGGTGCTTGCGCTGCCAGTACAACTCGCGCGGCGAATCAATCTTGATCCGCTTGTAGTCGTTCATCCCCTGGCGCGCTGCGCTCATAGCGACAAGCGTTGAATCGACTCCCTGCAGTGCGAAGTCCGTCCAGAGGGAACAACCCAAGAACCGCACGCCGCCGATCGTGACGCTGTCGTTCTCCAGATAGTGGATCTCGTGCTCTGTAGCCAGCGTGCGCATGAGGTCGAGGTGCCTGTCCCAGTGCTGGCCATAGAACTCGTGATTTCCATCGACGTAGACGATGGCGGCGTCCGGGAACGTCTCCCGCGCCCAGCGCAGTCCGGTGGTCCCCTCGGTAATGTCGCCGGCCAGGACCACTACGTCGATGTTCTGCATGTACGCCCGCGTCAGTTGCGGTTCGAACGCATGGAGATCGAGGTGCAGGTCGGAGTACACAAGCATCTTCATGGCGGCATACCCCCTCGCATGTCGCTCTGGGCCCACTGCCCATTGGGCGTCTGCTCCATCAGCAGCCTGGGATTGAAGTTTAGGTTCTCATAGTTGTCCTTGAACATGTCAAATGGGTAGCCCCTGGGGTTGCAGACCACCCGGCATTTGCCGACGCGGTAGGCGTGCGACGAATGCGTATGACCATGGATCCACATGCCCGCGCGCTCGATCAAGTCGTGCTGCAGCTGGGAGCCAAAGGCTGCTGTGCAAAGGTCATTCTGGTACTGCGCTGCCGTGGACTTCTTGTGTGGATAGTGATGCGTCACCACGACGCGATTCGTGCCTTCTCCGGGCATAGACAGTTCGCGCTCAAGCCACGTCCGACTCTCCACATGGCGATCGATCGTCGCGAGCGGCGTACAGCCCTTGATCTCCCGGTAGTCCGCCATGTAGCGATCCGCCTCGGCCATGGCCGCCTCAATGTTGTGCACGCCGAAGTACGCGAAGTCCGTCCACAGCGTGGCACCCAGAAACTGCACACCGGCAATCGTGACTGAGTCCTTCTCCAAAAAGTGCACCTGGTGGCGCAGTGCCGACTCGCGCATTGCATCCAGCGTGCGGTCCCAGTGGCCGTCATAGAGTTCATGGTTGCCAGAGACCATGACCACCGGCTTGTTTGGAAACGTGCGGCGGGCCCATGCGGCCGCATAGGTTGCCTTGTTGATATCACCAGCGAGGACCACGACATCGGCTGCGGCCGTTGCCACCGGATCAGGCACAAAGGGCGAGAACTCCACATGGAGGTCGGAGAGAACGAGAACTTTCATGCAATGCTCCTGTGCAAGGCTACGGCTGTTTTGGGGCTGGCTTGTGGCGAACAATTGCTCGCGGCTTAAAGCGGACTCTTTGAATCCGTGTCGAGAGGAGCCGCCCTTTGTGCAGACGACCCGGACGCTTGCTGCAGACGATCCCGGATGAGCCGTCTGCATCCTGCCTTAGCGAGAAATACACCCGCATCCCAATAGGCCAACCGATCTCGCGCGGCAATGGAACGCGGCGGTGACGATCGATGTGGACCGTTCGAACTAGCTCGGATCGAGTCTTCAGCCTGCGTGGATTCAAAGGCATAGCAGTCCTTGTGTGACGTCCCAGCCCGCGTTGACGAAGTGGGTCTTTTCCGTGGGAGGCAGCACCTGGCGGTGCAGATGCCCGTGGTAGTTAAGCAGCTGGGCAGCATCGTGCGTTGTGGTGGCCGGGTAGTGGCTCACAAAGACGTCCTGGCCGCCATTGCCACGCCAGGCCAAGAAAGGCACGATCGCATCGAACAACGGGCGTCGGCCTTCCGAACCCTGCTCGGATAAATAGAGGCACTTGCCATCACGCCGAAGATCGTGGTTGCCAAGCACCAAGACCTTGCGGCCTGGGATGCGGCGGATCCACGTCATCGCTTCCTGGTGGTCCCCCATGGCCAGGTCTCCCACAATCAGCAGCCAGTCGTCGTCCTGGATCTTTGCGGTCTGGGCAACCAGGTGCTCATTCATCTGCACGACGTTCGCGAAGGGACGGTTGCAAAAGGGGATGATGTTCGCGTGGCCAATGTGCAGGTCGGCGGTCATCCAGACGCGCTCGCCAGCGGCGATTGCCTCCTGGAGCAGGGAACTGACAGAGGTAATCGCCTCCGGCAATGCCAGCTTGAGCATGGCTGCATGCACATCTGGGCGGTCGCGCTCGGTCAATAGCGTGCGCTCGAAGAGGTCAAGGGCGGCAGGGAATTTCATCGCAGTGCTCCTCAATGCAGGTAACCGCCAGACGGCGGGTCTGAGCCGTTCGGGTCAGGCACACCCTTGCTCGCATCTCCCTTTTGCCCCTCTTGTCCCTCTTGCAAGATGTCCGCAGGTAAGTGATGACGCTGAACGATGCGACTGCCGCCGGCTAGGGCGCGGGCATAGCCCGTCTCCAACGCCTGGATCAACTCACGCGCCGAGAGATGGGCAAGGGACACGATGACCCGGGAAGCCGGTGGGTCAAACAGCGTGCTGCCCATGCACTCATGTACCGCACGAGCGACTGCCTTCGCTGCTTCGAGAGCGGCGTGCCCTGTAGGTGCTTCGATCGTGAACTCGTGCATGCGGCTGCGGATTGGTGCGGGGATCTTCCAAGGGTCGTTGGCCGTCGCAACCCAGACGATATGACTTGCGTCCATCACAATGTCCAAGCTGATATCCATGATCGTCTTGGCCGACACGGGCTCCAACAAGCTGTGCAGCGGGCCCAGGGCATTGCCATTGCTATCCGATCGTGCTTTGTCGATTTCGTCGAGCAGGATGATGGGAGAGGCCGACCGGCCCAGTACCAGCTCATCGAATAACAAGCCGAACGAGGTGTTGGCCCAGCGCTTTTCTGAGCCCGTCAAAGCGGCTTCCGTGATGGCCGAATCGAACGCATGACGGCGCACAGGCAGGCCCAGCACCCTTGCCAGCTCCTGGCTGAAATGCGTTTTGCCAATCCCTGGACCGCCAAGCAGCAGGATGGGTGGGATGTGCATGGGCTGCTGGCGAGCGAACGAGAGCTGCAGTCGTTCGCGCACCAAGGCCAGCACCGCCGAAAAGTGGGGCAACTGCTGCTCAATATGGGCCAGGTTACTGAGGACAGCTTCATGATCGTGCAGCCTGTAGCCCACGGGTCGCATGTGATGCGGGTGGGATTTTCGGATGCGCAGGAACAGATCTTTGTTGCGTTTGAGCAAATCGCGGTCGGGCGTCGCGCCGACCCTGCCCACAAGCTTCATGACCTCGTCCCACTCGAACACTTTGGCGAACAGCTGGCTGCCCGCTGCGCTCTTTGACGCCAGTGCTTGGGCAAACGAGCGGCGTGCCAGTTTCGTGCCGGCCTTTGCGTCTTTCTTGAGAAATTCAAGCTCAGCCTCGAGGTCGAGGTCACCGATTCTTGACCGAAACGGTTCAGAGCCAGCCGTGGCTGCTTTCGCCTTGATTTGGGCTTGGCGCGCTTCCTCCTCCTGCTCTTCCTGGCGCCGGCGGGCCGTTAGAGCGGCAATTTTTTCCTGGCGAATCGCTTGCTCATGGGCGTCTAGTTGCTCTTGGGCGTCGCGCGTCTGCGCCGCTTCATCGTCTTGCGTGAAAGAGATGGGTAGCAGCAGATCAAGGCTGTGGACATCGCCACGGGCAAAGTACGTGAACGTGCGCTGGCTGAAGCCCGGTGGGTTGGGACTTTTAGATCTCTGGTCTTGACGAGGCATGGCGGGCTCCTGATGCGGAGCCCGGTGGGGTATGCCTTGGGTCAGGTGTCAGGCTCCGCGTGTTGATCAAACAGCGGGCTGACAGGGGGATGAGAGACTATGTCTTCAGCCGCACGCAAGGCACCGCTCGATGGTCGTAATGACTATCGAGTTAGTGGAAATTCGGGAGCTGCGGTGAGACATGTGAATCATCATCCATGACAAAAAACGGCTTGTCAACGGTGTCGATATAAGCGCGAGGAATGAAATTTAAGCCATTTGTTTGCAAGATCCTCGCGATGCAAATCATCACAATTCACGCACTTTTGAACTTGGAATATCGTCATCAGGATGGGGGCCGAGTCGGGAAAACGAGCAACCGCTCAATCAGAATACTTTTGTGAAAATATGACCAGTGCAAAAGTCTAAAAATATCCCGCAGTGGAGCAGGCCTTATGGCAGCTCTAGTGTGATGTCTCAGAAATAATTTGAATTATCTCGATGCGTGTTGATCCAAGGAGTCTTCCATGAAGGAGACTACGCAGATGGCCCACGCT
>NZ_QXJC01000011.1 GCF_003570885.1 Simplicispira hankyongi
AGGCCAAAGCCATGGGCATGCAGCTCGTGCCCTCCGACAACACCGCTTGAAAACACCATGAAAATCAATCAGTTATCTGGTGTTTCTTGAGAGCAGCTGCAAGCCGTTGCCGCAGGGCTCAGGCAAGCGGCTCCTTGGCAGCAGTTTTCGGTGAGGTAGCTCAGCAGCTCGTTCATGGTGGCGAACGACGCGCGATAGATCAGGTTGCGCCCTTGGCGCTCTTGGCTGATGAGCCCTGAGTGGGCGAGCTCTTTGAGGTGGAAAGACAGCGTGTTGGGCGCGACATCCAGTTGGTCGGCGAGGATTCCGGGAGTGAGCCCAGCGTCGCCTGCCATGACCAACGCGCGAAAGACTCGCAAGCGCACTTCTTGGGCAAGAGCAGCAAGGGATTTGACAACGTCGATTTCTTTCATTTAGCAACTATACAACTATTATTGAAATATTGCAGAGTGCTTTGACTGGAGCATCGAAAGCCGGCCTGCCAACAGTCAACGCCAAGCTTTAAAGGCCGTGCTGCACCATGGGCGTGTGAGCGGAAAGGCCGGTGGCGCAGTGCACTTGGGGACTCCGGTCATGGTGGTGGGGACGCTCTCGGTGCTGGTGAGTGCAATCCATCGAAAGATCCATTGCCCATGACGAAGTCGCTTGTGCGTGCGGTGAGGTCCGTGCCATAAGCTGTCTGATACACAAGGTTTTCATGATGGTTACTTTTTGTAATACCATGCCGCGGCAGGCTTGGCTCCGGCTATTGCTGATCGGGGCATTGCATGGCCTGCTACTAATCACGCGGGAGGGTTTTGTGTGACCGTGAACCCGTCAGTGCGCCTATCCGACTCGGCGGTGCCTGCTGCTCATACGGCGTGGCCGGCTGCGCTGGCGAGCGTGCCCGCCATGCTCGATGCAGTGCCAGTGGCGCTCCTCCATTTTCAAATGGAAGGCGCTGAGTTGCGCTTGCAGTTTGCCAATGCTGCGGCACACCGCCTGCATGGCCTGCGGGCCGTGCGCACGCCTGCGGTGTCGGCTGCCAAGGTGTTTGTGTTGCTCGTGGGCACGCACTTGCTTGAGCAGTTGCACGCTGTGGCGCACTCGGGGGTACCGCTCGATTGCCAGCATGTGCTGCGTGACCAGGGGCAGTTGCGTCTGGCCTGGAAAATTCATGCAGAGTGCACACAGAAAAACCACGTTCTGGTGACGGTGCAGGACATCGCTGAATCCGAGGCCTTGGCGGGCAGTCTGTTGCACGCCCAAAGCACGCTGGCCGAAACCCAGCGCGAACTGCGTGAACAAACCGAGGTGTTTGGGACCATGGAGAGCATGGGGCGCTCGGGCTATTGGCGGCGCATACGCGATGAGGGCGAATCGGTGCTGCTGTGGTCGCCCGGCCTGTGCGACATCGCGGGGCTGGATCGGCAGGAATGGATCAGCACCGAGCGTGCGCTCAGTGGCGTGCTGCCAGAAGATCGACAGGTGTTCGAATCGGCGCACGGAGCCGGCTGCGACAGCGATATCGAATACCGCTGGCGCCGGCCCGATGGGCAGGTACGCTGGATGCGCGCGCGCGTGCGCCTGCCGGCGCAGCAGGACGGCGTGCTGGTGGAAATGGGCGTGGTGCAGGACGTGACCGACGAGCACCGATCGGCAGAACGCATGCGCGATCAACTGGATTTCATTCAGAGCATTGCCAGCCGTGTCCCGGGGTTCATTTACCAATGCCGCGTCCACCGGGATGGCAGCCACAGCTTGCCGTACGTGAGCGAGGCGGTCAATGAAATGATGGGCGTGTCCAACACACTCGTGCGCCAGGACCACCATGCGCTGGAGCGCAACGTCGTCAAAGGCGATATTCCCATGCTGCGCCGTGTGGTGAGGCGTGCCGTGCGCACGCTTGAGCCGTGGCATTGCGAGTACCGCGTGCAGGCACCAGATGGTTCGGTGCGCTGGCACATGACCAGCGCGGCCTTGCAGGCGGAATCCGACGGCTCGGTCTTGATGCATGGCTACACGCAGGACATTACCGACCGCAAGCATGCCGCCCAGGAGATCGAGCGCCTGGCTTTCTACGACCCGCTCACCCAGCTGCCCAATCGCCGCTTGCTGCTCGATCGGCTCGACCGCTTGGTACTCGGCAGCCAGCGCAGCCACCAGCACGGGGCCTTGTTGTTCATCGACCTGGACAACTTCAAGGACCTGAACGACACGCTGGGCCATGACATGGGCGATCAACTGCTGATTCAGGTTGCCCAGCGCCTCTTGGGCAGCGTGCGCGAATGCGACACCGTGGCGCGCTTTGGTGGCGATGAATTCGTTATCCTGCTCGACGGCCTTCACCGTGACATGGACGAGGCCGCGCGGCAGACCGAGGCCATTGCACGAAAATTGCTTTCGGCGCTGAACCAGTCCTTCGAACTAGCGGGCCAGAAGCACTACAGCACGCCCAGTATTGGGCTGACGCTGTTCGGCCAGGAGCGGCTGAGTGTGGAAGAGCTCCTCAAGCGAGCCGACCTGGCGATGTACGAAGCCAAGGCCGCAGGCCGCAACACCCACCGCTTCTTTGACCCAGGCATGCAGCAGGCGCTGCACGAGCGCTCCAGCCTGGAGGCCGATCTGCGCCAGGGCCTAGCGGGCGGCGAGCTCTTTGTGCACTACCAGCCGGTGGTCGATCACAAGGGTCGTGTCATGGGTGCCGAGGTGCTGGCCCGCTGGAGCCACCCGGTGCGCGGCGCCATCAGCCCGCTGGAGTTCATTCCCCTGGCTGAGCAGACCGGCCTTATCCTGCCCTTGGGCAAGCAGGTGATGCGCAGCGCCTGCGAGCAACTGGTGCAGTGGGCCAAACATTCACACACGGCGCACCTGAGCATTGCCGTCAACGTCAGCGCCCGGCAGTTTCGCCAAGCCGATTTTGCTGCCCAGGTGATGCAAATCCTCCAGGAGACGGGCGCGAACCCGTTCAGGCTCACGCTCGAACTGACCGAGAGCCTGCTGCTCGGCGATATCGAGGAGGCGATACAGCGCATGGTGCAGCTCAAGCGCGAAGGCGTAGGCTTTGCTTTGGACGACTTTGGCACAGGCTACTCCAGCCTGAGTTACTTGAAGCGTTTGCCTTTGGACCAGGTGAAGATCGACCGGGGTTTTGTGCGCGATGTGCTGACCGACCCGAACGATGCCGCCATTGTGCGCAGCATCCTGGCGCTGGCGCAAAGCCTCGACCTGGAGGTCGTGGCAGAAGGGGTCGAGACGGCTGGGCAACTGGGCTTTTTGCGCCTGCACGGTTGCGAGAAGTTCCAGGGTTTCCTGTTTGGTCGCCCAGGCCCTGCCGCAGATATCGAGGCACAGGCCCATGGTGAGGTTTGAAGCACCGAAGCATGGCTCCGGCGGCGGGAAGCGCCTGCCATGCTGATGGGCGCTCCTGCGGAGCAGCGCGTGCCCTGGTTCAGGGGGGTTGTGGCCGTGCTGTTGTTTTCGCTTGTGGGCGCTTGGCTCGCGGTGCTGGCGTTGCACGAGCAGCGCTTGGCCGAGCGACAGGTGCTGCGACAAAAAGTGCTCTCACGCGCCAGCAATGTACTGGCCGAGCACTCTACCCACAGTGCTGTGGTGGGCGCTGTGGCGCTCATGGGTCTGAACGAACCCTTGCTGAAAGCCGTGGCGCTAGGGGTGCGAGCGCCCGATGCCCCTGCTGCTCTGGGAGCGCTCGCCGCCGCACGCGAACGCTTTGGACTCGACGGTGCGTACGTGATCAATGCCCACGGAATCGTCGTGGCGCATCAGACGGCAGGTGCCAGCTCCACAGGTCTCGATGTCGGTTTTCGTCCGTATTTTCAACAGGCCATGCGGGGCCAGATCGGCATCTACGCGGCCATTGGCTCCAAGACGAACACCCGTGGTCTCTACATTGCCGCGCCGCTGTATGCGGGCAGCACGGTGCAGACGCCCATCTTGGGTGCGGTGATGTTCAAGCTGCCGTTTGCTGTCGTGGACGCTGCGCTTGCTGGTACGGGCCTGACGGCGCTGCTGCTTTCGCCACAGGGGGTGGTGATGGCCTCCAGCCGCCCTGAATGGTTGTACGCGCTGACCCCACCACTGACGCAGAGCCGCATTGACGCCATTGCGCGCCTGGGTCAGTTGGGCCACTATTTCGATAACGGGGTGGCCTCGGAGTTGCCCTTTTCATTGGGCTTGTCGAAGGTTCTGATCGACGGAGTCCCGCAAGCTGTGGAGCACCAGGAGATGGACTGGGGCGACCCTGGAGGCCCCTGGTCCATGGTGGTACTGGAAGACATCTCACAGGTCATGCCATGGCCGGTGCGCCTGCGCTACGGGGGCATGGCTTTTGTGTTCTTGGCTTTGCTGGGCCTGTTGGTGCTCGAATTGCTGCGCAACCGCGCCCGTATCGCGGCCACGCAGCAGCGCCTGTTCGTGCTGGGCGCGGCGCTGGAGAACAGTCCTCTGGGCGTGGTGGTGA
Organism: Simplicispira hankyongi; assembly: GCF_003570885.1. Taxonomy (GTDB): domain Bacteria; phylum Pseudomonadota; class Gammaproteobacteria; order Burkholderiales; family Burkholderiaceae_C; genus Simplicispira; species Simplicispira hankyongi. Next base: position 4,460 of record NZ_QXJC01000011.1, read on the forward strand.
CCGATGCCCAGGGGGTGATCGAATGGGTCAATCCTGAATTCGAGCGCAATACCGGCTATTGCCTCGATGAGGTACGGGGCCACAAGCCCTCACTGCTGGCCAGCGGCAAGACACCCATGCAGACCTTCAACGGTATGTGGGCCGCTGTCATGACCGGGCATGCGTGGAAGGGGCATTTCATCAACCGCCGCAAAGATGGCACCGAATACCACGAGGAGGCAACGCTCTCGCCCGTGCGCAATGCGCGTGGGGTCTGCGTCGGCATGGTGGGCCTGCACCAAGAGGTCTCGCAGCGTATGCGCGAGCAGGAAAAATTGCGGCGCAGCGAGCGCAGGCTGAAGGAGTTGCTGGAGCAACAGAACGCCATTTTTGACAATGCGCCGCCCGTGCTGCTGACATGTGACGGTGCCATGCACCTGTTCAATCCGGCTTTCGTGGCCTTGCTGGGCGGCACCCCCGAGCAGTTGCAGGACCAGCGCGTGAGCATGCTGTTTGGTAGCCCGGAGCAGCATGCCGCATTTGCCGCATACGTGGCGCCGCAGCTCGCGCAGGGCCTGCCGGTGCGCGAGAACTGGGCCGTGCAGCGGCTGGATGGCCGTGTGATAGACGTTCGCATGTCGGGGCGCGCCGTGCATCTGGATGGGTACCCCAATGCCGCCTTGTGGGTCATTGAGGATGTGACCGAGGTGCACCGCGCTGAACGCACCATGCGCGAGACGAGCGAGCGCCTGGAGTTGGTGCAAGAGGCAGGAAAAACGGCCGTTTTCGATGTGGACCTGCGCATCGGGCGCTGCCTCTGGCGCGAGAAGATCGAAGGGGTAGAGGGCATCACCGAGCGGGTATTTGACGACTGGCGTGCCATCTGGCTTGACCGTCTGTGGCCAGCGGACAGCGCCGCTGCCATGGCGCGCATAGACGCAGCGCTGCAGGGCGATACCTGCAGTTTCCACGATGCCTGGCGCCTGCAGCGTCTTGAAGAGGGAGTGCGCTGGTACGCCTGCACCGCCCATATCCAGCGCGACGGCGAGGGCAAGGCCGAGCGCATCGTCGGCGTTATCGTGGATATCGACGCCTACAAGAAGCTCGAAGAGCAGGTGGCGGCCCAGGTGCAGTTCCAGCAGGTGCTGATGGACACCATCCCGGTGCCCATTTTTTATAAGGACGACCAGGGCCGTTATCTGGGATTCAACCGGGCCTATGAGCAAGCATTTGGAATTCGGCGTGAGGACTTCCTGGGCCGGACGGTGCAAAGCCTGGTGTATTTGTCGCAGGATGCACGCGACCGCTTCGAGGCCGATGCGCAGGCGGCGCTGCAGGGGGGCACGGCCGTGCACCGCGAGATCGTCATGCCCCAGGCAGACGGGCAGCCGCACCACATGCTGTTCTGGTTGCAGGGTTTTCGCCGGCCTGATGGTGCGCCGGGCGGGGTGATTGGTGTCTTTGTGGACATCAGCGACCGCGAACGCGTGCAACAGGAGCTGCGCCATGCCAAGGAGCTTGCCGAAGAAGCCACGGCGCTCAAATCCAACTTCCTCGCCAACATGAGCCACGAAATCCGTACGCCCATGAACGCCATCATCGGAATGTCGCACCTGGCGCTCAGGTCGGGGTTGAACCAGCGACAGCACGATTACGTCAGCAAGATCGGCCAGGCCAGCCAACACCTGATGGGGGTGATCAACGATATTCTTGATTTTTCGCGCATTGAGGCGGGCAAGCTGCGCATCGAAGCACAGCCTTTCGTGCTCGACCAGGTGCTGGGTGGTGTCGTCGATGTGGTGAGCCACAAGGCCAGTGCACAGGGCTTGGAGCTTATTTGCGATGTGGCGCCCGACGTGCCGCCCAATCTCGTGGGGGATGCCTTGCGCATCGGGCAGATTCTCATCAACTACACCAACAACGCCATCAAGTTCACCGAGCGCGGCGAGGTGGGCATTGTGGTGCGCGTGCAGCAGCGGCAGGGCGAGCAGGTCCTGCTGCGTTTCGAGGTGCGGGACACCGGAATTGGTCTCGCCCCCGAGCAGATTGAGCGCCTGTTCCAGAGTTTCCAGCAGGCCGACACCTCCACCACGCGCCGCTATGGTGGCACGGGCCTGGGGTTGGCCATCAGCAAAAGTCTGGCCGAACTCATGGGCGGCGAGGTGGGCGTGCGCAGCCTGCCGGGGCAGGGCTCCACCTTCTGGTTTACCGTGCCGGTGCAACGCGGCGCACCGGCACGGCCTCTGCTACCGGCCCCTGATTTGCGCGGCCTGCGGGTGCTGGTGGTGGACGACAACGCGCATGCCGCCACGGTGATCGCCGAGATGCTGCAATCCATGAGCTTTGAAGTCGAGCAGGCCCATTCGGGCGCCGAGGCGCTGCGGGCCTTGCAACGCGCCACGCCGCAGGGGCAGGCCTTTGACCTGGTCGTACTCGACTGGCAGATGCCAGGGATGGATGGCCTGGAGCTCGCGCGGCGCATTGGTGAGCTGCGCCTGCCACGGCTGCCGCGGCGCGTCATGGTGACCGGCTTTGGCCGTGAAGACGTGCTGGGCTCCGCGCGGCGCCAGGGGATTGAAGAGGTGCTCATCAAACCAGTGAGTGCCTCCGTCATGTTCGACACGCTGATGGCCGTCCTGGGTGACCACGGCGAGCTTGCGACGGACTCTGTCGCAGCGGCGCCACTGTCGCTTGCCTGTGGCAGTCCGCAGTTCGCTGCCTTGCGCGGTGCGCGTGTGTTGGTGGTCGAAGACAACGAACTCAACCAGCAGGTGGCGCGTGAAATGCTGGAAGAGGTGGGCGTGGTGGTGGAGGTTGCCAGCAACGGCGAGGAGGGCGTGGCCATGGCGAGCGCGCGGCCCTTTGACCTGGTCCTGATGGACATGCAAATGCCGGTGATGGATGGGCTGGAGGCCACGCGCAAGCTGCGTGCCGAACCCCGCTTGTCGGCGCTGCCCGTGATCGCCATGACCGCCAACGCGCTGGAGGCCGATCGCGAGCGTTGCCTGGATGCCGGCATGAACGACCATCTGGCCAAACCCATGGCCGCGGAAAGCCTGTGGAAGACCCTGCAGCGCTGGCTCGCGCCAGCCGCCCGGGGTGCTGCGGACACGCCAGCCACCGTCGACAGGCCCGGAGCGGGCGCGGCTTTGGACGACACCGTGCTGCCAGCGGTTCCGGGCTTGAATCTGGTGCAGGGTTTGCGCAGCACCATGGGCCGGCGCGCGCTCTACGCCGAGACATTGCGGCGCTTTCTCGGGAGCCAGGAGCATGCGCCGGCACGCATCGGCGAAGCATTGGCCGCGGGCCATGGCGAAATTGCGCTGCGCGAGGCCCACACCTTGCGCGGCCTTGCGGGCATGGTCGGGGCCACGGCAGTACAAGACAGTGCTGAGCGGCTTGAAGAGGCGCTTCGCAACGGCCCCCAAGATGATGAAGCCGTGCGGCCTTTGCTGGAGGCGCTGAAGGCGAATGTGGACCAATTGGTGCAATCACTGCAGCCCTGGCGTGGGCGGGTGCAGGGGCCTGCTGGTGGTGCTTTGCCCGGGGCGGCTGCAGCAAGTCTGGCAACGGGTGGATCGGCCCGGCAGGACCCTGCTTTGCGCGAGGCAATCAACACCGCGCTGCAGCAATTGCACGAGCTGTTGCAGCGCGACGACCCGGCAGCGGTCGTCTTTGTGCAGCGCCATGCCGCGCTGCTGCAGCAGGCCTTGGGTTCGGCACTGCCCGCGCTCCAGGCCCACCTTGAACAGTTTGACTACGAAAACGCGTTGCGGCTCTTGGACGGGCAGCGCGTGGCGTTGGCACAAGCGCCCGGCTATCCGCCAAGGCACCGCCGCAAAGGGAGTTCCCATGCAACGTGAAAATGGCCTGACCGCCTCGGTTGAATGGCGCGACCGGCACTTGCCCACCGTGCTGGTGGTGGACGATACGCCGGACAACCTGGCATTCATGTCCGAGCTGCTGGGGGAACACTACCGTGTGAAGGTCGCGAGCAGCGGTGCCCGCGCGCTCAAGGCCGCCCAGGCCGAGCCTGTTCCCGACCTCGTCCTGCTCGACATCATGATGCCGGACCTGGACGGCTATGAAGTGTGCAGGCAGCTTAAAGCCACAGCCGCCACGCGCGACATTCCGGTTATTTTTTTGACGGCGCTTGCCGACACCGAGGCCGAGCGCAAGGGTTTTGCATTGGGCGCGGTGGATTACGTCACCAAACCCGTGAGCCCGCCCATCTTGCTCGCGCGCGTGCAGACGCATCTGGCGCTCAAGGCCACGGCGGATTTTCTGCGCGACAAAAGCGCCTACCTGGAGCGCGAAGTGGCCTTGCGCACGCTGGAAGTGCAGGCGATCCAGGACGTTGCCATGATGGCGCTGGCCTCACTGGCCGAGACGCGCAACGATGAAACCGGCAACCACATCCGGCGCACGCAGCTGTATGTGAAGGCCTTGGCCGAGAGACTGCGCACACACCCGCGCTTCGAGCCGGTGCTAAGCCGCTACATGATCGATCTGCTCTACAAATCGGCGCCACTGCACGACATTGGCAAGATTGGTGTCTCCGACCTGGTGTTGCTCAAACCCGGCAAGCTCACCGACGAGGAGTTTGAGTTGACCAAGGCGCATGCGCGACTGGGAAGCAAGGCCATCGAGAGCGCCGAACGGCAGCTTGGCATGCGGGTGCGATTTTTGAGTGTGGCCAAGGAAATGGCCCGCAGCCACCACGAGCGCTGGGACGGCACAGGCTACCCTGACGGCCTGGCCGGCGACGCCATTCCCGTGCCGGCACGGCTGATGGCGGTGGCCGACGTCTACGACGCGATCATCAGCGAGCGGGTGTACAAAACCGCTGGCACGCACGAGCAGGCTGGCATCGCCATCGTGAAAGGCCGGGGGACGCAGTTCGATCCGGATGTTGTCGATGCCTTTATCGACATCGCCGAAGAGTTCCACACCATTGCGCTGAACTATCCGGATTGAACGGCTGGCTTAGATCTCCGCGTCGTCTTCCAGCTTGCTGGGGACATTGCTCGGCGTCTCGCTCGCAGAAGCAGCTTCCGACAGCTCCTGCGCCGCCTGGCGCACGGCGGCTTTGTCACCGGCACCGGCGAACTTGCTGTATTTGCCCAGAATCTGCACCAACTGGCCGTAGATGCGGGGCGTGCCGGCCAGGCATTCGCGTTGCTCCAGAAAATCGGATTCACCGGTGAAGTTGCCGATCAGGCCGCCGGCCTCGGTCACCAGCAGTGAGCCGGCTGCCACGTCCCAGATGGACAGGCCGGTCTCAAAAAAACCTTCGGTGTAGCCGGCTGCCACGTAGGCCAGATCCAGCGCGGCAGCGCCGGGCCGGCGCAGGCCGGCGGTGCGCTGCATGACGTCGCCCATCATGTTCAGGTAGCTCTTGAAGTTGTCGCCCGGGCGGAATGGGAAACCCGTGGACAGCAGCGACTCCTTGAGCTGCGTGCGCTTGGAGACGCGGATGCGCCGCTCGTTCAGGAAGGCGCCGCGCCCCTTGGTGGCCGTGAACAGGTCGTTGCGGCTGGGGTCGTAAATGACGGCCTGCTCGACCTTGCCGCGCACCGCCAGCGCAATGCTGACGCAATACACCGGGAAGCCGTGAATGAAGTTGGTGGTACCGTCCAGCGGGTCAATGATCCAGACGTATTCCGAATCTTTCGCCCCATGCTCGCTGCCCGACTCTTCCGCAACGATCCCGTGGCCCGGATAGGCTGTCAGCAGCGTTTCGATGATGGCGCGCTCGCTGGCGTGGTCGACTTCGGTAACGAAGTCGTTGATCTGCTTTTGCGAGATGCGCACCGATTCCACGTCAAGCGCCGCGCGGTTGATGATGGCGCCGGCGGCGCGGGCGGCCTTGATGGCCACGTTGAGCATGGGGTGCAGGTTGGGGGACGACATGGAATTTTTAAGCGGGAGGGCGGCGTGCCAGAGCGGCGCGGCGCACAAGGTGCAAGAACGGAAAATCGCTGACCGGCGATGCGGGCAGCGACAATAAGCCTCCGATTTTACGCGTCTGGCTCTTGAGTTGCCCGCGACCGTCCTATGAAAACCCGCTTCATCCTGATCAACACCAGCCACGCCGGCAATGTGGGCGCCACCGCGCGCGCCATGAAAACCATGGGCTTTGGCGACCTGGTGCTGGTCGCCCCCCGCTGGCCCAACGTGCTGCGGCGCGAGGAAACCATCCAGCGCGCCAGCGGTGCTCTCGACGTGCTGGAGAACGCGCGCATCGTCGCCACGCTCGACGAAGCGCTGGATGGCGTGAACCACCTCTGTGCCACCGCCATGACGCCGCGCGACTTTGGCCCGCCCACGCGTGCGCCGCGTGCGCATTTTGAATTGCTATTGAAAGGAGAGCAGCTTGCGCAGTTGGGACAAGCGCTGGAGGCTGAAAACACTTCAAACCTGGTGTTGGAGCCGCCTGCTTCTGCTGCGGGTGCGCAAAGCACAGAGGCAGGCATCGCCTTCCTGTTTGGCTCGGAGCGTTTTGGCATGAGCAACGAAGACGTGTACCGCTGCCACGTCGCGCTCTCGATCCCCACCAACCCCAAGTTCAGCTCGCTCAACCTCGGTGCTGCGGTGCAGCTCATCGCCTACGAATGGCGCCAGGCATTGGGCGGTTTTCCCGTGTACAGCAGCGCGCCTGCGTCGCAGCAGGCCGATGCCCAGCAGGTGGCCGGCATGCTGGCGCACTGGGAGGAGGCGCTGGCCGCCATTGGTTTCCTGGACCCGGCAGCACCCAAAAAACTGATGCCGCGCCTGAACCAGATGTTCAACCGCGCGCAGCCGACACAGGAGGAAATCCACATCCTGCGCGGTGTCGCCAAGGCCATGCTGCAGACCGCAGCCCAGGCAAAGCACTAAACTGGCTGCCTGCCTGCTTCATTCTCTCGTTCCCATGTTCTCCCGCCTGCGCTCCGATATCCAATGCATCCTGGAGCGCGACCCGGCCGCGCGCAGTTCGTTCGAGGTGCTGACCTGCTACCCCGGCCTGCACGCCCTGTGGCTGCACCGGCGCGCCCACTGGTGCTGGACGCATGGCCTCAAATGGCTGGGGCGCTTTATTTCGCACTTTGCACGCGGGTTCACCGGCATTGAAATCCACCCCGGCGCCAAGATCGGCGAGCGCGTGTTCTTCGACCACGCCATGGGCGTGGTGGTCGGCGAAACCGCCGAGATCGGCGACGGTTGCACCATCTACCAAGGCGTGACGCTAGGCGGCACTTCGCTCTACAAGGGGGTCAAGCGCCACCCGACGCTGGGCAAGGATGTGGTTGTCAGCGCCGGCGCCAAGGTGCTGGGCGGCTTCGAGATTGGCGATGGCGCAAAAATAGGCAGCAACGCCGTGGTGATCAAGCCCGTGCCCGCAGGCGCCACGGCGGTGGGCATTCCGGCGCGCATCATCCCCTCGAAGGAAGGCCAGAGCGCCGACGTGACCGAGCCACAGGCCCCCAAGTTCACGGCCTACGGCATCACGCAGGAGGACGACCCCCTCTCGCAGGCCATGCGTGGCCTGGTGGAGAGCGCCGGCTCGCAAGAGCACCAGATCGCGCTGCTCTGGCAAGCCATTGAAAAGCTCTCGGCCGGCCAGCATACCCAGGGCTGCGTACCGGGCGACGCGGCGCTGAAAGAGCAGTTCGAGGCGGGCAAGCTCAACGACCTGATCGGTAAATAGCAGCGCGCTTGTGTGCTCTTTTATTGAGAGCTGAAAGCGCTTAGTGTGTAAGCGCTATAGCCAGTTTTCATGATATTTTTCGACAGTGTGGCGCGTGCGCTCAGGTTCGCACGGGCCGCTGCGCCGTCTTGGGCCTGAACGCCTTGCACACCGCCTCGCGGGTCTCCAGGTACGGCCCGCCGATCAGGTCGATGCAATAGGGCACGGCGGCAAAAATCCCTGCCGCCAGCAGGCTGCCGTCTGCAGCGCGGGCGCCTTCCAGCGTTTCGGCAATCGCCTTGGGCTGGCCGGGCAGGTTGATGATCAGGCTCTGGTTGCGAATCACCGCCACCTGGCGCGACAGGACGGCTGTGGGTACGAAGCGCAGGCTGATACTGCGCATCTGTTCGCCAAAACCCGGCATTTCCTTGTGCGCTATGGCCAGTGTGGCCTCGGGCGTCACATCGCGCGGGGCGGGGCCGGTGCCGCCCGTGGTCAGCACCAGGCTGCAGCCGGCGTCCACCAGGGCCACCAAAGTGTCGCTGATGGTCTGCTGTTCGTCGGCAATCAGGCGCGGCAGAAACTCGATGGGGTTGTGCAGCGCGCGCGCCAGCCAGTCCTGCAGCGCGGGCAGGCCCTTGTCTTCGTAAACGCCGGTGCTGGCGCGGTCGCTGATGGAAACGATGCCGATTTTCACCGGCTCGGGTGGGGGCAGGCTGGGGTCAGTCATTGGGCTCGTCTTCGTCAGGGGGCTCTGTTGCGTCGTCGGCTTCGCTTGCGCCGCCAAGGGCGGTACGCACCAGCGCAAACAGTTCGCGGTAGGCGCGGCCCTTGCGCGGGGCCAGGCCCGTGGATTCGGCAATCTTGGCGTCGTGGGCGCTCTGCGCGTCCTTGCGCGCCTGGCGGATCAGCGCGCGCAGTTGCTGGATATCGGTGTCGGGGTGGTGGGCAATCCATTCGGCCTGCGCTGCATCTTCGCTGATCAGCCGGTCGCGCCACTGCTCCGCCTGGTGCAGCGCCATCTTCTCTTGTGCCGAGCCGCTGTGCTGCACATCCAGCGCGGCGCGGGCGGCTTCCACCGTGGCCTCGTCGAGCTTGCGCATGAGCTTGCCGACAAACTGCATCTGCCGGCGTTTGCCCTCGAAATTGGTGATACGGCGGGCTTCGGCGAGCGCATCCACCAACTTATCGGGCAGTTTCAGGCCGGCCAGCAAATCGGCCCGCAGCGTGAGCAGATCTTTGCCCAGGTCCTGGAGCGCATCGCTCTCGCGCTTGAGGTCGGTACGGCTCGAATCGGCCGTGCCTTTGAGCTCGGCTTTGAGTTCGAGATCCAATTCGCTGCCTTCGGCAACGAACTGACCGCGCACGTAGTAGCCTTTTTTGGGTTTGCGTGACATGTGAAATGGGGGTTGGGGCAGCACGGGCTGCCCGGGGCGCTCTCCTGATGGAGAAGCCGCAAGTATCATAGCCCTCGCCATGAACCCAACCGACTCCCGCGCCGACACCGGCTTCAGCTATTCCCGCCCGTTTTTTGAAGAACTGGTGGACCAGGCGTTGCAACACGCCAAAAAACTCGGCGCGAGCGATGCCGCCGCCGAAGCCTCCGAGGGCAGCGGCCTGTCGGTAGGCGTTCGCAAGGGCGAGCTCGAGACTGTGGAGCGCAACCGCGACAAGTCACTCGGCGTTACGGTCTATGTCGGCCAGCGCCGCGGTAACGCCAGCACCTCGGATTTTTCGCGTGCCGCCATCGAGCAGACCGTGCAGGCGGCCTATGATATTGCCCGCTTTACCGCTGCCGACCCCATGGCGGGTCTGCCCGATGAAGGCGATATTGCCCTGCCCGAGACGCACCGCACCGATCTGGAGCTGTTCCACCCCTGGGCCCTGACCAGCGAAGAGGCAGCGCGCATCGCGCTCGAATGCGAGGCCGCAGCCTTTGCCACCAGCCGGCGCATCACCAACAGCGAGGGCGCTGGCGTGTCGGCCCAGCAAAGCCATTTTTTCACCGCCCACACGCGTGGTTTTCGCGGCGGCTACGCCACCTCGCGCCACAGCCTCTCTTGTGCCCCCATCGCCAAAAGCCCCGGCAAGCGCGGCGACATGCAGCGCGACGCCTGGTACAGCTCCATGCGCGACGCGCAGGAGCTGGCCGCACCGGCTGACGTGGGCCGTTACGCCGCCGAGCGTGCGCTCGCGCGCCTGGGCAGCCGCAAGCTCCCCACGACACAATGCCCGGTGCTGTTCGAGTCACCTTTGGCGGCGGGCCTGCTCGGCGCCTTTGTACAGGCGGTGAGCGGTGGCGCGTTGTACCGAAAAAGCAGTTTTTTGCTCGACTCGCTGGGCAAGCAGGTTTTCCCCAAGCACATTGATATTCTGGAAGACCCGTTCATCGCGCGCGGCAAAGGCAGTTCGCCTTTTGACGAAGAGGGCGTGCGCGTGGCGCCGCGCAAGGTGGTGGACGCCGGCTGCGTGCAGGGTTACTTCCTGAGCAGCTATTCGGCCCGCAAATTGGGAATGAAAACCACGGGCAATGCCGGCGGTTCGCACAATCTCATCCTGAGTTCGCGCCGCACGAAAAAAGGCGACGACCTGGACGCGATGCTGAAAAAACTGGGCACGGGCCTGTTCGTCATCGAGCTGATGGGCCAGGGCGTGAACTACGTCACCGGCGACTATTCGCGCGGCGCCAGCGGCTTTTGGGTGGAGAACGGAGAAATCGCCTACCCAGTGCACGAAATCACCATCGCCGGCAACATGGCCGCCATGCTCAAGGGCATCGAGGCGGTGGGCGCGGACGCGTACAACTACGGTGCGAAAACAATTGGGTCGGTGCTGGTGAACCGGATGAAGGTGGCGGGGAGCTGAGAGGGGTCTTAAGGCGCCAAGGATGGGCCAATTCGTCCAAGGCGCTTATAGGCGGCGGTGGTGTAAGCGCTCTTATTAAGCGCGGTCCAATCATCCACAGGCAGGATCAAAAGAAAAGCCCCTGACTCTTGCGAATCAGGGGCCTTCATTTGGTGCCGGAGAGATGAATCGAACACCCGACCTTCTCATTACGAATGAGCTGCTCTACCGACTGAGCTACACCGGCTTAGCTCAAAATTATAGCCCGGAATGGTAGCTGGTCACGCGTTCAACCTCGTTTTTTGAGCCCAGAATGACGCTGACGCGTTCATGCAGCTTGGTCGGCTGGATGTCCAGGATGCGCTCCTTGCCATTCGTGGCGGCGCCGCCGGCCTGCTCGATGAGCCAGGCCATGGGGTTGGCCTCGTACATCAGGCGCAGCTTGCCGGGCTTGTTGGGTTCGCGTTGATCCCAGGGGTACATGAAGACGCCGCCGCGGGTGAGGATGCGGTGCACGTCGGCCACCATGCTGGCGATCCAGCGCATGTTGAAGTCTTTGCCGCGCGGGCCTTCCTTGCCGGCCAGGCACTCGTCGATGTAGCGGCGCACGGGCGGGGCCCAGTGGCGCATGTTGCTCATGTTGATGGCGAATTCCTGCGTGTCGGCGGGAATGCGCACGTTCTCCTGGGTGAGGACGAACGAACCCTGCTCGCGGTCCAGCGTGAACATGACGACGCCGTCGCCCACGGTCAGTACCAGGGTGGTCTGCGGGCCGTAGACGCAGTAGCCGGCGGCGACCTGGCGGTTGCCGGGCTGCAGAAAATCGCCTTCGTCCACGCCGCGGTCACCTTCGGGCATGTGCAGCACGCTGAAGATGGTGCCGATGCTGACGTTCACGTCGATGTTGCTGGAGCCATCGAGTGGGTCGAACAGCAGCAGGTATTCGCCCTTGGGGTAGCGGTTGGGCACTACGTAGATGGCGTCCATTTCTTCGGACGCCATGCCCGCCAGGTGGCCGCCCCATTCGTTGGCTTCGATCAGCACCTCGTTGGCGATGATGTCGAGCTTCTTCTGGATTTCGCCCTGCACGTTTTCGCTGTCGGCACTGCCCAGAACGCCGCCGAGCGCGCCCTTGTTCACCGCGTGGCTGATGCTCTTGCAGGCGCGTGCGACCACTTCAAGCAGCAGGCGCAACTGGCCGGGGATGAGGCCGTCGATGCGCTGCTGCTCAACGAGGTAGCGGGTGAGGGAGATTTTCTTGGGGGGTGTCATGGGGTCTCCAGGGCGCGGGTGACCACCTCGCGCACGTCCTTGCTGAGTTTGGCATGTCCGGCCACTTGGGCAATGGCGGTATGCGCCACGCTGCGCCAGGGTTCGGCCAGCTTGCTCCAGCGGTCCAAGGCGCGCGCCAGGCGGGCGGCGACTTGCGGGTTGATGGCGTCAAGCGCGAGCACGCGGTCGGCCCAGAAGCGGTAGCCGGCGCCGTCTGCGCGGTGAAAGGCGCCAGGGTTGGCGCTGCAGTAGCTGAAGATGAGGCTGCGCGCGCGGTTCGGATTGCCGATCTGGAAGTCCGGGTGCTTCATCAGCGCCTGCACGGCGGGCAGTACGTGGCCGCCGCGATCGGGCGTGCCGGCCTGCAGGGCAAACCATTTGTCGATGACCAGGGCGTCGTCCTTGAACAAGGCATGGAAGCGCGCCAGTGCGGCCGCGGCGTGCGGGTGGCCGCTGGTGACCAGGGCTGCAAGTGCAGCAAAGCGGTCGGTCATGTTGCCGGCATCCTTGAAGCGCTGCAGCGTTTTGCCGGGCCAGACGGCGTCACCCGTGTGCTGCGCGGCGAGGCACAGCATGGACAGCGCCTGGCCGGCGAGGGCGCGGCGGCCGGCCGACGCCGCGTCTGGCTGGTAGGCGCCGGTGTCGTGGCTGGCTTCGTAGGCGGCTTCCCAGTCGCTGCGCAGGGCGGTGGCCAGTTGCAGGCGCATGGCTTCGCGCACCGCATGCACGCGCTGCGGGTCCACCACGTCGAGCTGCTCGGCCAGGTAGCTTTCGGAGGGCAGGCTCAGCACCAGCTCCTTGTAGGCGGCGTCGAGTTGCGGGTCGCGCAGTGTGCGGCGCAGGGCGGCGAGCAGGTCCGCGTCCATGATTTCAGCATCCAATGTGCCTCCAGCGCTTGATGCATCTGCGCTACCAGCTATTGCATTGATAGCGCAGCGCAGCATCAGGCGCTGGCCTGCTTCCCAGCGGTTGAAGGCGTCGGTGTCGTGCGCCAGCAGCGTCAATAGCTCGGCATCGGTGTAGGCGTAGTCCAGCCGCACCGGTGCGCTGAACGAGCGCAGCAGCGAAGGCACGGGCGCGCTCGCCACGCCGATGAAGCGCAGCGTCAGGCTGGCCGCGTCGAGCACCACGGTGCGCGTGCTGGCGCCGGGGGCGGTTTCGCCTTCCATCTGCAGGGGCAGGGCGCTGCCGTCCTGTGCCAGCAGGCCCAGTTCGACGGGAATGACGAAAGGCAGCTTGCTCGGCTGGTTCGGTGTGGCTGGGCAGCTTTGGCTGAGCGTGAGGGTGTAGGTTTGCGCGGTGGCGTCGTATTCGCCTTGCGCCTTGACGCAGGGCGTGCCGGCCTGGCTGTACCAGCGTTTGAAGGCATCGAGCCGCGTGGCCAGTTCGCTGCCGGGGTTGGCGTCGGCAATCGCGGCTGCGAAGTCGTCGCAGGTGACGGCCTGGCCGTCGTGGCGCTCGAAGTACAGCTTCATGCCGCGCGCAAAGCCCTCGCGGCCCACCAGGGTGTGCATCATGCGCACCACTTCAGCACCTTTTTCGTAAATGGTGACGGTGTAGAAGTTGTTGATTTCCACGTAGCTTTCGGGCCGTACCGGGTGCGCCATGGGGCCAGCGTCTTCGGGGAACTGCACGGTGCGCAGCACGCGCACATCCTCGATGCGCTTGACGGCGCGGGCCGAGGCGCTGCCCGCCATGTCCATGGAAAATTCCTGGTCGCGGAACACCGTCAGGCCTTCTTTCAGGCTGAGCTGGAACCAGTCGCGGCAGGTGACGCGGTTGCCGGTCCAGTTGTGGAAGTACTCGTGGCCGACCACGCTCTCGATGTTGGAAAAATCAACATCGGTGGCCGTGGCCTGGCTGGCCAGCACGTACTTGGTGTTGAAGACGTTCAGGCCCTTGTTCTCCATGGCGCCCATGTTGAAGTCGCTGGTGGCGACGATCATGAAGCGCTCCAAATCAAGGCTGAGGCCAAAGCGCGTTTCATCCCACGCGACGCTGGCCATCAGGGAATTCATCGCGTGCTCGGTCTTGCCCAGGTCGCCGGGGCGCACGTACACCTCCAGCAGATGCTCCTTGCCCGTGCGGGACGTGATGCGCTGCTGGCGCGCGACCAGTTTGCCGGCCACCAGGGCGAACAGGTAGCAGGGCTTTTTGTGCGGGTCCACCCATTTGGCGAAGTGCCGGCCGCCATCCAAGTCGCCTTGTTCCACCAGGTTGCCGTTGGAGAGCAGCACCGGGTAGGCGGCCTTGTCGGCGCGCAGCAGCACCTGGTAGCTGGCCATGACGTCTGGGCGGTCGAGGAAGTAGGTGATGCGGCGAAAGCCCTCGGCCTCGCACTGCGTGAAGAACGTGCCCTGGCTCACGTAGAGCCCCATCAGGGCGGTGTTCTTCTCGGGCGCGCAGGTGGTGAAGATCTCCAGGTCAAAACCGGCCTCGTCCTGGGGCAGGTTTTCAAGCACCAATTGGCCTGCGTCCATGCGAAAAGACGTGCCGGCGCCGTTGACCATCACGCGCGCAAGGTTCAGCTCGTCGCCGTCGAGGCGCAGCGGCTGCGCTGGCACGTCCGGGTTGCGGCGCACGCGCATGCGGTTCAGGACGCGTGTCTTGGCCGGGTCGAGGTCGAAGGTGAGGTCTACGGTGTCGATCCACCAGGCCGGGGCCTGGTAGTCGCCGCGGTGGCGGGCGGTGGCGGGTGCCTGGCCGTCTTCGCGCAATGAAAACATGCAGATTCCTTAAATACCTTGCTTCAATGAAGCTTCGATGAAGGCGTCGAGGTCGCCATCCAGCACTTTCTGGGTGGCGGAGATTTCGACGTTGGTGCGCAGGTCCTTGATACGGCTGTTGTCCAGCACATAGCTGCGAATCTGGTGGCCCCAACCGACGTCGGTTTTGGTGTCTTCGAGCTTTTGCGCTTCTTCCTGGCGCTTGCGCATCTCGAAGTCGTAGAGCTTGGAGCGCAGGCGCTGCCAGGCGATGTCGCGGTTGCCGTGCTGGCTGCGCCCGTCCTGGCACTGCACGACGATGCCGGTCGGCAGGTGGGTCAGGCGCACGGCCGAGTCGGTCTTGTTGATGTGCTGGCCGCCTGCGCCGCTGGCGCGGTAGGTGTCGGTGCGCACGTCGGACGGGTTGATGTTAATTTCGATCGAGTCGTCAATTTCCGGATAGACGAACAGCGAGGCAAAACTGGTGTGGCGGCCGCCAGAACTGTCGAACGGCGATTTGCGCACCAGCCGGTGTACGCCGGTTTCGGTGCGCAGCAGGCCGTAGGCGTAATCGCCCTCGATATGGATGGTGGCGCTCTTGAGGCCGGCCACGTCGCCCGGGGTTTCTTCTTCCACCGTCGCCTTGAAGCCCTTGCGCTCGGCGTACTTCAGGTACTGGCGCAGCAGCATGCTGGCCCAATCGCAGGCCTCGGTGCCGCCGGCGCCGGACTGGATGTCGATAAAGCAGTTCAGCGGGTCGGCTTCGGTGCGGAACATGCGGCGGAACTCAAGCGCCTCGATGTCTGGGCGCAGCTTGGCGGTTTCCTGCTCGATGGTGATCAGGCCGGCCTCGTCGCCTTCCTCGCGGCTCATTTCGAACAGCTCGCTGTTGTCGGCCAGTTCGCGCGTCAGGCGCTCAAGCGTGAGTACCACGCCGTCGAGGGATTTTTTCTCTTTGCCGAGCTCCTGGGCCTTCTTCGGGTCGTTCCAGACCGAGGGGTCTTCGAGCGAGGCGTTTACCGTGCGCAGGCGTTCAAATTTGGCATCGTAGTCAAAGATACCCCCGTAACTCACGGGTGCGCTCCGTGAGGTCTTGCAGGGAGTTGCCGATGAGGTTGATGCGTTCTGCTTCCATGGTGTTGTCTTTGGGTGTCTGGTGAGGAATCGGGCATTTTCTCACGCGCTGCAGACAGAAGTAATTTGCTATTTAGAAAATAGCTGAAAACCTAGGACCAACAAGCGCTGGAGCCTTATTTTTCTCAAAAGTTTGGCCGTCAGGGCACAGGTTGCTTGCCCGCAGCCTGCGAGTGGGAATGCAGCCAGCCGGGCAGGGCGTCGCCCGGCATGGGGCGGGCGTAGTAGTAGCCCTGGGCCTCGGTGCAGCCTTGTTCCCGCAGGAAGGCGAGCTGCTGCGGCGTCTCGACACCCTCGCCGGTGGTTGCGATGCCCAGGGCCTGCGCCATGCGCACGATGGCGCTGACGAGGGCGCGGTCGCTGGCGTCCTCGCCCAGGTCGCGCACAAAGGACTGGTCGATCTTGAGCTTGTGGATGGGAAAACGCTTGAGCAGGCTGAGCGACGAATACCCGGTGCCGAAGTCGTCAATGGCCAGCCGCACGCCAAGGGCGTTCAGTTGGTCCATGGTGGCGCTCGCCGACTGCGGGTCGTCCAGGGCCACGCCTTCGGTCAGTTCCAGCTCCAGCGCATGCGCCGGCAGCTCGGCCTGGGCCAGCATCTGGCCGATGCGCTCGGGCATGCCGGGCTGGCGGAACTGCACGGCCGAGAGGTTCACGGCCACGCTGGGCACCGCATGGCCGGCGTGTTGCCAGGCGCGCAGCTGTGCCAAGGCCGTACGCAGCACCCAATCACCAATGGCCAGAATCTGGCCGCTGTCCTCGGCCAGGGGAATGAATTCGGTGGGCGAGATGGCGCCCAGTTCGGGGTGCTGCCAGCGAAGCAGCGCTTCGACGCCGTGCAGTCGGTCGGTGGCTATGTGGACCTGCGGCTGGTAGTGCAGCGTGAACTGCCCGCGCTCCAGCGCGCGCCGCAACGCGTTCTCCAGCGTCAGGGCACGGGCCGATTGGGCCTGCATCTCGGGCGTGAAGAACCGGTGGGTATTGCGCCCGCCCTGCTTGGCGCGGTACATGGCCACGTCGGCCGACTGCGTAAGCGTTTCGAAATCTGCGCCGTCGCGAGGGAACACGGCAATGCCCATCGAGGGCGCCATGGTCAGCTCGTGGTGTCCGATCTGGTAGGGCGTCTTGGAGGCATCGAGCAGTTTGCCCGCCACGCGTTCCGCGCCCCTGGCATCGGCGCCGGGCAGCAGCAGAATGAACTCATCACCGCCGAGGCGGCAGACCGTGTCCTTGTCGCGCACCACGGCGCGCAGGCGCTCGGCAATGGCGACCAGCAGGGCATCGCCGACGCGGTGGCCCAGCGAGTCGTTGACGTGTTTGAAATGGTCGAGGTCGAGAAAGACGACGGCCAGCGGTGTATTGTTTTGCTGAGCAGCGCTGATGGCGTCGCGGCTGCGCTCGGCCAGCAGCGTGCGGTTGGGCAGGCCGGTCAAGGCGTCGTAGTGGGCCAGCCAGTGGATGCGGTCGCGGTCGGCGCGGCGCTCTTTCATTTCGCGGTGCAGGGTGTCGACGGTGTCGCTGAGCTCGCGCGTGCGTTCCTGCACTTGGCGCTCGAGCTCGGCCTGGGCCTGGGCCACCGCGGCCTGGGCGCTGCGGCGCTCGGTCACGTCCATCACGGTCCACAGCGATCCCAACGCGGGCTTGCCAGGATGCAAGGCCCGGCTGCAGACTTCGCAGACGATCTGGCGGCCGTCCTTGCGGCAAATGGTGACTTCGCCCGCAAACGAATCGCCGCGCTGCAGTACTGGATAGCTGCGCTGCGCAATGTCGTCCCACTCGGCGTCGGTGGCGTACCACTGCCGCGTCGAGCAGCCGGTCAGCTCGCCCGGACCGTAGCCCAGCATGTTTTCAAAGAAGCTGTTGCAGCGCGTCATCTTGCGGTCGACGAGGTAGACGATGCCCACCATGGCGTGGTCGAACAAAGTCTGCTTTTCCCACAAGGCGGCTTCCAGCTGGTTCTGCGCGGCTTTTTGCGCATCGAGGTCATCGATGACCCAGACAGCACCGTCCAGCGGCTCGGCCGCATTGATCAGGCTGCCGGTGAGGCGGGCCCAGAAGCGCTGGCCGCCCCGCCGCCGCATTTCGCGCTCAGTGGTGTAGGGCTTGCCGGCCGCGATCACGGGAAAGGCTGCGCGCCCCAGATCGCGATAGGCCGCTCGACCCAGGGAAAAGCTCTCGCTGCGCTGGCCAATCAGTTCGGCCGCCGAGGCATAGCCGAACAACTGTGCAAACCGGGCATTGCAGCGCACCACCTGCCGTTCGCGGATGAAAACGATGCCCGCGCCCGCGTTGTCCAGCAGCGCCTGCAACTCGTGCAGGGTGCGCTCAGGCGAAGCCGTGTTGGGGGGCGCGGCAGAAAGGGAGGGGGCAAACTCGTTCAATGAAACAGCGGTGCGGAGGCGGCCGGGCGGGTGCAGGGGACCTTGGCTGCGAGATTGTATGCAATTGTTTCGCCATCCGCCGTGGGTGCGCCTGAATCCAACGGCGAATAAGTGTATGCGCAGTGTCTGGTCGCGGGTGACTCGCTGGTTCCCGGCGCGGGTGCGGGAACGGGAGCGTCACGGGCGTGTCACAAAGGCTGGACAAACTACCAAGCACACCGAGCGCGGCGCGCGTACGCCACTGGCCTCGCTGGTGCGGCCTGGCTGTCGCAGGCTGTCCTTTTGCTCTGAGGGTTCTGCTCGCCTATGCTTCGTCCGCTCCTGTGCCTCGCTGTGCCAACACCTGTCGAAGACGTGGCGCCGCCGCCTGGGCCGCCCATGCACGCACCCACCGTGCCCCGACTGGAAGCCGCGCTGCTGGACCGCGATCTGAGCATCCTGGCGTTCAACCAACGCGTTTTTGACTGGGCAGCGCGGGCCGACGTGCCGTTGCTCGAGCGCCTGCGCTTCCTGGCCATCGTGTCGTCCAACCTGGACGAGTTTTTTGAAGTGCGGGCCGAGCCGCACCTGGCGTCCGCGCGCAACTCGGTGGCCGGCCGGCCGGCCTTCGAGGCCATTGCCGCCACGGTGCGCCAATTGGTGAACCGGCAGTACGCGCTGTACCAGAACGAATTGCTCCCGCAACTGGCGCTGCATGGGATCCGGGTGATCGCACATGGTGAGCGGTCGCCCGCACAGCGCCGCTGGGTGCGCGCGCTGTTCGAGCGCGAATTGCGTCCCTTGCTGCTGCCGGTGAGCCTGGATCCCGCGCACCCCTTTCCCCAAGTGGCCAACAAGTCGCTCAATTTCATCGTCCGGCTCTCCGGCAGCGACGCATTTGGCCGCCACAACGAAGTGGCCATCGTGCGCGTGCCGCGGGCCCTGCCGCGCTTTTTCCGCCTTCCGGCCTCCGTCGCGCCTGAAGGCCGGCAGTTTGTCAGCGTCTCAAGCGTGGTGCGCGCGCACCTGTCCGATCTCTTCGTGGGCCGTGAGGTGACGGAGCTGTCGCAGTTTCGCGTCACGCGCCATTCGGATCTGGCGGTGGACGAGGAAGACGTGCGCAATCTGCGCACCGTGCTGCGCCAGGGCCTGCAGCAGCGCAATTTCGGGCAGGCGGTGCGGCTCGAAGTGTCGGCGGGCTGTACGGAGTTTCTCTGCGCCTTCCTGCTGCGCCAGTTTGAACTGCCCGAGGCGGCCATGTACCGCGTGGAAGGTCCGGTGAATCTGGTGCGCTTGTCGCAACTGGTCGATATGGCCAGCGAGCCTTCCCTGTTGTTTCCGGTCTGGACGCCGCGTTGGCCTCGGGATTTGCCGCACACAGGCTCGCTGTTCGCGCATCTGCACGCAGGAGACGCGCTGGCGCACCAGCCGTACGAGAGTTTCGATGCGGTGCTGGCGCTGCTGCGCGAGGCCGTGTTCGATCCGGCGGTGGTCGCCATCAAGCAGACCATTTACCGCACCGGCTCGGACTTGCAGTTGCTGGAACTTTTGCGCGAGGCCGTGCGCCTGGGCAAGGAAGTGATGGTGGTGGTGGAACTGAAGGCTCGCTTTGACGAGGAGGCCAACATCAACTGGGCCGAGGCGCTTGAGAGCGCTGGCGCCCAGGTGGTGTACGGCGTGCTGGGCCTCAAAACGCACGCCAAGATGCTGCTCATCACCCGGCGCGAGGGCCGGCGCATGCGGCGCTATGGCCATCTTTCCACGGGCAACTACAACGCACGAACGGCGCGCTTGTATACCGACCTGAGCTACATGACGGCCGACCCCCTGCTTACCGCCGACATGGACCAGGTTTTCAGCCATCTGGCCAGCCAGAGTGTTCTGCCGCGCATGCGGCGCCTGCTGGTGGCGCCGTTTCACCTGCAGCGGCGCATGCTCGAGCGCGTGGCCGCGGTGGGTAAGGCGGCAGCGCAGGGGCAGGAGGCGCGCATCGTCCTCAAGATGAATGCCCTCACGGACGAAGCGCTGGCGCTGGCGCTGCTGAAAGCGGGGGCCCAGGGGGCGCGTATCGACCTGATCGTGCGCGGCGCCTGCATCGTGCCCGCGTGCGTTCCAGGCGTGAGCGACAACATCCGGGTGCGCTCGGTGATCGGCCGCTTTCTGGAGCATGCGCGCGTGTTTTATTTTGCGCACGGTGAGGAGCAGGTGCTGTATCTCTCCAGCGCCGACTGGATGAACCGCAACATGCTGCGCCGCGTCGAACTGGCGTGGCCGGTGTCCGATCCGCGCCTGCGCCAGCGCATCATTGACGAGTGCCTGGTCGGAGCGCTGCACGATGACCGCGACGCCTGGCAGTTGCGACCCGACGGCAGCTACGCCCGTGCGCAGCACCCCGTCTCTGGCAATAGCGTGCAGGCCGCGCTGATGGCGCGCTACGCCCAAGGTGCAAGCGATGCGGTACGCCGCGCCCCGTGATGGATCTCATCCTCTGGCGCCATGCGGAAGCCGTTGCGGGCGGCGTCGGCATTGAAGACCTGCGGCGCCCGCTGACGGCACGTGGCGAGCGCCAGGCGGCGCGCATGGCCCGGTGGCTGGACAGCCAGTTGCCCGAAGGCCTGCGCGTGCTGTGCAGCCCGGCGCTGCGCACCGAGCAGACGGCACGCACCCTGGGGCGCAAGCTCAGGCTGTGCGCCGAACTGGCGCCGGGCGGCAGCGCGCAGGATCTGCTCGATTGCGCGCGCTGGCCGCAGGGGCGCGGCACGGTGCTGGTCGTCGGGCACCAGCCCGTGCTGGGCGAGGTGCTGGCCCAGACGCTTGGCCTGGCGGGCGGGGCCTGCGCAGTGCGCAAGGGCGCGGTGTGGTGGCTGCGCCAGCGCCAGCGCGTGGACGCATGGGAAACCGTGCTGCTGGCAGTGCAGTCGCCTGAACTGCTTTAGGTCAACTATTTGATAAAAATCTGCCGCTAGCGCAATACCAATATAGGAATACAGCTATATTTACTATAGCAATCGAGAGCTCGGATGGCGTGGAAGCGGTTCAGGGCAGATCAAGCTGCAAGTCCCAGGGCGTTTTGTTCCATGCCGCCGCTTCCTCTTGCAGCAGGTAGGCCGATTGCGGAAATTCGCTTGCCCAGCCGGGCCGCGCCTGCAGGGCAAAGCGCTGACCGGACAGGCGCAGGCTCAGCCCTTCGGTTGACGGGTCGCGCCGTGCATGGCACAAGGCTTTGGCCAGCCGCAGGCACAGCAGTTGCAGGGCCAGCGTGGTGTCGCTCATGTCCACATCCAGTTTGCGTGGCTTGCCGCGCTGGCCGAGCACCAGCGTGCCCAGTTGGGCGAGCTCGTCGCGTGAGAAGCCGGCCGCGTCGGTGTTGTCCAGAATGTAGGCGCCGTGGCGGTGCGCATCGACATGCGAGACGATGCAGCCGATTTCATGCAACTGCGCCGCCCAGGCCAGCTCTCGTGCGCCCATCGCCCCGGGGCCGCGCAGTTGCCCATACAAATCCACCGCCGTGCGCGCCACGCGTGCGGCCTGGTCCACATCGACGGCAAAGCGTTGCATGAGTGTCTGCACGGTGAGCACGCGCAGGTCGGATTCGGGGTGTTCGCGCTGGACCATGTCGTACAGCACGCCCTGGCGCAGCGCTCCCTGGGCCACGTTAAGGCTGTCGATGCGCAGCAGGTCGAACACGGCGCACAGCACGCTGATGCCGCCCCCGATCACCGGACGCCGGTCTTCCTTGAGGCCGTCCAGGCGCACGCGGTCGGCGCTTTGCGCGCGCAGCAACTGGGCTTTGAGCCAGAGCAGGCCGTCGCGGCCGATGCGATCGCGCTCGAAACCTGCGCCCGCCAGAATGTCCGCCACCGCCCCCACCGTGCCCGAGGCGCCGTAGGCCAGCTCCCAGTGGCTGGACGAAAACATCTCCGCCGCATCTTCCAAGGCCGCTTGTGCGGCGACCTCGGCGCGCTCGAAGGCATTGGCGGTAAAGCGGCCATCGGCGAAATACTGCGTCGACCAGGCGACGCTGCCCACGCGGTAGGACGCGACGGCCTGTGCGTCGAATTGCTGGCCCAGGATGAGCTCGGTCGAGCGACCGCCGATGTCGATCACCAGCCGGCGCTCGTCCGACTGCGGCAGCAGGTGCGCCACGCCCTGGTAGATGAGGCGGGCCTCCTCGGGGCCGGAGACCAGGTCGATCGCATGGCCCAGCACCTCGCTGCCGCGGTGCAGAAAGGCTTCCCGGTTGTTGGCCTCGCGCAGTGTCTGCGTGGCCACCGCGCGTACCTGTGTGTGCGCAAAGCCCCCCAGCCGTTCGGCAAAGCGCGCCAGGCAGTCCCAGCCGCGCTGCATGGCGTCCAGGCTCAGGTTGTGGTCTTCGTCCAGCCCGCCTCCCAGGCGCACGGTTTCCTTGAGGTATTCCACGCGCTGGATATGGCCGTTGTCTTGCCGGCCGATCTCAAGGCGAAAGCTGTTGGATCCAAGATCGACGGCGGCGAGCAACGTTCCGTTTTGCATTGTGGAAAAAATAGGGGGAGGAAATAGGGAAAACCAGACGGTTGGCGGGGTTGGGCAGGATAGCACCCGCGTGCGCAGCGCCCGGCCCGGCCGGCACTGCGGTAGCCCGCTGGTCAGCCGATCAGCCGATCAGTCGCCCATCGGCAGACAGCATGGTCTGGGTCACGTAGCCGCTGCGGCGCTCGGCGCCTTCGCAGCGCACCATGAAACCGTCCACATCGGTGTCCTTGCGCTCGCGCAGCGCCTGCAGGACGCTGGCGCGGGTGATGCCCATGCGCATGCCCGAGAGCACGGCTGCGGTGTAGCGCGCCGCCACGAAGCCGGCCAAGCCCTGGGGCGACGGCGGCTCGTCGTAGTAGCGCGCGAGCGCCTGGCGATAGGCCCGTACCACGCCGGTGCTGGAGGTCAGCAGTGGTACCGCCTGCGTGGCAATGACGGAGGAGTGGCGGGGCACACCGCCCATCTGCCCGAGCACCTGCAGGTTCACATCGGCCAGCGTAATGATGTAGCGGTGGCCGCCTGGCTGGGCTGGCAGACGCTGTGCGAACGCATGCAGTTCAGGTGTTCCGCCCACGAACAACACGATGGCCTGGGTCTGCTCGGCCTGGCGTTCGGCGCTGCTGGGCGCCTGGCCCGGCGCAGGCAGGGAGCGCAGTTTCAGGCCCAGGGTAGCGGCCGCCTGCTCGACCGCGGGCAAGGCTGCATCGCGTTGACGGGCATGGGAAAACGCGACCCCGATTTCCCGCACGCCCACACTGGACAGGGAGCTGAGCGCGTGGGCCATCTGTTCGCGGTAGCCCGGAAAAATACCGAATACGGCGCTGCTGTCGGGGTAGGTGTCCTCTGCCTGTACCCAGGGCGCCACCTGCGCCAGCGTGGCCCCGCTTGGGCTTTTGGCCTGCAGTCCGGTCAGGGTGCGGGTGGCCGCATCCCCCACGCAGCCCGACAGGACCACGCAGTTGGCCGTTGCCTCGATGCGCTGCCAGGCATCACGTGTGCCCTGGGCACTGCCGTCGGTGACAAAGCTCAGGTGGCGCACGGGGCGGCCCTGCACACCTCCCGCGGCATTGATGCCTTGCCAGGCGGCCTGTGAACCGACAAGGAAATCGCGCCCCACGTCCTGCAGGTTGGCGGACATATCCACCACCTGGGCCACGGCAATCGGCGTGGTGTCGGTGCCGGGTGACCGTGGTTGGGCTGCAGACGGCAGGCCCCACAGGGCAAGGGCCGAGCTGGCGGCGTGCAAAAAACCCCTGCGGCTGATGGGAAGGCTGGAGCGCAAACCTGAAGGCATGGCAAACCCGCGCGAAGCGGTTGGTGGAAGAAGCGCTCAGCGTATATTTGTGCCGTGACGGTGCTGTGACACTGGTGGTTTCGACGGATGCAGGGAGTCGCATATGTCACAGACATGTCACATTGAGCGCCTAAATTGCACTTGCTTTCCATCAACCAAGGTAAGGGGTTTTGCAATGAACGGTTCAATGATTCGAATTTTGGTCTCTGGCGCAGTGGCTGTGGCGTTTGCTGGCGGCGCGTACGCGCAGCAAGAGGCTACCGGCGCTGGCGCCAGCTTTCCCGCGCCGCTGTATGCCAAATGGGCGTCTGACTACAACAAGGCGACCGGCGTGCGCATCAATTACCAGTCGGTTGGTTCGGGCGCCGGCATCCACCAGATCGACGCCAAGACGGTGGACTTTGGTGCTTCTGATATGCCCCTGGAAGATAAGGACCTGGCTCAGAAGGGCTTGATGCAGTTCCCCACCGTGATCGGTGGCGTGGTGCCAGTGGTCAATATTCAAGGTATCGAAGCCGGCCAGATGAAGTTGAGTGGCCATGTGCTGGGCGATATTTATCTGGGCAAGATCAAGCGCTGGAACGATCCAGCCATCGTGGCGCTCAACCCTGGTGTGAAGCTGCCTGATGCCGATATTTCTCCGGTGCGCCGCGCAGACGGTTCGGGCACCAGCTTCATTTTCACCAATTACCTGAGCAAGGTGAATGCCGAGTGGAAGTCCTCCGTGGGCGTAGGCACGACAGTGAAATGGCCCACCGGCGCGGGTGGCAAGGGCAACGAGGGTGTTGCTGCCTTCGTTGGCCGTCTGCCCAACTCCATTGGCTACGTGGAGTACGCTTACGTCAAGCAGAACAAGATGAAGTACGTGCAGCTGTCCAACAGCACCGGCACCTTTGTCTCGCCTGAGGACAAGGCTTTCAAGGCCGCCGCGGCGGGCGCCGAATGGAACAAGAGCTTCTACCAGATCCTCACCGATGAGCCTGGCAAGGACTCATGGCCCATCACGGGCGCTACCTTTATCCTGATGCACAAGGTGCAGGACAAGCCCATGCAGGCCACCACGGTACTCAAGTTCTTTGACTGGGCCTACACCCATGGTGACAAGACGGCGGCTGATCTGGACTACGTGCCCATGCCCGATAGCGTGAAGGCCGTGATCATGAAGGCCTGGGGCGAGATCAAGGACAGCTCGGGCAAGGCCGTTACGTTCAAGTAAGCGCGGTCGGGCGCGGCGCATTGGGCGCCGCCGCCCGATTTCGATCACCAGGACAGCCAGTGTCTACACTTACCGTTTCCTCCGCGCCAGGCGCCCATGCTCTGGCGGGTGCCCAGAAGAATATGCCTCCACCGCGTAAGTTTCGAATCTCCGGCGTACTGGCCGACCGTGTTTTTGCGCTGCTTGCGCATGCGGCGGCCTGGCTCACCCTGGCAACTTTGGCAGGGATCCTGGTGTCCCTGGTCATCGGGGCCTGGCCCGCTATCGAAGCCTATGGGCTGGGCTTTCTGACCAATAGCGTGTGGGACCCGGTGAAGGACGAGTACGGCGGTCTGGTGATGATTTACGGCACCTTGGCCACCTCGGCCATCGCCTTGCTGATTGCCGTACCGGTGAGTTTCGGCATTGCGCTGTTCCTCACCGAGCTCTCACCCGGCTGGCTCAGGCGCCCGCTGGGCACGGCCATCGAGTTGTTGGCTGCCGTTCCGTCCATCGTCTACGGCATGTGGGGCCTGATGGTGTTTGGCCCCATTCTGGCGACCTGGGTGCAGGCGCCGCTGCAAAAGTTGTTTTCTGGCGTGCCGTATCTGGGCGCGCTGGTGTCAGGTCCGCCCGTGGGCATTGGCATTTTGTCGGCGGGCATCATCCTGGCGATCATGATCATTCCGTTTATCTCGGCGGTGATGCGAGATGTGTTTGAAGTGACGCCCACGTTGCTCAAAGAGTCGGCCTACGGCTTGGGCTCGACGACCTGGGAGGTGGTCTCCAAGGTCGTGCTGCCCTATACCAAGACGGGGGTTCTGGGTGGCATCATGCTGGGGCTGGGCCGTGCGCTGGGCGAGACCATGGCGGTCACCTTTGTGATCGGCAACATGAACCAGCTCGATTCGTTGTCGCTGTTTGCCGCCGCCAACAGCATCACGTCCGCGCTCGCCAACGAGTTCGCCGAGGCAGGCGAGGGGCTGCACCAGGCGTCGCTGATCTACCTGGGGCTGGTGCTGTTTTTCATTACCTTCGTGGTGCTGGGGTTGTCAAAAATTCTGCTGCTGCGCCTGCAGAAGAACGAAGGAGCCCGGTCATGAGCAGCACCTCGCAAACCTTGATTTCAGCGGCCGACCTGGGCGCTGCACGGGCCGCGCGTTTTGCCAGGCGCAAGCGCGTCAACCGCATTGCGCTGGGTCTGTCGCTGCTGGCCATGGTGTTCGGCGTGTTCTGGTTGGTGTGGATTCTTTGGGAAACCCTCCGCTTGGGTCTGGGCGGGTTGTCGTTGGCGCTGTTCACCGAAATGACGCCGCCGCCCAACGAAGCGGGGGGGCTGTCGAACGCCATTTTTGGCTCGCTCACCATGGTGGCGCTGGCCACCTTCGTGGGCACGCCGATCGGCATCCTGGCGGGCATTTACCTGTCGGAGTACGACACCCACGGCCCGCTGGCGCAGGTCACACGCTTTGTGAACGACATCCTGCTCTCGGCGCCCAGCATCGTGATCGGCTTGTTCGTCTATACCGTCATGGTGACGCGTTTCAAAAGCTTCTCCGGCTACGCAGGGGGGTTGGCGCTGGCGCTGATCGTGGTGCCGGTGGTCATTCGCACGACCGAGAACATGCTGCTGCTGGTGCCGGCGGGCCTGCGCGAGGCGGCCTATGCCTTGGGTACGCCGAAGTGGAAGGTGATTTCTTTCATCACGCTGCGTGCGGCGCGGGCCGGCGTCATCACCGGTGTGCTGCTCGCGGTGGCGCGCATCGCGGGTGAGACGGCGCCGCTGCTGTTTACCGCGCTGAACAACCAGTTCTGGAACGCCGACCTGTCCAAGCCCATGGCCAGCTTGCCGGTGACCATCTTCAAGTTCGCCATGAGCCCCTACGAGAACTGGCAGAAGCTGGCCTGGGCGGGGGTGTTCCTCATCACCATGGCCGTGTTGGCCCTCAACATCCTGGCGCGCGTGCTCACGCGCGTCAAAAAATGAAACGGCGTAAGCCGTCTGTTTGGACACCATGCTGACCACCACGCTTGCACCGCCTTCCAGGCTGAACACTGCCCACATGGCGACCGCCATGCCTACCGTGCCCAAGATCACCGTGCGCAACCTGAACTTCTATTACGGCAAGTTCCATGCGCTCAAGGGCATCAACCTCGACATTCCTGAGAACAAGGTCACTGCGTTCATCGGGCCGTCGGGATGCGGCAAATCGACGCTTCTGCGCACGTTCAACCGCATGTTTGAGCTCTATCCCGAGCAGCGCGCCGAAGGCGAGATCGTGCTAGACGGCGAGAATCTGCTGACCAGCAAGCAGGATGTGGCCCTGCTGCGCGCCAAGGTCGGCATGGTGTTTCAGAAGCCCACGCCGTTTCCCATGTCGATCTACGACAACATCGCTTTTGGCGTCAAGCTGTTCGACAGCTTGAGTGCTCCTGAGATGGACGAGCGCGTGGAATGGGCGCTGCGCAAGGCAGCGCTCTGGACAGAGGTGCGCGACAAGCTGCATCAGAGCGGCGCCAGCCTCTCGGGCGGACAACAGCAGCGTCTGTGCATTGCGCGCGGCATTGCCATCAAACCCGAAGTGCTGCTGCTCGACGAGCCGTGTTCCGCGCTCGACCCCATTTCAACCGCCAAGGTCGAGGAGCTGATTGCCGAGCTCAAGGCCGATTACACCGTGGTCATCGTGACCCACAACATGCAGCAGGCGGCCCGCTGCAGCGACTACACCGCTTACATGTACCTCGGCGATCTGATGGAATTTGGCGAAACAGAGCAGTTGTTCGTCAAGCCCAAGCGCAGCGAAACGGAAGACTACATTACCGGCCGATTTGGCTGACCGGAGGCAACATGACAGAAAAGCATCTATCCTCGCAGTTCGATACCGAGCTCAATACCGTTTCGGCCCGTGTCATGGAACTCGGCGGGCTCGTGGAATCGCAGATCGGTCACGCCATCCGCGCCCTGTCGCAGTTCAGCCTGGAGGCCGTGGACACCGTAGCCACGCTAGAGACACGTATCAATGCGCTCGAAGTCGATATCGACCGCGAGCTCTCCACCATCATTGCCCGGCGCCAGCCCACCGCGCGTGACCTGCGCCTCTTGATGGCTTTCTCCAAGGCAACGGCCAACCTGGAACGCATGGGTGATGAGGCCAGCAAGATGGCGCGCATGGTGCGCTCCATCATCGAAACTGGCGCGCCGCGCAACCTCCCCACCATGGACCTGCGCGTGGCTGCCGATCTCGCCTCCGGTTTGCTGCACAAGGCGCTGGATGCGTTTGCGCGGCTCGACACTCGGGCAGCGCTGGCCATTCTCAAGGAGGACGACCTCATTGACGAGGAGTTCGATGGCTTCGTGCGCAAGCTCATCACCTACATGATGGAAGATCCGCGCACCATTTCGCCCAGCCTCGATCTGCTGTTTATCGCCAAGGCCATTGAGCGCATCGGTGACCACTCCAAGAACGTGGCCGAACTCATCATTTACCTGGTCGAGGGTACGGACGTGCGCCACACCTCGGTGGCCGAGATCGAGTCGGTGCTGCGCTGATGAGGCATCTTCCCAAAGTGCTGGTGGTAGAGGACGAACCGGCGATTGCCGAACTGATTGCCGTCAACCTAAGGCACAACGGTTTTGTGCCCGTGTGGGCCGAAGACGGCCCCAGCGCACAGCGCGAGCTTGACGCCGTACTGCCCGACGTGATTCTGCTGGACTGGATGCTGCCCAGCCAGAGTGGCTTGCAGCTCGCGCGAAAGTGGCGCGGCGACGCGCGCACGCGCGGCATTCCCATCCTGATGCTGACCGCGCGCGGCGACGAGCCCGACAAGGTCGCCGGCCTCGATGCCGGCGCGGACGACTACATCACCAAGCCGTTTTCCACCCAGGAGTTGCTGGCGCGCATCCGCGCCGTGCTGCGCCGCCGTGCGCCTGAGCAGGTTGCGGAGGCGGTGGAACTTGGCGGTCTGCTGCTGGATGCAGCTACGCACCGCGTGATGTATCTGGGCACTGAGCTGCGCATGGGGCCTACGGAATTCAGGCTGCTGCGCTACTTCATGAAGCACCCCGAGCGGGTGCACTCCCGCGCTCAGTTGCTGGACAAGGTCTGGGGGGACCATGTTTTCATTGAGGAGCGTACGGTGGATGTGCACGTCAAGCGCCTGCGCGAAGCGCTGGGCCAGGCGGGCGCCATGATCGAGACGGTGCGTGGCGCGGGCTACCGGTTTTCCGGTCAGGCTGGAGGCAGTGCAGCCATCCCCGACTGACGCTGTGCGGGAGTCATTCGGCTGTGATGTACTCTCACATTCATAGCATGTAGCCCATATGCATAAAGCGCTAGAGGCCGATTTGATCAATTTTTTCTATTCAATACCCCGGCTCCCATTTTCATGCTGGTCCGAGCGCTGATTTTTTTCCTGGTGCAACTCCTCGGGGCTGCCATCGGTTTCTGGCTGGGCGGCATTTGGGCTGCGGTGTGGGTGGGCGCTGGAGTGGTCTGGTGCTGGTTTCTCGTCGATCTGCTGCGATCCGCCCGCGTGCTGCACTGGCTGCGTGAGGCCCCCGAAGGCCCCGCTCCGGCGAGCGTGGGGGTGTTGGGAGAAGCCGTGGACCGGGTGCAGCGCCTGCTGCGTGTGCGAGACCAGGCGACACGCGAGAGCGACGAGCGCCTGCACGGCATTCTCGATGCGCTCCAGGCCACGCCCAATGGCGTGCTGCTGCTCGACGATCGGGGCCGGATTGTCTGGTGCAACCAGCGCGCTGCACAACACCTGGCCATCGATGCGCAGCGCGATGTGCTGCAGTTCATTGGCAACCTGCTGCGCGACCCGGACTTTACCGCCTACCTGGCCGGAAAAGACTGGTCGCACGATGTGGTGATCTCCACGCGCCCGGCCGAGAGTGCACATGTGGCCCGCCTGTCGATCCAGCTGTGCGCGTATGGCGATGGCCAGAAGCTCATGCTGACGCGCGACGTGACTGCAGTGGAGCAGGCCGAAGCCATGCGGCGCGATTTCGTCGCCAACGTGTCGCATGAGATCCGCACGCCGCTCACCGTCGTGGCAGGTTTTATCGAAACCTTGCAAACGCTCACGCTGGATCCCCAGGAAAAGTCACGCTACCTTGCCCTCATGGCACAGCAGGCCCAACGCATGCAACGTGTGGTCGAGGGGCTGCTGGCGCTCTCACGGCTTGAGGCCAGCCCGCCACCCGGAATTGCTGAATGGGTGCCGGTCGCCGCGCTGCTCGAACGCTGCGAGCAGGAGGCGCGTGCCCTTCAGGCACTGATCGCACCGGGGCAGACGCTCCGTTTTTCGCAGTTCAACCGTCCCGAAGATGTGGGTGACATTGCGGGCGTGCCGGCCGAATTGCACAGTGCTCTGGCCAATCTTGTGGGCAATGCAATTCGCTACACCCCGGGTGATGGCAGCGTCGATGTGCAATGGGCTTGGCAACCCGATGGCAGTGCGGTTTTTTCGGTGCGCGATACCGGGCCAGGCATTGACGCCGAGCACCTGCCGCGCATCACCGAGCGGTTCTATCGGGTCGATCGCAGCCGCTCGCGTGATACCGGCGGCACAGGACTGGGGCTGGCCATCGTCAAGCACGTGGCGCAGCGCCACGGCGCCCAACTGCTCATCGAGAGTGTGGCGGGAAAAGGCTCAACGTTCCGGATCGCGTTTCCCGCCTTCCGGCTGCGCCGACGGCAGGCGCAGTTGTGAGCGGCTGATGCGCCAATCAGGGCGGGGCACGCCGATACACCACCAGCGCATCGTTGCGGTCTGTTGGTCGGCCAATCCGGCCCGTCAGCACCCATTCCTTCGCGTCGGGCGGTGTGCGCCGCAAGGCCGGGGTGGGAGCATCGTCGGCTTCCACGAGCCAGGGACATGACGGCGCAGCAGCGGTAAGTGGCTGCATGGTGATGCTGCCAAAGATCTGTAGCGCGGCAAACTGGCCCTGGTCCAGTCCCAGTACATGCACGCAGACGGGGCGGCCGATGAGCGCCTGCAAGGCCCGAACCTGCGGTGCGTCGCTGCGCGCATAGTCAAGCATGGGCAACCATAGGGTGGTCAGCAGTAGCCAGCACAGCGTGGTGCCCGCCGCCGGGAGTACCAGCGTTTTCCACAGCGCGCTCTGGTTGCGTCCCGTGCGCCAGACGACCACGGCACACCATGCTGCTGTGGCCGCCAGCGCCACGGCCAGCGCCACAGCGGAAAACTCCGGCCGAAAGCCATGTGCCAGCCGGGCGACGTTGGCGGCTGGTTGGGCGGGGATGCCAGTTTGCGTGGAGATCCAGATGACCCAGATCGCAATCGCCGAGGCCGAAAAAAACAGCAGAGTGAACCAGTCGATCAAGGCCGAAACACTGCGTTTGAGCGTGGGCAGTGCAAAGGCAGCGAGCGCTGCCAGCGCCGGCAGGCCCAGCAGCAGCGCGCGGTCTGCTGGCCGCGAGAGGACCGTGGCGCCCAGTGCGCACCCGGCAAACCACATGGGCAGCCACAAATGGCGTTGCAATGACCGGGTGAAGACATGGCCGCGCCAGCGCCACAAGGTCCACAGCGCGAGCGGCCAGGCGGGCCAGGTGAACCACAGCAGCAGGCGTGCGAGGTTGTGCCCGTCTTTCTCGAAATCCGGCCAGAAGACATGCCGCTCCGAGAGGCCCAACTGCCATGCAAGCAGCGCCGCCGCCAGGGTCAGCGCGAGCAGGCCCCAGGCAGCGCGGCCATTGCGTGCGCTGTGCTGCAACTGCTCTGGCGCCCATAGGCATAGCACCGCGCCACCCGTGCCATAGAGCACCGCCAGCACCGGAGCGCCGCTCAGCACCAAGCCGGGCAGACCCAAGGACATTGCCACCCACGGGCCCCAGCGGTG
Source organism: Simplicispira hankyongi (assembly GCF_003570885.1). Lineage (GTDB taxonomy): Bacteria > Pseudomonadota > Gammaproteobacteria > Burkholderiales > Burkholderiaceae_C > Simplicispira > Simplicispira hankyongi. The sequence goes on from NZ_QXJC01000011.1 coordinate 36,292, forward strand.
ACGGGGCATGGCCGCCAACCCGTAGAACACCAGCGCGGTGGCGCACAGCTGTGTGAGATAGGCGGTAGTTTCATGCGAAGGCTGGGCCAGCCCCAGGCTGGCGAGCAGCGCAAGCAGCCCACCATCGGCGATGGCACGGGCATAGCCTGCGGGTGAGGCCTCACCGCCAAAGGCAAATGCCACGGGCTGCGCACCAGGGCTGCGTGCCAGTGCATAAATACCCCACCAGGTGGCCCACAAGGTCAGGACCAGCAGCAGTGCAAAGGGAATCCGGGCGGCGAAGATGGCAGGCAGGATGCCTTCTGTGCCTTGCAGGGCCCAGGCACCAATCCAGTAGGGCAGCAAGCCATCTGATTCCGGCGGAAGCCCGCCCAGCAGTGGCGCCAGCCATGGCGTATGCCCCTGCGCCAGTTGCAGCATGTAGCCATAGGCGGTGACGTCCGCCCCGCGCCAGGGGTCGCGGCCAATAAAACCTGGCAGCACGTAGGCTGTGCACAGCAGCAATAGCGCCCAGCGCGGCAGTGGTCGCACGGCGCTGTGGGGCACGATGGCGGGAGTCGGTTGGTTCACGCGGAATCAGGCGATAGGTTTGCGGCCAAGCATACGGGCAAACATACGGGCAAACAAAAAGACAGCGCGGTTTCCCGAGCTGCCTTCTGATGGGTGCGAGGGCGCTGGCGTTTGGAGGTGGCTTTTGAGGGCCCGCCAGTGCGCTTGCCGTTGCTTACTTGGCCGTTGTCTTGCCGAAACGGTTGCGGAAGCGCTCGACGCGGCCACCCATGTTGTCGACCGACTTTTGTGTGCCCGTGTAGAAGGGGTGCGATTCGCTGGAGGTATCGAGCTTGAACAGCGGCAGTTCACGGCCGTCCTCGGTCTTGCCCATTTCCTTGGTGTTCGCACACGAACGCGTGACGAACTTGAAACCGTTGGAGAGGTCCACGAAGAGCACTTCGCGGTAGTTGGGGTGAATGCCTTCTTTCATGCTGATCCTTGAATGTCGCTGCGGGAGCCGGGCCAGACCATCTGACCTACTTTCCGCAAAAAAGCCTGCAATTATAACTTTTATCCGCCGCGGCGCATCATGTCGAAGAACTCGACATTGCTCTTGGTGGCCTTCATGTTCTTGATCATGAGCTCCATGGACTCAATCTCGTCCATGTTGTACATGAACTGGCGCAGGATGCGCGTCTTTTGCAGGATTTCTGGCGCCAGCAGAAGCTCTTCACGTCGCGTGCCGCTCTTGTTGAGCTCGATGGCGGGGAAGACGCGCTTTTCATAGAGGCGGCGACTGAGGTGAATCTCGCAGTTGCCCGTCCCCTTGAACTCTTCAAAGATCACTTCGTCCATCCGGCTGCCGGTATCGACCAATGCCGTGGCGATGATGGTCAGCGACCCGCCTTCTTCCACCTTGCGCGCTGCGCCGAAGAAACGCTTCGGGCGTTGCAGGGCATTGGAATCGACGCCACCTGACAAAACCTTTCCCGACGAGGGCACAACGTTGTTGTAGGCGCGTGCCAGACGGGTGATGGAGTCGAGAAGGATGACGACATCCTTCTTGAGCTCGACCAGGCGCTTGGCGCGCTCGATCACCATTTCGGCCACGTGCACGTGGCGCGCGGCGGGCTCGTCGAAGGTGGAGGCAATGATCTCGCCCTTCACCGTACGCTGCATTTCCGTCACTTCTTCCGGTCGCTCGTCCACCAGCAGCACCATCAGGTGCACGTCGGGGTTGTTGGCCGTGATGGCGTGGGCGATGTGCTGCATCATCACTGTCTTGCCGCTCTTTGGGGGCGCTACGATGAGTGCGCGCTGGCCGCGGCCGATGGGCGCGATGATGTCGATGATGCGGCCGGTGATGTTTTCTTCGCTCTTGATGTCCCGCTCAAGCCGCATGTGTTCCTTGGGAAACAGCGGCGTGAGGTTCTCGAACATCACCTTGTGCTTGTTCTGCTCGGGCGGGCCGTCGTTGACCTTGTCGAGCTTGGTGAGCGCAAAGTAGCGTTCGCCGTCCTTGGGCGTACGCACCTCGCCCTCGATCATGTCGCCGGTGTGCAGATTAAAGCGCCGTACCTGGCTGGGGCTGATATAGATGTCGTCGGTACTGGCGGTGTAGCTGGTGTCGGGGCTGCGCAGGAAACCAAAACCATCAGGCAGGATTTCCAGTACGCCATCGGCAAAAATCTGCTCGCCCGCCTTGGCGCGCTTCTTGATGATTGCGAACATCAGCTCCTGCTTGCGCATGCGGCCGCCGTTTTCGATGTCAAGCGCTTCCGCCTGCTGGAGGACTTCGGACACGTGCAGTGCCTTGAGTTCGTTGAGGTGCATGGAGTGACTCCTGAGCGGAGTTGGTAGAAATCAGGGAAGAGGCTCTGTACCAGGAAGGCCGCTGTGAGCGGATCTGTCAGGCCTGAAGTGCTCGAATCGGACGCCGGAGTTTGCGTAGCGGAGAGCGGAAATGATTATGACAGGAAAAACTCAGGACAAGGCCAACGGGCGATTGCGGCTCGTCGATCACAAAAAAGAGCTGCGCGGACTGCGGGCTGGCCGCAGCAGCGCAGGCTTGTCTCAGGCCAGTTGCTGGTCGATGAAGGCGGTGAGTTGTGCCTTGCTCATGGCGCCCACCTTGGTAGCGGCAAGCTCACCGTTTCGAAACAGCATCAGCGTTGGAATGCCACGGATGCCATAGCGCGCTGGCACCTCGCGATTGTCGTCCACGTTCATTTTGGTGACTTGCAGCTTGCCTTGGTAGCTGCCAGCTACTTCGTCGAGGATGGGGGCAATCATCTTGCAGGGGCCGCACCACTCGGCCCAGTAGTCCACCAGGACGGGCGTTGCAGACTGAAGCACGTCGGCTTCGAAACTGGCGTCTGAGAGGTGCTTGATGAGATCGCTGGCCATGCTTTTCCTTTGATCGATGCGAAACAGATAGAGTACCGCGATTGTGACAGAAACAGACTCCCACTCACCCTTGGGAGGGTCTAAGTTTGCTATGACTGTCATAGCGAAAAACGATATATGAAGGACTAGAAAATTGGACGATCCTATAAGCCAGGCCGGCACGGCTGTTGATGCCGTGGTGGTGGGTGGGGGGCCCGCGGGCTTGATGGCAGCCCAGCAGCTTGCCGCCGCCGGATGGCGCGTTCATCTCTACGATGCCATGCCCTCCGTGGGGCGCAAGTTCCTGCTCGCGGGAAAAGGGGGGCTGAATCTGACGCATTCGGAGCCCGAGTCGGCCTTCGTACAGCGTTACGGCGACCGTGCGCCCTGGGTGGCGCAGTGGCTGGCAGAGCTGGGGGCGCCGCAAGTGCGGGCCTGGGCGCAGAGCCTGGGGGTGAGTACCTTCATTGGCACTTCTGGGCGTGTGTTTCCGCAGGAGATGAAAGCGGCGCCTCTTTTGCGCACTTGGTTGTCACGCCTGCGTGCCGCCGGGGTGCAACTGCACATGCGCGAGCGCTGGCGGGGCTGGGCCGACGATGGAGCGCTGCTGTTGGAAGGGCCGCACGGTTCGCACCGTGTGCTGGCGCGCACGGTGGTGTTGGCGCTTGGGGGTGCGAGCTGGCCGCAATTGGGCTCGGATGGGGCATGGGTGCCCGTGCTTGCCGCTGATGGGACGCAGGTAGCGCCCCTGCTGCCCGCCAACTGCGGCTTTGATGTCGTGGGCGGGGCGGCTCTGCGCGGCGAGAGTCGGCGGGAGTTTTTTAAGGATTTGGTGGGGCAGGGCGTGGCGCAGGCCAGCGGCTGGAGCGCCCATTTCTGCGAGCGCCATGCTGGCGCAGCGCTGAAATCGGTAGCGCTGTCATTTGCGGACAGTGTGGGCCACCGTTTTGCCCGCCGTGGCGAGTTTGTGGTAACCGGCACAGGGGTGGAGGGCAGTTTGATCTATGCGGTTTCCGCGCTCTTGCGCGACGAAATTGCACGCAGCCACAGTGCCACGTTCTATCTGGATTTGTTGCCTGATCACCCTGCCGAACGGGTCACTGCCGAGGTTGCGCATCCCCGTGGCTCCCGATCGTTGTCCACCCATCTGAAAAGTCGCTTGGGTCTCTCGGGCGTGAAGCTGGCCTTGCTGCACGAACTGCTGACCAAAGAACAACTCAGCGATGCTGCTGTCCTGGCGGCCGCCATCAAGCATTTGCCGGTGACGGTACTTGCAGCGCGGCCTGTCGCGGAGGCCATCAGCACGGCGGGCGGCGTAGCGCAGGAATCTCTGGACGCGCACCTGATGCTCCGCCGTCGCCCTGGTGTCTTTTGCTGCGGCGAGATGCTCGACTGGGAGGCGCCGACGGGCGGCTATCTGCTGACGGCGTGCTTGGCCAGCGGGCGCATCGCAGGGCAGGGCGCCGCCCACTGGCTGTCCGTGCCGCGAGCCGATGCGACTGTGGGTGCTTAGCGACAGTGGGCCCACGACTGCAGGCTGCTGCCCTAAACTGTTTTACTTACCGCCTGCCTGAAAAAGCACCCCTTGCGCACCTTTGCCACCGTCATGTTTGCCGACTTGTCGGGAAGCGCCGCGTTGTATGAATCCCTTGGCAACGAGCGAGCTTCCAAGGTGGTCAGCCGCTTGACCCGCTGGATGGGTGACATCGTCGTGGCCCATGGTGGCCGCGTCGTCAAGGAGCTGGGCGATGGTGTGCTGAGTGTGTTTGTGGAAGCCTCTGCGGCGATCACAGCCGCAGCGGCCTTGCAGCGCAGCCACCAAGCGAATCTGGCGCGCTGGGCTGAGCCCCTGCGCATGGCGGTTCGTATCGGCATCGCCAGCGGCGAAGTGATGGAGCTCGATGGCGATACCTACGGAGACGCCGTCAATGTGGCATCGCGTTTGTGCGAGCGTGCGCTGGCCAATGAAGTGTGGGTGACTGACGCCACGGCCGTGGACGCTGGCGCTGTGCCGCAAGTGCAATTTCGTCGTCTGGGCGCCTTCGACATTCGCGGCAAGTCCGAATCACAGGTGGTGTACCAGGCAGATTGGCGCCAAGACCTGCCGCAGGACGCGTTGACCCAACACGCGGGGTTGTCGAGTTTGGTTGCGCCCATTGACCATGGAGCAGCGAGCGTGGAGTTGGCCTGGCTGGACGATATGCGCAGCTTTGGTTCGGAAGAAACGCCTGTGCACATAGGGCGCTTGCCTGAAGCTGACTGCTTTGTACACGACCCGCGCGTCTCACGCACGCACGCACGAATCGATTGGCGCCAAGGGTGCTTTACGCTCACCGATGTGAGCAGCTTTGGCAGCTGGGTGCGCTTCGATGGCAGCGAAACAGAAGTGCGTTTGCGGCGTGACGCCTGCATGTTGCATGGCAGTGGGCAGATATCCCTGGGCACGCCCTTTGGAGCGGATGCCCCGGTGCTGACGTTTCATGTCCGGGATGGGGACGTGCACGGCGCTTAGCGTTTGGTTTTTGAAAAAATATACGTAAAAATAGCTACTAGCGCTTATGGAGTAAGCGTTAGTAGCTATGGTTTTTGATATATCTGAGGCGTACTGGGTGGTGGCCGTCAGTGCGCTTTGGGTGCTGCGTATTTGCCCAGCTCCATTTTGGCGATGGAAGCGCGGTGCACTTCATCCGGGCCGTCGGCAAAGCGCAAGGTGCGTGCGCCGGCGTACGCGTAGGCAAGCGGAAAATCGTCGCTCACGCCGCCACCGCCGTGCGCCTGTATAGCCCAGTCAATCACGTCACAGGCCATGCTGGGCGCGACGACCTTGATCATGGCGATTTCGGTCTTGGCGACCTTGTTGCCAGCCACGTCCATCATCCAGGCGGCCTTGAGCGTCAGCAAACGTGCCATGTCGATCTTGCAGCGTGCTTCGGCAATGCGCTCCTGGGTCACACCCTGCTGTGCCACGGTCTTGCCGAAGGCGACGCGCGAAAGCGAACGCCGGCACATCAGTTCCAGTGCGCGTTCGGCCAGACCGATCAGGCGCATGCAGTGGTGGATGCGCCCTGGGCCAAGGCGTCCTTGCGCGATTTCAAAACCGCGGCCTTCGCCCAGCAGGATGTTCGAAGTGGGGACCCGGACGTTTTCAAACAGGACTTCGGCGTGACCATGCGGTGCATCGTCGTAGCCAAACACGCTCAGGTTGCGCAGGATTTTGACGCCGGGCGTGTCGGCAGGCACCAGGACCATGCTTTGCTGCGAGTGGCGCTGCGCTTCGGGGTCGGTCTTGCCCATGGTGACGAACACGGCGCAGCGCGGGTCGTTGGCGCCGGACGTCCACCATTTGCGCCCGTTGATGACGTAGTCGTCGCCCTGGCGCTCGATGCGGGTCTCGATGTTGGTCGCGTCGCTGGAGGCGACGGCCGGTTCGGTCATGGCGAAGGCCGAGCGGATCTTGCCTTCGAGCAGTGGCTTGAGCCAGCGCGCCTTGTTCGCTTCGTCGCCGTAGCGTGCGATGGTCTCCATGTTGCCGGTATCCGGTGCCGAGCAGTTAAAAACCTCGCTGGCCCAGACGACGCGGCCCATGATTTCGGCCAGCGGTGCGTATTCCTGATTGGTCAGCCCCGCGCCCTGGTAGCCCGAGGCTTCGGCGGTGTCCACGGGCAGGAACAAATTCCACAGCCCTGCAGCCTGCGCCTTGGGTTTGAGGGTTTCAATGGTGGACAGCGGCGTCCAGCGCCTGCCCGCCTGGGTGTTGGCGGCCAGCTCCCGTGCCAAGTCTGCTTCAGCGGGGTAAATGTGTTCGTCCATGAACCTGATCAGGCGTGCCTGCAAGTCCTTGGTTTTGGGGGAATAGTCAAAGTCCATGGAGTTCTCCTTCAAAAATGGGAGCCGCTAGCTGCGCTGGGCAAAGCCCCAGGCCATTTCCGCCAGCGGCCTTGCGCCGGTGGCCGATGCCTTGGCTTGGGCGCTTGACGCCGTGCCTGTTTCGACGCGCTTGGCAATGCCTTGCAAGATGGCTGAGAGCCGGAACAGGTTGTAGGCCAGGTAGAAATTCCAGTCGTGGGCAAGCTCTTCAGGCGTTGTCAGGCCGGTCCGTTCGCAGTAGCGGCGGATGTACTCGGCTTCCGAGGGGATGCCCAGCGCCGCGTGGTCCAGCCCGCCGATGCCGCGGAACATGCCGGGCGGAATGTGCCAGGCCATGCAGTGGTAGCTGAAGTCGGCCAGCGGGTGGCCGAGCGTGGACAGCTCCCAGTCGAGCACGGCAATGGCGCGCGGCTCGGTGGGGTGGAACATGAGGTTGTCGAGGCGGAAGTCGCCATGCACGATGGACGTGCGCGCCTCGTCTCGCGCGCCGGCGGGAATGTGCGCCGGCAGCCACTCCATGAGCCGGTCCATCTCGGCAATCGGCTGGGTGATGGACGCCTGGTACTGCTTGCTCCAGCGGCCGATCTGGCGCTCGAAATAATTGCCTGGCTTGCCATATCCCGCCAGGCCACGCTCGGCATACGGCACGGTATGCAGCGCAGCGATCACGCGGTTGGTTTCGTCGTAGATGGCGCCGCGCTGCGCGGGCGTCATGCCGGGCAGGGCCTGGTCCCACAGCACACGGCCTTCCATGTACTCCATGATGTAGAAGGCGCGTCCGATGACGGATTCGTCCTCGCACAGCACGTGCATGTGTGGCACGGGCACGTCGGTGCCTTGCAGGGCGCTCATGACGGCAAATTCGCGCTCCACCGCATGCGCCGAGGGCAGGAGTTTGGCCACCGGACCGGGCTTGGCGCGCATCACATAGCTGCGGCTCGGCGTGACCAATTTGTAGGTCGGATTGGATTGGCCGCCCTTGAACATCTCCACCTGCAAAGGGCCGGCAAAACCTTCCAGCCGCGGCGCCAGCCAGGCGCTCAAGGCAGCGGTGTCGAATGCGTGTGTGTCAGACACTGGGCGTGTGCCAACAAAATGGTCAAAGTTGCTCATGGGTGGTACATGCTCAGTTGTCGAGCTCGGTCAGGCGCATCAGCGCGGGGCGGTCGCACACCACCAAGCCACCCGGCTCGATGCGGATGATGTCGTCCCGCTCCATGGCCTTGAGTTCCTGGTTCACCCGCTGGCGCGAGGCGCCCAGGAGCTGTGCCAATTCTTCCTGCGCCAGTTGCAGGCCAATGCGCATTTCGTCGTTGTGGGACAGGCTGGAGATGCCGTAGCTGCGCACGAGGTGCAACAGTTGCTTGGCCAGGCGTGCACGCAGGGGCAGGGTATTGAGATCTTCCACCAAGCCGTAGAGTTGGCGAATGCGGCGCGCATGCAGGCGCAGCATGGCTTCGTAGAGCTCGATGTGCATCGCCAGGATTTTTTTGAAATCGCTCTTGGCTACGCACAAGATGGTGGTTTCCCCATGGGCATAGGCGTCGTGCGTGCGCCGGTCGCCGTCGAAGATGGAAACGTCGCCAAACCAGATGCCCGGCTCTACGTACGTCAGCGTGATCTGCTTGCCCGAGATGGAGGTCGAGCTCACGCGCACGGCGCCCTTGGCGCAGGCAATCCAATCCTCCGGTGGATCGCCACGGGCGCAGATCAGGCTGCCGTCCTTGAAACGTTTGACGTAGGCGCATCGGAGAATGTCGTGTCGCAGCGAAGGGGAGAGGGAAGAAAACCAGCGACCAGAGTTGATCGCCTCGCGTTCGTCGATAGTAAGAATAGGGTCGTCCATGGTCTGTCTTGTGTGTGACTGGTGGCGGTTTTATTGTCGCGTCCGGGACCGGCGAGTCCGCGCGTGCGATGTCTCCTGGGTGTCTGGCACGCACGTGGCCAGCAGCGGTTTTCAGCGGAAATGGGGCGTGCGTTTGTCCAGGAAAGCGGCAATACCTTCGCCTGCGTTGGGGTGCTGCAGGTTGCTGACAAAGTGCTTGCGCTCCATGGCCAATTGGGAGTGCAGATCGTTGGTGCGCGCCTCGGCGAGCAGTTCCTTGACGCTGGCGAGCACATTGGGTGCGCGCGCATGAAGGGCTGCGCACAAATCCAGAGCACCTCCCAGCGCAGCACCGGGATCGGTCAGCCGGTTGACGATCCCCAGTGCATGCAGGCGCTCGGCTGGCAGCGTATCGCCCAGCATCAGCCACTCTGCTGCCAGCGTGCGCGGAATGGCCTGTGCCAGTGCCCAGCTTGCGCCGCCATCGGGTGACAGGCCAACGCGGCTGTAGGCCAGCGAGAAGCGTGCACTGCGCGAGGCCACAAGAAAATCGCAGGCCAGAGCCAGAGAGAAGCCCGCTCCCGCAGCCACGCCTTCGACTGCTGCAACCACGGGTTTGGGGTAGGTTCGGAGTGCTTCGATCCAGTCGTGCAGCGCGGTGATGCTGGCCGTCTGTACTTCGGGGTCCAGCGAGCGGTTGGCCTGCAGTCGGACCAAGTCGCCCCCGGCACTGAAGAGACCATCCGCACCTGTCAACACCACACTGCGGATATCGGTGCTTCGCTCAGCACCGTTGAGCACCTCGATGCCAGCGGCGTAGATGTCGGGGCCCAGCGTGTTGTGCTGGCCGGGGTTGCGCAGCGTCAGAACCAGGGTCTGGCCCTCGGTGCGGCTTAGGAGTTCTGCAGCCATGGCGTGTCAGCCCTCTGTGTGGGTGAGGCTCAGGCCCAGTGCGCCGCGCCGACGTAACCAGGGGCTGGGGCGGTAACGCGGGTCGCCATACACGGTTTGCAGGTTGAACAGCACTTCCAGGATATTCGTCGGTCCCCAACGGTCACCCATGGCGAGTGGCCCGAGTGGATAGCCGAGGCCCAGAGTGACAGCAAGCTCCAGATCGGAGGGGCTGCAAATCGCCTGCTGGCAGATATCGCTGGCGATGTTCACGATGTGCGCCACCACGCGCTGAGTGACAAAGCCGCCGCTGTCGCGAACGACACTCACGGCCTTGCCATCGCGTGCAAAGAGGGCATGGGCAGCGTCGCGCATATCCGAGCGCGTGGCCGGGTTGGTGGCCAGCACACGGCGCCGCGTGCTGGCATCGTCGATGAGCATGTCGATGCCGACGGTGCGCGCCGGGTCCAGCCGCTCCACCACCGCAACCGTGGTGATATCAAAGCCCAGCGGTGCCACAAGACACAAGGCCTGGCTGGACGGTGCTGACCCGGTTTCAATGGACGCGCCGAGGTCCTTGAGCAACTGGTAAATCTCGGCACGGCGCGCGGCGCGAGGGGACACCCATACCGCCGGGATCACGTTCACCGCAGGGGTCGGCGCTTCTGTGGGCACCTGGGCCACCCCTTGCTCGTAGCGGTAGAAACCTTCGCCGCTTTTGCGACCCAGCACGCCTGCGGCGAGGCGCTGTGCGGTGATCACACTGGGGCGAAACCGGGGTTCTTCGTAGAACTGGTGGTAGATGGATTCCATGACCGGGTGCGACACATCAAGCCCGGTAAGGTCCATCAGTTCGAAAGGGCCCAGGCGAAAGCCCACCTGGTCACGCAGAATGCGGTCGACCGTCGCGAAGTCGGCCACACCTTCGGAGACGATACGCAGCGCTTCCGTACCAAATGCCCGGCCTGCATGGTTCACGATAAAGCCGGGAGTGTCTTGTGCACGCACCGGCGTATGCCCCATGCGCACGGCCAGGTCCGCGAGGGCGTCACAAGTGCGTGGATCTGTCTTGAGGCCGGGCACCACTTCCACCACCTTCATGCGAGGTGCCGGGTTGAAGAAGTGAAAACCGCAAAAGCGACCCGGGTGTGCCAGCCTGGCGGCCAACGCCGTGATGGGGAGAGACGAGGTATTGCTCGCCAGCACCGCGTCGGGTGAGACGATAGCTTCGAGCTCAGCCAGCAAGGCGAGCTTGGCGTCCGTGCGCTCAACAATGGCCTCTACCACCAGATCACAGCTCGCCAGTTCAGGCATCTGATCGGCTGCGGAAAGCTGGGTTTGCCACCTGGAGGCTGTCTCCGCCGTGCATTTGCCCGTGGCCGCCATGCGCTGCCAATGTGCGGCTATGGCGGTGGTACCGCTTTGTGCAATCCCCGGGCGTATGTCGAGCAACAAAACGGTGCAGCCAGCCTGCGCCGCAAGCTGTGCAATGCCTTGGCCCATGGCGCCAGCGCCCACGATACCGACACGTGAAATTTGCTTTTTCATTGTTTGATTATCCCGTTCGCGTAAATACTGCAATCTATGCAAGAATTACCTGAAGCAAATTGAAAAAAAAGTGAGACTTCGCAATCTTCTACTAGCCGTCTCGATGGGGGTCGCGGCGAGCGGTGCAGCGGCACTGTCCCTTGGCAATCCCCAGGGCACGGTGGTGCTGGGTAGGCCATTGGACCTCGTGTTCGACGTGCACACCGATGGCGCGCAGTTGGCAGATGCCTGCATCAGCGCGGACGTGACGGCTGGGGACACACCGCTCTCACGCAGCCAAATTCTGGTGTCTCCCGTTGCCCCGAGGGAGGGGCGTGCCACGGCCATCCGTGTCCAGAGCACACAACCGATCAATGAGCCCGTGCTGAGTGTGCGGCTTGCCGCCGGCTGTTCGGGCAGCGTGGTGCGTACCTATACCGTATTGGCCTATCCGGAAACCTCTTTGAGTGCTCGCCAGTTGGCTGCTGCAAGCTTGGCAAACATGCCCCAACAGCCTGCCGCAGGTCTCTCAGGGCCTTCCGGGCGGGCACAAGCTTCGGGTGGCATGCCGGGTCGCCGCACCAAGGCAGTTGCAGAAGCACCCCAGAAGTCTGTGAAGCGACCTAAGCATGGCCGAGCGGGCCACCAAGCTGCCGTGCCCAAGGCAGCGGAAGACTCGGGACGCTCACGCTTGGTCATGGAACCTTTGTCCGATTGGCTGGAAGCGCCTTCCGTATTGCGGGCTTCTCCAGAGATTGCAACGCTGTCGCCCGCGTCTCCGGTGCAGCGCGAAGAAGCTGCTGCACGCTGGCGGGCGCTGAACATGCAGCCGCAAGAGCTGTTGCAGGAGGCGGCGCGCCAGGTTGCACAGGAAACCGAATTGGCCAAGCAGCACGCCCAGGCCGAGCGCGACAAGGCAGCTGCGCTACAGGTTCAACAGGCATTGCAACAACGGGTGGCTGAGCGTTTCTCTGCACAGGTTGTCTATGTCCTCAGCGCGTTGCTGCTCTTGCTTGCGGGGGCGCTGCTATGGATGTGGACGCGGCTTCGCCGGCCGGCGCCTGGCGGTGAGCGCTCCTGGGCGCAGGCGGTTGTGCAAAATGCGGAGGCCGCTTCGGCAAGTGCTGCCAGCACTGCGGCTCAGGTGGCGTCCGTGCGGGCACCTGTGCATGCTGAGCACTCACTGCGCGTGCGGCCCACTGAGCCAGAGCTTTTGCCATCGGGCATGCTGCCCATTGAGTTCGGACATTTGCAGGAGACCGGGTCGGTGGAGCAGGTCGAGCCCGTGACGCCTGCCACGTCCGATGCGCCTGCACCCGTCGCTGCGGTGGTGAACCCGGAAGATTTGTTCGATCTGCAGCAGCAGGCAGAGTTTTTCGTTTCCGTTGGAGAGCACGACCAAGCCATTGATGTGATGAAAAAACACATTGAGGCCAATCAGACGTCCTCGCCCCTGGCATACCTTGAATTGTTGCGCCTGTACCGGTCACTGAGCCGGATTGAGCAGTTCAATGCGCTGCGTACGCAGTTTCACCGCTATTTCAACGCGCAGGTGCCCGAATTTGCCGCATTCTCTCGCCAGGGAAAGACGCTGTTTGCCTACCCCGAGGTGCTGGCGCGGATCGAGGCCTTGTGGTGCGATCCGTCCGTAGTGCCCTTGCTGCAGGAATTGCTCTTTCGAGGCCAAGCGAGCGAGCAGCAGCGCTTCGATTTGCCTGCTTACGACGACCTCTTGTTGCTGCACGCGGTGGCGCGCACAACGCCTGCTGCCACGCGCGGCATTTCCAGCTCACGCATTCGCACGACGCCGCTGGAGCCCACGGATTGGGAAACGCCTCAGGCAGAGTTGATTGAGCCCACCGCCGCTCCCGCCAGCAATCTGATGGAGTTTGAGCACGATTGGGCCTTCGAGACCCCTGGGGACCGTCCGGCCGATCCGGCAGCGGCGGCCGGCAGCACAGCGCTTGATCTCGACCTGAGCGACGTGGCGCACCTGGACGCTCTATCCGAGCAAGCCGAGAGCAGTGCGCCTCTGCCCTTTCTGACGCAGGACGAATTGCCCCCCGTTCCCACCACAGCACCGCCAGCGCCCGATCAACCGGTCGGGTTTGGCAGCAACAGCGACCGCTTCGAGGCGCGGGTCGACCCCGACACACGCAAGCCGCGCTGATGGTCGTTGGCCCCTTTGGGCATGGGTGCAAGACCACCGGTAGCGAGGGCACCTGTTTTTATCTGCCCACAGTGCGTACGCTGGGTGTGCGAAAAACGCTCTTATTTATATAGCTTAAACGCTATGCTTGATAAGCGCTAGGGCCTGTTTTCTTCTTAAATTCTATCGTGGCGATCCACTAGAAAATCGCGCAGCGCCGCCAGCGTTTCCTCCGGCGCTTCGGTCATTTCGTTGTGCCCCACGGGCAGCATGCGCACGGTTACCGTTTTGCCGGCTTGTTTTGCAGCGGCCACCAAAATCTGAGCTGCCTTGGGTGTCGTCATCTGGTCCTGCGCACCGAGCACGAACAGCACGGGGCATTCCACGTTCACTATGGCCGCCTCGCCCCCGGCATACTGATCGCATGCCATGAACCCTCGGTGAAAGACATTCACCTCGGGATTGCTGGCCAACACCCGCCGACCCAGCGCCATCTGGGCGCCAAAGACCCAGGTTCCTGGCCCGAGTGCCGAGGGTGGCGCGCACAAGGTGCTGCGGGAGTACACGTTGACCATGCGCAGCGCTGTCTCTGGGGCATTCAGGGCCGCGTCCAGTAGGGCAGGCGACACTTTCATGGGCCACGCCGTTCCCACCAGGGCGAGATGCGTGGCGCGCGCTTTCATGCGGCTTGCCGCCTCTAGCGCAATCAGCGAGCCCCAGCTGTGCCCGACCAAGGCGGCACGCTCCACCCCCAGGGCGTCGAGCAAGGCGATGATGAAATCCGCCGCTTCCTCCACGCTTTGGGGGGCCGCGCCGGCGCTGCGGCAATGGCCGGGCAAATCGACTGCCAGCACGTTCCAGCCATGGTTGGCCAGCCAGCGGCTCTGCATGGCCCAGACGCTGTGGTCGTTGAGCACGCCGTGGATCAAGACGGCGGTGGGTAGAGTCGGGTCGAAGCTGCGCCCGCCGGTGTAGCAATAGGTGTCGTGTCCGTTGACTGGCAAGCGCATGCTCAGGCTCCCGCTTTTTCTGCGGCCTTCAGGGCGCGCTTGAGGTCGTCTATCAAATCGTCCACGTCTTCCAGGCCGATGGACAGGCGAATCGTTCCTTGGGTGATGCCAGCAGCGTTCAGTGCTTCGTCGCTGAGGCGGAAGTGCGTAGTACTGGCGGGGTGAATGACCAGGCTGCGGCAGTCGCCCACGTTGGCTAGGTGGCTGAAAATTTTCAATGCTTCAATGAACTTCTTCCCTTGCTCGCGTGAGCCCTTGAGGTCGAAGCTGAAGACGGAGCCGGCGCCCCGCGGCAGCAGCCGCTGCGCCAATTGGTGGCTGGGGTGCGAGGGCAGCATCGGGTGGCCGACACGCGCCACAAAAGGGTGGCTTGCCAGGAACTCCACCACGCGCTCCGTGTTGCGCATGTGCTGCTGCATGCGCAGCGGCAGGGTTTCGATGCCTTGCAAAATCAGCCAGGCGGTGTGCGGGCTGATGCAGGCGCCGAAGTCGCGCAAGCCCTCGCGGCGCGCGCGCAACAAAAACGGACCGACTGTGCTTTCCTCGGCGAACACCATGCCGTGAAAGCCGTCGTAAGGCTCGGTCAGCTCGGGGTAGCGGCCAGAGCCTTCCCAGTCGAAACTGCCGCCATCCACCAGCACGCCGCCTATCACCGTGCCGTGCCCGCTGAGGAACTTGGTGGCGGAGTGGTACACGATGTCGGCCCCGTGTTCAAAAGGCTTCATCAGCCAGGGGGTTGTGAACGTGGAATCAACCAGCAATGGGACGCCAGCCTCGTGGGCGATGGCGCTCACGGTCGGAATGTCGAGCACGTCGAGGCCTGGATTGCCCACGGTCTCGCCAAACAGCAGGCGCGTATTGGGGCGGATGGCGGCGCGCCAGGCGTCCACATCGCCGGCCGGTACAAAGCTCGTTTCGATCCCGAAGCGGCGCAAGGTGTAATGCAAAAGATTCTGGGAGCCGCCATACAGCGCGCTGCTGGCAACGATGTGCGAGCCCGCGCCCATCAAAGTGGCAATGGCCAGATGCAGGGCTGCTTGCCCGCTGGCGGTGGCCAGAGCCCCCACGCCGCCTTCCAGGGCCGCCATGCGCTGCTCCAGTACGGCCGTGGTGGGATTGCTGATGCGCGAGTACACGTGGCCGCCGCGTTCCATGTTGAACAGCGAAGCCGCGTGGTCGCTGGAGTCAAAAACGAAAGACGTGGTGAGGTGAATGGGAACAGCGCGTGCGCCGGTGGCAGGGTCGGGTATGGCGCCTGCGTGCAGGGCCAGGGTGTCGAAGCCAGGGTCGGCGTAACCGGGCATGAAGGGTCTCCAATGCAATCGTGGATGGGCGTGTGCGGCATTGTGGGCTATATTTATGAGGCCGCGCAGCAACACAGAGCTTGCTGCACACAGCGAGGAACCCCCCATGAAAGTCAGCGACATCTTGCGTGTGAAGGGCAATACGCTCTACACCGCCCACCCTGCCGAACCACTTGCGGACGCCGTGCGCGTGATGTCGGAGCGGGACATCGGTTCGCTGGTGGTCATGGAGCATGGTGACTTGGTGGGCATGCTCACCTTCCGCGAAGTCATCCAGGCGCTGGTGCGCAATGGCGGCGCCGTGGGCACGATGCTGGTGCGTACGGCCATGGACGACCACCCGCTGACCTGTACCAATGCGACCGATATGGACGAAGTACGCCGCATGATGCTCGAACGCCACGCGCGCTACATGCCGGTCATGGACAACCGCATGCTGATGGGAGTCATCAGCTTCTACGACGTTGCCAAGGCCGTGGTGGACAGCCAGAATTTCGAAAACAAAATGCTCAAGGCCTATATCCGCGATTGGCCCGAGGGCGAGGACAGCGATACGCCCGGCGCCGCTGCCGGGAAGTAAGCTACTTGTGCGGTGCTCGCCCGTGTCGCTGCCCCGATAATGGCGGCCCATGAGCGGCAACACATTCGGCACCCTTTTCGCAGTCACCAACTTTGGTGAATCCCACGGCCCGGCCATTGGCTGCGTGATCGACGGCTGCCCGCCTGGCATGCCTTTGTGCGAGGCCGACATCCAGGCCGACCTGGACCGGCGCCGTCCCGGCACCAGTCGCCACGTCACACAGCGCGCCGAGCCCGATGCGGTGGAAATCCTCTCGGGGGTCTACGAAGGCCTGACCACCGGAACGCCGATTGCCCTGCTGATTCGCAACACCGACCAGCGCAGCAAGGACTATGGCGATATCGCCCAGCGCTTTCGCCCTGGACATGCCGACTACACCTACTGGCACAAGTACGGCGTGCGCGATCCGCGCGGTGGCGGGCGCTCGTCGGCTCGGCTGACGGCGCCCACCGTGGCGGCCGGCGCCGTGGCGCGAAAGTGGCTGGCCGCGCAGTTCGGCACCCAGGTGCGCGCCTGCATGAGCCAACTGGGCGAGCTCGACATTGGCTTTGAGTCCTGGGAGCACGTGGCGCAGAACCCGTTTTTTGCTCCAGTGGCCGATGTGCAGCGTTTGGAGGCCTATATGGACGCGCTGCGCAAGGCGGGCGACTCCTGCGGTGCGCGCATCCGCGTGCAGGCCACCGGCGTTCCCATTGGGCTGGGCGAACCGATTTACGACAAGCTCGACGCCGACATTGCCTGGGCCATGATGGGCTTGAACGCCGTCAAGGGCGTGGAAATCGGCGCCGGTTTTGCCAGCGCCGCGCAGCGGGGCACCGTGCATGGCGATTCGCTCTCACCCGAGGGCTTTCGCAGCAACCATGCGGGTGGGGTGCTGGGCGGCATCAGCACGGGGCAGGACATCGAGGTGCAGATCGCCATCAAGCCAACCAGTTCGATCTTGAGCCCACGCGAATCCATCGACACAGCCGGGCAGTCGGTCCAGGTCAGCACCCGCGGCCGCCACGACCCCTGTGTGGGCATACGGGCGGCGCCCATTGCCGAGGCACTGCTGGCGCTGGTGCTGATGGACCATGCCCTGCGCCACCGCGCGCAGTGCGGCGACGTGCACCAAAGCGTGGCGCCGATTGCAGCCGAAGCCCCTTGAATTCGCTATAGAAAAAATAGCTTCTAGCGCTTACTGGATAAGCGCTAGAGGCCAAAAAACCTTAAAATTTTCGCACTCTTGAGCGCGGGGCAAGCGCTGGCTCAGCGCCGCACCTCGTCCACCAGGTGCTTGAACTCGTCGATGTCCTCGAAGCTGCGGTACACGCTGGCGTAGCGGATGTAGGCCACCTGATCGAGCTTCTTGAGTTCGCGCATGACCAGTTCGCCAATGCGGCTGGACGCGATCTCGCGCTGCCCCAGGCTGAGGAGCTGTTCTTCGATGCGTTCTATGGCCGCGTCCACCTGCGTCGTGCTTACCGGGCGCTTGCGCAGCGCAATGGCAAACGAGCCGAGCAGCTTGGCATGGGCGTACTCGGTGCGTCGCCCGTCTTTCTTGACGACGACAGGAAAGCTGACTTCAGGCTTCTCGTAGGTCGTGAAGCGCTTGCCACAGGCCAGGCAGCGGCGCCGGCGGCGGATGAAGTCGCCGTCTTCCGCGACCCGCGTCTCGGCCACCTGGGTGTCGAGATGGCCGCAGAAGGGGCACTTCATGATCGCCGCTTTACCCGCGGTAGACGGGGAACTGGGCCGTCAGCGCGTTCACCTTGGCACGCACGGCAGCCACATGGGCTTCGTCGCGTGGCTTGTCGAGTACATCGGCGATCAGGTTGGCGGTCAGGCGGGCTTCCTCGTCCTTGAAGCCGCGCGTCGTCATGGCAGGCGTGCCCAGGCGGATGCCGCTGGTCACCATGGGCTTTTCCGGATCGTTCGGGATGGCGTTCTTGTTGATCGTCATGTGGGCCGATCCCAATACTGCTTCGGCATCCTTTCCGGTAATGCCCTTGGCACGCAGGTCGACCAGCATCAAGTGGCTCTGCGTGCCACCGCTGACGATGCGCAGCCCGCGCTGCGTCAAGGTTTCGGCCATGATGCGTGCGTTGACGAGCACCTGCTCCTGGTACTGCTTGAATTCGGGTTGCAGCGCTTCCTTGAAGGCTACCGCCTTGGCCGCAATCACGTGCATCAGCGGGCCGCCCTGCAGGCCGGGGAAGATGGCGCTGTTGATCGCCTTCTCATGCTGCGCCTTCATCAGAATGACGCCGCCGCGCGGACCGCGCAGGCTTTTGTGGGTGGTGCTGGTGACGATATCCGCGTGCGGCACGGGGTTGGGATAGACACCAGCGGCAATCAGGCCGGCGTAGTGCGCCATGTCCACCATGAAAATGGCGCCGACGTCTTTGGCCACCTTGGCGAAGCGCGCGAAGTCGATGTGCAGGCTGTACGCCGAAGCACCCGCGATGATGAGCTTGGGCTTGGTCTCGTGCGCCTTGCGTTCCATGGCGTCGTAGTCGATGACCTCGTTGGCGTCGAGCCCGTAGGACACCACGTTGAACCACTTGCCCGACATGTTGAGTGCCATGCCGTGCGTCAAATGCCCGCCTTCGGCCAGGCTCATGCCCATGATGGTGTCGCCCGGCTTCAAGAAGGCAAGAAACACCGCTTCGTTGGCCGACGCGCCGCAGTGGGGCTGCACGTTGGCCGCTTCGGCGCCAAAAATCTCTTTGATGCGAGCAATGGCCAGCTGCTCGGCGATGTCGACGTACTCGCAGCCACCGTAATAGCGCTTGCCGGGATAGCCCTCGGCGTATTTGTTGGTCAGCTGCGTGCCCTGGGCCCACATGACGGCGGGCGAGGCGTAGTTCTCGCTCGCGATCAGTTCGATGTGCTCTTCCTGGCGCCGGTTTTCGGCCTGAATGGCAGCGAACAGCTCAGGGTCGGTTTGCTCTACGAGAATATTGCGTTGGTACATGGCAGTCCTGTGAACTTGTGTCCCTTGAATCAAGGGCTGCCCAGGCGAACGGCGGAACGCAGCGGACGGGGGCCCGTGCGGCACGCTTCCCGGTGGTTCACAAGGACAGCGCCTTGCTGGTTTCCACGTCAGCGACGGCCCTTGGGGCCGCGCCTATCGCCAGTCGCGTACCCCGCGAGTTTACCTGAGACCCTGGGCCGACTTGCTCAGAGTGCGGAGAGCAGGGCGACTTTGTCGGTGCTGGCTGCGGCCGGGATGGCAGGAGCCGGCGCAGCAGGCGTCACGGCCTTGGTGGTCAAGGTGCCGGCGGCGGAAGGTGCGGTGCGCGTGCTGCGCCCGGCGGCTACCTGGCGCAAGCGGAAGTGCTCGGCCATCACCTTGGCGGCATAGCCGCCATCGCTTTCAATATTGGCGGCGCCCACGTAGTAACGCAAGCCGCCTTCGAGGGAGCCGGCGCGGCGGATGCATTCTTGCAGCACCTGTACGCCGACCCGCAAATTGGTGACAGGGTCAAAGGCTGCGAGATGCCCGCCCACACTCTCATACTTGTCGGTGTGTACGCGGGTCATCACCTGCATCAGGCCTTGTGCGCCGACCGGGCTCTGGGCAAAGGGATTGAAGCTCGACTCAATGGCCATGATGGCCAGAATGAGCGTCGGATCGAGCTTGGTCTTGCTGCCAATTTCATAGGCCTCGCTGACCAGCAAGCTCAGTGGCTCAGGCGCCACGTTGTATTTCTTGCTGAGCCAATAGGCCACGCGTGCCTGCTCCTTGGGCAGGCCTTGCGGATCTGTTGCCAGCACCCGTTCGCTCGGCTCCTCTATATCTAGTGCGTCGTCCGCTTCTGGTGCCACGCTCTGGCGCGCTTCAAGCCAGCTGCGCAGTTGCACTTCGCCTTGGGCACGCAAATCGGGGCGTGCTGCCAGCATGATGGCCAAGCAGGCCACGGCGAGTCCGAGCAGCGCAAAGCTGTTGTGGGTCGTTTTCAAAAAGACGTTGGTCAAGGTGTTTGCCATCACACGCAAGGCCGCGGCCAACTTTCCTGTCGCTGTCATAGCTTCCTTTCGGCGGTACTGTCGCGGTTCGCACAGACACAAGGTCTCGCGTTCGCGATGTTCACCTGATTGGTACGCCATCAAATTCGTGCCTGGCGTGTAGCACTGGACCGTTTTGACTTAGCCGAGATCGGCAGCGGAACTGGGGTTTGTACTTAGCGTTGGCGCCAAGATCGCGGATTCTAGGAGGGCATCAAATGCCAGGTCAACACTAACATTGTAATTTAATAGCTTTGTTTGTTATTAAATAGCTGTATGAAACCGCTGATTTGGCCCGTGCCGACAAGAGTCTTGAAGTCTTCACGGTGCTTGCATCGCTCCGCCTGGCGGCCTCTGCGAGGCAGGTGCAGGCAGCGGGCGCTGGTCTGAAAGTCCGGAAATTGGGGAGTCGAACCAAAACGCGGTGAAAATAGGCCCATGCACGCAATGGCGTGCCCTCTGTTCTTATTTCTTTGTTTGGCTGGCGAGCACTTGTACGCCATTGCCTCCATCTGCTCATGTTTCCTTTTTCTTTGCGCAACAAGATGTCCGACGCCCCTGATCTCACCCCCACGCCGGCACCGGCGGCGCCCGTGCATCCCCTGGACGGGCTGACTGGTGGAGCCTTTTCTGCTGCAACCTCTGGTGAGCGCGCCGCCCGAATTCGCGAGTGGTTGGTCTCACAGCCCGAGCCGGCGCAGCTCCAGGAAGTCTTCAAGGAGCTGAGTGGCCGCGACAAAGGCGCTGCGCGTGCGGTGCGCGAACGTCTGGATGAAATTCGCCGAGCCAAAAGCCAGGAGCTGATTGCTGCCGAATGGGCAGAAAAGGCCACTGCGCTGCTGGCAGCCTCCAAACTCAATATCGCCGACGCCATGGCCTGGCAGCGCGACGCCGCCAAGGCCGGTGCGCCGCTCTCACGCGAACCGCTGGCCGAGCTTAAGACGGCTTTGACCGAGCGCATCAAGGTGATTGAAGACCTCCAGCACCGCGTGCAGGTGCAGCGCGAGGCCGCGGTGCTGCTTGCCCAGCGCATTGAAGTGCTGTCGACCAAATCCTGGCAGGATGCCCACGCGGTGCGTGAGGCGCTGCAGGCTGACGTACAGAACTGGCAGGACCAGGCGCAGGCCTTGGCGAGCGACGCCAGCTGGCCAAGCGTGGAGGCGCGCTTTCCTCCGCTCCTTGATACGTCGCGTGCGCAACTGCTCGTTGTCTGGGACGCGTTCCAGGCCGCCATCGCCCAGGCCGCGGCTGCGGCGGCAGATGCGCAGGCACCGCTGCCGGCGGTCCCTTTGTGGGCCGACGAATTGCGCGCCGCGCGTGGCGAGGCTCCGGCTGCGGCCGAAGCGAGCGCTCCGCGTCCTGCGAAGCCCCGAACAGACCCGGCGATCGTCGCCCAATCGGTGGCCAAGGTGTCTGAGGCGCTCGCCAAGTTGGAGCAGGAAACGGCGCAGGGCCACGGCAAAGCCAGTTCTGGCGCTGCCGCGGCATTGCGTGCCGTGCTCAAGCAGCATGGCCGGCATATCGACGCAGCGCTGGAGCAGCGCGTGCACGCGGGTTTGGTGGCGGCGGGCGAGCTCGAAGGCTGGCAGCGCTGGAGCTCTGACCAGGTCCGCGAAGACCTCATTGCCAAGGCGCATGGCTTGCTCAATCGCCCGGATGGCCAGGCCCTGGGCGGGCGCAAGATGCAAGAGAGCCTGCGCCAGTTGCGCGAGCAATGGAAGCAGGCCGATCAGGGTGGTGCGCCCAACCATGGCCTATGGAAGAAATTCGACGAGGCGTGCAACGAAGCACACAAGGTGGTGGAAGCTTGGCTGGAGAAAGTGCGCGCTGACGCAGCCGAGCACAAGGCGCAGCGCTTGGCCCTGATTGCCGAACTCCAGGCCTGGGGCGAGCAGAACGCCACCAATACCGATTGGAAGTCTGTTTTGCGCGGACTGCAGCAATTTGGCGCCCGCTGGCGTGAGGGCGGGCATGTGGGCGAGAAGCTGCTGGCCGAACTGCTGCCCCAGTGGAAGCGGGCCATGGACGCGGCGGCTGCGCCGTTTGAAGCCGCGCAAGCAGCCAGCTTGGGTCGACGCCAGGCCATGATTGAGGAGGCGGCAGTGCTGGGTGCCGCGCCCATGCTGCGCATCGACGCCGTCAAGGCTCTGCAGCAACGCTGGCAAGCCGAGGCACAAGCCGTGCCGATGGAGCGACGCCAGGAGCAAAAGCTTTGGGACGCATTCCGCAAGCCCATTGACGAGGCCTTCAATCGCAAGACGGCCGATCGCGAGCGCGGCGCAGAGCAGACGAGCGCACACGACAAAGCCGTGCTCGAAGCCTCCAAGGCTCTGGAAGCCGCCAACGCTGGCGGTGACGTCCAGGCGATTCGCGCTGCCGTGGCTGCTTTGGAGGCTGCTTTGCGTGGTCAGGCGGCCCATGCCGCCGAACAGGCTACCGCGCATGCCCCTGAGGCACCGACCAAGGCCTCAGGCAGTGGTGTTGGCAGCGCAGAAGGACAGGCGCAAGACGCTTCTCCAGCGTCTTCTCCGATGGATGCCGCCGCAGAACGCGAAGCTGGCGTGCAAGGTGAACAGGCTGCTGCGCAAGCACTACGGGCCGTGCCACGCCCTGTCGTGGCCGTACGCGGTGACGACCGGCCGGGTATGAAGAAGGATGTGCCGGCAGCACCAGGCCGGGGCGCCAGGCCGGGCGAACGCCGCGATGCCCGGGGACCGCGCGATGGCGCGCCGGGCATGGGCCGGCCATCCGGGCGCTTTGGTGAGCGTGCAGAATTTGCCGACCGTGGGCCGCGGCTGGGTGATGCCGCGTTCCGGGCGCAGCGCGAGGCACTGGAGCACGCGCAGGCGGCGCTGCGCAAACTCGCTGCCCAAGCGCATGGTGAAGCGCTGGCGCATTTGCTGGCCGCCTGGGATGCACGCGATGCCTCGCAGATCCCATCCACGCAGGAATTTGGCCGCGCCGTGAACGCAGCTGCGCGCAACCTCTGGGTGCAGGCGCTGTCGCAAGCACCGCAACCCAAGCCCAAGGTGCCCGCAGCGGATCTGCTGCTCAGGCTTGAAATTGCCGCCGAAGTGCCAACGCCCGCCGAGCAGCTACCGGCCCGCCGGATGCTGCAATTGCAGCTGCTTACGCGCCGCAATGAAGCAGCGCCGGCCGAGACCTGGACGCAGGATGTGGCTGCGCTGCTGGCAACGCCGAGCGAGGCGGGCGCCGCTCGCCGGCTGCAAAACGCGTTGAAGGCGCTGATGCGCGCTTAGTCTCGACGTTCCAATAAAAAAGCCGCTGCAATGATTGCAGCGGCTTTTTGCTTGGTGCCCAGAAGAGGACTCGAACCTCCACGATGTTACTCGCTAGTACCTGAAACTAGTGCGTCTACCAATTCCGCCATCTGGGCTTGAACTCGAATGCCTGAATTTTATAGCAATGAACCCAAGATTCATGCGCCAATGGAGCGAATAACAACAAAAAAGCCGCTTACGCAGCGGCTTCTCGTTAAACTTGGTGCCCAGGAGAGGACTCGAACCTCCACGATGTTACTCGCTAGTACCTGAAACTAGTGCGTCTACCAATTCCGCCACCTGGGCATTTCAGGAAAGAACGAGATTGTATAGCAAAAAAATGAGTGAAAAATTGCCCGCAAACCAGCCTACCGACGAATTTGAAGGCACGGTTCAAGGGCACCGCGATGGCCACGGTTTTGTCCTGCGCGACGATGGCCTGTCTGACATTTTTCTTCCCCCAAACGAGATGCGCGCGGTGTTGCACAAAGACCGCGTGCGTGTCTGTATCGTGCGCCAGGACCGGCGTGGCCGTCCCGAGGGGCGGGTGGTTGAAATCATCGAGCGGCCCGCGCAACCGCTGATCGGGCGGCTGCTGCAAGAAAGCGGCGTGTGGATCGTTGCGCCTGAAGACAAGCGCTACGGGCAAGACGTGCTCATCCCCAAGGGGGCGCTTGCCGATGCGCAGCCGGGCCAAGTGGTGGTCGTGCAACTGACCGAGCCACCCGCGCTCTATGGCCAGCCTGTGGGCCGCATCACCGAGGTGCTCGGCGAGGTGGACGACCCCGGCATGGAAATCGAAATCGCCGTGCGCAAGTACGGCGTGCCGCATGAATTTTCTGAGGGGTGCCTGGCCGAGGCTGGCGCGCTGCCCGATAAGGTGCGGCCGCAGGACAAGAAGCACCGCATCGACCTGACCGATGTCCCGCTCGTCACCATTGACGGCGAAGACGCACGCGATTTTGACGACGCCGTGTACTGCGAGCCGGCGAAGGTGGGGCGCGGCAAGGGCTGGCGCCTGCTGGTTGCGATTGCCGACGTGAGCCACTACGTGCAGACCGGCAGCGCCATCGACATCGACGCCTACGACCGCGCAACCAGCGTGTATTTCCCGCGCCGCGTCATTCCGATGCTGCCCGAGAAGCTCTCCAACGGCCTGTGCTCGCTGAACCCCGAGGTCGAGCGTTTGTGCATGGTCTGCGACATGCTGATCACGGCCAAAGGCGAAGTACACGCCTACCAGTTCTACCCGGCGGTGATGTTCAGCCACGCCCGCTTCACCTATACAGAGGTTGCGGCGATTCTGGCGAACACGCGCGGCCCAGAGGCGGCGAAACGCAAAGAGCGCGTGCCTGATCTGCTCAACCTGCACGATGTGTACCGCGCACTGTTGATAGCGCGGCGCGAGCGCGGTGCGGTGGACTTTGAAACCACCGAGACGCAGATCGTCTGCGACGACAACGGGCGCATCGAGAAAATCATCCCACGCACGCGCAACGACGCCCACAAGCTGATCGAAGAGGCCATGCTGGCGGCCAACGTTTGCAGTGCCGACTTCATCGCCCAGGGCAAGCAGCATGGCCTGTACCGGGTGCACGAAGGCCCGACGCCCGAGAAGCAGGACATCCTGCGCAGCTACCTGAAGGCCATGGCGGTGGGCATGACCATCAGCGACAACCCGGCACCGTCCGAGTTCCAGGCGATTGCCGAAGCCACCAAAGACCGGCCGGACGCCCAGCAAATCCACACCATGCTGCTGCGCTCCATGCAGCAGGCCATCTACACGCCCATCAACAGCGGCCACTTTGGTCTGGCGTTCGAGGCGTACACCCACTTCACGAGCCCGATTCGCCGCTACCCCGACCTGCTGGTGCACCGCGTCATCAAGTCGATTCTGGGCAATACAAAGTACCGCCTGCCCATGCTGCCGATGCCGGGTGAAGCGCATGCCAAGTTGGCCAAGCGCCTGGCAGCGCGCGTCCCCCGGCCCGGCGCCGTGCCGCGCAAGAAGGAAACGGGCGCTGCGCTGGCGGAAACGCAATCGTGGGAAGCGGCGGGCCTGCACTGCAGCGCCAACGAACGCCGTGCCGACGAGGCCAGCCGCGATGTCGAGGCCTGGCTCAAGTGCAAGTACATGCGCGAGCACCTGGGCGAGGAATACGGCGGCGTGGTGTCGTCCGTCACCAGCTTCGGCATCTTCGTCACGCTGGACGCGATGTACGTCGAAGGCCTGGTGCACATCACCGAGCTGGGCGGCGACTACTTCAAGTTCGACGAGGCGCGCCAGGAACTGCGCGGCGAGCGCAGCGGTACCCGCTACGCCATCGGCTCGCGCGTACGCGTGCAGGTCAGCCGGGTCGATCTTGATGGCCGCCGCATCGATTTCCGCCTGGTGCATGAAGGCGAGGCGCTGGCGCCGCGCGGCGCTGGCGACCGAAGCGGCGGGAAAAACGGCAGCAAAAAGAGCGATAAGCCGGCGCGTTCCCGCAGTGATGCGGACGATGTACCACCCGTGAGCCGCAAGGCCGGGCGCGTTGCATCTTCCGCGCCCGCATCGGGAGGCAAATCGCGGCAGCAGGCTGCCCTGCTGACCCAGGCGCCGGCGCGTACCGGCAAGGGCAAGTCACGCCGGAGCTGAAGCGCAGACCTCCGTTTGCGCACGTTTCGCTATATTTTTAGGAGCTGCTAGCGCATATGGGATAAGCGCTAGTGCCTATTTTTACTTAAAATTTGGCGCGCAGGCCAATGCGCTGGCGACCAAGCTTGTGCCGCCGGGCCAGCCGTCGGCCAGGCGGCCATGCACGAACACCGCATGGCGCGCCGCGGCGAGTGGGGCGTCGCCAGCGGCAAGGCGCGCGCCCACCATGCCGGCCAGTACATCGCCCGTGCCCGCCGTGGCCAATCGGGCGTTCCCCGTGGGGTTGATGAAGGAGGGGGCTTCCCCGGGGGGCGCCACGATGCTGCCCGAGCCCTTGAGCACACAAACGCAGCCAAAGCGCTGCGCCAGCGTGTGCGCTGCGGTGAGTCGGTCGGCCTGCACGCTGGCAGCGCTGCAGCCCAGCAGGCGGGCGGCTTCCAGTGGGTGGGGCGTCAGGATGGTGGGCAGGCCGTGTGCCGCGCGCTGGGCCAGGGCGGTTTGCAGCTTGGTGTCGCGTGCGATGGCATTCAGCGCATCGGCATCCAGCACCAGGCGAGCGGCCTGAGTGAGTACGGGCGGCAGCACCTCGATTACCGCTTCGCCGCCGCCGCAGCCGCAGACCACCGTCAGTTGGCCCAGTTCCAGGGCCTCGAAGTGGCGCTGCATCAGTTCAGGCGTCGAGTTGGCCGCATGCAATGCGCCGCCGTCCAACAGGGCCACCAGCACCCGCCCGGCACCTGCGTGCAATGCGGCCGTGGCGGCGAGCAGGGCCGCGCCTTCCATGCCCATGCCGCGTCGCGCCAGGCCTTCGCCGCCGACGATGGCAACGTCGCCAAAGCTGCCCTTGTGGCTGGCGTGGGGGCGGGGGCTGTGTTCGGGCGGGCCGGCCAGCCAGGCGCAGGCACGGGCATCCTCTGGAGAGACGCCCAATCGATCGAGCCATACGGTACCAGCGGCATCGCGCCCTTGTGCAGTGAAAAGGCCGGGTTTGAGCGTGAGGAGCGAGAGGGTGTGGCAGAGCGCCCCCGGGGGGATACCCGGCGCGAATCCTTCTGCCCAGGCGCCGGTGTCGGTCTGCAGGCCGCTGGGCACATCCACACACAGCAAGGGGGCTGGGCCGGCGCGCAACTGGTGCAGCAGGGCGCGCCAACGCTCAGGCGGCGGGCGCGAAGCATCCCCGGGCGCAAGGCCAATGCCCAGCAGCGCGTCGATGCACAAGTCGCGCTCGGTCAGGGCCGTAGCGGGGCCGTCGGCAAAGCACACGCCGGCGCTGCGCGCGCGCTCAAGCGAGCGGCGTGCGTCGGGCGGCACGTGGGTATCGTTGCCCAACCAGGTCACCGTGACCTGGCGGGTGGGGTTGTGCAGGTGCAGGGCGGCTTCCAGCCCGTCGCCGCCGTTGTTGCCTGGCCCGCAGACGATCCACACCTTGCGCGCGTGCGGCGCGAGCGCCAGGGCGAGCTGCGCGGTGGCCAGGCCTGCGCGCTGCATCAGCGTGTGTTCGGGCAGACCCGCCGCTGCGGCCTGTTCCAGGGCGCGCGTGGCGGCAAGGTCGTGCAGGGCGTGGGGCCGGTCAGGCAGGATGCGCAGCATGCGCGCCATTATGGGCGTGCGGGTTGCGCGCTTGGCGTTACCGGCTCAAGCTTTGGCGGCGGAAAAATGCGCCAGTTCGCTCGCTGCCCATGCGCACGTCTGCCCGCTCAGCATCTCGGACAGCAGGCGTGCGCAGCCGCTGGCGAGCGACCACCCATAGCCGCCGTGGCCCAAATTGAGCCAGAGACCGGGCACGCCGCTAGCCCCTAGCGCAGGCAGGCCGCCTGGGCGCATGGGCCGTGCGCCGCGCCACAGCTGCATGCCAGCGCGCTGCGTGCTGCCAGGGAACCAGGCGTCCAGCGCTTCGTGGAGCTGGCGCACGGTGGCCGGGTGGGGCGTGCCGTCGCTTTGCCCGAGTTCTGCGCCACCGGCCACACGCACGCGCTGGCCCAGGCGCGCGATCGTCACCTGCCGCGCCACATCGATCACGACACCTTGCGGCGCGGCGGCGTCTTCGCGCAGCGGCGCGGTGAGCGAGCTGCCCCAGAGCGCCACCAGACCGAGGTGCAGGCCGAGCGGCTCCGCCAGACGTGCGGTGTGGGCGCCGGTGCACAGTACGGCGGCATCAAATGGGCGCGGCTGGGTCTCGCCCTGAAGATGCAGCGCCATGCGAGCGCTGGATGGACTCAAGCGGGCGACCTCGGCCTGAAACTCGAACACCACGCCCAGGCGCTGCGCCGCCTGGCGCAGAGCGCTGGTGAACTGGCGGCAGTTGGCCGCCTCGGCCTGTGGCAGGTGCAGTGCGATGGTCAGGCGCTCGGCCTCTGCCAGGCCGGGTTCGATGTGGCGCGCGGCCTCGGCACCGATTTCATGCAGCGCCGTGCCAGCATCGCGCAGGGCCGTCACGGCCGCGCGCAAGGGTGCCGCGCCCTGCTCATCTTGCAGCAGCACCAGTGCACCCTGGCTGCGTTCCAGATCAAGTTCCAGAGCCTCGGTGGTCTCCAGAAAGCACTGCTGGCTGAACTGCGCGAGCTTTGCCAGCGCACGCATGGCGGGCGAGGGCTCGCTGCTGCGCAAAGCAGCGCGCGCTGCACTGCGCCAGTTCCAAAGCCAGCGCAGCTCGGCCACAGTGGCGCCGCGCGTGCGCACCCGGATGCCGGAACCCACCAGGCTGGGCGCTGCCATGGCGCCTGGCATGGCCCAGGGCGCGAGCAAGCCGGCGCCCAGTACAGCCCCTGGCGCAAAGCTCGATTCTTCGGCCACGCTGGAGCGGCGCTCGAACACCGTCACCGCATGCCCTGCGCGCGCGAGTTCGTACGCGCTTGAGACGCCGACCACGCCGGCGCCCACGATCGCTATCTTCATAAATTTAAGGGTTTTTGGCTTCTAACGCTTATTTAGTAAGCGCTGATAGCTATTGTTTTTGGAGCAATTCTTCGGCACGAAGGCCAATATTGAGCACTGCGTCGTCGTGCAGTGCGCCGTGCCAGACCATCAGGCCCACCGGCAACTCGCCGCGCACATGGCAGGGCAGCGACAGGGCGCAGCCGTCGAGCATGTTGACGACGCTGGTGTTGCGCAGCAGCAAGGCGTTGACGCGCTGGAACTCGGCGTCGCGCACAGCGTCCTGCGCGGCATCCTGGCCATTGGCCGGCGCCACGCTGGCAATAGGCGGTGCGACGAGGGGCACCGTCGGGGAGAGCAGGGCGTCGAAGCCGGCGATGGCCGCCTCTACGCTGGAAATCCAGCCGGCTCGCGCCTGCAACAGATCAATGTAGTCGGCGGCAGACATAGTGGCGCCGCGCTCGATGCGCACGCGCACCCGCGGGTCGTAGGCCGCAGCGTGCCGGGCCAAGCGGTGGCGGTGCCAGGCGAAGGCCTCGGCGGCGGCAAAGCTTCCGCGCACCTGCAGCCCTGACAGTTCCTCGGCTTGCCGCAGCTCAATTGCTTCAATGTGGGCGCCGGCGGCGCGCAGTTGCGCGATGCTGCGCTCAAACGCCGTGCGCACGGTGGCGTCCAGTCCGTCCAGAAACACGCCGCCGGGCACGGCGAGGCGCCACATCGACAGCGGCGCCGCACTGCGTGTGATGCGCCGGGCCGCCAGAATTTCGTGCGCCAGCACGGCATCCCGGACCGAACGGGTCATGGCGCAGGCCGTGTCCAGGGTGGTGGAGAGCGGCACGGCGCCTTCGGTCGGCACCAGGCGCGCCGTGCTCTTGAAGCCGACGATGCCACACAGCGCTGCAGGAATGCGAATCGAGCCGCCGGTGTCCGAGCCCAGGCCGATGAAGGCAGCACCAGTCGCCACCGACACAGCGGCCCCCGATGAAGAGCCTCCGGGCACGCGCGCCGGCCCGGGCAGGGCGCCAAAACGCCCGTCAAAGGCAGCCGGGGTGCCGTAGTGAGGGTTGGTGCCGACGCCCGAAAAAGCGAATTCCACCATGTGCGTGCGGCCCACGACCACGCCGCCAGCGGCACGCAGGCGCGCCACGGCGGGGGCGTCTTGCAGGGCGGGCGGCTCGGTCGCCAGCACGGTGGAGCCCGCCATGCTGGTGATGCCCTGCATGCCAAACAGGTCTTTGACCGATACCGCCAAACCAGCCAGGGGGCGGTGCGCCAGCGAGGGCGATGCGGCCGTCTGCAGCGCCTCATCAAATAAAGAAAGCGAAAATGCGTGGTGGCATTCCGGCGCTCGCGCGCGGGCGATGCAGGTTTGCATTTCCGCACTGGCGCTGGTGGCGCCTGTGTGCAGCAGGCGCAGCGTGCTGTCAAGGTCTTTTGCCATGCCTATGCTAGAATCCTTGGGTTTTGCAGAGCGTTAAACCTCAGCGAAAACAATAGCAAACCAGTCCCGCCAAGGTGTTGCGGTCGTGCCAGCGAATGAAGTGGCAGGCCGCGATGTCGGACTGGATTTTAGACCCAACCTTTGGAGTACTTTTATGGCAGTCACCATGCGCGAAATGCTGGAAGCCGGCGTTCACTTCGGCCACCAGACCCGGTTCTGGAACCCCAAGATGGCCCCGTACATCTTCGGCCACCGCAACAAGATTCACATCATCAACCTGGAAAAGTCGCTGCCGATGCTCCAGGAGGCGACGAAGTTCGCTCAGCAGCTCACCGCCAACCGCGGCACCGTGCTGTTTGTCGGTACCAAGCGCCAGGCCCGCGACACCATCGCTGCTGAAGCCCAGCGCGCTGGCGTGCCTTTCGTGAACCAGCGCTGGCTGGGCGGCATGCTGACCAACTTCAAGACCGTCAAGACCTCCATCAAGCGCCTCAAGGACATGAAGGCGCAGCAGGAAGCTGGCCTTGAATCCCTGAGCAAGAAAGAGCAACTCATGTTCACGCGTGAGATCGAGAAGCTCGAAAAAGACATCGGCGGCATCCAGGACATGACGGCCCTGCCCGATGCCATCTTCGTGGTCGACGTGGGCTTCCACAAGATCGCCATTGCCGAAGCCAAGAAGCTCGGCATTCCGTTGATTGGTGTGGTTGATACCAACCATTCGCCCGAAGGCATTGACCACGTCATTCCTGGCAACGACGACTCCGCCAAAGCGGTTGACCTGTACGTGCGCGCCATGGCCGATGCGGTCGTTGAGGGTCGCAACAACGCGGTGTCCGATGTGGTGAAGGCGGTGTCCACTGAAGGCTCTGACGAGTTCGTGGAAGTGCAAGAGACCGTGGCCTGAGAGTCCCCTGCCCGCGCGACGTTTGTCGCAAGAAAAAGCGGGGCTGAATCGGCCCCCTTTTTTTATCTTGATACGACTGAATTGAATTTGGAGAACTGAGAATGGCTGCAATTACCGCAAGCATGGTGGGTGAACTGCGTGGCAAGACGGATGCCCCGATGATGGAATGCAAGAAGGCGCTGACCGAGGCCAATGGCGACATGGTCAAGGCCGAAGAGCTGCTGCGTGTCAAGCTCGGCACCAAGGCCGGCAAGGCGGCGTCGCGTATCACGGCCGAGGGCGTGGTGGCAAGCTTCATCGACGGCAACACCGGCGCGCTGGTTGAAGTCAACAGCGAAACCGACTTCGTCAGCAAGAACGACAGTTTCATCGCCATGGCGAATGCCGCCGCCGAGCTTGTTGCCAAGCACAACCCGGCCGACATCGCCGCGCTGGGCGCACTGGCGTATGAACAAGACAGCTTCGGTCCCACGCTGGAAGACGTGCGCAAGGGTCTGATTGGCAAGATTGGCGAGAACATGTCGTTCCGCCGTTTCCAGCGCTTTGCTGGCGGCGACAAGCTTGCGTCTTACCTGCACGGCACGCGCATTGGCGTGGTGGTGCAGTACGAAGGCGACGAAACTGCCGCCAAGGATGTGGCGATGCACATTGCCGCCATGAAGCCTGTGGCCCTCGCCAGCAGCGATGTGCCTGCCGAGCTGATTGAAAAAGAGCGCTCCGTGGCCGCTGCCAAGGCTGCGGAAGACAAAGCCAAGGCGCAAGCCGAAGGCAAGCCGGTGCAGTCCGACGAAATCGTGGCCAAGCGCATTGAAGGCGGCGTGCAGAAGTACCTGAAGGAGGTGTCGCTGTTCAACCAGGCCTTCGTGAAGAACGACAAGCAAAGCGTCGAGCAGATGCTCAAAGAGCGCGCCACCACCGTCAAGGGTTTTGCTCTGTACGTGGTCGGCGAGGGCATCGAGAAGAAGGTGGACGACTTTGCTGCCGAAGTGGCTGCCCAGGTCGCCGCTGCCAAGGCCGGCGCCTGAACACTGTCCATACGTCTGTTCACCAACCAAAGCCTTAAGAAGGAGCGTTCCATGACGACTGCCACACCGGCCTACAAGCGCATTTTGCTCAAGCTGTCCGGTGAGGCGCTGATGGGCGACGATGCCTTTGGCATCAACCGCGCCACCATTGTGCGCATGGTGGGCGAGGTGGTAGAAATCACCCGCATGGGCGTCGAGGTGGCGGTGGTGATTGGTGGGGGCAATATCTTTCGCGGCGTCGCGGGCGGTGCCGAAGGCATGGACCGGGCCACAGCCGACTACATGGGCATGCTGGCCACGGTGATGAATGCGCTGGCGCTGGCCGACGCCATGGACAAGCAGGGGCTGACGGCGCGCGTGATGTCGGCCATTTCCATCGAGCAAGTGGTTGAGCCTTACGTGCGGCCCAAGGCATTGCAGTACCTGGAAGAAGGCAAGGTGGTGGTGTTTGCCGCCGGCACCGGCAACCCGTTTTTCACCACCGACACGGCAGCGGCGCTGCGCGGCGCCGAGATTGGCGCCGAACTCGTTCTTAAGGCCACCAAGGTGGATGGCGTGTACACCGCCGACCCGCACAAGGACCCCACGGCTACGCGCTATGCGACACTGAGCTTTGACGAGGCCATGGTGCGCAACTTGGGCATCATGGACGCCACCGCGTTTGCTCTGTGCCGCGACCAGAAGCTTCCGGTGAAGGTGTTTTCCATCTTCAAGCCTGGGGCACTCAAGCGGGTCGTGATGGGGCTGGACGAAGGCACGCTGGTGCATGCCTGAAGCACTGCGCGACCGCGGGCCCCGATTTCGAGGAGAAAGAACATGACAACCGATATTCGCAAGACCATGGAGGGCAAGATGGACCAGTCCATCGTTGCCTTCAAGAACAACCTGCAGAAAATCCGCACCGGCCGCGCCAGCCCCGCGCTGCTCGATTCCATCCATGTGGAGTACTACGGTTCCATGGTGCCACTCAGCCAGGTGGCCAACGTGCAATTGCTCGACGCCCGCACCATCAGCGTGCAGCCGTGGGAAAAGGGCATGGGGGCCAAGATCGAAAAGGCCATCCGCGAGAGCGACCTGGGTCTGAACCCGGCATCTCTGGGCGATCTGATCCGTGTTCCCATGCCGCCTATGAGCGAAGAGCGCCGCAAGGAAATGACCAAGCTGGCGCGCAACGAGGGCGAGTCGGCCAAGATCGCCGTGCGCAACCTGCGCCGCGACGCCAACGAAGCCGTCAAGCGCATGGTCAAGGACAAGCTGGCGTCCGAAGACGACCAGAAGCGCTCCGAGGCCGAGATTCAGAAAATCACCGACCGCCATGTGGCGGACATCGACGCCTTGGTGGTCGCCAAGGAACAGGACATCATGGCGGTGTGAAAGCACCGCTGCACCCCGTCTGCATGGCCCAATCCCTCGCTGCACCCACCCACATCGCCATCGTCATGGATGGCAATGGCCGCTGGGCAAAACGCCGTTTCCTGCCGCGTCTCGCGGGCCACAAGCAGGGCGTGGATGCGTTGCGCCGCTGCGTTAAGGCCTGCGCCGAGCGTGGCGTGTCGGTGCTTACCGTATTCGCGTTTTCCTCCGAAAACTGGAATCGCCCGGCCGACGAAGTGTCCGGCCTGATGGAGCTGCTGGCACGGGCCATAGGGCGCGAAGTGTCGCAATTGGCGCGCGATGGCATTCGCCTGCATTTCGTCGGCGAACGCGCCAACCTTACGGCTTCCATGCGTGCGGGTCTGGAGCAGGCCGAGGAACAGACGGCACACTGCACACGCATGGTGCTCAACATTTGCTTCAACTATGGTGGCCGCTGGGATATTGCCCAGGCCGCAGCCAGCCTGGCGGCGCGCGGCGAGGCGATCACGCCGGACAGTCTGGACGCCGCCATGGCGCTGTCGCATGTGCGCGACCCCGACCTTTTGATTCGCACCGGCGGTGAGATGCGTCTGAGCAATTTCCTGCTGTGGCAAAGCGCTTATTCCGAACTTTTTTTCAGCGACAAGCTCTGGCCGGAGTTTGACGAGGCAGCGCTAGATACTGCCATAGCGGCCTACCATGGCCGCGAGCGCCGCTTTGGCCTGATTTCTGAGCAACTTGCCCAAGAGCCGCACGCTCTGGCGCGTGCCTGAAGGACCGCCATGCTCAAGCAGCGCATCGTCACAGCCCTGGTCTTGTTGGCCATTTTGTTGCCGGCGCTTTTCTACCCCCAGCCGATTGCATTTGCGGCCGTGGTGCTGGTGCTGGTGGCGGGAGCAGCCTGGGAGTGGGGGCGGCTCAATGGCTGCACGTTTGCCGCATCGCTCGTGCTGGCAGCCCTTTGTGCGCTTCTGTGCCTTGCGTCTTGGCAGGCCGGCTGGCTGCTACGCCCCTTGGTGCTGCTGTGGACCGTGGCGACTGGGGCCTGGGTGCTGGGCTCGGCCTGGCTGCTGCGCGCGGGGGTTGCGGGTTGGCCTCGCATTCCACAGGCGCTGCGGCTTGTCGCTGGCGTGCTGGCCCTTTGGCTGGCGTGGCTGGCGGTGGTGCGGGCGCGCATGATCGGTATCAACTTTCTCCTGTCGGTGATGACGCTGGTCTGGATGGCCGACATCGCCGCCTATTTCACCGGCCGCAGCTTTGGCCTGCGCTTCACGAAAAACAAGCTGGCCCCCTCGATCAGCCCGGGCAAGAGCTGGGAAGGCGTGTGGGGCGGTGTTGCCGGAGTGTTGCTGCTGGGTTTGGCGTGGTCCGTCCTGGACCGCCATTGGGGCGCCACCGTACCCAGCCTTTACTCGCGCCTGGCAAGCCAGGGCCTGTGGCTGCTGGTGCTTGGCGTATTGTTCATGGCTTGCATGAGTGTCGTGGGGGACTTGGTTGAATCGCTGGTCAAGCGCAGTGCCGGGGCCAAGGACAGCAGCAACCTGCTCCCTGGTCACGGTGGCGTGCTCGATCGTGTGGACGCCTTGTTGCCCACGCTACCGCTGGCCATGATGCTGACCTCGTTGGTGGCCTGATGCGCCAACGTATCACAGTGCTTGGCTCGACCGGGTCAATCGGCAAAAACACCCTCGACGTCGTCGCGCGTCACCCCGAGCGTTTCGAGGTGTTTGCCCTCAGTGCCGCCACGCAGGTGGAGCTGCTGCTGGCGCAGTGTGCCCAGTTCCAGCCACGCTACGCGGTCATGGCAAGTGCGGTTCACGCACGCGAATTGGCTGAAAAAATCAAGTCAAATGGGCTTCCGACGCAGGTGATTCAAGCGCATGATGCTCTTGAAACCATAGCATCTCATCCGGAGGTGGACAGCGTCATGGCCGCCATCGTCGGTGCTGCGGGCCTGGCACCCTGTCTGGCTGCGGCGCGTGCTGGCAAGCGCCTGCTGCTGGCCAACAAGGAAGCGTTGGTGGTGGGCGGCGAGGTTTTCTTGCAGGCGGTTCGCAGCGGCGGCGCCACCTTGCTGCCGATCGACAGTGAGCATTCGGCTATTTTCCAGTCGCTCCCGGAAGACCCGGCGACCTGGGCCGGGCGCGTTGACAAAATTATTTTGACCGCCTCGGGTGGGCCCTTTCGCTCCCGCCCGCCGGCGAGCCTGCGCGATGTCACCCCCGAAGACGCCTGCGCGCACCCGAACTGGGTCATGGGGCGCAAGATTTCAGTGGATTCGGCCACCATGATGAACAAGGTGCTGGAGGTGATCGAGGCGCGCTACCTCTTTGGGCTGGCGCCGGCGCAGCTCGATGTGGTGATCCACCCGCAGAGCACCATCCATTCGATGGTGCAGTACCGCGACATGTCGGTGGTGGCACAAATGGGCACCCCCGACATGCGCGTGCCGATTGCCTATGGGCTCTCCTGGCCGGAACGCGTCGCCTCGGGCGCCGCAGCGCTCGATTTCCATGCACTCAGTGCCATGACCTTTGAGTCCATCGACGACCATGGCCATCCCGAGCGATTCCCAGGCTTGCGCCTGGCCTGGGAGTCGCTGGCCGCAGCGCCCGGAACCACGGTGGTGCTCAATGCGGCGAATGAGGTGGCGGTGCAGGCGTTTCTGGAACGGCGTATCCGTTTTGACCAGATTCACGCCTTGAATCTTGAAACTTTGTCCGCAGTCCCCTCGTCCAATCCCGATTCACTCGACGCCCTGCTCGATCTTGATGCCAAAGCGCGCAGCAGCGCCGAGCAGCATGCCATGCGCATGTCTGCCTGAGTTTCGAGGAAACAGCCATGCTGACCTTCATTGCTTTCGTTGGCGCACTTGCCATCCTGATTGCTGTGCATGAATACGGCCACTACCGCGTGGCGGTGGCCTGCGGTGTCAAGGTGCTGCGGTTTTCGGTGGGTTTCGGCAAACCGATTCTGCGTTGGCAGTCCAAGGGCTCGCCCACTGAATTCGTGGTGGGCGCCATCCCGCTGGGCGGCTTCGTGCGCATGCTCGACGAGCGCGAGGCGCCTGTAGCCCCTGAAGAAAAGCACCTGGCGTTCAACAACAAGCCGCTGCGCGCACGAGCGGCCGTGGTGGCGGCCGGGCCGCTGGCCAATTTGCTGCTGGCGGTACTGCTCTACGCCGTGGTGAACTGGGCGGGCGTGCAGGAGCCTATGGCGTACCTGTCAAGCCCACCAGAGGGCTCCATCGCCCAGCGCGCCGGGCTGCATGGCGGTGAGTTGGTGCAGAGCATTGCATTGGGAGACGACCAGCCCAGCGAAGTGCGCTCGTTTGAGGATCTTCGCTGGACGTTGACGCGCGGTGCGCTCGATGGTCTGCCTGCCCGGCTGGAGGTCCAAGCCCGTCCTGGCGTGTCGCGCAGCGTGCTGCTGCCGCTCGATGAGATAGATGCCAAGCAAGCCGATGCCGACCTGCTGCGCAAGGTCGGCATTGCTACCCCCTGGAGCCGGCCCGTGATTGGCGAGTTGGTAGCGGACGGCGCCGCAGCCCGCGCCGGCCTGCAAAAGGGGGATCTGGTGCTGCGTATCGGCCCGTCGGAAATAGACGACGCGCAGCAACTGCGTGAACGTATCCGCGCCTCGGTGAGCGCGGGTGCCCCGTTGGCGCAGAACTGGAGCGTCGAGCGCGGCGGTCATGTACTGGAGATCACGGTGGCGCCCGATGCCGTGGGCGACGAAGGCCAGGTGATTGGCCGCATTGGCGCGTATGTGGGCGAGCCCCCCCGCTTTACCACGGTACGTTATGGAGCGCTGGAAGGCTTGTGGAATGGGGTCAAGCGCACTTGGCAGGTGTCGGCACTCTCGCTCAAGATGATGGGGCGCATGGTGATTGGCCAGGCCTCCCTCAAGAACATCAGCGGCCCACTGACCATTGCCGATTACGCCGGCCGCTCAGCCCATGTGGGCGTGACCCAGTATCTGACGTTTCTGGCCCTGATCAGCGTCAGTCTCGGGGTGCTGAACCTGCTGCCACTGCCGGTGCTCGACGGCGGCCACCTGATGTATTATCTTTGGGAGGGCATTACAGGCAAGAGCGTGTCCGAAGCCTGGATGGAAAATCTGCAGCGTGGCGGCATTGCGGTCTTGCTGCTTATGATGTCCATCGCATTGTTCAACGATTTCACCCGGCTATTTGGCTAACTTGCGGGCCCGTGCGAAAGCATACGGCGGTACCCGACATCGATCTCTCTCCATGATGAAGAAACTACCTCGCTTTGGCGTGCGGACCGTTGCGGCCGTGGCGGCCCTGGTTCTCGCAGCACAGGCGGCCTGGGCGCTTGCGCCTTTCAAGGTGCGTGATATCCGGGTGGAGGGTCTGCAGCGTGTAGAGCCCGGAACGGTTTTTGCGTCGCTGCCCGTGCATGTCGGCGACGACTACAACGACGAGAAGGGCGCAGCGGCCATTCGGGCGTTGTTTGCCCTGGGCCTGTTCACCGATGTGCGTCTGGAAGCGTCTGGCGATGTGCTGGTCGTGGTGGTGCAGGAGCGACCCACGATTGCCGCCGTGGAGTTTGCCGGGGCGCGCGAATTCGACAAGGACACGCTCAAGAACGTGATGCGCGACATTGGCCTGACCGATGGCCGCCCGTACGACAAGGCGCTGGCTGACCGCGCCGAGCAGGAGCTCAAGCGCCAATACATCAACAAGAGCTTTTATGCGGCCGAAGTGGTGACCACGGTCACGCCGGTGGATCGCAACCGTGTGAACCTCACTTTTACGGTGACCGAGGGCGAGACGGCGCGCATCAAGGACATCCGCATTGTTGGCAACAAGGCGTTCAGCGACTCGACGCTGAAGGGGCTTTTCGATCAGGACACGGGTGGCTGGCTAAGCTGGTACACCAAGTCCGACCGCTACGCACGGCCCAAGCTCAACGCCGATCTGGAAACCCTGCGCTCCTACTACTTGCAGCGCGGTTACCTGGAGTTCCGCATCGATTCCACGCAAGTGGCGATTTCACCTGACAAGCAAGACATTTCCATCACTGTCAACGTCACCGAGGGTGAGCGTTTCGTGGTGTCCAGCGTCAAGCTTGAAGGCAACTACCTGAACCGCGAGGACGAATTCAAATCCCTGGTCGCCATTCGGCCTGGTGAGCCCTACAACGCCGACGAGGTCACGGAAACCACCAAGGCGTTTTCGGACCATTTTGGTAATTTCGGTTTTGCCTTTGCCCGCGTGGAGGCTGTTCCGGAGATTGATCGCGAGCACGGCCGGGTGGCGCTGGTCTTGACGGCAGACCCGCAGCGGCGCGCCTATGTGCGGCGCATCAATGTTTCAGGCAACGACCGCACGCGTGATGAGGTGGTGCGGCGCGAATTCCGCCAGTTTGAAGCTTCATGGTACGACGGTGAGAAGATTCGCCTGTCACGTGACCGCGTTGACCGGCTGGGCTATTTCACGGAGGTCAGCGTCGAGAGCGTGGAGGTTCCAGGTGCGCCCGATCAGGTGGATCTGGTCATCGCAGTCAAGGAAAAGCCCACGGGCTCGCTGCAACTGGGGGCCGGTTTCTCCAGTGCCGAAAAGGTGTCGTTCTCGTTTGCCGTCAAGCAGGAGAATGTCTTTGGCTCAGGGAACTACCTGGGCATCGATGTCAATACCAGTAAATTCAACCGAACGCTGACGCTTAGCACCACCAACCCGTACTTCACGCAGGATGGTATTTCGCGCACGTTCGACGTGTATTACCGTACTGCCAAACCGTACCAAGACCAGGGCGGTAACTACGAACTGGTGACCACGGGCGCCAGTGTGCGTTTTGGCGTGCCGTTCAGCGAAACCGATACGGTGTTCTTCGGTGGTGGCCTGGAGCAGACGCGCATCAAGGCGGGTACCAACATTCCGGCGGCCTACCTGGTCTATGCAGACCGCTATGGCGCCAGCAGCTCGGCCGTGCCGCTGACCATCGGCTGGTCGCGTGACAGCCGAGACAGTGCACTGGCACCGAACTCAGGCCGTTACCAGCGCCTGAATTCTGAATGGTCGGTCGCGGGGGATGCGCGCTATCTGCGCGCCAACTACCAGTACCAGCAGTACGTACCATTGAACAAGAAGTTCACAGTGGCCCTCAATGGTGAGCTGGGAATGGGCAAGGGGCTTGGTGGCCGCCCGTTCCCGGTGTTCAAGAATTTCTATTCCGGCGGCTTGGGCTCGGTACGCGGTTTCGATCAGGGCACCCTGGGTCCGCGTGATGTGACAGGCGCATCGCTGGGTGGACCGAAGAAGGTGACGCTGAACGCCGAACTGATCGCTCCCTTCCCAGGGGCTGGCAACGACCGCACGCTGCGCGTGTTTACCTTCCTCGACATGGGCAATGTGTATGGCGATTCAGACCCCATTCGTTTGAATGAAATGCGCGCCTCTACAGGTGTGGGGATCAGCTGGATCTCGCCGCTTGGGCCTTTGAGCTTGGCCTACGCCAAGCCGATACGCAAATTTGCTGGCGATAGAATTCAACAACTCCAATTCCAGATCGGAACCTCGTTCTAATGACACATATTTCTCGTTATGCCGCATGCGCGTTGGCGCTGGCGACGTTTGCCGCCTGGACGCCTGCCCAGGCTGATGATTTCAAAGCGGGCTTCGTTCA
Source organism: Simplicispira hankyongi (assembly GCF_003570885.1). Classification (GTDB taxonomy): domain Bacteria; phylum Pseudomonadota; class Gammaproteobacteria; order Burkholderiales; family Burkholderiaceae_C; genus Simplicispira; species Simplicispira hankyongi. The sequence continues at coordinate 76,484 of NZ_QXJC01000011.1, forward strand.
CACTGAGCGCGTTTTCCGTGAGGCCAACACCGCCAAGGCGGCACAGGCCAAGCTTGAGCAGGAGTTCTCGCGCCGCGACAAAGACTTGCTCGACCAAGGCAATGCTCTCAAGGCCGCCAACGACAAGTTCGAACGCGAGGCGCCTACGCTCTCCGAGAGCCAGCGGGCCACCCGCCAGCGTCAGTTGGTGGACCAGGACCGTGATTTCCAGCGCAAGCGCCGCGAATTCCAGGAAGACCTGAACGCGCGCAAGAGCGAAGAGCTGACGCAAATGGGTGACCGTGTGAACAAGGTCGTCAAGCAGATCGCCGAGCAGGAAAAATACGACCTCATTCTTGACCAGGCGGTCTATATCAATCCCAAGAATGACATCACGGACAAAGTGATCAAGGCGCTCAATGCGGCGCCTGCCAAGTAAGCGCGGCCTGCGAGTTGCGGTGTTGGCGTGAGTCTTCGCCTGGGGGAAATCGCCGAGGCCTTGGGTGCGCATCTTTATGGCGACGCGCAGTTAGGTATTGATCGGCTGGCTCCGCTTGAGACAGCGGGGCCAGACGCGCTGAGCTTTCTGAGCAATCCGCGTTACCAGCAACAGCTTGCCGCCTCCAAAGCCGCGTGCGTCATCGTGGCACCCGCCATGGCCGAGCTGGCGAAAGCGCGCGGTGCCTGTATCGTCGCGGACGACCCGTATGCCTGCTTTGCACGTGCGACCCAGCTATGGAAGCGACATATCGGCCCTGCGCGGGTGGGCGGAATTCACCCAAGCGCCGTGGTCAGCCCGGACGCCGTGGTGCATCCCTCGGCCGCCATTGGACCCCTGTGCGTCATCGAACGAGGTGCCGAGGTCGGCGCGGACACTGTGCTGCGCAGCCGAGTCACGCTGGGCGAGGATTGCCACATCGGCGCTCGCTGCATCGTCCACTCGGGCGTGGTGATTGGCGCCGACGGCTTTGGCTTTGCGCAGGAGCGAGGCGCCTGGACCAAGATCGAGCAGCTCGGCGCGGTGCGCATTGGCGACGATGTAGAGATCGGCGCCAACACCTGCATTGATCGCGGCGCCCTGGACGACACGGTGATTGAAGACGGCGTCAAGCTCGACAACCTGGTGCAGATCGGCCACAACGTGCATGTCGGACGCCACAGCGCCATGGCGGGCTGCGTGGGCGTTGCCGGCAGTGCGAAGATTGGCGCGCGCTGCACTTTTGGGGGCGGGGCCATCGTGCTGGGCCACCTGAGTGTGGCCGACGATGTCCACGTCTCGGCCGCTACGGTCGTGACGCATTCGATCCATCGGCCCGGCCACTACACTGGCATGTTCCCTATCGATGACAATGCGCGCTGGGAAAAAAACGCCGCTACGCTCAAGCAGTTACACCGCTTGCGCGAGCGCATCAAGGCGCTGGAAAGCCGCCTGCAAGACAACACACCCGAACGCCCATGATGGACATCCACGCAATTCTCAAGCAACTCCCCCACCGCTACCCTTTTCTGCTGGTGGACCGGGTGCTCGAACTCGAGCGCAACACGCGCATCAAGGCCGTCAAGAACGTCACCTTCAACGAGCCCTATTTCATGGGGCATTTTCCCGGGCATCCCGTGATGCCGGGTGTCTTGATTCTTGAGGCGCTCGCCCAGGCGGCCGGGCTTCTGGCATTCGACGCCATGGGCCAGGTGCCTGATGAAAACAATATTTACTACTTCGTCGGTATCGACGGCGCCCGTTTCAAGCGGCCCGTGGAGCCGGGCGACCAGCTGATGCTGGACATCACCATCGATCGCGTGCGTGGCGGTATCTGGAAGTTCAAGGGCATCGCCAGCGTCGGCGACGAGGTTGCCTGCGAGGCGCAACTCATGTGCACCATGCGCGCCGTCGGCTAAAGAGAGGCGAGAAGTGGTCGCGGCGCGCATACACGCCACCGCCGTCATTGATGCGGCGGCGCAGATTGATTCCTCTGTCGAGGTGGGCCCTTACGCCGTGATTGGCCCGCATGTGTCCATCGGTGCTGGCAGCACGGTGGGGGCACACTGCGTGATCGAAGGGCGCACCACGATTGGCGCCGACAACCGCATCTTCCAGTTTGCTTCCCTGGGCGCGGTGCCGCAGGACAAGAAATACGCTGGCGAGCCGACCGAACTTGTCATCGGCGACCGCAATGTGATCCGCGAGTTCTGCACCTTCAACATCGGTGTGCCGGGGGCAGGTGGCATCACGCGCGTGGGCAGCGACAACTGGATCATGGCGTATACGCACATCGCGCACGACTGCCGCGTTGACAACCACACCACGCTGGCCAATAACACCACGCTGGCCGGTCATGTTCACCTTGCCGACTGGGTCACGATCGGCGGACTCACCGGCATTCATCAGTTTGTCTCGATCGGCGCCCACGCAATGGTTGGCTTTGCCAGCGCCGTGTCGCAAGATGTGCCCCCCTTCATGCTGGTCGACGGCAATCCGCTGGCCGTGCGCGGCCTCAACATCGTCGGCCTGCGCCGCCGCGGCTTTTCGACAGCGCGCGTGCGGGTCATCAAGCAGATGCACCGTCTGCTCTACCGCCAGGGCCTGACGCTGGCCGCAGCGCGCGCGGCGATTGCAGAACTGCCGGCCGAGGACGCGCAGCAGGACGTGGCGATGATGCTCGACCTGCTGGATGCGTCGTCGCGCGGCATCGTGCGCTGAATGATGCCGTCGCAACCGCGCATCGCCATGGTGGCGGGCGAAGCCTCTGGTGACCTTCTGGCCAGCCTGCTGCTGGGCGGTATGCGGGGTTTGTGGCCGGATTTGCAGGCCTTTGGCATCGGCGGGCCGCAAATGGCGTCGCAAGGCTTTGATGCGTGGTGGCCGAGCGACCGGCTTGCCGTGCATGGCTACAGCGTCGAGCTGCTGCGGCGTTTGGTGGAACTGGTGCGCATCCGGCACCAGTTGCGCGCGCGGCTGCTGGCTGCGCCGCCCTCGGTCTTCATCGGCGTGGATGCCCCCGATTTCAATCTGGCGCTGGAGACTGATCTGCGCGCCGCCGGCACGCGCACGGTGCATTTTGTCTGTCCGTCCATCTGGGCCTGGCGTGCCGATCGGGTGGAGAAAATCCGCCGCGCTGCCGACCACGTGCTGTGCATTTTCCCATTTGAACCGGCATTGCTCGCGAAGCACGGCATTGCGGCGACCTACGTGGGCCACCCACTCGCTGCCGTGATTCCACGCGAGCCCGACCGCGCTGCGGCGCGCGCACGGCTCGGCTTGCCGCAGGAGGGGCCGGTGCTGGCCATTCTGCCCGGCAGCCGCAGTGCCGAGGTGCAGTACATCACTCCAGCCTTTTTCAAGGCCGCAGCGCTTATCCGAAAAGCGCTTCCAGCTATCAAAATGATAGTTCCCGCGGTGCCGGCGCTGCAGGAACGCATCACCGCCTGCGCGCGCGACTGCGGCATGCAGGACGCGCTGCAGATCGTCACGGGACAGTCGCATACGGTATTGGCGGCTTGCGATGTCACGCTGATTGCCAGCGGCACCGCCACGCTGGAGGCCGCGCTCTTCAAGCGCCCCATGGTCATCGGCTACCGCATGCACCCGGTGAGCTGGCGCCTGATGCGCCGCCGCCAGCTCCAGCCCTGGGTGGGCCTGCCCAACATCCTGTGCCAGGATTTTGTCGTGCCCGAGCTGATCCAGGACGCGGCGACGCCCGAGGCGTTGGCTGCTGCGGTGCTGGAGTGGTTGGCTGCTTGCCAGTCCCGATCTGACCGTGTCACGGCGCTGCAAAAGCGCTTTGCCGCATTGCACGACATACTCGCGCGCAATACCTCTGAACTGGCCTCGGATGCGATCCGCCAAATCATTGAAGCCTGAACAAGGCCACCTTCCCTGGCATGGTCCGGTTCTGACGGCCGGCGTGGATGAGGCTGGGCGCGGGCCTCTGGCGGGCCCCGTCGTGGCAGCGGCGGTGATCCTGGACGAGCGCCAGCCCATCGCCGGGCTGAACGATTCCAAAAAACTCTCGCCGGCGCGGCGTGAAGCCCTGTTCGAGCAGATTCGCGCCCGCGCCCTGTGTTTTGCCATTGCCGAGGCCAGCGTCGAGGAGATCGACCGGCTCAACATCCTGCAAGCGACCCTGCTGGCCATGCAGCGCGCCGTGGCCGGCCTGCGCCTGCGCCCGGGCCTGGTGCTGGTGGATGGCAACCGCTTGCCGGTGCTCGATTGCGCGGCCGAGGCGATAGTGGGGGGCGATGCGCTGGTTCCATCCATCTCTGCCGCGTCCATCCTGGCCAAGGTGTACCGCGACCGCTGGTGCGTCCAGGTGGATGCGCAGTACCCGCAATACGGCTTTGCTGGCCACAAGGGCTATGGCACGGCGGCGCACATGGACGCCTTGCGAGCCCACGGCGCTTGCCCGCTGCACCGACGCTCGTTTGCACCCGTGGCCTTGCATTGGCGCGCCCCTGGGGAGCCAGCGCCATGACAGCGCCGCAGGTGGTGCACATCAGCTCACGCGATAACCCGCTCGTCAAGGACCTGCGGCGCCTGGCGCAAGACAGTACGCAGTACCGCAAGCAGGGGCGCGTGTGGATCGAGGGCGAACACTTGTGCGAGGCGGCGCGCCAGCAGGGCCGCGCACCTGCCATCGCGGTTTTTTCCGAGTCTTTTTGGCCTCTGGCGCATATGGATAAAGCGCCTTCAGCTATTAAAGTCATAGTACTTCCAGATGCTTTGTTTGCTAGCATCAGTGCGTTGGAGTCGCCAGCCGGCATGGGCTACGTGCTGGATCTTCCGGTCGCCGCGCAGCCCGATCCGCAGGCGCCCACGGTGGTGCTCGACCGCGTGCAGGACGCCGGCAACGTCGGCTCTATCCTGCGCAGCAGCGCGGCGTTCGGTTTTCGCCAGGTGCTGGCCTTGAAGGGCAGTGCGGCCCTGTGGTCAGCCAAGGTGCTGCGTGCTGGTATGGGGGCGCATTTTGGGCTCACTCTGGTCGAAGGTCTGGAGAGCGAGGATCTGGCTGCGTTGCAGGTGCCGCTTTTGGTGACGCATGTGCATGAGGGCGATTTTTTGCACCGGGCAGCGCTTCCCTGGCCTTGCGCCTGGGTGTTTGGGCACGAAGGGCAAGGGGTTGCACCCGGTATTGAGGCGCACGCTACGCAGCGCATTCGGATTGCACAACCAGGCGGTGAAGAATCCCTCAACGTGGCAGCCGCTGCCGCCATCTGTCTGCACGCCAGCGGCTGCATGCGCTGAGCCTGGAAGCACCCAAGGCGGATCGGGATCGGGGTCTCGCGCGGTCCGTCGCCTGCATGAGCAGGCGCCTGCGGCTACAATCGGGGGCTTTTCTCGCAACAGCGTCGCCCGACCGCACCCAAAGCAATAAACTATCCGAGAGCCGCCATCCACGCATGCCATGCGGGATTGTGCGCAGGCGCCGGGCGACCGTAACCATCCGGAGAACCCAGTGCTTTTGTCTCTCAAGGGAAGTTTCCCGCCCGCCATCCTGGCGCTTGCAGACGGCACGGTCTTTATCGGCAATTCGATTGGAGCCCCCGGCTCCACCGTCGGCGAGGTGGTGTTCAACACCTCCATGACCGGCTACCAGGAAATCCTCACCGACCCGAGTTACTGCCAGCAGATCGTGACCCTCACGGTCTCGCATGTGGGCAACTACGGCGCCAATGCTGAGGATGTCGAAGCCGCGAGGATTCATGCCGCTGGCCTGATCATCAAAGACCTGTCCGCTGTCGTCAGCAACTTTCGCAGTACCGAAAGCCTCTCGTGCTACCTCAAGCGCGCGAACACGGTGGGTATTGCCAACATCGACACGCGTGCGCTCACCCGGCGGCTGCGCAGTACGGGCGCGCAAAACGGTGCCATTCTGGCGTTGGCGCCCGGCCAGGAAGTCACCCAGGCGCTGCGGGACGAGGCGGTGGCGCAAGCCCGTGCTGCGGCTTCCATGACCGGTCTGGATCTGGCCAAGGTGGTTTCCACGCCAACCCGCTACGAGTGGAGCCAGACCGAATGGCAACTGGGCGCCGGCTATGGCGAGCAGCAGGCACCGCAATTCCACGTGGTGGCCTACGATTTTGGGGTCAAGTACAACATCCTGCGCATGCTTGCCGCGCGCGGCTGCCGCGTCACCGTCGTACCGGCGCAGACCACGGCTGCCGAGGCCTTCGCGCTGGCACCCGACGGCGTGTTCCTCTCCAATGGCCCGGGCGACCCGCAGCCCTGCGACTACGCCATTGCCGCCACCCGCGAGATCATTGACTCCGGCATGCCAGTTTTCGGCATCTGCCTGGGGCACCAGATCATGGCGTTGGCGGCGGGTGCCAGCTCGTTCAAGATGGCGCATGGCCACCACGGCGGCAACCATCCCGTGAAAGACCTGGATACCGGGCGCGTGAGCATCACCAGCCAGAACCATGGTTTTGCCGTGAAAACAGAGAGCCTGCCGGCGCACCTGCGCGCCACGCACGTGAGCCTGTTCGACGGTACCTTGCAGGGCCTGGCCTACCGGAACAAGCCGGCCTTCAGCTTTCAGGGCCACCCTGAAGCCTCGCCTGGGCCGCACGACATCGCCGGCCTGTTCGACCGCTTTGTCGATGCCATGCACGATGCCCGAGTTGCTGCCGGTTCGACAACTGGAGCCGTGGCGGCATGAAGCTGTTCAGTTTTCCTGCGGCGGCGCTTGAAAAGGCCATCCACAAACGCGTGCTCAGCCTGCCACCGCCGCACCGTGAATGGTTTGCCGAGCGCTGGCAGCAAAAACCCTACAAGAAGGCGTTCATTGAACACAAGGCCATGCCGCTGGTCACGCTGGTGGCCAAAGGCAAGACCTGGGACGACGCCACCTTCGCCGAGGCGCTGCAGGAGTGGGACGCCACCTTCTATGAAGCCGAGACCGAAGTGCTGAGCCCACTCGTTCAGGGCGACGGCCTGCTGCAGCTGATGCAGAAAAACCTGCCCGCCGAGCGCGCCACGCAGCTCCTGGAAAAGCTCCAGCAGCGCCGCGCCGCGGCCGGGCCCGATGCCCCAGGCGCATCCAACGACTGATTGCACCCCATGCCAAAACGCACAGACATCAAAAGCATCCTCATCATCGGCGCCGGCCCCATTGTGATTGGCCAAGCCTGCGAATTCGACTACTCCGGCGTGCAGGCCTGCAAGGCGCTGCGCGAAGAAGGCTACAAAGTCATCCTGATCAACAGCAACCCCGCGACGATCATGACCGACCCGGCCACGGCTGATGTCACCTATATCGAGCCCATCACCTGGCAGACGGTCGAGAAGATCATTGCCAAGGAGCGTCCCGACGCCATCCTGCCCACCATGGGTGGCCAGACGGCGCTCAATTGCGCGCTGGACCTGTGGCACCACGGCGTCTTGAACAAGTACAAGGTCGAACTGATTGGCGCCACGCCCGAAGCCATCGACAAGGCCGAAGACCGCCTCAAGTTCAAGGATGCGATGACCCGCATCGGCCTGGGTTCGGCGCGATCGGGCATCGCCCACAGCATGGACGAGGCCTGGGCCGTGCAGAAAACGCTGGGCTTTCCGACCGTCATCCGCCCCAGTTTCACGCTGGGCGGCACGGGCGGCGGCATTGCCTACAACCCCGAAGAATTCGAGACGATTTGCAAGCGTGGCCTTGAAGCTTCGCCCACCAGCGAGCTGCTGATTGAAGAGTCGCTCCTGGGCTGGAAAGAGTACGAGATGGAAGTGGTGCGCGATAAGGCGGACAACTGCATCATCATCTGCTCGATTGAAAACTTGGACCCCATGGGCGTGCACACCGGTGATTCCATCACCGTGGCCCCCGCGCAGACGCTGACCGACAAGGAATACCAGATCATGCGCAACGCCAGCCTGGCCGTGCTGCGCGAGATCGGCGTGGACACGGGCGGCTCCAACGTGCAGTTCTCGGTGAACCCGAAGGACGGCCGCATGATCGTCATTGAGATGAACCCGCGCGTCTCGCGGTCGTCGGCGCTGGCCTCTAAGGCCACGGGTTTCCCGATTGCCAAGGTGGCGGCCAAGCTGGCGGTGGGCTATACGCTCGATGAATTGCGCAATGAGATCACGGGTGGCGCCACACCGGCGTCGTTCGAACCCTCGATCGACTACGTGGTCACCAAGATCCCGCGCTTTGCTTTCGAAAAGTTCCCGGCTGCCGATAGCCGCCTGACTACGCAGATGAAGAGCGTGGGTGAGGTCATGGCCATGGGCCGCACCTTCCAGGAATCCTTCCAGAAAGCACTGCGCGGCCTGGAAGTGGGCGTGGACGGCATGAACGAGAAAACCCAGGATCGTGAAGTGCTCGAAAAAGAGCTGGGCGAGCCCGGCCCCGAGCGCATCTGGTACGTGGGGGATGCCTTCGCCATGGGACTCTCCGTGGACGAAGTGTTCGAGCTCACCAAGATCGACCGCTGGTTCCTGGTGCAGATCGAGCAGATCGTGAAGATCGAGCTGGATATCGACCAACTGACCGCCGAGCAAGGTGAGGGCGCCTTGGCTGCGCTGGATGCCGGTGAGCTGCGCACTTTGAAGCAAAAAGGTTTTTCCGACCGGCGCTTGGCCAAGCTGCTCAAGACTACCGAAAAGGCCGTACGCGACCAGCGCCGAACACTGAATGTGCGCCCGGTCTACAAGCGGGTTGACACCTGCGCGGCCGAGTTCGCCACCAACACCGCCTACCTGTATTCGACCTACGAGGAAGAGTGCGAGGCCGAGCCTACCGACAAGAAAAAGATCATGGTGCTGGGCGGCGGGCCGAACCGCATTGGCCAGGGCATTGAGTTCGATTATTGCTGCGTGCACGCTGCCCTCGCCATGCGCGAGGACGGCTATGAAACCATCATGGTCAACTGCAACCCTGAAACCGTGTCCACCGACTACGACACCTCCGACCGTCTGTATTTCGAGCCGGTCACGCTGGAAGATGTGCTGGAAATCGTGGACAAAGAAAAGCCCGCAGGCGTGATCGTGCAGTACGGTGGCCAGACGCCGCTCAAACTGGCGCTGGCACTCGCCGCTGAGGGTGTGCCCATCATCGGCACCAGCCCCGACATGATCGACGCCGCCGAAGACCGCGAACGCTTCCAGAAGCTGCTGGGTGCGCTGGGCTTGCGCCAGCCGCCCAATGCTACGGCGCGCACGGAGCCCGAGGCACTGGAGAAGGCCGAGGCCCTGGGCTACCCACTGGTGGTGCGCCCGAGCTATGTGCTGGGTGGCCGCGCCATGGAAATCGTGCACGAGCAGCGCGACCTGGAGCGCTACATGCGCGAGGCCGTGAAGGTCAGCCACGATTCGCCTGTGCTGCTGGACCGCTTTCTCTCCAACGCCATCGAATGCGATGTGGACTGTGTGCGCGACTGCGCCGGTGTCACCTTCATCGGCGGCGTGATGGAGCACATTGAGCAGGCAGGGGTGCACAGTGGCGATTCGGCCTGTTCGCTACCTCCTTACTACCTGTCGCAGCCCACCATCGACGAAATCAAGCGCCAGACGGCCGCCATGGCGGAGGGGCTCAGCGTGGTGGGCCTGATGAACGTGCAGTTCGCCATCCAGCAAGTCGATGGCCAGGACATCATCTACGTGCTTGAAGTGAACCCGCGGGCCTCCCGCACCGTGCCTTTCGTCAGCAAGGCCACGGGCATTCAGCTGGCCAAGGTGGCGGCGCGCTGCATGGCGGGGCAGACACTGGTAAGCCAGGGTATTGCCAAAGAAGTGACGCCGCCCTATTTCAGCGTGAAGGAGGCGGTTTTCCCCTTCGTCAAATTCCCGGGTGTGGACACGATCCTTGGCCCCGAAATGAAATCCACCGGCGAGGTCATGGGTGTTGGCAAGACGTTTGGCGAGGCTTTCGTGAAGAGCCAGCTCGGAGCCGGCACCAACCTGCCGACGTCCGGCAAGGTGTTTCTTACGGTAAAGAACAGCGACAAGCCGCGCGCGGTGGACATTGCGCGCCAGTTGGTCGAGCTGGGCTTTGAGCTGGTCGCCACCAAAGGCACGGCCGCTGCGATTGCCGCTGCCGGGGTGCCGGTGCAGGTGGTCAACAAGGTGACGGAAGGGCGTCCGCACATCGTGGACATGATCAAGAACAACGAAATCGTCATGGTCATCAACACCGTGGAAGAGCGCCGCAATGCCATTGCCGACTCGCGCGCCATTCGCACCAGTTCTTTGCTGGCCCGGGTCACCACTTTCACCACCATTTTTGGCGCCGAAGCCGCTGTTGAGGGCATGCGCCACATGGACCAGCTCGACGTGATCTCCGTGCAGGAGATGCACGCGCAGCTCCTGGCCTGAGGCCCCCCGGGGGGCTTCTTTCGAGAACGCAAACACGGCATAATCAGCGCCAGATCAACACCGCCGCGCGGCAACGTGCGGCGGTTTGCTTTTGGGGCATGCCACACCACCTTCTGGCTGTGCATGCGTAGACAAGCCGCGCTTTTCTGCGGCACACCACCACCAACGGAGACGTCGGGCCATGGCCACTCTTCCCATTACCAAACGCGGCGCCGAGAAACTCAAGGCCGAACTGCATAGACTCAAAACGGTGGATCGTCCCGCTGTTATCGCCGCCATTGCCGAGGCTCGCGCCCAGGGCGATTTGAGCGAAAACGCCGAATACGACGCCGCCAAGGACCGCCAGGGCTTCATTGAAGGGCGCATCCAGGAAATTGAAGGCAAGCTCTCGGCGGCTCAGATCATCGATCCGAGCACCCTTGATGCTGAAGGGCGGGTGGTGTTTGGCGCCACGGTCAAGCTGGAGGAAGAAGACACGGGCGAAGCCGTTACCTACCAGATCGTGGGAGAAGACGAGGCCGACCTCAAGCAAGGGCTGATCAACATTGGCAGCCCGATTGCACGTGCCTTGATTGGCAAGGTCGAAGGCGATACCGCCGAAGTGCAGGCACCAGGTGGCGTGCGCCACTACGAAATCGTGGCAGTCAGCTACGCCTGATGAGGCGACAACCCCCTAGTAGGCACCGCCAGTGCGGCAAAGTAGCCTTTGCACGGCGGCCGCTGGCGTGGGTTGCGCCAGTGCCGCGGGCTGCGCACGGCGCAAGCGATAGGGTGCGCACATGAGTCCCCTGCGCCAGCGCTTTCCTGTCCTCCTCGCCGCCTTGTGGTGGGGGAGCCTGACCACGCTTGGCGCGCTGGTCGTTCCCATGCTGTTCGTCCACCTGGCGACCCCAGCCATGGCGGGCAATATGGCGGCGCGCTTGTTTGCTGCGCAGACCTGGGTGTCCGTTGGCTGTGGCCTGCTTCTGCTCCTGATCTCAAGGCCAAGAGGGGAGGTAGCGCAATACCCATGGGCGCGCGCAGCTATGGTTTTCATACTGGCGGGCATGCTGCTCGCTGTGCTGGTGCAGTTTGGTGTGGCGCCGCGCATCGAGGCGCGGCAAAACCTGCGCCTGTGGCACGGCGTGGGCTCCGCAATGTTTGGCCTGCAGTGGTTGTGTGCGCTGGCCGTGCTGTGGTGTACGGCAGATAAGCGACCATTCCCCTGAGCCGCTTGCGCGGCGTTCGCTGGTAGAGACACGAGTCGACTGCCGCCGCGCCGATGCTACTCGTGCCAGTGCTCGGCTACCCACGCAGCAGGGCGAATAAAACGAAAACGTCGGTTGCGCCGCCCCGCCAATGCGTCGGGCGGGTTGCATTCGCCATGGAAGATCACGACGCGTGCGCCCTCTGGCACGAAGGGGAGGCGCCAGTAATTGGTCGGCCAGCGCGGAATGCAGTGGTATTTGAAGCTCGGGCACCAGGTGTCGGGCCAGTAGGCGAGCTTGCCCTGGCGGTGCAGGAAATCCGACAGATACGCCTGCTCGTTGCGAAAGCGCCGCCGAATTTCGTCGAAATGCGTGCGGAAGTAAGCGAGCACATCGGGATGGGCACCCAGCTCGAACCGGTACACCGACGAGTTGCCGGTGATGCGCCAGGGCCGCTTGTGGTCGTGGATGATGAGAAATTCACCCGGCTGGGTGAAAAAATCGTCCAGGCTGCCGGTGACCACCACGTCCACGTCCAGGAACAGCGCCGTGCCCTGCAAACCATGGAGATCGGCGGCGAAGGTGGCGAGCTTGTTCCAGCCACGCTCGGGAATACCAGCGGGCAGGTCCAGCGGTGGGATTGGCAGGCACTGCACTTCGCTGCGGATGCCTGCAGCATCGTCCGTCAGGCAGACAAAGTTGAAGTCTCCCCTCAGGTGCCGGCGTACCATGGCGTAGAGCCGGTTGACGTACTCGGGGCCGTATTTCGTGCCCCATTTCATGCAAATGACGTGGCGCGGGTGCGCCTGGCTGGCCTCACGCATCGCCGTCAAGGGGCCTGGCGTTTCTTGATCGAGATGGGCCTGGGTTTCTTGGCGCGCTTGACCTGGCCGCCTGGCGTCAGCCGCTGGTTGCCCAGCACGCGCAACTGCTTGATCTCTGGGCGTTGGCCGCCGCGCTTGCTGTACTTGAGCACCTTGACATCGCGCGGGCCGGGCATGCGGTCCTCGTCGGGAGTTTTGAGCTTCTCGGGCTGGGGGCGCCACAGCACCAGGAGCTTGCCAATGTGCTGGATGGGTGCGGCATTCAGTTCTGCAGCGAGTTCCTGGTACATCAGTTCGCGCGCCGCGCGGTCGTCACTGAAGACGCGGATCTTGATCAGGCCATGCGCGTCGAGCGCGGCTTCGATTTCCTTGCGCACTGCGGGCGTCAGGCCATCGCCGCCTACCATGACCACAGGGTTCAGGTGGTGCGCCTGGGCGCGCAATTCGCGGCGCTCGGCCGAGTGGAGTTCTATTTGGGGCATGGGCCGTATTATGTCTGCGGCCTGGTGCTGGGCGCGTTCACTGCGCTTGCGCGACATATGCGCCTGGTGCAATCGGCACGACCGATTGTCGAGCGACAATGGACTTCCATGAAAGTCAAAACCCAAAGCAAGAAGGTCAACAAGGCTTGGCTGAACGACCACGTCAACGACACCTACGTGAAACTCGCTCAGCATGAGGGCTACCGCGCGCGCGCTGCCTACAAACTCAAGGAGATTGACGAGCAGTTTGGCCTGCTGCGCCCAGGCGCGGTGGTGGTCGATCTGGGCAGTGCGCCTGGGGCCTGGAGCCAGTATGTGCGCCGGCGCCTGGGAAGCAGCGGTGGTGGCCAACTGGCGGGAACCATTCTGGCGCTCGACATACTGCCCATGGAACCTATCGAAGGCGTGCGCTTTCTGCAGGGGGATTTCCGCGAAGACGCGGTGCTGGCACAACTGGAAGCCGCGCTTGAGGGGCGCAAGGTGGACCTGGTGGTCTCGGACATGGCGCCCAATCTCTCGGGCATTGCAGCAACCGATGGCGCGCGTATTTCGCTCTTGGTCGAGTTGGCACTTGACTTTGCCCGTGCCCATCTGCAGCCGCAAGGAGCGCTCGTGGCCAAGCTGTTTCACGGCCAGGGCTACGACGCGCTGGTGCAAGGCTTTCACGCGCAGTTTCGTGTGGTGAAAACCGTGAAACCCAAGGCCTCGCGCGACAAGTCTTCTGAAACCTTTCTGGTCGGGATAGGCCGCAAAGATTGAGAGACCGCACCGGCGCAATGGCCGGTTTCCTGACGGCGCAAGAGCGGCAGACCTTGAAAGGCCTAAAATTGGCGCTATCTGGGTCAAACCAACCCTGCCAATCCCTCTGGAGCCCCGCTTGAACAATCAGTGGTTTTCGAAAGTCGCCGTATGGCTTGTCATCGCCATGGTGCTTTTTACGGTGTTCAAACAATTTGACACCCGCGTCAGTGCGTCGGCTGGCCATGTGGGCTACTCCGAGTTTCTGAGCGAGGTGCGCAACAACCGCATCAAGAGCGCCACCATTCAGGAAGGCCAGGGCGGAACCGAGATCGTCGCTGTCACCAACGACGACCGGCGCATCCGCACCACCGCGACGTACCTTGATCGCGGCCTGGTGGGCGACCTCATCAACAACAACGTCAAGTTCGATGTCAAGCCGCGCGAGGAAGGCTCGCTGCTCATGACCCTGCTGGTCAGCTGGGGCCCGATGCTGCTCCTGATTGGTGTCTGGGTGTACTTCATGCGCCAGATGCAGGGCGGCGGCAAGGGCGGCGCTTTCAGCTTTGGCAAAAGCAAGGCGCGCATGATGGACGAGAACAACAACACGGTGACGTTTGCCGATGTGGCCGGTTGCGACGAGGCCAAGGAAGAAGTCAAGGAAGTTGTCGATTTCCTGAAAGACCCGCAACGCTTTCAGAAGCTCGGCGGCCGCATTCCGCGCGGCCTGTTGCTGGTCGGCCCTCCGGGCACCGGCAAGACGCTGCTGGCCAAGTCGATTGCGGGCGAGGCCAAGGTGCCGTTCTTCTCGATTTCCGGCTCTGATTTCGTCGAAATGTTCGTCGGCGTGGGCGCAGCCCGGGTGCGCGACATGTTCGAGAACGCCAAGAAGAACGCTCCCTGCATCATCTTCATCGACGAAATCGACGCCGTGGGCCGCCAGCGTGGCGCAGGCCTGGGCGGCGGCAACGACGAGCGCGAGCAGACCTTGAACCAGATGCTGGTCGAGATGGACGGCTTCGAGACCAACCTGGGTGTGATCGTGGTGGCTGCCACCAACCGGCCCGACATTCTTGACGCTGCATTGCTGCGCCCCGGCCGCTTCGACCGGCAGGTGTATGTGACGCTGCCGGACATCCGCGGCCGCGAGCAGATTCTCAACGTGCACATGCGCAAAATCCCGGTCAGCCAGGACGTGAACCCCAGCGTCATCGCGCGCGGCACACCGGGTATGAGCGGCGCCGATCTGGCCAACCTGTGCAACGAAGCTGCTTTGATGGCCGCGCGCCGCAATGCGCGTACGGTCGAGATGCAGGATTTCGAGCGCGCCAAGGACAAGATCCTGATGGGCCCTGAGCGCAAGAGCATGGTCATGCCCGAGGAAGAGCGCCGCAACACGGCCTACCATGAGTCGGGTCACGCGCTGATCGGCAAGCTCCTGCCCAAGTGCGATCCAGTGCACAAGGTCACCATCATCCCGCGCGGCCGTGCGCTGGGTGTCACCATGAGCCTGCCGGCGCAAGACCGCTACAGCTACGACAAGGAATACATGCTGAACCAGATCAGCATGCTCTTTGGCGGCCGCATTGCCGAGGAAGTGTTCATGGGCCAGATGACCACGGGCGCCAGCAACGACTTCGAGCGGGCGACCTCGATTGCCCGCGACATGGTCACGCGCTACGGCATGACCGATGCGCTTGGTCCCATGGTCTATGCCGAGAACGAAGGTGAAGTGTTCCTGGGGCGTTCGGTCACCAAAACCACCACCATGAGCGAGTCGACCATGCAAAAGGTCGATCAGGAAGTGCGCAAGATCATCGATGAGCAGTACGCCCAGGCACGCAAGCTGATCGAGGACAACCGCGACAAGATGCACGCCATGGCCAAGGCGCTGCTCGAATGGGAGACCATCGACACCGACCAACTCGACGACATTATGGCCGGCAAGCCGCCGCGCCCGCCCAAGGACTGGACGCCGCGCACGCCCTCGTCGGGCGGTGATGGCCCGACCGGCGGCACACCCGCCGTGGCACCCGATCCGGCGCCGACAGCGGCCTGATGCAGGCATTCCTGCAACGAACAAACGGGGCGCAAGCCCCGTTTGTTCATTCTTCTGCACCCATCACCCCCATGCTCTGGCAAACCAGCCGCTTCGCCATAGACCTCGGCCGCCCGCAGGTCATGGGCATCGTCAATGCCACGCCAGATTCTTTCTCCGATGGGGGCAAACACGCCAACGCTGCAGCCGCCCTGCGCCACTGCGAGGTGCTGCTGAAGGACGGTGCTGATCTGCTTGACATCGGAGGCGAATCCACGCGCCCCGGCAGTCCTCCCGTCCCTCTGGAAGAGGAGCTTGCCCGTGTGCTGCCAGTGGTGCGCGGTGCTGTGGCGCTGGGTGTGCCGGTCTCGGTGGATACCTACAAGCCTGAGGTGATGCGAGCGGTCCTTGACCTGGGCGCCGACGTCATCAACGATGTCTGGGCCCTGCGCTGCGGCGATGCGGCGCAAGTGGTGGCCGGGCACCCGCGTTGTGGCGTCTGCCTGATGCACATGCACCGCGAACCGCAGACCATGCAGGCAGCGCCCATGGAGGGCGATGTGCCTGCACAAGTGCTCCTTTTTTTGAAGCGGCAAGCGTCCATTCTGCAAGCGCTAGGCGTTGAAAAGAGCCGAATTTTGCTCGATCCTGGAATTGGCTTTGGCAAGACCGTGGCGCAGAATTTTTCCCTGCTGGCGCGTCAGCACGAGCTGCTGGCCGCTGGCTACCCGCTGCTCGCTGCCTGGTCGCGCAAGTCATCGCTGGGTGCGGTGACGGGGCAGGAAGTGGGCGAGCGCCTGATTCCCAGCATTGCCGCGGCACTGCTGGCGGTCGAGCGTGGCGCTCGTGTCGTGCGTGTGCACGATGTACGTGAGACCGTCCAGGCGCTCGCCGTATGGCGCTCGGCCAGCGGGCAGGCCACTTTGAACAGGCTCTAAGTGGCTTGCTCGCACGGCCTGCACAAGAAAATTTTGGGAGGAAAAATGGACCGACAGTATTTCGGCACCGATGGCATCCGCGGCACGGTAGGGCAACCGCCCATCACACCCGACTTCATGCTGCGCCTCGGCCATGCCGTGGGCCGCGTGCTCAAGCGCAGCGAAGAGCGCCCTACGGTGCTGATTGGCAAAGACACGCGCATTTCGGGCTACATGCTCGAAAGCGCACTGGAATCAGGCTTTAATTCTGCTGGTGTCGATGTGGTCTTGCTCGGGCCGCTGCCCACGCCCGCCGTTGCCTACTTGACGCGTGCCCAGCGGGCCAGCCTGGGTGTGGTCATCAGCGCCAGCCACAACCCGTTTGCAGACAACGGCATCAAGTTCTTCAGTGCCCAAGGCAGCAAGCTGCCGGACAGCTGGGAGCGGGCCGTTGAGGAGGCGCTGCAGGAACTGCCTGTGTGGGCGGATTCGGCCTCCTTGGGCAAAGCGCGTCGGCTGGACGATGCCTCGGGGCGTTACATCGAGTTTTGCAAGAGCACCTTTGCCCACGACCTCACGCTCAAAGGGCTCAAAATCGTCGTGGATGCTGCGCACGGAGCTGCCTACCAGGTAGCACCCAAGGTGTTCCACGAATTGGGTGCTGACGTGATCGCCATGGGCTGCGCGCCGGACGGCCTCAACATCAACCACGAGGTCGGTGCCACGCATCCCGACGCCCTGGTGCTCGCGGTGCGCGCCAACCATGCCGACTACGGCATCGCACTCGACGGCGATGCCGACCGTCTGCAGGTCGTGGACGCCGCTGGCCGCCTCTACAACGGCGACGAACTGCTCTACCTCATGGCGCGCGAGCGCATGGGCCGCGACGAACTCGTGCCGGGCGTGGTCGGCACCCTGATGACCAATATGGCGGTGGAGCTGGCATTGGCCGAACGCGGTGTCAAGCTCGTGCGCGCCAAGGTGGGTGACCGCTACGTGTTGGAAGAGCTGGCGCAGCGCCGCTGGTTGCTGGGCGGTGAAGGCTCGGGCCACCTGCTGGCGCTCGACAAGCAGACCACGGGCGATGGCCTGGTGAGCGCCTTGCAGGTGCTGCAGTGCGTGGTGCGCAGTGGCCGCACGCTGGCGCAGTTGATGGAAGAGGTGACGCTGTTCCCGCAGGTGCTCCTCAATGTCCGGCTGGCGCCCGGCAGCGACTGGCGCGGCAATGCCCATCTGGCGCGGGAAACCGAAGCCGTGCAGGCCGAACTGGGCGCCCTGGGCCGTGTGCTGATTCGCGCCAGCGGCACCGAGCCGGTACTGCGGGTGATGGTGGAGGCGCGCGACGCTGCGCAGGCAAGCCGCTGTGCCGAGCGCTTGGCCGAAGCTGCTCGCGCAGCCTGATACTATGTTCTTGATAGCTTTTAACGCTTACAGGATAAGCGTTAGATGGCTATTTTCATCAAATAAATCGGACGTCAGTCGCGCAAAAAGGTTTCTATCAGTTGTGCCAGCACCTCGGGCTGGTCGTGGTGCAGCATATGGCCGGCGTCCTGGATGACGGCGGTGCGGCAGTCCGCCACGGCTTTCAGGCGCTCGTGGTACTGCGCCAGCGTGTAGCGGCCCTGCCACCACTGGCCCAGGCTGTCTCCGCTGGCTTCCACCGCCAGCGTGGGCGCGGTGATGGCGGCGTAGAGCGCTTGCGCCTCGTCCACGCGGTAGATCTGCGCGCTCTTCACCTTGTGCGCCGCGTCGCCCAGGATGGCCCAGCGGCCTGACGCGTCCTGCGCGGCCCAATGCTGTGCCAGCCATTGCGCCTTGTCCTGCGAGAGGCGTGGGTTGGTCTTCATGAGCCGCCGCGCCACGCCGTCCAGGCTGTCGTAGCTTTTGAGCGCCATCTCGCCGCGTTCGAGTTGGCGGATTTCGTCCATCCACTCCGCATAGCGGCGCACCGCAGACTCCGGTTGGGAGGCGGGCAGGCCAAAGCCTTCCAGGTTCACCAGGCGCCGCACCCGCGCCGGCCGTACCCCCGCGTACATCATGGCGATGTTGCCGCCCATGCTGTGGCCCACCAGGTCCACGGGGCGATTGCCCGCGCAGTGGTCCAGCAATTGGTCCAGGTCGGCCAGGTAGTCCGCAAAGGCGTAGTGGTCGGTCGGGGCCGGGGGTTTGGTGAGCCCGAAGCCGCGCCAGTCGGGCGCGAGGATGGTCCGGCCCTGCACGAAGGCCTCGGACAGGGCGTCCACCATGAACTGGTAGGAAGCACCCACGTCCATCCAGCCATGCACCAAAACAAGTGGTGGAGCATCGGCCTCGGACGCTCCCCAGCGCCAGACGTGGTAGTCGAGTGAGCGGACGCGCACGAACTCGGTGCGGGCGGGAAAGCGTTCGGAATACATCCGCCAATTATTCATGGCTTGCGCAAGCGGCTTGTCCTTGCGGCGACAAACACCTGCGCGCTTGCTCGCCTGCACGATTGCGCCCGCGCCCGTAAACTGCAGCGCTCCCTTTGGACAAGCCCCGCACCGCATGAAAACACTCCAACTCGGTCAGAGCGACCTGCACGTCACCCCCATCTGCCTGGGCACCATGACCTTTGGTGAACAGGTGGACGAGCCCACCGCCCATGCCATCCTGGACCGTGCGGTCGAGCGCGGCATCAACTTCCTTGACACGGCCGAGATGTACGCCGTGCCGGCGCGTGCCGAAACTTTTGGCGCGACCGAGACCATCCTCGGCAACTGGTTTGCTTCGCGGCCCGGTCTGCGCGCCAAGACCGTGCTGGCCACCAAGGTGGCCGGGCCGTCGCGCGGCATGCCCTGGGTGCGCGAAGGGAAGGGCATGACGCCGGCCGACATCGTCGCGTCCTGTGAGGCCAGCCTGCGGCGCCTGCAGACCGACGTCATTGACCTCTACCAGATCCACTGGCCCGAGCGCCATGTGCCAGCCTTTGGCACCCAGTACTACGACCCGGCCAAGGAAACATCGCAAACGCCCATCCACGCGCAACTCGATGCGCTTGCCGGCCTGGTGCGCGCTGGCAAGGTGCGCCACATTGGTTTGTCCAATGAAACGCCCTATGGCGTGCATGAATTTGTGCGGCTGGCCGAGCAACACGGGCTGCCCCGCGTCGTGAGCGTGCAAAACCCGTACTGCCTGATCAACCGCAGCTACGAGAACGCCCTCGACGAAACCTGCCACCGGCTGAAGGTGGGCTTGCTGGCCTATTCGCCCCTCGGCTTTGGTCTGCTCACCGGCAAGTACGACGCAAGCGGCACCGAAGGCCCGAACGCGCCCGCTGGTGCGCGCATTGCCAGTTACGCCAGCGTGCGCAAGCAGCGCTGGGGCCGGCCCGAGGCGCTGGCGGCCGCGCGCCGCTACAACGCGCTGGCACGCGACCATGGATTGAGCCCCACGCAGATGGCGCTGGCCTTTTGCGCTACCAAGTGGCAGGTCGCCAGCACCATCATTGGCGTGACCTCGCTGGCGCAGCTGGAGGAAGATATTGGCGCTTTTGGCGCCACGCTCAGCCCGGAGCTGCTCGCCGCGATCGACGTGCTGCGCTGGGAAATGGGCGACCCCGCAATTTGAGGTCAAATGAGGCCCTAGCGCTTATGCTGTAAGCGCGACCAGCTATCATTTTCAAACCATGGCAAAGAAAGACAGCAAGGCGGCGCACGTCAGCGAAACCCCTGCGACGCAGATGTTGCGTGCGCACGGCGTGGCGTTCACCGGCCACCCCTACGAGTACCTGGAGCACGGTGGCGCCCAGCACAGCGCGGCGGTGCTGGGGCTGGACCCGTACGCCGTGGTCAAGACGCTGGTCATGCAGGACCAGGACGCCAAACCCCTACTGGTGCTGATGCACGGCAACCGCACCGTGTCCACCAAGAACCTGGCACGCCAGATAGGTGCCAAATCGGTCGAACCCTGCAAGCCCGAGGTCGCCAACCGCCACAGCGGCTACCTGGTGGGTGGCACGTCGCCCTTTGGCACGCGCCGCGAGATGCCGGTGTACATCGAGGAGAGCATTCTCACGCTGCCGCGTATCGCCATCAACGGCGGGCGGCGCGGGTTTCTGGTGCAGATGGATCCGCAGGTCTGCGTGCAATTGCTGGGTGCTCGGCCGGTGCAATGCGCGCTGGAGATGTAGGCGCGTGTTCGCCGCCCAGGTCCGGGTGGCTGGCACAATGGCCCGCCGTTCGCTGGTGCGGGCCATTGCTGTCCGTTTGCATTTGAATTTCTGGAGTTGCCTCCGTGCCTGTTGCCTATAGCTTTGCCGCCGTGCTTGCCGCCTACCTGCTGGGCTCCCTCTCGTTTGCCGTTGTCGTCAGCCGCGCCATGGGCCTGGCCGATCCGCGTACCTTTGGCAGCAAGAACCCTGGAGCCACCAACGTGCTGCGCTCGGGCAGCAAGGCCGCCGCCATCGTCACGCTGCTGCTCGACGCCGCCAAGGGCTGGCTGCCGGTGGTGCTGGTGCGCTGGTACGGCGCGCCGTATGGGCTGGAGGACGGCACGCAGGCGATGGTGGGCCTGGCCGCTTTTGCGGGCCACCTGTGGCCGGTGTTTTTCCGTTTTCAGGGCGGCAAGGGCGTGGCCACCGCGCTGGGCGTGCTGGTGGGCTTCAGCCCCTGGCTGGGGCTGGCCACTGCCGCCACCTGGCTCATCGTGGCGTTTTTCTTCCGCTATTCATCGCTCGCCTCGCTGGCCAGCGCCTTGTTTGCACCGGTGTACTACGTGATGGTGGGCGGCATCGTCTGGGATACCGAGCGCACCATCGCCGCGTCCATCGTGGTGATGTCGAGCTTGCTGACCTGGCGGCACAAGGACAACATCGCGCGTCTGATCAAGGGAACGGAGTCGCGCCTGGGAAAATCCAAAGAAAACGCCGCAAGCGCCGACGCGCCGCGGCCCCGCAAGCGCCGTTCGCGCCACTGAGGCACTGCTGAACGGGGAGGCGCAGCAGGCCAGAAGTGGCGCGATAAAGGGTTTAGCGGCTCACCTGCCCATCCCCAGTATGTGCGGTAGCCAGAGCGTCATTGGCGGCCAGTAGGTGACGGCGACAAGAAAGCCCAACATCGTCAGCAGCCAGGGCCAGACGGCGACGGTGAGCTCCGTAATCCCCATCTGGGTGATGCCGGACGCCACGTACAGATTGAGCCCCACCGGCGGATGGCACATGCCGACCTCCATGTTCACGACCATCATGATCCCGAAGTGCACGGGGTCGATGCCCATCTTCACGGCGACCGGAAAGAGGATGGGAGCCATGATCAGCACAATGGACGATGGCTCCATGAAGTTGCCTGCCACCAGCAGTAGGACGTTGCACACCAGCAGGAAGGCGATGGGGCCCAGTCCCATTCCCACCATCCAGTCCGCCAGGTGCTGCGGGATCTGCTCGTTGGTGAGAACAAAGCTGAACAGCACCGCGTTGGTGATGATGTAGAGCAGCATGGCGCTCATGTTGGCGGATGCCAGCAGCACCCGCGGCACTTCGCTCAGGCGCAAATCCTTGTAGACAAAGACCGCCACGACGAACGCGTACACCGCACTCATGGCCGCTGCTTCTGTTGGCGTAAAGAGGCCCGCGTAGATGCCGCCCATCACGATCACGATCAGCATAAGCCCCCAGAAGGACTCGCGAAACGCCTTGCCACGTGTGGCCCAGCTGGCTTTGGGCAAACGCGGGTAGTTGTTTTTGCGCGCCCGGTACCAGGTTGTCAGCCCCAGCAAAAACGCCAGCACGGCGCCAGGGACCACGCCGGCCATGAACAGTGCGCCGAGCGAGGTGTTGGTGGAGACCGAATACATCACCATCACGATCGAGGGTGGGATCAGGATACCCAGCGCGCCCGAGGTCGTGATAACGCCGGCACCGAAGCTCTTGGGAAAGCCTGCCTTGACCATCGCTGGCAGCAGAATCGAGCCGATGGCCACCACGGTGGCCGGGGATGAGCCGGAAACGGCGGCAAACAGCGCGCAGGCCAGCACGCCGGCCAGACCCAGGCCGCCATACCAATGGCCCACCATGGAGGCGGCGAAGGTGATCATCCGCTTGGCAACACCACCGTGCGTCAGAAAATTGCCTGCCAGGATGAAAAACGGCACCGCCATGATCTCGAAGTTCTCGATGCCGGTGAAAAGCTTCAATGCCACGGCTTGCGCCGGTACATCGGTGAAACCGAAGATGAAGCTCAGAACGGTCAGGCCCAGAGCGATGGACACCGGCATGCCGGTGAGCATCAGCGTGAGCAAAATCCCAAAAATGATCAGGCCGTTCATCGCGTGTGCTCCTGCGGGTGCAAATCGGGGGCGGCGTCTTCCTCGACGCCTTCTTCCAGGCCATCGACGTGGCCGTGGTCATGGTGGGGCAGTTCGCCGGTACGGATGAAATTCCAAGCCACTTGCAGGAAGCGAAAGCACATCAAGCCGGAACCCAGCGGAATGGCGGAGTACACGATCCAGGTTGGCATCTCCATGTCGGGCGTGACAGGCCCTTGCGTGAGGCCGTCAAGGCTCAGGCCCAGGATGCTGAAAATGCGGTAGTGCGCGCCGTTTTCCCAAACAAAACTTCCGCCGAAGGAGGCGAGCGAGAAGGTGAAGAAGGCGCCAGCCAGCAAGCCAAAGACGATGATTTTTCCGCGTGTGCGCTCGGGCAATCGGTTGATCGCCACGTCAACGCCGACGTGGATGCCGGTCCGCACGCCGTAGGCAGCGCCGAACTTGGCCATCCACACGAAAAGGTAGATGGTGGCTTCCTGCGCCCAGGACACGTCCTGCCGCAGCAGCCAGTCCTGCAGGCCCGGTATCGCCAGGCCCGAGGCGTAGCGGTGTATCACCGCCAGAAAAGTAATGAGCGTGGCCAGCCCCATCAACACGGTGATGAGCCACTCTTCAAGATGATCAAGCCATTTCACAACAGCTTCTCCTTGCGGCCACAAGCGACCGCGGAACGTTTTCGGTATGCGCTACCGAGATGCGGCGTGGAAAAAAGGCGGGGAAGGGGCATCTGCCTGCGGATGCGCGAAGCGCCGGGCTGACACGGCGATCAACCCGGCGCTTCGTGCTGCTGCTGCTTTAGAGCTTCGACGGATCGAAGCCGGTTTCCTTGTAGATCGCCTTGATGGTGTCTTCGCCAATGCGCGAGGCCATCTGCTTGTGCACCGGGATCAAGGCCTTCTTCAGAGCTGTTTTTTCCGCGTCGGTGGGTGTGTAGACGTTGGTCTTGCCTGATGCTTTCACCTTGGCCAGCGCGTTGTCGTTGTCCTGTTTCGCATCGTCGTTAGCCACCTTGGTGGCTTCGGTCATGGCTTGGTTGAGCTCGGTGCGGATATCTGCTGGCAGGCCGTCCCAGAACTTCTTGTTCACGACCACGGCATAGCCGAGGTAGCCGTGGTTGGAGAGCGTCATGTCCTTTTGCACTTCATACATCTTCTGGGTGTAGAGGTTGGAGTGCGGGTTTTCTGTGCCATCGACCACACCGGTCTGCAGGGCCTGGTAGACCTCGCTGAACGCCATCACCTGCGGGATGGCGCCCAGGGCACGCATCTGCGCGTCCAGCACCTTGGACGATTGGATGCGCATCTTCAGGCCCTTGAAGTCTGCCGGCGCGTGCAGCGGCCGGTTGGCCGAGAACGACTTGAAGCCGTTGTCCCAATAGGCCAGGCCGGTGATGCCCTTGGGCTGAAGTTTGTCCAGCAGGCTCTTGCCGACGGGGCCCTGAGTGACCTTGTGCAGCTCGTCGTAGTTGTCGAACAGGTAGGGCAGGTCAAACACCTCGAACTCACGCACGCCGAGCGGTGCAAACTTCGACAGCGACGGCGCCAGCATCTGGACCGAGCCCAGCTGCAGCGCTTCCATCTCCTCTTTGTCCTTGTAGAGCTGGCTGTTGGGGTACACCTCAACCTTGACGCGGCCCTTGGTCAACTCGGCGGCACGTTTGGCGAAGAAATCTGCTGCCTTTCCTTTTGGGGTGTCCGTTGCCACCACATGACTGAACTTGATGACGATGGGCGCCTGGGCATAGGCGCCAAAACTGGCTGAAAGGGCGACCGCGAGCAGGAAAGAACGCTTTTTCATGAGATGTCTCCGGTGATGAAACGGGGCAGGAGTGCACCGCTGTGCAGGGGGATTTTTCTGCATTTCTCGATTTTGCGGCATTGTGGATTTCCACAACACAGCCGCCGCCCCGACAACCGCAGTGCCGAGGCCTTAGACTGTTTTGGTGCCGTCGCCACTGATTCCCCCCGCATTGCCCGCATCACCGTCGCACCAGAAGCTGCGCGCATGGCTGTGGGTCTTGCCGTTTTGCCTGGCTGTGGTTCTGGTGCTGGCCGTGATGGCGGTGCTTGAGGCCAGCGATCGGCGCGACCTGGAGGCGCTGCGCCACACCATGGAAGTGGATGCACTGGGTCTGCAAGACAAGCTGAGTGCGCGCATTGAGTCCGAGCAACTGCGCCTTGACGGCTTGGCCGCGCATTTGGTGGCCGACGGGGTTACGCCCGAGAACCTGGCGTTGGACAGCGCGGTGCGCAGTGCGCAACAGGCGTACTGGGTCAGCCTGATATGGCTTGACCCGAACAATCGCATTCTGGCGGAGGTGCCTGACCCGCGCCACGCCCTGGGGCGCGACGACATTCCGACGGGTGTCTCGGTGCATCTGCTCGCGCCGCTCCACCATGGCGGCAGACAGACCGGCATGCTCATTGCCAGGCTGCAGCCGGCGCGCTTGCTCAAAGAGTTGACCCCCTGGTGGATGGGGCAGCGCTACGACATTCGCCTGATGGATGATTTTGACCAGGTGGTGGCTGCCGCGCCTGGCGCCGCCTGGCGCTTTGCGGTTCCACCGCTGTCGCACCGCATCAGCCTCTCGCCCCTGCTGAGCGAGACCTACCTGGAACTGGCTCTGCGTGAGCGCTTTCGCCCCTGGTTTCGCACCTTTCCGTCTTGGCTGTTGGGCGCTTTGCTGGCCATGATCGGCTGGGCCTCGCTGCTGCTGCGCCGCCAGATGCAGGGCGTGCGGCGTGCCGAGGCGGCCTGGCGCACCGAGGCAGCCTGGCGCACGGCCATGGGCGAGTCGCTGCGTGTTGGTCTGCGTGCCCGCGATCTGCACGGGCGCCTGCTCTACGTCAACCGCGCCTTTGCAGATATGGTTGGCTACAGTGTTCAGGAGCTCTTGGGCCATGTTCCGCCCATGCCTTACTGGGAAAGCGAGAACATGGATGAGATGCAGGTCTTGCATCGCCGCACCATGTCGGGGCGGGCGCCCCCGGAAGGCTATGAGGTGCGTTGGAGGAAACGGGATGGAGGCGTTCTGGAGGTGCTGATCGTGGAAGCGCCCCTCATTGATGCGCGCGGTAGCCAGATCGGCTGGATGGGGTCGGTGCTCGATATCACCGAACGCCTTCGCGCGCAGGAGAGCGAGCGGCGCCGTACCGAAGCCATGGCGACCCAGGCTCGGCTGGCCACCTTGGGCGAAATCGCCTCGACCTTGGCACACGAGCTCAACCAGCCCCTGGCGGCAATTTCCAGCTACAACGCCGGTTTGCAAAATGCACTCAAGAACCGCAACGTGACCGATGGGCACATCACCTTGGCGCTGGCACGCCAGGCCGAGCAGACGGAGCATGCTGCGGCCATCGTGCAACGCATCCGGGATTTTTTGTCGCGCAGAGAACCGCACCGAGAGCCTTGCGATCTTGCGGATATTGCCACCCAAGCGGTGCAATTGCTGGGGCGCGACCTGTCGCAGCGCCGGGTGCGCGTAGTCAACCAGCTGCCCGTGCGTACGCATCTGGTGGAGGGCGACCGCGTGCTGCTGGAGCAGGTGCTCATCAACCTGATCCGCAACGCCGCCGACGCGCTGACTGCAGGCGCGGATTCCGGGCGCTTGCCCAAAACCATCACGCTGGGTTTTAGTGTCGTCTCGGAGCGGTTTGTGCGCTTTGATGTTTGTGACAATGGCCCTGGTCTGAAGGGGCAGGGCATTGAGCAGCTGTGTCAGCCCTTTTTCTCTACCAAGACCGACGGCATGGGCATGGGCATGGCCATTTGCCGCTCGATCATTGAGGCGCATTACGGTTCCATGGATGCGGCGGATCTCCCCCAGGGCGGCGCGCGCATCAGTTTCATCTTGCCGCTCGCCGTGCCCGTGTTGGCGGATTCGCCAGAGATCATTGAGAAAGCTTTGATATGAACACTGCAAGCGGCGCGCTCCAACCCTGTGTCTATCTGGTGGACGACGAAGCGGCGGTGCGCGACGCGCTGGTCTTTCTGCTGCAGTCGCGCAATCTGGCGGTGCAAAGTTTTGCCAGCGCGGCCGAACTGCTGCAGAACCTGGCGCCTGCGGACCGCCTGCGCGGGTGTTTTCTGCTCGATGTGCGCATGGATCCGGTCTCAGGCCTGGCGCTGCACGGTGAACTGTTGGTTCGCGGCGTGCGCAACCCCGTGCTTCTGATGACTGGCCATGGTGATATTCCCATGGCGGTGGAGGCCCTGAAGAAAGGGGCCTTTGATTTTCTTGAAAAACCCTATAGCGACAACACGCTGGTGGACCGCCTGGAGCAGGCGCTGGCGGTAGATGCTGCGATGCACAACCACCAGGCTCGCGGTGCAGAGCTGCGCGCCCGCTTGGCCAGCCTGACGGAGCGTGAACAAGAGGTCATGCAGCGCGTGGCCCTGGGGCGGCTCAACAAGGTCATTGCCGATGAGCTGGGCATTGCCGTGCGCACCGTGGAGGTGCACCGCGCCCGGGTTTTCAGCAAGCTGGGCGTGCGCTCGGCGCCGGAAGTCGCAACGTTGCTGGCGCACGGCACGCAGTGAGGACACTGCGTTGCGCAGTGCCGAAGAAGAAGTTGACGAGCCTTACCCCGGCACTGGCTCCACAGTTAGGGCTGCTTGGTTCCCCACCTGACCCGGTTGGCTGCTTCACCATGCGGGGAGGCCCGTCACCGCTGATTGTATGCGACGCGCTGCGTGCGCTTCAGCGTGTGCCAGGCAGCATGCGCAGCACGGTGTCATCGCGCTGGACATAGTGGTGAAACAGGGCGGCTGCGGCGTGCAGGCCAACCAGCACATAGCCCACCGTGGCGCCGGTTTCGTGTAGTTCCTTGATCCAGGTTGCTGTTTCCTTGCTCTCAGTGATGGGCAGCAGCGGGAGCCCAACCCCACCTGGCAAGGTGACGGGAGCGCCCTTGGCGCTCAGTGCCATCCAGCCCAGAAGTGGCAGGCAGATCATCAACGCATACAACGCCACTTGCACCAGATGGCCCAGCATGGCCTGCCACGCGGGGGGCGTCGGCGTAATTACCGGGGTGTTGCCCAGTGCGCGTGCCAGCAGGCGCAGCCACACAAGCACAAATACCGAGAGGCCGAGGCCGAAATGCACCGATCTGAGTAGCGCCCGCCCAGCACTGTCTTTGGGGTATATCCCCTTCAGTTCCATGGTGGCGGCGGTAGCCACCAGCAACACGGCCATCAGCCAGTGCAGGGCAATGGACCAGCGGCTGTAGCGATGGACAAAGGTGTTTTGGGTCATAGGTGCTTTCCTGGGCAAAGAAAACCGATGCTAGTGTGGTGTCTCAAAAGTAAGCATCAAATAATTGAGCCTGCAGCCCGTGCGACAGATGCCAGGATGGTGTCGGCGCTTTTGTGCCACAC
>NZ_QXJC01000012.1 GCF_003570885.1 Simplicispira hankyongi
ACCTACTTCACCCGCCGCACCACCGCATCCAGCAAACCCCTCTCGGGGCTTACCTGCCGTCAGCAGCGCAGCCTTGCATTGTAGTACGGGTTTTTACTCGAAGGCAAGATTGAGCTAAAAAATTTCTTCTTTGGCGAATTATTTTCGTCCCGCAACTAACGTTCCGAAGAAGCAAAAAAGCGATGGTTGCCCCGAAGCAGTCGATGAAACAAAGCCCTACCGCCGTTTCAAGTTGGGGCAAAAATGCTTGCCGACAGCGTCACCGACCCACGCGATCTAGAACCCCAGCAACAAACAGGCAGGGCTGCACGACTACCGCTTCCAATCTCTATTGACGAACAACCCAAGGTTTTCAGTTGGTGCGAGCTTTTGTAGCGTGGCTGCCAAAAATGACGAAAGCCCTTGATTATCAAGGGCTTTCAAACTATTTGGGGTGGCTGATGGGGCTCGAACCCACGACAACAGGAATCACAATCCTGGACTCTACCAACTGAGCTACAGCCACCGTAGAGCTTTAAATTATACGATGAATTTTCCAGGCATCAACCCTTTGCAGCCGGAGATGCTTCCGGGCGAGGAACTTTGATTTGCGCCTTGAACCGCTGCTTGAGCAACTCGTAGTAAGCAAGCGCCTCGGCATTCGTCCACCATTGCAGATACTGCTGGCGCCTCTGTGTTGCTACATTCTCAGTAGGTGCTTTTTCATCGATCACGCGGGTGATCTGCGCCACCAAATACCCCTGCGCCCCAAGGTCGACGCCCACCCATGCAGGGAGTTTTGTCTGATCTTCGCTCATCACTTTTTCCACAAGCGCAGGCGGCTGGCTGTGGGCATCTTGGCGGGAAACCACAAGCGGAGCCGACAGTGCGCTGCTCGCCAGCCCAGCATCCTTGCCCCAGGCAGCACGCTTCGCCTCGCCTTCGGCGCGGGCCAATTCAGCCGATTTTGTGGCAACGAACAAGCTGCGAACTTTGTCGCGGGCCTCATCAAATGACAGGGTTCGCGCAGGCATGTACTGGGTAATTCGCGCAGAAGCCAATTGACTCGGGCCAACCTCTATGGCCTCGGTGTTGCGCTTGTCTTTTACCGAATCGGCAGAAAACAACGCGCTCAGGAGCTTTGCGCTGGCCAATGCACCTTCCGCGCCAACAGCAGGCACCCGCGTCACACCGGTGGCCGTGTGCAGTTTGAGTTTGAGCTTTTCCACCACCGGTTGCAGGCTGTCGGACTGCTCGTAGACCAGGTTGGTAAAGGTCTCCGCAACTTCAGCAAACTTGCGCTGGACCTGCTGCTGTTTGAGTTGGCCTTCGATCTCGGCACGCTTCTCTTCAAACGTAGGAACGGACGGCTTCTTGATGTCCGTGAGCTTGATGATGTGGTAGCCGAAATCGCTCGTCACCACGTCGCTGATAGCGTTCTTTTCAAGGCCGAACGCGGCGTCCTCAAATGGCTTGACCATAGCCCCGCGGCCGAAAAACCCGAGATCGCCACCCTTACTGGCGGAGCCTGGATCTTGAGAGTTTTTCTTGGCAACTTCCGCAAACGTCTCAGGGGCCTTGCGCACCTGCGCCAGGAGCGCTTGCGCACGTTCCTTGGCGGCAGCACGTTCGGCAGCGGGAGCATCCTTGGCAACAGCTATCAAAATATGGCTGGCGCGCCGCTCTTCCTTGCCTGACATCTGCGCAAGATTTTCCTTGTAATACGTCTTGAGGTCGTCTTCACTCAAGACGATCCCGGCACGCACGGCATCCAGATCCAGCACCACATACTCTACATTGGCTTGCTCCGGCAGCTTGAACTGGTCGGTATGGTCCTTGTAGTAAGCCTGAAGGTCTGCGTCGCTGACCGCCACCTTGGATGCGAAATCCTTGGGATTGAAACTTGCTACCCGAATTTCTCGCTGCTGGAACAAGGGCGCCAGTGTGATCTCGGCTTGTGCGGGCGTGACAAAGCTGGTGGACATGATGCCGCCCAGCACTTGGTTGATTGCCAAATCGCGCCGCATCGACGCTTCAAAACCCTCTGGCGTCATGCCTTGCGTCGCCACAAGTTTGCGGTACGCCTCGGCGTCCAAGCTACCGTCAGGGCGGCGCAGCGCAGCAATTTGGGGGATCTCCTGTAAGGCGCTGGCAAGCCGGGTGTTGCTCGGCTGCAGATGCATTTTGGTCGCCGCAGCCTGCAAGACACGGTCACGCACCAACCTTTCCAGCGTGGCATAGCGCGCCTGTGGCGAGTCGAGCAGTGCGCCGTCAATCCCTGGCTGCTGGGCACGAATACGGTCGGATTCCGTGCGGTGGGCGTTGTCCCACTCGGCTTGCGTGATGTCATGCCCATCCACACGCGCCACCACCGGGCTGCTGCCGGAGAAATACTTGGAGTCGATACCAACGAGCACGAACGACGGAATGATCAGCAAGAACATCACGAGCATCGCAATTTTCGAGTGCTTGCGGATGGATTCAAACATGGGCCGGTCTTTCAATGACAAAAAGAAAAGGCGAACTCGCGTTCGCCTTTGAATCAGTGGTGGGTGCTGACGGGGTCGAACCGCCGACCTACGCCTTGTAAGGGCGCCGCTCTACCAACTGAGCTAAGCACCCCACCTTGATCTGTGTGTCAGTTCAAAGCATCTTTCAACGCCTTGCCTGGACGGAACTTCGGAACTTTAGCAGCCTTGATTTTAATCGCAGCGCCGGTTCGCGGATTGCGGCCGGTGCGCGCAGCGCGTTTACCCACCGCGAATGTACCAAAACCCACGAGGGACACCGTACCACCCTTTTTCAAAGTCTTCTTGACTGCCTCAATGGTCGATTCCAAAGCACGCGCAGCGGCAGCTTTGGACAGATCGGCGTTGTTTGCGATGTGCTCAATGAGTTCGGTTTTGTTCACAAGGTGCCTCTCGGGATATACGGGGTTGAATGTCTCTTGGTTTTCTGGCCGTTGCCTGCCCGCAAGCTTGCGACTGCGCACGAATAGCGCAGAGGCGAGTTGGACAGGGTGAGCACCCGTTGGTGCTGCCGATCAGATTAAAACCACCGGGATTCGCGGTGTCAATACGAGCCGCTCGCGGCCCGCGGGAAGCCTGAATTCTAGCCGCATTCGAGGGAATGCCCAGACAGTTCGCGGGCTTCGCGCGTGTTTCGGCCACAGGGCAAATCCCGTATTGACATCGGCCTTGCGCATCACAGCAGCTGGGCGATGGCTCGCCCCACGTCCCGCGTGCTGGCCGTGCCGCCCAGATCGGGCGTACGCGGCCCGTCCGCTTGAGGATCCAGCGCAGCCTCAATCGCGCCCAACATGGCGTCGTGCGCGGCGCGGTAGCCCAGGAAATCGAGCATCAACGCGCCGCACCAGATTTGCCCGATGGGATTGGCAACGTTGCGCCCCGCAATATCCGGCGCCGAGCCATGCACCGGCTCGAACAGCGACGGGTGAACGCGTGCGGGGTTCAGGTTGGCACTGGGCGCGATACCAATAGTGCCGGTACACGCGGGGCCGAGGTCGCTCAGGATGTCGCCAAACAAATTGCTGGCCACGACCACGTCAAAGGCGTCCGGACGCTGCACGAAATGCGCCGTGAGGATGTCGATATGGAACTTGTCTACGCGCACGTCCGGGTACTCGCGCGCCATGGCGGCCACACGCTCGTCCCAGTAGGGCATGGTGATGGCGATGCCGTTGGATTTGGTCGCGCTGGTGAGGTGTTTTTTGGGGCGCGAGCGCGCCTGCTCGAAGGCGAAACGCAGCACCCGGTCTACACCGTGGCGCGTCATGACCGTCTCCTGCACGACGATCTCACGCTCGGTGCCCTCGAACATGCGCCCGCCGATGCTGGAGTATTCGCCCTCGGTGTTCTCGCGCACGATCAGCATGTCGATCTCGCCAGGGGCCCGAGCGCTGCCGTCGGGGCGCACCACGGGCGCTATTACACCAGGCATCAGACGCGCCGGCCGCAGGTTCACATACTGGTCGAACTCGCGCCGGAACAGGAGCAGAGAGCCCCAGAGCGAGATGTGGTCGGGAATCTTCTCGGGCCAGCCCACAGCGCCGAAGTAGAGCGCGTCGTGGCTGCCGATTTGCGCCTTCCAGTCGTCGGGCAGCATCTTGCCGTGGCGCTCGAAATAGTCCCAGCTGGAAAAGTCGAAATGGTCGAACTGCAGGTCGATGCCAAAGCGCGTGGCGGCGGCTTCAAGCACGCGCAGGCCTTCAGGGACGACCTCTTTGCCGATGCCGTCGCCAGCAATCACGGCGATGCGGTGTTTGGCCATCAATACTCCTAAAATAATAGCTATTAACGCTTATCCATAAAGCGCTAGAGGCCGATTTTGCCTATATTTTTTACTTCACCCTGGCGCGAATTTCCGGCAGGGCTTTTTGCAGGTAATAGGCCATGGACCAGACGGTGAGCACGGCGGCAATCCAGATCAGCCAGCGCCCCACCACACCCGAGTGAAGCCCCGCAGGCAGCGGGCCGTCATAGAGCAGAAACGGAATCGCCACCATCTGCGCCGTGGTCTTGAGCTTGCCCAGCATGTGCACCGCGACGCTGCGCGAGGCGCCGATTTGCGCCATCCATTCGCGCAAGGCGGAGATGGCAATTTCACGCCCGATGATGATGAGCGCGACGAATACGTCGGTGCGTTGCAGGTGCACCAGTACGAGCAGCGAGGCGGCCACAAGGAACTTGTCGGCCACCGGGTCGAGGAAGGCGCCAAAGGCCGAGGTCTGGTTCAGGCGCCGGGCCAGAAAGCCATCGAGCCAGTCGGTGGCGGCAAACACCACGAACATGACGGTGGCGATGAGGTTGCGCGCTTCGGCGGAGAGCGGCAGGTAAAACACCCCCACGATCAACGGTATCGCGACGATGCGCGTCCAGGTCATGATGGTGGGAATGGTCCAGAACATGGCGCTGATTGTGTCACGCGCGCGCTGGTCACATACAGCTCGCCGGGAGCTGGCGGGCAATGCTCAGCGCAGCGCGCGGTAGATGTCCTGCGCCAATGCGGGCGATATGCCATCGACCGTGCACAGGTCGGCCACACTGGCTTCGGCCACGCCGCGCACGCCGCCAAAACGTTGCAGCAGGCGCGCGCGTTTCTTCGGGCCCACGCCGGCGATATCTTCCAGCCGGCTGCCCCCCGTGCGCACGCGGGCGCGGGCCGCGCGCATGCCGGTGATGGCAAAGCGGTGCGCTTCGTCGCGGATCTGCGCCACCAGCATCAGCGCGGCCGAATCCTTGCCGAGGTAAACCTTCTCGCGTCCGTCGGCAAACACCAGTTCTTCCAGGCCCACCTTGCGCCCCTCGCCCTTCTCGACGCCGACGATGCGCGAGATGTCGAGGCCCAGCGCGGCAAACACCTCGCGCGCCACGCCGACCTGGCCGCGGCCGCCATCGATCAGCACCAGGTCGGGCAGGCGCGCGCTGCCCGGCGCGGGCTCTGCACCGCCCGCTTCGCGCTGCGCCTCGGCGACCTTGCCGTAACGCCGCTGCAGCACCTGGCGCATGGCGGCGTAGTCGTCACCGCCGGTGATGCCATCAATGTTGAAGCGGCGGTATTCGCCGCTTTGCATCTTGTGGTTCTGAAACACCACGCACGACGCCTGGGTCGATTCGCCCGCCGTGTGCGAGATGTCGAAACATTCAATGCGGAGTATGTCCAGATCGTCCTGCGACAGGTCCAGCGCCTGCGCCAGCGCGCGGGTGCGCGCCTGCTGCGAGCCTTCTTCGGCAAGCAGGCGGGCGAGCTGCAGTTGCGCGTTGTTCTGCGCCATATCCAGCCAGGCGCGGCGCTGCTCGCGCGGCTGGTGCACGGCAGTGATGCGCACGCCCGCTTGCTCGCTGAGCGCGTCAAGCAGGCTGCGCCCGACCGGCTCGCTGGTGACGAGCACCGGCGGCACGGGTACGTCGAGGTAGTGCTGGGCGATGAAGGCCTGGAGCACCAAGGCCTCCACCGGCAGCGCGAGGCCAACGTCGTCGTCATCGGCGCCCTGCCCTGCATCCGCTGCCTCGGCACGCGCTTCCTGCAACGCGGCAGCATCGTCCACATGCACCGGAAAGTAAGCACGGTCGCCCAGATGCCGGCCACCGCGCACCATGGCCAGGTTGACGCAGGCGCGCCCGCCTTGCACGCGCACGGCAAGGATGTCCACGTCCTTGTCGCTCGTTGTCTCCACCGATTGCTGGTGCAGCACGCGCGAGAGCGCCGTGATCTGGTTGCGCACGTCGGCGGCCTGCTCAAATTCAAGCCGCTCGGCGTGCGCCAGCATGCTGTGCTGCAAGGCCTCCATCACCGCCCCCGCTTCGCCGCGCAGCAGGGCTTCGGCGTGAGCGACGTCCTGCGCATACGCCTCCGGAGAAATCAGGCCCACGCAGGGCGCGCTGCAGCGCTTGATCTGGTAGAGCAGACAGGGGCGTGTGCGGTTGGCAAACACCGTGTCCTCGCAGGTGCGCAGGCGAAACACCTTTTGCAGCAGCAAAATCGTTTCCTTCACCGCCCAGCCGCTTGGGTAGGGGCCGAAGTAGCGGTGCTTTTTGTCGGTGCTGCCGCGGTAGTAGGCCAGGCGCGGAAAGCGCTGGCTCGGGTCGTCCCCCGTGCCGTCTTTTGCCGCGACGCCGGTGATCTTGAGGTACGGGTAGCTCTTGTCGTCCCGAAACAGGATGTTGTACTTGGGCTGCAGCGTCTTGATAAGGTTGTTTTCCAGCAGCAGCGCCTCGGCCTCCGAGCGCACCACGGTGGTCTCCATGCGCACGATGCGCCCCACCATATGGCCGATGCGCGTACCGCCATGGGTTTTGGTGAAGTAGCTCGACACCCGTTTTTTCAGGTTGCGCGCCTTGCCCACATACAGCAGCCCCCCATCCGCGTCGAAATAGCGGTACACACCAGGCAGCGGCGGCAGCGCGGCCACCTGGGCCAACAAGTCTTCGGAATGCGCTTCGGACATGGCGCTATTGTGCAAACTTGGCTGGCAGCCCACACGAGCCGTGGACAATTCACGCATGAGCACCCTGCCCTCCCACCATGTTCCCCCCTGGCAATGGGATGTGTTCTGCTGCGTGATCGACAACTTTGGCGACATCGGCGTGTGCTGGCGACTGGCCAGCCAGCTGGCCGCCGCTGGCCAGCGCGTGCGCCTGTGGGTGGACGACGCATCCGCGCTGGCCTGGATGGCCCCAGGCGGCGCAGCGGGCGTTGAAGTGCGCAGTTGGGGCGCATTTCCTGCTGCAAACGAACCGCCCAGCGACGTGCTGGTGGAGGCCTTTGGCTGCGAGATTGCTCCCGACTTCATAGCTGCATGCGAAGACCGGGTAAGCGCTGGCGCCAAAAAACCCGTATGGATCAATCTGGAATACCTCTCGGCGGAATCCTGGGTGCCGCGCCACCACGGCTTGCCCAGCCCGGTCCTGCACGGGCCGGCGGCCGGCTGGACCAAGTGGTTCTATTACCCCGGCTTTGGCAAGGACACCGGCGGCCTGTTGCGGGAACGCGGCTTGATGGACCGCATGCAAGCCTTTGATCGGGGCGCCTGGCGACGCCAACATGGGGGCGACGCACCGGGGCAAGAGCCGCGCTGGGTTTCGCTGTTTTGCTACGAACCGCCAGCGCTGGGCGACTGGCTGCAGCAATGCGCGAGTGGAGCAACAGCGCCCACCTGCCTGCTGGTCACGCCCGGCCGTGCGCAGCGCGCCGTGCAAGTGGCGATGCAAGAAATTTCAAATGAAATTGGCCTCCAGCGCTTATCTGGTATGCCTGAGCAGCTACATATTTTGAATATGGATGCGCGCCCCCAGCCAGCGTACGACGAGCTGCTCTGGGCCTGCGATCTGAATTTTGTGCGGGGTGAAGATTCGCTGGTGCGCGCGCTGTGGGCGGGCCAGCCGCTGGTGTGGCACATCTACCCGCAGGACGACGGCGCGCATGGGCCCAAACTGGATGCGTTTCTCGACTGGCTGCAGGCACCGCCCAGCCTGCGCCATTTCCATCGGGTGTGGAACGGCCTGGCACCCGGAAAGCTGCCGGTGGTGGACGCTGCGCTGCTACAAAATTGGGGCACATGTGTCCGCGCGGCACGTGAACGTTTGCTCGCACAAAACGATTTGTTGACCCAACTACTGGGTTTTTGCGCAAGCAAACGCTAAAATCGCAGGCTTTGCGCAATCAGCGCCGGCTGCATTTTGCTCCGGCGCAGCGCATTCCCCGCCGCGGAACATGCTCCGGCGCGGCTGCCTTCCGGCACGCTAGCGCTTCGCATTGAGCGGCCAAAACCCAGCACTACGCTATGAAAATCGCTCAAGAAATCCGCGCCGGCAACGTCATCATGCACGGCAAAGACCCCATGGTTGTCCTTAAAACCGAATACTCCCGCGGCGGCCGCAACTCGGCCACGGTGCGCATGAAGCTCAAAAGCCTCATCGGCAACTTCGGCACCGAAGTGGTGTTCAAGGCCGACGACAAGATGGACCAGGTCATCCTCGACAAGAAGGATTGCACCTACTCCTACTTCGCCGACCCAATGTACGTCTGGATGGACCCTGACTACAACCAGTACGAAGTCGAAGCCGAGAACATGGGCGACTCGCTCAACTACCTCGAAGACGGCATGACGGCCGAAGTGGTGTTCTACGACGGCAAGGCCATTTCCGTCGAACTGCCGACCAGCGTCGAGCGCGAAATCACCTGGACCGAGCCCGCCGTCAAGGGCGATACGTCCGGCAAGGTCTTGAAGCCCGCCAAGATCGCCACCGGCTTCGAAGTGCCGGTGCCGCTGTTCGTCTCGCAAGGCGACAGGATCGAAGTTGACACCCGCACGGGCGAATACCGCAAGCGCGTCTAAACGCGTTCGGCGCCCATCAAAAAGGCTTCCCTCGGGAAGCCTTTTTGCTTGCCGCACGGTCTATTCTGCTCAGATGGGTTGTGCTACCAGGTCATGCCCCTGCACGCCAACGATGCGCGCGCGGGTGAATTCGCCCACTTTGAGCTGTTTGCTGATCTTTTCGGGCGGCAGCAGGTGCACCACGCCATCAATTTCGGGTGCATCGGCGTAGCTGCGGCCCACGCCGCCCTTGCGCCCCATGGCCGGCGCGTGGTCCACCAGCACCTGCATGGTGGCACCCACACGGCGCCGGAGCTTGGCAATCGACACCTCTTCGGCCACCGCCATGAAGCGCGCGCGGCGCTCTTCGCGCAGCTCGATGGGGAGCATGCCCGGCAGCCCGTTGGCGGCAGCGCCCGCGACGTCGCTGTAGGCAAAGCAGCCGGCGCGGTCGATCTCCGCCTCGCGCAGGAAGTCCAGCAGGTGCTGGAACTCTTCTTCCGTCTCGCCGGGGAAGCCGGCAATAAAGGTGCTGCGGATGACGATTTCCGGGCAGGCGGCGCGCCAGCGCTCGATGCGCTCGAGATTTTTCTCGCCGCTGGCTGGGCGCTTCATGCGTTTGAGCACATCGGGGTGGCTGTGCTGGAACGGCACGTCCAGGTACGGCAACACCTTCCCGGTGGCCATCAAGGGGATGATTTCGTCCACGCTCGGGTAGGGGTACACATAGTGCAAGCGCACCCAGGCGCCATAGGGCTCGGCGATCTCGCCCAGCTTTTGCACCAGCTCCAGCATGCGTGTCTTGACCGGCTGGCCATCCCAGAAGCCGGTGCGGTATTTCACATCCACGCCGTAGGCCGAGGTATCCTGGCTGATGACCAGCAGCTCTTTGACGCCGCCGGCAAACAGCGCCTTGGCCTCCGCCAGCACGTCACCCACCGGGCGCGATACCAGGTCGCCG
The DNA here is from genome assembly GCF_003570885.1 of Simplicispira hankyongi. Lineage (GTDB taxonomy): Bacteria > Pseudomonadota > Gammaproteobacteria > Burkholderiales > Burkholderiaceae_C > Simplicispira > Simplicispira hankyongi. The sequence goes on from NZ_QXJC01000012.1 coordinate 9,777, forward strand.
CGCATCGAGGGGATAATGCAGAAGGTGCAGCGGTGGTTGCAGCCTTCGCTGATCTTCAGGTAGGCATAGTGGCGCGGCGTGAGCTTGATGCCGGCCACGCCAAAGGCTCCGGGAACCAGGTCGACAAAGGGATCGTGCGGCTTGGGCAGGTTGCGGTGCACCGCGTCCATCACCTCCTGGGTCGCGTGCGCACCCGTCACGGCGAGCACGCTGGGGTGCATCTGCTGCACATAGTTGCCGCCGCTCTCGCCTTGGCGCGCGCCCAGACAGCCGGTGACAATGACCTTGCCGTTTTCGGCCAGCGCATCGCCAATGGTGTTGAGGCTCTCGCGCACCGCGTCGTCAATGAAGCCGCAGGTATTGACGATCACCAGATCGGCGCCCTCGAAGGTCTTGGACGTCTCGTAGCCCTCGGCGCTCAGTTGCGTGAGGATCAATTCGGAGTCGGTCAGATTCTTGGGGCAGCCCAAACTGGCGAAACCGATTTTGGGAATTTTGGGTGGGGAAACAACGTCGTTCATCCCCATATTGTCCTGTACCGCCAGAAAACAGCGGAGGAAACACGCGTCAGCGCTTCAAACCCATGGCGCCGAGCATCTGCTCGGTCTGCTTTTGCATCTGCTCCTGCATTTGAGAAAACAAGGTGCGCGACTGCTCGGCGTAGTTGCCCATCAGGCCCGGCACCATGGGCGACTGGCCACCCATGAACTGCGTCCAGGCTTCGGGTGTCATGCCGTGTGCCTGCTCGGCCAGCTTGGCCTGGATGTCGGTGAACGCCTGCACGTTCTTCTCCAGGTAGCTGCCCATGAAGCTCTGCATGGCATGGCCGTAGAAACGAATGATGTTGGCCAGCGCCGCCTCGGTGAACATGGGGCGGCCGCCCGCCTCTTCTTCGAGAATGATTTGCAGGAAGATGCTGCGCGTGATGTCTTCCCCCGATTTCGCATCGCGCACCACCAGCGGCTGGCGCTCCATGACCAATTGCTTGACCTCGGCCAGCGTAATGTAGGTGGAGGTGGCGGTATCGTAGAGACGGCGGTTCGGGTATTTCTTGATCACGCGGACGGTCGCGTGGCTCGAAGCGGCGGATGCTTGCTCAGTCATGTGTGGATATTTCCCTGGGCATCGCCCTCTATTGCACTGCAACAGATTCTAGGCAGGTGCTCTGCCCTAACCGCGCAGGAATACCCTGAGCATGGCGACATGCTTCGCACGGCTGGAGGGATCGTTGGACGACAGACGCCCGCCCTCGCTCTTTCGCAATCGCCAAATACTCACCGCTGGAGGCTCCCTACGCCCAATCCTGACTCCCAAGACGTCCAAGAAGCCGAAAAAAGTGGCACTGTGCCCGAAGCACTGGAAGAAGAAACCCCGTCAGATGTAACTCGCATTGAGCGGGAGGATGCGGTCGGCACCAACCCTGAAACGGGCCGCCCCAAAGTGCAAAAAGGTGTGGACACCAGCGTCACACCAAGGCAACAGCGGTACTGGACTTGGTCAGGTTCCGGTAAAGCGCGGCCATAGAAAAAGGGGTCAGCATGTCTGCTGACCCCTTGATTTCATTACCATTTCTGGTAGGCGCGATTGGACTCGAACCAACGACCCCCACCATGTCAAGGTGGTGCTCTAACCAGCTGAGCTACGCGCCTGCGTGTATTCGAGAAGCTGAAATTGTAGCAGTAAAAATCGACCTTTCAGCCGAGTTGAATGCGCTTTAGCGTCTGCGCGCCGAATGCACACCCGCGACCTGCGCGACGGTACCCAGCACTTTGGAGAGCCGCGCTGCGTCGACAATTTCAACGGTAAAGGTCATCCAGGCCGTTCCTTTGACAGACTGCGTCTTGACACCAATCACGTTCATTTTTTCTTTGGCAAAGATTTCAGAAATATCGCGCAGCAAACCCTGGCGGTCGGCCGCTTCCACCGCCACGTCCACCGGATAGAACGCAGCATTGGCACTGGCCTTGGGAAGGCCCCACTCCACCTCGATCACGCGCTCGGCATTGCGGGCGGCCATCTCGCGGAAATTGCGGCAGTCGGAGCGATGAACGCTGACCCCTTTGCCCCGCGTCACGAAGCCGCGAATATCATCTGGCGGCGCCGGTTTGCAGCAACCCGCCAGTTGCGTCATCAGCGAATCCATGCCCACCACCAGTACGCCGCCTTTGAGCGCCTTGTCGGGCGCGCGCGCTTTTTTCAGAGGCAGGTAGTCGTCGGGCTGCAGCGCAGGCTCAGGCGGGCGCAGCAGATTTTCAATGTTGCGCAGCGAGAATTCGTCCTTGCCCACCACCTCAAACAAGGCGTCGGCCGAGCGAAAACCCAACTGGCTGGCAAGCTCTTCGAGCCGCATCGCGGTCTTGCCTTCGCGCTGCAAGAGCTTTTCAACGGCCTCACGCCCGCGCGCGATGGTCTCGTGCTGCAGTTGCGCATTGAACCAGGCGCGGACCTTGGCGCGTGCACGGTGGCTGGTGAGGTAGCCAAGCTCGGCGTTGAGCCAGTCGCGCGAGGGGCCGCCTTCCTTGGCCGTGGTCACCTCCACCGTCTGGCCGTTTTGCAACTGCGTGTTGAGCGACACCATCGCGCCATCGACACGCGCGCCGCGGCAGCGGTGGCCGACGCTGGTGTGCACCGCATAGGCGAAATCCACCGGCGTTGCGCCCTGTGGCAATTCGACGATGGCGGCATCTGGCGTCAGCACATAGATGCGGTCATCGAACAGATGGCGGTGCTGCGGCGCCCCCGAGAAATCACGCTCCCATGCGAGCAACTGGCGCAGTACGGCGATCTTGGCGTCGTACTCGCTGCTGGCCGACACACCGGCATAGCCCTTGCTGCCCGCTTCCTTGTAGGCCCAGTGGGCCGCCACGCCGCTTTCGGCATGGTCGTGCATGGCCTGGGTGCGAATCTGGATCTCGACGGCCTTGCCCAGCTCGTCGCGCACGATGGTGTGCAGCGACTGGTAGCCGTTGGGCTTGGGTTTGGCGATGTAGTCGTCAAACTCCTCGACCAGCGGGGTGAAATGGCTGTGCACCCAGCTGAGCGCCTGGTAGCAGTCTTTCACACTCGGGACGATCACGCGCAGCGCGCGCAGATCGAACAGTTGCTCGAACGCCAGCGATTTGCCACGCATCTTCTTGACGATGCTGTAGATGTGCTTGGGCCTGCCCTGTACGGTGGCGCTGATGCTGTGGGCGCGCAGGGCCGATTCGACTCTGGCACGCAGTTGCTCCATGTACAGCTCTCGCTCGGCACGCTTCTCGTCGAGCAGCCGCGCGACTTCCTTGTAGGTGTCCGGTTCGAGAAAACGGAACGCCAGATCTTCCAGCTCCCACTTGAACTGCCAGATCCCCAGCCGGTTGGCCAGGGGCGCGAACACATGCAGCGCTTCGTGCGCGATGGCTGGCGACACCGGGCGCTTGCTCGCTGCATAAAAGCGCAGCGTCTGCAGGCGCGACGCCAGGCGCAGCATCACCACGCGCAGGTCGCGCGAGAACGCCAGCAGCATCTTGCGCACGCTCTCGGTCTGCTCGCCAGGGTCGTCTGGCGCGCGCGCCTCGCGCGCCTGCTCCTGCAGGTGCATGAGTTGCGTGGTCTCCACCGCCAGCGTGGCAAAGTTGTCGCCAAACGCCTTGGCGATGACCTCGCGCGGACGATTGAGGTGCGGGCAGGTGTGGACCAGGTAGGCGGCCGCCTGCATGGGTTCAGAGCCGCCAATGCCCTTGAGGATGGCGGCCACGGCATCGGCGTGCTCCAGCGCGTTCTCACCGGTGCCCAGCAATTCGCTGCCGATCAAGGGCTCGGCAAACGCGCGCGCGCGCACCAGCGCATTCGCCTGCTCGGGCACCGCGCCAGCGGTGGCGGCCACCAGCACGGGAACCGTCGATTCGCCAGAGGCACCAGGCTGCACCATGGCCATCACGTTTTTCATGCGCTGCCTTTCGGCGGCGGTGCCAACAAGAAGCGGGTCACCGCCTCGACCTGGCCAGGTGCCACCAGCGTTGGCGCATGCCCGACGCCTGCAAACTCGACACACCGGGCCTTGGGGCCGCGCTCTGCCATGGCCTGCACGGTGGCAGGCGACAGCAAATCGGACTCGGCGCCGCGCAGCACCAAAGTCTGCGCGCTGATCGCGTCATAAAGCTGCCACAGCAGCGCTTCGCCCTTTTCGGCGGCCTCGCGCGTCAGCGCGCGAAAGGGCTGTGCAATTGCTGGATCGTAGTGCAGGCGGTACTGCCCTTGCGGCGTTGTGCGCAGCATGGGGCGAGTCAGCGCCATCCATTGCTCCGGCGTGTGCGGCCCAAAGCTGGTGGACATGTCCCACAGCTGTGCAGCCGCCTGCTCGGGCGAATCAAAGCGCAGTGGCGCGCCCAGGTACTGGCCAATGCGCTCAAGCGCTGACCACTCGATGGCAGGCCCCACATCGTTGAGCACCAGGCGGCGTACGGGCACCGGCAAAACGCCGGGCGGCAGGCTGGACACCACCATGCCGATCAGGCCGCCCATGCTGGTGCCGACCCAGTCCAGCGCATCAATAGGGGCTTCCTGGTGCAACTGCTGGAGCATGGCGAGCATGTCGCCCGCGTACTGCTGCACGTCATAGGCCATGGGGTCAGCAAGCCAGTCGCTCTCGCCCCGGCCGACGACATCAGGGCAGACAACGCGGGCGTGCGGCGCCAGCGCACGCGCCAGGGTATCGAAATCGCGCCCCTGGCGCGACAGGCCATGCACGCAGACCACCACCTGCGGGTGCTTGGGGTTGCCGGTGGCATTCCATTCCCAATACGCCATGCGGTGGCCGGGAGTGGTCTCGCCGTCTTCGGCGCGGACCGCCTGGGCGCCGGGGCAGCGTACGTAGTTCAGCCTAGGTTCAATCATGGTGTCGGGGAGGCGTACGCTCGCTGGATAATTGCTCGATCGCATCGTAAATCATCCGGAGAAACCCATGCTTCAAGGAAAGACCGCTCTCGTCACAGGCTCCACCAGTGGCATTGGCCTTGGTATCGCCAAGGCGCTGGCCCGCCAGGGCGCGAACGTCATGCTCAACGGATTCGGGGACAGCGAAGGCCCCAAGGCAGAGGTCCTGGCGGCAGGCAAGGGTACTGGCGCACGCGTGGCCTACCACGGGGCCGACATGTCGCGTGTCGCCGACATCGAGGACATGATCGCCAGTTGCCAACGTGAATTTGGCGCCATGGACATCCTGGTGAACAACGCCGGCATCCAGCATGTGTCCAACATCGAAGATTTCCCTGCCGACCGCTGGGACGCCATCATTGCCATCAATCTCAGCAGCGCTTTTCACACCACGCGCTTGGCGCTTCCGGCCATGAAGGCCAGGAACTGGGGCCGCATCATCAATCTGGCCTCTGTCCACGGCCTGGTCGCGTCGGCGCAAAAATCGGCCTACGTGGCGGCCAAGCACGGCCTCGTGGGCCTGACCAAGGTGACCGCACTGGAGACGGCCACGACGGGCGTCACCTGCAACGCCATCTGCCCCGGCTGGGTGCTGACCCCGCTGGTGCAAAAACAGGTGGACGCCAAGGCGGCCGAGCATGGTCTCTCAAACGACGACGCGAAAAAGCTGCTGCTGGGCGAGAAAGAGCCCTCCATGCAGTTCACCACGCCCGAGGAACTGGGAGAGCTGGCGCTGTTCTTCTGCTCGCCCGCCGCCAACAACGTGCGCGGCGCGGCCTGGAACATGGACGGCGGCTGGGTGGCGCAATAAGGTCCGCCGGCCCGGCGCTACGGGCCACCTTGGCTGGAATACTCCTGAAACTATAGCTGCTAGCGCATACTGCATAAGCGCTAGCAGCCATTTTTACCTAAAATTTCAGCGCATTTGCACGCTGCCCGTCACCGTCACGGTGACGCTGGCCTTGCCGGCTTCCACCGGGATCGGCGCGTCGGGCATGCTGGCGCCGCGTGCTTCCATGGCCATCATGCGCGGCTGCAGGCCAGGGCCACTCTGGCTGCTGTGCACGGCCACCTCGCGCAAGCTGTAGCCGCCAAAGCCAAAATTGGTGCTCAACCGCCCTGCCTGCTCCTTGAAGCGGGCAATCGCCTGCTGCTGCGCTTCGCCTTCGACGCTCTCGCGCTGCTCTCGGCTCAGGTCAAAGGCGACGCGGCTGATGGTGAGCGTCGTCGCGCGCGCCGCCGCGCCCGTGATGCGAGGGAAATCGCGCCCCTCCAGCACCAGCTCTGCACGGCCCTGCCAGCCGGTGATCTGCTGGTTCTGGCCATAGCGGGGCGAGAGCGAGAAGTTGCCAGTGCGCACGTCCATCAGCTTGGGCTCGGCGGTTTTGCGCACCTCGGCCAGGGCGGTATCAAGCGCCTGGCGCAGCTGCGTCTGGACGGTGGCAGCGTCCTTGCCTTCCTTCGCGGTCCCCAGGGTCAGCACAAGCACGTCCTGCTGCACCTCGACGGTGCCAGAACTTTCCAGCGTGACGACGTTTTGCGGCGCGGGGGTGAGGGTGGCCTGCGCCTGCACGGCGCCCGTGGCGCACGCCAAAGCGGCGGCGGTAATAAGGGGGCGAAAAATGTTCATGAGCGTTCAGCAAGCGAGAAAAGGGCCTGGACCTTAGCGCGAGGCGAGCGCTCGCCCTGTCAGCCAACTGCCTGACTTCCCTTACCCTGCGGGCCGAAGTGTGCGCAGCGGGAAAAACATGTAACCGGAGGTCAGACTCCGCGCACATTGGCGTTTTCCGGCCACAAACTGGTAACAATGGCCGCTGTTACAAATTGGACCGAGGAGTCACCATGGCCACAACCAACAACGCGCGCACCGACAAGGTGCTGGTGGTTGATGACGACGCACGCATCCGCGATCTGCTGCGCCGCTATCTCACCCAAGAGGGTTTCGAAGTCATCCTGGCCGAAGACGGCAAAGCGCTCAACCGCATTCTGCTGCGCGACACCGTCGACTTGATCGTGCTCGACCTGATGATGCCGGGCGAGGACGGCCTGTCCATCTGCCGGCGTTTGCGCGCGGTTCACGATCGCACCCCCATCATCATGCTGACCGCCAAGGGCGAGGACGTGGACCGCATCGTCGGCCTTGAAGTCGGGGCCGACGATTACCTTGGCAAGCCGTTCAACCCGCGCGAATTGCTGGCACGCATCCACGCCGTGCTGCGCCGCCGCCCGCCGCTGGAAGCGCCCGGCGCCCCATCGGGCGACAACGAGACCGTGCACTTCGGCCCGTTCACATTTGACCTGGGCACACGCGCGCTGCAAAAAGGCGGGGAAGAGCTACCGCTGACCACCGGCGAGTTCGCCATGCTCAAAGCCCTGGTGCGCCACCCGCGCCAGCCCTTGTCACGCGAAAAACTCGCCGTTCTGGCACGGGGCCGCGAATTCGAGCCTTTTGACCGGAGCCTGGACGTGCAGGTCTCGCGCCTGCGCAAACTGATCGAGGACGACGCCGCAGCACCCCGCTACATCCAGACCGTCTGGGGCGTGGGCTATGTCTTCGTGCCGGACGGAGCGGGTTGATCGACCGTTTCTGCCACTGAACCACTGCCTATGGCCAGCCTTGCCTCATCCGACCCAGAGGTCACCAGTCCCGCGCCGCTGGAGTCTCCAAGCGGAGACAGCACATCGCGCAAGCGCGTGGGGCTCAATCTTTTCTGGCGCACCTTTTTTCTGCTCAGCGTGCTGCTGTTTGGCAGCATCCTGGCCTGGCTGCAAACGCTGCGCGCACTGGAGTTCGAGCCGCGCGCGCTGCACACCGCCCAGCAGATCGCCTCGCTCGTCAACCTGAGCCGCGCCGCGCTGGTGCATGCCGACCCGATTGCGCGTGTCTCGCTCCTCAAGACCATGGCCGATCAGGAGGGCGTGCGCATCCTGCCGCGCGAGCCGGGCGATCGCTTCGAACTGCTCGACAGCACGGATCTGGGCCTGCGCCTGACCGAAGAGCTCACACGCCGGCTCGGCGAGGGCGCCATCGTGGCGCAAAGTGTGAATGGCGAAAAGGGGCTTTGGGTCGGCTTCACCATCAACGGCGACGCCAACTGGCTGCTCATGGACCGTTCGCGCTTTACGCCCGCTGGCGGGCGCACGTGGCTGATCTGGCTGGCCACTGCGGGCGTACTCTCCCTTGCCGGCGCTGCTGTGATTGCCCGGCTGATCAACCAGCCGCTCAAACGCCTCTCCTACGCCGCCAACCGGGTGCGCGATGGCGACTTTGCCGCCAGCCGCCTCGACGAGGAAGCCGTGACCAGCGAGATCCGGGAGGTCAATATCGGCTTCAACCGCATGGCGCAAAAACTCGCCAAGCTCGAACAAGACCGCGCCGTGATGCTGGCTGGCATCTCGCACGACCTGCGCACCCCCTTGGCGCGCCTGCGGCTGGAAACCGAGATGAGCGTCTCCGACGAAATCGCCCGCGAGCACATGGTGGCCGACATCGTGCAGCTTGACGCGACCATCGACAAGTTCCTCGACTACGCACGGCCTGACCACGTCACGCTCACGCCGGTGAACCTGCGCGGCGTGGTCACATCCTGCGTGTACGCCGTGCAGGACCACCGCGAACTGCAGATCACCATGGAGGTGCCTGAAGACCTCAACGTTCTGGCCGACGAGGTGGAACTGGCCCGCATCCTCTCCAATCTGCTGGAAAATGCCCGCCGCTACGGCAAGACCAGCGACACCGACGTCGCCCATGTGGACATTGCCGCCAAGGGGCGCGAGGAGTGGGTGCTGCTCAAGGTGCGCGACCATGGCCCGGGTGTGGCACCCGAGCAGTTGTCGAACCTGATCAAACCATTTTTCCGCGGCGACTCCGCACGCACGGCAGCCGCCGGCGCGGGCCTCGGCCTGTCGATTGTGGACAAGACCATTCAGCGCATGGGCGGTATTTTTGCCTTGGCCAACTCGTCCTCCGGCGGACTCGTCGCGCATGTGCAATTGCGGCGTGCCGGCGGTGCCGATGCGCACCCGCGCCTGCAGCGTCCTCAGGTCAAGCGCAAGCTCCCTCCGCTCGCGGGCAGGAGCTGAAGATCAGCGCCACGGCGCGCGCCTCGATCGCCAAACCCTGCCCCACCGGCCCAAGCCGCTCGGCGGTCTTGGCCTTGACGTTGACCTGTTCCACGGCGACGCCGAGCGCGGCGGCAATGCGCAAGCGGATGGCGGCGATATGCGGGGCCAGGCGTGGCGCCTGGGCCACGACAGTGCTGTCGATATTGCCGATTTCATACCCCGCAGCACGCACACGCCGCGTCGCCTCGGCCAGCAAACGAGCGGAATCTGCCCCCTTGAATTCCGGGTCGCTGTCCGGAAAATGGCTGCCAATATCCCCCAGCGCCGCGGCACCCAGCAAGGCATCGGTAATGGCATGCAGCAGGACATCGGCATCGGAATGCCCGAGCAAGCCCATCGAATGCGGGATGGCCACCCCACCAATCACAAGCGGCCGCCCCGGCACCAAGGCGTGCACGTCCCAGCCCTCGCCTATGCGCATGTTTATGGTCATCCTGTGCTCCTCTGCGCATCAGCGCCTTCAGACGGGGCGGGCGCTGTAGGTTCGGATACCCGCAGCCCACCAAAACGCGCCAGCGTCCCCGCGTGCATGCGCTGGGCAAGCACAGCCTCTGCCAGGGCAAAGTCCTCTGGGTAGGTGACTTTGAAATTGAGGGCACTGCCCGGCACCAGCCGTGGGTGCTGGCCCGTGGCTTCCATGGCGCTGGCTTCGTCGGTGGCGATGGAACCAAACTTTTCCAGCGCCTCGGCCAGCGGCCCCAGGCGGAACATTTGCGGCGTTTGCGCCAGCCATTTGTCGCCCCGGTCCACCGTGGAAACAACGCGCACACCGCCCGGCCCGCTGCTGGCCGTCTTCAAAGTGTCGGCCAATTGGTGGGCGAGCAGGCCGCCTACCTGGTCGCTGACGCAGGCGTCGATGAGTGCATTGATCTGTTCGGTGGTCACCAGGCAGCGCGCCGCGTCGTGCACCAACACCCAGTCGCGCTCTTGTGCACCGCGCGCGCGCAGCTCTCGCAAGCCGGCAAGTACGGTATCGGCGCGCGTGGGCCCGCCGCAAGGGGCCACGAAATAAAGGGGCGATGGGTGTGCGGCAAAAAACTGATCGCCCGGCGCTACCGCCACCAGTGTGCTGCGCAAGCGGTCCACCCCGGCAAACGCTGCCAGCGTATGCAGCACCAGGGGAAGGCCCGCCACAATGTGGTATTGCTTGGGCAGGTTGGCGCTACTGGCCGCCACGCCTGCAACGGCCCGCGTGCCACTGCCGGCACAGGGCAGAAGTGCCCAGAACTGGGCAGGCGGGCTACCCTGCACGGTCTGCAGTTGCGCGGCAAGAGGCGGCGTGCCCGGAGGTGCGGAAGCGGGGTTCATCCCAGCATTCTAGAATTGCGCTCTCCCGCCGCACCGGGTGGCAGCCTGCCCGGCGCCATCCTGGCGCCGGCACGCTTCTCTGTCGCCTGTGCGCATGCAACTCCCCAAACTCTCTCCCGGCAAGCGCTTCGCCTTGCCCCGCCCCCCTGGCAGTGCCGACGCGCTGCTGCTCGCGCAGCTTGCCGAGCGCGAGCGCAGCCAACACGGTGTCACCGCCATCGTCACCGCCGACGCGTCCGACGCTCGGCGCCTGCTCGATGAAATCGCGTTCTTCGCGCCCGGATTGCGCTGCGCCTTGTTCCCTGACTGGGAAACGCTGCCTTACGACAGTTTCTCACCCCACCAGGACCTCATCAGCGAGCGCCTGGCGACGCTCTGGCGCATCAGCCAACGCGACCGCGACACCGGTGCCGACGTGGTGTTGGTACCGGCCACCACGGCGCTCTACCGCTTGGCGCCCCCGTCGTTTCTGGCGGGCTACACCTTTCACTTCAAGGTCGGCCAAAAGCTTGACGAAGCCAGGCTGCGCGCCCAATTGACGCTGGCGGGTTATGCCCACGTGGGCCAGGTAGTCAGCCCTGGCGAATACGCGGTGCGTGGCGGCTTGATCGATCTGTTCCCCATGGGTTCGACGGTGCCCTACCGGGTCGATCTGTTTGACGACCAGATCGATTCGCTGCGCGCGTTCGACCCGGACAGCCAGCGCAGCCTGTACCCGGTACCCGAGGTGCGCCTGCTGCCCGGCCGCGAGTTCCCCATGGACGACGACGCACGCGCGCGTTTTCGCAGCCGCTGGCGCGAAATGCTGGAGGGCGACCCGACCAAGAGCCGCGTCTACAAGGACATCGGCCAGGGCGTGGCCACGGCCGGCATCGAGTACTACCTGCCGCTGTTTTTCGACGAAACGGCGACCGTATTCGACTACCTGGGCGACAAAGCCACTGTCGTGCTGCACGGCGACCTGGAGCCGGCATTTCAGCGCTTCTGGCAGGACACGCGCGACCGCTACCGTCTGGTACAGGGCGATTCCGAGCGCCCTGCCTTGCCGCCAGAAGCCCTGTTTCTTAGCGCCGACCAGTTCTATACACACGCCAAGGAACACGCCCAACTGGCCATTCGCCCTGGCGTGGAAGACGTCGAATCCAGCGCCCAGTTCCAGCGCCTGGCGGAACTCGCGGTTGTGCGCGGCGCAGCCGAACCGCTCTCGCGCCTGCAGGCGCACGTGCAGGCAGGCCAGCACCGGGTGCTGCTGCTCGCCGAGAGTGCCGGGCGGCGCGAGAGCCTGCTCGATTTTCTGCGCGCTGGCGGTGTCAACCCGCCGGCCTTTGATTCGCTCGAAGAATTCGAACAGCACGACAACGAAGTCTTGGGGATTGCCACCGCCGCACTGGCCGAGGGCTTTGCCTGGGTCGAGCACGGCATCGACTTTGTCACCGAAACCGAGCTCTTTTCCACCCCAGCGACCGCCCGGCGCCGGCGCAAGCAGGAACAGGTCAGCGATGTCGAGTCGCTCATCAAAGACCTCTCCGAGCTGAGCCTGGGCGACCCGGTGGTGCACAGCGCACATGGCATTGGGCGCTACCGTGGCCTCGTGAACATGGACGTGGGCAACCAGAACCCCGACGGAACGCCCGCGTTGCAGGAGTTCCTGCACCTGGAATACGCCGCGGACGCCGTGCTCTACGTACCGGTGAGCCAGTTGCAGCTCATCAGCCGCTATTCCGGTGTATCGCCCGACGATGCGCCGCTGCACCGACTGGGCAGCGGCCAGTGGGAAAAGGCCAAGCGCAAAGCGGCCGAGCAGGTGCGCGACAGCGCCGCCGAACTGCTCAATATCTACGCCCGCCGCGCCGCACGCGAAGGCCATGCCTTCCGCTACAGCGCGCCGGATTACGAGCAGTTTGTGAGCGACTTCGGCTTCGAGGAAACGGCCGACCAGAATGCCGCCATCCACGCCGTCATTCAAGACATGATCAGCCCACGCCCCATGGACCGCCTGGTCTGCGGCGATGTCGGCTTTGGCAAGACCGAAGTGGCCTTGCGCGCAGCCTTCATCGCGGTGACAGGCGGCAAGCAGGTGGCCTTTCTGGCGCCGACCACCTTGCTCGCCGAGCAGCATTACCAGACGCTGGTGGACCGCTTTTCCAAATGGCCGGTGAAGGTCGCTGAGGTTTCGCGCTTTCGCTCGGGCAAGGAGGTGACCGCCGCGCTCAAGGGCATTGCCGACGGCACGGTGGATATCGTGGTCGGCACGCACAAACTGCTCTCGGAATCGACCAAGTTTCATGACCTGGGGCTGCTCATCATTGACGAAGAGCACCGCTTTGGCGTGCGCCACAAAGAGCAGATGAAGCAGTTGCGCGCCGAGGTGGACGTGCTGACGCTCACCGCCACTCCCATCCCACGCACGCTGGGCATGGCGCTGGAAGGCCTGCGCGACCTCTCGGTGATTGCCACCGCTCCGCAGCGGCGCCTGGCCATCAAGACCTTTGTGCGCAGCGAAGGCACGGGCGTCATTCGCGAAGCCGTGCTGCGCGAATTGAAGCGCGGCGGTCAGGTGTACTTCCTGCACAACGAGGTCGAGACCATCGAGAACCGGCGCCAAAAGCTCGAAGAAATACTGCCCGAAGCGCGCATCGCTGTCGCCCACGGCCAAATGCACGAGCGCGAGCTGGAAAAGGTCATGCGCGACTTTGTTGCCCAGCGCTACAACCTGCTGCTGTGCTCGACCATCATTGAGACCGGGATCGACGTGCCCACCGCCAACACCATCGTCATGAGCCGCGCCGACAAGTTTGGCCTGGCGCAACTGCACCAGCTGCGCGGGCGCGTCGGCCGCAGCCACCACCAGGCCTATGCCTACCTGATGGTGCCCGACGTCGAGAGCCTGACCAAACAGGCGCAGCAGCGGCTCGACGCCATTCAGGCCATGGAAGAGCTTGGCAGCGGCTTCTACCTCGCCATGCACGACCTGGAGATTCGCGGCGCGGGCGAGGTGCTGGGCGACAACCAGAGCGGCAACATGATGGAGATCGGCTTTCAGCTCTACAACGAGATGCTGAGCGAGGCCGTGCGCAGCTTGAAGGCGGGCAAGGAGCCCGACCTGCTGGCGCCGCTCAACGTCACCACCGACATCAACCTGCACGCCCCGGCCCTGCTGCCCGACGACTACTGCGGCGATGTGCACCTGCGGCTCTCGTTCTACAAGAAGCTGGCCACGGCGCGCACGGGCGATCAGATCGACAGCCTGCTGGAAGAGCTTGTCGACCGTTTCGGGAAGTTACCAGCCCAGGCGCAAACCCTGTTCGACGTGCACCGTCTGCGGGTTCTCAGCGCGCCCTATGGCGTGCTCAAAGTGGACGCGGCACCCGGCGTCACGACCGTGAGCTTCCGGCCAGGCGCCCCGGTGGACCCGATGCGAATCATTGATCTGGTGCAGAAAAACCGGCACATCAGGCTTGCCGGCAACGAGAAGCTGCGCATCGAGCGCGAACTCCCCGACGTGCAGGCGCGCGCCCAATTGGTGCGCGACCTGCTGCGCAGCCTGGGCACGCCGCTGCCAGCAGCGGCATAGACGCAAAAAAGCCGGCGCGATGCCGGCTGGCTCAGGCAGCGCCAGCTAGCCACCGGGCCATGGTTCGCTCGTGATCAAGCGGTTGCAGCCACGGTGCAGGGCGCCGGCCATGGTGCCGCCTCCGTCCTCACGAATCATGTGAGGTCGCGGTTTGCATCGCCGTGCTCGGACATGAAACCGCCTTGGCTGAATCAACGGCGCCATTCTGGGAGCCGCTGGGCCGCCGCCGGGTGCGCCCTCCGCGCACCTGCACATGGGGCTTGGACGCGTGCGCAAAAGGGGCGCGTACCGGTTTCAAATTATTATCAAATTGATAGCTTAAAGCGCTTATCCAATAAGCGCTAGAGGCCATTTTCATATATATTTTTTGCCTCCAGGCCAAGCTCCTGGATTTTCCGGGTGATGGTGTTGCGGCCTATGCCCAGGCGCTGTGCGGCCTCCATGCGCCTGCCATGCGTGGTGTCGAGCGTGCTGCTGATAAGGCACGATTCGAATCGCTGCGACAAGCAATCCCACACGTCGTGCCTGCCCGCGGCGAGCAAGCTGCGCACTTCGCTCGCGAGGCCCAGCTCCCAGTCGGCTTTGGATGCGACCGCCGCTGGTGCCGCCGCGAACCCCGGCCTGGGTTCGCCGAGCGCTCCTACCCCGGACGCCAAGAAAGCACCATGGCCTGCCGGAACGCTCCCCTGGCCGAGCACCTCGTCGCTCGGGGCCTGCGGGTCTTGCAAAGCCGGTTCCAGAACCGGCTTGAGAGCGCCGCTTGCAGGCAGCGCCGCAACCTCCAGCACTTCAGGTGGCAAATCCTGCACCGAAATGACCTGCGCCGGCGCCATCACGGTCAGCCAGTGGCAGACGTTCTCCAACTGGCGCACGTTGCCTGGAAAATTGAACTGCTCCAGGCGCGCCAGCGCGGCATCGGAAATGCGTTTTGAATCCACTCCCAACTGGCGCGCGCTGACCTGCAGGAAGTGGCGCGTCAGCATGGGAATGTCTTCGCGGCGCTCGCGCAGCGCGGGCAGGCGCAGGCGAATCACGTTCAGCCGGTGGAACAGGTCTTCGCGAAAACCACCCTCCTTGACGCGCTGCTCCAGGTTCTGGTGCGTCGCGGCCACCACGCGCACGTGGGCCTTGACGGCGCTGTGCCCGCCGACGCGGTAGAACTGACCATCCGAGAGCACGCGCAGCAGACGCGTCTGCAAATCGAAGGGCATATCGCCGATTTCATCCAGAAACAGCGTGCCGCCTTCGGCCTGCTCGAAGCGCCCGCGCCGCTGTGTCTGCGCGCCGGTGAAGGCGCCCCGCTCATGGCCAAAGAGCTCCGATTCGAGCAGGTCTTTCGGAATGGCAGCCGTATTGATGGCAACGAAAGGCCCCTGTGCCACGGGCGAATGCTTGTGCAGCGCCCGCGCCACCAGCTCCTTGCCGGAGCCCGACTCGCCGGTAATGAGTACCGTCACCAGGCTCTGGCTCAGGCGACCAATAGCGCGAAACACATCCTGCATGGCGGGCGCCTGACCCAGCATTTCGGGCGCGATCTCGGGGCTGTCCTGCGCGACCTCCTCGCGCTGGCTCTCTTGTACGGCGCGGCGTATCAATTCCACCGCCTTGGGAAGATCAAACGGCTTGGGCAAATACTCGAAGGCGCCGCGCTGGAAGGCCGAAACGGCGCTGTCCAGATCCGAATACGCCGTCATGATGAGGACGGGCAGAGCGGGATGCAGGGCATGCACCTTCTCCAGCAGTTGCAGACCCGAGCCACCCGGCATACGGATATCGCTAACCAGGACCTGCGGACCGGGCTCGCTGTCGTCCCCCGCCGCAATGGCGGCCAACGCATCGAGCACTTCGCGCGAATGGCTGAAGCTTCGCGTGCTCAGGCCCTCGCGGGCCAAGGCCTTTTCAAGCACGAAGCGGATCGAAGGGTCATCGTCTGCTATCCAGATCGGCTTCATAAGCGTTGCATTTCCTGGGTTGCGGTACTCGTTCCTCAGGGCAGCGGCAGGAGAATGCGGAAATCCGTTCGTCCCGGGACACTCTCGCATTCGACCAAACCATGGTGCTGCTGCACAAACGTCTGCGCCAACGTCAGCCCCAGCCCTGAACCGCCCTCGCGGCCCGATACCAGGGGATAGAAAATTCTGTCCAGAATGGCATCGGGCACGCCGGGCCCGTTGTCAATGACATGCAATTCCAATGCCAGCTTGTAGCGCTGCCGCCCAAAAGTGACCTGGCGCGCCACGCGGGTGCGCAAGGTGATGCAGGCGTCACCCTGCGCCATGCGCGGCGCCAGCGCCTGGGCAGCGTTCTGCACGATGTTGAGGACGGCCTGGATCAACTGCGCGCGATCACCGCGAAATTCGGGAATGGACGTATCGTAATCACGCAGCACCTTCAAACCCAGCGGGTGCTCTACCAGGACGAGAGAACGCACCCGTTCGCACACTTCGTGGATGTTGACATCACCCACCTCGTGCGGGTGGCGGTGCGGCGCCAGCAGGCGGTCCACCAGCGTCTGGAGCCGGTCGGCCTCGTGGACGATCACATCGGTATATTCGGCCAGTTCCGGACTTTGCAGCTCCAGCTCAAGCAACTGGGCAGCACCGCGAATGCCGCCCAGCGGGTTCTTGATCTCGTGAGCGAGGTTTCGAATCAACTCTTTATGGGCCTGCGACTGCTCCAGCAGACGCTCTTCGCGGTCTTGGCGCACCTGCTGCTCCAGCGGCCACAGCTCGACGACCAAGTGTTCGCGCAATTCCCCCACGCCCAAGTTAACGTGCACCGGAATCCCGTCCTGGTGCAGGCGCCGCAGCACGGCTTCAAAACGCACGGCAGCGAAATCGTGGCTGTGCGTGCCGGCCACAGCCGACTGAATCAGTGAGGGATCGGTAAAGTACTGGCTGAAGTCGCTTCCCACCAACGTGCGCCGCGACACCCCGAGCATCTGTTCCAGCGCAGCATTGGCGTACTGCACCGAGCCGTCTGGTTGCAGCACCGCCACCAGGACCGAAAGCCAGTCGAACGCGGCAAACGACCTGGAGCTGCGGCGCGCGGAAGCACGCTCCGGCACCACGGCGTCAGCGCACCGGAGGAAGGCGATCGATCTCGCGCTGAATCCCTGCTACGTCGGCTTCTGCGCGGTCGAGCTGCGCCTTGAGGTCAGCGGTGCGCTCCATGTACTTCTGCGTATTGCGCAAATCGAGCGCGTTGCGCTGCGGCGAGCCATTGTTGTATTCCTGCTTGACGTCAGCCAACCGCGCCTGAGCCTTCTTCAGCTCGGATTGCAATATGGCGCGCGCATCCGCGTCGCGTGCCTTCTGGTCATTGGCATCCACGCGCGGTGCCGAAGGTGGCGAGCTTGCTGCCTTGGCACCCGAGCCAGTTGCGGGACGCGTACCTTGGACCACTGTGACATTGCCACCCTCCACCACCTTGCAGCCGCGGTCCTTGGCGACGCTGGCATTGTTGGTGTATTCGTTGCCGCAGCGGTAAATCCGGTCCTGGGCCAAGACCGGAGACTGGGCCACCCCAGCACCGACACCACAGGCAAATAAAAGGAAAAAGAGTTTTTTCATAAGCATCCGGCTGCACATACGGTGCAGCCCTCGCCGCAGTATCGCCCAAAACGCCGACCACCCTCAATGCACGAAGCGTAACCAAGCAGCCAAATCGAAGCGCTTGCGCAACGGATAGCCGATCCGCGCGTCCGTTCAGCCGAACATAAAAAAAGGCGGCCGAAGCCGCCCTAGAGTGCCTTGCAGGCTGGCTGGGCCGGCTTACAGCGAGTAGTACATGTCGAACTCGACTGGGTGCACGGCTTGGCGGAAGCGCGTCACTTCGCCCATCTTGAGCTCGATGTATGCGTCCAACATGGCATCGCTGAAGACCCCGCCCTTGGTCAGGAAAGCACGGTCGGCATCCAGCGCTTCGAGCGCCTGGTCCAGGCTGTGGCACACGGTGGGCACCAGCTTGTCTTCTTCGGGCGGCAGATGGTAGAGATCCTTGGTGGCGGCTTCGCCCGGATGAATCTTGTTCTCCACACCATCGAGACCGGCCATCAGCAGAGCGGCAAAGCCCAGGTAGGGGTTCATCAGTGGATCGGGGAAGCGCGCCTCCACACGGCGGCCCTTGGGGTTGGCCACGTAGGGGATCCGGATGGAAGCGGAGCGGTTCTTGGCCGAATACGCCAGCTTCACCGGTGCCTCAAAGTGCGGCACCAGACGCTTGTAGCTGTTCGTGCCAGGATTCGTAATGGCGTTCAGGGCACGTGCGTGCTTGATGATGCCGCCGATGTAGTACAGCGCGAAGTCGGAGAGGCCGGCGTAGCCGTCGCCCGCAAACAGGTTCTTCCCGTCTTTCCACACGGACTGGTGCACGTGCATGCCTGAACCGTTGTCGCCAGCATAAGGCTTGGGCATGAAGGTGGCGGTCTTGCCGTAGGCATTGGCCACGTTGTGGACCACGTATTTTTGCAGCTGTGTCCAGTCGGCCCGCTCCACCAGAGTGCTAAAGCGTGTGCCAATCTCGTTCTGGCCGGCACCTGCCACTTCGTGGTGGAACACCTCAACCGGAATGCCCACGGATTCGAGGATCAAAGCCATTTCGGCACGCATGTCGTGCGTGCTGTCAACGGGAGGGACGGGAAAGTAGCCGCCCTTGACCGTGGGGCGGTGTCCGCGGTTGCCGCCTTCGAGCTTGGCTCCCGTATTCCAGGGGGCTTCGTATTCTTCAATTTCAACGCTGACGTTGCCGGGCTCGTTGCTCCAGCGCACGCCGTCAAAAATGAAAAATTCTGGTTCGGGACCGAAGAAAGCCGTATCGCCCAAACCAGAAGCCTTGAGATAGGCCTCGGCACGCTTGGCAATCGAACGTGGATCGCGGTCGTAGGCCTTTCCATCGCTGGGCTCGATCACGTCGCAGGTCATGATCAAGGTGGTTTCTTCGAAGAACGGGTCAATGTTCGCCGAATTGGGATCGGGGATCAGTTGCATATCCGAAGCCTCAATGCCCTTCCAGCCAGCAATGGAGGAACCATCGAATGCATGCCCTGAAGCAAACTTGTCTTCGTCGAAATGCGACACCGGAACCGTGGTGTGGTGCTGTTTGCCCCGGGTGTCCGTAAACCGGAAGTCGACGAACTTGACTTCGTTCTCCTTCACCATCTTCATCACGTCTGCAACGGTCTTGGCCATCCGAATCTCCTGGGTAAATCGCGGTTAAGAAAAGGTTTTAAAAAGAAAAGCAGTTTATGTGCCAGCGCAGGGTTGCTGCACTACAAAGGAAGAGCATCTTCGCGACAGCCCCATCGCTTCAATTTGGTGCAAAGAGCCATGATTGCGCCCAATCAGCCAGGACGCACCATTTCGGGGCCAAGTTTCGCGCCAAACTGGTGCAAACCGGCCAACAAGGCGTCCCAGGCGGGCGGCACGAGTGCCTCCTCACCTTTGACACCCAGCTCAATATGGCGCCCATAGACGGGATGGTCCACACTGGGCAGACTGAACACCGCAATGCCGGGGTGCAAGCGCTCCAGGGATTCCATCAACGGCGTGAGCAGCGCTTCCTGGCTGTCAAAAACCACCACGGAACGCTCGGTTCGCACGGCTTGGTGAAAATAGTGCCCATAAAAGGTGTCCAGCACCCAGGCGAGCATGGGCCACGCCATGACCGGAAAACCTGGAACGAAATATACCGCTCCTGCCGAGCCGTGCGGCGAACAAAAAAAACCTGGAATCTGGTTGTAGGGGTTGGGGATGATGGACGCTCCTTGTGGGAACTTGCCCATCTGCAGCCGTTGCTGGTTGTCGGCGCGATCAGGTTCATACGGCTCCCCCTTCTCCACGGCCATTTGGCGCATGCGCGCTTCAATAAGTTCACGCGCTTGTGGGTGCAATACGGTGGGCACACCGAGCGCCTGCGCCGCACAGTCGCGGGTGTGGTCGTCTGGCGTGGCACCAATGCCACCAGTGCAAAAGACCACATCACCAGACGCAAACGCACGCTGCAGCGTGGCCGTAATGCGCGGCGCATCGTCTCCCACATATTCAGACCACGAGAGGCCCAGGCCACGCTCCCTGAGAAGTTCGATGACTTTGCTCAGATGCTTGTCGATGCGCTTGCCGGACAGAATTTCATCGCCAATGACGATCAGGCCGAAGTGGGGAATCATGGCTGAGAGGCAATGGAGACGGGAATTTCTGCAGCACCGGGCCTCGGAGGTGCACCAGTGCCTCGGATGATCTTCAGCGCCGCCAGACAGTAATGGGTAAACCACAAGGACGAAAACGCAAACACCAGGGTATATATCCAGATGCCCACCGGAATGAGTACGACAAACGCAGCCGCAAACACCACCCCCGAGGCCCAGACAATCGCCGGAGCGGCCCCCAGGTAGCCACTGACCAACCCGATTAGCAGCAAGGGAAGGCGATGGCGTTGCAGGATCAGCATGCGCTCCTCGCGATCAGCATGCTCTGCCAGCGCGTCAAATGCCATCACACGGTACGTCAACCATCCCCAGATCAACGGCGGCAGCACCAGCACCAGTGGCGGAATCAACCACAGCGGCATGGACGCAAACAGCGCCAGGAGCGCCAGCGCCGTTGATGAGACCGACCAAGCCATGCTCCGCAGAAAAGAAGCTCCGCGTTTGCGCTCGAGTTCCGGAAAACGGCGCTGTGCAACCAAGCGGATCAACGCAGGCGTCACCATGGTAGCCACCACCAGAAGCGACAGCACCACGACCACAGGCATCACCACGGCCAGCAAAATCAAGGGCGCCACCATGGATGCCAGATTCCCCGTCCCCCAGGCGCTCAGCCAACTCCAGAAACTTCCCATCAAGCCCGAGGAGTTGATCCATACGGCTACGGCTGCCACTGCTGCGTCCCAATAGAAGCAGCCCAGCAGCAAGGCCGCAGCGCCCAGAAGCAGCAGGGGAAAAAGCGAGAGAAAGAGTACGCGCGGCCGCGCACAGTAGGCCATGGCGCGCCAGAACGAATCAATCAAAAGCGGCATACTGCAAGCATACTCGCAGGCGGAACTGTTCAGAGCAGCAAAAAAGCCGCCAATTTTGCAACTGGCGGCTTTTAAAAACTGGCGGAGTGGACGGGACTCGAACCCGCGACCCCCGGCGTGACAGGCCGGTATTCTAACCAACTGAACTACCACTCCTGGCAGGCAGCTT
>NZ_QXJC01000013.1 GCF_003570885.1 Simplicispira hankyongi
AAAACTGGCGGAGTGGACGGGACTCGAACCCGCGACCCCCGGCGTGACAGGCCGGTATTCTAACCAACTGAACTACCACTCCTGGCAGGCAGCTTTCGCTTGTCTGAACCAAAATTCAAACAAGCCAAGCGCTACAACTTGGCGACCCCACGGGGATTCGAACCCCGGTACTCACCGTGAAAGGGTGATGTCCTAGGCCTCTAGACGATGGGGTCAAAACCTTGGAACTAACCGATTACCAACAAGCCGACAAATTTTGGTGGAGGTAAACGGGATCGAACCGATGACCTCTTGCATGCCATGCAAGCGCTCTCCCAGCTGAGCTATACCCCCAAACTTCCTTGCATCCCTGGCTTCAGGTCAAAGAAAAACCCTTGCACATCCTGCGACCTGCAAGGGTTTCAAACTGGCGGAGTGGACGGGACTCGAACCCGCGACCCCCGGCGTGACAGGCCGGTATTCTAACCAACTGAACTACCACTCCTGGCAGGCAGCTTTCGCTTGTCTGAACCAAAATTCAAACAAGCCAAGCGCTACAACTTGGCGACCCCACGGGGATTCGAACCCCGGTACTCACCGTGAAAGGGTGATGTCCTAGGCCTCTAGACGATGGGGTCAAAACCTTGGAACTAACCGATACCAACAAACCGACAAATTTTGGTGGAGGTAAACGGGATCGAACCGATGACCTCTTGCATGCCATGCAAGCGCTCTCCCAGCTGAGCTATACCCCCCTGGACAGCCACAAAACATGTTTTGCGGCAATCACCTGAGCCTTGAATTATAGACAGCTTTTTTAGCGCTTACCGAGCCGAGCAAGAACTTTTTCTCGCCCCATCAGTTCAAGCAGGGCGTCCACCGAAGGCGTGTGCGCCGTGCCTGCCACCAGCACACGAACCGGCATCGCGAGCTGTGGCATTTTCAGTCCATGCTCGGCGAGGGTCTTCTTGATGGCCGCAGCAATGGCTGGCCGCTCCCAAGGGCATTCGGCAAGCGCCTTGGCCAGCGTATCCAATGCCGGCACCACCGCTGCCGTGACATGCTCTGCGCGCTCCTGCGCCGCCTCAGGGACGCTCTCGCCCAGCAGGCGCTCTGCCCAATCGGCCAACGCTACGGTGGTGTCGCAGCGGTCCTTGAACAACGCACACACGGCGCGCAATTGGGTTGCATCACACGCGGCGAACCCGCGTTTTGCCAGTTGCGGCGCAACCAATTGGGCCAGTGCTCCGTCCTCCATCGCCTTGAGGTGCTGGGAATTTACCCAGCGCAGCTTGGCTTCGTCGAATTGCGCAGCGCTGCGCCCCAGGTGGTCCAGATTAAACCACTCGATAAATTGCTGGCGGCTGAAGATTTCATCGTCGCCATGGCTCCAGCCCAGACGCGCCAGGTAATTGATCATGGCGTCGGGCAGATAGCCTTCGTCGCGGTATTGCGTCACGGGCTTGGCACCGTGGCGCTTGCTCATCTTCTCACCCTGTTCATTGAGCACGGTCGGTAGGTGCGCATACACCGGAGGCTGTGCACCCAGGGCCAGGAAGATATTGATCTGGCGCGGGGTATTGTTCACATGGTCATCGCCGCGAATGACGTGCGTGATGGCCATGTCGATATCGTCCACCACCACGCAAAAGTTGTAGGTGGGCGTGCCGTCAGGCCGGGCAATCACCAGGTCGTCGAGCTCGTCGTTGCGGATTTCAATCCGGCCCTTGACCTTGTCGTCCCACGCGACCACCCCACCCTGCGGGTTGCGAAAACGCAGCACGGGTTGCACGCCTTCGGGGATGGGCGGCAACTGCTTGCCCGACTCAGGGCGCCACAGGCCGTTGTAGCGCGGTTTTTCCTTGTTCGCCATCTGCTGCTCGCGCAGGGCGTCGAGCTCTTGCATCGACATGTAGCAGGGGTAGACATGGCCACCCGCCTTGAGTTGCTCGAGCACCTCGCGGTAGCGATCCATGCGCTGCATCTGGTAGAACGGGCCTTCATCCGGCTGCATGCCCAACCACTCAAGACTTTCCAAAATCACATCGACGGCCGCCTGTGTCGAGCGTTCGACGTCCGTGTCTTCGATACGGAGGATGAAGTCGCCACCCGTGGCGCGTGCAAATGCCCAGGGGTAGAGGGCCGAGCGGATATTTCCCAAATGAATGAACCCCGTCGGCGACGGTGCAAAGCGGGTGCGCACGCGCCGTGCTGCAACAGAATTTTGTGAATCGTTCATTTCAGCATGTCCAGGCCGCGCGCGAGGTCGGCCTTCAAATCGTCAATATGTTCCAGGCCAACGGCGAGGCGGATGAGCCCCTGGCCGATGCCGGCAGCATCGCGCTGCGCATCGGTCAGGCGGCCATGCGAGGTGCTCGCCGGGTGGGTAATCGTGGTCTTGGTATCGCCCAGGTTGGCCGTGATGCTGCAGATGCGGGTGCTGTCAATGACCTGAAAGGCCCTGGCCCGCGCCGCAACTGCATCCTTGCCGCCCACCACAAACGACACCACCGCGCCACCCTGGCCCGATTGCTGGCGCATGGCGAGTTCGTGCTGCGGATGCGAAGCCAAACCAGGATAGAACGTGCGCTGCACCGACGGGTGCGCTTCCAGCCATTGCGCCAGCGCCAGCGCATTGGCGCCTTGCGCCTGCATGCGAATGGAGAGCGTCTCCAACCCCTTCAACACCACCCAGGCGTTAAAAGGCGAAAGGTTCATGCCGGCCGTGCGAATCAAAGGTGCGAGCTTGTCTTCGATGAGCGCGCGCGGGCCACACACGGCGCCCGCCATCACCCTGCCCTGGCCGTCGAGGAACTTGGTGCCCGAATGAATGACCAGGTCTGCGCCCAGTGCCGCTGGTTTTTGCAGCGCTGGCGAAGCAAAACAGTTGTCCACCGCCAGCAGCACGCCCGCTTCGTGCGCCAAATCGGCCAGCGCGCGGATGTCGCACAGCTCGGTCAGCGGGTTGGTCGGGGTTTCAGCAAACAGCAGCCGCGTCTCCGGTCGTATCGCTGCGCGCCAAGCCGCCACATTGGTCTGCGGGACAAAACTCGATTGCACGCCGAAGCGCGAGAACTCGCCCGCGATGAGCTTCATGGTCGAGCCGAACATCGACTGAGAGCACACCACATGGTCGCCCGCCTTGAGCAGTGCCAGGCACATCAGCAGGATAGCCGACATGCCGCTGGCGGTAGCGATGGCCGCCTCGGTGCCCTCCATCGCCGCCAGCCGCTGCTCGAAACTGGTCACCGTGGGATTGGCCGTACGGGTATAGGTGTAGCCTGCTTCCTCACCGGCAAAGCGCCGTGCCGCCGTTTCGGCGTCAGGCTGAACAAAGCTGCTGCTCAGATACAGCGCTTCGGAGTGCTCGCCATACTGGCTGCGCGGCACAGCCTGGCGAACCGCCAGGGTGTCAGGGTGCAGGCCAGTGCTATCGAATGCCGTCATCAAACTCTTTCTTTCATTGGACACAATGCATTACGCGGCCGCTGCGTTGGGCAGGGCCAGACGCGAGGCGTCTTCTTCCTCTTCGGCCCCAACACCCTTGCGACCCGCATTGAGGCGCGCAATATCGTCGGGCCCAATGTCACCCGTCACATAGATGCCGTCGAAGCAGGAGGCATCGAAACCCGACAAAGCAGGGTTGCCCTCACCCACGGCCTTTTTCATGGCGTCTACATCCTGGTAGATCAGCGCATCGCAACCGATCAGTGCGCGAATTTCTTCAACGGTACGACCATGGGCCACCAGCTCATCGCTGGTGGGCATGTCAATGCCATACACGTTGGGATAGCGCACCGGTGGCGCCGCGCTGGCAAGGTACACCTTGCGCGCCCCCGCTTCGCGCGCCATTTGCACGATTTCGCGGCTGGTAGTGCCACGTACGATGGAATCGTCCACCAGCAGCACATTGCGGCCCTTGAACTCGCTGGCGATCACATTGAGCTTTTGCCGCACCGATTTCTTGCGCACTTCCTGGCCCGGCATGATGAAGGTGCGACCCACATACCGATTTTTCACAAAACCTTCGCGGTACGGCACCCCCAGCAGATGCGCAAGCTGCGTCGCGCTTGGGCGGCTGGACTCCGGAATTGGAATGATCACATCAATTTCACTGGGCGGCACCGTCGAGACGACCCGCGTGGCCAGCGAAGCGCCCAGATTGAGCCGCGCCTGGTACACCGAAATGCCGTCGAGCACTGAATCGGGACGGGCAAGGTAGACGTACTCGAACACACAAGGAAAGTGCTGCGGCGCATCGGCGCACTGCTGGGCATGCACATTGCCAGCCAGATCAATGAAGAGCGCTTCGCCGGGCGCCACGTCGCGCTCGAATTGGTGTCCTGTCCCCTCGATAGCGACGGACTCGCTGGCCAACATGATGGCGCCGTCTGGGCTGCGCCCCATCGCGAGCGGTCGAATGCCATAGGGGTCGCGAAAGGCTACCAGGCCATGGCCCGCAATCAGGGCGATCACCGCGTACGAGCCGCGAATGCGCTTGTGCACTGCCCGCACCGCCTTGAACACATCGTCGGGTTGCAAGGGTATGCCACGCGTCGCGCGCTCTAGCTCATGGGCGAACACGTTGAGCAAGACCTCGGAGTCGCTATCGGTATTGGTGTGGCGGTGGTCGGTGGAAAAAAGCTCCGCTCGCAGGGCCGTGGCGTTGGTCAGGTTGCCGTTGTGCACCAATACGATGCCAAAGGGAGCGTTGACATAAAACGGCTGAGCCTCCTCTTCGCTGAAGGCATTGCCTGCAGTGGGATACCGAACCTGGCCCAGGCCCGAATTGCCGGGCAACGCGCGCATGTTGCGTGTGCGAAACACGTCGCGCACCATGCCTTTTGCTTTGTGCATGAAGAACTTGCGCTCCTCC
Source organism: Simplicispira hankyongi (assembly GCF_003570885.1). GTDB lineage: Bacteria > Pseudomonadota > Gammaproteobacteria > Burkholderiales > Burkholderiaceae_C > Simplicispira > Simplicispira hankyongi. Next base: position 4,856 of record NZ_QXJC01000013.1, read on the forward strand.
TGCGTCACGATACCCGCTGCATCCTGACCCCGGTGCTGGAGCAGCAGCAGCGCGTCGTAGATCAATTGGTTGACGGGCGCTCCACTGACCACACCCACAATTCCACACATACTGGTTCCATCCATTCGCAGGCCATGACCCGCATTGCACCGAAGGGACTGGCGATGCCAGTCTTCAAAAATAGCATTCCACGGCCATGACTCAGGCCGGCAGCATGGAGCCGAATTTTTCGGGCAATGCAGGGCGCAAGCCCTGAAGCACGCTCGCGATGCGCGGCCCGCTGAGCGACCCGGTCCACCAGGCAGCAGACCCTATGGGGGTCAATTGCGCCACTACGCCCAGCACCAGCACCAGCACCCCGGCGCGCACCACGCCAAAAACGGCGCCCAACACCCGATCCACCGGCCGCAGCCCAACCGCTTCTATCAGCTTCTTTGCCAACCAGGCCACCAGGCTGCACGCAAACAGCGTAGCGATAAACACAAGGACGAAGCCCGCCGCATAACGAACCGGCTCAGCTGCCTCGCCCATAGGCAAAAGGGCCGCCGCCGCTGCTGCGAACCACTGGGCAACCAAAAACGCCGCCACCCAAGCCAGAAGGGAAAGCACTTCGTATACCAGCCCGCGCCACGCACCCAGCAATAAAGAGGCAAACGCCACCGCCAGCAGCACCCAGTCGAGTGCAGCCAGTTGCAGCGAAGACGCGTCGGGCATTTTTTCTGGCACGCGGCTCACAAGGTGAGGATCGCAGCCGGCAAGCCAAGGGCCTTGATCTTTGCCGAAGCCTTCTCGGCTTGCTCACGCCCCTGGAACGGTCCCACACGCACACGGGTGCGCATTCCATCTTTGGTCTGCACCGCCTGCGTATAGGTCGTGATGCCTGCCCGCTCTAGCTTTTGCCGCGCTTCGCGCGCCTTGGCTTCGTCAGAAAACGCGCCGACTTGCACGATAAAGCGATCGCCGCCAGCCGCAGCCGCAGCCGCAGCCGCAGCCGTCGGCGTTGCCGCCAGAGTGGCGGCGGCCACTTTGCCCGAACGCCCTTCAAGCAGTGCACGCGCCCGATCGGCCTCGTTGACAGACGCAACTGGGGGCGCGGGTGAACGAACGACCACTGCGGGTGGCTCGGTTCTGGCTTCGCTCCGGGGCTCGCTCTTGGCCGCACTCCTGGTCTCACTCTTGTTCGCGACGGCCTGCGGCTTGGCCTCGGTAAAGGCAGGTTTGCTGGCATCCTTGTGCACAGGGGCAGGCACAACCGCATGCTCTGGAGCGGGCTTGGCGACTTTGACCACGGGTTCTGACGCACGCGCAGCCACTACAGGCGCAGCCTCGGTGCTCGCCGCAGGGGGTGCCACCACCGCAGGTACCACCAGGGGCGCTACCTTGTCACGGTCAGGGATTTCGATGCGGGTGTCGACCGGAATGGGACGCGGCTGGGTGTCAAAGATCAGCGGAAAACCCACCACCCCGAGCAGTACCAGCAAGGCGGCACCGATCAAGCGATGCCGGGCACGCCGGCGCATGACTTCTACGGTTTCGCCGCGCACTGCCCGTGCTACCTTGGCAGGCTTGCCCTCTGCAGCTTGTTGCCCGGGCCAGCGAATCTTGAAAAGTGCCATGAATGGGTAGAAAACTAAGGCTTGCTTACACCGCTTTTGCTGGTGCTCCAGCCAAGGTGCTTGGCCTGCAACTTGGGCGTGCCATGCTCCAGGACACCGCCTACCGTGTAGAAAGAGCCAAAAACGACGATTCTATCAGCGGCACCCGCCGCGGCCACCGCCGCATCAAGCGCCTCCTGGGGCGTTGCGTGCAGGCTCACCGGGATGCCCTTTCGTCTGCTCAGACCGGCCGCCAGGCTTTCCCAGAGTTGCGCGAGATCGGCGGCGCTGGCAGCACGCGCAGTGGGCAAATCGGTGAAATACCAGCGGTCCACCAAGAGGCCAATTCTCGCCAGCATGCCTTTGATGTCTTTGTCAGCCATGGCACCGAAGACGACGTGCGTCGTCGGATGAAAGCGCATTGCATCCAGGTTGGCCGTGAGCGCAGCGACAGCATGCGGGTTGTGGGCCACGTCAAGCACCAGCGTCGGCTCGCCGGGCACGATCTGGAAACGCCCAGCCAGTTCGACCATGCCCAGACCATTGCGCACGGCCTGCGCCGTCACTGGAATCCGATCGCGCAGCGCGTCGAGCGCCGCCAGTGCGCCTGAGGCGTTGACCAGCTGGTTGGCGCCGCGCAGTGACGGATAGGCCATGCCGGCATAGCGGCGACCCCGGCCAGCCCAGTTCCATTGCTGTTTGTCACCGGAAAAGTTGAAATCATGGCCGAAACGCCAGAGGTCGGCACCAATTTCGCGCGCATGGTCCACCACGCTCTGCGGCGGCATCGGGTCGCAGACGATGGCCGGGCGGCCGGTGCGCATGATGCCCGCCTTCTCTCGCCCGATGCTTTCACGGTCAGGCCCGAGGTACTCGGTGTGGTCGATGTCAATGCTGGTAATGACCGCGCAATCGGCGTCCACGATATTCGTCGCATCAAGCCGGCCACCCAGCCCGACTTCCAGAATGGCGAGATCCAGCTTGGCCAGACTCATCAGGCGCAGGATGGCCAGCGTTGTGAATTCAAAGTAGCTGAGCGAGATTTCTTGGCCATTTTGGCCTCTGGCGCTCTCTACGGCTTCAAAGTTTGCTATTAACTCAGAAGCACTTACCGCTTCGCCATGAATGCGGCAGCGCTCTTCGAAATGCACCAGGTGCGGCGAGGTGTACACACCGGTGCGGTAGCCAGCCTGGAGCGCCACGGCCTCGATCATGGCGCAGGTCGAACCCTTGCCATTGGTCCCGGCAACGGTAATCACGGGGCAATCAAAATGCAGATTGAGCCGCTCGGCCACTGCGCGCACGCGCTCCAGGCCCAGGTCGATCTGCTGCGGATGGATGCGCTCGCAGTGGGCGAGCCAATCCTGAAGGGTAATAGGTGGGGTTGCTGGCATACGGGGCACGATTGTCCTCCGAGTCGCGGTTTGGGCCATGATGGATGCATGAAAAACCCTGTGCTTTACGGCCTCTCCAACTGCGATACCGTGCGCAAGGCACGCGCCTGGCTGTCTGGCCGGGGCGTGTCCTACGAGTTCCATGACTTCAAGAAGTCCGGCGTGCCGCAAGACGCGCTGGCGCGCTGGCTGGAGGTGCTGGGCCACAAGGCGCTTGTCAACCGCAAGGGAACCACCTGGCGCCAGCTCGACGCCGCCGAGCAGGCGGCCGTGACGGGCGATACACGGGCGCTGGCACTGCTGCTGGCGCATCCCAGCGCCATCCGCAGGCCCGTGGTCGAATGGCCAAACGGCGACATCACCACGGGGTTTGACCCCACAGACTGGGAGCCGCGCAACAAAAACCCGCCAAGCGCCTGATTGCGCACACTTCTTTACGCAGATTTACGGCGCGCACCATCGCCATTCATGGCCGCTGGATAAACTTTCCTTCACCTTGGCGCGTTGTATAGGCGCTTTTGAAAGGGGATCACCATGAAGAAGATTTTGCTGTTTTCGCTGATTGCCAGTGCATCGGCCATGGCCGTCGCACAGGAACGCGGCCGCGTGCTGTCGGTCACGCCCATCATTGAACAGGTGGCCGTTCCGCGGCAGGTGTGCGGTAACGAGACGGTGTACACGGGGCCGCAAACCAGCGGCGGCGGCGCGGTGCTGGGCGCCATCGCTGGCGGCGCAGCCGGCAACGCCATCGGTGGAGGTAGCGGGCGCGCCGCTGCCACGGCGATTGGCGTGATTGGCGGGGCCCTGCTGGGCAACCAAATCGAAGGCAATGGCCGGCCCGAGTACCAGAACGTGCAGCGCTGCGGCACCCAAATGTCCTACGAAAACCGCACCGCAGGCTACGACGTGGTCTATGAATACGCCGGCAAACGCTACACCACGCGCACCCAAACCGACCCGGGCCGCTATATCGCCCTGAGCGTACAACCGCAGCAACAAGGCTACGACCAGCCCTACGACGACAACGGCTACAGCGAGCGCGGGGTGGTCGTCTCGCCGTACGCCACGGCCCCCATGCCGCCGCAGCCTGTGGTAACGCCTGGCGTGACGATCATTGATTACGGCTACGAGAGCCCACGCCCCTACTATCCCTACCCACCGCCGCGCCACCATTGGCGCTAAGCGGCAGACCACCAGGCCCTTCGGGGCCTTTTTTCATGGCCTACCGTGCGCGCGAGCAGCGGCCCCATGAGGCAGACAGGGCTGGCCTAAAATCTCCCCGTCTCAAGCTCACCCCAAAGCGTTCTGCACCACCATGACCACCGAAAAGATCGACGGCGTGTCCGTCACCACCCAGGCCAGCGTGTATTTCGATGGCAAATGCGTCAGCCACGGCATCACATTCCCTGATGGAACAAAGAAATCGGTGGGCGTGATCCTGCCCGCGACGCTGACCTTCAAAACCGGTGCGCCGGAAACGATGGAAGGCGTTGGCGGCTCCTGCGAGTACCGCCTCGCCGGCAGCGACACCTGGGTGGCATCTGGCACGGGTGAACGTTTCAGCGTGCCCGGCAACAGCCAGTTCGACATCCGCGTCACAGGCGCCTACCACTACATCTGCCACTTCGGCTGAACCATGGCCACCATCCTCCAACACCTCCCTCTCGGCCAGAAGGTCGGTATCGCATTCTCCGGCGGCCTGGACACCAGCGCTGCTTTGCTGTGGATGAAGCAGAAGGGCGCCCTGCCCTACGCCTACACCGCCAACCTGGGCCAGCCCGACGAGGCCGACTACGACGCCATTCCGCGCAAGGCCATGGAATACGGTGCCGAAAAGGCGCGCCTGATCGACTGCCGCACGCAGCTGGCCCATGAGGGCATCGCCGCGCTGCAATGCGGTGCGTTCCACATCAGCACCGGCGGACTGACCTACTTCAACACCACGCCACTGGGCCGTGCCGTCACCGGCACCATGCTGGTGGCCGCCATGAAGGAAGACGACGTCAACATCTGGGGTGATGGCAGCACCTTCAAGGGCAACGACATCGAGCGTTTCTACCGCTACGGCCTGCTCACCAACCCCTCGCTCAAGATCTACAAGCCCTGGCTCGACCAGCTGTTCATTGACGAACTGGGCGGCCGCGCCGAAATGTCGGCCTTCATGACGCAGCACGGCTTTGGCTACAAGATGAGCGCCGAGAAGGCCTACAGCACCGACAGCAACATGCTCGGCGCCACGCACGAGGCCAAGGACCTGGAGTTTTTGAACAGCGGCATTCGCATCGTCAACCCCATCATGGGCGTGGCCTTCTGGAAGGAAGACGTTGCCGTCAAGGCGGAAGAAGTCACGGTGCGGTTTGAAGAAGGCCAGCCCGTGGCGCTCAACGGCGTCGCGTTCAACGACCCCGTCGAGCTGATTCTGGAAGCCAACCGCATCGGCGGCCGCCACGGCCTGGGCATGAGCGACCAGATCGAGAACCGCATCATCGAAGCCAAGAGCCGCGGCATCTACGAAGCCCCCGGCCTGGCGCTGCTGCACATCGCCTACGAGCGCCTGGTGACCGGCATCCACAATGAGGACACCATCGAGCAGTACCGCATGAACGGCCTGAAACTCGGGCGCCTCTTGTACCAGGGCCGCTGGTTCGACCCGCAAGCCATCATGCTGCGCGAGAGTGCCCAGCGCTGGATCGCGCGCGCCGTCACCGGCAGCGTGACGCTGGAGCTGCGCCGGGGCAACGACTACTCGCTGCTCAACACCGAGAGCCCCAACCTCACCTACCACCCGGAGCGCCTGTCGATGGAAAAGGTGGAAGACGCGCCTTTCTCACCGCAAGACCGCATCGGCCAGCTCACCATGCGCAACCTCGACATCGTGGACACGCGTGCCAAGCTCGGCATCTACGCCAACGCGGGCCTGCTGTCGCTGGGTGGCAACGCCGCGCTGGCGCAGTTGGGCGACGGCAGCACCAAGAAATAAGTAAGAAATTGGCCTCTAGCGCTTTATCTATAAGCGCTAATAGCTACAAAATATATAGCAAACCGCCTGCCTGTAAAGCCAGGCGGTTTTCTTTTGTCACGCCGCGGCGGGCTCCGGTGCACGGCCGATGGAGCGCACGATGGCGGCCAGCACCACACCGTAGGCGGGCACGAACAGCAGCAGGCTCACGCCCAGCTTGATGGCGTAATCGACCCAGGCGATTTCAACCCAGTGCGCAGCCATGAAGGCATCGGGGCTGTGCCAGAAGGCGATAGAGAAAAAGGCCGCCGTGTCCAGCGCCTGGCCAAACACCGAGGCGGCTGCGGGCGCCAGCCACCAGGCCCGGCTTCGCTGGCGGATGCGGTCAAACACCTGGATGTCGAGCAATTGACCCAGTGCATAGGCCGCAAAACTGGCGAATGCGATGCGAAACACGAAGGTGTTGAAGTCGCCCAGGGCGCTCCAACCATTGAAGTGGCCTTGGTGGAACAGCACGCCGACGATGTACGAGGCCAGCAGCGCGGGCAGCATGGCGCGGGTGATCACGCGGCGCGCATGCGTCTTGCCGATCAGGCGCACGGTCAGGTCGGTCGCCAGAAAAATGAAGGGGAAGCTGAACGCCCCCCAAGTGCTGTGAAAGCCCAGCAGGGTGATAGGCAGTTGCACCAGGTAATTGCTGGCGATGACGATGGCGACGTGGGACGCCACCAGGAGGGACAGGTACAGCGGCACGCGCGTCGGCGTTGCCTGGATGGTGCTCATGGCACTCCTTTTTGATGAATGGGGGCGAGGGAACCCATGTGGTGGCGATAGTGCCGGGTGGCGATTGTATTCACCTCTTGCGTGCCACGCGGATCGGACAGCGCCACGGCCATGCGTTCGCGCAGCACCGCTCGCAGGCTTGTCTGCGTCGCCACCCCATCAAAGAGGCGCCGGCAGCCACCCAAAAAAATGCGTCAAACCACCACCGGCTCCGGCTCCAGCCGGATGCCAAAACGCTCATACACACTGGTCTGTATGGCCTTGGCCAGCGTCATCACCTCCCCGCCGGTCACGCTGTCGGTGCCGTGGCCGCGGTTGACCAGCACCAGCGCCTGCTTTTCATAGACCGCTGCCTTGCCCACGGTTTTGCCCTTCCAGCCGCAGGCGTCGATGAGCCAACCGGCCGCGAGCTTGATGCGGCCGTCGGGCAGCGCGTAGTGCACGATTTTGGGGTCGCGGGCGATGATGTCCTGGCACTGCTCGGGCGTGACGGTGGGGTTCTTGAAAAAGCTGCCGGCATTGCCGATGACGGCGGGGTCGGGCAGCTTGGCGCGGCGAATGTCGCACACCCAATCGAAGATCTGCTGCGCCGTGGGTTCGCCCGTACCCGCTTCTTGCGCGCAGCGCTCCAGCTCCAGGTAGCCCAGCTCAGGCTTCCACGCCTTGGGCAGGCGAAAGCGCACCTGCGTGATGACGGCGCGGCCCGCCAAGCCCATGCCCCACGCCGGGCGGCCGGGCTCGGCCGTTTCAACGGGCGGGTGCTTGAACACCGAATCGCGGTAGCCAAAGCCGCATTGCGCGGCGTCGAGCGAAAAAAGCTCGCCGGTGGCCAGATCGATGGCATCCAGCGAATCAAAGCGGTCCTGCAGCTCGACACCGTAGGCGCCGATGTTCTGCACGGGCGCGGCGCCCACCGTGCCGGGAATGAGTGCCAGGTTTTCCAGACCGGGCCAACCCTGGGCCAGGGTCCATGCGACCGTGTCGTGCCAGTTCTCTCCGGCGCCAACCTCCACGATCCAGGCATCTGAGGTTTCCGCGACGAGGCGCCGGCCGGGAATTTCCACCTTGACCACCACGCCCTGGACATCGCCGGTGAGCACCACATTGCTGCCGCCGCCCAAAATGAACAAAGGCTGGCTGGCCAGCGGTGGGAAGGCTCGCAGTTCCTGGACATCCTTGACCGAGCGCACATGCACCAGTGTTTCCGCACGGGCCATGATGCCAAAGGTGTTGTAGGGCTGAAGCGAGCAGTTTTTCTCGACTAACATTGGGCGAATTGTCGCATTTGCCCCCTATCCGGGCGCATTTTCTTGAGGAGTCCTGCTGCCATGCCATCGTTCGATACCGTTTGTGAAGCCGATTTTGTGGAAGTGAAGAACGCCGTCGAGAACGCGGCCAAGGAAATCGGCACGCGTTTCGATTTCAAAGGCACATCGGCCGCCGTGGAGCTGAAGGACAAGGAAATCACGATGTTCGGTGACGCCGAATTCCAGCTCACGCAAGTGGAAGACCTACTGCGGGGCAAGCTGACCAAGCGCAACGTGGACGTGCGCTTCCTCGACATCGGCAAACCGCAGAAGGTCGGCGGCGACAAGGTCAAACAGGTCATCAAGGTGCGCAACGGCATCGAGAGCGAGCTGGCCAAGAAGCTGCAAAGACTGATGAAGGACAGCAAGCTCAAGGTGCAGGCCGCCATTCAAGAGGAGAAGGTGCGCATCACCGGCGCCAAGCGCGACGACCTGCAGGCAGCGATGGCACTGATCCGCAAGGAGATCACCGATATGCCGCTGACCTTCAACAACTTTCGCGACTGACATGGCCCGCGCCACGCCCCGTCTTTCCGCAGCGTGCCTGGCGCTGGGGTTTGCGCTCGGCGCCGCGGCAACGGCCCAAGCGGCCGATGCCGTGCTGGCCGGCGTACTGGGCAGCAAGGCCTTGCTGGTAGTGGGTGGCAGCGCACCGCACGCGGTGGCACCCGGCGAGCATTACCTTGGCATCACCCTGATCTCCGTCAATGGCGACGGCGCGGTGGTCGAGGTCGATGGTCAGCGGCGCAATCTGCGCCTGGGCGCCCCAGTGAGCGTCGGGGGAAGCGGGGCGAGCCTACGCGTGGTGCTGGCGCCCGACAGCCTGGGCCACTATATGCAGCAAGGCCAGGTCAATGGGCGCACGGCCATGTTCATGGTCGATACCGGCGCTTCAATGGTTGCCATGGGCCAAGCCGACGCGGAACGCATGGGGCTCGATTTCCGCAAGGGCCGGATGGTAGGCATACGCACGGCCAACGGTACCGCACAAGGTTGGCAGGTCAAGCTCGATTCGGTGCGCCTGGGCGGTATCGAGCTGTTTGGCATTGACGCTGTCGTCACCCCGCAGCCCATGCCTTTTGTGCTGCTCGGCAACAGCTTTTTGTCGGAACTGCAAATGACGCGCAACGCCCAGCAAATGGTGCTAGAGAAGCGCTGATGGCAACCGAGGCGCTGGCGCGCAACCCCCACGACGAAGAGTATGAGGACTTGCTCAGTCTCTGGGGAGATCTGGAATCCGCCCTGTCGGTGCTGCTCTCCAGGCCCACCCATGTGCACGATTTCGGTGCCAAGCTGCGCCAGTTCGACCGCTGGCTACAGGAACTCGTAGCGCACGACATCGATGCATCGCTCTACCTGATGTTCCAGCTTGCCTCGACCTCGACGGTAGGCTACAGCGCATCGCACGCGCTGGTCTGCGGCACGCTGTGCCACATCATGGCACGCGAGTTCAACCTGCCCGACCACGAACGCAATGCCCTGGTGCGCGCCGCGCTCACCATGAACATCGGCATGACACAGATGCAGGACGAACTTGCGGTGCAACGCGAAGCGCCCAGTCCCGCGCAGCGGCAGGCCATTGCCGAACACCCACGCAAAAGCCAGGACCTGCTCGAGCAACTGGATATCAGCAATGACCTGTGGCTCGACATCGTGGGCCAGCACCACGGCAATCTGCCCGCATCAACACTGCTGGCGCAGTTGTCGCCAGTAGACCGCCTTACCCGCATTCTGGGCACCATCGACCGCTACGCCGCCATGATCAGCCCGCGCAAGTCACGCGCCGGGCGCAGCGCCACCGATTCGGTACGTGCCTTGGTCGGCCAGGAGATCGACCAGCACGACGAAGTCGGCCTGATGCTGGTCCGCACCGTGGGCCTGTGCCCGCCCGGCACCTTTGTGCGCCTGGACAACGGTGATACCGCCATCGTGCTGCGCCGGGGCGACAAGCCCAATATGCCGCTGGTGGCCAGCGTGCTCGACGCGAGCGGCGCGCACTGTCACGAACCACAGATTCACCCCACCGCAGCCGGCAAGCCGCGCGTGCAATCGGCGCTGGCGCACACCAGCGTGACGGTGGACATGAACCACCGCACCATGGTGCGCCTTGGCCTGTACGCGGCGCAGCGGGCAGCGGCACTGGTCACACACAGTGGCGCGGCGGCACTGACACCACACGGCGCCGTGGTTTAAGCCACCGACCTTCGCTGGCGACTGGCTAGTGCTGGTGCCCCCAGACGAGCATGGCATCGCGCCCTTGCACCGCCAGATCGACCCTGGCCCCCACGGGGAGCAGCACCTTGGTCGCGACATGGCCGTACGGCAAACCGGTGAGCACGGGCACCGCCATCTGGCTGCGCAGCCACTGCACCACGCTGTCCATGCCGAACCCCTTGTCGTGCGGCGCCAGGCGAATCCCGGTGAACTGGCCCAGCAGCACCGCTTTTTGCCGCGCCAGCACCCCCGCGTAGAGCAGTTGCGTGAGCAAGCGCTCTATGCGGTAGGGGTGCTCGTTGACGTCTTCCAGGAAAAGCACACCGCCTTCGACTTGCGGCAGCCAGGGCGTGCCCACCAACGAGGCCAGTACGGCGAGGTTGCCGCCCCAGAGCGGCGCGCCATGGACCTCGAACGCATAGTCCGGCGTGCTCTCGCGGGCGACGCGGCTGCGTGGATACGGCAGGCGCCAGCCCGTGCCTTCTCCATAACCGGTGAGCAGGTCGTCAAAGCAGGCTTCCATGATGTCGTCTGGCTCGCCTGCCACGCCGAAATCGGGGCACAGCGCGGGCCCGGCCCAAGTGGTGGCGCCGGTACGCGCCTGCACCGCGCTCTGGAAGGCGGTGAAGTCGCTCACACCGACAAAGTGCATGCCGCCTTCCACCGCCTTGGCCACTGCGGCGTAGTCGATGCCCGGCAGGATGCGGGTCAGCCCATAGCCGCCACGCGAGACCAGCGCCACATCGGCGCCGCTGGCAGCCGCGCGGGCAATGGCGGCGATGCGCGTGGCGTCGTCGCCGGCAAAGCGGGTGTGCACCGCCAGGGCGTCGCGGTCGACCTCTACCTCGTGGCCGAGCGCCTGCAGCCGTTTGACGCCACGGCGAAACGCCGCCTTGTCGCGCACCGCGCTCGAAGGCGAATAAATATAGATGTGGCGCGGGCCGTGCGTATGGCCGCAATCGCAGCCGCCGCCGGGCGTGTGGAAATGGTGATCGTGGGACAAGGCGAAAGTGCGGCAAGGCGCAAGTAAAACGTTCAGCGGCCCGCGGTTTCAGGCCGCAGGACCGGGCTGCCCGAAGTATTCCACAGCCTGCCGCGCAATCGGCCCACCATGCTCCTGCACGAAATGCCCGGCCTGCGGCAGCACCACGGGCGGCGGACAACCACGTACCTGCGCTGCCAGATGCCGCACCACGGAAACGCCCAACACCGGGTCTTGCGCGCCAACAAACATCAGGCTGCGACCGGTCCAGTCGTTCTGCCAGAAATCACGTGCCGCCCGTGACAGAGCGGCGCCCGGCGCATCCAAGGTGCCGGGCACCATGGGCGGAAAGGCACGCGGCGCGGCGCGAAAGCCGGCATCCGGGAAAGGTGCATCGTAGGCGCCGCATTCCGCCTCGGTCATCTGCGGGTTGCCACGGCCCAGCAGCCGACCCACGCCAAACAGGGGCTTTTGCGCGCACATCTCGCGCCAAGCCATGAAACCTGGGGGCAGCGGCTGCTCGCCCGTCGCCAGCAGCGTGTTCATGGCCAGCAAACCGGCAAAGCGCGCGGGCATTTCCATCGGCAGGGTGAGTCCCAGAATGCCGCCCCAGTCCTGTACCACCAGCACACAGCGCCGCAGGTCAAGCCGCTCAATCAACTCCAGCAGCACCTGGCGGTGCCATGCGAAGGTGTGAAAGGCGTCTTTCTTGGGCTTGTCGCTCTTGCCAAAACCGATCAGATCGGGCGCCACCACGCGGTGGCCAGCGGCAAGGAACACGGGAACCATGTGCCGGTAGAGGTAGCTCCAGGTCGGATTGCCGTGCAGGCACAGCCAGGTGAGCGGTGCATCCTGCGGGCCTTCGTCGAGGTAGTGCAGGCGCAGGCCGGCCAGCGCGGGAAGATCATTGAGGTAATGGGGCTCCCATGGGTAACCCGGCAGGCCGGCAAAGCGGGCATCCGGCGTGCGCAGCGCGTCCTGGCGCAGCGGATGGGCAGCCAGGGCGCGGGTGCGCTGCTCGCTGCGGCGGACCTTGAAGAAGGAGGCGAGCAAGGCGCCGCATTCCTCTGCCAGCACCCCGCCCACACGCTGCGTCTGGTGGTTGAGCTGCGGGTGGGCGAACAGGTCGAGCACCGAACCGGCGGCGCCCGTTTTGGGGTCGGCGGCGCCAAACACCACACGCGCCAGCCGGGCGTGCAGCATGGCGCCGCTGCACATGGCGCAGGGTTCCAGCGTGACGTACAGCGTGCAGTCGCTCAGCCGGTAGTTGCCCAGCGCCTGCGCTCCAGCGCGCAGCGCGGCGATCTCGGCGTGTGCCGTGGGGTCGTGGCCCTGCAAGGGGGCGTTGCGGCCGGTTGCCACCACTTCGCCGCCGCGTACCAGCACGGCGCCCACAGGCACTTCGCCGGCGGCCGCGGCGGCCCGGGCCTCGGCCAGAGCCAGTTGCATGAAGTGGGTGTCAGAGTCCAAAACACTACCAAATTAATAGCTTGTAGCGCTTACTGCATATGCGATAGAGGCCAATTTGACCTGAAATTCATTCTGCCGGTTCAGGCCGCGGTTGGTTCAACGCGTTTTCCAGCGCCTTCTTGTAGTGCTGCTCAATCTGCTGGCTTTGGTCGCGCACCGTCGCTGGTGCCGAAGCACCGCTGGCCGGAGCGCTCTGCAGTGCTGGCACGGCGGCACGGGTGGTGTCCAGGCTCTTGCGGGTCATCAGCGCGACCAGCGCAAGGGCCACCAGCAAAGCAACCAGCCCCAGACCAGCGCGCATGTCATTTCTCCTGTGTCGAAACCAGCCCCAGCGTTTCCATCCAATGTGCAAGCGCCTGGGCGTCGGCATCACCGGCGCGGTAGCGCGCATGCAGCGCCGCGTGCGACTCGGGGCGGTGCTGGTTCAGCTTGAGCGTGCATTGCAGCTCGGTCACGCGCAGTTCGAAGCCGACGATGGCCTTGAGCATCTTGCTGGTGTAGTCCTCGTCCAGGGCGCGCCACTGCGCGGCATAGGGCGGCTCGTGCTGGCCGATCAGCGCTTTGAGGAGTGCGTCCTTGCCCTCTGCCTCGTCCACCAGCGTCGCCTCGACGCGGCAATGCACGGCCAGGTAGTTCCAGCTCGGCACGCGCGCCCGGTCGGGGTAGACCGCGGGCGAGAGGTAGGCGCCCGGCCCCAGAAACGTCACCAGCGCCTGCGGCCGCGCCGCAAGGTAGCGCCAATGTGGGTTGGCGCGCGCGCAGTGGCCCAAAAGCACCAGCGCTTCGCCCGGCTCACCGTCCACCTCCCGCAGGTGCAGCGGCAGGTGCGAGACCACCGGAAACCCGCTGTCGTCGGTGGACACCAGGCTCGCCAGTGGGTGCGCACGCATCAGGGCGCGCGCGTGGGCCGGGTCGGTGGAACGGAACTGCGGTGGCTGGTACATGGCGTGCCTTGTGCGGGAATTAGTTCAGCGCTACGCGCGAACCGTCCTTGTAGGTATAGAGCGTGACAGCAGGTTCCGTCAACTCACCCTTGGGCGTGAACGCAATGTTGGCCGTGACACCGTGGTACTGCGCCTTGTGAATGAAGGGCGTGAAGACCTTGGGGTCGACCGAGTCGGCGCGCTTCATCGCGTCGACCAGCACCATGGCGGCGTCGTAGGCATAGGGGCTGTAGATCTGGAACTGGCCGGGGAACTTGGCGTCGTAGCGCTTCTTCCAGTCGGCACCGCCTTGCATTTTGTCCACCGAAGCGCCACCCGTGGCGCAGGTCACGTTGCGCAGCGTTGCGGCCTTGGCGGCCAACTCGGGCAGCTTGGGCGTGCACAGCGCGTCGCCGCCGAAGAACTTCACATTGGCCAGGCCAAGCTGCTCCATCTGGCGCAGCATGGGACCAGCTTGCGCATCGAGCCCACCGTAGAAGATGGCGTCGGGCTTCTTGCTCTTGATCTTGGTGAGGATGGCCATGAAGTCGGTCGCCTTGTCGGTGGTGAACTCCTCGGCCACCACGTTCATGCCCTTTTGCTTGGCCGTTGCCTTGAAAACGGAAGCCACACCCTGGCCGTAAGCCGTGCGGTCGTCAATGATGGCGACGTTCTTGAGCTTGTAGTAGTCGGCCGCAAACAGCGCCAGCGCGCCGCCGAGCGCGTTGTCATTGGCGATCAGGCGGAAGGTGGTGGGGTAGCCGGGTTTGGTCAAATCGGGGTTGGAAGCCGAGGCGGTAATGTTGGGCAGGTCGCACTTGGCGTACACCGAGGAGGCGGGAATCGACGTGCCCGACTGCAAATGCCCGACCACGCCAGCGGCATGCTCGTCGCACAGCTTTTGTGCGACGGCGGTGGCCTGGCGCGGATCGCCGGCGTCGTCTTCGGCAATCAGCTCAAAACGAATCTTGTGCCCGCCGATGGTGAGCTTCTCGGCGTTCAGGTCATCAACCGCCATGCGCACGCCGTTTTCGGTGTCCTTGCCGATGTGGGCAATGCCGCCAGAAACCGGTCCGGCGTGGGCGATTTTCACCACCTGAACGTCCTGCGCCGATGCGGCGGAGGCGCCCAGAACAAGGGCAGTGGCAAGGCACAGAGGCAGGGCCTGTGGCGGGCGGATCGAAAACACGGTCATGACGCTCAAACTCCAAACAGAACACAAAAAAAAGCCCACAACAGGGCAAGAAACGCGGGACGCGCCGTGTGACGCATCGGCACCCACATGGTAGTCGTACCGCAACACCCGTGCAGGCAAGTACAGCATTGGAAGTGCTATTTATTTTATAGCTTACAAAGCTTTATATAAAGGCGACAGAGGCCTATTTTGCTTAAAAACTTTTGCAATGCACGCAGGCTTGCCGCACAATGTTTTTCATGCAAAACAACTTCATCGCCAACGAACCGGTTGCCTCGGCCAGCGGTCGCACGCTCGACGTCATTGATCCGTCGGACGGGCAGGTCTTTGACCACCTCCAGCGCAGCGACGCCAGCGACATCGACAGCGCCGTACAGGCGGCGCGCCACTGCTTCGAGACCCTGTGGCGCCCCATGGCGCCGGCCGATCGCGGGCGGCTGTTGATGCGGCTCTCCCATGCCATCACGGCGCATGGCGACCAACTCGCCGCGCTGGAGCAACGCGACTGCGGCAAGCCCACGGGCCAGGCGCGCGCCGATGTCCTGGCACTGGCGCGCTACTTCGAGTTCTACGCCGGCGCCTGCGACAAGCTGCACGGGGAGACCCTGCCCTACCAGGAAGGCACCAGCGTCCTGACCTGGCGCGAGGCGCATGGCGTCACAGGCCATGTCATCCCGTGGAACTACCCGATGCAGATTTTCGGCCGCAGCGTGGGCGGCGCGCTGGCAGCGGGCAACACCTGCGTCGTCAAACCGTCCGAAGACGCCTGCCTGTCGCTCTTGCGCGTGGCGCAGTTGGCCGCCGAGGTGGGGTTTCCGCCCGGCGCGATCAACCTCGTCACCGGCTACGGGCACGAGGTGGGCGACGCGCTGGCCCGCCACGCCGGCATTGACCACATCAGCTTTACCGGCAGTCCCGGCGTCGGCACGCTGATCGCCCAGGCCGCCGCCGAACGCCACTGCCCGGTGACCCTGGAGCTTGGCGGCAAGAGCCCGCAGATCGTCTTTGCCGACGCCAACCTGGACGCGGCGCTCCCCGCCATCGTCAACGCCATCGTGCAGAACGCAGGCCAGACCTGCTCGGCCGGTTCGCGCCTGTTGGTCGAGCGCAGCCTGTACGAGCCGCTCCTCGAACGCCTGGGCGCCCTGTTTTCAGGCCTGTGCGCCGGGCCGGCCAGCATGGACCTCGATGTCGGGCCCTTGATCCGCGCCACGCAGAAGGAGCGCGTGCTGGGCTTCCTGGAAGATGCCCACACCGCCGGTATTGCCACCGTGGCCCAGGGCAGCGTGGTCCCTGAGGCGCCCCCGGGCGGCTTCTACGCGGCCCCCACCTTGCTGCGCGATGTTCCCCCGGAGCACCGTCTGGCGCAAGAGGAAATCTTCGGGCCGGTGCTCTGTGCCATGCCCTTTGACGACGAGGACCACGCGGTGCAGCTGGCCAATGGCACGCGCTTCGGCCTGGTCGCCGGCGTATGGACTCAGCAGGGCGCACGCCAGTTGCGGATGGCGCGGCGATTGCAATGCGGGCAGGTGTTCATCAACAACTACGGCGCGGGCGGCGGGGTGGAACTGCCGTTTGGCGGCGTGAAATCGTCGGGCTATGGGCGCGAGAAGGGTTTTGAAGCGCTGTATGGCTTCACCACGCTCAAGACCGTGGCCATCCGCCACGGCTGACGGCCGTTTCAGCGCCGGTCAGGCGTATCGCCAGCGTTTCCGCCCAGCACCTCAGCCCAGCACTTGCTTGAGCGCCGCGTCGTACAGATTCGTAAGGCGGTCGGTCACCTCCAGCAAGCGCTCGCTCGTGGTCGCTACATCAGCCAGGCCGCGCGCATCGGCCTTGCGCTGCAGAGCCGCGCTGAAGAACAGCCATTGCCCATCGCCCAGCGCCAACTCGTCGCGAATGGCGGGCGTGGACAGCGGCGCTGAGGCCAGGGTCGCCATGGCTTTGTGAAACTCGTCCGCATCGCTTGCCAGTTGCGCCCGCGCGCCTTTGAAATCGCCGCCGGTGGCCAGCAGAAAATAGTTCTTGGCAAGGCGCTGCGAGAGCGCACGCTGGCGGCCGGCAAGGTTTACCAGTTTGGCGGTGGAGGCTTTGGACGATTTCTCGAACGCCTCGGTCGCCGTGTTGGCGACGGCCAGCATGCGGTCGGCCTGCGCCGCCACGGCAGCCACCGACTGCACAGTGGGCGGCATGACGAGCAGCGCTTCGAGCGTATCCACCGATTTGTGGACCTCGGTGATCTGCTGCGCCAGGTCTGCGGGCCAGGGCACGCTCGCCAAATCCTCAAAGCCCGAGCGCACCAGCTTCCTGGCCGATGCCATGACGCTGGTCGCCTGATCGGGCAGCACCGCCAGTTGCATTTGCGCATAGGCCTTGGCGATGCGCTGCGACAAAGCGCGGTAGCGGGCGATGCGGTTAATGGCCGTGGAAACCGCAATCTGCGCTTGCGCTGCGCTCATGGCGGGAAGCAGCAAGGCGGCTGCCAGGGTTTGCACCACGGCACGGCGGGTGGCAAGGCGAGAGCGGCGGCAGGAAGAATGCGCAATCACAATGGGCTCCAAAAGGCCCGGGTTGGGCCTAAGCCCGGATTGTGTTGCGGCACGGCGCTCAACGACCTGATCCGCATCAAGTCGCAGCAGTGCACGAGACAGCCGCCCCGCCCGCCTGCTTCGCGCCAGAATAGGCACTCGTCGGGCCAGCACCCCGTCCCTCCAACTGCCACGAAAGACCCGCCCATGCGCCTCGCCCAGAAGTCCATCATCGTCACCGGCGCCGGCAGCGGCATTGGCGAGGGCATTGCCCTGCGCCTGGCCGCCGAGGGCGCACGCGTCATCGTCAACGACATCAACGCCGATGCGGGCGAGCGCGTGGCCTTAGCGATTCGGGCTACCGGTGGCGAGGCGCAGTTCTTTCGCGCCGACGTGACCCGCTCTGCCGATGTGAAAGCCCTGGTGGCGGAGGCTGTGCGCCTCTACGGCCGACTCGACGTGGTGGTCAACAACGCCGGCTGGACGCACCGCAACCGCCCCATGCTGGAAGTGTGCGAGGAGGACTTCGACAAGGTCTATGCGATCAACGTGAAAAGCATCTACCTCTCGGCCATCCACGCCGTGCCAGCCATGCGCGCCAACCCACCGCTGGCCGATGGGGCCAGGAGTGGCGGCAGTTTCATCAACATCGCCTCCACGGCGGGCCTGCGGCCCAGGCCAGGCCTGACCTGGTACAACGGTTCCAAAGGCGCGGTGATCACCACCAGCAAATCCATGGCCGCAGAACTCGGGCCCGAGAACATCCGCGTCAATTGCTTGAACCCCGTGTTCAACCCCGACACCGGCCTGGCCGCCGAATTCGCCGGCGGCCCGGTGGACGAGGCGCGCCGGGCGAAGTTTCTCGCCACCATTCCGCTGGGGCGCTTTTCGACCGCGCTGGATGTGGCCAACGCCGCCTTGTACCTCGCCAGCGACGAGGCGGCGTTCATCAGCGGCGTCTGCATCGAGGTGGATGGGGCGCGCTGCGTGTGAATCTTGCCGACCGCGAATGACCCTATTCGGGGTGTGCGGCAAAATCGGGGCATGGCTGAACGCGTGATTCCTCTGGTTGATGCCCGGGTGGCGGCACTTCCCGTCCCGGCGGGCACGGGCGCGGCGCCATCGGGCCGTTTGGTCGACACATTGAACAGGCCGCTGCGCGACCTGCGCATCAGCGTGACCGACCGCTGCAACTTCCGCTGCAACTACTGCATGCCCAAGGAAGTGTTCGACAAGGAACACGCTTACCTGCCCCACAGCGCGCTGCTCACGTTCGAGGAAATCACCCGCCTGGCGCGCGCGTTCCTGGCGCATGGCGTGCGCAAGATTCGCCTCACCGGCGGCGAGCCGCTGCTGCGCAAGGACATTGAGGATCTGGTGGCGCAACTGGCCGCGCTGCGCACGGTCGATGGCCAGCCCCCTGAACTCACGCTGACCACCAATGGCTCGCTACTGGCGCGCAAGGCACACGCCTTGAAGGAAGCGGGCCTGAACCGTGTCACCGTCAGCCTCGACGGGCTTGACGATGCCGTGTTCCGGCGCATGAACGATGTGGACTTCCCGGTGGCCGACGTGCTGGCAGGGATCAACGCAGCGCGCGAAGCAGGCCTCTCGGGCCTGAAGGTCAACATGGTGGTCAAGCGCGGCACCAACGAGCACGAAATTCTGCCCATGGCGCGCCACTTTCGCGGCACCGGCATCACACTGCGCTTCATTGAATACATGGACGTCGGCGCCACCAACGGGTGGCGCATGGACGAAGTGCTGCCGTCCCGCGAGGTGATCGCCCTGCTGCGCGCCGAGCTGCCGCTGGTGCCGCTCGATCCCAGCGCGCCAGGCGAAACCGCCGAGCGCTGGGGCTACGCCGACACCGCTGGCCGCCATGACCCGCTGCTTGGCGAGGTGGGCGTGATCAGCAGCGTCACCCAGGCATTCTGCGGCGCCTGCAACCGCGCCCGCCTCTCCACCGAGGGGCGCATGTATTTGTGCCTGTTCGCCGGCCAGGGCTACGACCTGCGCGCGCTGCTGCGCGGCGGCGCCAGCGACGCCGGCCTGAACGACGCCATCGCCGCCATCTGGCAAGGCCGGGCTGACCGCTACTCCGAGCTGCGCGCCAGCCTGCCCGCCGACGCCAGCCGAGACAGCGCCGCGCCACGCCGCGTTGAAATGAGCTACATCGGTGGGTAACGCGCCAACCCTTTCCCTCTTCTTCTCCTGCGCTGCCCCCGCCGCGCAGGCAAACCGCCATGATTGACACCCAGGACATCACCGGCCTGATCCTCGCCGGCGGCCGCGGCTCACGCATGGGTGGGGTGGACAAAGGCCTGCAGGCGTTTCGCGGCGTGCCGCTGGCGCTGCACACGCTGCTGCGCCTGCAGAGGCAGGTCGGCGCGACCATGGTCAACGCCAATCGCAACCTGGCGGCCTACGAATCCTTTGGCGTGCCGGTGTGGCCCGATGGCGACAGCGACTTTTCCGGCCCGCTCTCGGGTTTTCTCACCGGGCTGGAGCGCTGCGAGACGCCCTGGCTGCTTACCGTGCCCTGCGACACGCCGCTGTTCCCGCTGGACCTGGCCCAGCGCCTGGCGCAGGCGGCCGAGCAGGAACAGGCCGATATCGCCATGGCCGCCGCGCCCGAAGCGGGCAAGGACGGCAGCCTGCAAGTGCGGCCGCAGCCGGTGTTTTGTCTGCTGCGGGTCGATCTGCTGGAAAGCCTGGTGCGCTTCACCCAGGGCGGCGGGCGCAAGATCGACGCCTGGACAAGCCAGCACCGCTGTGCCATCGTCCCCTTTGATGCGCCGGGCGACGACGCCAGCGCCTTCTTCAACGCCAACACCCTCGCCGAGCTGCAAGCGTTGGAATCGCGCAGCCCAACCTGAGCCTGCGCCATGACCAGCATCGAACAGATCGCCGCCAGCCTGGAGGGCTACGACCCGCAGGCGATGAGCAGTACCCAGGTGACGGCGTTTCTCCAGCGCCTGGTGCAGCCGGTGCAAGAGCGCGAAACCGTCGCTCTGCACGACGCCCTTGGCCGCGTGCTCGCTGCAGACGTGGTTTCCCCCGTGAGCGTGCCGCCGCACGACAACTCCGCCATGGACGGCTACGCCTTTGACGGCGGCGCGCTGCGCCCCGGCCAGAGCCTGCGCCTGCGCGTGGTCGGCACAGCCCTGGCGGGTGCGGCCTGGCGCGGCAGCGTGCAGAGCGGCGAATGCGTGCGCATCATGACCGGCGCGGTCATGCCCGAAGGGCTGGACACCGTGGTGCCGCAGGAGTTCACACAGGCCGACGGCGAGCACATCCACATCGCGCCAGACCTGCTGCGCGCCGGCGACAACCGGCGCTTGGCCGGCGAGGACCTGATGCAGGGCGCCGGGGCGCTGGCAGCCGGCGAGCGCATCACGCCCGCGGCAATCGGCCTGCTGGCCAGTCTCGGCATGGCGCAGGTGCAGGTGCTGCGGCGCCTGCGTGTGGCGTATTTCTCGACCGGCGACGAAATCCTGAGCCTGGGCGAGCCCCCGCGCGAGGGCGCCGTGTACGACAGCAATCGCTACACACTGTTCGGCCTGCTCACGCGCCTTGGCGTGGAGGCTATCGACCTCGGCGTGGTGCGAGACGACCCCGCGCTGCTGCGGGACGCCTTTGCGCGCGCTGCCGCCCAGGCCGATGCCGTCATCACCAGCGGTGGCGTGAGCGTGGGCGAGGCCGACCACACCCGCAGCATGATGCGCGAGCTGGGCGACGTGGCGTTCTGGCGCATTGCCATGCGCCCCGGCCGGCCGATGGCGGTGGGGCGTATTCCACGCGATAAAATATGGGTTAAAAATGGCTCTAGCGCATATGCAGAAAGCGCTAGTAGCTCATTTATCAGGAGCAATATATTTCCCAACGAAGCGCTGCTGTTTGGCCTGCCGGGCAATCCGGTGGCGGTCATGGTGACCTTCCTCGCGTTTGTGCGCCCCGCTCTGCTGCGCATGATGGGCTGCACCCAGGCGACACCACCGCTGCTGCGCGCGCGCAGCAGCGAGGCGATTCGCAAGAAAGCGGGCCGCACCGAATACCAGCGCGGCCTGGTCGGTGTGGGCGCCGACGGCCAACTCGAAGTGCGCGTCACCGGCAACCAGGGCTCGGGCGTGCTCAGCTCCATGGTGCGCGCCAACGGTCTGATCGTGCTGCCGCATGCCAGCGGCAACGTGGCCGCCGGCGAAATGGTCGACGTGATGGTATTTGACGGCGTGATTTAAAAAACCTCCAGGACGCCGGCCGGAAGGCGAATGCATCTACAAGCCACGGCATGCTCCTTTCACTGCGCTTGGGACAGATTTTTCACGGAGCCCTTCATGCCCTACACCGCCCGCCCGCTTTCCGCCGAACCCAGCCGCGACCAGATAGACCAGCTTGCCGAACCCACCGTGCTTGAATTCGGCACCCCATGGTGCGGCCATTGCCAAGCAGCGCAACCGCTCATCGAACAGGCCTTCAAGGGCCACCCGAACCTTGTCCACATCAAGGTCGAAGACGGCAAGGGTCGGCCGCTGGGCCGAAGTTTCGCTGTCAAGCTCTGGCCAACGCTGGTCTTCCTGCGCGGCGGGCAGGAAGTGGCGCGCCTGGTACGGCCACCGTCTTCCCAGGCGATCGAGGCCGCCATGAGCAACATGGCAGGCTGAGCGCGGAGACGGCCACCGCGGCCACCGCGCCGGTGGGAAGCCGTTTCGTTCGTGTGATTGATACCGGTCAAGGCATGGCCTGGGACGCCTCTCGATAATTTCCCTATATTCAATAAGGTCATTATTCGATGTTGCGCTTCCTCGCCTTTCTCGCCACCGTCATCGCATTCATCACCTGCCCGGCCGCCCTCGCTCAGACGGCCCGGGCACGCGCCACCGCTGGCACCGACCTGGACGCGCGCTTTGCCCAAGCGCAGGCCGACCCGGAACTGGCGCAACAGCTCCTGGCCACCGGACGCAAAGTGGCCGCCGTGTGCGCCAACTGCCATGGCGTGGGTGGCAACAGCAGCAAGCCGTCCGTACCCAACCTGGCAGGCCAGAACGCAGCCTATCTGCTCGAGCAAGTGCGCCAGTTCGCAGACGGGCGCCGCCGCGATATGTGGATGGAGGGCATGATCCGCGCCCTGGAAGCCGATGAGAAGATCGGCATGGTGCTCTTCTATTCGGCCCAGACGGTGGCGCCGCAGCCGGCCAAGGACGCAGCGCTCGCGGCCCAAGGCAAGGACTACTTCAGCAAGATCTGCTTTCGCTGCCACGGTGACAACGGACGCGGCAATGCGCAGATTGCCCGCATCGCCGGCCAGCAACCCGACTACCTGAAAAAGACACTCACGCTCTACCGCGACGGCAAAAGCCCGCGCGCCGATTCGCTCATGGTGCCCAACACGCGCCAGATGAGCGATGCCGACATCGCCGCCGTGGTGGCCTATGTCAGCGGCATGCGCTGAACAACCTCGATTCCTTGCTCACGCTTTTGTCTGGCCACGTCTGAGCGCCTGGTCCACGCCCCGATTGGCCAAGCCATCCGCGCGCTCATTGCCCGGGTCACCCGAATGGCCCTTGACCCAGCACCATTCAATACGGTGCCCGGCATCGCTCACCAAGGCATCCAGTCGCTGCCAAAGCTCGACATTTTTTACCGGTTGCTTGGCCGCTGTGCGCCAACCGCGCGCTTTCCAGCCAGAAATCCACTCGGTAATGCCCTTGCGCACGTATTCGCTGTCGAGGTACAGCGTGACAGCACAGGGGCGCTTGAGTGCTGTCAAAGCCTCAATCACCGCCGTCAGCTCCATGCGGTTGTTGGTGGTGCCCAGTTCCCCCCCAAACAGCTCTTTCTCGGTGGTGCCAGATTTCAGTACGGCACCCCAGCCGCCGGGGCCCGGATTGCCCTTGCAGGCACCATCGGTGTAAATCACGATTTCGTTCACGCAGTGTTTCCAGTCTTTCCAGTTTCATCAAATTCGTTGGGCCTTAGGGCGATGCTGAACAAGTCGCCGCGATGGCGCGCGCCGTGCATCGGGATGGAATGCAAGGCGCAAACCGCAGCCATAGCCGCAGCTATGGCGAGGATTTGCAACGCCGCAGACCGCCCAAGGTACGGATGCGCGGCGCGTGAGGGACTTGTTCAGCATTGCCTTAAGCGCTGCGGTTGGCCACCGGGATTTGCGCGCCGGCGTGCTTGGCGCCCGTTCGCCAGGCCGGTTCGAGCAAGCGCATGCCGTGCACGCGCTTGACGGCCACCACGAAATAGGCAGCGCCAAAAATCGGCCAGGCGCGCGCACCGACAGCGTCCATCCAGGCAAAGCGATCGAGCCAACGCGCACTGCGCACGGCGGGCCGGTAGCAGCCAAACTCCAGCGATTCCACCTCGAAACTCAGGAGCCGAAGCCAATCGCGCAGGCGCCAGTGGCCGATCACTTCGCCACCATCCGGCAGATACAGGCTTCCACAGCCCATACGGCGGTACCAGCGCGAGCGCGCCTGGCGCCAGGCCCACAAACTCACCGGGTTCAATCCACTGATCACCAGCTTGCCCTCGGGCACCAGCACGCGCGCAGCTTCGCGCAGCGCCGCATGCGGGTCGTGACTCAGTTCCAGCGTGTGGGGCAGCAGCAGCAGATCGATGCTGCTTTCGGGGAAGGGCAAAGCGACGGGGTCGGCTAGCAATTCAGGGGCCGGCGCTGCGGCCAGCAGGTCGGGATGGGCCAGCGCCCGCCAGCGGTGCGGCATGCGGTTGGCACGCAGGCCGTCGAGCAGCGGCATGCCCAATTGCAAGCTGTGGTAGCCGAAGGCATCGGCCACCGCAGCGTCATAGCGCGCTTGCTCCCATTCCAGCAGGTAGCGGCCGGGCGGAGAGTCGAACCATTGATGCAAACCTATAATTTGTGCGGTCATGAAGCTGTTAGCAATCCCCGCATTCTCCGACAACTATCTGTGGTTGCTGCACGACGCATGCCAAGCCATCGTCGTGGACCCGGGGCAGGCAGAGCCCGTGCTGGAGTGCCTGCGGGAACACCGGCTGGCGTTGCAAACCATTCTAGTCACCCACCACCACCCCGATCATGTCGGCGGCGTGGCAGCGCTGCGGGACGCCACCGGCGCCCATGTGGTAGGCCCAGCCCACGAGCGCATCCCTGAACCCTTTGAGCATGTGCAGCAGGGTGACATGGTCGCGGCACTGGGCTTGCGCTTCTCTGTGCTGGACGTTCCCGGCCACACCGCAGGCCATATTGCCTACTACGCCCACTGCCCTGGCGAGGCACCACTGCTGTTTTGCGGTGACACCCTGTTTTCCGGCGGCTGCGGGCGCTTGTTCGAAGGCACGCCAGCGCAGATGCTGGCGTCACTCGATGCCCTGGCTGCCCTGCCCGGCGACACGCGGGTGTGCTGCGCCCACGAGTACACGCTGGCCAACCTGCGCTTTGCCCGTGCGGTGGAGCCTGGCAATACCCAATTGCACGACTACAGCCAAGAATGCGAGCAACTGCGTGCTCGCGGCCTGCCCACCCTGCCCTCCACCATTGCCATGGAGCGCGCCATCAACCCCTTCCTGCGCAGCCGCGAGCACGCAGTCATTGCCAGCGTGGCGGCCCATGCGCCCCACACCGATACACGCGACGAGGCGGCAGTATTTGCCGCCCTGCGTGAATGGAAAAACCAATTTTGAAGAAACTTCTGCACATCGCCTGCCTCGCAGGCGCCTTGTGGCTGAGCGGTTGCGCAGCGCCCACCCAGCCCAAGACCCCCACCGAGGAAGGCGCCACGCCGTCTTCAGCCGCGGTCTTCCCGCACACGCCGCTGTACCCGCAAGGCCCGCTGCAACCGATTACGGCCGCACAGACCAGTACCCACACCGTGACGCCGCTGTTTGCACCGACAGATTTGTGGGACCGCATTCGCCGTGGCTTTGCCATGCCCAACTTGGACAACGACCTGGTGCGGGACCGCGAGCAGTGGTACGCCAGCCGGCCCGACTACATGCAGCGCATGACGGAGCGCTCGCGCAAATACCTGTTCCACATCGTTGAAGAGCTGGAACGCCGAGGCATGCCCACGGAGCTTGCGCTGTTGCCCTACGTAGAGAGCGCGTTCAACCCACTGGCCGTCTCCTCTGCCAAGGCGGCCGGCATGTGGCAGTTCATGCCCGCCACGGGCGATTATTTCGAGCTCAAACAGAATGCCTTTCGCGATGACCGGCGCGACGTACTCGCCTCCACCCGCGCGGCGCTGGACTATCTGCAAAAGCTCTACAACATGTTTGGCGACTGGCAACTGGCACTTGCTGCCTACAACTGGGGCGAGGGCAACGTGAGCCGGGCCATTGCACGCAACCAGAAGGCGGGCCTGCCCACAGGCTACGACGACCTGACCATGCCCCCGGAAACCCGGTTGTATGTCCCCAAATTGCAGGCGGTGAAAAATATCGTCGCCAACCCTCGGTTGTTTGCCACCGAGTTGCCGCTGATTGAAAACCACCCGTATTTCGACACCATCGATATTTCCAGAGACATCGATGTGGCACTGGCAGCGCAGTTCGCCGGTGTCCGCGAAGAAGACTTCAAGGAACTCAACCCCTCGCTGCACCGCCCGGTCATCCTGGCCGCCGGAACCCCTCAGATCCTGCTGCCCTGGGACAACGCCAAAGCGTTCGAACGCAATTTCGAGGCCTACACCCAGGGCCAGTACGCCAGTTGGACGGTATGGACCCTGCCCTCGACCATGAGCGTTGCCCAGGCAGCACGCAGCAGCGGCATGGACGAGCGCGACTTGCGCAGTGTCAACGGCATCCCGCCGCACATGCTGATCAAGGCGGGCTCAGCCTTGCTGGTGCCGCGTCCCACCACCGTAAAGGCCGACGTGACATCCACGGTTGCCGACAACGGGCAGATTGCCTTTACCCCCGAAGTGGTGACGCGGCGCACCACCGTGAAGGCCGGCCGGCGCGAGAGCGTCACCAGCATTGCCCGGCGCTACCACATTACAACGGCCGATGTGGCCTCATGGAACGACGTGAAGTCGGGCGCTGCCTTCCGTCCGGGCCAGAGTGTGGTGCTCTACCTTCCCGTGCGCATATCTCAGGCCAAGACCAGCGCACGTGGCAGTTCAGGCAAACGCACCGCTGGCAAGCCTGCGAAGCACTCACGCAGCGCAGGGAAGGCGGCCAATATCAGGCGCAAACAGCACAAATAGCACCTGGGGCAATGTTGAACAAGTCCCTCACGCGCCGCGCATCCGTACCTCGGGCGGTCTGCGGCGTTGCAAATCCTCGCCATAGCTACGGCTATGGCTGCGGTTTTCGCCTTGCATTCCATCCCGATGCACGGCGCGCGTCATCGCGGTGACTTATTCAGCATCGCCCTAGAAGCGCAACTGGTGCACGCCAATCAGACCGAACACGCCAATCACGATGAGGTAGAGCGCGACAATGGTGCTGAGCAGCCGGGGAAACACCAGGATGAGAATGCCCGCGACGAGCGCCACCAGCGGGCCAATACTGAGGTTGATGTGCATGGTGAATATCCTTCGTTCACGCGGTGATCAGCGGTAACCGCTGAACAAGATTGCAATGTTGACCATCAGCGCCACGCCCCAGACCGTGCTGCGCAGGGTCGCTTTGTCACCCACGTAAAGGGCGATGTAGACGATGCGCAGCAACACGAAGGCGATCGCCAGCATATCCAGGCGGCCTTGCGGGGCGCCAAGTTGGTGCGCAATGATGACCGCGCCGATGAAAAACGGCAGCGCCTCGAAACTGTTGGCCTGCGCCGCATTGGCGCGAGCGGCCGCACCCTCCTGCTTCGCGAGCCAGGCGCGGGGGTTGTGGTTGTCGTAGCCCCCCTCGCTGCGCTTCTTGCCCACGCCGCCGCGCTTGGCAAACAAGCCGCAGAAGAACGGTAGTACGGCCATGATCAGTACGCACCAATAGGCCAGCGTAAACGGGGGAAGCGCAGAAGGGTTCATGGTGGCGGCAGCCCCTGACGGGCATTGTGAAGTTCCGGCGCATTGTGCCGGTTTGCGCGGCTACCTGCTGCGCTATCAGCGCCGGTCGGCCAGCGCATGGGCAATGGTGCCCAGATCGACAAATTCCAATTCACTGCCCACCGGCACACCACGTGCCAGACGCGTCACCGCCAGGCCGCCCTGCCGCAGCGCCTCACCGATCACGTGCGCGGTCGCCTCGCCTTCGGCGGTGAAGTTGGTGGCAAGAATCACCTCCTGCACCACACCGTCGCGTGCCCGCTCAAGCAGTGCCTTGACGCCAATCTCGGCCGGCCCAATGCCATCGAGCGGGCTAAGCCGCCCCATGAGCACGAAATACAGCCCGCGAAACGCCCCGGTGCGCTCCAGCGCCGCCTGGTCGGCAGGCG
Source organism: Simplicispira hankyongi (assembly GCF_003570885.1). GTDB lineage: Bacteria > Pseudomonadota > Gammaproteobacteria > Burkholderiales > Burkholderiaceae_C > Simplicispira > Simplicispira hankyongi. The sequence goes on from NZ_QXJC01000013.1 coordinate 32,578, forward strand.
TCTCCACCACGCACAAGCGCGTCGCGTCGCGCTCCGGGTCCAGACAGACAGCGCACACCTCAGTCTCGGTGAAGGTATGGCAGCGCGCGCAATGCCGCACCTGCTCCACCGCGCCCGCCAGCGCACGCGACAGCGCCTGCGCACCCTCGCGGTCGTGCTGCAGCAAATGAAACGCCATCCGCGCCGCAGACTTCGCCCCCACGCCCGGGAGGCGGCGCAGCGCCTGGATCAGCAGTTCAAGAGAATGGGTAGCGGGCATAGGCAATTGGAATTGTCACTTGTATTCCGACCCCGCACGCAAGGGCGTAGCGAGCGGGATGAGCGGCTAGGCGGCCGGAGCACAGGAACCGGAACGTACTGGAGGTACGTGAGGATTCCGAGCACCGCCCAACAACGCAGATCGCCCGCCCGGTAGCCAGTCACCCCCGACCCTCAAGGGCGTAGCGGGCGGGATGAGCTGCCAGGCGCGGGTGGCGGGGAACCGGAGCGTACTGGAGGTACGTGAGGATTCCCCGACGGGCCCCGCAACAACGCAGATCGCCCGCCCGGTAGCCAGTCACACCCCCACCCTCAAGGGCGTAGCGAGCGGGATGAGCTGCTAGGCGCGGGTGGCGGGGAACCGGAGCGTACTGAAGGTACGTGAGGATTCCCCGACGGGCCCCGCAACAACGCAGATCGCCCGCCCGGTAGCCAGTCAACTAAAACGGGAATTTCATGCCGCCGGGGAGGCCGGGCATCCCCGCCGTCAGCTTGCCCATCTTCTCCTGCGACGTATCTTCCGCCTTGCGCACCGCAGCATTAAACGCCGCGGCCACCAGGTCTTCGAGCATGTCTTTGTCTTCGGCCAGCAAGCTGGGGTCGATGGTGATGCGTTTGACGTCGTGCTTGCAGGTCATCACGACCTTGACCAGCCCGGCGCCTGCCTCGCCTTCGACCTCGACATGCGCCAATTCGTCCTGCGCCTTCTTGAGGTTGTCCTGCATGGCCTGGGCCTGCTTCATGAGGCCGGCGAGTTGTCCCTTGTTGAACATGGTGAAATCCTTTGTTGATCGATGGGGGGCGGCCTACAAGGGCCGGATGCTTCCAGGAACGATTTTCGCGCCATGGTTCTGCACCATGGCTTGCACGAAGGGGTCGTTCATGACAATGGCGCGGGCGCGCTCCAGGTCGGCATTTTCCTGCGCCGTATTGCGCCGGGCCGGCGTATCGCTGACGCGGCCCGTTTCAACACTAATGCGCTCGGCGTGCCCCGCGGCAGACAGCGCCGCCCGCAGACGCTCGCGGCTTGCCGGCTGGTTGAGCGATTCGCGCTCCACCCGCAGCAGCCAATGGTCGCCATCGCGCGCGATGAGCTGCGATTGCAGCGCCAGCTCGCGCACCAGGGCGGTGACCGATTCACTGGCAACCAGTTGCTGCACCACAGCGTGCCAGCAGTCGCCCTCTTCGCTCCGTTCGGGCTGCGGCGTCTGCCCCTCGGCTCGGGGCTGGAGGCGAGGGCCGGGCTCGGGCATTTCGCGCACGGGGACGGTGAGCACCGCAGGTGCAGACGCCGGGATGGTCACCGGGGCGATGGCTTCGGGAATCGGCTGCGCCACCGCCTCGCCAGACGCCACTGGCGTCGCAAGCATGCCATTTGCTTCTTTTTCGATAGCTGCTTGCGCAGGCGGTATAAGCGCTAGAGGCTCATTTTTCTTAAAATTTACGGCTGCAGCCGGCGGCACCGCCATTTCTGCCGCCGCGGGTGCGGCCGGCGCTTGGGCCACTGGCGCAGCGGGCTCAGGCGTCAGCGCTGTTTTTTTTTCCGGCGCGCCGCCCGCTGGCTTGAAAGCCAGCAGGCGCAGCAGGACCATGGTGAACGCCGCGTACTCGTCGGGCGCCAGGCCCAGTTCGGTGCGGCCGTGCAGACACATGCTGTAGAGCAGTTGCGTCTCGTCGGGTGGCAGCAGCGCCGCCAGGCGCGCGGTTTCCTGCGCTTCGGCGTCGTCTTCGCCCGATTGGCGGTGGCCGGGCACAGCCTGCAGCACGGCCATGCGCTGCAGCAGGGCGCACATGTCTTCCAGCGCAGCGGCAGCCGACAGGCCGTGCAGGCGCAGCGCCTCGGCGGTCTCCACCACGGTGCGGCCGTCGCCACGCGCCAGTGCATCGACGAGGCGGGTGACGTGCGAGCGGTCCACACTGCCCAGCATCTGGCGCACTGCGGCCTCCTCGATGCTGCCGCTGCCAAAGGCAATGGCCTGGTCGGCAAGCGAGAGCGCATCCCGCATGGAGCCGCGGGCGCCGCGCGCCAGCAGGCGCAGTGCCGCCGGCTCGGCGGCCACCTGCTCGGCGGCGAGCACATGGGCGAGGTGCTCCTGCACGGTATCGGGCGCCATGGGGCGCAGGTTGAACTGCAGGCAGCGCGAGAGCACCGTCACCGGCACCTTCTGCGGGTCGGTCGTGGCGAGCACGAACTTGAGGTATTCGGGCGGCTCCTCCAGCGTCTTGAGCATGGCGTTGAACGCCGTGGTCGTCAGCATGTGGACTTCGTCGATCATGAAGACCTTGAAACGACCCTGCACCGGTTTGTAGACCGCCTGCTCCAACAGGCCCTGCACTTCATCGACGCCCCGGTTCGACGCCGCATCCAGCTCGGTGTAGTCGACAAAACGGCCGGCATCAATCGCCGTGCAGGCCGCGCAGACGCCGCAAGGGGTGGCCGTAATACCGCCCTGCCCGTCTGGCCCCTGGCAATTGAGCGACTTGGCCAAAATGCGCGAGACGGTGGTCTTGCCGACGCCGCGCGTGCCGGTGAACAGATAGGCATGGTGCAGCCGCTGCTGGGTGAGCGCATTGGTCAGCGCCTGTACGACATGCTGCTGGCCGACCATTTCGCCAAAATTGCGCGGACGGTACTTGCGGGCGAGCACGAGGTAGGACATGTGGCAGGATTCTATGTGGCTGCGAACGTGACCCGCTCGCGTTCATGAGATATTCATCTTGCACTGCTAGTGTGATGTCTCAGAAATAATTTGAATTATCTCGATGCGTGTTGATCCAAGGAGTCTTCCATGAAGGAGACTACGCAGATGGCCCACGCT
>NZ_QXJC01000014.1 GCF_003570885.1 Simplicispira hankyongi
ACGAGCTTGGCGCCGGTGGCGGGGTCATGGACGGCGAAGCGGCTGGCGCCGGCGATCCACTCTCCGTTGATGAGGGCGTCGGTCTTGAGGAGGGTTGGGTCGTTCAGCAGCGCGAGGGGAGAAGTCTTGGTGTCCATGGTGTCGTGTCGTCTCGGAAGGAATGAGTAACCGGTGCGGGCAGCCCGTGTCAGCGGAAGGGAACGCCGGGAAGCACGCAGAGCATTTCGTAGAGCAGGTTGGCGCCGAGCAACGCGGTGTTGCCGCTCGTGTCGTAGGGCGGGCTGACCTCGACCAGGTCGGCGCCCACCACGTTCAGGCCGCGGCAGCCGCGCACGATCTCCAGCGCCTGCGGCACGGTGAGCCCGCCTATCTCGGGCGTGCCGGTGCCGCCAGCGAAAGAAGGGTCGATGCCGTCGATGTCGAAGCTGATGTAGACCGGATGTGTCGGCCCGATGCGCTCGCGCACCTGCGCCATCAGCGGCGCGAGCGACTGGTACCAGACCTCGTGCGCCTGCACCACAGTGAAGCCCTGCGCGCGCGGCCAGTCGAAATCATCGGCCGCGTAGCCGGTGCCGCGCAGGCCGATCTGCCAAACCTTGTCGCAGGCCAGCAGGCCTTCCTCGACGGCGCGCCGGAACGGCGTGCCGTGGGCGATGCGCTCGCCGAACATGTCGTCGTTCACGTCCGCATGCGCATCCACGTGCACCAGCGCGACCGGGCCGATCCTGCGCGCCACCGCGCGCAGGATCGGCAGCGCGATGGTGTGGTCGCCGCCAAGCGTCAGCGGGGCGCATCCGGCGGCCAGCACCGTGTCGTAGAAGGCCGAGACGATGGCCAGCGACTTGTCCAGCGAATAGGTGTTGATCGGCACGTCGCCCAGGTCGGCAACGTTCAGCCGGTCGAAGGGCGCGGCGCCGGTGGCCATGTTGTAGGGGCGCAGCAGTGCCGATTCGGCGCGGATCTGGCGCGGCCCGAAGCGCGCGCCCGGGCGGTTGGAGGTGCCGATGTCCAGCGGCACGCCGATGAACGCGGCATCCAGTCCCTCCGGCGAGGTTGCCGAGGGCAGCCGCATCATCGTACCGGGGCCGGCGAAGCGCGGCATGGTGTTGCCGCCTAGCGGCTGGTTCGGAGTTGCAGTGTGCATCGTGCGTGTGTTCAGCGCCGCCGGCCGCGCAACCACTCCAGCGCCAGCAACAAGCAGGTCGTGAAGATGATCAGCAAGGTGGCCACGGCGGCAATGGTGGGCGAGATGTTTTCGCGAATGCCGGTGAACATCTGGCGCGGCAGCGTGGTCTGCTCGGCACCGGCCAGAAACAGCGTGACCACCACCTCATCGAACGACGTTGCAAAGGCGAACAAGGCGCCCGAAATGACCCCCGGCGCAATCACCGGCAGCGTCACCCGAAAGAAGGTTCTGAGCGGCGTCTCACCGAGGCTGAGCGAGGCGCGCACCAGGTTGTGGTTGAAGCCCGCCAGGGTCGCCAGCACGGTGGTCAGCACAAAGGGCGCCCCCAGCGCGGCGTGCACGATGATCAGGCCCAGGTAGCTATCGGCCAGGCCCAGCGGCGCAAAGTACAAATAGGTGGCCACACCCACCACGATGAGCGGGACCACCATGGGCGAAATCAGCACGGCCATGAGCAGGCCCTTGAAGCGAAATTCGGTGCGCGAGAGGCCCACGGCCGCCATCGTGCCCAGCACGGTGGCAATGACCGTGGCGGAGGGCGCGACGATGAAGCTGTTGCGCGTGGCGCGCGTCCATTCCTCGGCCTGAAACAGGTTGCGGTACCACTTGAGCGACCAGCCGGGGATAGGGTAGGTAAGGAAAGAGCTGTCCGAGAACGACAGCGGCACCATCACCAGGATGGGTGCCAGCAGAAACAGCAGCACCGCCACGCACAGGGCGCGCACCAGCCACCAGCCAATCTTGTCGGCCAGGGTGGCGTAGCGCGGAAATTCAGGCATTCGAAGAAACATGGTCACCGTTCTCTCTCTCTAAGGCAATGCTGAATAAGTCACCGCGATGACGCGCGCCGTGCGTCGGGATGGGAAGCAAGGCGCAAACCGCAGTCATAGCCACCGCTATGGCGAGGATTGGCAACGCCGCAGACCGCCCGAGGGACGGATGCGCGGCGCGTGAGGGGCTTGTTCAGCATTGCCCTAACCCAGACTGAGCTCGGCCTTGCCAAAGCGCCGGTACACGCTGTAGAGCAGCAGCGTCGCGACCAGCAATACGGCGCCCAGCGCAGACGCCATCCCCCAGTTCACCACCACGTTGGTGTAGCGCGCGATGTAGTAGCTGAGCATCTGGTCGTCCGCGCCGCCCAGCAGCGCGGGGGTCACGTAGTAGCCGATCGACAGGATGAACACCAGCAGCACGCCCGCGCCTATGCCTGGATAGGTCTGCGGTACGTACACCCGAAAGAACGCCGCCAGCGGCGAGCTGCCCAGCGACACGGCCGCGCGCACGTAGGTGCCAGGCACGCTTTTCATCACGCTGTAGAGCGGCAAGATCATGAAAGGCAGCAAGATGTGCACCATGGCAATCACCACGCCGGTGCGGTTGAACAACAGCGCCAGCGGCTCGTGGATGATGCCCAGCCCCATCAAGCCCCGGTTGACCAACCCCTCCGACTGCAGCAGCACGATCCACGCGGCCACGCGCACCAGGATGGAGGTCCAGAACGGCACCAGCACCAGAATCATCAGCACATTGGCCGGGCGCGGCGGCAAGTTCGCCAGCCACCAGGCCAGTGGATAGCCCAGCAGCAGGCAGATGGCCGTGACCACCAGGCTGATGTAGAAAGTGCGCAGCAGGATGGCACCAAAGGCGCGCTGCTCCACGGGCATGCGCTCCACGTCGCCCATGGCATCGCGGCGCAGGTCCACCGACGCCAGCAGGTAGTCGGGCGTCCAGCGTGCGCCATTTTTCGCAATGGCGCGCCAGAATGGCGCCTCGCCCCAGCGCGGGTCGGCGTCCAGCAGGCGCTGCTTGATGGCCTCGGCGTTGCCCTCGAAGGGCAGGCCGCGGTAGGCGCCCATCACCATGGAGCGCGCGCCGGGCACTTCGGCATTCAACCTGCGCGCCAGCGCTCCGGCGTCGGAGATGTCGGGCAGCCGAGCCAAATCGCCCACCAGTGCCGCATAGGCGGCCGCTGGGGGCGCGGCACGGCGGTCCCATTTTTTAAGCACGGGAATCGTCGCCGGCAGCGCACTGGCGACTTCCGGGTTTTCCACCGCACGCATGAGCAGCGCGGCGATCGGCACCAGCAAGGTGAACACCAGGAACACCAGCAGCGGCAGCGTCAGGCTGAAAGCCCGCCACTTGCGCCGCAGTTGCGCGCGCGCCAAAGCCTTGCGCAAGGCGGCGGGGTCGGTGCCATCCAGCCCTGGCCCAGAGAGGGGCATGGCCATGGCGTCTGAAGCTGCCTGCATGGTGTCGCTCACCGCAATGCCGTGCAATTACTGCGTGGCCCAGGAGGCAAAGCGCTTTTCAAGCGATTCGCCCTGGTCGGCCCAGAAGGCGACACTGAACTGCAGAGCCTCCTTGGCGTTAGCAGGCGAAGTCGGCAGGTCGTCCAGCACCTTCTTGTCGAGCTTGGCCAGCGCCTTGTTGTTGGCGGGGCCGTAGGCAATGTTCTGCGCGTACGCCGCCTGTTGCTGGGGCTGCAGGGTGTACGAGATGAACTTGAGCGCCGCGTCCTTGTTGGGCGTGCCACGCGGAATGGCCCAGTAGTCCAGGTCGTAGATGCCGCCGGGCCAGTAGATCTTGAGGTTGCGGCCTTCGCGGTTGGCGGCGTCGATGCGGCCGTTGTAGACCGTGGTCAGCACCACGTCACCCGCGACGAGAAATTGGGGTGCCTGGGCGCCGGCTTCCCACCACTGGATGTTGGGCTTGAGCTCGCTCAGCTTCTTGAAAGCGCGGTCGGCGCCCTCTTTGGTGGCCAGCACCTTGTACACGTCGGCGGGCTTGACGCCATCGGCGAGCAGAGCAAATTCGAGGTTGTAGCGAGCCCCTTTGCGCATGCCGCGCTTGCCTGGGATCTTCTTGGTGTCGAAGAAGTCGGCCCAACTGGTGGGCGCCGTCTTGAGCTTGTCGCCGTTGTAGGCCATGACGGTGGACCAGACAAAAATCCCCACCCCGCAATCGGTGACAGCAGCCGGCTGCAAGTCGGCCTTGTTGATGATTTTGCTGTAGTCGAGCTTTTCAAACAGACCTTCGTCGCAACCGCGTGCCGCGTCGGGCGATTCGACTTCGACCACATCCCAGGTGATCTTCTTCGTCTCGACCATGGCCTTGATTTTTGCCTGCTCACCGTTGTATTCAACCGCCACGAGCTTGTTGCCGGCCTTCTCATAGGGCTCGTAGAACGCCTTCTTCTGGGCGTTGGCGTTGGCGCCGCCAAAGTTCACGACGGTGAGCGACTGCTCGGCAAAGCTGGGCAGCGCCACACAGGCAGACAGGGCTGCGCAGGCGATCAGGCTCTTGTGTTTCATGGTGTGTCTCCTTGGGTGTTATCGAACGGAACGGGAAAGCGCTAATAAAAGGCTAATGGAGCGCGGGTGCGGTGTAGATGCGCGTCGACCCAGGCGGGAACTCCAGCCCTACGGCATCGCCCGGTTGCGGCAGTGCGCTGGCACCGACACTGCTGAGTGCCAGCCGCACTGTGGCAAGAGACTGGCCGGCGCCCACATCGCACATCAGGCGCAGGTGGTCACCGTGGTAGATGGCACGGCTGACCGTGGCGCGCAGCACCTGCCCGGCAGGCGCACTGGATGCGGGGTGCAGCACGATGCGCTCGGGGCGCACACAGGCTTCTGCGCGTGCGCCGTCCGCTGCGGCGTTCACGTTGACGCCGGCGAGGCGCTGCCCATCGGGCAGAACCAGAGCGGCACTGCCGGCGCGGATTTCAAGCTTGCCAACGAGCACCGTGCTGTCACCGACAAAACCCGCCACAAAACGGTTGGAGGGCGTTTCGTACAAAGACGAGACATCGGCGAGCTGCTGAATCACGCCCTCGTTGAACACGGCCACGCGGTCGCTCATGGTCAGCGCCTCACTCTGGTCGTGCGTCACGTAGACAAAGGTCACGCCGAGCTGCTGGTGCAGTTCCTTGAGCTCTATCTGCATGTGCTCGCGCAGCTGCTTGTCGAGCGCGCCCAGGGGCTCGTCCATCAGCACCAGCTGCGGGTTGAAGACCAGCGCGCGCGCCAGCGCCACACGCTGCTGCTGGCCGCCAGAGAGCTGCGAAGGCAGGCGATCGGCCATGCCGACAAGGCGCACCATGTCGAGCGCCTTGGCCACGCGCTTGGCCTGGTCGTCCTTGGAGACCTTGCGCACCGTCAGCGGGTAGGCGACGTTCTGGCCCACGCTGAGGTGCGGAAACAGGGCGTAGTTTTGAAACACCATGCCGAAGTTGCGCTTGTGCGGCGGCGTGCTGGTGATGGGCGCGCCATCGAGCAGGATGTCGCCCGCCGTGGGCGATTCAAACCCTGCCAACATCATCAAGGTCGTGGTTTTGCCGGAGCCCGAGGGCCCCAGCAGGCTCAGAAACTCGCCCCGCTGGATATCGAGGTTCAGCGAGCGCACCACGAGCTGCACGCCGTCGTAGGTTTTCTGCACGCCGCTAAAGCGGACCAGGGGTTCTGCGTGGCTCATGGCTTGGGCAATCGATGCGGGTAGAGGGCGCGCGCGTCAGGCGAGTGCCGCCAGGGTGTCGGCCAGGATCGCCAGGCCTTCTTCCAGCAGCTCGTCGGATGCCGTCAGCGGCACGAGGATGCGGATCACATTGCCATAGGTTCCACAGGACAGCAAGATGAGGCCCCGGCGCGCCGCCTCGGCCACCACTTTTTTCGCCAGCGCGGCATCGGGCCGGTGCACGTCACCGCCTTCGAACAGCTCAATGGCCACCATGGCGCCCAGTCCCCGCACATCGCCGATGCTGGGCTGCTTTTCTGCCAAGGCCTTGAGCCGCGTGACCAACAGCGCGCCCATGGCACGGCTGCGCGCCAGCAGTTGCTCCTGCTCAAACGCCTCGAACACGGCGAGGGCCGCGGCGCAGGCCACAGGGCTGCCAGCGTAGGTGCCGCCAAGCCCACCGGGGGCGGGTGCGTCCATCACCTCGGCGCGCCCCACCACACCGGCCAGCGGGAAGCCGCCCGCAAGCGACTTGGCGGTGGTGATGAGGTCCGGCGCCACGGGCCATTGTTCACAGGCAAACCAGGTGCCGGTGCGGCCGGCGCCGGTCTGTACTTCGTCGGCAATCAGCAGGATGCCGTAGCGGTCAGCCAGTGCCTTGAGGCCGTTGATGAATTCCACTGGCGCCACATAGAAGCCGCCCTCGCCCTGCACCGGCTCGATGATGAAAGCCGCGACACGCTCGGGCTCGACATCGTTCTTGAACAGCAGCTCGACCGATTGCAGGGCCTGCGCGACGCTCACGCCGTGCAGGGCGTTGGGGAACTGCGCGTGGTAGACCTCAGCAGGGAACGGACCAAAGCCGGTCTTGTACGGCACCACCTTGCCGGTCAGCCCCAGCGTGAAGTTGGTGCGGCCATGGTAGCCACCGGTGAACGCAATCACGGCCGGACGCCGGGTGTGGGCGCGGGCAATTTTCACGGCGTTTTCCACGGCTTCGGCGCCAGTGGTGAGCAGCAGCGTCTTTTTGGCGAAATCGCCAGGTGCCAACGCGTTCAGTCGCTCGGCAACCTCCACATACGGTTCGTAGGCGACCACCTGGAAGCAGGTGTGGGTGTAGCGATCGAGCTGCGCTTTCACAGCCGCGATGACACCCGGATGCAGGTGGCCGGTGTTGAGCACGGCAATGCCACCGGCAAAGTCAATGTAGCGGCGGCCCTCCACGTCCCACAGCTCGGCGTTGCGCGCCTTCTGCACAAAGATCTCGTGGGTCTGGCCCACGCCGCGTGCCACGGCCGCATGGCGGCGGGCAAGCAGGGCGGCGTTGGTGAAATGGGGTTCGTGCTGCATGGTGGTCAAAGGCTCTGGCGAGCGGGAAGAAGAGCGATGGGAGGGATTCTGGAAGCCGCCCGGCGCTTCGTCCATGTACACGCGCGCAGGTTTTTCCGCGCACTGTGCAGGTCTAGAATCCTCTACAGGCAAACCCCTATACGGCGCCGCCCATATGGCACAAGGCGCCACCCTGGCTGCGGCACACTCGCTGCACTTTCCCTTCCTTGGTTCGTCCGATGCTCACCCTCCGTGCAGACCTTCCGACACCGCTGGTGAGCCAGATCGTGGACGGCCTGCGCGAGCAGATTGCCGGCCACGTGCTCAAGCCTGGCAGCAAGCTGCCGTCCATCCGCGCCTTTGCTGCGGCGCACGGCGTCAGCGTGTTCACCGTCGTCGAAGCCTACGACCGCCTGGTGGCGCAGGGTTGGCTGGTTTCGCGCGCCAACGCCGGTTTTTTCGTCAAGCGGCGCGGCGACGAAATCGCGCAAGTGGGCGCTGCCGAACGCCCTGCCCCGCGCTTCGATACCCGCTGGTACCTCAAGCAGATCTTTGAAAACCGCAATTTGCCGATGAAACCCGGCTGCGGCTGGTTGCCCAACGACTGGCTGTTTGGCGATGCCGTCAAGCGCAGCATGCGCCACCTGTCCACAGGGAGCGCCGACCTCGCCGGCTACGGCCTGCCCCACGGTCACATGCCGCTGCGCAGCGTGGTGGTCGAATCACTGGCAGAACACCAGGTCAGTGTGGGAGCCGACCAGGTGCTGCTGACGCAAGGCTCCAGCCAGGCGCTGGACCTGATTGCGCGCCGCCTGGTCAAGCCCGGCGACGTGGTGCTGGTGGACGACCCCGGCTATCCCAACCTGATGTTCATGCTGCGCTTCGTTGGCGCGCAGGTCGTCGGGGTCCCACGCACCCCCACTGGGTACGACCTGGGCGCGCTCGAAGCCTTGCTGACGGCGCACAGGCCGAGCGTTTTTTTCACGCAGCCACGGCTGCAAAGCCCGACCTGCTCGCTGGCCTCGGTAGCGCACCTGCACCGCCTGCTGCAACTGGCCGAGCAGCACGGTTTCATGCTGGTCGAGAACGACCTCTATGCCGACATGGACACGGGCGTGCGCCCGTCGCTCGCAAGCCTGGACCAGCTCAACCGCGTGCTGTACGTGGGCAGTTTCTCCAAGACCATTTCACCCAACCTGCGCACCGGCTTTGTGGCCGCCCGGCCCGGCCTGGTGGAGGAACTGGTGCAGCTCAAGATGATTTCGGGCCTTACCTCGTCAGAGATCACCGAGCGCATCACGCTGGGCGTGGTGACCGACGGGCGCTGGCGCAAGCACCTCAAATCCTTGCGCGAACGGCTGGCCGAAGCACACCGCACGGTGGGGCGCCGCCTGGAGGGTTTGGGTTTCGAGCTGTTCCATGAACCCGAAGCCGGCATGTACCTCTGGGCACGCCACCCCGACATGCCCGACAGCGCCGAACTCTCGCGCGCAGCCACCAGCGCCGGCATCATGCTCGGGCCGGGCGAGCTGTTTCTGGTGGAGCCGCGCACCACGGGGTGGCTGCGCTTCAACGTGAGCTTCAGCCTGGATGAGCGGCTCTGGTGCTTTCTGGAAGAGCGTATTGAACAAGGTGCGCAGACAGCGCTGTGAGCGCTGTCTGCACCTGCTCCCGCCCATCGAAAGGCGTACAGTCGCGCTCGCCCCATGTGACAGCAGAAGGTAGCGCCATGACTTCTTCCCCCAACTTAAGGCTTCTACGGCGCGCCGCCCGCGCCGGCGCCTTGGGAGCGCTGTTGATCGCTTGGCTGTGCACGGCCAAGGCTCAGCCTGCGGCACCCACTGCCAGCACAGAACCGCGCAGCAACGCCTTTGGCGATCCGTTTCTTCAGGTCACCGACGCAATGCCGGGTTGCCCCATGCCCGAAGGCCCGCTCTACACCGCGCAGCAAGTGCGCGAACTCGCCCATGTGCGCGCCCAGCACGGCGGCAGCTGTTACAGCGCGGGACGCTGCAGGCTCCCCAATTCCTACTTGTACGACGCAGACATCGCCCCACGCTTGCAGCGCTACCTGCGCCAGGACGGCCGCTTCAATGACACCAGCGTGTGGATACTGAGCCAGCGGCGTATCGTCACCCTCATGGGCTGCGTGCAAACCGCCACGCAGTCCGAGTCGATGGAGCACGCGGCCGCACTGGTGGACGATGTGATGGGCGTCGTCAACCTGCTCTCGGTGGGAACAGCGCCGCAAGCAACCCGTTACCCAGTAGCAGCGCAGAAGCGGCCTTGAGGCCTGGACAGGCCTTGGGCGCCGCTCACCAGGGACAGCTTTGCGGGGCGTTCCCAACCGTTCCTTGCAAGTTTGAAGCCTTCCTCTGAGCCGAACGCTCAAAGGGCAAAAATCTTCCCCGGGTTGAGGATGTTCTTCGGGTCCAGCGCCTGCTTGATGGCGCGCATCGCGCCCACGGCGCCAGCGCCGGTCTCGTCCAGCAGAAAACCCATCTTGTGGATACCCACACCGTGCTCGCCGGTGCAGGTGCCGCCGAGCTGCAGGGCGCGGGCGACGAGTTGGTGGTTAAGCTGCTCAGCCCGGCTGCGCTCGATGGGGCTTTCGGGGTCGATCAGGTAGCCGAAGTGAAAGTTACCGTCGCCCACGTGACCAACGAGAAAGTAGGGGATGCCGCTGGCGTCGGCCTCCTGCACCGAATCGAGCAGGCAGTCGGCCAGGCGGCTGATGGGCACGCAGGTATCGGTGGAGATCGCACGGCAGCCGGGGCGGCTTTGCACCGCAGCGAAATAGGCGTTGTGCCGCGCCGCCCACAGGCGCGTACGCTCTTCCGGCGTGCTGGCCCATTCAAAAGCCTGGCCGCCAAATTCGCTGGCAATGTCCTGCACGGTCTCGGCCTGCTCCTTGACGCTGGCGGGTGAGCCATGGAATTCCATCAGCAGCAGGGGCTCTTCGCGCAGCGTCAGTTTGCTGTACGCATTCACCATGCGCACGCTGTTGGCGTCAATCAACTCGCAGCGCGCAATGGGCACACCGAGCTGAATGGTCTGAATCACCGTGCGCACCGCCGCCTCAATGCTCGGGAACGAGCAAATGGCGGCCGATACGGCTTCCGGCAAGGGGTAGAGCCGCACCGTCACTTCGGTCATCACGCCCAGCGTGCCTTCGCTGCCGACCAGGAGGCGCGTGAGGTCATAGCCAGCGCTGCTTTTCTTGGCGCGCGTGCCGGTGCGAATCGCCTCGCCGCTGGCCAGCACCACTTCGAGCGCCAGCACGTTCTCGCGCATGGTGCCGTAGCGCACGGCGTTGGTGCCACTGGCGCGGGTCGCTGCCATGCCGCCAATGCTGGCGTCGGCGCCGGGGTCTATCGGGAAAAACAGGCCGGTGTCTTTCACCGCCTCGTTGAGCTGTTTGCGCGTGATGCCGGGCTGCACGGTGACGGTGAGGTCTTCGGCGTTGACCGAGAGGACCCGGTTCATGCGGTTCACATCCAGGCTGATGCCCCCCTGCACGGCGAGCAGATGGCCTTCGAGCGAGGAGCCTGCGGCGTAGGGAATAACCGGCACACCGTATGCGTTTGCCAGGCGCAAGGCATCTTGTACGTCCTGCGTGGTTTCGGCAAACACGACAACGGACGGCGGCGGTGCCTGCATGGAGCCCTCATCGCGGCCATGCTGTTCGCGCACAGAGAGCGCCGTGGAGCATTGCGCGCCAAAGCGCTGCTGCAGCGCCTCCAGAAAAAGCTGCGGCACGGGCCGCAGGGCGATGGTGGGAAGCAGGTGGGCGGCTTGGGCGGGGGCGTTCATCGGTGGTCTCCAGTGCGGGAAAAAGAATACCACCGCACCCCCACCTTGTACCCTGACCCGTCATCGGTGCGTCAGGGTCCATGGGCTGCCTCAGGGCTTGGCACCCTGGTCGAATTCTTCGCGTGACAGAGCGCCGTCGTGGTCGGTGTCGATCTGCTCAAAGCGGTTGTCTATGGCGGGCAGCACTTTGGCCTCCTGGGGGCTGAGTTTGCCGTCGTGGTTGGTGTCGGCGCGGGCAAAAGCAGCGCTGGCAGGGCCAAATGTGGCTGTGGGGGCAGCGTGGCCCGAGGAAGCTTGGGAAGTGCCACCGGTGGCGAAGGAGCTTTGCCCTGTGGAATGTGCGGGCGCGGCGGGCGTCTGGAGTGGCGGCTTGGTTTGGGCATGCAGCGAGGCACTGCCGCCCAGCGCCATGGCCGCGATCAGCATGACGCTGCGGGTGTCAAAAAAGTGGTTGGTACGGGGCATGGTGCGGGGAGCGGTACTTTTCATGGGTGGCGCCTTTGCCAGAGTTGAACAGGCCTGCATTGCACTGCAGCATGAACGCCGAGACCAGCACTTTTGCCACCTGTTGCCTGGACCAACATTTCGGCGCACGGTGTAAAGGCCTGTGCTGGCGGGAACCCACCGCCGTTGGGGGTATCGGGTGTCACGCACAATGCGGCCCACATTGCGAGGAGGCATCTACATGGGCAAACGACTCACACAAATCGCCACGCGCACCGGCGACGACGGCACCACCGGCCTGGGCGACAACACCCGCGTGCCCAAGTACCACCTGCGCGTGCAGGCCCTGGGCGACGTGGACGAACTCAACTCCCATATCGGCCTGCTGCTGTGCGAACCATTGCCGGCTGAGGTGCGCGAACTTCTGATCGACGTGCAGCACCAGCTCTTCAACCTGGGCGGCGAACTGTCGATTCCGGGGTTCGAGTTGCTGAAAGAAGCGGCTGTGCTGCAGCTCGACCAGGCGCTGGCGACCCACAACAGCACACTGCCGCGCCTGCAGGAATTCATCCTACCCGCTGGCACGCGCGCCGCAGCCCAGGCCCACATCTGCCGCACCGTAGCGCGCCGCGCCGAGCGCGCCGTGGTGGCGCTAGGCGCCCAGGAGGCGGTGCGCGAGACGCCGCGCCACTACCTCAATCGCCTGTCGGACCTGATGTTCGTGCTCTCGCGCGTGCTCAACCGCATGGACGGCGGCGACGATGTGTACTGGAAGAGCGAGCGGCTTGCACGCAGCGAGGCGGACGACGCGGCGTGAGGCGAAATGCTATTGAAATAATAGCTATTAGCGCTTTCTGAATAAGCGTGAGGGGCTCTTTATCTTCCATATTCCAGGAGCCGTAAAGCAGCCATGCCCCATGCCAGCGGCCACCGTGCCAGCGCCAGCCCGCCGCGCTGGTAGCGCCCCCTTCCGCTGCGTGCAGCGCTGCAAGAGGGGGCTGAGGGGCGCGGCTCCAAGCTTGCTCGCGCAGGCTTGGACGTCCCCGAAGGGCCGTTGCCTCTGGCAAATCCACGGAGGCGCGAAACGCCATGGGGGGATGTTTCCTATCTTGGTGCCAGCATTGCCATCGTGATCCGCGAAACGCAGGTCAGCTCGCCCGCGTCGTTCACCATTTCAATGGCCCACACCTGCGTGGTGCGGCCGATGTGCACCGGGCGCGCTGTGCCCGTCACCCAGCCACTGGTGGCGGCGCGCAGGTGGTTGGCGTTGATGTCCAGGCCCACGCCACGGTGGCCTTCGGGGCTGGCGTAGAAGGCGCCGATCGAGCCCAGGGTTTCGGCCAGCACCACGCTGACGCCGCCGTGCAGCAGGCCAAAGGGTTGGCGCGTACGCTCATCCACCGGCACGCGACCGCGCAGGTAGTCGTCGCCAACTTCGGTGAACTCAATGCCCAGATGGGTGACGGCGGTGTTATCGCTGGTGCGGGCGCACTCGGCGAGCGTGATGGGTTTCTTCCAGATCGACATCGTGTTCCCTCGTATGGCAGCGCGCCACAGGTGCGCCAGCAGGCCGGAAATTACCAGAATGGCGCCTGCCCTGTGCGTCGCAGGGGTGTCAGCCGCGCATGCTGCCCGTCTGCACGAAGCGCTGGTGCCAGGACAGCGCTTCGCCTAGCAGGTGCGGCGTGTGCCGGCCCACGGGGTTGGCCTTGGCACGCTCCACATAGTCGCGAAGTTGCGGGCGGAAGTCCGGGTGCGCACAGTGCTCGATGACCAGCTCGGCACGCTGCGTGGGCGACTTGCCGCGCAGGTCGGCCAGGCCTTGCTCGGTGACCAGGATCTGCACGTCGTGCTCGGTGTGGTCCACGTGGCTGACCATGGGAACGATGCAGGAGATGGCGCCACCCTTGGCGAGCGAGGGCGTCATGAAAATCGACAAATAGGCGTTGCGCGCGAAATCGCCCGAGCCGCCGATGCCGTTCATGATGGCCGAGCCCATTAGATGGGTGGAGTTGACGTTGCCGTAAATGTCGGCCTCGATCATGGCATTCATCGCAATCAGGCCAAGGCGGCGAATCACCTCGGGGTGGTTGCTGATCTCCTGCGGGCGCAGCACGATGCGCTGGCGGTAGAAGTCGATGTCGGCCAGAAAGCGCTCCATGGCCGCCGGGCTCAGCGAGAGCGCCGTGGCCGAGGCGGAATCGAGCGTACCGCTCTTGAGCATGGCGAGCATGCCGTCTTGCAGCACCTCGGTGTAGGCACTGAGGTGCTTGAAGGGCCCGGCGTCCAGCCCGGCGAGCACGGCGTTGGCGATGTTGCCTACTCCCGACTGCAATGGCAGCAACTCGCGCGGCATACGCCCAAGCGCCACTTCCTGCTGCAGGAAGTCGACGATATGGCCGGCAATGCGCTGCGAGCATTCGTCCGGCGCGTTGAAGACCGAGTTGCGGTCGGGGTGGTGGGTAGAGACCACGGCGACGACTTTTTCAGGGTCTACGCGCAAATACGGCTCGCCAATGCGGTCGTGCGGCTGCACCAGCGGAATCGGCACGCGGTGCGGCGGCAGGTCGGTGCCGTAGTAGATGTCGTGCATGCCGTCGAGTTCGGCGGGCTGCCACTGGTTCACCTCCAGAATGACCTTGTCGGCCTGGTCCAGCCAGGTCTTGTTGTTGCCCACCGAGGACGAGGGAACCAAGCGCCCGTCGGGCAGCACACCAGCCACTTCCACCACGGCCACGTCGAGCTTGCCGAAGAAGCCGAACCACACGAAGGGTGCGACGTGCGAGAGGTGGATATCCATGTACTGCATGTCGCCCGCGTTGATCTGCTTACGGCAGCTCGGGTCCGACTGGTAGGGCATGCGCATGTTGATGCCGTGCGCCTGGGCCAGCACGCCGTCGAGTTCAGGGGCCGTCGATGCGCCCGTCCACAGGCCAATGCGAAAGTCTTCGCCGCGCGCATGCGCCGCCTGCATGCGCCGTGCCAGCGCACCCGGCACGGCCTTGGGGTAGCCCGCACCCGTAAAGCCACTCATGCCGACACGGTCACCCGGTGCGATCAGGGCAGCGGCCTCGTCGGCCGACACCATGCGGGCGCGGAATTCGGGATACAGAACACGGTCTTCGAACAACATGCAGCCTCCGGCAGACAAACAAATATGCGCCTGGGCAGGCGCATAGACGGGAGTATTTTATCGGCACCTAGGCCGAATCCAAGGGTTTTCCCTTAGTTGTCAATTCTGGCGCCAGGGCCAGGCCCCTTGTCGCGGTTGAGAAGCGCATAGAGCACGATGGCGCCGAAGGTGGCAGTCCCGATACCGCCCAGCGCAAACTGGCCGAATTTGAGCGTGAAGTCGCCCGTGCCCAGAATGAGCGTGATGGCGGCCACGATCAGGTTCTTGTTCTGCGAGAAATCGACCTTGTTGTCGACCCAGATCTTGGCACCGGCGACGGCAATCAGACCAAAGACGACGATGGAGACGCCGCCCATCACCGGCAGCGGAATGGCCTGGATGACGGCGCCAAATTTGGGCGAGAAGCCGAGCAGCACGGCAATCAGCCCGGCGACAAAAAACACCGCCGTGGAATAGATTTTGGTCGCGGCCATCACGCCGATGTTCTCGGCGTAGGTCGTCACGCCCGTGCCGCCTGCGGCGCCGCTGACCATGGTGGCAATGCCATCGCCAATGAAGGCGCGGCCCATGTACTGGTCGAGGTTCTTGCCGGTCATGGCGGTGACGGCCTTGATGTGGCCCAGGTTCTCGGCGACCAGAATGATGACCACCGGCACGATCAGCAGCATGGCGTTGGCGTTGAACACCGGCGAGGCGAAATGGGGCATGCCGATCCAGGCGGCGTTCATCACACCCGAAATGTCCAGGGGCTTGCCCAAGCCGAGGCCGTTGGTGAGCACGGCGTAACCAAGGCTGGCCAGCACCAGACCCACCAGAATCAAGAGGCGCTGCAGCATGCCGCGCGTGAACACCGCCACCAGGCCCACGCTGACGAAGGTGAGCACCTGCATCCAGCTGTCGAAGTTGCTCGCCGCCATGTTCTTCACCGGGATGCTGGCCAGATTCAAGCCGATGACCGCGACCACGGCGCCCGTCACCACGGGTGGCATGAAGCGCTCGATCCACCCGGTTCCCACGGCCTGCACGATGCATCCGACCAGCGTGTACACCGCCCCGCAGGCAATGATGCCGCCCAGCGCCAGGCCGATGTTGGCGTTCGGCCCTTTGCCGGCGTAGGCCGTGGCGGCGATCACCACGCCGATGAAGGCAAAGCTCGAACCCAGGTAGCTGGGGACCTTGCCGCCGGTAATGAGGAAGAAGATGAGCGTGCCGATGCCGCTCATCAGAATGGCCAGATTGGGGTCAAACCCCATCAGGATCGGCGCGAGCACCGTGGAGCCAAACATGGCAATCACGTGCTGCACGCCCATGGCCCCGGTCTGCGGCCAGGGCAGGCGTTCGTGCGGGCCAATGACGCCGCCGCTGGCGAGTACGGCGGCGCTTTTCTCCTGCCAATGGAACATGGACATGCCTGGTTTCCCCTCGAATTGATTTGGTGGCCGCGATGCTACGCGAAGGCGGGGGAAATGGCGCGCATTGCGCAGCAAAGGGGTTATTACCAAGGGTCTACGAAACGGCTGCTGGCAGCGGTGCGCACGCGCGGCTTTGCGGCCGCAGATTCGAGTCCGCGCACCAGCCAATCGCGCGTCTCCATGGGGTCGATGACCGCGTCGATCTCCAGGCCCTGGGCCATGTGGATCGCCTCGCCATTGGCGTACTGCTGGGCAACCAACTTCGCAAACAGCGCATCGCGTTCGGCGCCGGGCGCGGCGGCTTCCAGCTCTTTGCTGAAACCCAGACGCACCGCGCCTTCGAGGCCCATGGGGCCGAACTCGCCGGTGGGCCAGGAGAGCGTGAAGATGGGCGTGTCAAACCCCCCCGCCGTCATGGCCTGCGCGCCCAGGCCGTAGCCCTTGCGCAGCACCACGGCAAAGAACGGCACGCTCAGATGCGCAGCGACGACAAACATGCGGCAGACGTGGCGCACCTGCGCCTGCGCCTCGATGTCGGGCCCCACCATGAAACCGGGCGTGTCGGTCAGCGAAATGATGGGCAGGCCATGCGCCTCGCACAGCTGCATGAAGCGGGCGCTCTTGTCGGCTGCGTCCACGTCGATCGCGCCGCCCAGGTGCGTAGGGTTGTTGGCCATGATGCCCACCGCTCGCCCCTGCACCCGGGCCAGTGCCGTGACGATGCCGGCGCCATAGCCACGGCGCAGTTCCAGCAGCGAATCGGTGTCCACCAGCGTGCGCATGAGCGCGCGAATGTCGTACACGCGCAGGCGGTTTTCCGGCACCGCGTGGCGCAGCAGGCGCTGGTCGGCGCATTCCCATTGCGCTGCCGGCCCCTGGAAGTACGAGAGGTACTTCTGGGCGACCCCCACCGCCTCGGCTTCGTCCTTGACGAGGATGTCGATCACGCCATTGCGCGATTGCACGTCGCTGGGCCCGATCTGCTCGGGCGTGTAGCTGCCCAGGCCGCCGCCCTCGATCATGGCCGGGCCGCCCATGCCGATGTTGCTGGCCTCGGTGGCGATGACCACGTCGCTGCAACCGAGCAGCGCCGCGTTGCCGGCAAAGCAGCGGCCATGCACGATGCCCACCACCGGCACCTTGCCCGAGAGCGAGGCAAACTGGCGGAAGGTGTGGTTGTTCAGCCCGGCCACGATGGGTTTGTCGATATCGCCCGGCCGCCCGCCCCCGCCCTCGGCAAACAGCACCACCGGGAGGTTCAGTTGCAGCGCGAGGGCCAGCATGCGGTCGGTCTTCTGGTGGTTCCAGGCGCCCTGCGTGCCGGCCAGCACGGTGTAGTCGTAGGCCATCACCACGCAGCGCGACTTTTCCTTGCCGAACGGCTCGGCATTGACCGTGCCGATGCCCGTCACCATGCCGTCGGCCGGTGTGTTGGCGATCAGGTCCGGCAGGCTGCGGCGGCGCGTCTGCGCGGCAATGGCCAGCGCGCCGTATTCGATGAAGCTGCCGCCGTCGCACAGCTGGGCAATGTTTTCGCGCGCGGTGCGCCCGCCGCGTGCGTGGCGCTTGGCAACGGCCGAGGCGCGGTTCTCGTCCAGCAGAAAGGCGTGGCGGTCGCGCGTTTTTTGCAGGTCTGCGCGGAGGGTGTTGAAGTCCGCGAGAGCTTCATCGTGCTGGGTCTGCTCCCCTGCCTCCATGGGTTCAAGCACCAGCACCAACGCGGCCTCGGTCAAGTAGCTGCCCACCTCGCAGCGCACTTCCAGCACTCTGCCCGCCGATTCGGCCAACAGCACGTGCTCCATTTTCATGGCTTCGAGTACGGCCAATTGCGCGCCCTGGGCCACCACCTCGCCCACAGCGACATCCATCTGCACCAGCTTGGCCGGCATGGGCGCGCGCACGGCAAGCAGGCCTTCGGCCACTTGCGCATCCGGCTGCGCCTTGGCGGCAGCGCCCGGCGTTGCACTGGTGGGGTGGCGCTGCGCCCGCTGTTGCTCCAACTGCTGCGCCATTCCCACCAGGGCGGGCAGATGCTCTTCCACAAACCGCGTGTGTACGGCTTGGGTATCGAACTCTTCCCGCGAGACGATGGCCTGGAGCAGCGCAAGGTTGGTGGGCACGCCAGTGATGCGGCACTCGTCCAGCGCGCGGCGCGCCCGGCGTGCGGCGTCGGCAAACACCGGGCTGCGGGACGACACCACCAGCTTGGCCAGCAAGGTGTCGTAATGGGGCGAGGGCGTGGCGCCCGCGTAGCCATGCGTATCCACGCGGATGCCGGGGCCGGACGGCAGATCGAACTGGGCCAGCGTGCCGGCGCCGGGCCGGGCCTGCCCATCGGCACCCAGCGTTTCGGCATTGATGCGCACTTGAATAGCATAGCCCGTGGAGGCCGGCGGCGCCTGGGGGTCAAGCCCCAGACTGCTAAGCGAGCGGCCTGCGGCCACGGCCACCTGCAACTGCACCAGGTCGAGGCCGGTGACCTCTTCGGTCACGGTGTGCTCCACTTGCAGGCGCGGGTTGGCTTCGATGAAGACCCAGGCCAGCTTGCTGGAGCCTTCATCCACCAGGAACTCAAACGTGCCCAGGCTGCGGTAGCCGACACCACGGGCCATGGCCAGCGCGGCCTGCGTGATCTCGTGGCGGAGCTTCTCGGAAAGCGACGGGCTGGGAGCGATTTCCACCAGCTTCTGAAAGCGCCGCTGCAGCGAGCATTCGCGCTCGCCCAGACTCATCACGGCCTGCCCGTCACCGAGGATCTGGATCTCGATGTGGCGTGCGTGCAGCATGAGCCGCTCGACGTACACGCCCTCGACACCAAACGCCGCCCGCGCCTCAGACACGCAGCGGGCATAGGCTTCGGGCAAGTCGGCAGCCTGCAGCACCGCGCGCATGCCGCGCCCGCCGCCGCCGCCAATGGCCTTGACCATCACCCCGGCGCCGTTTTGTGCGGCAAAAAAGGCTTGCGCCTCTTCCAGTGTCACGGCGCCCGCGCTGCCCGGCATCAGCGGCACACCACAGCGCTCGGCCAGGGTGCGGGCGGCGGCCTTGTCGCCGAACAGCGCCAGGTGCGCGGCGTCAGGGCCGATGAAGGTGAGGCCCGCCTCGGCGCAGGCGCATGCGAAGTCGGCGCGCTCGCTCAGGAAGCCGTAGCCAGGGTGCACGGCGTCGCAGCCGGTCTGGCGTGCAATGGCAATCAGCCGCGCGCCATCCAGGTAGGCGCCAGGGCCCGTGGCGCCGAGCGCCACGGCCTCATCGGCGGCGCGCACATGCGGCGCCTGGGCATCGTCCTGCGCAAACACGGCCACGCTGGGCACATTGAGGTCGTAGAGCGCGCGTACCAGGCGCAGGGCAATCTCGCCGCGGTTGGCGACCAGGACTTTCTTGAACATTCAGATGCTTTCCTTGAGCAGGCGGCGCAGCAGCTTGCCGGCGCCGGTGGCCGGCAGGGCGTCCACAAAACGGATGTCGCGCGGGGCCTTGTAGCTGGCCATGTTCTCGCGCGACCAGGCCAGCAGTTCTGCGGCGTCCGGGTGCTGCCCTGCCTTGGGCACGATGAAAGCCACCACCACCTCGCCCTTGTCGGCGTCGGGCTTGCCGATGACGGCCGCTTGCGCCACGGCCGGGTGTTTGATGAGGATGCCCTCGACCTCTTCCGGGAACACGCTGTAGCCGGAGACCTTGATCATTTCCTTGAACCGGCCGATAAAGGTCAGGTAGCCGTCTGCATCCATGCGGCCCATGTCGCCGGTATGCACCCAGCCGCCGCGCAAGGTCTGGGCCGTGGCTTCGGGCTTGTTCCAGTAGCCCTTGAAGACGCCCGCGTTGCGCAGCACGATTTCACCGATGTCTCCAGCAGGCAGTTCTGCGCCCGTGTCGGGGTCCAGGATGCGAATCTCGTTGCCGTCCACCGCGACGCCATGCGTGCCCCAGCGAATGGCGCCGTCCGGCATGTAGGTGTCCATGGTGTGGGTTTCGCTCAGGCCATAGGCCGCTTCCATGGCGCGGCAGTTGGGCGCAAAAGCCTGCCATTGCTGGGCCAGCGCCTCGGTGAAGCTGATGCCGAAGCTGGTGACCGAGTTCTGGCGCAGGCTGCTGCGGTCGTAGCGCGTGGCGTCCGGCACCGCCATCACGGCCACGTTCATCGGGGCAATGCTGTACCACCAGGTAACCTTGTGGCGGTCGATGGCCTGCAGCACGGCCACGGGGTCGAAGCGGTGCAGCAGCACCGTCGTGGCACCCGACAGGATCGGGATATTCACCCCCATCAGCATGCCGGCAATGTGGTACAGCGGCGCAATCGCCAGCAGCACGTCGTCCGCCGTGACATGCTTGGTGTTGACCGACACGGCGGTCTTGTAGAGCGCATTGCGAAAAGTGAGCATCGCCCCCTTGGGCAGGCCGGTCGTGCCCGAGGTGTAGGTCATCAGGGCGACATCGTTGTCGATGTCGATGGTGACGGGC
Organism: Simplicispira hankyongi; assembly: GCF_003570885.1. Classification (GTDB taxonomy): domain Bacteria; phylum Pseudomonadota; class Gammaproteobacteria; order Burkholderiales; family Burkholderiaceae_C; genus Simplicispira; species Simplicispira hankyongi. Next base: position 20,231 of record NZ_QXJC01000014.1, read on the forward strand.
GGCGGCTTGCCACCGCTGCGCGCGACCCACAGGAAGTCTTCAGCACTGGCGGGCAGCACGGGCGCTTCGCGCACTTGCAGTTCAGCCGGCAGATCGATGGTCGGCGTGGACGGCAGAAGATCGCCGTAGCGCACGGCAAACACATGCTGCAGACCAGTGCGCTCGCGCACCTTCTCGACGATGGGCAGCAGGCTGTCGGCGGCGACGATCACGCGGGCCTGCAGGTCTGAGAGCTGGTATTCGAGCTCATGCTCTTTGTTGAGCGGCCCGCAGGGGCAGACGATGGCGCCCAGCTTCTGGATGCCGTAGTGCGCCATCACGTACTGCGGGCAGTTGTTCATGAACAGCGCCACCGGGTCGCCTTTGCGCACCCCCAACTGGTGCAGGCGCGCGGCAAAGGCGTCGCTCGCCTGATCCAGCTCGGCAAAGCTGATGCGCGCGCCGTACCAGAGGTAGGCCGCCTTGTCGGGCGTGGCCCGCGCATGGGCGCGCAGATGCTCGTGCAGGGGAATATCGGACGGCAGCAAACCGGTGGTGGTCATGGAGTCTCCTTGGGGCGCTCTGGGGAAGTGGCGGGCTTGTTTCTGTCAATATATACCTCTCGGTAGATTCAACCTACCAACAGGTATAACGTATGCGACAAGACACCAAGAGCCCCAAGCGGCCAGCATCCAGAAGGTCACCACAAGCCAAGCCTGGCGAGGGCTCGGACGAGAAGCGCGAGCGCATTCTTCGCGCGGCCGAGGCGCTGTTTGCCAAGCAGGGCTATGCGGCCACCACCATGGAGCAGATCGTGGCGGCGCTGGGCATGACCAAGCCCTTCGTGTACTACTACTTTCGCAACAAGCAGGAAATCTTCGAAATGCTGTCGTGGGCGCCGACGGTGGCGTGCTTTACCAGCATGGACTTCCCTGCGGACGACCCGAGGCCGGCGCACGCCAAGCTGGAGGACGGCCTGCGGCGCTTGATCGGGGCCACCTTGACGCATTACCCCTCGGCCTTCTTCCCCTACCGCGAGCCCCAGGCGTACCGCCCCGAATACCGCGCGGCGCAGAAGGAGATTGCCCGGCATTTCTATGACCGCCTATGCGCACTGTTGGAGCAGGGCCGCGCGGACGGCATGCTGGAGTTCAACGAACCCAAGATCACAGCGCTGGCGGCCTGCAGCCTGCCAGGCTTTCTCTTCCACTGGTACCGCCCGGATGGCCGCCTGCCACAGGAGGCCGTGGTGGAGGAACTGACGCAGCTGGCCTGCCGCGTCATCGGCCTGCGCACGCGCCGCAAGACGGCCGCAGCGCCAAGCGCGCCCCACTGAGCGATCTGCCGCGAGGCAGGCCAAACGCTCACGAAACAAGCGCTGCAGGCGCCATGGGGGCGCAACGGACTGCTTCAGCCTCTGGGATCGGCGCCGTCGGCAGCAGCAACGCAGCGATTCCTGCCGTGAGGAACGCCGTCAGCAGCGGGGCCGCCTGCGGGTCGTGCGGCGTGTTGGCACCGAGCGACAAGCGCTCAACCCGGCTGTCGATCAGGTGGTGCAGCAGCACACCTATGGTGAACTGGTAGGCCCATGCGGTCTGTGCCCGCGTACTGCCTGGGCAGGCCGCTTGCAACGCCGCAATGAAGGCATGGGCCATGGGATCGAAGAAGTCGGCCAGCACCTGCTCGGACCCGGGCGTGCGGTACAGGAGTTCGCGCGCCACCAGCAGCGCGTAGTACTCGCCTTCGCTGCTGGCACGCAGTTGCAGCACGGGCTGGACAAAGGCGTGGACGATTCGGTGCAGGTACTGCGCATCGCGCGGCCCCGCTTCCGCCTCGGCAAGCAAGGCCAGCCGCTCGGCAATGGTGCTGCGCCAATGGGCAAAGATGGCGTGGAAAAGTTCGTGCTTTTGCCCAAAGTAGTAGCCCACCAGCGCCAGCGGAACGCCAGCTTCCTGGGCAATCTTCCGGATGGATACCGCGTGGTAGCCATGCTCGGCAAACAGCCTCTCGGCGGCCAGCAGGATAGCCGCACGGCGGTCCGGCCGCTGGCTGGCAGTGGGTCGCACGCGGGCTCCGCGCGAGAGTTTGGGCGTTGGCATGTCGGCATTGAACGTTCGTACAAATTTCTTGTACAACCGTGCAAACCCTAGTCGCCCTCTGCGGCGCACAGCGCTACCCTGCACCTCCTATGCAAGCGCCCCATATTCCCCAGATCCGCCTGTACCAGGATTGGCTGCGTGCCGAGCGCGGCCTGCACTTTGGCGACTACGACGCGCTGTGGCGCTGGTCCACCACCGAGCTGGACGTGTTCTGGCAGAGCATCTGGGAGTTTTTCGACATCCAGTCGCCCACGCCGCATTTCGGCGTGCTGGCAAAGAATGTGATGCCAGGCGCGCAGTGGTTTCCCGGCGCGCAGCTCAATTACGCGCGCCAGGTGCTGCGCCACGTCGCAGGGGCCGACGCGGCGGGCATGCCCGCCATCGTCGCGCGCAACGAGCGCGGCGAGCAGCGCGAGCTCTCCTGGCCCGCGCTGCAGCAGCAGGTGGCGGCTTTCGCCTTGCATTTGCGCGCGGCAGGCGTGCAAAGCGGCGACCGCGTGGCAGCCTACCTGCCCAACACGCCCGAGACGGCGGTGGCCTTCCTGGCGACGGTGGCTGTGGGCGGCGTCTGGAGCATCTGCGCGCCCGACATGGGCACGCAGGCGGTGCTCGACCGCTTCCGCCAGATTGAACCCAAGGTGCTCATCGGCGTCGATGGCGTGGTGCACGGCGGGCGGGCGTACGACCGCCTGCCCGTGCTCGCACAGTTGCGCGAGAGCCTGCCCAGCGTGCGGCACGCGGTGGTCGTGGGCAATCTGGACGCTTCTGTTTCCATAGCTGGTTGGGCAGACTGGGCAAGCGCCAGCAGCCAAAATGATGCTGAAACCGCCGCATTCGAGCCGCTCTGGCTGCCGTTCGACCACCCGATCTGGATCGTTTATTCCAGCGGCACCACGGGTCTGCCCAAGCCCATCGTGCATGGCCACGGCGGCATGGTGCTGGTGCAGATGGCGCTCGGCGCACTGCACAACGACGTGGGCTGCAGCTACGCACCCAACAGCTGGGGCGAGCGCTACCACTGGTACAGCTCCACCGGCTGGGTGATGTGGAACGCGCAGATGGCGGGCCTGCTCTCGGGCACCACCTGCGTGATTTACGACGGCAACCCCGGCGGATCGAAAGACCAGCCCGACTGGACGGTGCTCTGGCGCTTTGCCGCCGACACCGGCACCACCTTCTTCGGCGCGGGCGCCGCTTTCTACGCCAATTGCATGAAGGCCGACATTGCGCCCGCGCAATGCGGCGACCTGACGCGCATCCGCGCACTTGGCTCGACCGGCTCGCCGCTCTCGGCCGAGGTGCAGCAATGGGGCACCCGCTTTATGGCGCGGGCTGGCGTGGATGGCGAGCGACCCGATGGCATCTGGTGGGCCAACATTTCCGGCGGCACCGACTTCGCCGGCGCCTTCCTCGGTGGCAACCGTGAACTGCCGCAAACCCCCGGCCGCATGCAGTGCCGCATGCTGGGCGCCGCCGTCGAGGCCTGGGACGCGCAAGGCCGTCCGGTGCTGGACGCGGTGGGCGAGCTGGTGTGCACCCAGCCGCTGCCTTCGATGCCGCTGTATTTGTGGGGCGATGACAGCGGCGAGCGCTATGTGAGCAGTTACTTCGACAGTTTTCCTCCCGGCCACGGCCGCCAGCCCGGCGGGGGCGACGGCCCGCCAGCCATGGGCGCCGTCTGGCGCCATGGCGATTGGATCGAGATTGGCGGCCCCGCCCACCCGGGCTGTGTCATCTACGGCCGCTCGGACGCCACGCTCAACCGCCACGGCCTGCGCATGGGCACGAGCGAGCTCTACAGCGCCGTCGAGGCCCTGCCCGAAGTGCTCGACAGCCTGGTGGTGGACCTGGAATACCTGGGGCGCGAGAGCTTCATGCCGCTGTTCGTCGTGCTGCGCGCCGGTGTGGTGCTCGACGATGCGCTGCGCGCGCGCCTGACAGCCGCCATCCGCACGGCACTCTCACCGCGCTTCGTGCCCGACGCCATCGTGCAGGTGGCGCAGGTACCGCGCACCCTCAGCGGCAAGAAGCAGGAACTGCCCATCAAGAAGCTGCTGCTGGGCCAACCGCTGGACAAGGTGCTCAACCGCGACGCCATGGCCAACCCGGAGTGCCTGGACTGGTACGTGGCCTACGCCGCCGAGCACGCAGCGCGCCACGCCTAAGGGAATGCAGAACAAGTCCCTCACGCGCCGCCGCGCATCCGTACCTCGGGCGGTCTGCGGCGTTGCAAACCCTCGTCATCGCGTTGTGATGGCTGCGGCTTGCATCTAGCATCCGCTGGGCGCGGCGCGCAGAGGGTTCTGCAGCGCTGTCATTTTTGAACCTCTCTGCAGACGCAAATGCGCATTTCACCGACAGCGCATATGCGAAGCGCTCTTCCATAATCAAGCCCCGACCTCTGCCGGAAGGCCCCCATGACCGCCCCCACCGCTGAACGCCCCAAGCGCTTTTCCATGATTCGCGAGTTCCACCTCGCCGACTGGTTCACGCTGGGCAATGCCGTCTGCGGCGTCGGCGCGCTGTTTTCCGCCATGACCTACCTGGAAAACGGCAACCGGCAGCATGTGTATTACGCCGCCGCACTGGTGCTGGCCGCGCTCATTTTTGATGTGCTCGATGGCCGCGTGGCGCGCTGGCGGCAAAAGAGTTCGGCCATGGGCCGCGAGCTCGACTCGCTGGCCGACGTCATCTCCTTCGGCGTGGCCCCTGCGGTGCTGGCCTACGCCTGCGGCATGCAGGGCGGCTGGGACCGCATCGTGCTGGCCTACTTTGTCGCCTGCGGCGTCTCGCGCCTGGCGCGCTACAACGTGACGGCCGAAACGCTGTCGGGCGACGATGGCAAGGTGAAGTACTTCGAAGGCACGCCGATTCCGACCTCCATCGCGCTTGTCGCCCTGCTGGCGCTCGTCGCAGCCTTGGGCGCGGTACGCGAGTCGCTGTGGTTCGGCCACTGGCAGCTGGCCGGCTGGCGCCTGCACCCGCTGGTGCTGCTGTTCGCGCTGTCGGGTTCGCTGATGATCAGCCGGATTCGCATTCCGAAATTTTGATTGTTTTTGGCCTCTAGCGCTTTACTGTCATGCGTTAGCAGCTACGAAATCAGAAGCAATCTTCGGTTCAGGCAGCTGCCGCGCGCGGGCGCCGGTTGACCACCACGATGCCCACCGCTACCAGACCAAGCGCCGCCAGCAAACCGGGCGTGATGTGCTCGCCCAGCCAAAGCGCGCCGAACAGCAGGGCAAACACTGGCGTGAGAAACACGAACGAGGACATCTTGGTCGCGTTGTAGTGCGCCAGCATCCACATCCACGCCAGGTAGCTGGCAAAGGCCCCCACCAGCGACTGCAGCAGCAGCGACATCCAGGCAAAGGTGCTCAGGTCCAGCGACCAGCGCTCGCCCAGCGCCAGCGAGAGCAGTGGCAACACCGCTGTGCTCACCCCCACCTGGTAGAGCAGTTGCTTGGCGGGCGGCAAACGCCCGACAGGCGTGCTGCGGATGACCACGGTGGTCAGCCCCCACATCAAGCCGGCGGTCAGCCCGAGCAAGTCGCCTAGCCAGGCCAGCGGCTGGGCCTGCACGGCGGGGTGCCACAGCCCGTCGCCCAGGGCAAGCGCGGCGCCGACGAAAGCACCGGCGAGGCCCAGCCACTGCCAGCCAACCAGACCTTCGCCGGCGACGAAGCGCGGCAGGATCAACGCCACCCAGAATGGCGCGCAGTACAGAAACACCGTGAGACGCGAGGCCTGCGTGTACTGCAGGCCGATGTAGATGCAGGCGAACTCGCCAGCAAACAGCGCGCCAGCCAGCAAACCGCTCCACAGCGCGCCGCGAGCGGCCTGGGACTGCCGCTCCGGCAGCAACGGCACGCGGCGCCACAAACACCACAGAAGGACCGCGACCGTCGCCATGGCAAAGCGCACAAAACCCTGGAACACCGGCGCCACCTCGGTCACCGTGGCTTTGATCAGCACCTGCTGGAACCCCCAGAACATGCAGCAGGCGAGCAGCAGCGAAATGGCGAGCGTGTCGAGATGGGCTTTGCGCGTATCGGGCATGCAGCGATTATGGGCGGCGGTCCCATTCGGCGCTGGGCCCGTGCACCGCTGCGGAGGCGGCAAAGGGCCTTGTTCCACAGTGCCTTACAGTGCCCGCATGAGCGCACTGCCTGACAACCCTGCCAACGCGCTGCACGGCTGGCGCCTGCGGGTCTACACCATCATTTTCGAGGCCGACACGCGCGCCGGGCGCTGGTTCGACCAGGTCTTGATAGCGTGCATTCTGCTGAGCGTGGCGGTGGTGATGGCCGACAGCGTGCCCGCCCTGGGCGCCCACTACCACCGCGCGTTCCAGGTGGCTGAGTGGATCTTTACCGTACTCTTCACGCTGGAATACCTGGCGCGCCTGGCCACGGTGCAGCGCCCGCTGCGCTACGCGACGAGCTTTTTCGGCATCGTCGACCTGTTGGCCCTGCTGCCGACCTACCTGGCGCTGCTGCTGCCGGGCGCGCATGCACTGATCGACGTGCGCGTGCTGCGCCTGCTGCGCATCTTTCGCGTGTTCAAACTCTCGGCCTATGTGGTGGAGTACCGCAGCCTGGCGCACGCGCTGCGCGCCAGCCGGCGCAAAATCGTGGTCTTCATCTCCGGCGTGCTGATGATTGTGCTGGTCATGGGCACGGTGATGTACGTGGTGGAAGGGCCGGAAAACGGTTTCACCAGCATTCCCACCGCCGTGTACTGGGCCATCACCACCATGACCACGGTGGGTTTTGGCGACATCACGCCGCGCACCGAGCTCGGGCGATTCTTCTCGTCGGCGATGATGCTGCTCGGCTGGGGCACCCTGGCCGTGCCTACCGGCATCGTGACGGCGGAGATGGCCGCGCAGCGCTTCTCGTCCCCGACCACACTACCCACGCCGACCACGCGCACCTGCCACGAATGCCTGACCGAGGGCCATCTGCCCGAAGCGCTCCACTGCCACCACTGCGGCGCCCACCTGCCGCCCTGGCAGCACGAGCCGGGCGGCCAGGGGCATCCCTAGACTAGATCGCGGGCGCCTGCCCGGTACACTCGGGCCTTTTCGCGCGCGATGGGCTCTCAATCCTTGCGCGCCCCTGTTTCACACCCCATGGCCGCAGACACGGCGGGCACGGCCCGCACCCGTTTGGAACTCAAAAGCGCGTCGCTCCCCGTGGTGGCGGTGCTGCTGCGCTCCCCCGACCCCGCACAGCTCGCCGCCGATCTGGCCGATCGGCTGGCGGACGACCCCGGTTTCTTCGACCACGACGCGGTGCTCATCGACCTGACACTGCTGCGCGAGCTGGACGGGGCGCTCGACTTCCCCGCCCTCTGCGCTGCGCTGCGCGCCCACTGCACGCTGCCGGTGGCCGTGCGCGGCGGCAACCCGGCGCAGATGGCCGCCGCCGCCGAGGCGGGCCTCGCGCCCGCGCCCGACGCCGCCTTCCAGCGTACCGAGGCCGCGCCGCGCGAGGTGGTGCGCGAGGTACAAGTCGAGGTCCCCATTGAAGTCCCGGTGCCCGGCCCCGGAACCCTGGTGATCGACAAACCCCTGCGCTCAGGCCAGCAGGTGTACGCGCGCGGCGCCGATCTGGTGGTGCTGGCGGTGGTGAGCTTTGGCGCCGAGGTGATTGCCGATGGCAACATCCACGTCTATGCCCCACTGCGGGGCCGCGCCATTGCCGGCGCGCGCGGCAACACGGCGGCGCGCATTTTCACGACCTGTCTGGAACCCCAGCTCGTCTCCATCGCCGGCATTTACCGCACCACGGAGGTGGCCATGCCGCCCGAGGTGCTGGGCAAACCGGCCCAGGTGCGGCTCGACGGCGAAAAGCTGCTGATCGAGCCGCTCAAGTGAAACACCCCCCTATGTCGCTTCGCTCCTTCCCCCCGCTCTCGCAGCGCTGCGCGCCGCGGGCAGGGGGACGCTCCCAGCGCGGCGGGGCGGCCCTTGCGCGGGAGCCCTGGCATGGGCCGCGACCATGCCGAGCGCCACTGCGGTGCATGTACCCTGAAAACTGATGAAACACCCCCCTATGTCGCTTCGCTCCTTCCCCCCGCTCTCGCAGCGCTGCACGCTGCGGGCAGGGGGACGCTCCCAGCGCGGCGGGGCGGCCCTTGCGCGGGAGCCCTGGCATGGGCCGCGACCATGCCGAGCGCCACTGCGGTACATAGACCCTGAAAACTGATACTTCATTCAACAGCAAACCCATCGAGAGACCTCTACACATGGCCAAAATCGTCGTCGTGACCTCCGGCAAGGGTGGCGTGGGCAAGACCACCACCAGCGCCGCCTTTGCCTCCGGCCTCGCCCTGCGCGGCCACAAGACCGCCGTGATCGACTTTGACGTCGGCCTGCGCAACCTCGACCTCATCATGGGGTGCGAGCGCCGCGTGGTGTACGACCTGATCAACGTGATCCAGGGCGAAGCCAACCTGCACCAGGCGCTGATCAAGGACAAAAACTGCGACAACCTGTTCGTGCTCGCCGCCAGCCAGACGCGCGACAAGGACGCGCTCACGCTGGACGGCGTGGGCAAGATTCTCGAAGACCTGGCGGCGATGGACTTTGAATACATCGTCTGCGACTCGCCCGCCGGCATCGAGAGCGGCGCGCTGATGGCCATGCACTTTGCCGACGAGGCGCTGCTGGTGACCAACCCCGAGGTGTCGTCGGTGCGCGACTCGGACCGCATCCTGGGCATGCTCGGCAGCAAGACCAAGCGCGCCATTGAAGGCGGCGAACCCATCAAGGAGCACCTGCTCATCACGCGCTACAACCCCGGCCGGGTGCAGGAAGGGCAGATGCTGAGCTTGGAAGACATCCAGGACATCCTGCGCATCAAGCTCATCGGCGTCATCCCCGAATCCGAGGTGGTGCTGCAGGCCTCGAACCAGGGGTTGCCTGCCATTCATTTGCAGGGCACCGATGTGTCCGAGGCCTACAAGGACGTGATCGACCGCTTCCTGGGCGAAGACAAGCCGCTGCGCTTCATAGACGCCGAGAAACCTGGTTTCTTCAAACGCCTGTTCGGGAGCAAATAAGCCATGGCGTCCTTCCTCTCCTTTCTGCTGGGCGAAAAGAAGAAAACCGCCAGTGTCGCCAAGGAACGCCTGCAGATCATCCTGGCGCACGAACGCAGCGGCCGCAACGCCTCCGAGCCCGACTACCTGCCCGCGCTGCAACGCGAACTGGTGGCGGTGATCAGCAAGTACGTGAAGATCAACCCCGAAGACCTCAAGGTGAGCCTGGAGCGCCAGGACAACCTGGAGGTGCTGGAGGTGAAGATTGAACTGCCTGAGGCAGCGCGCTGACTTTTTAAACGAAATTGGGCTCTAGCGCTTGTGCGACAAGCGCTGGCAGCTATCAAAAAATGATTCTTTTTGGGTGGGCCGCGCTAGCGCGCGTGCTTGGCCCACTTGCCCGCGATGGCCTGCGCAATGCTCAAGGCCCGCTGGCCGGGCTGCAGCCAGGCGCTCTGGCCGGCGGCAATGGTCCCTGGCTGGTCCACAGCCAGGTAGTAGCCGCAATGTCCCGTCTGCGCCATGGTGCGGCCCGCCTGGACAAAGCCCATCACCACATTGAATTTGTAGCAGGGTTCGCGGGGCGCAGTGATGCGCAGCACACAGTCCGGGAAGTGCAGCCGGTCGCCCACAAACACCTCATGCTCCAGCAGGCCGTCGACCGTGAGGTTCTCGCCCATAAAGCCCGGCGGCAGGTCTTCGCCCAACAGGCCGACACCCCGTGCGCGCCGTTCGGCCTGCCAAAACGGGTAATGCGACGCCGGGTAGGCATAGACGGCCTTGTCCAGGCCGCCGTGCACGCTCAGGTCGGCCTGCTCGTCGCCGCCGAGGCCCAGGCGGCGCACGGCGACTGGACCCGCCACTGGGCGCTTGCCAATGCCCGAGAGCACCGAGCGCTCACCAGCGCGGAGGCGCTGGCACAGGCCGACATTGAGGCTAAGCACGCGCAGCCCAGGTGAAGGCCGAGGCGCACCAGGCTCGGCGTCTACCAGCCCCACACCAGTCGCCTCGACACCCAACCCATGGGGCCGTCTTCCTGCTTGATCTTGACCCAGTCGCCCTTGCGGCCCAGCGTTTTGAGGATTTCGCCGCGCGCCGCCTTGGCCAGCACGCGGCTGTGCAAGCTGGGCTTGCTGCGAATGTTGAGCACCTGCACTTTCACCACGTGGTGCGGACTGTGGGTACTGGTCAGCGGCTTGAAAACCCAGCCACGGTCGTTCTCAAAGTCGCGAACCTGCAGCCATTGGCCTTTGTGCGACAGCACCTGCAGCGGGTAGCCCCGGCTGAGCACCCACAGCGCTTGGTGGTGGGTTCCGGCGCCGGAACGCATGTTGATCTCGGTGCGGTTGACGGCCACCATCTCGCGTGCCGTGGCGGCCGTGCTGCCCGCCAGAAGGGCCAGCGCGGTGAGAAGGGTGGGCAAGGGGTTGGCTCGAAACATGGATCTCCAGTGGGTGGGCAGCGCAGCGCGCTGCATGGGGGACAGACGCGGCCCATTTTTTCAGCCTGAGCACGAATGTCAAAACGCGCCCTCCCTTTTCGCAGTGCAGCAAAGGGGCTTATGTCCAAACCATGCACAGCAGACATCCGTGACAGTGCTCAGAACGTGTTCAAGGTCTCGCAGGAGCAGCGGATTCAACCCCCGTGGTGCCAAGGCGGGGCAAAAGCATGCTGGCACCCTTTTGCCCAACCCTGTTGCCGCATGGCCAGCACACGACAGGGTGCCTACATCCCACGGATCCGTCTGTTCCTGCCTAACCCGATGATGGGCAAGCAAGGCGCCACGGCGCAAACCCCAAAGCAGAGCTTCGGCTCCGCTTTTTGACTTTAAGGCAATGCCTGAAGCGAACGCGCCCTACCCAGCGCCCCCCGCGCAAGGGCCGCCCGACCGGGCTGGCAGTGTCCCCTTCCCGGAGCACGCAGCGATGCGGGAAGGGGGATGGCGCCGAAGGCGACGCAAGGGAGAGCTGCCTACAAAGGGTGCTCGGTATAGAAGCGCCCACCGTGGTAGAGCAGCGGCGCCACGCCTGGGCGATGGACGCAGTGCTCCACCTGGCCGACAAAAATGACGTGGTCGCCCTCGTCGTAGCGGCTGCGGTTGAAGCATTCGAAATGTGCCACCGCACCTTCCAGCAAGGGGGCTCCGGCAACGCCTGGCGTGTGCCGCACGCCGGCCCAGCGGTCCACGCCACGCGCGGCAAAGCGCTCGGCCAGCGCTTGCTGATCCGCCGCAAGCACATTGATGGCGTAGTGCGAACCCGCCGACAGCGCCGCCATGGAGGCGGCGGCATGGGCCAGGCTCCAGAGCACCAGGGGCGGCGAGAGCGAGACCGAATTGAACGAGTTGGCCGTCAGCCCCACGAGGTGCCCGTCGGCCGCGCGCGCGGTCACAATCGTCACCCCGGTGGCAAACATGCCAAGGGCAGCGCGAAACTCGCGGGTGGAAAATGCGGGAGAGCGGGGCTGTAGGAGGCTAGGCACAGGGAACGGCGGCACAGGGCGGGCTATTATGTGCCCCTGATCGAAAACGTGCCGACACCTGCGGCGCCGCTGCCCCCGTCGATGTCCCTGCTCCCCACGTTTACCACTCTGGGTTCCGGCCCGACCGTGCTCATGCTGCACGACGCTGACAGCGGGCACCTGAGTTTCTCCCCCCAAGTGGAAACCTTGGCCAGCCAGGGCTACCGTGCCGTGGCCTGGGACATGCCGGGCTACGGCCACAGTGCCCCGGTGGAACCCTACAATTTTCTCGGGCTGGCACGCCGCTGCCAGACGCTGATCGCAGCGCTCGAATGCGAGCACCTCACCCTGGTGGGCCATGGCCTGGGCGCCATGCTGGCGCTTGAGTTGGCGCTGCGGGCCGGCGACACAAGGGTTGACGGCCTGGTGCTGTGCGCAGGGGGGCCGCCGCTCAATGCACAGGCGCTCGCGCATTGGCACAAGGCGCGCAAGCAGACGCTGGCCGCGGGCCACTCCATGGAACAGTTGGCCGAGCGTCTCGTGCCCCAACAGGTGGGTTCTGGCGCGCTGCCCGAAGGCGCACGCCTGGCGCAACACGCCATGGCTATGGTGCACCGCGCGACCTATGCGCGCGCGCTGGACGCCATGGGCGCGTTCGGCCGCACGGCCAGCGAGCTTGCGCGCATCCACCAGCCCGTCCTGGTGATTGGCGGCGCGCAAGACCGAAGTCTCGCGCCCGAGGCCCTGGACGCCCTGGCCCGGCTTCTGCCGGATGCCCAGCGCGTGAGCCTGCCGGGCATCGGCCACTGGCCCCAACTGGAGGCACCCGAGGCCTTTGATGCTGCCCTGCTGAGCTTCCTCGCGGCGCCGCGGGTGCTGCACTGATGCGCGGCGCTCCCCTGCGGCGCGCGCTGCGCTGGCTCGCCACCTGTCTGCTGGCAAGTACCTGCCCCCTGGCCTTCGCGGAACCACGTCTGCCCATGCCGGCAGCGGCCGCTGCCTGCAGCTTGCTGGTGCCACGCCTGCCCAGTGTCTCCTACGCCACCTGCGCGGCAGCCAGGCTGGAAGAAAGCGGCGCCTTCTCGCGCAACGGTGTCCCCCTGTACTGGCGCGACGTGACCCGTGAGGCGCCGGGCAGCGCCGCGCAGGCTGACCCCTTGCGCGTGCTGGTGATTGGCGCCATCCATGGCGATGAACTCACTGCCGGGGCTTTGGCACTGCGCTGGATCACGCTGGCCGGCAAGACGCCACGCGCCGTGCACTGGCGCTTTGTACCAGTGGCCAACCCCGACGGGCTGCTGGCCAAGAAGCCCCAGCGCACCAATGCCCATGGCGTGGATCTGAACCGCAACTTCCGCACCCCAGGCTGGGACCACGACGCACCGTTGCACTGGCAAAGGCGCGCCCACAAGGACCCGCGTCGCTGGCCGGGGCCGTCGTCCCTGTCAGAACCCGAAACACGTTTTCTGAACAGCCAGATCGAGAGCTTCAAGCCGCAGCTCGTGGTGAGCATTCACGCGCCGTATGGCCTGCTCGATTTCGACGGCCCCATGGCGCCGCCACGCCAGCTGGGCGCGCTGCGCCTGGAGCAGGTGGGCGTGTTTCCAGGATCGCTGGGCTATTTCGGCGGCCTGAAAAAGGGCCTTCCGGTGGTAACCATCGAGCTGCCCAACGCTCTGCGCATGCCCAAGGAAGGGGAACAGCGCGACATGTGGGCCGATTTGCTTCGCTGGATGGATGCCCACTTGCTCACCGATGTGCGCGAGGCGCACGAAAAACCCGAACCCGGCAAGCTTTCGGTTCACTGACAACCCCCATAGACACAGGGTAAACGCCGGACACGGCGCTGCGTGCTTGGCATCATGCTGTGCGGGCGGCCGGCAGGTGCCGCACTTCGGAGACACCATGAGCACTACGCACCACCCGCGCGCCCGCGCACTGCGCGGCCTGTTGGCCTTGTGCGCCGCTCTGCCACTGTTGGCAGCAGCCCAGCCCGCAACGTCTGTGAAGCTGGGCGTCATTGGCCCCTTCACCGGCGCTTCTTCGGATTTCGGCACCCCGCTCCTCCAGGGCATCAAGCTGGCCGTCGATGAAATCAACGCCGTCGGGGGCTACCTTGGACGCCCGCTGGAATTGGTCATTCGCGACGACCAGGGGACGCCCGATGTGGGCCTCAAGGGGGCGCAAGACCTGGTCGCCCAAGGCGTGCTCGGCACCATTGGTTTTTGCAATACCGGGGTCGCGGAAAAATCCTTGGCCGTATTCCAGAACGCCAAGGTTCCGTTGATCATCCCCTGCGCCACGGGCACACCGCTCACCGCCAAGTACCCACCGGCCGAGAGCTATATCTTCCGCAACTCGGCGCGCGACGCCATCCAGGCACCCTTCGTGGTCAACGACCTGGTCAAGCGCGGCTGGACCAAGGTGGCGATCTTTGCCGACACCACCGGCTACGGCGAGGCGGGCTTGAAGGACGTGGAGGCCGCCCTCGCAGCACACCAGCTGCGGCCCGTGAACATCACCCGCTTCCCGCTGGGCGTCACCGATCTGAAAGACGAACTCAAGACCGCCCGCGATGCGGGCGCCAACGTGGTCTTCAGCTACACCGTGGGCCCGGAAAACGCGGCCATTGCCAACGGCAGACGCGACATTGGCTGGAAGGTGCCACAGGTAGGTGCCTGGCCGCTGTCCTTCCCCTTCTTCATTGACGGAGCAAAAGAGGCCGCCGAGGGCGCGTTGATGGCGCAGACCTTCATTGCCGAGCCGAGCAACGAACGGCGCGCGGCGTTTCTGAGTGCCTACACCCACAAGTGGGGCAAGAAACTGGTGGTGCCCATGGCGGCGGCCCAAGGGTACGACGCGGTCTATCTGTTCACCTACGCCCTGCTGGGCATCCGCGATGGCAAGCTCAGCGGCCCGACCATAAAGACAGCCCTGGAGAATATTCCGCGGGTGTACTACGGCGTGGTGGCCACCTACGAGCATCCATTCAGCAACAAGGACAAAGATGCACTGACCGCCAACATGCTGGTCATGGGCAAGGTACAGGCTGGCGCCGTGACATTTGCCTACCCCGAAGACGCACGGCGCAACCTGATCGTGCAGCGCAAGAAGTGAATTGGCAGCGCAGGTTTCGCCACCCTAGATTTCAGTGTTTTTTTGGCCTCTCACGCATACTTACATTGAATTGTTAGCTATATAAATTCTAGCTGCCTGGTATTTATTCAGGCTCCCTGCCGTGTGCTGCGGCACAGACCACAAGCCCCTGCCCTGCAGATGCCGGAACGGATAGCCGGCAGCGCTGTGGTTTTTCGGGTTCATCGCCACTCGACAGCGTGCCACTAAAAAAACACAATCAGCGCCGTTCACCTGCCATCAGTTTTGCTGATGCACCCAACTGCGCCGCCATGAGCACCTTTGACCCGATTGCCCTTGAATGTCTTGCCGCCATCATTGAGGAGGGCGGCTTCGAACGCGCAGCGCAGCGCCTCAACGTGACGCAGTCAGCCGTCTCGCAGCGCCTGCGGGCGCTGGAGGCGCAGGTGGGGTCGGTGCTGATCGTGCGCAGCCGCCCGCTGCGACCTACCAGTTCTGGGCAAATGCTGCTCAAGCACACCAAGCAGGTGCGCCTGCTGCGCGCCGACCTGGAGCGTGATCTGCAGGAGCTCACGCCAAGTTCGCAGGGCGGCGGGCGCGAGGAAGAGCGCATCGCCATCGCCGTCAACGCCGACAGCATTGCCACCTGGGCGCTGGAGGCGCTCGGCCCCCTGGCGCGCCAGCGCCTGCCGCTGGAAATCATCGCCGACGACCAGGATTTCACACAGGAATGGCTGCGCTCGGGCCAGGTGCTGGGCTGCGTCACCACGGTCAAGCAGGCACTGCGCGGCTGTCGCATGGTGCCGCTGGGCGCCATGCGCTACGTCGCCGTGGCGCAGGCCGAATTTGCCGAGCGCTGCCTGCCCAGGGGCCTGACGCAGCACAGCTTTCGTGAGGTGCCGTTTGTCTCCTTCAACCGCAAGGACGACATGTCGGCCGAATTTGTCGCCCGTATCTTTGGTCTTAAACGGGTTTCGCTGCACCAGCTGTTCGTTCCCAGTACAGAGGGACAGTTGCGTGCGGTTCAGGCCGGCTGGGCGGTGGCCGTGCTGCCCGAGTTGTTGGTGCGGGCGCACATAGAAGACGGCAGCCTGGTCGATCTGGCGCCCGGCAGTTCGCTGCCCATTGCGCTGTACTGGCATTGCTGGAACCTGGAGTCCGCCGTGCTCAATGCGCTGACCGATGCCCTGATTGCTGGGGCTGGCGCGGCACTGGCTTGAACCGCGACGGGCCCGGCCACGCCATGGCCCCTGCCGGGCGAGCGGAAAATGCGAGTAAACCCCATGGTTTTTGTACGACCAACCTATTCACATTTGAACTGATCTGTATACCATTGGGCCATGGACAACGCTCCCCCCAAGGTTTCCTTCAAAGAACAGATGCACCAGGCGCGTGAGCGCGCCATTCTGCAGACGGCCTGCGACCTGCTGGGGTCGAAATCGTTCGACTGCATGACCATGGACGACGTGGCCGGTGGCGTCGGCATCGCCAAAGCCAGCCTGTACAAACATTTTGGCAGCAAGGAAGACCTCTGCTGCGCCGCCATGGTGAAGGTGCTGCACCTGGTGAACGCCCATGTGGCCGGCCTTGACCCCTCCCTTGCAGCCGTGGACAAGCTGCGCGCAGTGGTGCGCTGGTCCCTTGAGCGGCTGCTGGAAGGCGAAATGCCGCTGCTGCCCAGCCACAACTCCACGCTGCGTGCCGTCCTCATGAGCAACAAGGACTATGCCGATGGTGTGGTGCTTCTGAGCGACACATTGGGCGAATGGATCGTACAGGCGCAAACTGAGGGCGTACTGGACCCCCAGTTGCCGCCGCTCGTGGTGCTCTACACGCTCTACGCCCGGGCCTGCGACACCGTCGTCGGCTTTCTGCAGGAAAGCGGGTTGTACAAGAACGACGAAATCATGGATCTGGTGCTCCGCACCTGCTTCGACGGGCTGCGCGCACGCTAAGCGCCTGTTCAAAGCGCGCGGTGCACCTTCCCGCCTACCACCTGCCGAGGCGCGCTCAGCGCACGATCAGCACCGGCACACGGCTGTTGGCCAGCACCTGCGTAGTCACGGACCCCATGACCAGCGTACCCAGCGCGCCATGGCCGTGCGAGCCCATCACCAGCAGGTCGTACTTGCCAGCATCGGCGACCTTGCCAAGGGTGGCGCCGGCCGGCCCAATCTTGACGATGCGCTTGGTGGTGAGGCCTTTGCGATCAAGGAACTTGGTGACGGGGGCGAGCACCTTTTCCGCCTGTTCGGCGTAGTACTCGTCCACGACGTCCTTGCCCAGCGCCGCACGCGCCCTGGCGGGCAGTTCGGCCTGCACCGTGATCACGCTGTACGCGTGTTTGGGGCCCAGCAGTTCATCGTGCGCGGCCAGGTAGGCCAGCATCTTCTTCGTATAGGCACTGCCGTCGACAGCGAGCAGGATATTCATCGCATTTCTCCAGGTACGGTGACAGAAATCGGGCGCACCCGCGGCCGCCTTTGCTCACGCAAGCGCCAAGCCGCTGCGCTCGCGCCATCATACGGGCAGGGGCTCGAAGGGCATCAGGCCCACAGTTCACGTGAAAAAATTAGGTGAAAATGGCCTCTAGCGCTTATGCAGCATGCGCCAGCAGCTATAAAAATAGAAGCTAGCGATCAAAATCGCCGTTCAACCGTGTTCACGATCCAAGCTCGACGCAGCACAAGGGGTCGAAGCACAGCTGCTCGTTCTTGCGCGCATAGCCCAGTGGGTTGGCCCGTACCCGGCAGCGCCAGGAACTGCCGTCGGCGCGCAGGCCTTGCGCCGTGTAGTCGATGGGCGTGTGCAGATGGCCGTGCAGCCACAGGCGCGCATGGGGCAGCAGGGCATCGAGTGCATTGCAAAAACCGGCGGTGCCCGGCTTCAGACCGTAGCGCGGATCGGCGCTGCGCAGGCTGGGAGCGAAGTGGGTGACGGCGACGGTCGGGCCGCCAAAGGGCAGGGCCAAGGCCTGCTCCAGCCACTCCCGGCATTGCAGCGACTGCTGGCGCACCTCGGGCGCCAGCAGCGCTGCGCCGTGCACCGTGGCACCGGTGGTGCGCAGGTAATAGTTGGCGGCGCGAAAGGCCTTCTCGCGCATCTGCAGGCGCCGATCGCCCTCCACGCGGGCGTCGTCGGCCAGTGCGTCGAAATCGCTCCACAGCGTGGTACCGACAAAACGCACGCCGTTCAGCACGGCGGTCTGGCGCTCCAGCCAGATCAGGCCAAGCCGCTCGCAGGTGGCGCGCAGGCGCTCGTGGGCGGCGTGGAAATCCTGCGCGTCGTACTCATGGTTGCCGGGCACGAAAATCACCGGCACCGGCCAGCCGGCGTATTGCGGCAGCGGGGAAAAGTGCTCCAGGCCGAAGTCGTCGCCCATGAGCAGCGAGCCTGTTTGGTACGAGCCGATGTCGCCCGCCAGCACCAGCGCGCCAGCGCCTGGGGCCGGCTGGGGCGCGAAGTCGGGGTGCACCTCCAGGTGCAGGTCGGAGAGCAGCTGAATCTTCATGGGCAGATTCTCGCCCTGCCAGCACCAACAGCCTCCTAGTTGCGCTGGCCAGCCAGCACCTCGTCGAGCGCTTGCGCCACGGCGTGGAATTCGGCATGGCTCAGCGTGCGCGTCTGTTCGTGACCCGACTTGGCCCGTATTTGAAAGCGCCACTGCGTGCGCCTGGCCGGCTGGTACGCGGCAGCAGCCTGGCGGAAGGCGTCCATGTCCACGGGAAAACTGGCGCTTTCCTGGTAGCTGCACTTGCGCTCGAACAGGTCGCGCATGTTGCAGGTGGAGCCCTGCTTGTCCACGCTGAGGGCCACGCTTTTCTCGCCCGCTGCAGCGCCATAGCGCGCCTCGCTCAGCAAATGCATGCTGTAGTCGGTGTACGTGTCGGTGACGACCACCTGCACCGATGGCTGGTGCGTCTTGCGGTCGATGCGCACCCGCAAAAATTCGGTGTTCGGGTATTCGCGGCTCTCGGGCGCGTGCGCAGCGGCGGTGTCCAGCATCAGCGCGGGAGCTGCCGGGTCGTCCTTGAGCGCGATACGGCTCTTGTAGAAATTGCTGTCGTTGCGGCCGACCAGGGCCTCGAACGCTGCCTGGTTGTCCAGGGATTTGAAGAAGTAATCGCCATGCTTCCAGCTGGCGCCTTTTTGCAGCAGGTTGTAGCTCTGCGCCTGGCCGTCGGCAAAGAAGGTGAAGTAGCTGCTCTTGTCGGCTGCTGCGCCGGCCTCGGTGATCTCGGTGGCGGCCAGCGCCTTGCAGGCGTTGGCGCGGTCCGATCCCGGTTTGGGCAGCAAGCGCAGTTCTGCGCTGCAAACCCCCTGGGCGTCGCTGGTGCAGGACCAGGGCGCTGGCAGCTTCTGGCCGCCAAAGAAGCTGCCATCGTCCGACTGGCAGGCACCGCGCACGGTGGCGTGCACGACGGGTTGCTGCTGCGCGTCAAGCAAAAGCAAATGGATGTGGCCAGTCGCCGGACTTTCCGCCCAGACGCCGGAGGTCAGTGCCAGCGCGCTCGTTGCGGCCAAGGCAAGCGCCAGAATTTTGTGCATGGGAAGCTCCAGAAAGTGGGGTCTTGGCGCCAGCCGACGCATCGGGCCGCAAACGCGCGTGGCGCATGGTAGCGGGTGCACCACGCGTTCTGTACGCAAAACCTACGCCGTGCAGGGCCGAAGCAGGGTACGGCCTGAGAAGGTGTTCACGATCCGGGGACGCGTCGATGTTCTACGGCGCACCAGAGGTCTGCTGAGGCAGGTGCTCCGCCTTTGCCGCGCGGGCCACCACCTCGCGCAGCCAGCGGTGCGCTGCGCCGCTGGCGCGACGCTGGTGCCACAGCGCATCCACATGCACCGTGGGCAACTGCAGGGGCAGCGCCCGCCATACCAAGGCACCTTCGAGGCCGGTGACGCCAAAGAAATGCAGCGGCAGCACGGTCAGCAAATCGGAGTTGGCAACGATGCGCCCGGCCGTGAAAAACTGGTTCACGGTGAGCACGATACGGCGCTCGCGCCCCATCGCTGCCAGCGCCTCATCGGTAAAACCGTAGGGCCGGCCGGAAAAGCTCACCAGCAGGTGGCGCGCCGCGCAGTACTGGTCCAGCGTCAGCGGGCTGGCAGCCAGCGGGTGGTCCTTGCGCATCAGGCAGACGTATTCGCCGTCGTACACGCGCTGGTGGGCGTAGCTCACCGCGTCGCCGGTCTGGTTGCGCGCGGTCAGATCCGCCAGCACCGCAGGGAAGTAGCCGATGGCGAGGTCCGCCGTCTCGTCGTCCAGCAGGCGGCGCGGGTCGCGCGTGGCCAGTGGCAGTACGCGCATGGAGACGCCCGGCGCTTCGGCGGCCAGGATGCGCACCATGTGCGGAAGCAGCGCCGCAGCGGTGGCGTCCGCCATGGCCAGCACAAAGCTGTTGTCGGCCAGCAGGGGAGTAAAGCGCTCGGGTGCCAGTGCGGCTTCGAGCTGCGCCAGCGCGGTCTGCACCACGGGCCAGAGCGCCTGCGCGCGCGGTGTGGGTTCAACGCCGGTGCCACTGCGGCGCAGCAGTTCATCGCCCAGGGTTTCCCGCAAGCGGCGCAAGGCATTGCTGACGGCGGGCTGGGTCAGCGCCAGCTTGTGGGCCGCCCGCGTCAGGCTGCGCTCGGCCATGACCGCGTCGAACACGCGCAACAAATTCAGGTCGAGACGGCGAAAGGCGTCAGGCATGGCAGGGGAGCTTGCTAAGAGCCTGTTCAAAAGAGGAGGAAACGCATGATATTCACGATAGGAATGAGCATCATCACAAACATAAAGTTGAATAACACGCGGGTAAACCCTAGTATTCACCCATCACACCAATTGGTGCCGTTGTTTGCCAGGAGTTTCACCATGTCCACGCTTGCCCACTCGCCCTTTTTGCGCACCCCTTCCTTCTCCGCAGCGGCGGTCAACCGGGTATCCGGATTGGGCACCATGCTGGCCGCTTGGCGGGTTGCACGCCGCAAGGCCCGCGAAGACCGCGAAATGTGGGCGCTGGCCCAGCAAGATCCACGCCTCATGAACGACCTTGTCTGCGCCCTTCAGCGCCAAGACTGAGTAGCGTCTCCCAGGAGGGCATCAGCCTGGTGCTTCCGGTTTCCGCATCGGAGGCCGCTAGCTGCTTTGTTCAGCCTGTCTGCCTTGATAAAGGTTCACGCTTTCAGCAAAAAAGCCGCGCTCTAGCGCGGCTTTTTTGCGTCCTGCGGGAGCAAAGTAGGCGCGCCTGCCCATGCGCAGGCACTTCTCCCAGCACAGAGGCACGCCAGCAACGCATTCTTGATCCTGCGCAAACTTTCTCCACAAAATACTTTTAGAATGCGAGTCGTTCTCAATCGCATGCACCTTTACTGAACTCCGATTGAGCCCTTTTTCAACATCCATCAAAGGCTCGCAACATGCTGCTTCGCTCCCTCGCCCTGACCGGCGCTCTCTGCCTCAGTCTGCCTGCTCTGGCGCTGGAGTACCCGATCGGTGCGCCCCAGAACGTCTCCGGCATGGAAGTGGGGGCCGTCTATCTGCAGCCGGTCGAGATGGAACCCGCAGGCATGATGCACAAGGTGTCGGAATCCGACATTCACCTCGAAGCCGACATCCACGCCTTGAGCAGCAACGTCAATGGCTACTCCGAAGGCACCTGGATTCCCTTTCTGCTCGTGAAATACGAGCTGACCAAACAAGGTTCGGGCGAAGCCATCCGTGGCGACATGATGCCCATGGTGGCCAGCGACGGCCCGCACTACGGCGACAACGTCAAGCTCGCAGGTCCCGGAAAGTACCACGTGAAGTTCACCATCTACCCGCCCAACGCCAAGGAAAATGCCACGGGTATGCACTTTGGCCGGCATACCGACCGCGCGACCGGCGTGCGCCCTTGGTTCAAGACGGTCGATCTGGAATGGGACTTCACCTACGCTGGCATTGGCAAGAAGGGCGGCTACTGACATGCGGCGCAAGCTCCCTGCGCACAAGGCCGTCGCGCTGGCTGCGGCCCTGTGCGCTGCGACCCTGCCGCTTGCCAGCGAGGCCGCAACCGACTCCGACGCGCTGATGGCGCAAGTGAAGGCGCTGGCCGATCGCGTGGAACGCCTGGAAGCGCAAAACGCGCAATTGCGTACCGCGCTGGAAAGTGATCGCATCAGCGAAAACGAGCCCGAACTGGCCACCCGCCTCAAGGCCGTGGAAGCACAGCAGGATGCGCTCAAAGGCCCGGCCAGCAAGTTGGCCGATGCATTGGGCGGCATCAGGGTCGAAGGCAGCCTGACCGGCATGGTGCAGCAGACAGGGCGCAGTTCACTTGCCGATCCGGGTTCGAGCGGCAGCCGTGCCAACTACCGCGGCGACGTGGCCGCGACCTTGCCTGGGGGTGACTTTGGCGCCAACAAGGGCAAGGTGTTTCTGCATGCACGCTTTGGGCAAGGTGATGGCTTGGCGCTGCGACCCACCTACACCGGCACCGCCAACACCACGGCCTTTGCCGGCAACGACACGGATGACACCCAGTTCACGGTGGCGCAGGCCTGGTACCAGCTGGAGGTGCCGCTTGACCAGAAAGCCTCTGACAAGGCGGTGTTCACCGTCGGCAAGATTGACCCGTTTGCTTTCTTTGACCAGAACGCCATCGCCGACGATGAGACACGGCGCTTTGCGAACAACGTGTTCGTCCACAACCCTCTGCTCGACTCCGGAGGTGATACGGGTGCCGACCACTTCGGCTTCGCCCCTGGGGCGATAGCCGCGTACGAAAACTCCAGCGAGAAAACCATGCCATGGGGCACTTCGCTGGGCGTGTTTGGCTCGGGCGACGGCGCCAACTTCCGCGGTAGCAGCGGAAAACCTTTCGTGATCGCGCAGGCCTGGGTCTCGCCACGCATCAACCATCTGCCTGGCACTTACCGCGTCTATGCATGGAGCAATGCGCGCGGCACCGATTTCGATGGCAGTCAAGCTCGCCACGCTGGCATGGGTCTCTCGATGGACCAGCGCGTCACAGACGAGCTGACGCTATTTGGGCGTTACGGCCACCAGACCTCCGGGCATGTGCTGTTCAACGGTGCATTCACCATCGGTGGAGAACTCGACGGTTCGGCCTGGCGGCGCGGCTCCGATGGCCTGGGCCTGGCGTTCGGCATGCTGCGCACCAGCGGGCGCTACGCCTCGGCATCGGCAGCGGATCCCGCCAACTATGGTTTTGCCGCACGTGGTTCCGAGCGCATTGGCGAGCTGTACTACCGCATGCATTTGAACGATCACGTAGAGATCACACCCAGCCTGCAATATATTTCGCGGCCGGCGGCCAATCCCGATGCCAAGGGGATCGCGCTGGTTGGCCTGCGCGCCCGGGTGGGGTTCTGATGCGAGTGCCCAAACACTTGCTACTCACCGCCGCGGGGCTGCTGCTGGCGGCGAGCGCAGCACAGGCACAGGAGCTGCCCACCTTCCGGCTGGAAATGAAAAACGGCCGCTTCGAACCCACCGAGATCGTGGTGCCCGCCAATACGCGCTTCAAGCTTGTGCTGCACAACGCCGGCCCAGAGGCCGAGGAGTTCGAGAGCCTGGAGCTCAAGAAGGAAAAAGTGCTGGCGCCTGGCGCCACCAGCTTCCTGGTGTTCGTGCCGCTCAAGCCCGGAAGCTACCGCTTCTTTGGCGATTTCCATCCCGATACGGCGCAAGGCCATATCGTCGCGCGCTGAAAGCCCCTCCATGCTCAATGCCCTCGTCATCGTCTGGCGCGAAAGCCTGGAAGCCATGCTGGTCATCGGCATTCTTGCGGCCTGGTCCACCGGCCGCGGTGGCGGGCGTACGACCCGTGCCGGACTCTGGGGCGGCGTGGCAGCGGGCCTGGCACTCGCGGTGGCGCTGGCTGCCGTGATGCAGGGAACGCTGGGCAACCTGTCGGACCGCGGGCAGGAAATCTTCCAGGCGCTGCTCATTCTCTTTGCTGCGGCGCTGATGACCCAGATGGTGCTATGGATGCGGCGCCACGCGCGCGGTCTGCGCCGGGAAATGGAGAGCGCGCTGGACCGCGCTGCCGAGCGGCGCGGCGCCTGGGGCATTGCTGCCGTCGCCGCCGTTGCCGTGGCGCGCGAAGGGTCGGAGACCGTGATCTTCCTCCAGGGCATTGCCTCGGGCGTCGGCTGGGGTGCTCTCCTGCCCTCGGCGCTGACAGGGGTTGCGTTGGCGGGGATCACCGCCTGGGCCGCAGCGCGCGGCCTGCGTTTTCTGCCGCAGCAGCAGGTGCTGCGCGTCAGCGCCAACCTGCTGCTGCTGTTTGCCGCTGGCATGCTGGTGCTGGGGACGGATCGGCTGATTGGCCTGGAGTGGATTCCACCCGGCCCCGACCCACTCTGGAACACCAGCGCGCTACTGGACGACGGCAGTGGCGTCGGCAAGTGGCTGGCAAACCTGTTGGGCTACCGCGCACGCCCTTCGGCGGCCGACGTGCTGGTGTTCTTTGGTTTCTGGGCCCTGATGGTGGCGCGGCGCTGGTGGCCCCGGCGTGCCCCCCAGCAACCGAGCGCATGACGATGCAGTCCACAAGCTTCACACGCACCCGTGCTGGCGTGAGCACCGTGCATGTCATGGCAGGCGCGCCGCGCACACGGCTGGCACGCCTTGGCGACTGGATGGCACGCAACCGCAGCCGCATCGCGCAGTTGCAGTGGGGCATCGTCGTGCTGTATTTCGTGCTCGTAGCGGTGCCGGCTTTCCTGCCCATGCCGCCCGAAGACGCGCGCATGTTCACCAGCCTCACACGCTTTGCCCAATTTGCTTTCTGGGGCGTGTGGTGGCCGTTTGTCATTGCCTCCATGCTGCTCATCGGACGCTTCTGGTGCGGCGTGATGTGCCCTGAAGGGGCCTTGACCGAATTTGCCGGTCGCCCCGGCAAGGGCCTGCCGATTCCGCGCTGGATGCGCTGGCCCGGCTGGCCGCTGGTGGGCTTCCTGGGGACCACGCTCTACGGGCAACTCATCAGCGTGTACGAGTACCCAGGCCCGGTTCTGGTGATTCTCGGTGGCTCAACGGTGGCGGCCATTGCCGTGGGCATCGTCTATGGCCGGGGCAAGCGCGTGTGGTGCCGCTACCTGTGCCCGGTCACCGGCGTTTTCGCGCTGCTCGCACGCCTGGCACCGGTGCATTTCAAGGTGGACCGTGCGGCCTGGGATTTGCAGCCGGCCCACATTCCCGCCGTGGATTGCCCGCCGCTACTCAACGTGCATGCGCTCAACAGTGCGTCACAGTGCCATTCGTGCGGGCGCTGCAGCGGCCACCGCGATGCCGTCGCCTTGACCCTGCGCTGGCCCGGCAGCGAGATCGTGGGCAGCCAACCCGGCGACGTGGGGCGCTACGAGGCGTTGCTGCTGCTCTACGGCATGCTGGGCTTTGCCCTTGGGGCTTTCCAATGGACCATGGCACCGGGCTTTGTAGAAGGCAGGCAGTGGCTGGCGACCTGGCTGGTGGACCACGACATTTTCTGGCCGCTGGCCAGCAACGCACCCTGGTGGGTGCTGACGCACTACCCGCAAGTCTCTGACGTGTTCAGCTGGCTCGATGGCGCCGGCATCGTGGCCTGGCTCACCGGCACCGCCGTGCTGGTGGGCGGCTTTGCCCACCTGGTCACCGCCTTGGGCGCACGGGTGGTGCGCACCGATTGGAAAGTGCTGGCGCTAGGCCTCGTGCCCATGGCGGCTGCCAACCTGTTCCTGGGGCTCTCCATGCTCACGCTGACGCAGCTGCGCACCGAAGGCATTGTGTTTCACTGGCTGCCGCAGGCCCGCCTGACACTGCTGGCCGTAGCCTGGCTCGGGTGCGTGGCCCTGTGCGTAGGGCAGCAGCGGCGCGCGGGCATGCCCGTCTGGCGCACAGCCATTGCCACCGCCCTCGTTGGTGCGGCCGCCGCCTTGCCGGTGCTGCTGTGGGTGCGGACGCTGGATCTGCTCTCGGTGTTCTGAAATTCCACCCGCAAGAAAGCCACCCGAAGGCGATGCTGAATAAGTCGCCGCGATGACGCGCGCCGTGCATCGGGATGGGATGCAAGGCGCAAACCGCAGCCATAGCCGCAGCTATGGCGAGGATTTGCAACGCCGCAGACCGCCCGAGGTACGGATGCGCGGCGCGTGAGGGACTTGTTCAGCATGGCCCGAAGGTGGCTTTCTTGCTTGCAGGTCCGCATCACAGACCTGCTGCTTGGCCGGTTCAAGCGTCCAGCCGTGCCTCGATGGCAGCGCGCGTTGCCAGCAGTTCCTTGGGCAGGTGGTAGGCAAGCTTGGCGAAATGCTCGTCGTGGAGCTTGAGCTCATCCTTCCATGCTGCCTTGTCGATGGCAGTCACGGTATCGAACTGCGCGGCGCTGAAGTCGAGCCCCGCCCAGTTGATTTCGCCATACGTAGGGGCAATGCCGAACATGGTCTCGTGCCCGCTTGCCTTGCCTTCGATGCGATCAAGCATCCACTTGAGCACGCGCATGTTCTCGCCATAGCCGGGCCAGACGAACTTGCCAGCATCGTCCTTGCGGAACCAGTTGGTGGTGAAGATGCTCGGCAACGTGGCGCCCGAGGCCTTGAGCTTGGCGCCCAAATCCAGCCAGTGCTGGAAGTAGTCGCTCATGTTGTAGCCGCAGAACGGCAGCATGGCGAAGGGGTCGCGGCGCACCACGCCTTGCGCGCCAAAGGCGGCGGCGGTCGTCTCGCTGCCCATGGTGGCGGCCATGTAGACGCCGTCCTGCCAGTTGCGCGCCTCGGTCACCAGCGGCACCGTGGTCGAGCGGCGGCCACCGAAGATGAAGGCGTCGATGGGCACGCCCGCCGGGTCGTCCCAGGCAGGGTCGAGCGCCGGGTTGTTGGTGGCGGCCACGGTGAAGCGCGAGTTGGGGTGCGCGGCCTTGGCGCCGGTGTCCTTGGCGATTTGCGGCGTCCAATCCTGGCCCTTCCAGTCGATCAGGTGGTCGGGCAGTTTGCCCGTGTCTTTTTCCATGCCTTCCCACCACACGTCGCCGTCGTCGGTCAGTGCGACGTTGGTGAAGATCACGTCGCGGTCCAGGGAGCGCATGCAGTTCGGGTTGGTGTGCATGTTGGTGCCGGGCGCCACGCCAAAGTAACCCGCTTCGGGGTTGATGGCGTACATCTTGCCGTCGGCATGGGGTTTGATCCAGGCGATATCGTCGCCGATCGTGGTCACGCTCCAGCCCTCAAAGCCAGCCGGCGGCACCAGCATCGAGAAATTGGTCTTGCCGCAGGCACTGGGGAAGGCGGCGGCGACGTGGTACTTCTTGCCTTCGGGGTTGGTCACGCCCAGCACCAGCATGTGTTCGGCCAGCCAGCCCGGGCTACCGGAGGGCCCCTCTGAGGCCGCGCGGCCCATGTTCGAAGCGATGCGCAGCGCCAGGCACTTCTTGCCAAGCAAGGCATTGCCGCCGTAGCCAGAACCGTAGCTCCAGATTTCGCGCGTTTCAGGGTAGTGCACGATGTACTTGACCGTGGGGTTGCAAGGCCAGTTGGTCTGGTCCTTTTCACCCGCAGCCAGAGGCGCGCCCACGCTGTGCATGCAAGGCACGAATTCGCCCTCCGCGCCCAACACGTCGTACACCGCCTTGCCCATGCGCGTCATCAGGCGCTGGTTCACGGCCACGTAGGCGCTGTCGGTCAGCTCGACGCCGATGTGGGCAATGTGGCTGCCCAGTGGTCCCATGCTGAACGGCACCACGTACATGGTGCGGCCGCGCATGCAGCCGTCAAACAAGGGCTGCAGCGTGGCGCGCATGTCGCTTGGCGCCATCCAGTTGTTGGTCGGGCCGGCGTCTTCCTTCTTGTTCGAACAGATGAAGGTGCGGTCTTCGACGCGCGCCACATCGGACGGATCCGACAGCGCCAGGAAGCTGTCGGGGCGCTTGGCGGGGTTCAGGCGCTTGAAGGTGCCGGCGTCCACCAACTGCTGGCACAGGCGGTCGTACTCTTCTTTCGATCCGTCGCACCAGACGATGCTCTCGGGCTTGCACAGGGCCGCCATGTCCGCTACCCAAGCGAGCAGGCGCGTATTTTTGACATAGGCAGGCGCGCTGAGGTTCAGGCCCGGTGAGGTGGGTGCGTTCATGGAGGCTTCCTTAAGTTGAAAACGGTTTTTCAAAGGAAGCGGACGAACCGGAGGGCGGGCGAGGCCGCGCGGGTGGCGTTGCTGAGCGGCCTTTGAAAAAACGGCTCCAGGCTCAGTCGGCTCTCGGGGCGCGCGGTGCTCGACAGGCAAAGCGCATTCACGGGCTCCGTGGGTCGGCTGGGAGGTCGATTCTAAGAAGACCAGCCCACGCTGTCTGTCAGACAGCTGCAATATTCATGCAAAACTTGCATAGGGTTATGCCGCCATAAGGTCTGCCGACCAGCGCTCGAAGCCGCCTTTGCGCAGTTCGCACGCCGGGCAGTGGCCGCAGCCATAGCCCCAGGCGTGGAGCACACCGCGCTCCCCTTCGTAGCAGGTATGGGTGTGCTCCACGATCAACGCCACCAGCGCCTCGCCGCCCAGCGTGCGCGCCAGCGCCCAGGTCTGCGCCTTGTCCAGCCACATCAGCGGTGTCTCGATGGTGAAGCTCTGGCCCATGCCCAGCGAAATCGCGGCCTGCAAGGCCTTGAGCGTGTCGTCACGGCAGTCGGGGTAGCCGGAATAGTCCGTCTCGCACATGCCGCCCACCAGGGTGCGCAGCCCGCGCCGGTAGCCCACGGCGGCTGCCAATTGGAAGAACAGCAGGTTGCGCCCCGGTACGAAGGTGTTGGGCAAGCCGGCTTCGCCGAGCGCAATGGCCGTGCCTTGCGTCAGGGCGCAGTCGCTGATCTGGCCCAGCACCGCCAAGTCGATCACATGGTCGTCCCCCAGACGCCCCTGCCACTGGCCAAAGTGCTCGCGCAGGGCAGCCAGGACGCGCAGGCGGGCATCGAGTTCGATGCGGTGGCGCTGGCCATAGTCAAAGCCGATGGTCTCCACGTGCGCAAAGTTCTCGAGCGCCCAGGCCAGGCAGGTGGTGGAATCCTGCCCACCGGAAAAGAGCACCAGAGCGTGGCTGTTGCGCATGGAAACTTCCTTGAATAAAAAAGCCCCGCGGTGCGGGGCCTCGGGGTGAGCCAGAAAGGGCTCACGCCATATAAACGGCAATCATTGCCAGCAGAAAAATCATGATGGCGCCGACGGCGGGAAGCACGAAGGGGATCACATGCACCACCGATTCCACGGGGTCGACCGGGTGGGCGGGCACGGGGCTGTGAGAATCGGTCATGGCGGGGCTCCTGAAACGGGGACGGGAAAAATCACGATTCTAGGCTGCTCAGCGCAAAACCGCTTCCATGCCGGCCGCGCGCAGCTTTTCCAGCACCTCTTGCACGTGGGCCTTGCCGCGCGCCTGCAGCACCAGCTCGATCTCCACGTTCTGTGCCGCCAGCAGCGTGAACGCCCGCTGGTGGTGCACTTCCTCGATGTTGGCGCCCGCGTCGGCCACGGTCTTGGCAATGGCCGCCAGCACACCGGGCACGTCGCGCGCGCTCACCTGGATGCGCGCCAGCCGCCCGGAGCGGACCATGCCGCGCTCGATGATGGCGGCCAGCAGCAGCGGGTCGATGTTGCCGCCGCACAGCACCAGACCCACGCGCTTGCCTTTGAAGCGCTCCGGGTAGCGCACCAACGCCGCCAGGCCGGCGGCGCCCGCGCCTTCCACCAGCGTCTTCTCGATCTCCAGCAGCATCAGTACGGCCTGCTCGATGTCGCCTTCATCGACCAGCACCAGGTCGTCCACCAGCCGGCGCACCACCTCCAGCGTGACCGTGCCCGGCGTGCCCACGGCAATGCCTTCGGCGATGGTGGAGGTGCCCTGGCTGTGGTGCGTGCCCTTGACGGCGTTGACCATGGCAGGAAAGCGCTCGGTCTGCACGCCGATGATCTCGATGCCGGGGCGCAGCGCCTTGGCCGCCGTGGCCACGCCGGCAATCAGGCCGCCACCGCCCACGGCAATGACCAGCGCGTCGAGGTTCGGCACGGCGGTGAGCATCTCCAGGCCCAGCGTGCCTTGGCCGGCCGCAACAGCCTCATCGTTGTACGGGTGGACGAAGACCAGGCCCTGTGCCTCGGCGAGGGCATAGGCATGCTGACTGGCTTCTTCCAGTGAGCTGCCGTGCAACACCACCTCAGCACCAAAGCCGCGCGTGCGCTCGACCTTGACCCCAGGGGTGTAGCTGGGCATGACGATGACGGCGCGAATCCCCAACCGCTGCGCGTGGTAGGCAACGCCCTGGGCGTGGTTGCCGGCGCTCATGGCAATCACGCCGCGCGCGCGTTCCTCTGCGGTCAACTGCGCCAGCTTGTTGCAGGCGCCGCGCTCTTTGAAGGAGGCCGTGAACTGCAGGTTCTCGAACTTGAGAAAGACCTGCGCACCGACGATTTCGGAGAGCGTGCGGGATTCGACGCAGGGGGTGTCCAGCACCTGGCCTTGCAGGCGGGAGGCGGCGTCCTGGATGTCTTGCAGGGTGATCATGTTCAGCATTGTGGCGGGGAATGCCACATGGCGGGACCGAACACTTTTTTATCATCAAACTTGATAGCAATTAGCGCTTGCCTGGAAAGCGCTAGCGCCTGATTTTGCTCAAAACCAAGGATGCCAGTGTGACCTTTTACTGATTAGGCGCTGAGCCAACCCTGCACTTGTTCGCGACTGGGTACGCCACCGGCATGCACCACTTTGCCGTCGATCACAACGCCCGGCGTGCGCATGACGCCATAGCGCGCGATGTCGCGCAGGTCTTCAAGCTTCTCCAGCGTCACCGTCACGCCATTGGCCTGCGCCACCTGGTCGATCAGCGCGATGGTGTTTTTGCAATTGGCACAGCCAGTGCCGAGTACCTTGATGTCCATCATGGGCTCCTTTTGAAATGAAGAGAGAGGGATTGACCGGGGGGGTTGGCCACGCGAGCGGGTCACAGCACTGCGTTGAAGACAAAGCCCACCAACAAAATGCCAAAAGCCACCACCCCTGCGAAGGTGGCGATCAGGCGCACCTTGAGCACCTTGCGCAAGATGACCATCTCGGGCAGCGACAGCGCGATCACGCTCATCATGAACGCCAGTACCGTGCCCAGGGCGGCGCCCTTGGCCAGCAGGGCCTGCACGATGGGAATGACACCCGCCGCATTGGTGTACATGGGCACACCGATCACCACGGCCAGGGGAACCGACCACCAGACGTCCTTGCCCATGAAGCTGGCCATAAAGTCCTGGGGTACATAGCCATGAATACCGGCACCGATGGCGATGCCCGCCAGGATGTAGGGCCAGACCTTGCCCACAATTTCGCGCACGGAGGCGAACCCCGCCTGCACACGGTCGGCCAGCGTGGTGTCCGTGGCTTCAAAGTCAGCCGACATCTTGGGAATCTCACGGACCCAGTCTTCCAGATGCGCCTCCATCTTCAAGCGGCCAATGACCCAGCCGGCCACCACGGCCACGCCCAGGCCCAGGCTCAGGTAGAGCAAGGCGACCTTCCAGCCGAACATGCCGAACAACAGCGCCAACGCCACCTCGTTGACCATGGGTGCGGAGATCAGGAACGAGAAGGTGACCCCCAGCGGTACGCCCGCCTGGACGAAACCGATGAACAGTGGCACCGCAGAACAGGAGCAGAACGGGGTCACGATGCCCAGGCTGGCCGCCATCACATTGGCCAGACCCTCGGTTCGCCCCGCCAGCAAGGCCCGGGTACGTTCGGGCGTGAAATAGCTGTTGACCATGCCCATGACGAACACCACACCCGTCAGCAGCAACAGCACCTTGGGGGTGTCGTAGAAAAAGAACTGGAGCGCTCCACCCAGATGGCTGCTGCGCTCCACCGGTAACAGGGCGGCCAGCGCTTCGGATACGGGCATCAGGGTCTGGTACGCGGCAAACCACACCAAGACGGCCAGCGCCAGAAAGGCCGCTGGCTGGCGGGTTGGCCAGGTTTTGAACGAGAGGGTTTGTGCGGTCATGCCTGTGAAGACGATGGACACAGGAAAAAGACGCACCAGATCGCCGATATTTATGCAATAACTGTGCGAAACCATCTCCTGCAGGCTCGAATGGGGCCTGACAGAGGTGCGGCTTTAGCTTTGTTGAGGGGACTCAAGCGGTGGCCGGGGAACAAAGTCTTCCACCTGCCCGCCCGTGCCCATCGTGACCTGACAGGCGGTGGCCATGCGATCGCGAAGGCGCAGCCGGGCGCGCTGGAGGCGGGACTTCGCGGCGCTGAGCGTCAATCCGACCTGGGCCGCATAGTCCGCCTGCGGCATGCCGCCCAGGTCGCACAGCACGATGGCTTGCCGGTCTGCATCATTCAGCTCTGACAGCACCCGAGGCAGACAGGCGGTAAGACCGTCCACGGGCGCGTCCTCAGGAGCAGGCGCCGCCAAATCGTCCGGCAGCGCAAGCGCTTCGCGCTCGGATTTCAAGCGATCAGCCAGTGCATTGCGGGCCACTTCAAACAGCCAGGCTCTTGGGTTTTGAATCTTGCAAAACCCACTTCCCTGGCGCAGGGCTTTCATGAACAGGTCCTGCATCATGTCTTCCACGTCTTGCGGCTGGTTCAGCCGACGGCGCAACCAGCCGCGCAGCTCGGCGGCGTGTTGTCTCCAGGCGGTATCCAGGCAATTCATGGCGTGCCTCTTGACGGCAATGCAGAGGTATGGCGCTGCCCTGCTTCACGAAGGACAGGTTCATGGTCCACGGTCCGCAACAGATCTGGTGGGGGTTGTGTCATCGGGCAGCAGGAATGGATTTGGGGCAATGCTGTTCATAGGCTCTCGCACCAGCACAGGGATGATCATGACCCAGGTCAGGAAACCCACGGGCAGATTGGCCTGCGCGGCCGCCATGCTGCCAACCACCGGGAAAAACCCAGGAAAGAACCACCCCAACGCAATTTCCGATTCCCAACCTCCCAAATCTCTTCACTTGCCTGTCAAAGGCGATCGCGCAGAAGTTACAAATTGCATCAAAATTGGGGGGTTTCTGTGAGAATGCGCATGGGCCAGAGCCGCCACGCACACCAGGATTGCCAGCACCATGCACCAGGATCGCCAGCGCAAGATTCGTGAGCTGTTTGACGAGTACATCGCGTTGTACGCCGCACGGGACGACCGCCTGACCGCGCGCTTCAGCCAGAACTTCAGCGGCTACCCCGGCAGCGGCAATCGGCTGATCCACGACCGCGACGAATGGGTCCGCATCACCCGGCAGGACTTTGCGCAGGTGCCGGGCCGCATTCGCATCGAAATGCTGGATCTTTCGCTGCAGGACCTCAGCCCTGACGTGGTGGTGGTGACAGCCTTCTTTCACATCCATTTGCCCAGCGACGGCCAACTGTTGTCCAGAGAAGTCGCGCGGCTGGTGCTGATCTTCCGCCAGGAAGGGGCCGAGTGGATGATCGTGCACAGCGGCATTTCCATTCCATACCGTAGCGCGCAGGACGGCGAGGTCTACCCCCTCAAGAGCCTGCAGGAGCAGAACAGCGCCTTGCAGGCCCTGGTAGACGAGCGCACCCGGGCGCTGCACGAAAGCCAGGCCCTCTACCGCATGTTGACGGAGGATGCGCAGGATGTGCTCTGGAAGACAGACAGCCGGCTCGTCATGACCTACATCAGCCCGGCGGACGAACGCCTGCGGGGCTTTCGGGCCGACGAGGTGGTGGGGCACCATGTTTTTGAGATGTTCACCGACCAAGGCGTCGCCCTGGTCAAAGGCCTGCTCAAGCGCAGGGCCGCAGAAGACCCATCCGATACGTCGGAAGGATTCCTGACCTTCCAGGCGGAGCACCGCTGCAAGGACGGCCGCGTCATCTGGGGCGAGGTGCTGGCGAAACCCGACCGCAATGCGCAGGGAGAGATCGTGGGGTACCACGGCATCACCCGCGAGATCACCGAGCGCAAGCGCCTGGAAGAACAGGTCCGTCAACTGGCGTTCCACGACACGCTCACCCACCTGGCCAACCGCCGACTGCTGGTGGAGCACCTGGACCAGACCATGTCGGCCAGCAAGCGCAGCCACCGCCATGGCGCACTGCTGTTTCTGGATCTCGACAATTTCAAGCCGCTCAATGACACCCACGGCCATGGGGTGGGCGACCTGCTGCTGATCGAAGTGGCCGAACGCTTGAAAGACTGCGTGCGTGAAGCGGACACCGTGGCCCGCTTTGGCGGCGACGAGTTCGTCGTGCTGCTGTGCGAACTGGACACGCTGCAAGACGAAGCCACCACGCAAGCCGCCGCCATTGCAGAAAAAATCCGCACCCGCCTGGCCGAGCCCTATGTGCTGCAGGCCGCCCCCTCCGGCCCGGCGACCGGCACCATCGAGCACCAATGCACCGCCAGCATCGGCGTAGCGGTTTTCCGCGGGCGCGACGAGGATCAGAACAGCGTGATTGACAGGGCGGATGCGGCGATGTACCAGGCCAAGGAGGATGGGCGCAACCGCATCCGGTTCGCACCCAGTCCGATTTCGGCGGCTTGATGCGCGCAAGTGTTCTTTGCCATTCCTGTCTGAGAACGTGTTTACGATCTCCCAGGAGCCGCGTTGGAGCGCAATCGGGATGAGTGGATGCTTCGGATGCGCCGCATGGGCTCATGCCCATGCAAGCAGCCGGGGCGTCCAATCGCCCGATTTCGCTCCAACCCTTTGGGCAGTGGTCTTTGCGGGCGGTCTGCGGTGTTGCGGCGCTTGCCAATAGCGGGGCTATTGGCCGCCCACCGCGCCTTGCATCCCATCCCGCAAAGACCGCTGCGCGGCCCCTGGAAGATCGTAAACACGTTCTGAGACAGCGCACCAAAGCCAGAGACGCAGTGAGGCTGCGGTCAGCCAGGAACGGCAAGACGGAACAGCGCCATCGGCGCACGCGTGCCCCTCCGCCCCGTATCGACCCGCACGCCGTATGAAAGGGCGCCGGTTCAGCCTGGCAGCGACACGGCTGGCACTGCGCCTACCCGCACTGCCACGCCCTGCCCCAGCTCAAACCGGCTCACCAGCAAGCCTAACTGGCTGGCCTGCTGGCGCAGCGACGCAGCCGCGGCGGCCGATTCTTCGGCCAGGGCGGCGTTCTGGTGCGCCATCTGGTCGAGCTGGCCGACAAACTGGTTCACCTCGCCGATGCGCCCCATCTGCTGGTTGACCTCGGTGGCGATGGCGGAAATCCGACCCGAGACGCTTTCGACCGAGGCTGTCACCTCGGCGGTGGTCTGACCGGCACGCCCGACCTGCTGCGTGCCCGAGGCCACCTTGGCCAGCGAGGTGTGGATCAGGCTGCTGATGTCTTTGGCGGCGGCGGCGCTGCGGCCGGCCAGGGCGCGCACCTCGCTGGCCACCACGGCAAAGCCCCGGCCCTGCTCACCCGCGCGTGCGGCTTCCACGGCCGCGTTGAGCGCCAGGATGTTGGTCTGGAACGCAATGCCGTCGATGATGGAAATGATGTCGGAGATCTTGTGCGAGGCTGCGTCAATTTCGCGCATGGTCGAGACGACCTGCCCCATCTCGCTGCCGCTGCGCGCCGCCACGCTGCTGGTCTGGGTGGATATCTGCCGCGTGGCCTGCGCCGTGGCAGTGGTCTCCTGGACCGAGGTGGTGAGCTGGGCAATGGACGCCAGCGCGGTCTCCAGCGTGCTGGCGGCTTCTTCGGTGCGGTCGCTCAGGTCCTGGCTGCCCTGGGCAATTTCACCGCTGGCGTTGTTGATGTCGTCCGACGCCTGGCGCACCCCCGTGGCCAGCTCCAGCAGGTTCTGGCGCATGGCCTCCAGCGCGGTCAGCAGGCCGCCAATTTCATCCTGGCGGTGCGTGTCGATGGGCTGCGAGAGGTCGTGCCGGGCCATGCGGCGGGTCGCCTCGACGGCTTCGCGCACGGCGGCGCGGGTGTCGCGCACCAGCCACCAGGCCAGGGCACTGCCAAACGCAAAGGCCAGCAGCGCGCCGACGATGATCAGCACCCGGGCCGTGCGGGCGTCCGCGATGGCCAGGGCCGAACTGCTGGCGTTGGCTGCGTCCTGCCAATCGCTGAGGGCATTCACGGCCTTGCCCCAGGCTTGCTGGCGCGCGCTCCAGGTGGCGGCGTCCTTGCCGTATTCATTGCGCATCTGAAAGGCCATGGCCGCATCGCCGCGCCCGGCCGTCTCTTTCTCGCTGACGGCCAGCAGTTCACGCGCCGCGTGGCCGGCGGCCTTCACGGGCCCAAGCAAGGCCTTCGCCTGGGCATCTTCCGCCAGCAGCGCGGCCAGACGCGTCTCTGCCGTGTCGTATTCCTTGAGCGTACTGCGCACACGAGCCAGGAGGGCCGGGCCACCCTGAAGGTCGGTGCCGCCCAAGTCACCCAGTGCCTGCACGTAGCCGGAGACGCTGCGCGCCATCACATTGAGCGTTTGCGATCGCGCCGCGTTGTGCACCGTGATGTCCTCCAGCGTGGCCGACAGCGCTTGCATGCGCAGCAAGGAGAGCACCGCCATACCCAGCAGCAACACCAGAATGACGCCAAAGCCCAGGGAAAGCCGGGCCGCCAGGCTGCGCACGGAAATGAGTTGCATGCTTGTCTCTCTGTCTTGTTGGAAAGTGTGGGCGTCCTTCTGCCGCCGCCCAGGCAACATGGCATTGCCGGGTGCGCAGCGCGAGGCTACGCCCCGCAGCGCAAGGCATCAACTGTGGAGTTCCGCAATTGACAGGCGGTTCGCGGGGCTTGTGGTTTTTATAAGAAAAGTGCCTTTAGCGCTTATGCAGAAAGCGCTGACAGCTATCAAAACAATAGTTTCGCCCAGCCCCCAGGGACCGCACCAGCCTGCGTCATAAGGGCCGGAGCCCAAGCGAAGTGAGCGCACCTGGGCCTGGTGGCTCTGGTGCGCTCCGGTGCAGTCTGCGGGTGCTAGCGCTGGCGCACCGCGGTGCCCATGGGGCAAGCACCGACAGCGCACTCAGTTGTCTTGCCCTGGTCGGTGTTCCTCGCGGCGCGGGCCGCCGTGCCTATCCCGGTTCTCGGGCGCCTGAGCGCCACGCGGCGCTTGTGCGGGCTGTTGGCGCTGCGCTTGCCTCGGGGCCTGGCGCACTGGCGGCTCCTGTTGCGCACGCTGGGCCTGGGGTTGGCGCGCCTGCTGCGCACGCTGCTGCAATTGTTGCTCCTGCTGCAAGTGCAGGTGCTGTTGCTGCGCGCGCTGTTCCTGCTTCTGCGCGGCGCGGGCGGCCTGCTCATTGCGCGCCTCTGAATCGCGCTGGGTGTTCTGCTCACGCTGCCCCTGCTCGGGCCGCCGGGCTGGTGGGCGCCGCAGGTCTTGCGGCGCTGCGACTTCCGGGCGTGGCGGCGGCATGGCGGCGTTGCGCGGCGGCGGCTCATGGCGTTCGCGCGCAGACGGCGGCACGCTGGCCTGCGGGGGCCGCACCACCGGCATGGCCGGTGCATGGGAGGCGTTGGGCGCAGCACCGCCGCGCGGCAGTTCGGGGCGCTGCGACGGGCCGGGCAATGCCTCGCGCCGCAGTGGGGTCTCCGCCCGGCCCCGCGAGAAGGCCGGGTGGGAGACCACACGCCGCTCCACCGCGGCGGCTGGCGGCGTGGGGTGTGCCTGCGTCAACCGCGAGGCGCCGAACACGCTGCGCGGGTCACGCGTCGGCGTCGGCGGGGCCACCACACGGGCGCGCTCCAGCTCGCGCGCGGCCACTGGACGCACGTTGCCGCGCACATGCTGGCCCTGGGAAAACGCGGCCACCGTCACCGCCGTCACGGCGGCCGGCAGGTGCTGGTAGCGGTAGCCGTTGTTGGCATTCGCGGTGTTGTGCGGCGTGTATTGGCCCCCAAACGGGTTCACGCGGCCCAGATAGGCCCTGCTGGCCCGGTAGCTCGGGCGCCAGGCCTCGCCGGGCGCCAGCGGAAACCAGGCCACGCCGGGCTGCGTGGCGCCACCCACCGCAATGGCGAAGTTCACACCCCCAGCGCTGCCGCCGACAAAGCCCACCAGCGCGGGCGCGTAAACCGGGTGGGCCGCGCTGGCACCTGGCACCCAGCACCAGCGCGCACCGCGCTGGGCCCAGCGGCCGTAGTGGAACGGGGCAAAGCCCCAGGGTTCGTCGTCGATCCAGGTCCAGCCCCAGGGCGCAATCGAGGCCCAGTGGCCGACGCGGTACGGTGCCCAATCCTGCACCGTCACGCGCGGCACCCAGACGGTGCCATACACCGGGTCGCTCTCCCAGTCGCCATAGTTGTCCAGTTGCTGGTAGCCGATCACGTCGCGCGAGACATAACGCGCCGCCAGCGACTGGTCTTCCGCCCGGTCGCGCGCCTCTGCCCAGCGGTCAAACGGGTCGAGCGCTGGCGCGGTCTGCCCGGCGGCCTGCACCAGGTCCGCGCCCGCGAAGCTGATCTGCTGGCGCGCGCCCAGGCTGGCCGAGGCGCCGTTGCTGCCGTACACCACGGCGCTGCCCGATCGAACCGTCACGCGCGTGGTGCCGTCGATCGGGTCCACGTCCAGCCGGTAGTCGCCCGGCTGTGAGGCGGTGAACGCCAGGTTGGGGGTATCGACCTCAAAGCGCTGGCCTGGCGGCAGGCTGCGCAGGCGCACGATCAGGCTGCCCTGGCTGAGCGCGAGCTGCACGGTCTGGTCGTCCAGCACGGAGAAAGCCAGGCTGGTCTGCCCATCCAGCCGCAGCGCAGTCGAGCCGACGTGCAGCTCGGAGCGCGCGCCCGTGTCGTTCCAGAGCCGGTCGCCCTGCGTCAACGGCCGGTTCAGCACCGCGCCGGCCCACTGGTCAAACCCGGCGGGCGCAAAGCTCACCGGCCCGTCAAAGGCGTTGAGCTGTGCCACGCGCCCCGGCGGGTCGCCAGCGGCTCCCTGCGCGAAGGCGCCCGTGCCGCACAGGGCAGCCAGCAGCACGAACAACAGCAGCGCCAGCCGCCCACGGTTTGGAAAAAAAGCCTTGGCATGCACGTTGTGGCCCCCGCAGCCTGTGGTGGGGCGGCTGCGCTCTTTACCCCACTTCGTAGAACGCGCCAGCGCCGAGAAAGACAACCGGCACAGCCGCCAAACCGTCACCGGATGCAACGCGGTGCGCTGCGCCCAGGCCGCGCAAGCCGCTCCGCTGTTTGTGTTGAATCAAACTACAAATAGTGTTTTAACTATATCTTCAACACCATAGGTAGTGTTTTCTGCCGCAGACCTTTGGAGAATTGCATGGTATCCACCCTTGCCACCCTGCCGCGTGAGGTGCTCAAGCGCAGCGGCCACCGCGCCGCCTTTGATGCGGAAAAGATCCGCTCTGCCTTGCTGCGCGCAGGCGCCGCCGCGGGCGAATTCGCGGCCGACGAAGCCGCCCTGCTGGCCGCGCAGGTGGGCAAGGTGCTGATCCACCGCTTCCATGGCGAGGCGCCCGGCATCGAGCAGATCCAGGACGTGGTCGAGCAGACCCTGATCGCCGCCAACCATCTGGCCACGGCCCGCGCCTACATCGCCTACCGCGACCGCCACGCCACCTTGCGCGCCGACCACCAGACGCTGGTCAACGTGGAAAGCTCCATCAACGAATACCTCACCCGCGCCGACTGGCGCGTCAACGCCAACGCCAACCAGGGCTATTCGCTGGGCGGCCTCATCCTCAACGTGGCGGGCAAGGTCACGGCCAATTACTGGCTGTCGCACGTCTACACGCCAGAAATTGGCGAGGCGCACCGCAATGGCGACATCCACATCCACGACCTCGACATGCTCAGCGGCTACTGCGCGGGCTGGTCGCTGCGCACGCTGCTCAACGAAGGGCTCAATGGCGTTCCCGGCAAGGTCGAAGCGGGCCCGCCCAAACACATGTCGTCAGCCGTGGGGCAGATCGTGAACTTTTTGGGCACGCTGCAGAACGAATGGGCCGGTGCCCAGGCGTTCTCGTCGTTCGACACCTACATGGCGCCCTATGTGCGGATCGATGCCATGGATTACGCCGCCGTGCGCCAGTGCATCCAGGAGCTGGTCTACAACCTCAACGTGCCATCGCGCTGGGGCACGCAAACGCCGTTCACCAACCTCACCTTCGACTGGATCTGCCCCGACGACCTGCGCGAGCAGGTGCCGGTGATTGCGGGCAAGGAGATGCCGTTCAGCTACGGCGAGCTGCAGGCCGAGATGGACCTCATCAACCGCGCCTACATCGACGTCATGACCACGGGCGATGCCAAGGGCCGCGTGTTCACCTTTCCCATCCCCACCTACAACATCACCAAAGACTTCCCGTGGGAGAGCGAGAACGCGCAATTGCTGTTCGAGATGACGGCCAAG
Source organism: Simplicispira hankyongi (assembly GCF_003570885.1). Taxonomy (GTDB): domain Bacteria; phylum Pseudomonadota; class Gammaproteobacteria; order Burkholderiales; family Burkholderiaceae_C; genus Simplicispira; species Simplicispira hankyongi. Next base: position 60,190 of record NZ_QXJC01000014.1, read on the forward strand.
TACGGCCTGCCGTACTTCCAGAACTTCATCAACTCCGAGCTGGAGCCGAACATGGTGCGCTCCATGTGCTGCCGCCTGCAGCTGGACCTGCGCGAGCTCTTGAAGCGCGGCAACGGCCTGTTTGGCAGCGCCGAGCAGACCGGCAGCCTGGGTGTGGTGACCATCAACTGCGCGCGGCTGGGCTATCTGCACGCAGGCGACGAGACGGCACTGCTGGCCGCGCTCGACCGCCTGCTCGAATTGGGCAAGCAAAGCCTGGAGACCAAGCGCAAACTGATCCAGCGGCTCATGGACCAGGGCCTGTTCCCCTACACCAAGCGCTACCTCGGTACGCTGCGCAACCACTTCAGCACGCTGGGCGTGAACGGCATCAACGAAATGGTGCGCAACTTTACGGGCGATGCGCACGACATCACCAGCGAGCGCGGCCACCAGCTCGCCGTGCGCCTGCTTGACCATGTGCGCGAACGCATGACCGCTTTTCAGGAAGCAACCGGCCACCTCTACAACCTGGAGGCCACGCCCGCCGAAGGCACCACCTACCGCTTCGCCAAGGAGGACAAAAAGCGCTGGCCCGCCATCGTGCAGGCAGGCACGGCGGACAAGCCGTACTACACCAACTCCTCGCAGTTGCCCGTGGGCTGGACGGACGACCCCTTCGAGGCCCTGACGCGCCAGGAGGTGCTGCAGAGCAAATACACCGGCGGCACCGTGCTGCACCTGTACATGGGCGAGCGGCTGTCGAGCGGCGCCGCCTGCCGCGACCTGGTCAAACGCTCGCTCACGCGCTTTCGCCTGCCCTACATCACCATCACGCCCACGTTCTCGATCTGCCCCACGCACGGCTACCTGGCGGGCGAGCACAAGTTCTGCCCCACCTGCGACGAAGAGCGCCTGCAGGCCAAGCGCGCCGCATTGGCGGCGTGACACGACCCCATCAAAAAATATGAGTCAAATTGGCCTCTAGCGCTTATCCATCAAGCGCAAGCAGCTATTGATTCAATAGTAAATCAACGGTGAGGCCACACCCCTCCGTTGCCCCCGGGCGGCGCAGCACACGCTGCGGCATGCCCCCTTTTCACCCTGAAGGAGAACATCCATGAGCCACTATTCCACCACCGAACACCAGGCCCTGTCCGACGTGCAACTGAGCGACGCCGAGCGCCAGCCCTGCGAAGTCTGGACCCGCGTGATGGGTTACCACCGCCCGGTCGCCAGCTTCAATATCGGCAAGCAGGGCGAGCACCACGAGCGCCAATTTTTTGCCGAAACCCCCAGTGGCCGTTGACCTGCAAAGCCGCCCTCCGCACCGGCCCGTGCCGGTGCCCGTGGTGACTGCGCCCGCCGCACACGCCGATGCTGCGTTGCTGCGCATCGGCGGCATCACGCCGCTCACCAGCATCGACTTCCCCGGCCGCCTGGCCGCCGTGCTGTACTGCCAGGGCTGCCCCTGGCGCTGCGGCTACTGCCACAACCCCGAGCTGCTGTGCGCCACCACCCCCGCCGCCGTGCCCTGGCCCGAGGTGCTGGCGTTTCTCAAAAGCCGCCAGGGCCTGCTCGACGGCGTCGTCTTCTCCGGTGGCGAACCCACGCTGCAAGCCTCCTTGCCCGCCGCGCTGGCCGAGGTGCGCGCCTTGGGCCTTCAAACCGCGCTGCACACCGGCGGCATGTACCCCGAGCGCCTGCAAGCGCTGCTGCCCCTGCTCGACTGGGTGGGCCTGGACATCAAAGGCCCCCTGCACGCCTACGACGCCATCACGCGCACCCCCGGCAGCGGCGCCAAAGCCTTTGAATCGTTGCAACGCCTGCTCGCCAGCGGCGTGCCCTATGAATGCCGCACCACCTGGCACGCGGGCCTGTTCAGTGTGGACGACCTGTTCGCCCTGGCCGACACGCTGGCCGATGCAGGCGTGGCCCACTGGGCGCTTCAGGAATGCCGCGCGCCGGGCGCTTCTGCCTGGGCCTTGACGGCTGGGCAGGTGGAGCGGCTGGGGGCGCGGTTTGCGGGGTTGGTGGTACGGCGGGGGTGAGAGGCAGGTCACCGGTAACTGCCCTTGGGCAAGCGAGTGCGAGCGACTGTTCAAGGCGGGAAGTCGACAGTCACCAAAGACGACTCTTTGCTTCCTTGGCACTCAGTAGGTTGGTCAAGATTCGATCGGAATCAACGGGCAGCGGCCTAAATGGATGCGATATAAGTCTCTATCTGCGACGCACGAGCTCTCAGACATTCGGCTAAACGTCGCGCAAAAAACCAGGAGAGGTTACGCCGTGATTCATCAGTTGGACATTGCGCATTTCGGAAGTTTCGATGGATTTCAGTGGAAAAGCTCGATTAGGGACACGTCCGGAAACAACGTTCAGAGCTTCAAGATGCTCAACATCATCTACGGCCGAAACTACTCCGGGAAAACTACGCTTTCCAGGGTATTCAGGAGTCTTGAGAAAGGTGAGATCCCGTGGCGCTACGAGGACGCACGCTTCGTGGTGCGAGGCGATAAGGGGGATCTGACTCATCAGCAGATTGCTGGACACGGCTACGACATCCGCGTCTACAACAGAGATTTCGTGGTGGAGAACCTGAGCTTCCTCACCGACCAGCGCGCCGGGAGCATACAAACCTTTGCGATTGTCGGCAGCGAGAACAACGCCTTGGCAGAACGTATCGCAGCGCTGTTTACCAGCCTGGGTAGTGTTGAGGAGAAGCGTGGCGCGCGCTACGACGCGGCGCAGGCCTCGGAAAAGCACTTCAAAACAAGCAAGCGGGCCAAGGACGCTAGTGATGAGCTCGATGAACTTTTGCGTCGACAGGCTAACGATGTCATCAAAAAGGATCGTGCGTTCGGCCATGTGGGATACAACATCGACAGCATTAAGGCAGACATTGCATTCGTCACGGGTAACAAGCTCGAAGTATTGACTGAGGCCGAAAGGTCTAGTTACGTCGCGCTGCTGAAGGAGGATGCACTGCCAGAGATACGCGCTACCGCGTCCTTCAGGTCAAAGCTTGATGCACTATTCGACGAGGCAACGCCGCTGATCGGCACCGCCATAGAGCCCACCAAACCGCTACAGGATTTACTGGACGATGCCGCGTTGCAATCTTGGGCGCGCGAGGGTATCGGACACCACAAGGGAAAGCGCGAAGACTGCGCCTTTTGTCGGCAGCAGCTTCCCGCCAACCTCTGGCAGACGTTGGCAAATCATTTCAACCAGGCCTCTGAGACGCTCGGAGCGGCGATCGATGCCTGCTCTGAGAAGATCCGTGTTGAGATACAGAGCGTGGCTTGGATGCCAGTGCTTGAATCGGGTCAGTTCTACGCATCCGAGCGACCTGCTTTTGAGGCGGCTAAGTCCGATCTCGTGAAATCCATCGAGTCCTACAAAACCGATCTAAAGAAGCTTGCGGACGCGTTGGCGAGCCGACGCGCGTCGCTGTTTCGAGCCGGAAGGCTTCCGCTGCGAGAGTTTGATGAAGCAGCGGCAGAGGCTGCGACACACTCGTTCAACTCAGTTGTGGCAGCGAACAACGGCCGCTCTACGACGCTGAATAAGGACAAGGACGCAGCACGGTTGGCGCTTCGGCGCAGCAAGGTCGCTGAGTTCCTTGCGACCCTTGACCTTCCTGGCAAAGAAGCGCACATCCTTCAGCTTCGAGAGAAGTGCGCCGACGCCAAGACGATAGCGGATACAACGCGCCAAGCTCAGCATTCCATCGAGCAGGAGATCAAGCAGCTTGAAGCGCAGCAGAAAGACGAGCGCAAAGGCGCAGAGCGTGTCAATGCGCTGCTGAACCACTATTTTGGCCATGGCGGGGTTAGCGAAGTAATCGGCCCGCCCGTGCCGCAAATCGTGCCGAAGAAACACGTGGCGTTGGCCTGCCGAATATGGCATGGTGGAACGCAG
>NZ_QXJC01000015.1 GCF_003570885.1 Simplicispira hankyongi
GCATGTGCCCTTTGGCGGCATCAAGCAGTCGGGCCTGGGGCGCGAGGGCTCGCACCACGGCATGGACGACTATGTGGAGATCAAGTACCTGTGCCTGGGGGATATCCAGCAGTAGGGCCAGCGGGCGACTATCAGCAGAAAACTACTGTTTTGATAGCTGCTTGCGCTTGGTGGGTAAGCGCTGAAGGCCTATTTGGCTTGAAATTTCGGTACGTATTCAAGACATTGGGCGCAGATAGGGTGCACCTGTGCCGCGCTCTATAATCGACGCCTTCGCGGGTGTAGTTCAATGGTAGAACGGCAGCTTCCCAAGCTTCATACGAGGGTTCGATTCCCTTCACCCGCTCCAGATCTGCGTTTCAAATTGGCCCGAAACCCGCATGCTACCTAGGCATGCGGGTTTTTCTTTGTTCGCGAAAAACGTATCCCTTGCTGAGTGGTTCAATCCAAGCAAGGGGAGCGCAAATGACGAAGATGAAGAGCCGCGCGGCGAGGGCGAGGTACACGCTGGAATTCAAACTCGAAGCCGTGACGATGACCAGTGCATCGAACTGCTGGCGTTGCAGAGCAAGGTTTGCGCCACCGGCCATGGGCCTTCCCAGCTTGCGACGCTCATGCAGGTAGGGGTAATTACTATGGTGGAAAAGTTGAGTAACGCTAGAGAATAGGCCTGTCGAGAAATCGTCACCACTCATTCAACGCCGACTGCCAGTGCTGCCAGTTAGGTGTTGGGCAAAAAAGCCCGAATCGGAATAGCTCCGGTTCGGGCTTTTTCGTTTTTAGTCTCTTAGTTTTGTCTCGGGCCGGCTAAACACATGGCCTGGCTGGCGGAGCGCTGCCTGAAGCAGATTCAGATGGGATGTGGGGGTTGCTTGTCGGGGATCTTCTGTGACCGAGACAGAGTTTTCACAGGTGGATCGCAAGTCGTCATTTCCGTAAATACAACTGTTAGGAGCTTGACCATGACTGAACTGAATCGCCGGGACATTATCAAGACCGGAGGATCTATGCTGATCCTTGGTGCCGCCGGAGGAATGCCCGCCCTCGCTCTGGCACAAGAGACCGTGAAACTGGGTCTTTTGCACTCCCTTTCGGGCACCATTGCCATCGCCGAGGCCTCCTTGGTGGACGCGGAGAAGCTGGCTATTGAAGAGATCAACGCGACCGGCGGGGTAATGGGACGCAAGATAGAAGCGGTGGTCGAAGATGGCGCGAGCGAGAACTCGGTATTCGCCGAAAAGGCTCGCAAGCTGCTTGAGCTCGACAAGGTAGCCGCGATTGTGGGCTGCTACACCTCCGCATCAAGAAAGGCAATCTTGCCGGCGCTCGGACGTAGCAACGGTTTGCTTTACTACCCAACCTACTATGAAGGACAAGAACAGGACAAGCATGTGTTCTATCCCTCGCAGGAGGCGACTCAGTCAGTGATTGCTGCGGTGGACTGGCTGGCACGAGAAAAGGGAAAAACCTTCTTCTTGGTCGGATCCGATTACATCTACCCACGCACTTGCAACAAGATCGCCAAGCCCACCATCGCAAAAGCTGGTGGAAAGGTGGTTGGCGAGGAGTACGCCCCATTAGGCCACACGGAATTCTCTTCAATCATCAACAAGATCAAGGCGGCCAAGCCCGACTGCATCTACAGCACGGTTGTCGGTGGTTCGAATGTGGCTTTCTATAAACAGTTGCGCGCCGCAGGCCTCGATGGTTCGAAGCAGGTATTGCTGTCGACCGTTGTGTCGGAAAACGAAGTCGAGGGCATCGGCAAGGACAACGCTGCCGGCTACTACGCCTGCATGGGCTATTTCCAAAGCATTAAATCGCCAACGAATGAAAAGTTCGTCAAGGCCTTCAAGGCAAAGTACGGCCAAGATCGCGTAATCGGCGACCCCATGGAGGTCGCTTACAACAGCGTATATCTATGGAAGATGGCTGTTGAAAAGGCCAAATCGTTCGACGTGGACAAGGTCATCGCTGCATCGGGCGGTATCGAGTTGGAGGCCCCTGAAGGCACAGTGAGGATTCACGCCACGAACCACCATGTCTGGAAGAAGGTACGTATTGGTCGTGCACGCCCCGACGGTCAGTTTGACATCGTGTGGGAAGCCCCTGCATTGATTGAGCCCAATCCCTTCCCCAAGATCTGAATCTGAGGAACTAGATACTTTGACCGAGCGCCAACAAGCATTCGGTCAATCCAACGATTCAGGAGCGGCGCAATGAGTTTTGATATTGCAGTAATGCAGTTGTTCAATGGGGTGAGCTTGTTCAGCATCCTGTTGTTGATGGCGATCGGGTTGGCCATCGTATTTGGTCTCATGGGTGTTATCAACATGGCTCACGGCGAGTTGATGGCGCTTGGCGCCTATATGACCTACGTGGCGGCGCTTGGCTTCGAGCGCTGGGCGCCTAACTGGATGGATGTGTATTTGTTCGCAGCCATTCCATTCGCGTTTCTAGTGACATTCGTTTTCGGGTACGCACTCGAACGCGGCTTCATCCGCTTTTTCTATAACCGGCCGCTGGATACCTTGCTAGCCACTTGGGGGCTAAGCCTCATCATGCAACAGACATACCGCACCGTGTTTGGAGCACAGGAAGTCAGTGTGCCGCTACCCAGTTGGTTGGCTGGGGCCTGGGAGCCGGCGGTCGGCATACAACTACCTATTACGCGCATTTTCATTGTCGGCCTGACTATCGCGGTCGCCGTGGCCGTCTACTTGTTGTTGTATCGGACACGGTGGGGCATAAAAGTGCGCGCGGTAACGCAGAACCGGGCGATTGCAGGCGCTACTGGCATCAACACCCACCGCGTAGATGCGCTGACGTTCGCGCTCGGTTCCGGTCTTGCAGGCATTGCCGGTTGCGTCTTCACCATGATCGGTTCCACTAACCCTGGAACTGGCCAACTCTACATTGTCGACTCCTTCATTGTGGTGGTTTTCGGGGGGGTGCAGAGCCTCGCGGGGACTGCGCTTTCAGCCTTCGCAATTGCTCAGACTCAGAGTTGGCTCGAGTTTCTGCTGAGCGGTTCAATGGCCAAAGCGACCATTTTGCTGCTAGTGATCCTAGTCCTTTACTTCCGACCAAACGGCCTATTTGCATTGCGCACTCGGAGTTGATCTATGCAAGACCACAAACACAAGCGCAGCGTCATTTTCAGCATGGTTCTGATCGCGCTATTAGTCGTTGTCTTACCGTTCGCCCTTGACGCCTTCCGACTCAACTTAATCGGGAAGTATCTGGCCTTCGCCTTCGTGGCCATCGGCATCGTATTGACTTGGGGTTATGGAGGCATCTTGAGCCTAGGCCAGGGGGTGTTCTTCGGTCTTGGCGGTTACATGATGGCGATGTTTCTAAAGCTCGAAGCTTCGGCGCCCGAGTTGCCTGACTTCATGGTCTGGAGCAGTGTCGAGCATCTACCCACCTGGTGGATTCCGTTTAAGTCTTTGGGTCTCACGGTCCTAGGCATTCTCGTGATACCCGCAGCCCTCGCCTACTTGTTCTCGTACGCCATCTTTCGTCGCAGGGTTAGCGGTGTGTACTTTGCCATCGTGACACTGTCCCTAGCGCTCACTCTGACAGTTTTAATGGTCGGACAGCAAGGTGATACCGGTGGCGCCAACGGCATCACAGATTTCCGAACGTTGTTGGGAATGGATATTACCTCCAACCATTCGTTGCGCATCCTTTATTTCATCGAGGTGGCAATCCTCTCGGTCGTGATGATGCTTTCTCTGGGGGTAGTGCGCAGCCGCTTTGGCAAGATTTTGATTGCGATTCGAGACCGAGAGGATCGAGTGCGCTTCAGTGGCTACAACACTGCGCATATGAAGGCATTCGTATTTGCATGCGGAGCCGTTCTCGCGTCAATTGGTGGGGCTTTTTTTACTCTTCAAGTGGGTTTGATTGCTCCGAGCGTCATTGGAGTTGTCGCCTCGGTAGAGATGGTGATTTATGCAGCTGTTGGAGGGCGCCTCTCGGTGCCTGGCGCGGTTGTTGGGGCTTTAGTTATTGGGTTTCTTAAATCCTACCTGTCGGAGGCATTTCCCGAAGGTTGGCTCTATTTTCTAGGTGCTGTCTTCATTCTCGTAGTGTGGGTGATGCCTAACGGATTGGCAGGTCTTCTGGACCAATGGTCAGATCGACCTCGAAGAAAGGTTGCGTGATGGATGCAATCCTTACCTTTCCACGAGTGACTCATACAGGTGCAGATTCCATGTCTTTAACTGCTTCCCACACCAGTGAAAAAGTTCTCAGTGTCGAGGCACTCACGGTCTCATTCGATGGATTCAGAGCTGTAGATTCGCTCAGCCTTTCCGTTGATCGCAATGAGCTGCGCGTGATCATCGGTCCGAATGGGGCAGGCAAGACCACGCTTCTGGACATGATTTGTGGAAAAACAAAGCCGACTTCCGGGTGCGTTATCTTTAATGGCATTGATATCACTCGCCTGACTGAACATCAGATTGTCCGTTCTGGTGTAGGGCGAAAATTCCAGACACCCTCGGTGTACGAGGATCTGACGGTGTTTGAGAACCTCGAGATCTCACTGCCTCGTACACATGGCGTCTTTCAGTCGCTGACGTTCCGACGCTCCCCCGAGGTTGTGGACCGCATCCACGCAATGGCAGAGCAGATCTTTCTCATTGATTGCATACAGGACCGCGCGGGTCAACTCAGCCACGGACAAAAACAGTGGTTGGAAATTGGGATGCTGCTGATGCAGGAATCCTCCCTGCTGCTGCTCGACGAACCAGTGGCTGGTATGAGTCCGCGAGAACGCGAGCAGACGGGTGAGTTATTAAGCCGCATCGCAGTGGGAAAGTCCGTGATAGTGATTGAGCACGATATGGATTTTGTACGGCGAATTGCCCACAAGGTTACGGTACTGCATCAGGGGCGCCTCCTGAGTGAAGGCAGCGCGGACGAGGTCAAGCAGGATCCACGCGTTATCGACGTTTATCTTGGCCATTGAGGAGAGCATTCATGCTGGAAATTTCCCACCTCAATGTCGCATACGGCGAGTCGCAAGTAATCCATGACGTTTCGTTCAATGTAGGCCAGCGCGAGTCCGTGGCCATCATGGGGCGCAATGGAATGGGCAAGACCACATTGCTCAAGTCGTTGATCGGCCTGCTGTCGGCTCGCGCAGGCGCGATTCGTCTTGGCGACATAGATCTGGTCGGCCAACCAAGTTACCGCCGAGTGCAACGGGGCTTGGCCTTCGTGCCTCAAGGGCGCATGGTCTTTCCTTTTCTCACAGTCGAGCAGAACATCCTTTGTGGCGCCGAACATTCTGGGTACCGCCAAGTACCCGAATACATCTATCAGTTTTTTCCTGTCCTAAAAGAGATGAAGCACCGCAAGGGCGGCAATCTCTCGGGCGGCCAACAGCAGATGCTAGCCATCGCGCGGGCACTGGTATCTGACCCCAAAGTTCTGATCCTCGATGAACCCACCGAAGGTATCCAGCCTTCGATCATCAAAGAGATTGCCCAAACCCTAAACGTGCTACGCCATGAGCGTGGCTTTGCCGTAGTGGTGTCAGAGCAGGTACTGAGCTTTGCCCTGGATCTAGCAGACCGGTTTCTGGTCATCGATCGGGGGCGGATCGTGCACGAGGAAATGCGTGCTCAATTGAATCAGGAAAAAGTCAAGTCATTCCTGACCGTTTAACCCCAACCTCTCCAAGGAGATTCTTATGAGACATGGTGACATTTCCAGCAGCAACGACTGCGTCGGCGTTGCAGTCGTGAACTACAAAATGCCGCGCCTGCACACCACAGCAGAGGTCCTTGCGAACGCGCGCGCTATCGGTGAGATGCTCGTCGGCATGAAAAGAGGCCTGCCAGGCATGGACCTCGTCATCTTCCCCGAGTACTCGACACATGGAATCATGTACGACTCGAAAGAGATGTATGAGACTGCATCGACAGTGCCAGGTGCGGAGACTGAGATATTTGCTGAGGCCTGCCGCAAGGCCAATATTTGGGGCGTGTTCTCACTCACCGGCGAACGCCACGAGGAGCACCCCAACAAGGCGCCGTATAACACCCTCATCCTGATGAACAACAAGGGCGAGATTGTTCAAAAGTACCGGAAGATCATGCCCTGGGTGCCGATCGAGGGCTGGTACCCGGGCGACTGCACCTACGTCTCAGACGGCCCCAAGGGCATGAAGATCAGCTTGATCATCTGCGACGACGGCAACTACCCCGAAATCTGGCGTGACTGCGCAATGCGCGGAGCAGAGCTGATCATCCGCTGCCAAGGCTACATGTATCCGGCCAAGGAGCAGCAGATCATGGTATCCAAGACCATGGCGTTCTTGAACAACACCTACGTAGCCGTGGCCAACGCAGCGGGCTTCGACGGGGTGTACTCGTACTTTGGTCACTCGTCTGTGATTGGATTCGACGGCCGCACGCTGGGTGAATGTGGCGAAGAGGCGATGGGTATCCAGTACGCCGAACTCTCCACGAGCCTGATCCGAGATGCGCGAAAGAATGGTCAATCGCAGAACCATCTTTTCAAACTCGTGCATCGTGGCTATACCGGTTTGATCAATTCTGGTGACGGTGATAAGGGCGTCGCAGCGTGCCCATACAACTTCTATTCGAATTGGGTGAATGACCCTGAAGGAACGCGGGAAAAGGTGGAGTCGTTCACACGCTCCACCGTGGGTACAGAGGAATGTCCGATTGACGGCATTCCAAACGCGACCACAAAGCACCGCTGAACCGACGCGCGTCTTCCCTTTTTTCAGGACCCCGAAAATGTCTTTTCCATTGGACGATTACCTCATCCGAACTGAACCGTTCTACCAAGCCTCAGGGCCTGAGATCGATTGTTACGAGCGCGCCTATGCGCATCGGATGCCGCTGATGCTGAAGGGGCCGACTGGCTGCGGGAAGACGCGCTTCGTGGAATACATGGCCTGGAAGCTCAAACGCCCTTTGGTGACACTTGCCTGCAACGAGGACATGACGGCATCCGACCTGATCGGACGTTACTTGCTTGATGCCGACGGCACTGCTTGGCACGACGGACCAATGACGTTGGCGGTACGTCACGGTGCAATCTGCTATCTCGATGAGGTAGTGGAAGCTCGCCAAGACACCACCGTGGTCATTCATCCGCTGACCGACGCACGACGCATGCTGCCGTTGGATAAGAAGGGCGAGGTCGTTCAAGCGCACCCCGACTTCCAGTTGGTGGTGTCTTACAACCCTGGATACCAGAGCAGCAGCAAAGATATGAAGCCGTCTACGCGGCAGCGGTTTGCATCGCTGGAGTTCAACTATCCGTCCGAGGAGAAGGAGGTCGGCATCGTGGCCCATGAGTCGGGTGTTCCTGTGGCCCTCGCGCGGCAGTTAGTAGCTATTGCGCACTGCACCCGTGCCCTGAAGCAAAAGGGGTTAGATGAAGGCGTTTCGACTCGAATGCTCATTTACGCCGGCGTGCTCATCCGCGACGGCATGTCTGCTGTTGAGAGTTCCGAGATGACCATGATCCGTCCTCTCACCGACGATCCCGATATGGCAACTGCCATCCGCAGTTTCGTCCTCGCCCAGTTTGGATGAACGCTATTCCCTACATCCGACCCGAGCTGGCTGGTGTCGAGCCCTTGCAGGCGCTATTGCCTGCCCTCGGCCTGCTAGCCTGCGGCTTGAGCCAAGACCAGATAGTGGTGGAGGACAACGACCGCGCCGAACGAGCTCGCCGCGCTGTACTGACGTCGACTCACCTATTGCTGACGAGTCGGCAGATACTTGCGGGTCAGGAGTCTCCCGAGCGGCTGTACCGCCTGTTTCGTGCTTCGGTTGCACACGCCGTGGCGCATAGACGCTATTCGCGGCCCGCGTTGACCACCAACACCCTTAAGCCCTTGGGAGTGGCGGTAGTTTCGGCAATCGAGGATGCTCGTGTCGAGCGCCTCTTGATGCGCCGTTACCCTGGGGTTCGTCGCTGGTTCCTTGAGCAATTGGCGCCACAACCAACTTCAGGTGATTTCAGTTTTGAATCGCTAATCGCACGAATGGACCGTGCCTTGCTTGACCCAACCTATCAGGACGACAACTATTGGGTAAATAAGGCCAAGCGGCTGTTCGACGAAGCCATGGATGCCCATGGCCTGGAGGCTTATGACGAGTTCCGGGCCGTTGCTTCTATTTTGGCAAATGACCTAGGCCAGATGCGCATTCGGTTCGACCCTCAGCACTATGTGGTGCCCTCGCGGTACCGGGATGACAACAGTTATCTATGGCACTTTCCTGAGCAGAACCAGGCCCCTGAGGAGGCCATGGCGCTGCCAGAGTCGTTCGCTTCTCGCAAAACCGCGATCAGCAATAGCCCGGGAGACGCACAGCAAGAAGAATGCGAGGAATTAGAGCTTGGCCGCTTTGCATACCCTGAGTGGCACCACCAGCTCGACCTCTGGCGCAGCAACTGGTGCACTGTGGTCGAGAAGCTCCCCGGATGGTCGGTCAGCGGCCCTGGCTTGGCGAGTGCGTTTGCTTCTCAGTCGCTCAACCCGTTGGCGCTTCGCAGTGTGCTCCGCCTTAGTCGTAGGCACCGTCTACGACGGCAATGGGAAGGCGATGATATTGACCTTAACGCTGCTATTGAAGTCCTTGTGGATCGACGGTTGAGTTTGCAACCTGAAGCTCGGCTGTTCATGCGGCCGGGGCGGGAAACTGGAGCTTCAAGCATCTTGTTGCTACTCGATCTTTCTGAATCGACCAATGAGCAGGTTGGGACATCAGGTCAGACGCTATTGGACATTGAGAAACAAGCCGCCTTTCTGCTCGCTGACGCCACGATGAGCACCGAGGATCGCATCGCCATACATGGCTTTAGCTCCAACACCCGGGCCGAAGTCGACTACCACCGAATCCTTGAGTTCGGCTCCCCGCTGCAAGGACTTGCTAGGGCACGGCTTGCGTCGGTACCAGCCCGTCATTCCACCCGTATCGGCGCTGCACTGCGGCATGCCACGGCAATAATGAAGAGTGAGGCTGGCAACCACCGCGCGATTCTTCTCATCACCGATGGCGAGCCAGCTGATGTTGATATATTCGACCCACTTTACTTGATCGAAGATGCGCGAGTGGCGGTGCATCAAGCCCGGCAAGCCGGTGTGCGCGTCTTCTGTATTGCCGTCGACTCGAACGCGGACCACTATGTCCGACGAATATTTGGCTGGCGAGACTACTGTGTAACCGAGAATGCTTCGGCCCTCCCAGTGCACTTGGAGCGCGCTTATGGGAGGCTGATCAGCAATTGATGGGCCAAAGGACACCCGCTGGTGATGCTTGCCATTAAGCGGAACGAATCGGGAAAATGTGTATCGAATTTTTGGCGAGAATGCAGAGCCAGCATGACTGAAAGTGAGAAAAACCCCAAATGACTAACAAAGACCCGGTCCGCGTCGGCATACTGTTTTCCGCGACCGGTGTGACGTCCACAATTGGAATGTCGCAACTTCATGGCGCCCTGCTTGCCGTCGACGAGATAAATGATGCGGGAGGTATAAATGGCCGGGAACTGCAACCGGTGCATTACGATCCAAAATCCAACCCTTCTCTATATGCCGAACTGACTGAGCGTCTAATACATCGCGACGGTGTGAACGTCATTTTTGGCTGCTACATGTCCAGCAGTCGCAAGGCTGTGATTCCCATCATCGAAAAATGGAATAAACTGCTGTTCTATCCAACGTTGTACGAGGGGTTCGAATACTCAAGCAACGTAATTTATACCGGTGCCGCTCCGAATCAGAACAGCGTCCAGTTGGCCGAGTTCATCACCTCTAATTTCGGCCCTCGCGCATACCTCATCGGCTCTGATTACATCTACCCTTATGAGTCGAACCGTATCATGGGTGAACTGGTGTTGCAGCGTCAGGGCAGTGAAAAACTGGCTGAACGCTATGTGCCGCTGGATGCGAAAGAGCGAGATTTTTCCGAGATAATGGCAGACGTTCACAACAAGCGACCGGATTTCATCTTCTCTACAGTGGTAGGAGATTCTACTGCAGCCCTATATCGGGCCTATGCTGACGCTGGCTTTGACCCAAAAACAATGCCCATTTCCAGTCTGACAACCTCAGAGGCGGAAATTTCACAGATGGAGCGGGGGCTGGCAACCGGTCACTACACCTCCGCACCGTATTTCCAGTCGATCGAGTCTGAGGCCAACCGCCGTTGCCTGACCAATTTACGCCGACGATTTGGCGGTTCTAGCGTGCCCAACTTATGCTGGGAAGCTTCATACTTCCAGATGCATATTTTTGCAAACGCCATGCGACAGGCGGGCGAAGATGAGATTTCTGTATTAATGCCGTACATCCTCGGTAGTGAGTTTGATGCACCCCAAGGGCGGGTAAAGATTGATTCAATGAGCCACCACACGTATCTCTATCCACGGATTGGGCGAGTGAATGCCGATGGTCAGTTTACTATCGTACGTCAGGCTCGCCGGTCGGTATGCCCTGATCCGTATCTCGTTACCCACTCGCTTGGTGACTGGGCCGCGAAACTTGACACGCTGGCGGACTAATGAGCGATCGAGCGCAACACAACTCTGCACTCCGGGCAACCCCGCAGCAGTTGAAAGAGTTGCGAACGTTGAATGTTGCAGTAATCCATCCGGACGATGCCGATGGCCGCCAGCTCACGCAGCAACTTCAACGTATCGGCTGTAGGGTTCAAGCCTTTTGGCCGCCAGTTGAGGCGATATCTAAAGATATTGATGTGGCTTTTGTCGCTGTTCGACCCGATGTATTGGGTCACAACATGGAATGGGCTCATTGTGAAGATGCCCCGACCGTAATTGCAGTTGTGAATTACGAAAATCCAACTATCGTTGAGTTCGTCCTGGGCTTGGGCGCAAAGGCCGTGCTACCGTCACCAGTCCGCTCATTCGGCTTACTCTCCACCTTGGTTTTGGCGCGCGAGTCCCACAAGGAAAATAAATCTTTGCATAGACGTTTGCGAAAGGTGGAGGTCAAGTTGCTGGGCGTCCGACACATCACAGACGCGAAAGCAATATTGATGAAGGCACACAATTTATCCGAAACTGAAGCCTATGAGCTCATTCGCGAACGGGCGATGAGCACCCGAAGCACCTCGGAAGAGGTTGCCAAAGCCATCGTCGAGGCGCACGAACTGCTGTCGATAGGTGGCCAGCGCTGAGCTGCATGGCTTGGCCAGCATGGCCCTCTGCGCGCTGCTGGGTTGGAACCACGCTGCCTCGGCGCAGCCCACGGACAGCAAGCCCGTGGTGGCGGTTCTCCAGCCAAGCCCCGTCCCATTTTCTGAATCCTTGCTGCGCAGCCTCAAGCTGCCCGCAGGCTTTGAAATTTCCGTCTTTGCCCAGGGCCTGGGGAATGTGCGCTGGATGCAAGTGGCCGCCAATGGCGACGTCTACGCCAGCCTGCGCGCCCAGGGCGAGGTGGTGCTGCTGCGCGACACCGATGGCGACGGTGTGGCCGACGTTCGAAAGACTGTGGCCCGCATCGCGCGCGTGCACGGCCTGCTGCTGCACGCCGGCAAGCTGTACATGGTGTCAGACCGGGCGCTAGACGTGGCCGACGTGCAGAGCGACGGCACCCTGTCGGCGCCGCTACGGCTATTCGACGATCTTCCCCCCGGCGGCAACCACCCACGCCGCACGCTGGGCATGGGGCCGGACGGCTGGCTGTACCTGAGCGTGGGCTCGACCTGCAACAACTGCGCCGAGGCCAACCCCGAGAACGCCACGCTGCTGCGCCTGCGGCCCGACGGCAGCCAGCGCGAAATCTTCGCCCGTGGCCTGCGCAACACCATGGGTTTTGCCTGGCAGCCGGTGACGGGGCGGCTCTACGGCTTTGACAACGGCTCGGACATGCGCGGCGACGACCAGCCGCCCGAAGAGCTCAACGCCATCGTG
This sequence comes from Simplicispira hankyongi, assembly GCF_003570885.1. Taxonomy (GTDB): domain Bacteria; phylum Pseudomonadota; class Gammaproteobacteria; order Burkholderiales; family Burkholderiaceae_C; genus Simplicispira; species Simplicispira hankyongi. The sequence continues at coordinate 11,935 of NZ_QXJC01000015.1, forward strand.
CAGGGCAAGCACTACGGCTGGCCGTGGTGCCTGGGCGCACGGGTACCCGACCCAGTGCAGACGCAAGACCCGCCGGGCACCAGCAAGCAGGCGTTTTGCCCAAGCACGCAAGCGCCGGCCGCCACCACCACCGCCCATTCGGCGCCGATTGGCTTCGCCTTCTACACCGGCACGCAGTTTCCCAAGGCCTACCAGGGCGACGGCTTTGTCGCCCTGCGCGGTTCCTGGAACCGCTCGAAACCCAGCGGCTACCGCGTGTTGCGCGTGCGCTTCGGCGCCGACGGCAAGCCGATGGGCATGGAAGACTTTGTCACAGGCTGGCTGCTGGACACGCAGCCGCCCTCGCAGTTCGGGCGCGTCGCCGGGCTTGCCGTGGCGCAGGACGGCTCGCTGCTGATTGCAGAAGACCAGAACGGCGTGATTTACCGCGTGCGCTACACCGGCCGCTGAGCGCATCACCACGTTCCGTCCACGTTCCGGCCACGTTTCGCCTGCTTGACAGCGTATGAAAAGCTGCGCGAGTACCATGTTGGCATGAGCCGACATCTGACCATCCTCACCGGCGCTTCGCGTGGCATGGGCCTCGCGATGGCGCAACGACTTATCCAGCCCACCGACACGCTGCTGTGCATCTCGCGTGGCGAAGCGCCTGCTTTGCAGGACGCTGCCGATGCGGCAGGCTGCACGCTGCTGCAATGGCAGCACGACCTGTCGGACGGCGCGGGCGCCGCTGCGCGGCTGCGCCAGTGGCTGTCGCGCAAGTCGCTCGACGATTTTGGCAGCGCCACGCTGATCAACAACGCCGGCGTGCTGCCGCGCATTGCGCCACTGTCGGAGAGCGATGCCGGCGAGCTGAGCAAGGCGCTGCGCGTCGGGCTCGAAGCGCCCATGCTGCTCACCAGCGCCTTCCTCGGCGAGACCGAGCATTGGCTGGTGCCGCGCAAGGTGCTGAATATCTCTTCGGGGCTGGGGCGGCGCGCCATGGCGTCGCAGGCGGCGTACTGCGCGGCCAAGGCGGGCATGGACCACTTCACGCGCTGTGCGGCGCTGGACGAAGCGCAAAAGGCGCACGGCGCCAAGCTGTGCTCGCTGGCGCCCGGCGTCATCGACACCGACATGCAGGTGCAGTTGCGCAATACCGACCCGGCGCTGTTTCCCGACGTGGGGAACTTCGCTCAGCTGAAAACCGCCGGCAACCTCGCCACCCCCGAGGAAGCGGCCGCCCGCGTGCTGGCGTGGCTTGCGCGCGAGGACTTCGGCCAGCACCCCGTGGCGGATGTGCGCGACGCGTGATCAATCACTACCAATTTCATAGCTGAAGGCGCATACCAGATAAGCGCTAGTGCCTATTTTTACTTAAATTTATTGTCAGGAGCCCACCATGTCCCGTGAAGTCGTCGTCGTCAGCGCAGTGCGCACCGCCATTGGCACCTTTGGCGGCAGCCTGAAGGATGTGCCGCCCACGGAGCTCGGCGCACTGGTCGTGCGCGAATCGCTCGCGCGGGCCAAGGTAGAGGGCAAGGACGTGGGCCACGTCGTGTTCGGCCACGTGGTGAACACCGAACCCAAGGACATGTACCTCTCGCGCGTGGCGGCCATCAACGGCGGCTGCGGCGAAGGCACCCCGGCCTTCAACGTCAACCGCCTGTGCGGCTCGGGTCTGCAGGCCATCGTCAGCGCCAGCCAGGCCATTTTGCTGGGTGACACCGACATCGCCATAGGCGGCGGCGCCGAAAACATGAGCCGGGTGCCCTTTGCCAGCCTGAACATGCGCTGGGGCGCACGCATGGGCGACACCAAGATGGTGGACATGATGATCGGCGCGCTGCACGACCCGTTCCAGAACATCCACATGGGTGTGACGGCCGAGAACATTGCCGCCAAGTGGGGCATCACGCGCGAAGACCAGGACAAGCTGGCCGTCGAGAGCCACAACCGCGCCGAGCGCGCCACGCAGAACGGCGTGTTCAAGGACCAGATCGTCCCGGTCACGCTCAAAAGCCGCAAGGGCGACGTGCAGTACGCCACCGACGAGCATTTCCGCCCCGGCGCCACCATGGAAGACTTGGCCAAACTCAAACCTGTCTTCCTGAAGGAGAACGGCACGGTGACGGCCGGCAACGCCTCGGGCATCAACGACGCCGCCGCTGCCGTGGTGCTGATGGAAGCCGGCACCGCCAAGGCGCGCGGGCTCGCACCGCTGGCACGCCTGGTGGCTTACGCCCATGCGGGCGTGGACCCGAAATACATGGGCATCGGCCCGGTACCGGCGACGCAGCTTGCCCTCAAGCGCGCTGGTCTCACGGTGAAGGACCTGGATGTGATCGAGGCCAACGAGGCCTTTGCCGCCCAGGCCTGCGCTGTCTCGCGCGACCTGGGGCTGGACCCGGCCAAGGTCAACCCCAACGGCTCGGGCATTTCACTCGGCCACCCGATTGGCGCGACGGGCGCGCTGATTACCGTGAAGGCCTTGTACGAACTGCGGCGCATTCAGGGGCGCTACGCACTGGTGACGATGTGCATTGGCGGCGGCCAAGGCATTGCGGCGATCTTCGAGCGCATCTGAGAGCGCCATGCCGGCGCACCCGCCGGCCAGCGCGGCATCCACGAGCGCCCACAGTACCTTGTTTGATGCGCCCAAACTGGACGGTCTCCAGACACGGCTACCAGAGTGCTACCGCGAAGACCCTGGGCGGATAAACCGAACGCCATAGCGTCTTCTTTGCAGGTCTTTACAGCCTCGGACCAGCAAAATCCGATTGCAAATGGACCAACGGCGCCCGAAAGCGCCGCGGTCAGAGGAGTGGCAGCGTCAGCTGCGCACCACCAGCACCGGCACGTGCGCCACGCCGAGTACGCGCTGCGTGACGCTGCCGAGCATGAGTTTTTCGAGGCCACGGCGCCCATGTGACCCCATGACAATCAAGTCGGCACCGGTGTTTTCCAGCGCACGCACGATGCCCTCGTGCACCGCGTGCCCTTCGCCGATCACGGCATCCGCGGTGATCCCCGCTGCCTGCAGGGTGCCTTTGGCGGCGTCGAGCGCCGTGTTGGCCTCTGCGGTGGCCGCACTGAGGTACTGCGATTGCCCATAGGCGAAATCAGCGCCCACGCCAGTGAAGGGATACGGATCGATCACATAGAGTGCCGTCACCTTGCTACCAAAGGCCTTGGCGAGTTCGGCGGCCTTGGAAACCGCCTGCATCGAGGTGGGAGAGCCGTCGACTGGAACCAGAATGTGCTTGAACATGTTGTCCTCCTTGGTTGAATACCTTGCGCTTGATTAAGTGTGCGCGCCGTGTCTGCATCGCACCTTGACCCGCATCATAGGGGACGCGTCACACGCCCGGGCCCTGGAAGCCCATGCGCCGCCACGTCAACACCAGCGTGTCCCGATGCGCACCTTGACACGCCTCTGGATCTGCGGACTGCAAGGGCTGGATGGGCGTGGTTTCATGGATCATGCGGGCGTCGTCCAGCAACAGCACGGACCAGGGCTCGGTCAGCGTGAAGCGCTGGCCCGCAGACGACGCAGCTTCGAAAATGCGCGTCTCGCCCCCCTTGATGGCACCGCGCTCGACCAGGAACACCGCCACCAGATCGACGCCGTCTCGGTGCGCGCCTTCAGGCGTCGGCCTACCGATGCCGTTCTCGGTATCGATACGAAACTGGTGCGCTTCCACGAACCAGCGCTGCGCTGCTTCGCCGGGCGCAAACACGGCGTCGCACAGACCACCCAGCGCGCCGACCAGGGAGCGCCAGGCAGGCTGCGCCAGCACCGCGGGCGCCATAGGGGCAAACCAGCGCTGGATACCGCCGTGCAAGGCGTTGTATTCGACCGGCTGCCAATGCGCACGGTGCGCCACTGGCAGAACGCCCTGGCCCTGCACCTCGAAGCTGGCATGGCGCCGACGCCGGTATTTGCCTCCGTCGAGCAGATAGTCGTCGGGTGGCAGGTCATTCCAGGTGCGCGCCAGCATCTGCAGGGCCTGAGGGGTGGCGCCTGACCACTTGGCCACAGCCGTGGCGTCAAGCAAGGCGTAGCCCTGCTCGCGCAGCCGCATCGGCGCTTGTTCCGGGGGGCAATAGGGTGGTGCGAAAAGTGGCGGTGCGCCGCGCCCTGTAGACGCCTGCGGCGTCTCTTCAACGCAGGTGGGGCTGGGAGAGGTTTCCATTGTCAAATTTTAGGGAAAAATGATCGCTAACGCTTACCCACATTAAATACAAAGCTATTGAAAATGAAGCAATTTATGGCGCAACAAGGGTAGAAATCTGCTGCAGCATCTGGTCGGCCGGCGCGGGCTGCCCAAACAAGAAGCCTTGCCAAAGGCAACAACCAAAGCGCTCAAGCAGGGCCCGTTGCTCTTCGGTCTCCACGCCTTCAGCGATGACCGCCAGGTCCAGGCTGTGCGCCAGCGCGACGATGGTGCGGGCGATGGCGGCATCGTTGGCATTGGTTATCAAATCACGCACAAAGCTCTGATCGATCTTGAGCTGGTCGAGGGGCAGGCGCTTGAGGTAGGACAGGCTGGAGTACCCCGTACCGAAATCGTCAAGCGAGAACCGCACGCCGTGGGTGCGCAGTTCAATCATGCGAGCAATGGCCGCTTCAGCGTCGTCCAGCAGCAGCGACTCTGTCAATTCAAGTTTCAGCCGCGCCGGGTCCGCGCCCGTCTCGCGCAGCACTTCCAGCAGCTCTGCGACGAAATGCACGTGCCTGAACTGCCTTGCACTGACGTTGACCGCAAGTATGAGATGCGCCGTTTCCGCATTCTTCGCCCACGCTGCGAGTTGCATGCAAGCGGTATGCAAGATCCAGGCGCCCAGCGGAACAATAAGGCCGGTCGCCTCGGCAATGCCGATGAAATCGTTCGGGTACACGCGGCCACGGTCAGGGTGTTCCCAGCGCACCAGAGCCTCTGCCCCGACCAGCCTGCCACCCGCCTCCACCTGTGCCTGGTAATGCAGGATGAACTGCTGCTGCACCAACGCACGGCGCATGTCGGCCTCCAGCGCCGTGCGTTCGGCCACTGCCTGTTGAATCCGCGGGTCAAAAAACCGCAGCGTGTTGCGCCCCTGGGCCTTGGCCTCGTACATGGCCAAGTCGCCACGCTGGAGCAGTTCGTCGGGATTGTTGGACGCATCGGCGTACAACGCGATGCCAATACTGCACGACGTATGGTGCGTTCGCTCGCCCAGCGTGAATGCCTGGCCCAGCATGCGCAGCACGGTGCGCGCCACACGCTGTGCCTCGTCGGCTGCCTGCGCGGGGTCGCTATTGAGCCCGTCGAGCAGCAGCACGAATTCGTCGCCCCCCAGGCGGGCCACGGTATCGCTGCGGCGCGCGCATTGCTCCAGACGCTCACCCACCTGGCGCAGCAGATCGTCGCCGATCTCGTGCCCCAAGGTGTCGTTGAGATCCTTGAAATTGTCCAGGTCCACCACAAGAAGCGCGCCGCCCAGACCGCTGCGCCCACTGTTGGTCAGACTGCGCTGCAGGCGGTCTGACATGAGCCTGCGGTTGGGCAACCCCGTCAGGGCGTCGTAATACGCCAAGGTGCGGATTTCTTCTTCAGCCGCCTTGCGCTCGGAAATGTCCATCTGCGTGCTGACGTAGTGCGTGATCTCGCCTGTGGGCGAGCGCACCGCAGCGATGTTGACCCAGGCGGGGTAGTTCTCGCCGGATTTGCGCTTGATCCACATCTCCCCGGCCCACTGCCCGGTCGCGGCCACCGCGCTCCAGACACCTTGGTAGAAGGCCGCGTCATTGCGCCCCGATTGCAGGCACGAGAAATCCTGGCCACGCAATTCACCCTCGGCATAGCCAGTCAGTCGGTACACCGCGCGATTCATCTGAAGAATCCGACGGTCCGGGCCCGTGACCAGCATGCCCTCTTGCGACTCGAAAATGGTCGCCGCAATCCGAAGCGCCTCGTCCGCACGGCGCAGCGCCGTGATATTGGTGGAGTAGCCACACAAGCCCATGACCGCACCCTTGCCATCGAACAGGGGCACTTTGACTGTAAGGTAGGTTTGGAGTTCTTCACCGTCGGGAAGGGTCATGCTCTCTTCCACTTCGATGCGTTCACGGCGATCGAATACCTGCCTATCACTCTGCTGCATGGCTTCGGCCGCTGCAGTTCCGAAAAGGTCCGCATCGGTCTTGCCGATTACTTCGCTGGGGGTGCGGCCCAAGTTCTGTGCCGACTGGCGATTGGCATATTGGTAACGGAAATCAAGGTCTTTGATATAGACCAGCGAACCGGCGTTGTCGAGAATTGCAGCCAGCTTTTGCTCGCTGTTGCGCAGGTGCTGGGTACGCTCCGCCACCTTGCGGCGCAGCACCAGGATATTGAGCAGCAAAATGAGACAAAACAGGCCCAGCCCCAGCAGCCCCCACTGCCCCCATAGCAGATCGGGCAGATCCATTCGCTCCGTGGTGGCACCCGCGCCTTGGGCAATTGCCAGAGGAACTTGCACACCCCCCCACCAGACAAGCACTGCCGCACCACGCAAGCAAGCCTTGCGCATCGAGAGCAAAATCACATTGCGCACCTACGTTGGAATATGCAACCCATGGTAACAATATTCGACCCAGGAGGCGCAGGCGCCAGGGGCGAAGCTGCGGCCCCTTTTTTGCCTGATTTGTTAGCATGATTGCCTGTAATCCACCGCCTTGCTCTCATACGGATTTGCTATCAGAACCCGAACCAGGCGCACACTGCCGAGATTGCGGTTCGCACCGGCGTATGCAAATAGACCCGGTTGCCGCTTTGCATGCAAATTCGTTTCAATGGAATGCCCAACATGCCCTATGAACGCCGTCACTTTGTCCGGGTTGTGTTTGCCGCCCCGGCACAGCTTGCGTGCAACGAGGTGACACTCGAGGTGCGGGTACTGGATCTCTCGCTCAAAGGCGCGCTGATTACCTTGCCCGCCGGGGCCAGTGTGCGCGAGCAAGCACTTTGCACCTTGACCCTGCCTCTCACAAGCGGCAGCGGACACATCGAGATGGAGATGCAGGTCGCCTATGTCGAAGGTGCGCAACTGGGCTTGCTGTGCCTGCATTCGGACATCGACAGCATCACCCACCTGCGCCGTCTCATCGAACTGCAGTTGGGTGACCCCGCGCTGCTTGAACGTGATCTGCGCGAACTGGTTGCAGGGGCCGGCTGAGAACCAGCTTAGAACGATCTCAGGCTCAGCGGTCTGCCGGCTGCTTTTCTGCCTCTTGCAACGCGCGCCACATCACCTTGCCACTGCCGCTCTTGGGCAAGGCGTCGACAAACTGCACCACACGCGGCGCCTTGTACGCTGCCATGTTCTCGTGGCACCAGTCCAGAATCTCTTGTTCGCTGGTGTGCCCGTGCGAAGCGCGCAGCACCACCACGGCTTTGACGCTCTCGCCTCGATAGCTGTCGCGCATACCGATCACACAGGCCTCTTGAATGGCAGGGTGGCGGAACATCAGGGCTTCCACTTCGGCAGGCCATACCTTGAAGCCTGACGCATTGATCATGCGTTTCAAGCGGTCGGTGAGGAAGAAATAGCCATCGGTATCCACATGGCCCAGATCACCGGTACGGAAAAAGCGCTTGCCTTCGAATTCGATAAACGCGGCAGCCGTCGCCTCTGGACGCTGCCAGTACCCCTCAAATACTTCCGGCCCATGGACGATGATTTCGCCTTGCTCGCCCACCGCAAGCTCTTGCAGGGTATCGGGATCAATCACCCGGGCGTCGGTGCTCATGAACGGAATGCCAAGACACTGCTGCTTGGGCGCATCTACCGGATTGGAATGCGAGGGCGCCGCCGTCTCGGTCAAGCCATAGCCCTCGGCGTAACGAAGACCGTACTGGTCAAACAAGCGCTGGGCAACCGCCTGCGGCATCGCAGCCCCGCCGCCGCCGATGTATACCAAACTGGAGAGGTCGTAGCTTGCAAAATTCGGGCTTCCCAGCAGATCGATGATCATGGTGGGCACATTGGTCCAGTTGGTGACCTTGTAGCGCGAGATCATCCGGCCCGCAAGATCGCGGTCCCAGCGCGGCATGAGCACCAGCGTGCCACCGCAGTACACGGTGGTATGCATCACGCTGACCATGCCGGTGATGTGAAACATGGGCACCGCTGCAAGCGCGACATTCTCAGAGGAACCATTGCCCCACAGCGCGCTCGCCACGGCGTTGTGCATGAGGCTGCGGTGCAGATGCATGCAGCCTTTGGGCAAACCGGTGGTCCCACTGGTGTAGGGCAAAACGGCCAAGTCGCTGCTACCCACCACATGGGCGGGAACAGGGGCGGTGCACGCGAGCGCATCGCTCCAGCGGTGCACCTGGCCATCGGCCAGACTTGGCATCGCATGTTCAGTGGTAAGCCATTGGCGCCAGGCTGCTGGTGGTGCATCGCCCTCGGCAACTGCAGGGTCGAACGCATCCATGAAACGCGCCACCACCAGGTGCTGCAACCCCTCGCCTTCAGGCAGGCTGTTGCTGGCAAGCGCAAGCTCTGCCGCCAAATCAGCCGTAGTGAAGGCAAACTTCGCCTGCGGGTCGGTGATGTAATGCTTGAGCTCTTCCGCCCGGTTCATCGGATTAACCGGTACAACAACCGCGTTGGCCCGCAGAATGGCGAAATGCGCCATCACCCATTGGGGGCAGTTTTGCATGCACAGCAGCACGCGATCGCCGCGCTGGATCCCCAAAGCACAAAGGTGCGCCGCAAGACGCTCTGCGCCCTCAGCAAGCTGGCGATAACTTATCTCGGAACCGAAGAACACCAGCGCAGTTTTGTCCGGATAGCGGTGCGCGTTGACTGACAAGTTGTCCCAAAGGGAGGTGGCCGGTACCGAAATAGCTTTGGGAAGCCGGCGGGGCCAGAAGGCATAGTGCGAACGCATGGTCAGATTCCTTTTGACCGAAGTCTAGTGGTGCATCCGCGGTTGCTCTCGCGGGTTTGCCCGGAATGGCTGTCACATACGGGTCAGGCGAACGCACGGGCATTGAGTGCGAGTGAACCGCCCCGAATTTGAACTGTGCTGGTCTAATTTCCCCGGACACCGCAATAGGTGCAACCCACCTGGACGAGGGATATGAGCAAGAGAGAACGAAGGACATTCAACGCGGAGTTCAAGCTGCAGGTCGTGCAGAGGATTCGTGTGCAGGGCTTGAGCGTCGGCGATGTCTGCCGCGACATGAAGCTTGGTGAGACGGCCGTTCGGCGATGGCTAGCCCAGGCCGATGAAGGTCGCCCCGGTATCGGCAAGCCACTCACCGCTGAGCAGCAACGCATCCGCCAGCTTGAAGCCGAGAACAAGCAACTGCGCGGCGACGTCGATATCTTAAAAAAGCATCGGCCTTCTTTGCCCGCGAGCTTCGATGAGCTACCAGCTCGTTGAGCAACTGCACAAGAAGGCCGTTCCTGTCGGGCGCCTATATCGCGTGCTGGGCGTCAGCCGCTCGGGCTAGTACGGCTCCCGTCAGTGCGCCAAGCTTGCGCCCAAGGCTTGCCTGGTCAGCACGCAGCTGAAGGCCGAGTTTGCCGCCAGCGGCAAGGTCTATGGCAGCCGTCGCCTGAGCGCGGTGCTGTGCACTCAGGGCCTGCGCATCGGGCGCCACCGCGTGCGCCGTTTGATGCGAGAGTACGGGTTACGCGCGCTGTGGCGACGCAAGTTTGTACACACCACGGACAGTGGCCACGCGCTGCCGGTCTCGACCAATGTGCTGGCGCGGCGCTTCAACCCGAGCGGCCCCAACCAAGCCTGGGTGAGCGACATCACCTACATCCGCACGCGCAGCGGCTGACTGTACTTGGCCGTGGTGTTGGACCTGTACGCCCGCAAGGTCGTGGGCTGGGCGATGGCGCCGACCATGCACGCCGAGTTGGTGTGCGCGGCGCTGCAACTGGCCATCGCGCAACGCCAATCGACACCGGGGCTGATTGTTCACTCCGACAGGGGCAGCCAGTACGCCAGCGCACTGCATCAGGCGCTGCTGGCCCGCCACAGCTTGGTCGGTAGCATGAGCCGCAAGGGCAACTGCTGGGACAACGCGGCGATTGAAAGCTTCTTCGGTACCCTGAAAGCCGAGTACTACCATCTCGAAAAGCCCGATAGCATTGATACGCTCGAAGCGGGCGTGCATGATTACGTCCACTACTACAACCACGAGCGCATCAAGCTCAGATTGAACGGGCTCAGCCCGGTGGAATACCGATTGAGAAGCACCGCCTAATCGGCGGAATCGTGACCGTCCAACTTCTGGGGGTCAGTTCAAAACCGGGGCGATTCAGCATCGAAGGTGTGCTGCAGGTAGAGCAGACCTGCAATCAGGCGCGGTAGTAGTGCGGGCCGCCCGAGTTCGACACTTCCGAACCAAAGAGCGACGGGTAGGTCAATCAAATCAAGCACTTGGGTGTCAAATATGAAAAATTCTGTAGTGGCACGTTCATAGGCTTTAGTACCAAATTGCTATTGCAGTATTTGTGATTTAAAGTAGTGGCGTGTTTATCAAAATCACCCACTCCGGACCGCGCCGCTATGTGCAGCTTGTCGAGGCCTATCGCGACGACACCGGCCGGCCCAGGCAGCCCGTTGCAGGACTCTCCTCGATCAGCCAAGAGCAGACCGACATTCTTGGCGCGCTGACGATCAAAAAACCAAGCTTGAATACCCAATTGACCCTTTTGTAGTGGAGCGTTTTGGATGCACCACTATATGGATCAATGACTTGCGCGGTTAACTGTCGAACTCGGGGGGCCGGCCTCGGCCAGAGGTGAAGGATATGGCGAAGGTGCGTTCGATATCGCTCCAGTCGATCAGGCCCGCCAGGCGCACCAGCAGGTGCTTCAGGTTGATCAGTTCATCCAGGCGGTTGATGAACAGGGCCTCAGTGCGCGGCGAAGAAGGCTTGGGTCCCATCTAAACACCCCTCGAAATTTGCAAGGACCTGGATCACGCCGCGAGCCGGGCGCTGACGCAGACAAGCCGGCAGCAGCGTGTACACGGAAGGGTAGCGCGACGGTTTTTGCGAGCACTCCG
>NZ_QXJC01000016.1 GCF_003570885.1 Simplicispira hankyongi
AAAAGCGAAACCCCCTTGAACCTAGAGGATTCAAGGGGGTTTGGCAGGGCTGTAAGAGCCTGACGATGACCTACTTTCACACGGGAACCCGCACTATCATTGGCGCGAAGTTGTTTCACTGTCCTGTTCGGGATGGGAAGGAGTGGGACCAACTTGCTATGGTCGTCAAGCATAACTTTTGAGCTTGGGTGAGCGCGGCTCAGCCAAGCGAATTCATAGAGTATGGAATCAGGGGAATTTTTGTATTGCGTCTGTTGGCATAACAGTCGGCTTTGATGAATTTATCAAAGTTATAGGGTCAAGCCGCACGAGCAATTAGTACTGGTTAGCTTAACGCATTGCTGCGCTTCCACACCCAGCCTATCAACGTCCTGGTCTAGAACGACTCTTCAGGGGGGTCGAGCCCCCGGCAGATCTCATCTTGAAACGAGTTTCCCGCTTAGATGCTTTCAGCGGTTATCTCTTCCACACTTAGCTACCCGGCGATGCCACTGGCGTGACAACCGGTACACCAGAGGTGTGTCCACTCCGGTCCTCTCGTACTAGGAGCAGGCTTCCTCAAATCTGCAGCGCCCACGGAAGATAGGGACCAAACTGTCTCACGACGTTTTAAACCCAGCTCACGTACCTCTTTAAATGGCGAACAGCCATACCCTTGGGACCGGCTACAGCCCCAGGATGAGATGAGCCGACATCGAGGTGCCAAACACCGCCGTCGATATGAACTCTTGGGCGGTATCAGCCTGTTATCCCCAGAGTACCTTTTATCCGTTGAGCGATGGCCCTTCCATACAGAACCACCGGATCACTATGTCCTGCTTTCGCATCTGCTCGACTTGTCAGTCTCGCAGTTAAGCACGCTTATGCCATTGCACTATCGTCACGATGTCCGACCGTAACTAGCGTACCTTCGAACTCCTCCGTTACGCTTTGGGAGGAGACCGCCCCAGTCAAACTGCCTACCATGCACTGTCCCCGATCCCGATAAGGGACCTGGGTTAGAACCTCAAACACACCAGGGTGGTATTTCAACGTTGGCTCCACAAGATCTAGCGACCCTGCTTCAAAGCCTCCCACCTATCCTACACAGATCTGTTCAAAGTCCAATACAAAGCTACAGTAAAGGTTCATGGGGTCTTTCCGTCTATCCGCGGGTAGATTGCATCATCACAAACATTTCAACTTCGCTGAGTCTCTGGAGGAGACAGTGTGGCCATCGTTACGCCATTCGTGCAGGTCGGAACTTACCCGACAAGGAATTTCGCTACCTTAGGACCGTTATAGTTACGGCCGCCGTTTACTGGGACTTCAATCAAGAGCTTGCACCCCATCATTTAATCTTCCAGCACCGGGCAGGCGTCACACCCTATACGTCCACTTTCGTGTTTGCAGAGTGCTGTGTTTTTATTAAACAGTCGCAGCCACCGATTTTTTGCAACCCCTTTGGGCTCGCCTTGTACAGGTTCACCTACTTGGGGCATACCTTCTCCCGAAGTTACGGTATCAATTTGCCGAGTTCCTTCTCCAGAGTTCTCTCAAGCGCCTTAGAATACTCATCTCGCGCACCAGTGTCGGTTTGCGGTACGGTCGTCAATAGCTGAAGCTTAGTGGCTTTTCCTGGAAGCAGGGTATCACTCACTTCGTCTGCAAGCAGACTCGTTATCACCCCTCATCTAAGCCCGGCGGATTTGCCTACCAGGCACGACTACAGGCTTGAACCAACATGTCCAACAGTTGGCTGAGCTAACCTTCTCCGTCCCCACATCGCACTATTGATCGGTACAGGAATATTGACCTGTTTCCCATCAGCTACGCATTTCTGCCTCGCCTTAGGGGCCGACTCACTCTACGCCGATGAACGTTGCGTAGAAAACCTTGCGCTTACGGCGAGGGGGCTTTTCACCCCCTTTAACGCTACTCATGTCAGCATTCGCACTTCTGATACCTCCAGCACCCATTACCAGGCACCTTCACAGGCCTACAGAACGCTCTCCTACCACGTGCAATAAATTGCACATCCGCAGCTTCGGTAACTGGCTTAGCCCCGTTACATCTTCCGCGCAGGACGACTCGATCAGTGAGCTATTACGCTTTCTTTAAATGATGGCTGCTTCTAAGCCAACATCCTGACTGTTTTAGCCTTCCCACTTCGTTTCCCACTTAGCCAATTTTAGGGACCTTAGCTGGCGGTCTGGGTTGTTTCCCTCTTGAGTCCGGACGTTAGCACCCGGTGCTCTGTCTCCCAAGCTGTACTCGTCGGTATTCGGAGTTTGCATAGGTTTGGTAAGTCGCCATGACCCCCTAGCCTAAACAGTGCTCTACCCCCGACGGTAATACTTGAGGCACTACCTAAATAGTTTTCGGAGAGAACCAGCTATTTCCAAGTTTGTTTAGCCTTTCGCCCCTATCCACAGCTCATCCGCTAATTTTGCAACATTAGTCGGTTCGGACCTCCAGTACCTGTTACGGCACCTTCATCCTGGCCATGGATAGATCACTTGGTTTCGGGTCTACACCCAGCGACTATGTTCGCCCTATTCGGACTCGATTTCTCTACGGCTTCCCTATTCGGTTAACCTTGCCACTGAATGTAAGTCGCTGACCCATTATACAAAAGGTACGCAGTCACCCCTTTCAGGGCTCCTACTTTTTGTAAGCATGCGGTTTCAGGATCTATTTCACTCCCCTCCCGGGGTTCTTTTCGCCTTTCCCTCACGGTACTGGTTCACTATCGGTCGATGATGAGTATTTAGCCTTGGAGGATGGTCCCCCCATATTCAGACAGGGTTTCTCGTGCCCCGCCCTACTTGTCTGCAGCCTAGTACCACACGTTGGCTTTCGCATACAGGGCTATCACCTGCTATGGCCGGGCTTTCCATCCCGTTTTGCTAACCATCGTGCTATCACTGCACGGCTTCTCCGATTTCGCTCGCCACTACTTTCGGAATCTCGGTTGATGTCTTTTCCTCGAGCTACTGAGATGTTTCAGTTCACCCGGTTCGCCTCAATAACCTATGTATTCAGTTAAAGATACCTATTGCTAGGTGGGTTTCCCCATTCAGATATCTCCGGATCAATGCTTATTTGCCAGCTCCCCGAAGCTTTTCGCAGGCTATCACGTCTTTCGTCGCCTATCATCGCCAAGGCATCCACCACATGCTCTTAGTCACTTGACCCTATAACTTTGACAACTCTTATCGAGTTACCTCCATTACATTGCCGGACTTGCAAGGTCTTTCACCTTGCGCGTTATGCCGTAATCGACTTCCAGCTCTTTCGAGCCTTCATCGTAATTACATTTGAATTTCCAAACCAAAGTTTGAATATTCGTTTTGACGCAATCAAAAATTCTTGTTGCTGATGGCACGGCGCATCTTTCGATGCTTTCCATCAGCAACGCTGATTCGACTCTATGAATTTTTAAAGAACAGCCGATTGATCGATCTATACCGATCAACAACAAAGTAGCCTTTCGCAAAGCCACTTTGGTGTTGAGTGCCCGAACCGTTGTGGGTTGGTGGAGGATGACGGGATCGAACCGACGACCCCCTGCTTGCAAAGCAGGTGCTCTCCCAGCTGAGCTAATCCCCCCAGGAATCGCATTGTCGTGTCGCCCCAATCTTTTAGCCCGCAGCACTTGGTGGGTCTGGTTGGTCTCGAACCAACGACCCCCGCCTTATCAAGACGGTGCTCTAACCAACTGAGCTACAGACCCAAGCCGGCCCCTCAAAGCACCGCACAGTTCACACTGCACCGCGCTTTCGCGACTTCTTCCAACAACCGATAAGTGTGGGCGTTCAAGGCCTTTGGCCAGTTTTCCAGAAAGGAGGTGATCCAGCCGCACCTTCCGATACGGCTACCTTGTTACGACTTCACCCCAGTCACGAACCCTGCCGTGGTAAGCGCCCTCCTTACGGTTAGGCTACCTACTTCTGGCAGAACCCGCTCCCATGGTGTGACGGGCGGTGTGTACAAGACCCGGGAACGTATTCACCGTGACATTCTGATCCACGATTACTAGCGATTCCGACTTCACGCAGTCGAGTTGCAGACTGCGATCCGGACTACGACTGGCTTTATGGGATTGGCTCCCCCTCGCGGGTTGGCAACCCTTTGTACCAGCCATTGTATGACGTGTGTAGCCCCACCTATAAGGGCCATGAGGACTTGACGTCATCCCCACCTTCCTCCGGTTTGTCACCGGCAGTCTCATTAGAGTGCCCAACTAAATGTAGCAACTAATGACAAGGGTTGCGCTCGTTGCGGGACTTAACCCAACATCTCACGACACGAGCTGACGACAGCCATGCAGCACCTGTGTTATGGCTCTCTTTCGAGCACAATCGCGTCTCTGCGATCTTCCATACATGTCAAAGGTGGGTAAGGTTTTTCGCGTTGCATCGAATTAAACCACATCATCCACCGCTTGTGCGGGTCCCCGTCAATTCCTTTGAGTTTTAACCTTGCGGCCGTACTCCCCAGGCGGTCAACTTCACGCGTTAGCTTCGTTACTGAGAAAGTAAATTCCCAACAACCAGTTGACATCGTTTAGGGCGTGGACTACCAGGGTATCTAATCCTGTTTGCTCCCCACGCTTTCGTGCATGAGCGTCAGTGCAGGCCCAGGGGATTGCCTTCGCCATCGGTGTTCCTCCGCATATCTACGCATTTCACTGCTACACGCGGAATTCCATCCCCCTCTGCCGCACTCTAGCTATACAGTCACTAATGCAGTTCCCAGGTTGAGCCCGGGGATTTCACATCTGTCTTATATAACCGCCTGCGCACGCTTTACGCCCAGTAATTCCGATTAACGCTTGCACCCTACGTATTACCGCGGCTGCTGGCACGTAGTTAGCCGGTGCTTATTCTTACGGTACCGTCATGAGCCTTCTTTATTAGAAAAGACCTTTTCGTTCCGTACAAAAGCAGTTTACAACCCGAAGGCCTTCATCCTGCACGCGGCATGGCTGGATCAGGCTTTCGCCCATTGTCCAAAATTCCCCACTGCTGCCTCCCGTAGGAGTCTGGGCCGTGTCTCAGTCCCAGTGTGGCTGGTCGTCCTCTCAGACCAGCTACAGATCGTCGGCTTGGTAAGCTTTTATCCCACCAACTACCTAATCTGCCATCGGCCGCTCCGTGAGCGCAAGGCCTTGCGGTCCCCTGCTTTCATCCGTAGATCGTATGCGGTATTAGCACAGCTTTCGCTGCGTTATCCCCCACTCTCGGGCACGTTCCGATGTATTACTCACCCGTTCGCCACTCGTCAGCCACCGAAGTGCTGTTACCGTTCGACTTGCATGTGTAAGGCATGCCGCCAGCGTTCAATCTGAGCCAGGATCAAACTCTACAGTTCGATCTTGTGTTTTTTGCCTCTCTCGAGACTACTCAAAATTAAGAATTGAAGTGAACTTCACTTCTCTCTCATGAGCGTTTGAAAGCTTTTTACAGCCCTCGAAGCCTTTGACAGCTTCTTTTGTTCCAAAGAACTTTAGGCCTCATGCCTCAAACGCCCACGCTTATCGGCTGTATATTTTTAAGGTTCTCTACCAGCACATCGAGGCCTAAACCCCTTCTTGCCAGCTTGCTACGCTGCGATCAGCGAAGCCTTGAATTCTAGCAGGATTTTTCAGCTTCTGTCAAAAAGATTCGAAGAATTTTTTCTTCTCACCTCACTCAACATCCACCTACTTCACCCGCCGCACCACCGCATCCAGCAAACCCCTCTCGGGGCTTACCTGCCGTCAGCAGCGCAGCCTTGCATTGTAGTACGGGTTT
>NZ_QXJC01000017.1 GCF_003570885.1 Simplicispira hankyongi
GGGGTTAGCGAAGTAATCGGCCCGCCCGTGCCGCAAATCGTGCCGAAGAAACACGTGGCGTTGGCCTGCCGAATATGGCATGGTGGAACGCAGCACTGGCAAAGACCGAAGTAGCAATGGTGCACATTGCCCGCGGGTTAGCGTGGTCGTGGGCTGCGTCATCGACATTGGTGAGCTCGTGCCGAGCCGCTTGGGTCCGGCACAGGCATCCCGTTTGAGAGAGTGATCAAGACGACGTACCCGAGCCGGTGCCACGTTCCACTTCTCATGATGGAGGATGCCATGGCTCAACGCAAGCGGCCCACCACCCAGTCGGCCATCACCCTGACTCACCCCAATGCCGCTGGTATCGACATCGGCAGCGTCGCGCACTTCGTGGCCGTGCCGCCAGACCGCGACGATGAACCCGTGCGCGAGTTCGCCAGCTTCACCGCCGATCTGCACCGCCTGGCAGACTGGCTCGACGCCTGCGGCGTGGACACCGTGGCCATGGAGTCCACCGGGGTCTACTGGATTGCCTTGTACGAACTGCTCGAAGCGCGCGGTTTCACTGTGCTGCTGGTCAACGCCCGTCACGTCAAGAACGTCTCGGGCCGCAAGAGCGATGTGCTGGACTGCCAGTGGCTGCAACAACTCATGAGCTTTGGTCTGCTGCGCGGTGCCTTCCGCCCGGCTGATCAGGTCTGCGTGCTGCGCTCGCTCAGCCGCCAGCGCACCATGCTGCTGCGCAGCCAGGGCCGCTTCGTGCAGCACATGCAAAAGGCCCTGACCCAGATGAACATCCAGCTGGCCAATGTCATCTCCGACGTGGCCGGCGAGACGGGCCAGAAGATCCTGCGCGCCATCGTCGCCGGTGAGCGCGATGGCCTGGCTTTGGCCCGCCTGAAGAATTCGCGCATCCGCGCCAGCGAGGACGAGATCGCCAAGAGCCTGCAAGGCAGTTGGCGCGCCGAGCACCTCTTTGCCTTGAAGCAGGCCCTGGACGCGTTTGACTTCTGTGGCACCCAACTGGCCGAGTGCGACGCGCAGGTTCAGGCGCAGTTGCAGGCCCTGCATGTGCGCGAAGACGAACCGGCCCAAGGCAAGAAGCGCGGGCGCGCCCGCAATGCCCCCAAGTTCGATCTGCGCACCCAGCTCTTTCAGATGTGCGGTGTGGACCTCACCCGCATCGACGGCATCGACGTGACCACCGCGCTGGTGGTGGTCTCCGAGGTGGGCGCCGACATGTGCAAGTTCCCCAGCGACAAGCACTTCGCCTCCTGGCTGGGTTTGTGTCCGGGCACCAAGATCACCGGGGGCAAGGTCATGAGTGGCAAAACCAAGCGCTGCGCCAACCGCGCGGCCCAGGCGCTGCGGCTGGCGGCAGCGGCCCTGCGTTCGAGCCAGTCGGCGCTGGGTGCGTACTACCGGCGAATGTGCGCGCGCATGGACAAACCCAAGGCCGTCACGGCCGCTGCCCACAAGCTGGCCCGACTGATCTACGCCATGCTCACCCACGGGCAGGAATACACCGACCGGGGGCAGGATTACTTCGAGGAGCGCTACCGCCAGCGGGTCTTGCACAACCTCGCCCAAAAGGCCAAAGCCATGGGCATGCAGCTCGTGCCCTCCGACAACACCGCTTGAAAACACCATGAAAATCAATCAGTTATCTGGTGTTTCTTGAGAG
>NZ_QXJC01000018.1 GCF_003570885.1 Simplicispira hankyongi
CCTCCTCAAGACCGACGCCCTCATCAACGGAGAGTGGATCGCCGGCGCCAGCCGCTTCGCCGTCCATGACCCCGCCACCGGCGCCAAGCTCGTGGACGTCGCCAACCTCGGCCCCCAGGATGCAAAAGCCGCCATAGCCGCCGCCAACGCTGCCTGGCCGGCCTGGCGCAGCAAAACCGCCAAGGAGCGCAGCGCCATCCTGCGCAAATGGTTCGAGCTGCTCATGCAGCATCAGGACGACCTCGGCCGCATCATGACCGCCGAGCAGGGCAAGCCCCTGCCCGAGGCCAAAGGCGAAGTCGCCTATGGCGCCAGCTTTGTCGAGTGGTTTGCCGAAGAAGCCAAACGCGTCAATGGCGAAACCCTGCCGCAGTTCGACAACAACAAGCGCCTCTTGGTCTTGAAGCAACCCATCGGTGTCTGCGCAGCCATCACCCCCTGGAACTTCCCGCTGGCCATGATCACCCGCAAGGTGGCCCCGGCGCTCGCAGCAGGCTGCACCGTGGTCATCAAGCCCGCAGAGTTGACCCCCCTCTCGGCCCTCGCCGCCGCCGAACTGGCCCAGCGCGCCGGCATCCCGGCGGGGGTCCTCAACATGCTGTGCGCCGACGCCGACAACTCCATTGCCATTGGCAAAGTGCTCTGCGAGAGCCCCATCGTGCGCCACATCAGTTTTACCGGCTCCACCGAAGTCGGCCGCATCCTGATGGCGCAGTCCGCGCCCACGGTCAAGAAGATGTCGCTCGAACTGGGCGGCAACGCGCCGTTCATCGTCTTTGACGACGCCGACATCGACAGCGCTGTGGAAGGTGCCTTTGCCAGCAAGTACCGCAACGCAGGCCAGACCTGCGTCTGCTCCAACCGCTTCTACGTGCAAAGCGGGGTCTACGACGCATTCGTGCGGAAGTTCGCCGCCAAGGTACAAACCGCCAAAGTCGGCAATGGCTTTGAGGACGGCGTGAACCAGGGCCCGCTGATCGAAGAAGCGGCCCTCGTCAAGGTGCAGCGCCATGTGGAGGACGCCATCGCCAAGGGCGGCAAGCTGCTCACCGGCGGCAAGCGCCTCACCACCCTGGGCTCGGGCCAGTTCTTCGAGCCCACGGTGCTGGCCAACGCCAGCGCCGACATGCTGTGCGCCACCGAAGAGACCTTTGGCCCCTTTGCCCCGGTGTTCAAGTTCGAGACCGAGCAACAGGCCATTGATGCGGCCAACAACACCGAGTTTGGCTTGGCCAGCTACTTCTACAGCCGCGACGTGGGCCGCATCTTCCGCGTGGGCGAAGCGCTGGAGTACGGCATGGTGGGCGTGAACACTGGCATCATTTCCACAGAGCATGTGCCCTTTGGCGGCATCAAGCAGTCGGGCCTGGGGCGCGAGGGCTCGCACCACGGCATGGACGACTATGTGGAGATCAAGTACCTGTG
>NZ_QXJC01000019.1 GCF_003570885.1 Simplicispira hankyongi
GCTAGTGTGGTGTCTCAAAAGTAAGCATCAAATAATTGAGCCTGCAGCCCGTGCGACAGATGCCAGGATGGTGTCGGCGCTTTTGTGCCACACAAAGGGCTTGGGATCCTGATTGTGGCGATCGATGTATTCCCGGATAGATTGCTCCAGATGAGCGACGCTGGTGTGGGCATTGCGCTTGATCCACTGCTCGCTGATCTGGCTGAAAAAGCGTTCGACCAGATTGAGCCAGGACGCGGAGGTTGGCGTGAAGTGAACGTGATAGCGGGGATGGGCTGCTAGCCACGCCCGCACGGCCTGAGTCTTGTGCGTGCCGTAGTTGTCCATGATCAGGTGGATGTCTTGTCCGCTCGGTACCGCTGTATCAATGGCTTTGAGGAACTGCAGGAATTCCACGCTGCGGTGACGGCGCTTGAGTTGCCCAATGACTTTGCCAGTAGCCACATCCAGCGCGGCGAACAGCGACGTTGTGCCATGGCGTTTGTAGTCGTGCGTGCGCGTGCTCGCTTTGCCAAAGGTAAGAGGCAATCCCGGCTGGGTGCGATCAAGCGCCTGGATCTGGCTCTTCTCGTCCACGCACAGCACCAGGGCGCGATCGGGCGGTGCCATATACAGTCCCACTACATCACGCACCTTATCCACGAAATATGGATCAGTGGACAGTTTGAAGGTTTCTTGCAGGTGCGGCTTCAGACCAAACGCATGCCAGATGCGTTGCACCGTCGCGGGTGATACACCCGTTTGCCGACTCATCTGGCGCACACTCCAGTGCGTGGCATTGTCAGGCTTGCTCTGGCGAACCTTGTCTACGATTTGCTGGACCCGCTCGTCGCCCACGCTGCGCGGGCGACCCGCGCGTGGTGCATCGGTCAAACCAGCCAGACGGTACGCTTGGTAGCGTCGCCGCCACTTTGAGACTGTTTGCACTGTGGTGTGCAAACGCTGGGCAATCACGGTGCCCGACTCCCCATCTGCGCAGCCCAGCACGATTCGCATGCGCAGCTTCTCGTCTTCAGGCGCTTTGCGCACACGCAGTCGCGCCTTGAGTTCTGCGCGCTCGGTGTCGGTGATCTGCAACTTTGTGGCGGGGCGTCCAGCGTGGGCCATCTGCGTAGTCTCCTTCATGGAAGACTCCTTGGATCAACACGCATCGAGATAATTCAAATTATTTCTGAGACATCACACTAG
>NZ_QXJC01000002.1 GCF_003570885.1 Simplicispira hankyongi
CGCCACCTTCTGCGCGCTCTCCGAGACGTACTTGGCCTTCTGGCTCGATACTCCGGCGGCCTGCTTCACCTCTTCCACCGTTGCCGTGGTCTCGCTCACCGCGCTGGCCGTCTCCGCCGCACCGGACGCCACTTGCGTCGTGGTGGCAAGAATCTCGCTGGACGAGGAAGCGAGTACGCCGACGCCTTCATTTAGTTCTCGGGTTGTGCGCCGCAGGCTCTCGACCATAGCGCCGAATGCACGCATCAAGCTGCCGACCTCGTCAGCGCGATTGTTCTTGGGGACCTCGACAGTGAGATCGCTCGCAGCCACCCGTTCGGCGGCGCGCGACAACTCGCGCAACGGCCCTGCGATCACCCGCTCCAGCAATAGTGTCAGCACGAGGCCGATCGCCAAGGCCGCGATCCCGACAAACAAAAAACCGCGAAATGACTGATGGGCCTGTAGATCGGAATTGGCTACGGCCAGACGCGCGCTTTCTTGGGCTGCGTTGCCGAGTTCCTGGGCAATGGTGCGAATTTTTTCCTCCCGCTCCTGCTGCACGCCAACTGTGCGCTGCCCCGCTTCCGCGATCTTGCCGGCGAGGATCAGCGGAATGACCTCGGAGTCCTTCGTTTGGGCGAATGCCTGCCAGACCGATTTCAGCTCCTCTAGCCGCGATAACTGCTTGGGGTCGTTCTTCGCCCGCGCAAGGAGGTTGAGGATGAGGCGGTCAATCTGTTTCGAGAGTTCCGCGGCTTGCGCCAGCAGCGGATCCTGTTCCGCGCGCTTGCTCAAGAGCTGTGCTTCAAGTATCAAAGCCCGCATCTGGTTTTGATACACGCGCAGGGCCTGTAGTTCGCTCAGGTTAGTGAAGTCTTGTTGGTAGAGTCGATTCTGCGACTCGCGGATGGTGTTGATGCCTGTGTAGGCACTTGCAATCACTGCAACGATCAGCGCGAAAATCAGCCCGAAGCAAACAAACAGCTTGTTGCGGGTCGTAAGATCCAGAAACCATTTCATGTCTGCTTCTCCATGCATGCTTTTCTGCCTGCCACTCTGGATCCAGCCCGAGGCATCATTGGCCGTCCACCTGTTCCTGCACCACGATTTCCTCGTCAGCAAGCAGCTTCCCAGCATCGAGAACCACCGTGCGCTCCGGGGTGACCCCCTTCAGGTATTTCTCCCGGACGCCGGTGAGCGTGGGTAGCGCGGGCTGGATTGCGGCAAGCGCAATGCGGCGCACGCCAAGGATGGCATCCGCGAGGATGCCGAACACCATGCTTCCGGACCCGAGAACGATGACTTTGTTCAGATCGGGCAAACCGGTTTGCGGGAGGTCGAAGAATTTGCGCACGTCGACGACCGAAACGATCTCGCCATGCAGGTTGACGATGCCAAGCACGAAGGTCGGCGTGCACGGTAGCGGAGTGAGGTTTTCCAGCAAAGAAACCTCACGCACATAAGAGGATTCGACAGCGTAGTGCTCATGAGCAAGCAGAAATTCCACCACCTCGATGCTTTGATCTATGGTTTGCGTTCTGTCGGGCTCCAAGGCGAGTGCTAGCGCTCTCTCATGCAAGATCCGTCCGGTCTCATCGCTCCCGAGCGCCCAGGCCTGTTCGCTGGCAGCTTGAATCGTGTCCAGGCGGGCGCGCACTTCGACCCAATCAATGGCTGCTCGATGGGTCTTGCGGGACCCTGATGGGTTCGTCCTCATGCGACAACCTCCTTACGTGTGCCCCAGGCTCGCCTGTGCCGAGGTGATGATTTCCACAAACCGAGCAGCGCTCAACCCGTCCGACTCCGGCAACAGGGCATCGGCCGGGCACGCCCGTAGCAGAGTCAGTGCATTGACGAAATGCCGTTGCGCTTCTCGCTGACGCCCACCGGACAGGCAAAGGTTGCCCAAGGCGAAATGGGCCAGCGCGAAATCGGGTTCCAAATAAAGCGCGCGCCCAAGGGCACGTTCGGCGGTCTCGCTTTGCCCTTGCTCCTGACAAATAGCAGCAAGCAGATAGTAGTGTGCCGGGTTGAGCTTGTCGGCGGCAATCGCCTTTTCGCACCATTCGATCGCTTCGGCGAGCCTACCCTCATCGGCGCAAGCACGGGCTTTGCTTCTCGGCGTTTCTGGCTCTTCGTGCTTGGGCGAGTCTGCCTCTTCTGCTTGTGTCGCGTGCACGCCACCTTCTGCATGCAGAATTTCGAGCGCGAAGGTCGGCCAGGCTACCTTCAAAGGCGCAGTTGGACCCGGCGCGTCGGCTGCTGCAGCCTCTCCAGCATGCAACATGCCTTGAGAGTTGATGGCGACGGACAAGGGTCCGCCGACCGCTGTCTTGCGATACAGGAAGGCGCCTGGAAATTCGACCGTGGTGAATTCGGAAAGATTCACTTGCGCGGTTTCAGCGGGGCTGGTGATCAGCCAACCCCCATCGACGAGCAAGCCGTGCAGCTTCGCGATGACCATTTTTGCCCTTTGCTGAGCAAAATACATAAGCACGTTGCGGCAGAAGATCACATCCACCGCATTCATGCTGTTCATGCACGATGGGTAAGCATCGTCGGCGAGATTGAGATAGGAAAAGGTGACCATCCTGCGTATCCGCGGCTGGATTTCGAAGCTTCCGTCCTGTCGCCGGATGAAATACTGATCCTTAAGCCTGCCGGGCGTGTCGCGAAACGACCATGCACCATATACCCCCTGTGCCGCCTTGCGCAGAAACTGCGGGTTAATGTCCGTCGCCAGGATAGTCACATTCCATTTATCGAGATCGGGGATCAACCGATCGAGCAACATCGCGATCGAATAGGGCTCCTCGCCGCTGCAGCATCCCGCACTCCAAATGCGAATATGCCTTCCGGTTTTTGCACGGGCCCGAAGCAACTCCGGCAGGATCTGCTGCTCAAGAATGTCGAGACTTCTTTTTTCGCGGAAGAAATAGGTCTCGCCTACCGTCAAGTGGCTCGCAAGCATCTCTATTTGCGCTCGCGTCAGAGGCGCAGCAAGAAGCCACCGGATATAGTCTTCAGCTTGCGGGTATCCCGACTTGTGGGATGCAGCGACGATGCCGCGCTCCAGATCACGCCATCGCGCTCTCGGGAAGTAAAGCCCCATCTGCGATTCGAGCAAATCGCTCAGGAGCGACAGTAACGAGTCGGGCAAGGAAATCGGCATATCGATGCACGTCGGTCAGTGCTTTTCCAACGCCAAATCCAAAGACTGCTCTTCCTCTGGAGAAAAGAACCGATCCAGATCCTGAATCAAAACCAGACCATCGTGCGTCTTGAGCACGCCCTCAATTTGAGGGGTGCCTCCGACAATGTCACCGGTGCACACGACAGCATCAGCCGGACGTTCGACTACACCCAAGACGGACTCCGCGATGATGGCGAGTCGCCTGGTGCGTGCACGCACCACAACCAGACTGTCGGCCGCTACGACTGCCCGCGGAGCAAGGCCAAGGCGCTTGCGGATGCTAACGATCGCGACCACTTCGCCCTGGATATTGATGACCCCCACGACGACTTCAGGCGCCCCTGGCAGCGGCGTAATTTCAACCATGCGCAGGACACGGTCCACCGCGGCCAGCGGCAGAGCGTAAGTCTGCCCGTCAACCCTCAGTAGAACCAGTTTAATCATGGGAGTCCCCCTTTCCACTAAGGATCTCTCATATGGACGAATAGCGCAACGTGGAGACTGAATCACCCGGGGCGGTTCAAGGCCGATGCTGCACGCATTGGTCAGACAGAACGGATACCTGCTGCATCACGAAACGACGACCCTGCTGTCTAGCAGGCCCTATTCCGAGCCGTTGCCGTCGTGTTCGGAAGAGTGCGGCAGGTTCCACTTGTAGTGCAGCGATAGATAACGAAACGCAAAGCACGCCACTAAAGCAACCCAGGTTCTACTGCTCGACAACCATCCTAGATGCTCGCCAAACACTTCAATGCTGGCACCCACCAGCGCAGCCGACGCATAGATCTCACGCTGAAGGATCACCGGCACCCGATTGAGCAGCACGTCACGCACCACGCCACCGCCCACGGCAGTGACTATGCCCAGCAGAACCGCCACCTCCGCGTTATGGCCAAAGATCATGGCCTTCTGCGCGCCGGTCACGGCAAAGAGTCCCAGGCCGATGGAGTCGAAGAGAATCACCGGGTGCGCCAGGCGCACGACCAGCGTGTTTGCGGCTATCGTCATCAAGGCTGCCGCCATGGCAACGGCAAGGTAGCGCCAATCGGTCAGCCCGGCCGGCGGCACAGCGCCGATGCACAGGTCGCGCAGCACGCCCCCGCCGCAAGCGACCGTGAACGCTATCGCGACGACGCCGAACCAGTCGAGGCCGCGGTCTCTGGCAGCGACGGCACCGCTGATGGCAAAGGCGAATGTGCCCGCCAGATCGAGCGTTGTGAACAGGCGGTGGTCGTTCAGGCCGGCAAGTGCCAATTCGTGGACGTTCATGTGTTCGTTTCAGGCCGTGGCACCGGGGGGCACAGCCACGCGGCAGCGGCGGTCAGCATGGCCTGCAAGCCTGTCTCGAGCGTCGGGTGGATCTGCGGCGCGAACTTCGGCGAGTGGTTGCTGGGAATCTTGTTGACGGTTTTTTCCTGCTGGGCCTTGGCGTACACCGCTGGGTCGGTGCCGCCGACGAACCAGAACACATAGGGCACGCCCCAAGTGCGGCCGAAGATGCTGAAATCTTCACTGGCCGACGCTGGGCTGAGTGCCAGTGAGGCGTTCTTGCCAAACTGGTGGCCGAACGCCTGCGCCACCTTTTGTGTCGCGACAAGGTCGTTCTCGGTCAGCGGGTAACTGTTGATGGTGGTGAACTCGGGCGGCCGCTCGGCACCGGAGGCATCGCACTCGGCGCAGCAAATGCGGCGGATCGACTTGAGCATGTACTCACGCGTGTCCTCGCTGAAGGTGCGCATGTTCAACTTGATGGTGGCATCGTCGGGAATGATGTTTTCCTTGGTGCCAGCCTGCAGCGAGCCGATCGTGAGCACCGCCGGCTCGGTCGGTGCGATCTCCCGCGAGACGATGGTCTGCAGGCGCAGCGTGGTCGCGGCTGCCATGATGACCGGATCTATCGAGGTTTGCGGCTGTGAACCGTGTGAGCCGCGCCCGAAGAGCTTGATCTTCAGGCTGTCTCCGGCCGACAGTGTGACGCCGGGACGGTAACTCACGGTGCCGGCGGCACCGACCATCACGTGCTGGCCGAGGATGATGTCGGGTTTTGGGAAGCGGCCTGCGCCCCAGTCGCGCACCATGGCATTCGCGCCCTCGGCCGTTTCCTCGCCTGGCTGGAACACGACCATCAGCGTGCCCTGCCAGGCCGCGCGGTTCGTGGACAGGATGCGCGCGGCGCCGATCATCCAGGTCACGTGCATGTCATGGCCGCACGAATGTGCCACGCCGACCTCGACACCTTCCGCGTCGCGTACCGTCACGGTGCTGGCATAGGGCAGCCCGGTGTTCTCGGCCATCGGTAGCGCGTCCATATCCGCGCGCAGCATTACGGTCGGGCCGGCGCCGTTCTTCATCACGCAGACCACGCCGGTCACGCCGACGTTGCGCGTCACCTCGTAGCCGAGGCCCTGCATCGCGTCGGCGACGATCTTCGCGGTGCGGACTTCCTGCATCGACAACTCGGGATGCTGGTGAAGGTCTTTGTAGAGTGCTTCAAGTTCGGCCATCAGGGTGGGTCCGACCGAGCCGAGAGCTTGGGTGAGGGCATTCATGGCAACTCCAGAAGTGATGAAGCAAGGTTGAAAGATATCCGGTAGACAGCGTGCTTGAGGGAATCGTCGGCGCTTGACATGACAGTTGGGGATTCAGGCCTGCGCCTTCGTCCCCTTAGGCACCGTGAGCATGATGGAGACAATGGCCATCACGACCATCAGCACGTTGAAGCCCAGTGCAACGATGGCGGCTTCCCGCACGGCCAGGTTGTCCTGGCGGCCACTGAAGGTGATCACCCCTTCCAGCCAGTGCATGCCCGCTCTGTCGCCGCTGAGCGCAGTGAAAAGGGCGGCGGAGATCGCCACGCCGAAGGCAGCGCCGAGCGACGAAGCCATCTTGTAAATGCCCGAACCCGAGCCCGCCTGGGCCGCCGGAAGGTTCGACAGCGCCGCATCGGTCGACGGCGTCGCATAGAACGCCAGACCGACACCGAACAGGGCATAGCCGACGCTCGCGAGGATCTTGTAGTCCGACAGCAGCAGATTGGCAGGCGACACCAACAGAATCGCCAGGCCCGTGATCAGACAGCCCCAGACCATCGGCTTGCGCGGCCCGAAGTGCTGCAGCAGCTTCTCGCCCACGCGAATGAAGGCGATGATGGCAATCGCGTAGCCCAGCGTCAGAAAGCCGGCCTGTTGGGCGTTCATACCGCCACCGATCTGCACCAGTTGCAGCGACACGATCAGCGTGCCAGCGGTACCGTTGACCAGGAAGTTGGAAATCGTCGCGCCGGTGTAGGTCGCGTTCTTGAACAGGCTGAAATCAAAGAACGCATTTGGCGCCTTGTCTTCGAAGCGGAAAAACAGCCAGCCGAAGACCACTGTTACCGCCAGCAGACCCAGGCCGACCGGACTGGTCCACCCCAGCTTGTTGCCCTGGGTCACCAGCACCTGCAGTGCCACCATGGTGACCATGAAAGCCAGCACGCCAGACAGGTCGAAGCTGTACCCACCCTTGGTGTCGGCCCTGTTCTCGGGTGCGCCGTGCATCATCCACAGGCCGAGCACGCTGACGGCGATGGCCACCCAGAAGATCGAGCGCCAACCGAAGTGCTGCGACATCAAGCCGCCGAACAGCGCGCACAGGCCTGAACCGCCCCACGAACCGATCGACCACATGCTGATGGCACGCTGGCGCTCGGAGCCCTCCCAAAATGCTTTCACCAGCGCCAGACTGGCAGGCATGATGCAGGCAGCCGACAGGCCTTGCAGCGCACGGCCCAACAGCATGACGGGCGCAGCCAGCTGCCCCTGCGGCGTGATGGCCACCAGCAGCGAGCCGGCAATGCTCAGGTAAAAGCCGATGCGTGTGATCTTCAGCCGGCCGATACGATCGGCCAAGCCGCCCATCACCACGATGAAGATGCCCGAGAACAGCGAGGTGATGGCTACCGCGACGTTCATCGTGCTCGCATCCATGCCCAGGTCGCGGCCCATGTCGGGTGCAATGTTGAGTGTCGTCTGGGCAAACAGCCAGAACGCGATGACGCCCATGATGATGCCGAACAGCAGCCGGTCGTTGCCCTTGTACGCCACCTTGGATTGAACGCTGGGATTCATCTCGTTCTCCATTGCGCCTACGCAACCGGGTTTGTCTCGGCGGCTGCGTCACCGGCAAGTACCTTCTGATCGACCACTGCCGCCGGCATCGGCCGTCAAGGCCGACGAATCACAATACGCCTCTTGGCATTTCTGAGCAATACGTTTCCAATCGTTCTGCCCGTTGATCTGATGTTGCCCCTATTCTGGGAAATTAAAGTCGTAAACACAGGCCCAGCATCCATGCGGGTTTCCAGGCTATCGATACTTGAGGCGTGCCGACTAAAGTCGTAAACATCCAGAGTTCCCGGATTCCGCTCGACTCGCAAGCCTTCAAGCCAGCCGATAGCTCCCCTTTTGCCGCTCGCGAACCGCTCCTGCAGCGATCACTCACATCGCCGCAACCCCGCCGAGCGAGCTGCTCCGTCATCTCAAACAGCTGCACTCGGCATCTCAGCGAGACCTTCCGCCTACTGGAGCGCAGCTAAGAGCCGCATGATTCAACTAGACACTTTTGAGGCGATCAATCAACCACCGGCCTGCAGGGCCAGGAGGTGAAGCTGCCAAGTGATACGCGGATGTCGCGATCCGCACGCCAGCACGGGGCATCTCGTCGACGTCGAGGATGACAAGGCGCCCCTCTGAGACATCTTGATCCACCATGTGCAGCGGCATGCTTCCCCAGCCCAAACTTTGTTTCAGAAAGGCGTGCTTGGTCGATAGATCGGCGAGCCGCCAGTTGAAAGGGGAAACCACGCCGTAGTCCCGGCCCGCCAGCAACTTCGAGCGATCGGTCAGCACTAACTGGATGTGCTTTCCCAGCTCTTCGCGCGGTATCCGACCTTCGAACGCGACCAGCGGGTGGTCAGCAGCAGCGACCATCACCAGCGATATCTCGCCCAGACGCTCGCTCACGAGCGACGGAAATGACACGGGCAGAGAGCCGAGGATGCCCAGGCTGCAACGGCCATCGAGCACTGGCTCGTAACCGGCGCCTAGTCCTTCCACGAACAGTCTCAGCGGCGTGATGGGAAACCGCTCCGCGAATTCCTTAGCCGCTTGGCTAATGGCAATGGCGGGAAAGAACACGTCCACTACCACGGACAGCTCGGCTTCCATGCCGGAGGTCATCAGTTTGGCCCTTGCCTTGAGCTTGTCTACGCCCGAGACGATGTGGCGTGCATCGGCCAGGAGCAGTACCCCCTCTGCCGTGAGCTTCGGAAATCGGCCGCTGCGGTCGAACAGTGTCACGCCGATCTGCGCCTCCAGGCCAGCGACCCAACCGCTCACGGCGGATTGAACGCGGTTGAGCTTGCGCGCGGCGGCGGAAAAGCTGCCTTCATCGACCGCGGCCACGAAGGTACGCAACTGGTCCAGAGAAATGCCATCAAGCATGAGCCACTTCCATCCATCCCAAATATAGATGTTTCAGTTCTCAATATACCGTCTTTTCTAGATAACTGTTTGCTTGCACCATTCGTATCCAGCTGATTCATCCGGCTGATGCGCAGATGAATCCCACCCCCCATGCGCCCCAATAGGCGTTCACCGAAAGGATTTCCCCATGCAACTTCTCCACCTTGATTCCAGCGTTCTTGGCGCTGCGTCCGTCAGCCGCCAGCTTTCTGCGGAAATTGTTGCGCGGCAACGCGTCTTGCACCCTGGCTTACAGGTCGTCTACCGCGATCTTGCGGCTGACCCGGCTCTGCACCTCACAGGAACGCATATGGCCGCCTGGCAGGGTGCACAGGTCGAAGACGAGGTCATCACCGCCGACTTGGTCAAGGGCAACGCCTACTTGTCGGAACTCCTCGCCGCGGACATTGTGGTGATTGGTGCGCCGATGTACAACCTGTCCATCCCGACACCACTCAAGTCCTGGATCGACCGCATCGCAATTGCGGGGAAGACTTTCCACTACACGTCCATCGGCCCCGAAGGCTTGCTGGTCGGCAAGAAAGCGTTCGTCGCATCATCCCGTGGTGGGATCTACGCCCAGGGATCCCCGCGTGCGGCCATCGAGCACCAGGAGAGCTATTTGCTGGCTTTACTGGCGTTCTTGGGCATGACAGATACCACCGTGGTACGCGCCGAAGGCCTCGCCATGGGTGCCGACGTCAAGGATGCCGCCGTCGGGCAGGCCTTGCAGGACATCGCCGCCTTCGCGGCCTGACCATCCATTGACTTCCAAGAGAAGTTCATGACCTATTCCATCATCGGTGCTGGCAGCGTTGGCTCCGCCGTGGCCCATTACTTCGCCCGAGTCGACATTCCCGTGCGCATTGCCACTTCGCGTGGCCCGCATTGGCTGGCGGCGACTCGAAGTCCGTACGTCACGCCCGTCTCCATTGGAGATGCCATTGGCGCTGCCACATCACGCTGGCGATCCGTTTTAAGGTTGCCACAACTGCATCTTGGCCCGCGAGCAAGCAGATCCTTGCTTCCGCGCAACTCCAACGAAGGACATATGACATGAACCGACTGAATGGGAAGACCGCGGTGATCACCGGTGGCGCTACCGGCATCGGCCGCGCCGCGGCAAAGCGCTTCATTGAGGAGGGCGCTTTCGTCTTCATCTTCGGCCGTCGGCAGGAGGCGCTCGACGCCGCTGTGGCCGACCTGGGGCCTAATGCCCGCGCGGTGAAAGGCTCGGTCTCCGATCTGGTTGCCCTTGACAGACTCTACGCGGCGGTGAAGGCTGAGCGCGGCACCCTCGACATCGTCTTTGCGAATGCCGGAGCGGGAGGGCCCCTCCCGCTCGGCAAGCTTACCGCTGAGCACATTGACGAGACGTTCGAGACCAATGTGAAAGGGACCATCTTCACAGTTCAGAAGGCGCTCCCGCTGATGGGCGATGGCGGTTCGATAATTTTGACTGGATCGAGCGCCGGCACCACAGGCGCCCCAGCATTCAGCGTCTACAGCGCGAGTAAGGCAGCAGTGCGTAACCTCGCGCGGACCTGGGCGGAAGACCTTAAGGGCACCGGCATCCGGGTCAACGTGCTGTCGCCGGGACCAACGGCGACCGAACTTGCAAAGGAAGCGCTAGGAGAGGAAGGCATGAAAGTATTCGCCGCGATGAATCCGCTACAGCGAATGGCCGACCCAGCAGAGATCGGGGCAGCAGCTGCCTTCCTCGCCTCGTCGGACAGCAGCTTCATGACCGCCAGCGAGATTGCCGTCGACGGCGGCCTCGCGCAAATTTAACGCACTACGCCCGACCGGGCGCTCCATTCGAATGCGGAGCGTCGTCGGGCGTACTAAACCCAAGGAGAACATATGAGCTACGCAATCATTGGCTTCGGCAATATTGGCCAGGCACTAGCAAAGGCGTTTGCCCGCAAGGGAATCGAAGTATCTGTTGCAACCACTCGCGACCCAGAAAGCTTTGCCTCCGCTGCGGCTGCGATCGGACCTACGATCATTCCCAAAAAACTAGCGGAAGCCGTCAAAGCGGACATCGTCTTTTTGGCCGTCCGTTTCGAGTCGCACGAGGACGTCGCGAAGGCTCTACCGAGCTGGAAGAACAAGACCGTAGTCGATGTGACCAACGCCTACGGCGTGCCCCCTGAGCAACTGCAAGGACAACCTTCTTCCAGAGCAGTCGCGCAGGCGTTCACTGGTGGAAAACTGGTGAAGGGTTTCAACCATCTGGGCGCTGCCGTCCTTGCCCAGGAGCCGACCGTACATGGTGGTAGGAGAGTCGTGTTCCTCGCGAGCGACGATGACGGCGCAGCAGCGCAGATTGGTGCGCTTGCGGAAAATCTCGGCTTCTCCCCGATCAAACTTGGCGGGCTTTCCGAAGGCGGACTACTTGTGCAGGCGCGCGGGAATAGCTGGGGTCAATTGATCTTCAAGGACTTGGTCAAGTTCGACTGATCCCTGGCGACCATCCGATGCCGATGTGACTCAACGCGTGGCCTTCTTGACGCCGTTGCCAGGCCGATTTGTGAGGATGGCGCTCGCGACAATGTGAAAGAGATGATCGGCCCGTGGCGCGAATGAGGGTAGGTCAACGAGCCAGCCGAGCGCCGACATCAGGCCGAACAGGTCGTCCCCATTCATATCATTGCGCGCCGTACCTTCGGCC
This sequence comes from Simplicispira hankyongi, assembly GCF_003570885.1. GTDB lineage: Bacteria > Pseudomonadota > Gammaproteobacteria > Burkholderiales > Burkholderiaceae_C > Simplicispira > Simplicispira hankyongi. The sequence continues at coordinate 11,354 of NZ_QXJC01000002.1, forward strand.
TGAGCACGGAGCAGAAGTCGAGCGCTCGCTGAGTGCACCGCTGCGCATGAAGCATAAAGAGCGGAGTCCGGGTTCGTGTGGGCGGCCGCCATCAGAGCGACAACGCCCCTATAGCTTTGCGTGAATACCACCCATTCACGAAACCAGGACAAGAGAGCTTCGCCAGGTGCAGTCGACGCTTCGAGTTCACCTGCTCTCTGTGTCAGTGCGTCCAGGTTCGTACGCACCAATGCATCGAACAAGGCTTCTCGCGTCGGGAAATGGCGAAGCAGTGTGGCCAGACCTACGTCGGCCCGGCGGGCGATATCTCGCATTGACGCGTCGACACCATGCTCTGCGACGACGCCGCGGGCGACCGAAAGTAGGTGGCTGTAATTTCTTTTGGCGTCAGCTCGCATAGGGTTTTTGACAAACGAACCATTGATCCATATAATCGGATCAATGGTTCGATTGCTTCCAATCGAAATATGGATCGATGATCCGCATGATACAGCGGCTTTGCGCCAATAGGAACAGAGGCACTGTCCGACAACAGAAAAGACACAGCATGAGCAATATCAGCATTATCGGATCAGGCGGGATCGCCGCAGCGATAGGCGGCCTTGCCGTCAAGGCCGGACACACAGTCGAGGTGATGAGTCGCGACGCCGCGAACGCGCGGCTGCTGGCCGAGCAGCTCGGAGCTGGCGCAACGACAGGGATGTACGGCGCCGTGCCGGCCGGAGACATCGTCATCCTGGCGGTTCCCTACTCCGCCGTGCTCGATGTGGTGGAGCAGTACGGCATGGGGCTGGCAGGCAAAGTCCTCGTCGACGTCACCAACCCCATCAACTCTGACTTCACCGACTTCGTGACTCCAAAGAACAGCTTCGGCGCGCAGGAGATTGCCAAGGCCGCGCCATCGAACGCTGATGTCGTCAAGGCATTCAACACCCTGTTTTCCCATGTCCTGGCGGCGGGTCCAGTCGATGGCCGTCCCTTGGACGTGTTCATCGCAGGGGACGACGCGCCGGCAAAGGCGCGCGTCTCGGCATTCATCGAGAGCCTCGGATTGCGTCCGATGGATACCGGACAGCTATCCATGGCGCTGACGCTTGAGCACGCCTGCCTGCTGTCGCTGGGGCTCCTCGCCCACTCTGTCAAACACACCAACTTCTCGATCGGCGTCAGCCTCCTCGGCTGAGGAAACGCACCATCCCTCTCGCATCCCATCACCCACAAGGAGCACTATCATGCACATATTCGTTACCGGCGGGACCGGCCATTCCGGTCCCTATATCATTTCCAACCTCATCGCAGCCGGCCACGAGGTTACTGCGCTTGCCCGCTCGGACAAGTCTGCAGAGGCAGTGTCAGCGCTTGGCGCCAAGGCGCGCCGCGGCGACCTCGATGATCTCGACGGGCTAAAAGCGGCGGCCGCAGCCTCCGACGGCGTCATCCACGTCGCGCATCGGCAGGATCTGCTTCCCACCGGAGGCCTCGACGCGGTGGCTGCCGCGGAGCAAAAGATCATGCTCGCATACGGTGAGGCTCTGAAGGGGACCGGAAAGCCGCTGGTCACCTCGGGGAGTATCGGCTCGCCGGGTTGGGAACATCTCGGCCGCCCAGCCACTGAGGAGGATCCCACTCTCTCTGGCGGCGAGAAGTTCAAGGGCACCTTGCGAGTTCGTAACGTCGTAGAAACGGCCGTACTGGGTCTCGCCAAGCAGGGCGTGCGGTCCTCGGTCGTGCGGATTCCTACCATCATCCACAGCACGACCGATAACACCGGCTTCCTCCCGATACTGATCGGACTTGCAAAGGAGAAGGGTGTCGTCGGCTATCCCGGCGATGGCAAGAACAATTGGTCGGCCGTGCACGCCCGTGACCTCGCCGTCGTGTTCCGTCTGGCGCTGGAGAAGAGCCCCGCCGGCAGGAATTGGCATGCGGTTGCCGACGAGGCTATTCCGTTCCGCGATATCGCCGAAGCCATCGGCAACCGCTTGAACCTGCCAGCCGTGCCGATTCCCGCAGATGAGCTGATGCTGCCGGGCTTTTTCGGGTTCCTCGCGAATCTGGTCAAGCTGGACGTCGCCGCGTCCAGCGCCATCACCCGCCAGATTCTCGGCTGGGATCCCACTCAGCCCGGCATGCTCGCCGATTTGGACAACGGCCATTACTTCCCTGCCGGCTGATGAGCTGACGGCAGGGAGCCCAGTCGCAACGACCCCGGCGGATAACCATGTCGCGTTGCCGTGGTCCGTTCGACCAAAGACTCTGTCGACCCGGCATGGGTTGAGGGATTACCCACATGGCTCGGCACACAGGAAATTTCAACTGGGGGATGCTCAGTATAGAGACTGCCAGCAATACCCCAACGCACTAGGAAAACACACATGAGTACCATCAGCATCATTGGTTCAGGAACCATGGCCACGGCTATCGCCGGCCGTGCCGCCAAGGCTGGACACACTGTCGAGGTAGTCAGCCGCGACACCGCAAAGGCGCAGGCTCTGACAGACAAGTTCGCAGCCGGAGCGGTCACAGGGATGTACGGCACCGCGCCGGCGGGCGACATCGTCATCCTGGCCGTGCCATACACTGGTGCGGCTGCGGTGGTGGCCGACTTTGGCGACGCGCTCGACGGCAAGGTGATCATCGACATCACCAACCCGGTTGCTCCAGACCTTTCGGGCCTCGTTACCCCCCACGGTAGTTCTGGTGCGCAGGAGACCGCCAAGGGCCTCCCCGCCGGCGCGCATGTCGTGAAGGCGTTCAACACCATCTTCGGCCACGTCCTTGCCAAGGATGGACACCTCGACGCGTTCATCGCAGCCGATGATGCGGAGGCCAAGGCACGCGTCGCAACTTTCCTCAAGAGTCTCGGGCTGCGTCCGTTGGATGTCGGCGGCCTGCACATGGCAGCGACACTCGAGGCGCTCGGTCTGATGATGATTGGCTTGGCCAAGAACGGGGCCAGCACCTGGGACATCGCCCTGAACGTTGAGATCGGCTGAATCACAGACACCCCGTCCTCACCGGCAGGTCTACAAAGTATCCGATGAGATCGGGCACGATCCGATATAAGGAAAACGGAGAGATTTCGATGAGCGCACAAGAGAATGTCGAGGTTGTGAAGGATTTCTTTGCAGCGACTGGCCGCGGTGATAGCCAAGGCCTGCTGGCGCTGTGTACCGAAGACATCGAGTGGATCATTCCGGGCGAGGACTGGCCCCTGGCCGGTACGCACCGCGGGCACGCCGGATTGCGGGACTTTCTGCAAAAGGCATCCGAAACGGTGGAGACTCATTTCCGCGGTCTCCCCGAGTTTGTGACGCAAGGTGACCGGGTACTGATAGTCGGCTCCGCTTGGGGCAGGATCAAAGCCACGGATAAGACGTTCGAGGACGATTGGGTGTTCGCCATCACCGTCCGAGATGGCAAAGTGACGAACATCCGGGAGAACATCGACACGCAGGCGCTAGCGCGGGCCTCGCAGATGGACGTGGCCGGGCCGGTGTAGCGCTCGTCATTTTCGGCCCTTGTGCCAGGATAGACAGCGCATCAGTCGGGATTTCCAATCGCACGCCGCGCGCTTTTCAAACCCTAATCCGGAGGAGAGGCTCAATACCGACTTGAAACAAGCCATGGGAAACTGTGTTCCCGTGCGTACCAAGGCCCGGCTGCGCGATGCAGCCAATGAGCACATGACCATGCTGGAGAAGTCCCTCGAGCGTGTCATGAGTTTCTTCCAAGACCAACGAGTCAAATACGCTGCGGGTTAAGACTTCATGGGGCCGGATCAATAGTAGATACAGCAAGGGCCCATTAGCGCCAGCTTCACGTTGTACAGCAGCGTGTCGCGCGGGAACGGCGTCAGAATCTGGTTTGTACGACCCATACCGAAGCTGACTCGTCGGTAGGTGGGTCAGCTTCGACTTTGGGGTGAATTTTCGCGCAGCCGTCTAATTCCTGCGATGTCCCGTCAGTGCATAGGAGGTTGGAATAGCTGGTAAAGGACCCCAGTCGCCACCCAATGAGCGAATCAACCCCACGGTTGCGTCGTACTGGCTGGCTCGCACCTGTAGCGCCTGGCGACGATTGCTAAGTTCGCTGCGCCGCGCGTCGAGCAAATCGAGCTGGCTCACATAGCCGTTGCGGTAGCGCGTGTCCGACATGGCGGTGGCGCTTTGTGCGGAGCGAACCGCGCGGGCTTGCGCTTCTGCTTGATCGTGCAGCAGGCGCAGGCTGGAGAGTTGGTCTTCGACTTCGCGAAATGCCACCAACACCTGACCGCGGTAGCTGGCGCCCGCAGCGTCAAGCTGGGCGCGGGCGCCTTGTACAGCGGCGTCGCGCCGGCCACCGTCAAAGATGGGTAGCGACAGCAGCGCACTGACACCCCATGCGCGAGAGGACCATTTCAGCAAGTCACCGATGTCCGTGGACGCATAGCCGCCGTTGGCGGTGAGCGCAATGTCGGGGAACCACGCGGTACGTACGACGCCCAAGCGGGCCTGGGCCGCCATCAAACTGCTTTGCGCTGCCGACACATCCGGGCGGCGGGTCAGCACGGTGGCGGGCACGCCGGCCGGGATGGTGGGTAGCGCGGTGGTCCAGGTGGTCACTGGCACGCTGAAGCTCGATGCGGCATCGCCCACCAACGCTGCCAGGGCATGCTCGAGCGCAGCGCGGCGGCGGTCCAGCGCAAAGGCGTCGGCTTCGGTGGATGCGACTTCGGTGCGTACGCGCTCCACATCTAACTCCGCAATGTCGCCCGCCTGGAAGCGGCGCTCAGTCAGGCGCAAGGTGTCCTGGTAGGCATCGACAGTGCCGCGCACCAGGGCGATTTCCGCGTCTAGCGCGCGCAGTGCCAAGTAGGTTTGCGCGGTATCTGTTTGCACGGCGAGACGGGTGCTTTGCAGCAAGGCATCGCGCGCCTGCGCATCCAGGGCTGCGGCGGTGCTGGCACCTGCCAGCCGGCCAAACAGGTCCAGTTCATACGACACGCTGGCGCCCGCCGTGTGCAGCGCGGCGGGGCTTGTGCCGCCAACCGTGTTGGCGCCTGCCTGCCGGCTGCTGGATGCATTCAGCCCCACTTGCGGCAGTCGGTCCGCATCGGCTTGGCGCAGCAATGCGTGGGCTTGCGCCAATCGGGCCGCTGCTTCCTGAATGCTGGTGTTGTGCTCGCCGGCGCGTTCCACGAGCGCGGTGAGGCTGGGGTCTCCAAACACCAGCCACCAGGCGCCGCGGGCTTGGGCTTCGGCAGGGGCGGCTGCTACCCAGCGCGGTGCGCCAGGCGCTTGCTCCTTGAATTGACTCGGCGGCGTGAGCGGTTCGGGCGCCTGGGTAGGCGCGCTGGCGCAGCCGGCAATGGCCAGCGCTGCAACCAGAGGAAGCAACGCGCTGCGCAATGGAAATATGAAACGGTGTGTCATGGTCGATAGTCCGTACGTGTGGATGTCTGTGGGACAGTTATTCGTGCGCTTTGCGCGCGGCTGCTGGCGCAAGGTGGGCGCCGCCGCCAGCACCGCGCGGGGTAGAGACGATTTCTTCCGCCAGTGCAACATCGCCGTGGTGTTGCAGGGGCCGGTTGCCCGCCAGGCGGCGCATCAGCACATAGAAAACAGGCGTGAGGAACAGACCGAATGCGGTCACGCCGATCATTCCTGAGAACACGGCCACGCCCATGGCGCGGCGCATTTCCGAGCCTGCGCCAGTGGCGAGCACCAGCGGCAGGACGCCCATCACAAAAGCCAGTGAGGTCATCAAAATCGGGCGCAGCCGCAAGCGGCTGGCCTCAATGGCGGCGGCGACGGGCGTGCGGCCAGCAAACTCCAGCTCGCGGGCAAACTCCACAATCAAGATCGCGTTTTTGGCGGACAGTCCCACCAGCACGATGAGTCCGATCTGCGTGAACACGTTGTTGTCGCCATGCGAAAGCCACACGCCGGTCATGGCGGCGAGCAAGCCCATGGGAACGATCAGGATGATGGCGACCGGAAGCGTCAGGCTTTCGTACTGCGCGGCCAGTACCAAAAACACCAGCAAGATGGCCAAGGGGAACACCAGCGAGGCAGAGTTGCCCGCCAAAATTTCCTGGTACGTCAGCTCGGTCCATTCAAAGCTGATGCCTTTGGGCAAGGTCTCGGCGGCGATGCGCTCAATGGCAGCGCGCGCTTGCCCGCTGGAGTAGCCCGGCGCTGCGCCGCCGTTGATGTCGGCCGCGAGGTAGCCGTTGTAGCGCATGGCGCGTTCGGGCCCAAAGCTGGAGTCCACCTTCATCAAGGCCGACAGCGGCACCATCTCGCCCGTGGTGGAGCGCACTTTCAACAAGCCAATGTCTTCAGCGCGTGCGCGGTATGGCGCATCGGCTTGCACACGCACGCTGTAGGTGCGGCCAAACTGGTTGAAGTCGTTGGCGTACAGGCTGCCCAGATAGATCTGCATGGTGTCGAAAATATCGGTCACCGACACGCCCAGCTGGCGCGCCTTGGTGCGGTCAATGTCGGCATACAGCTGCGGCACGTTGACTTGCCAGCTTGTGAACATGCCTGCCAACTCGGGCGTTTGGTAGGCCTTGCCCATGAAGGCTTTGACAGCGGCGTCCATCTGCTCGTAGCCCAGCGAAGCGCGGTCTTCCAGTTGCAGCTTGAAGCCGCCCGTGGTGCCCAGGCCGGATACTGGCGGCGGAGGAAACATCACGATGAAGGCGTCTTGAATGCCGGCAAACTGCTGGTTGAGCTGGCCTGCAATCGCACCGCCACTTTGGTCGGCGCGTTCACGCGCGGAAAACGGCTTGAGCGTTGCGAACACGATGCCCGAGTTGGAGCTATTGGTGAACCCGTTGATAGAGAGGCCTGGGAAAGCAATGGCGTCTTCCACATTAGGGTTCTTCTTCATGATGTCGCCCATGCGGTGAATGACGTCTTCAGTGCGGTCCAACGTGGCGCCATCAGGCAGCTGCGCGAAGCCGATCAGGTACTGCTTGTCCTGGCCCGGCACAAAACCGCCAGGAATCACCTTGAACAAGCCAAAGGTTGCGCCCACCAGCACCAGGTAAATCACCAGCATCAGGGTTTTGCGCGAGATCACGCCTTTCACCCCGCCGCTATAGGCCTCGGAGCCCCGGTGGAACACCTTGTTGAAGCCGCGAAACAGCCAGCCAAAGGTACGATCCATGCCACGCGTTAACACGTCCTTGGGCGCATCGTGGCCGCGCAGCAGCAGGGCGGCCAGCGCAGGTGACAGCGTGAGCGAGTTGATCGCCGAGATCACGGTAGAGATGGCGATGGTCACCGCAAACTGGCGGTAAAACTGGCCGGTCAACCCACTGATAAATGCCAGCGGCACAAACACCGCCACCAGCACCAAGGCGATGGCGATGATGGGGCCCGATACTTCGCGCATGGCGCGGTACGTGGCATCACGCGGCGAGAGACCGGCTTCGATGTTGCGCTCTACGTTTTCGACCACCACGATGGCGTCGTCCACCACAATGCCGATGGCCAAGACCAGCCCAAACAGGCTGAGCGCATTGATCGAGAAACCAAGGCCGTGCAGCACGGCAAACGTGCCAATCACCGACACCGGCACCGCCAGCAGCGGGATGATGGATGCGCGCCAGGTTTGCAAGAACAAAATCACCACCAGTACCACCAACAAGATGGCTTCGAGCAGCGTATGCACGACCGATTCAATGGATGCGCGCACAAACTGCGTGGGGTCGTACGCAATGCGGAACTCCACACCTTCAGGCATATTTTTTTGCAGCGCGGCCATGGTGCTGCGCACTTCAGACGAAACATCGAGCGCGTTGGAGCCCGGTGCCTGGAACACGCCCATGCCCACAGCGGGGTCGTTGTTCAGCAGTGAGCGCAGTGAATAGTCGGCCGAACCCAGCTCCAGGCGCCCAATGTCGCGCAGGCGGGTAATAGCGCCATCGGGTGCGCTTTTGACGATGATGTCGCCAAACTCTTCCACCGTTTTCAGGCGGCCTTGCGCATTAATGGACAACTGCATGTCGACGCCTGGCAAGCCGGGCGAGGCGCCCACTACGCCTGCGGCGGCCTGTACGTTTTGCCCGCGGATGGCGGCCACCACATCGCTGGCCGAGAGACCACGCTGCGCGACCTTTTGCGGATCGAGCCACACCCGCATGGAGTAGTCGCCGCCACCAAAAATCTGCACTTGGCCAACGCCCTGAATGCGCGCCAAACTGTCTTTAACGTTCAGCAGGGCGTAGTTACGCAAATACGTCATGTCGTAGCGGTTGTTGGGCGACACCAGGTGGACAACCATGGTCAGGTCGGGCGAACTCTTGATGGTGGTGATGCCCAAGCGGCGCACTTCTTCTGGCAAACGCGGCTCGGCCTGCGATACGCGGTTTTGCACCAGCTGCTGGGCCTTGTCAGGGTCGGTGCCGAGCTTGAAGGTGACAGTTAGTGTCATCACACCATCGGTAGTGGCTTGGCTGCCCATGTACAGCATGCCTTCCACGCCGTTGATGGCTTCTTCCAGAGGCGTGGCCACGGTGGCGGCAATCACTTTGGGGTTGGCGCCGGGATACTGGGCGCGTACCACCACTTGCGGCGGCACCACATCGGGGTACTCGGAGATAGGCAGGGCGCGGATGGAGACAAGCCCTGCGATCAAAATCAAGAACGACAGAACGCCTGCAAAAATCGGGCGATCAATAAAAAATTTAGAGATATTCATGGTGTGCTCCTGCGGCTGCGCGGGCGCAGCCCTCCCCCAGGACGGCGGGTGTCAAGCCGTCCGGCGGTGTGGAAATCAATAGCGATTTGTGGGATCGCGCGTCTACGGTGCGCAGGCGCGCGCCAGCAGTTCTACGACTGTTTGGCCTCGCCCTTGGGGCTTGTGGCTGAGCCCAAGGCCTGCGCATTCATCGGTGTGTCCTGCGGCGCTACCAGTGCGCCGGGACGGATGTGTTGCAAGCCATTCACTACCACCCGTTCGCCAAGCTTCAAGCCGCTGGTGACAATCCGCAGGCCGTTCACGTTGGCTCCGAGCATGACTTCGCGGTATTGGGCTTTGTTGTCGTCACCTACGACCATGACAAACTTCTTGCTCTGGTCCGTGCCTACGGCGCGCTCGTTCACCAGCAGCGCAGTGCTGGCGTGGGCCTGGCCCATGCGGATGCGGGCAAACTGGCCGGGCATGAGCGCGCCATCGGCATTGTCGAACGAGGCGCGCACGCGCACCGTGCCGCTTTTGGCGTCGACTTGGTTGTCGATGAGTTGCAGCGTCCCCTTGTAGGGCGTGCCATCCGATGCGACGGTCCCCATCTGCACCGGGATCTTGCTGATCAGCATGCGGGCGCTTGCGCCGCCTGCGATGTCTTTCAATGCTTTGGTGACAACCCGCTCGTCCGCATCGAAACTGGCGTACATCGGACTGACGGATACCAGGGTGGTCAGCACCGGTGCCCCTGGCCCAGCAGCCACTAAATTGCCCACGGTGATTTCCAGTCGACCGATGCGGCCCTCCACCGGTGCGCGCACTTGCGTGTAACTCAGGTTGAGTCGGGCGGTTTGCAGTTGCGCTTCCTCGGCGCGCAAGTTGGCGTCGGCTTCGCTTTTCGCATTCAAGCTTTCGTCCAGTTCGCGCTGAGCAATGGCCTTCGATTCCCACAGACGCTGGGCGCGTTCATAGGCGCTATGAGCCTGAGTTTTGCGGGCTTGCGCGGCTGCTACCTGCGCTGCTGTGCGATCCACTTCGGCAGCGTAGGGCGCGGGGTCGATGGTGAGTAGCAACGCGCCCTTTTGAACCAGCGCGCCTTCACGAAAATGGACGGACTGCACCGCACCTGCTACCCGCGAGCGAATATCAACGCGCTGCACGGCTTCGAGATGCCCCGAAAACTCATCCCATGCGTTGAATTCACTCTGCGTCACTACGGCGACTGACACGGGTACGGCCTGGAGCGCGCTAACAATTTTCGGCGCATCTGCTTGGGAAGTTGATTGAACACCAAAGAACGCCGCAGTCACAGCGATCACGGCGGTGATGGTGGCCAACGCAATGGCGCTGGCGCGGCGGGGTTGGGTGGGGGTGGATTTGTCGGTCATGGTATTTCCTCAAGAGATTCGAAACTGCCTTTTTTGAGACGAATGCACCCCGTCCGATGCGCAGCCGGAATGCATGGCAAAAGGGGGGGGCGGCCGCTATGGGTTAACAGCTCGCGGCTGAAAGTACGCAGACATACGGCTGCGTCGCAAATTGGCACTGACCCGTTAGGTGGGCGGAGGTGCTAGCGGCGGATTCGTTTCGCCAAAGAAATTGCTAAATTGCTGGCGAACGATTGCTGCGCCGGGACACTCGCTTGGGGACGCCGGCGACTGCATCAGGGTGTCGGGCCAACCTTGGGGCGCCCCGACCACGGTGATGGTCACCTGAATCCCGGCATCGGTCAGTTTGCGCGCATACGCCAGCGCTTCATCGCGCATAGGGTCATCTTGGCAGGTGAGTACAAGTGTGCGCGGCAGTTGCGCCAAGCGCAGGGTAGACGCCGGCACGGCATAGGGGTGCATCGTGTCTTGCGGGCAGCGCAGATAGCCTTGCCAGCCATCGGCCCATTTGCAGCCAGTAGCGTCACCCGTAGCGTCACGCAAAGAGGCCGTGCCCACGCAGGGATCGAGCATGGGTGATATCAAAATTTGCCCGGCCAGTGGTGGATGGCCGCGGTCGCGTGCCACCAGGGCAACTGCGGCGGCAATGTTGCCGCCGGCCTCTTCGCCCGCCAAGTACAAGCGTGCATCGCGGCCCGCGAGCTTGGCGCGGTGCTTGTACATCCAATCCAAGACATCTGCGCCAGTATCCACCGCATGCGGGAACGGACTGGCGGGCGCCAGCGGATAGGCCAGTGACACCACGATGGCGCCGCATTGCGCCAGCATGCGCGACACCATGGCGCCGTCGTCGAGGTCGCCATCGACAAAAGCCCCACCATGAAAGTGCAGCACAAGGGGTGAAGCTACTCCGGCCTTTTTTTGCCCATAAGTCCGCACCTGCACGGCTCCACGCTGTGGCAGTGTGATGGTGGCGTCCGCTTCCACGACCGGCGTGGTGGCGGACGCCGTGCCGTGCAGGGAGGATGGGGAAAGCGGGTTGTGAGACATAGGGTGTTAATTGGGCACCATCGGGCGCAATAGTTGCAGATCCAAGTGGACTGTAACTCGGTTGGCTGCTCTGAAAAACACCAGTTATTTCAGTTGAGAGTTCCTCTTACGGAAACAATCGAGGATTTTTGAGGAGGTTGGGTTGAGCTTTGGGACACAGAAGATGGCTCACGTCAACGCGCATCGCAGAACCCATTCGCTGAGTAATGCGCAACACAGCCGAAATGGATTTCACTACGATCCTCCAAAATTCATGCCTGATTCTGCAAATCAATTTTTACGCGGTAACTCTACGGGGACAATCAGGCACACCGCCGGCCAGCGTGCGGCAAAGCAAAAGCAGCCTCTATGTCGATCCAGAATTTCACAGCCCTTAGCCCCATTTATCAAGAGATTGCCGCTATCGTGTCACGCTACGCCGCTGCTGCCGAAGACCCGGGTGCGACACCGCTGATCGACGGATTGCATTTGGGTTGCGCGTCGCATCCGTCCAAGCACCATACGGCGATTTGGCCCTGCATGGCAATGGTGGTTCAGGGTTCCAAAAGTGTGACGTTGGGGGACGAGGTGTACGAGTACACACCGGGGTCTTATTTGGTGGTTTCGCTCGATTTGCCGGTGACCTCAAAGGTGGTGCGCGCAAGTACCGACATTCCTTATCTCGGCGTAGGCATGGCTATCAAAGGCGAGCGGTTGGCCGAGTTGTTTAGTCGAGTGCACATCCCTCGGTCGGCAATGGTGGCGTCGGACCGCGACAGAGGTGTCGCAGTGCACCCAGTTGAGCCACCGCTTCTAGACGCCATGCTGCGCATGGTGAGGCTGCTGGATCACCCTGATGACATCCCCGCGATGGCGCCGCTCATAGAGCAAGAAATTTTGTACCGACTGCTCAAAGGCCCTTACGGACCTAGGCTCGTGCGTATTGCTGAAGCGGACACCCCGAGCAACAAAATCGCTAAAGCCGTTACATGGCTACGTGACCATTTCGACCAACCTCTACGGATCGACGCACTAGCAGTATATGCCGGCATGAGCGTATCGTCTCTGCATCACCATTTCAGCGCAGTGACGGCAATGACACCGCTGCAATACCAAAAGCGGTTGCGCTTAAACGAGGCACGTCGCCTCTTGCTGGTCGAGCATCTTGATGTGGGCGCAGCTGGCTATCGCGTGGGCTACCAAAGCCCCTCGCAGTTCAGTCGCGAATATGCCCGGCACTATGGCCTGCCGCCAGCGCGCGACGTAAATCAGATACGTGAACCTGCTTGAGGTGACGTTGCGCGTTCCATTCATGGCGCGCCCCAATTTTTGCAATAAGGCATTGCAGCGGCCTATATCGACTCAATTGAGCAAGGACAGAGGATGGACCAAATTCAGTCTATGCGCGCGTTTATTCGGGTGGTGGAGGCAGGCACCTTCACCAAGGCTGCTGATTCCCTCAGCCTTCCCAAAGGCACAGTCACCAAGCAAATCCAGTCTCTTGAATCGCGTCTGCGCCTTAAGCTGCTAAACCGCACTACACGGCGCGTCACCGTCACTACAGACGGAGCTGCGTACTATGAGCGGGCGGCACGTCTGATTAACGATTTGGACGACATGGAGTCGAGTATGACCAACTCCCAGGCTGCACCGCAGGGCCGATTGCGAGTGGATGTGGGCTCCTCGGTGGCGCGACTTGTCATCATTCCTGCTCTTCACACTTTTTACGAACGCTTTCCTGATATCCAATTGCATCTGGGCGTAAGCGATCGTCCCGCCGACCTTATGACCGAGAACATCGACTGCGTCATTCGCGCGGGTGAATTGAGTGACCAATCGTTGGTGGCCCGACGCATTGGCAATGTAGGCTTTGCGACGGTAGCGACCCCTCAATATTTGGAGCGCTTCGGCATACCCAGACATCCTTCTGAGATTGAAGCGATGCACTATATGGTGGGCTATTTCTCGCCACGTACGAACCGCATCATCACGCAGGATTTTTTAAAGGGAAGCGAACACATCGACTTCATCGGGCGCAACCGCATTTGTGTGAATGAAAGCAACGCACACATAGCAGCCACGCTTGCGGGACTGGGGGTTGCCCAGGCTGTCAGGTTCCTGGCAGATCCCCATCTGCGAAATAACGAGTTGATCGAACTTCTGCCTGAATGGGAGCGGCCCCCATTGCCCATCTATGTTGTGTACCCGCCCAACCGGCACTTGAGCGCTAAAGTGCGAGCGTTTGTGGACTGGGCTGCCGAACTATTTTCAGGTCTTCCACATTTGCAAGTAGAACGCCCGATGTCTGACGTGGCGCGAGCAGATTCTCGTGCCTCAGGTGTTCTTACATGAGTGCGTCCAAGCTGGAAGGGGCGTATGTGCGTGAAATTTCAGGAAGCAGACTGCGGTTTTTCCGAGGAGTTGTGCGAGTGGGCATACCTTCTGGGCCTTTTGGTTTTTGCTGATATGGTTCTTATCGGCAAATCGACCTGTTCGCTCTTGTTTCCATCGTGCCGCGCCCGTCATGGTCTGGTCTGTGTTTTTCCATCACAGACGTGATCGTTTACTTCCCTGGAAAGAAAGTTCTCTTCAGGTTCGTTAGTGTGAACCGCCCCTGGGCGGTTCACTTCTTGCACGGCCTAGTACGGTTTGTGCGACGCAGGTCAACACTTAGGTCATCCTTGCCCCAATCAGGAGGCAAAGCATCCCGATGCAAGTGCTTCTGGTCGAGCTAAGGTAGCCCGAGTATTGGTTGGCAGACTGGGTTTTCTCCCTGCATTTCGAGAGCAGCCCTCCGCAATTGCACGCATCGGATCTCCTCGTTCAATGTCGAAATTGGATTTTCCCAGCAGGAGCGCCATCGGATCAAGCTTGGGCGACGCCATGGTCGCCTACTACTACCCGCACGCGGCAGCCCACACGTCCAGGTTTATGTGGGCGTCAATCATTGGGCGATCCAAGACTTGCGGCCGCGCGGCAAGCTCAAGTGATCGAGCGAATGACGCCGCCATCAACCCGCAACGCGGCACCGCTGGTGCCGGCTGCCTGCGTGGAGCAGATATAGATCACCATATTCGCGACTTCCTCAGTCGTGGTAAACCGATTGATGAGCGTCGTCGGCCGCATGGTCTTCAGGAAGTTCTGTTCCGCCTCGCCCTGGGTGATGCCTTGTTCTTGGGCAGTCGCTTTCATCCAGTTGCCCAGGATCTCGGAGCGCGTCGGGCCAGGCAAGACCGCGTTGACGGTGACCCCGGTGCCGCCGACCAGTTCGGCAAGGCCGCGTGAGACGGCAAGCTGCGCCGTCTTCGTCATTCCATAGTCGATCATTTCCTTCGGAATCGCGACCGCTGATTCACTGCTGATGAATACGACGCGTCCCCAGCCGCGCTTGACCATGCCAGGGATGTAGTGCCGCGCGGCGCGCACTCCGCTCATGACATTGAGTTGGAACAGATCAAGCCACTCGCTGTCCTTTTGCTCGAAAAAGCCACTCACATGGGCCGTACCAGCGTTGTTGACGAGGATGTCCGCATCCTTCACTGCGGCCTCAAGCGCTGCTGATCCCTCTGCCGTCGAGACGTCGGCGACCACGCCCTGGAAGTCAGCATCGGGCAAAAGCTCACGCAGTTCCCTCAGTGCGGTGGCGACGCGCTCTTCGCCGCGCCCGTTGATGACGACCGATGCACCTGCGCGCGCGAGCCCCTCGGCGATGGCGCGACCAATACCTGCAGTCGATCCGGTAACGATGGCCTTGCGGCCTTGGAATTCGATCTTCATATTAGTCAAGCCGCCTTTTTGAATAGGTCCTGGAAAATCAGGGGAGCCCAGCGCGTGTCGCGTGCCTGCACGAGTTGGCCGCCTTCCGCGAGCTTTCCGAGGCTGACCGGCGCGTAACCGAGCTGCTCGACCAGAGTCGCGACTGTTGTCATCGCGCCTTCGTGGTCGCCCGACAAGAAGATCACTCGACGCCCGCCATCCGTGGATGGCTCCTGTGCGAGCACGCCCGCCGGGAGATGGTTAAACGCCTTGACGAGATGGGCGCCGGGGAAGGCCTTCGCCACCGCTGCCGAGGAAGGCAGGTTGTCAAGATCGGGCAACGGGACACCATATGCATTGGTGACGTCGATAACGATCTTGCCCTGCCAGGACGCAACCGCCTTTGCCACATCACGGTGGGCCCAGAATGGGACGGCCAACAGGACGACTTCGGCTGACAAGGCGTCTTCCAGTGACTTCGCCACAATGCCCGGGCCGATGACCCAGGCCGTCGGCTCGATCGCTTTCGCGGGTCGGGTGCTCGCGACGGCGACCTCGAAACCTGACCTAGAAAACGAACGCGCGAGCGCTTGTCCCACCGTTCCAAATCCGACAATTGCGTAACTCATGGTTTTTCTCCTTGATATAAGAGCGGCACGTCACCGCCCGACTTTGAAACTGGCTCTACCGGGGGCTTGGCCATCCTTGGATCCACAGAGTGCGATCACGCAGCCCTCCAATGGTGGGAGTCGTTCGTCATGGCACCGGCCCCGAAGCGCTGTACCTCCGGGTGCGTAAGAACGCTTGGTCATCGCTCGCTATGCAAAATGCAGGTTGTGTGCGTGGAGGTGAGTGCTCAGGTGCGAATCGGGCGCGGCCCGAAGCGCAAGGTCAGTGCGGTGGCGAGTGTCAGGGCAACGAGCGCAAAGGCCGGTCCGCCAAGTGCCCCAACGCCGTCCACCATGAGACCGCCACCAATGGCGCCTGTCGCAATGGCGATCTGCGCGACGGCGACGAGCAGACCCCCAGCGCTTTCGGCATGGTCCGATGCCGCCCGAACGATCCAGGTTTGAAAGCCGACCGGGAAGGCGCCGAACGCGAATCCCCAAAGGGTCACAGCCACGGCCGTGACGACGGCCGAGGTGCCGGCAATCAGCAGGACGGCCGCGAGCACGGCAATCAACGTGCCCCCAAACACGATCGCATTGCGCTCACTCCGCCCGGCCAGCCAACCGCCGAAGATATTGCCAAAGAAGCCCCCGATCCCATAGCCAAGCAACACGCCCGAGACCGCTGAGACGGACAGATGGGTCACTTGTTCCATCAGTGGCCTGACATAGGTAAAACCCGCAAAGTGACCCGAAAACGCAAGCAGCATTGCCAACAATGCCACTCGCATTGAGGGGCGTCGAAGCAGTTCACTCATCACGCGCAAATTCGGGTTGCCGCGAGGCGCAAGCGCAGGCAGAGTAAAAATTTGGCTGATCAGGGTCGCGACGCTCACAACACTGGCAGCTAGGAAGGCGCTTCGCCAACCCCACACCCCGCCCATCCATGCCCCCACCGGCGCGGCGCAAACTGTAGCTACCGACATGCCAGTCAGGATCACTGACATGGCGCGGGCGAACTGGTCCTCTGGCACGAGGCGAAGTGCAAGCGCTGCCGACATCGACCAGAAGCCTCCCAGAGAGATGCCAAGAATGACGCGTGCCGCCAACAACATCGGAAAGTTTGCGGCCGTTGCCGCCAGTACGTTGGAAAGCACGAGCAGTGCGCTAAGCGCCAGCATGACGTGCTTGCGATCCAGTCGTCGTGTCAAGATTGGCATCGATAGCGCCGCGATGGCGCCGACAAGCGCCGTCGCGGTGACAGCCTGGCCGGCCGCGCCGTCAGTGATGCGAAGGTTGGTTGACATCGCTGTGAGCAGGCTGGCCGGCAGGAACTCCGCCATCACGAGTCCAAACACGCCCATTGACAGCGAGAAAATCGCAGGCCAGTGGCTGGTCGGCCGCACTGCAGCGATGACTGCTTGCGCCGGCGAAACGGCTTCAGTTGCCGCAGCGACAGCGACGTTATCGGGTGACGTTATGGTGCGGAACGGCGTGGACATCGGTAAAACCTTTTATGCGCAAGCCTTGATCCTAGGTATATGCTTTCGGCGTTTCAATGTCAGGAAATCCGAAATGCATGACTATCTGTCCGACGTTGGGGAGCCGGCAGAACCGAGTCGTCGTGATCTGTTGACGCATATCCTTTTGGGCCTACGTCTTGACGGCGTGGAGTACGGTCGCTGTATCCTGCGTGCTCCATGGGCAGTTGCATTCCCTTCGCAGTCCGAGGCGCGATTTCACTTCATCGGCAGCGGCGGTTGCTGGCTTTGCACCTCTACGACCGAGTGGGTGCGGCTCAGCGCAGGTGATGCGGTCCTGCTTCCGCACGGCGGTTTCCACATCCTGGCAAGCGAACCTGATGTGCCTACCGTCGACATCGATTCGCTGTCGCATATCGCCGTGTCGGAGAACACTTACCTGGTGGGTGGCGAGAGGCGAGCGTCCGGTGGCGCCGCTGATGAAGAGACGCAAGGCGACGCGATCTTCTGCGGCTCCCTTCGATTTAACCTGGACCCGCTACACCCTCTCATGGCGATGATGCCCACCGTCATGCGGGTGGATGAACTGGACCTCAGGGACGCGACGGTCCCCTCGCTGCTTGATGCGATGGAGCGCGAAGTCGCGTTGGATCGTCCTGGCGCACTTGGCATCCTGGCGCGCCTTGCTGACGCGTTGGCCGCTTCCATCATTCGGGCCTGGGTCGAATGCCGATCCAACGACGCGACCGGATGGATCGCCGCGGTGCGTTGCCCCAGGATCGGCAAAGTCATCGCCGCGATCCATGCGGACCCTGAACGCACATGGAGCGTCCCGCAAATGGCCAACGTCATGGGTTCGTCAAGATCGATTTTTGCTGAAGCCTTCACTCGGACCATGGGCGAAAGCCCAGCACGATACGTTGCCAAGCTCAAGATGTTTCTGGCTCGGCGTTGGATATCAAACGACGGGATGCGTGTAGCCAGTGCGGCGGTTCGGCTCGGATACGATTCCGAGGCATCTTTCAGTCGTGCATTCAAGCGCGTAATCGGCTACCCGCCGAGCGCCGCTCGCAGCGCTCGTGCAGCAGGAAGTGCGGAGCGACCTTAGCCCAGTCTGCGGCGATGCCACTCGGGACTCACCGACCTTGCCGTGCGGATTGGCCGCACTGTCGGATCTCCAGTGCACGTCGCAGGCAACTTACCGGCACGCGCGTTACCGAAGATCAGTTGGCAGGTTTGCGCGGCAGCTTTATGCCCCCAGAGCAGGTGCTGGCGGCTTACAAAGCTGAAGAAAGTTTCGTCGGGCAACCAGAACAGCAGTTGGGGTTCTGGAAAGAGGCCGTCCGTTTCTGGCATCGCAGTAGGCTAGGCCGATGGCGTTCACTTCGCAAGGTGCCTCACCCTGCGCCCTCAGGCTCGCAATATCGCGATAGAGCGTCCGCACACTCACCATCGTCTCATCGGCCAACTTCTCTGCACTCACGGGTCGGCGGTGGCGGCGGAGCACCTGCAAGAGCTTCAGCAATCGTTCCGAGCGCGGCATCATACGGATTGATGTGGAACCGTCGAGCGCGCTCGGTGCTCATCGAGCAGGCGTGGAGCTGGCTGCGAGCTGACGCAATGGTTCAACCGACGCGTCGCTGCCTCGGGAAAGCGAATGCGGCAGGTTGGCAGGAGGCGATGTGAGCAAACTATCAATAATAGGCGGTGCCACGTCCGACCTAGCGAGTCTCGGGGCCACGACCGTTCCAAAGGCACTGCGCGATCAACTCGGACCGCCGAGCACCCTCTTCAGTGTTCCGTTTTTGATAGCTGGAGTTCAGCAAAGCGCCCAGCGATAAAGTCCACAAGCGCACGAACGCGATTGGGGACGAAGCGCCCACTAGGTAAGAGAGCATGCAACGGATACGGATCTGTCTCCCACTCGGTCAGTAGCCGCACCAGATTGCCGCTTTGCAGATCACGCCGTTGTTCGATCTCCGTCATGAAGATGATTCCGGCTCCCGCAACTGCCCATTCGCGTGCCAGCGAGGCGTCATTCAAGACCCGGTCGCCACTGACCCTTACCGTGGTCCATTGGCCGTTCTGGCCGAAGCGCCACGAGGTGAACGTGCGCCCGCCGCGAATGAATGAGATGCAGTTGTGGTCTACCAAATCTGTTGGCGTACGTGGCTTGCCGTAATGACTCAAATAGTCGGGAGAAGCGCTGACGACGGGGTGCACAAGCGAAAGTGGACGGGCCACGAAGCGAGAGTCGCTCAACTCGCCGTACCGAATAGCCAGGTCCACCTCGTCTCGTAGCACGTCGAGCACGCGGTCGCCAACATTGAGCGCCAGTTTCACCCCAGGGTGAAGGTGCAAGAACCCATCAAACATTGGCATTAGCACGGTCCGGGCAAGGTCCGACGGTGCCGAGACACGCACGGTACCCACCAGTGCGCCGCGTTCGGCATCGAGTTGGGATTCCCCCTCTGCAAGCAGCTCGAACGCGCGCTGAGCGTACTCCAGAAGGATTTGTCCTGGCGGCGTAAGCCGCATTGCCCGTGTGGAGCGTTCGAAGAGCCGCGTGCCCAGCTGAGTCTCTAACCGCTTGAGCGTTGCGCTGGCCGCTGCTGGCGTGATGCCGAGTGCCCGAGCAGCGGCAGTCAATGACCCTCCGCTGACCGTGTGCAGCAGCACCTTGAGGTCACTCACATTTTCAATTCTGGTTTGAAAGTGAAACATCTGAAGGCTATCTTATCAAACGGGCGAACCATACCTACATTACCTTTCATCGCCATCACGCAAACCTTAAAAGGAAAAAATTTCCATGAAAGCTGTTGGTTATCACAAGAATTTGCCCATCAACGCGCCCAAGGCGCTTGAGGACGTAGAAATGCCTGCGCCGGTGCCTGGTGCACGTGATCTGCTGGTGCGCGTGCACGCGGTTTCGGTTAATCCGGTAGACACCAAGGTGCGTGCCGGTAGCGCGCCGGCCGCTGGCGAAGTCAAGGTGCTCGGCTGGGACGCGGTCGGCGTGGTGGAGGCCGTCGGCGCACAGGCCCTCGGCTTTGCGGTCGGTGACCGCGTCTGGTACGCCGGCTCGATCAAGCGTCCGGGCGCCAACAGCGAGCTGCATGCGGTGGACGCGCGCATCGTCTCCAAGGCGCCCAAGTCGCTTTCGGATGCGCAAGCTGCGGCACTGCCGCTGACGGCCATCACGGCGTGGGAGCTGCTGTTCGATCGGCTGCGCATTGCCCAAGGCGGTGGCGAAGGCCAGACGCTGATGGTCGTGGGCGGCGCCGGCGGCGTGGGCTCGATCCTGATCCAGCTGGCCCGGCAGCTGACCAAGCTGCGCGTGATCGCCACGGCGTCGCGTCCGAAGTCGCGTGAATGGTGCCTGGAGCTGGGGGCACACGCGGTCATCGATCACTCCAAGCTGCTGTCGCAGGCGCTGCGCTCGGCCGGCATTGACCAAGTCGACTATGTGGCCTCGCTCACACAGACCGGCGGGCACTACCAAGAGATCATCCAAAGCCTGAAGCCGCAGGGCGCGCTGGCCGTCATCGACGACATGGAAGGACTGGATCCGATGGCGCTCAAGAGCAAGTCGCTGTCGCTGCATTGGGAGCTGATGTTCACGCGCTCGATGTTCGAGACGCCTGACATGCAAGAGCAGAGCGTTCTGCTGGGGCGCGTCGCTGACCTGGTCGACTCCGGCCGCATCAAGACGACCGCCAACGCCGTCTTCGGCCGCATCAACGCGGAAAACCTGACCCGCGCGCATGCGCTGATCGAGAGCGGCAAGGCCGTGGGCAAGATCGTGCTCGAAGGCTTTTGATTTTCGAGCGTACCTATCACCCAGGCGCACATGTTCAATCCTCTCACCCCTCCGTCAACTTCATCTCAAGGAAACTCATCATGGCTCAAAGCAACGCTACCCAAGTCCAAACAAAGGCTTCCATCACGCGCGACAGCGCGCTGGCGCTGGCCATCGCTGCGCGCGACGCAGCCACCAAGATCGGCCTGAATCTGGCCATTGCGGTCACCGACGAAGGCGGCCACCTGATCGCATTCGAGCGCGCCGACGCCACGCCGTTCCTGGCCGCCGAAGTGGCCGTCAACAAGGCTTGGACTGCCGCATCCTTCGGCCTGGACACCATGATCTGGAACCAGGTCGTCGCTCAGCCGGCCACGGCTCCGCTGGCCAACCATCCGCGCGTCATGCCGGTAGGCGGCGGTGTTCCCATCGTGGCGGGTGGTCGTGTGATCGGTGGCATCGGCATCTCTGGTGGCACCGCCCAACAAGACCACGACGTGGCTGCCGCCGCGCTCAAGGCCGCTGGCTTCGAGGTCGCCAAGTGAACGCGACACTCTCTCGGCGCAACACCGGCGTCGTGTTGGCTGCTGTTGCACTGGCAGCCTCGACAGCGGTCCGGGCGGCCGCTGATGTCGATGTCGCTTCTGCCGCAGTTGACCTCTACGCGCGAATGACTGCACGGGATCGGCAGATTCAACCGGTCGTTTGCTCCGGCTACATGACAGTCAGCCAAGGAGCCACAATTTGGCTACAGGGGAGACTCGAATCGGCCAGCAGCGTTCTGTTGTCGAAAGCCCTATGAACGCCGGGTCAAAAGCAATTCATACGTGTCAGCCAAGCCATCAGCCCTGCGTGAGCGCCACCGCATCCGCACCCGCCGGTATGCGAATGGGAGCGGCGGGGTCCGTAACCGCGCGCCAAACCGCCTCGGCAACATCATTCGCATAGGTAACTGGCGTAGCGGTGTCGCGCATGGCCGCGAATACGGCTTGCGTGAAATCGGCATAGGCCTCGTGAGCACTGCCCGCCATTCGCGGCCATGCGTTGTCGCCAAAGCTGGTGCTCGGCGCACGTCCCGGCAACACCAGCTTGGCACGCACATTGAAAGGCGCCAGTTCCAGCGCTAGGGATTCGGTGAACGCATTGACCGCAGCCTTGCTGCTGGTATAGACCGACAACAGCGGCAGTGACTTTAGCGTTACGCTCGATGTAACGTTCACCACCACGCCCGAGCGCTTTTGTCGGAACTGTGGCAACACGGCTTGGGTCATCGCCATGGTGCCAAACGTGTTGGTCTCGAAGACCTCGCGGACACTGGACAGCGATACATCTTCGAACGGGGCCAGCAGGCCCACACCGGCATTGTTGACCAGGGCATCAATCGGTCCGGCCTCTTCAACGCAACAGCGGATGCTGTCTGCATCGGTCACGTCCAACGCCAGCAGGCGCAGGCGCTCAGAAGGCGGTAATAGGTCTTCGCGCGGTGTGCGCATGGTGGCGACCACGTGCCAGCCTTCGTCAAGAAAGAGTTGGGCGGTCTCCAGGCCAAAGCCCGACGAACAACCGGTAATGAGAACAGTGGAAATGGAATACATAAACAACTCCTTGGTTTTGCAAGCTTTGGACGATACCTGCCGCAATCCGGACTTACTATGCTTAGATATCAAGATTTTTGTTCCAATAGTCCAACATGGTTGACCCACTCGCCGAAATCGTTTCGTTACTGCAGCCAGGCGCACCCTTTTCCAAGATGGTGGTAGCGTCGTCACCGTGGGCCGTGCGCCGCACGGAAATGGGCCGTCCGTTCTATTTCGCAGTGCTGGACGGCAGCTGCCATTTGACAATAGACGGACCGGCACAAAGCGACACCATCACCCTGAATGCGGGCGACTTCGCGCTCATTCCGGCGGCTCGCAGTTTTGCAACCTCCAGCCTGGACCGGCTGCCACCTCGCGCGGGCGAAGTGGTCACCACGCCCATTGCGGCCATGGAAGGTGGTGCGCGCGTGGGCGACCCACAAGGCGTGGTGGACGTGCGCATGCTGGTTGGCAATTGCGTGATGGGCTCGCCAGACGCGGCCTTGCTACTGCCACTGCTACCGCAGTGGGTGCATGCACGCGGCGAGCCCCGCTTGTCCACACTTGTCCAACTGCTTGGCGACGAAACCCGCACCGACCGGCCCGCGCGTGACATCGTGATGACGCGCCTGCTGGAGGTGCTTTTGATAGAAGCCCTGCGTTCCAGCGCCTGCACGGCGGCATCACCAGGCTTGGTGCGGGGTTTGTCTGACCCTAAATTGGTGCTTGCGCTGCGCCTCATGCATGCGCAGCCCTCAGCCCCCTGGAGCGTTGCGCAACTGGCACGCGAAGCTGCCATGTCACGGTCCGCTTTTTTCGACCGCTTCAGCCGAGCTGTCGGCGTCACGCCCATGAACTATCTGCAAGCTTGGCGCATGGCCATGGCCAAGCAATTGCTGCGACAACGGGAGGTAGCTATCGCCGAAATCGCAGAGCGCGTTGGCTACAGCTCAGTCAGCGCCTTCGGCGTTGCCTTCACACGCTATGTGGGCATCCCGCCTGGACGCTATGCCAAGGGTGAGGTGGCTGAGGAACAGGGCTGACTGGCGCACGATGGCAAAGTTCACGTGCTACGTCTACACGGGGTTGAACTGGACCACCCGAAAGCTGCCGGTGGTGAACACCCGCTAGTGTGGTGTCTCAAAAGTAAGCATCAAATAATTGAGCCTGCAGCCCGTGCGACAGATGCCAGGATGGTGTCGGCGCTTTTGTGCCACAC